>NZ_JAFEJG010000004.1:0-1295417 GCF_016888335.1 Janibacter endophyticus
TCGAGCTCACGCTCGTGATCTTCTCGGTCATCACATGACCTTCCCCGCCAGCTGAGCCGGCGTGTCAGGCCAGAAACACCGTTTGGCGGACAGTCCCCCTCCTGTGGCTGTCGGCCGCGCGCGCCTCGCGGCAGAGTCGGATGGGTATGGCCGTCCTCCAGGCGGCCGATCCGACGCGTCGGCAAGGTGACGGGCGGTACGGTGCGGTGGGGTTCGAGCACAGAGGGCTCGTGCGTAGACCGTTGAGAGGATGGTGGAGGGCAATGGATGGGATCCAGCAGGGTGACAGAGTGCGATGGAAAGAGGCTGCCGGGGGTGAAGTCGGCATCGTGTACGTAGTCAGAGATCACAATGGGGACGCTCACGTTAGGTTCCCGAACGATGGCATGAACATCATCCCAACATCCGAACTGATTCCCGTCGCCGAAGACGAGGGTGACGAATAGAGCGTAGTTTCCGGACGGCGCACTCGGACCGTGCCCGGCGGACAGTTGCGTCGACAGGTCACATCGGACACACCGACTCCCAGAGACCGCGTCTTGAACGAACGGTGCGACGCGGCGGAGGTGGACGAGCGTGGCTGGCCTCCTGGCGGCATGTGCGGATGCTGGCGCGAGCCGGCCGGGGGCACTCCGATGCCTGGTCGAGGCGCTTCTGGCTAGCCTCGCAGGATGAACGGAATCGTGTGGTGGGAGATCGAGACAGCGGACCCCGAGCGTTTCCAGAGTTTCCACACCGCGCTCTGGAGCTGGGCGTTCGAGCCAGCCTTCGCGGACACGTCACTCGGCGCGGACTACTGGATCATCAAGGCTGACGGCGTGACCCTTGGAGGGCTGCAGCGCTCGCTCGAGTCGACCCAGCCCTCGAGCGGCGGTACCCGCATCTACTTCGAGATCGATGACCTCGAGGCTGCCTTCGTTTCGATCGCTGAGAACGGTGGGACGATCGAGCGTCACAGGACAGAGCTGGGCGGAGACGATCGCTGGTTCGGCATCTACAGGGACCCGACCGGAACCTCCTTCGGTCTGTGGACAGCAAATCCAGAGAACCCTTAAGTCCGGACCGGCGGCATGGTCGGACGCTACGCGATCACAGCGCAGAAGCGCGCACCCGGCCTTTGAGGACTGTCGGCGGTCGCTGGCACTCTGCGACCCATGCATACACATCGCGAGCCGCTGTTCGACGAGGTACACCGCACGGACGTGGCTCCGGGAAGACACCAGGAGTCGAGCTTTGAGTTTTTGAACCGAGTTGCGGGGGCGTACTGGGAGCACCCGCGGCGCCTCATGCAGGACTGGCTTGATCACGTCGAGAACGACAATGACCACAACGACCTGCGCCAACGCTTGCGCTCTCGGGACGACGATCAGTTCCGCAGTGCCTTCCTCGAGCTCTACCTCCACGAGAGCCTCTTGCGAGCGGGATATTCAGTCACGATCCATCCCACCGTCGAGGGATCGACATCCCGTCCCGACTTCCTTGCTGAGCGTGCCGACGAGCGCATCTACATAGAAGCGATTGCGCCAGGGGCGAACCCGGCAGCGAAGGCTGCGGCAGCGCGACGCGCAGTCCTATTCGACACGGTAAACCAGCTCGATGATCCGAACTTCATGCTTTGGCTCGACACACTGGAGGAGGGAATCAGTCCCCCCCCGGCGGCCCGTCTTCGGGGTGACCTTCGCCGGTGGTTGTCGAAACTGGACCCTGACGCGCCCTGGGACATGGAGAGCGGCCCCTCGTACCAATGGGAGCACAATGGCTGGTCAGTCACGTTCAAGCCGATTCCGCTGAAGCCTGAGGCGCGAGGGCGACGGCCCAACAGTCGTGCCATTGGCGTCTACGGACACACGCCGGTGGGCTGGATCGATGACGCGCCCGCGATCCGCAAAGCGCTCTCCGGCAAGCAACACGAGTATGGGAACCTCGACGCGCCGTTCATGATCGCCGTCGGAACTTATATCCATGACAGGGACCGTTGGCACACCACGAACGCTATGTATGGCGCCGTCGCCATCCAGTGGGGCGAGGGACCTGACGGTGAGATTGTGAGCCGGCAGATTCGACAGCGCGACGGCTACTTTGGGGCGCCGCCCGACTGGCAGCATCGCCATGTTTCCGGCGTACTTCTTGTCAACCAGCTCATGCCCTACCACGTTCAGCGCGCCGAGGTCACTCTGTGGCGACACCCCGACCCCATGGTCCAGTTGCCAGAAGACGTAGGGCTACCGGCTCACGTCTTGGCCATCGACCGCAACGAGCTCAAGGAGACTCCTCCGCCGAACACCGCGGCGGACTTCTTCGGGCTACCGGACCCATGGCCACCCGGCGAGGCGTGGCCGGACGAGGCATAGGAGTCTTCATCCTTCGGCGTGCTGTCGCTCGGCGCGAAAGTACGACCCACGACTCGCGGCAGAACCGTGCGGCCTCCGGTACGCAGCCAGATCAGGTTGTCGGCTCGTAATTGGAGAGCGCGTCCATGTAGGTGTTCCGGGTGAACTGCAGCTCGAGCCAGTCGTACTCCTCGCCAGGTCCGCGTCCGAAGTGCGACCACGTCACGGTTTCGGATCCGACCTCGATGCGGGCCAGGAGTGGCCCGCAGCCGATGACCGTGCACGTACATCCAAGAAGCGCTGTGCGTCCGGACTCATCTTCAGGGCGTTGGCCAAGGAGAAGCTCGGTCATGTTGGTCCCGGTGGGATGACCGAGGTACTCCGGCGGATCAATCCCGGGTGGTGCGTAAGGGCGGAGCCACTGAACCAAGTCCTTGCCGTCCAGGATGAGGGCGACGGTGTCGTAGCGGACCGAGTCATCCCACGGGAGGGTGCCCTCCCTGATCCTGAGCTCCAGGTCCCGCACCGTGATGAACTGCCTCATCATGGGACCACCCTATGAGCTGGGTCGCCGACGCCGATCGCAGTCCGGCCGCCTGGCCCCGACTTCGGCTTTCCTCGCAGCGCGCGACCGGCGGCATGTGCGGACACCGGGCAGAGCCTGAGGAGGGGTGCAGCCGCGTGGGTGCGACACCGTGCCGCCGACAGGTCAGGTTTCCGAGCCGCCACTGGAAGTCGACACTGAACCGCCCGGGCCTACCCAGAACACCAGGATTCCCAGTTGCGTCAGGGCCGGCTGCACGGGCGCGACCAGCGCTCGGTGATGAGCGTTGTCCGGGAAGGCCATGGCGGCAGTTGCAACTCCACTGGACCAGACCTTGAGACTTCGATGTATCGCAACCGACACGTGGCTGCCCACCTGATTACGGGTGAAGGGTTGCCCGAAGCGCTTGGTGCCCGATTTCGAACTGCCAGCCCCCTTTGCCTCGACGATGAGACGCTGGCCAGCTCGCGTGGCAACGATGTCGTCGCCATGCTGATGAGCGAGCGCGAAACTCTCAATGCTCCACCCATCCGACTCAAGGTGCTGCATCACCGCTTGGACGACGTCGTCTTCAAGCAGGAAGGCCTGCTCAAGGTATGCCACACCGCCATGCTGCCAGAACGCATGACCGCTCGTGGGCACGGTCGACACGCCAGCTCGCGGCCGCAACACGGCGGCGACTGTGGGGCCGTCCATCGTTGAGCGCCTCCTGGCGCCCGCCCTCCGTGCGGCGCGGTCGCGCACCAGACGCGGCAAATCCGGTCGTTGCCGCAGCGCCGGCTGCCGGTCGGTGGGTCGGATTTGACCGGGGTCGGGCGCGTGTGCTGTACTCCGTCGCACTGGAGGGGAGTATCCCCACTCACGCTTCGTCGTCACTACGGCCCATGAGGGTTCCGGCGAGCGGGCCCGTTACGGGGCTGGGAGAGACCTCCGATCATTGGATCGGAGTGTACTTATGGATGTCCCGTTCTGGATCTGGGCCTCGGTGCTCGGTTTCATCGTGGTGATGCTGGCCATCGACCTGTTCGCCCACCGCCGCGCCCATGTGATCGGGGTCAAGGAAGCAGCCGCCTGGTCCGGGGTGTGGGTGGCCTTCGGAATCGTCTTCGGCGTCATCGTCTGGTGGGTCTGGGGCGCTGAGTTCGGGCAGCAGTACTTCGCTGGGTACCTCATCGAGAAGTCCCTGGCTGTGGACAACGTCTTCGTGTGGGCCATCATCTTCAGCTACTTCGCCGTCCCTCGTGAGTTCCAGCACCGGGTGCTGTTCCTCGGGGTGCTGGGCGCGCTGGTCTTTCGTGGCATCTTCATCGCGGCAGGGGCCATCCTCATCCAGAACTTCGCGTGGGTGCTGTACGTCTTCGCGGCGTTCCTGCTCTACACCGGGTACCGGATGATCCGGCAACGCAACGAACACCTCGACCCCGACCGGTCGATGGTGCTGCGCCTCTTCCGCAGGTTCATTCCGATGACCCAGACCTACCACGGGCAGAAGCTGCTCGTGCGCCGCAACGGGGTGCTGCTGGCCACCCCGTTGCTGGCGGTGCTGGTCCTGGTCGAGGTCACCGACGTGGTCTTCGCCGTGGACTCCATCCCTGCCATCTTCGCGGTGACCGACGAGGTGTTCCTGGTCTTCACCGCCAACGCCTTCGCGATCCTGGGTCTGCGGGCGATGTACTTCCTGCTCGCCGACCTGATCCACCGCTTCGTCTACCTCAAGGTCGGCCTGGCCCTGGTGCTGATCTGGGTCGGGGTGAAGATGCTGCTCAAGATCGACATCTTCTACATACCGACCCCCGTGTCACTGGCAGTCATCGCCACGATCATCACCGTCTCGATCATCGCCAGCCTGCGCGCCACCCGCGGACAGGGACGCCAAGCCTTGCCCGCGCCGACCGAGCCCCCGTTCCGGGTCGCCACCGAGGCCGAGGACGCCGCCCTGCAGCCGGTCTGGAGGTCACCCAGGCCCACCCCCACCGATAACCATTCCCACCGATGACCCCCACCACACCAGGAAAGAAGAGGCACCCCATGGCACTGAAGGACATGCTCGCCAAGGCCCGCGCAACGGCGACCGGGGCGGTGACCCAGCACCGCGCCAAGATCGACCAGGGCATCACCAAGCTCGGTGAGGTCGCCAACACCAGGACCGCCGGCCGCTACCAGGACCAGATCGCCAAAGGCAGCCACCACGCACGCGCCGGACTGGACAAGATCAGGTCCGACCGACCCGACAGCGCACGACCCAACCCCGACGGGCTCGACACCGACGGGCCCGCCCCGGGCACGCCGGGTCCCCGGTAACGCATCAACCCCACCCTCTAGAGGCCGGAGACCCCATGTCCCACTCACCACTGCGTCGTGGTCGTCTGCCTCGTGTCGCGACCAGTTTGACCATCGCACTCGCCCTACCCCTGACCATGGCAGCATCCTGCGTCACCGGTGAGGACCAGGAAGACCAACAAGAACAACAGCAGCAAGACGAGGAGCAGGAAGAGCAGGAAGAGCTGGAGGACGACGACTGACGGGTCCACGCCCGCGGTGGCCCTCCGGGACCGTGGTGGTGAGCAGCAAACCGCTCACCACCGCGGTCGTGCATGTCGGGCAGTCCGTTGCCGCCAACACTGAGGAGCAACCAGGACTGGAGCGGCGGGACGGGCGCGAGGTAACGGCGCTTTCCTACGCCGGTTCGACTCGCCGGCTGGACCTTCTCCAAGGAGAACTCATCCGCAGATCAGGACTGGACCAGCCTCACACGGATGCATCCGTGCCGGGCAAGCACCGAGGTGAAAGACACACTAGGCGCGGCATGGTCGGACGCTACGCGTCCACAGCGGCAGTTGCGGATGGTCAGTCAGTCCTCGGCAAGCGAGGCCGCGACGCGGTCGAGCGCGTCCCTGGTGGCGCGTGTGCCCGGCAGCTCGATCGCGATAGCGTCATCGCTATGCCGTGGAACAACGTGCATGTGAACGTGCGAAATATCCTGCTCTGTCTCTGCACCATCGGACAGGTGCAGATTCACCGCCGGTGCGTGTTTCGCCTTAACCCTCCGGGCCATCAATTGCGTCATGCCCCACAGGGCGGCGCCCTCGTCAGGGCTGAGGTCAGCCAACGAGGGAACGTGTCGGCGAGGCACGATGAGCACGTGCCCGGGGGCCGCGGGGTATGCATCCATGAAAGCCACGGTCAACTCGTCGCTCGCGGCGACGCTCGCCTCTCCATGGTCGTTCGAGATCTCGCAGAACGAGCATGCAGCCGGCGCACTCTCAGACATGGGCGCACTCTACGAGCGGCGGCCGATGGTCGCGAAGGATGCGGCAGGACAGTGCGCTCAGTGAGAGTTCTCAGCCTCGTACTCGATGAGCCAGCGCAGGCCGTGCTGCTCGATGACTTGTCCGTCCGGGGCTACGTTGTCTCCCTTACTGGGAGACCCCGTGACCTCGTGGCCATGCTTGGTTCTGGTCGGCCTTGGACTGGCGCCCACGGTCAGGCAGCTCCATGTCATTGGACGTTGTCATCCCTGGCCTGCTCCTGCGCCCGGCCCCGGCGTAGCCCCACCTCATAGACCGTGAAGAGGAGCAGGGTGAGAGCGACTATCGGCAGGACGAAGAAGCCCATGACAGAGGTGAAGCCGGCAAGAGCGTCATGCTCGGTCGCCCACAGCACCAGGTACGTCACATACAACAGGTACAGCGCGATGAAAAACCCACCCTCCCAGCGTTTGATCACGAAACCAGTGAAGGCGATCGGGAGCAGTGCGACAGCAACGGCGAGCATGAGCGGGATGTCGAGCGCGATGGCAGCGCTGGGGACAGGGATTCCGTCGGAGGCGATGATCGAGGGGAGTCCAAGGACGAGGCCGATATTGGCGATGTTGCTGCCCACGACGTTGCCGATCGCAAGGTCCCGCTCGCCCTTGCGCACTGCGATGAGGGAGGCAGCGAGCTCGGGAAGCGATGTTCCGACGGCGACAACGGTCAGGCCGATGACCAGGTCGCTCAGACCGAGGGCGCTGGCGATCGAGCTCGCGCCGCGCACCAGCCACTGCGAGCCGAGGACGAGCAAGCCGACGCCAACGAGGATGAAGAGCAGCGCCCGGCCCATTCCCAGCGGCGCGTCGCCTTGGGTGCTGCCGTCAGCTTCGTCGAGATCATCGCGCCCTGCCCGCACGGACCACCCCAGGTGAGCCACGAACAGCGTAAGGAGCACGACTCCGTCCCACCGCGAGATGCCGCCGTCGAGGGAGAGGACGAGGAGCAGCACCGACATCGCGACCATGACCGGCACGTCGATCCGCACCAAGCGCACCTGCGCGATGAGAGGCAGGACGAGCGCGGAGAGCCCGAGCACGAGCAAGACGTTAGCGATGTTGCTGCCGACGACATTGCCGACGGCGAGCTCGGGCTGGCCACCCAGCACAGCGCCGATCGTGACCGCGAACTCCGGCGAAGACGTGGCGACGGCGACGATGGTCAGGCCCACGACCAGCGGAGACAACCCCAGCCGCAAAGCGACCGCCGAGGCGCCGCGCACCAAGCCTTCTCCTCCGGCGACGAGGAGCACCAGTCCGATAACGACAAGACCCGCCTCGAGGAGACTCACAACGGCCGAGTGTAGACGTCGGCAAGCAAGACGTGCGTGGCAGCGCCACGGCCCATCAGATGGGAACCTTGTCGGGACGGGGTGCGTACCCGCTCAGTGCCGACGAACGCCGGCCACCGGCGACAGGTTGACTCCTTGGTCCTTGACGTCCAGCAACTCCTCGACACCGAAGCGTCCCAAAGCAATCATTCGCAGTGGCCATGCGTCGACCTTGCATCCGTAAGTGAGCGGGCGGCATGCAACGCGGCAGTTGCGGATGCTTCGCATAACCACTTGCTCCGGCTGAGCCGCATCGTCAGGCTCGGGCGATGACTTCCAGTGACTTGTGGGACGCCGACGCTGCCAGGCGCTATGACGACCCTTCGTCGCCGATGTTCAACTCCGAGACCCTCGACCCCACCGTCAACTTTCTCGCCGAATTAGCCGGGGACGGGCACGCGTTGGAGTTCGCCATCGGGACTGGTCGGGTGGCCGTCCCCTTGTCCGAGCGCGGCGTGCCGGTCACCGGAATCGAGCTCTCCGAGCCGATGGCCGAGCAGCTGCGAAGGAAGGCGTCCAACACCGAGATACCGGTGGCGATCGGTGACATGGCCACCACGCAAGTAGAGCGCGTCTTCTCTCTGGTGTACCTCGTCTTCAACACCCTGGGGAACCTGCGCACGCAGGACGAGCAGGTCGCGTGCTTCCGCAACGCAGCGCGCCACCTCGCCCCTGGGGGACACTTCGTGATCGAGCTGTGGGTCCCCGGCATCCGCCGCTTCCCGCCCGGGCAGACGGCCGTGCCCTTCGAGGTCACTGAACGCCACACCGGCTTCGACACCTACGACATGACCACACAGCAAGGAACTTCCCACCACTACTCCAGGGAACCCGACGGGACGTACCGGTACTCGACGAGCAACTTCCGCTACGTCTGGCCGGCCGAGTGTGACCTCATGGCCCAGCTCGCCGGTCTCGAACCGGCCGGACGCTGGGCCGACTGGTCCCGCTCGGAGTTCACCTCCGAGAGCGCCAGCCACATCTCCGCATACCGTCTGCCCGCATAACGGAGCGCGGCATGGTCGGACGCTACGCGACCACAGCGGCAGTAGCGTGCGGCCACGCTCAGCGCGGCAAGAGCGGATGACCGATGGCGGGGCTACGGCGCGCTGGCTACGCTCCGGCTATGCCCAATCCAGACGGCTTCGCCTACATCGTGCAGGGTGAACAAGTGGTCATCAGTCACCACGGGCGTAACGCCACGACGCTGCGTGGCCGGCGCGCCCGGGTCTTCCTCGAAGACGTCGAGTCCGAGGACCCCCAGGAACTGATGGCCAGACTCACCAGCAACTACCGGCGGGGAAACGAGCGCCATGCCCGGAATCACCCACGGAACCAGCGCCGCTAAGTCGCGCTCCGCTCCTGCGCCCCTCGAGCGCGGCCAGCGGCAGTACAGGATGTTCTGTCGGTCTCACGGCGGCGGCCCGACAAGACTATCGGGCGTCTCTTCTTCTCGCGCGGTGCCAATTGGCGAGGGGTCTTGCGCAAGGTGACTTGCGAATCGCGTGGGCGTGAGGCAGGGTGTAGTGGTGGTTCCTCCTCCCGATGGGCGCATGACTCCCGCTCCGATCGCCAACCCCAAAGCAGTGTTGGCGCTCACACACCCCCTCCGGATGCGCTTGCTGGGCGAGTTGTCGCGCCGGGGCACGGCGCGAGCAGTGGACCTGGCAGGGGCATTGGGTGAGCCGGCCAACTCCGTGAGCTTCCACCTACGGCAGCTGGCGAAGTACGGATTGATCGAGGAGAACCCTGACCGGGCGGAGAGTGGCCGCGAGAGGTGGTGGCGCCAGGTGTCGGATCGGGGATTCCAGATCGATCTCACTGCACTACGTGGGGCCGAAGGGGGCGAGGCGGCAGCCGATGCCCTCCGCCGCGTGGCTGAAGGCCATGTACTCGCGCTGCATCGCACCATCCACTCGCAGCCGCGTTCCGGCCAGAGCCCCGGTGATCCGCCGGGAAGGGTGGTAGGCAGCATCAGCGATGACTTCGCGGTCAGTCTCACCGACGCCGAACTCGAGCAGATGCGACTGGAGCTGGCGGCCGTGCTCGATCGCTGGACAGACATCTCGCGCGTGAACGTCGACGACGGCCAGGAGCGACACGCTTACTACGGCGTCGTCATGGCAGCCCTCGAGAAGGACGTCACCAGGACCGCGTACGGGTCTGGGAAGGATCTGGAGTCATGACGGCTACCGACCCCGCCGATGCCCCATCTAACAGACCAGGTGCTGCGGACTACGACGCCTTCGCTGCTGCCTATGCGGAGGAGAACGACACGGGCCTGTTCAACGCCTGGTACGCGCGGCCTGAGCTCTTGCGCCTAGCGGGGGACGTCAACGGGATGCGCGTGCTGGATGCAGGCTGCGGCCACGGGCCTCTGTTTGCGGACCTGCGTGCGCGCGGCGCCATTGTCAGTGGTTTTGACCTGAGCTCCTCCATGGTCGCCCTCGCTCGGGAGCGCCTTGGCGAAGAAGCCGATGTCCGGGTCGCCGACCTGACGAAGCCGCTGCCCTATGCCGATGGATCATTTGACCTCGTCGTCTGCTCGCTGGCTCTGCACTACGTCGAAGACTGGGCGCCGACCCTGTCCGAACTTCGGCGAGTCCTGCGCCCAGGTGGTCGGCTGGTCGCGGCGATCATCCATCCGTTCGTGTACGCGTTCTGCTACCAGGGCGAGGACTACTTCGCGCTGACCCGATACTCCGAGGACTACGACTTCAACGGCCAGAACGTCGTCATGACCTATTGGCACCGGCCGCTGCAGGACGTCGTCGGATCATTCCTCGACGCTGGCCTGCGGATCACCAGTATCACCGAGCCCGAGGCCGTGCCCGAGACACCCGACGAACTCGTCCCCAACAAGGGCCGCCGCTTCATCTGCTTTCTCTTCTTTGCACTTGAGTCCCCCTGAGCTGCACCGACCGAGAGCCGACTCGGACACACCGCTTGCCACGCGTTCGCTCAGACATCGGAGCCATGTTCCACAGCCGGGCGCGTAGATCCGTCAGGGTGCAACGTCGCCTGTCATCACGAACATCACCGAGGACTGCGCCACCGCCCCCCATCCGAGCTTGAGGCCAATGAGACATGGAGATTTCTTGGTGATCAACGTAATGCTGGCAGGGGGCATCGCCATGGCCCTGACCCTGACCTGTACCCCCCTCTTCGCCAAGTACTTGGTACGCCATCGATTCGGGCAGTTCATCAGAGATGACCTCATCCACCACCAGGTCAAGCGCGGTAAGCCCACGATGGGCGGCACGGTGATCATTGCAGCCGGGATCGTCGGGTACTTCGGCACGCACGCGATCCTGCGGCTCCTTGACCGGTCCGGAATGCCGCAGGTCGGACACAGCCAGATCTCGCTCAGCGCCCTGCTCGTCCTGTTTCTGCTGGCCGCGCTCGGGCTGGTCGGCTTCCTCGACGACTACACCAAGATCCGCAAAGAGCGCAGCCTCGGACTGACGTCGGGGCAAAAACTCATCGGCCAGAGCCTGGCCACGGTGATCTTCGCCCTGGCCGCTCTGCTTGTCCAGGACGATCAAGGCAGATCACCCGCTTCGACCGCCGTCTCATTCATCAGAGACACCAACCTCGACCTAGCTTTTGCCGGCCCGGCCCTCGGACTGGCCCTGTTCATCCTATGGTCCAACATCCTCATCGCCGGCGCCTCCAACGGCGTGAACCTCACCGACGGACTCGACGGCCTAGCGGTGGGGGCCTCCACCATGGTCTTCGGCGCCTACACCGTGATCGGGATGTGGCAGTACAACCAGAACTGTGAGGCGATGCCCGGACCCAACTGCTACCCGATAGCCGCGGCGCTGGACCTGGCGATGGTCTCCGCCGCTCTCGCGGGAGCCTGCTTCGGGTTCCTGTGGTGGAACACCTCACCGGCCCAGATCATCATGGGTGACACGGGGTCCCTGTCTCTGGGCGCGGCCATGGCCGGCCTCGCGATCCTCACCCACACCCAGTTGCTGCTGATCCTCCTGGGCGGACTCTTCGTCATCGTGACCACCTCGGTGATCATTCAGGTCATCAGCTTCAAGACCACCGGCAAGCGGGTCTTCCGGATGACGCCCCTGCACCACCACTTCGAGCTCCTTGGCTGGGCCGAGGTCACGATCGTCGCCCGGTTCTGGATCATCGCGGGCATTGGTGTAGCAATCGGACTGTCTCTGTTCTACGGCCAATGGGTCGCCAACCTCTAGACCCCAGTCGCGAACGCCCGACTCTCGGCAGTACAGCGATGTATCGCCCCTCGCGGCGAGGCACGAGTCGAGCAGCAGAACGCGCGCTCGGTCGACGCCCGACTCTCGGCGGAGTCGTGCGTCAGGGTCAGACCGTCATGTCTGCTCCTGCTGGCCCGCGGTTCCAGAGGATGAGGCGGGCATCAGGCCGAGGGTGTGCCACCGGCGGAGGCCGCGGCTACCTGCCATCGCGTTGCCCTCTAGCCCTCGGACATGGACTCACGGTCCACGGGTGCCACTGGTCACCGTGGAACTGAGCACCTACCCACCAGGGGGTGAACGCTCAGGGCCTTCTCGGAGGCTTTAGGGGGTGTGACGATGTCGATGCACAAGCTCACCGCCGGGAGCGGGTACGACTACCTGACCCGGCAGGTAGCGGCGCAGGACGTCACCGAGAAGGGCCACACCGGGCTGGCGTCCTACTACGCCGCCAAGGGCGAGTCGCCTGGTGTGTGGGTCGGCTCCGGGGTCGCCGGGATCGAGGGCCTGGCGGCTGGGGACGTGGTCACGGCCGAGCAGATGCAGGCCCTGTTCGGGTCTGGTCACCACCCGCTGGCGGACGCTCGGATGGCGGCCTTGGGGGATGAGGCGTCGCCGGAGGACTTCAGGACCGCGGCACGTCTGGGCCGGCCGTACCGGGTGTACGAGAACGACGTCAGCGCTTTTCGGATCGAGGTCGCGCAGCGCCTGAGCGAGTACAACGCGCAGATGGGTCAGGCCAGCGGGGCCCCCGTTCCGGTCGATGTGCGGGCCAGCATCCGCGACGAGGTGGGCGCCAAGTTCTTCCGGGACGAGCACGGCAGGGACCCCGCCGACGCCCGCGAGCTGGCTGCCGGGATCGCCAAGTACTCCCGCCCCAAGACGAGGGCGGTGGCCGGGTACGACCTGACCTTCTCCCCGGTGAAGTCGGTCTCGACGCTGTGGGCGCTGGCCGACCCGGCGACCGCGGCGCGGATCGAGAAGGCACACCAGGGGGCGATCAAGGACGCTCTGGCCTTCCTCGAAGAGCACGCCCTCTACACGCGCACCGGCACGAACGGGGTCCGTCAGGTCGACGTGAAGGGGCTGGTAGCGACCGCGTTCACCCACCGCGACTCCCGCGCCGGCGACCCGGATCTGCACACCCACGTCGCCGTGGCCAACAAGGTCCAGACCGAGGACGGACAGTGGCTGGCGATCGACGGGCGGGTCATGTTCAAGGCGGTCGTGTCGGCCTCGGAGACCTACAACACGGCCCTGGAGAAGCACCTCGGCGCGGACCTGGGGCTGCGTTTCGAGGAGCGACCCAACGCGGATGCGCGTAAGCGGCCCGTGCGTGAGGTCGTCGCTGTCTCCCCCGATCTGAACCAACGGTGGTCTGCCCGCCGGGCTCTGATCGCGGCTCGGCAGGCCGAGCTGACCGCACAGTTTCAGCGGGACCACGCCCGCCCCCCGACCCCGGTCGAGGCGATCCAGCTGGCCAGCCAGGCCACCCTGGAGACCCGCGACGCCAAGAAGGAGCCCCGCGCCCTGGCCGAGCAGCGGCAGACCTGGAGGCACCAGGCCGGCGAGGTCCTCGGCGGCGACGAAGGCATTGCATGGATGCTCCACGCCGCCACCAACCCCTCCCCCAAGGCCCTTGCCCGGGTCACAGACCGATGGGTCCGCGACACCGCAGCTGAGGTCATCGCAACCGTGCAGGCCCGCCGCAGCACCTGGCAGACCTGGCACGTCCGCGCCGAAGCACAGCGCCGCGTCCGGGCCATGGACCTCGCCCCGGAGCACGTCGAGAGGATCGTCACGCACCTGACAGAGCAGGCGCTCGAGGCCGGATCGGTGTGCCTTCGACACCCCGAGGACGGCATCGAGGAGCCGACCTCGTTGCGACGCCGCGACGGCTCCAGCGTCTACACCGTGCACGGCACGCAGCAGTACACCTCGCGCGACGTCCTTGCCGCCGAGCAGCGCATCGTCGCCGCGGCCGCGCACCACGACAGGCATGCGGCCTCGCCCCAAGCAGTCGATCTCGCACTGCTGGAGTCCGTCGCCAACGGCATCACCCTCAACGCCGGGCAGGCCGCGCTTGTGCGGCAGATGGCAACCTCGGGCGCCCGCGTCCAGCTCGCGATCGCACCCGCAGGAGCAGGCAAGACCACCGCGATGAAGGCCCTGGCGACGGCCTGGGAGAACGACGGCGGGACCGTCCTGGGCCTGGCACCCTCAGCTGCGGCTGCTTCTGCGCTGCGTGAGCAGATCGACACATCGACCGACACCCTGGCCAAGCTCGCCCACTCGATCCGCCACGACGAGCTGCCCGAGTGGGCGCGCAGCATCGGCCCCGAGACCCTGGTGATCATCGACGAGGCCGGCATGGCCGACACCCTCACCCTCGACGCCGCGATCGGGTTCGTCCTCGACCGAGGGGGCAGCGTCCGCCTCATCGGCGACGACCAGCAGCTCGCTGCGATCGGTGCCGGCGGAATCCTGCGCGACATCGCCACCAGTCACGGGGCTCTGCGCCTGACCGAGCTGATGCGCTTCTCCGACCCCGCCGAAGGGGCCGCCTCCCTGGCCCTTCGGGAAGGCTCGCCCGAGGCCCTGGGCTACTACCTCGATCACGACCGCGTGCACGTCGGCGACCTCACCACCATGACCGAGGACGTCTTCACCGCCTGGCAGATCGACCGGGCCGACGGACTGGACTCGATCATGCTCGCGCCCACCCGCGACCTGGTCAGCGAGCTCAACCAGCGCGCCCAGGCCCACCGCCTCGACGGTCAAGAGCCCGCCCGGACCGCCGCCCTCAGCGACGGGAACCGCGCGTGCGTCGGGGACCTTCTCATCACCCGAGCCAACGAGCGACGGCTGCGGATGACCGCCACAGATTGGGTCAAGAACGGCGACCTGTGGACCGTCACCGACGTCCACCGTGACGGTTCCCTGGCTGTTCAGCATGCCCACAACGGCAAGACCCTGACCCTGCCCGCCGCCTACGTGGCTGCCTCCACCGAGCTCGGGTACGCCACCACCGTGCACGCCGCCCAAGGGGTCTCGGTCGACACGATGCACGGTCTGGCCACCGGCCAGGAGTCCCGCCAGCAGATGTACACGATGCTCACCCGCGGCCGGCACGCCAACCACGTCTACCTCGAGATCGTGGGCGACGGCGACGAGCACAACGCCATTCGACCCGAGACCATCGCCCCGCCCACGGCCACCGACATCCTCGAAGGTATCCTCGCCCGCGACGCCTCCCCCGTCTCCGCGTCCACGCTCCTGCGTGAGGGCAACGACCCCGCGCGACGCCTCGGCGAGGCCACCGCCCGATACAGCGACGCCCTTCACTTCGCCGCCCAAGAACGTCTCGGACCCAACGCCCTGACAGCCTTCGAAGAGCACGCCGAGACCCTGCTACCCGGCCTGACCGAGCAGCCCGCGTGGCCGACCCTGCGCTCACACCTGATCCTGCGCTCAGCCCACGGCATCGACCTCAAACAGGCCCTCAGCGACGCTCTCAGCAGCAAGGACATCGACAGCGCCGTCGACGCAGCAGCAGTCCTGGACTGGCGCATGGACCACGCCGGGCTACGCGATGCGTACCCCGCCCCCCTGCCCTGGCTGCCCGGCATCCCGCAGTCACTGGCCGACGACCCCGCTTGGGGCGACTACCTCACCGCCCGCGCAGACCTCACCACGGCCCTGGCTGCGGAGGTTCGCGACGAGGCGCACGGCCAGGACCTGCACTGGCTCCAGGAAGGAGCGCGCCGCCCCGACGCCCCGGTGATCGCCGACGTCGCCGTCTGGCGCGCTGCCACCCAGGTCGACCCGACCGATCACCGACCCACCGGAGCACCGCAGACGAACCAGCTCGCCGTGCAGTGGCAGCGCCACCTCAACAACCAGCTCAGCGGCACCCGCACCCCGGCCATCCTCGAGTGGGGCGCATCCCTTCGCGCGCTGGCACCCCAGGTCGGCCGTGACCCCTTCGTAGGCCCCCTGGCCGAGCGCCTGGCCGCGATGAGCCGCGCCGGGATCAACCCCGCTCCCCTGGTCACGCACGCCATGGCCCAGGGCCCGCTTCCCGACGACCACGCAGCAGCAGCCCTGTGGTGGCGGCTCTCCCAGCACGTGCCGGCTGTCGACACCGACACCGGCAGCCACCTGGCCACCACATGGGCCCGCGACCTCGCCCACGCCGTCGGACGCGACCGCTACGAGGACATGCACGCCAGCCCAGCCTGGTCCCGCCTGGTCACCACCATCGACCACGCCCTCCAGCGGGGCATGCCCCTAGACGAGATCCTGCGCGCCACCAACCCCGGCGACGCAGCCGCAGACATCGACGAGTGCCAGGCCATGATCTGGCGGCTGACGTTGCTCACCGAGGCCGTCGACACCGCCCACGACGAGGAGCCCCCTCCGCCCGAAGAAGACCAGCCCCCGCACGACCTTTGGGACGTAGAGACCTCGATTTCACTTACGTCCACCCCCCACGGGGGGCTCGATGCCCCCGACGCTGAACCGACCCTGCGAGAAGAGCGCGAGACCCCCCTCGCTGCCCCCGTGGAGAACCTCGACTTCGCGGCCATGCACCGAGAGCTCATGGGTCCGCTCGAGCCGTCCCCCCAGGACATCGAAGCGCAGTCTCGTCGCGCCGCGGAGGCCGACCTCAGCCTGGTCCCGATCACGCGCCTGCTCCAGGTCAACGACCTCACCCGCGCCTTCTACGAGCAGTCGCTCCCCGGCTCCTGGGCGCATGAGTACCTCCACGATCGTTTCGGGATGGACCTCGCCGGGCACCCAGACTTCGCGCCCGGCTACGCACCCCAGGGCTGGACCCGCCTGGTCGAGCACCTCCACCAGGCCGGAGTCACCGATGACGAGATGCTCGCCGCCGGCGTCGCCACCACCGCCAGCACCGGACGCCTCATCGACCGCTTCCGTGACCGCGCAATCTTCCCCATCACCCACCAGGGAGAGGTCCTCGGCTTCGTCGGACGACGACACCCCAACCTCACCGACGACGACCGAGGCGGCCCGAAGTACCTCAACACCGCCGAGACCGCCCTCTTCCACAAGGGCGCCCAGCTGTTCGGTGCCCCCAACGGCCTGCCCGCCGACGCCACCCCCGTCCTGGTCGAAGGACCCATGGACGCCATCGCCGTCACCCTGTCCAGCAACCGACACGTCGGCGTCGCCCCCCTCGGAACATCGCTGACCAGCGAGCAAGCCACCCAGCTCGCCGGCCACGGCTCAGAGGTTATCGTCGCCACCGACGCCGACCTCGCCGGCCAGATCGCCGCAGAGCGTGCCTTCTGGCTCCTCAGCCAGCACAACCTGGCAACCTCGCACGTACCGCTCCCCACCGGCTCCGACCCCGCCGACCTGCTGGCCAACCGCGGCGCACGAGCCCTTGCCCTGGCCCTCGTCGAGACCAAGCCCCTCAGCCATGTCCTCCTCGATGAGCGCCTGACGAACCTCACCGGAAAGGCTGCCCAGGACGCGGCCATGGACGTGCTCGCTGCTTCAGCCCCCGACGGGTGGGCGACAGGCCTGACACGGATCGCCTCAGCCACTCAGCAGCCACACGACGACCTCACCAGGCTCCTCGGAGAGCGCATCACCGCCTGGAACCATGACCCGCGCGCAGCGACAGTGGAGGCGCTGGGCCAGGTCGGCAACGTCCGCTCTCGACTCGAGGCCGGTCCATCCCCCGAAGGACCGTGGACCACCCTGGCCCGAGACCTCGACCCGCGCCTGACCCGTCAACCCGACTGGCCTGCCGTTGTGTGGGTGCTGGACGAGGCCGAGGCAGCCGGCGTAGATGTCGAGAGGCTCGCACGCGAGCTGGTGGCAGACGAACCTCTCGGCGACCGACCTGCCCAAGACCTCAGGTACCGGATGGCTTCATCGATGCCCGACGTTCCCTCTACATCGGAAGAGACCATCGCGGCCACCACGACCGTGCAGGAGACCGCAGCGGACAGGCATCGGACGCCGCCGCGGCCTCCCGCACAGCACGCCCCTCGCCGTTAGCCCAACTCAAGCCATCGCGGTGACCTTCTCCTCGACGAAGGCGATCTCGTCGGCATCGAGCCCGTATTTGGCGTAGAGCTGTTGGTCGATCTCAGGGATGGGCTTGGACCAGTCGATATCGGACGCAGCCGTGAAGTCCTGGAGCGGGACGTGCTTCCAGGTCGAGGCGGGGTTGTGCTGGGTGGCCTTGAGGACGCCCAGCATCGCGCGGGCGAACTTAGTGCTGACGTACTTCAGGCACGCCTGCGCCTCGTCCTCGTTGTCGAACGAACCGATCGTCAGGAAGGTCTGGGTCACGCCGACGCCGGGGCCCAGCACGGTGGGGTTGTTCAGGGCGACTCCGAAGAAGTCGGTGGTCGACCCCGAGCCGTTCGCGGCAGGGACCGCGACCTTGTACTTGTCGAAGCTGTCCGGGCCCGTCAGGTAGTCACGGCGGATCCAGCGGTAGTGCCGCCGGTTCTTGATGACACCCAGGAGCGCCACGTGATCGTCCGCCGCCAGCTCCCCCCCTGAGAAGAGCGACGAGAACTGCTCAAAGGTGTTGGTGTTCACCAGAGCCGCGTTCCCCTCGGGTCGGAGGGCGCGGGCATCGGGGTGATCTTCGTAGAGCTTGTCCGTGTAGCGGTACGAACGTGAGCTGGTGATCCCGGCCTTCTCGAGCGGCGGGCCGCCGATGGAGTCCACCTTGCTCAGGATGGTGCTGAGCTCGGGGTGCTTGGCGAAGGAGCCGATGGGTCCGAGGGTGCTTTCGGAGTCGCGGTAGGTGACTGCGATCCCGCCCTTGATCGGATCGGTCAGGCCGGGGAAGAGCTTCTTGGAGTCGGACTCGTAGTGGGCCACGCTGAGGTGCTGGTCGGCCAGCATCTTCACGTTCCAGGCCTTTGGGGTGAAACCTGCATTGAAGAGGAAGCGCGCCGGGGTGATCAGCACCGCCTTCACGCCGATCTCGTAGGCCGCGTCCATGAAGAGGTGGTAGACCGGCGTGTCTCGGGTACCGCTCCCCTGGGCCTCCTCCTGGTACGGCGGGTTGCCGATGACGACGTCGAACTTCTTGCCCATGGTCAGGCTCCTTCGGTGAGCATGTCGTCGGCCAGCTGCTGGCGCTCGCCGGAGGCCATCCGGGCGAGGTTGCCGACCCGGAAGTGGCCAGACTCCTCGAGCCAGCGCCGGCGCTCGGCGATGCCGCCGGAGACTGCCTCGAGGGTGATCGTGTGCAGGATCTCGTTGTGGCTCATCTCGAAGATCTGCTTGGTCAGGATGTGCCGCAGACGCTCGTCCTGGTCGGGGATCTTCTCGGCGAGGCCGGTGTCGAGCCGTCGGACGAGCTCCATGAGAAAGAGTCCCGCGGTTGAGAAGAGGTCGGCGAAGGTCTTGTCCGGGTCGGAGAAGATGCCCGGGTTTTCGGCCTCGAGGACGTCGACCATCTGGGTCACGACGGGCTTCGGGGTGAAGACCAGCGAGGTCTTCTGCCGCGGGATGTAGGCGAAGATGTCCTCGGTCAGAGTGTCGTCGAAGTAGTCGGCGAGTTCTTCCTTCTTGGTGAGGAACTCCTGGATGGACTGGTCGAAGACCGCCTCGTCGAACAGGCCGGGGATCTTCTCCACCCGTCCGTCCTCGTGGGTGACTTCCTGGCCGTCGCGCAGCAGGCGAAACTCGGCCTCGGTGATGCCGGTGATCTCCTCGAATACCTCGTCGGGGGTATGGTCGACGAAGTTGGCCAACGTCATGTCGCGCGTGCCGTAGGCCATGAGGAACATCGGGATGGTGCGGGCGAAGCCGCGCAGCCGCTCGCGGGTCTCGTCCATCGTCTGGTTGGCCCGGCGCTGCCGCTCGCGGACCTCCTCCCGCTCCACGACCTGCGGGGTGACGTCCTCGATGGACTTGGCGACGATCGCGGCGATCTGCTTCTGGAAGCCGGCGTCGTGCTCGGCCTTCCTGGCCTCGATAGCGACCGCCTCGGCCTCCGTCGCCGCGGCCTGGCGCTCGTCCTCGAGGTGCTTGGCTGCGATCCCGTAGTCGGCGTAGGCGCGCTCGACCTTGCCGCGGACGAGCTGTTCGGTGCTCTTCTCGTCGCGCTCGACCTGCTTGGCGGAGAGGCCGTACTCCTGCTGCAGCTCCTGACGGTGAGGACGGCTCTGCTCGGTGACGGCCTTGGCGAGGAGGTCGGCGGCTTTGGAGGCCTTCGTGTCTGGTGCGACCGTCGGGATGCTCTCGACGCTCCACACAGGTGGGCCCAGCGCGGCCACCTTCGGCGCGATGACGGTCGCGTAGTCGACCTGGACGTTGCCCTGCGGGTCGGTGACCGGCGGAGGCTGCGGGATCTCGATGGCGTCGGGCTTGACGAGCTTCTGCTGCTTGGCGACCGGGAGCTTGTCGAGGATCTCCTTGACCTGCTCGGAGTAGCGGAAGATGCCAGCGACGTTGTCGAACAGCAGGTTCGACAGGAAGCCCCGGCGTACGACCTCGCGGGCCTTGAAGACCTGCGGGAAGGTCAGCACCTGGGCGGCGTCGAGCTCGATCATCCGACCCTCGGAGTCCTCGCCGATGACCGGGAAGAAGTTCAGCAGGTGCCGGATGTTCTCCCGGCGCAGGGTCGGGTTGCCGGTGGAGTCCTGGCCGAGGTTGTTGGCGAACTCGTCGAAGATCGTCAGGGTGCGCTCGGGGGCGAAGTCGAAGATGTAGGCGTTCTTCTTCTGCAGCACGGTGCCGCCCCGCTCGAAGGTGTGCGGGTTCTGAGCCCGGAAGGCCGCCTGCATGTACAGCGCCGGCGAGGCGATGTTCGAGAGCATGATCACGGCCGTCCACTCGGGCACGGTCACGCCGGTGGTCAGCTGACCGACCGAGAGGGTGATGGTCTTGCCGCCGACCTTCTCAGCCTCCGCGATGGCCCTGCGGACCCTGCTCAGCGACTTGCCCACGGCGATCGCGTCACCGTCGTCCTCGGTCTTGCCGTCGCCGGCGGCGAGCACCACCGTGTAGTCCTTGAAGGTCGGGTGCTTCTTGAGCAGTCGCTCCAGAGCCTTGGCGGAGGCGACGCGGTTGAGCAGCCAGAGCGAGTGCCGGATCTCGTCGCGCAGCTCGGGCGTGGAGAACGGGTACTTCTCGTTCTCGGTGAGCCGGTCCAGGAACTTGATGACCTCGGCCTCGTACTCGAAGTACCCGTTGTCCTTGGTGGCGAAGAACTCGGACAGGTCGAAGGTGAAGTCGACACTGTCCTCGTCCTCGTCGATGGCCACGCCCTCGGCCAGCCGGTCGCTGATCATCCGGGAGAGCTGGTAGGTCAGCAGGTTGAGCGTCGGCAGCGCCGTGTAGGGGTTCTCCTCCCCCGTTGCTGGCCAGGTGTCCTTGGCGGTCTGCTCGTCCTCGTAGGTCCAGTTGAAGATCTGCTCCTGCGAGAACGTGCCCTTGGCCAGCGCCTTGAACGGCGTGCCCGAGAGGTGCAGCGTGCGGGGCCGCTTGATCTGGTTGAAGGCGACGTCGGTCTTGGTGGTGTCGACGCCTTCGTGCGACTCGTCGATGACGAGCAGGTCCCACTCGAAGTCGGCGATGTGCTTGAGCTTCTTGAACTCGCCCCCGAAGTAGGCGGACCCCTTCAGGTCCTGCAGCGAGACGAACTCGATGATGCGGGGGTCCTCGTCCTGCTGGTGGAGCGAGTAGGCGCGCCACTGCTCGCGGGACATCGGCGACCGCTCAGCCAGGGAGGCGGACTCGCTGACGAACTTGTACGCGGTCTGGTGGCCGATGAAGCGCTCGAAGTCGTCGAACCAGCTGTTGGCGATGGCCGGCCGGTTGGTGACCACCAGGACGCGGCGTGCGTCCAGCCGGCGCATCAGGTCGTAGGTGGTCAGGGTCTTGCCGAAGCGGGGCTTGGCGTTCCACAGCACCTCGTCGTGACCGGCGTCGAACGCAGCGATCGCCTGGTCGACCGCAGCCTGCTGCTCTGGCCGCAGGGTGTAGTCGTCCTGCCCACCGGTCTGAAGGTCGGAGTAGTCCTGGCCAGCGAAAGAGTTGAAGTACTCCAGCGAGGTCTTGGCGGTGCCGTTGAAGTCGTGCCACTCGGTGCGCGGGTCGAGCTCCCGGGTGATGCCCTGCTGCTGGAGATAGGTGTGGAAGTCGTGGTCGGTGAACCGGCCGCCGGCCTCGGAGGTGAACAGCGCCCGTCGGGCCCAGAGGCGCTCCTTGGCGATCGCAAGTTGCGAGGCCTGCTGCGCGATGCGCGCGTCGGCGCTCTCCTGCTCGGTGTAGCCGATCTTCTCCCAGCCCGCGTACTTGGGCACGTCAGGGGTACGCCAGGAGTAGATCAGCGGGGTGATCTCGCGGAAGGTGCTGATCTTTGGGGTGTTCACGCCCGGACCTCCTGGTGGACCTGCTCGATCGCGCACGGCGCGTAGCTCTCGTAGGCAGTGAAGTCGAACATCGCGCTCTCGCGCAGCGAGTTGAGCGTGAAGGGCTCGCGCAGGACGTGACCGGGCGTCTCGGTCGAGCGGGTCCACCAGGAGAGCTGGACCTCCTGACCGTCGGGGTCCAGACCGGTGAGGGTGTTGCCGCGCACGATGTTGGTGTCGAGAAGGAAAGCCGCCGCCCGGTGCAGATCGGTGCCCGCGTCGCACGGAGTGCCTTGACGCCGGTGGAAGTCCAAGAAGGTCTCGAGCATCGCGGCACGTGCGTCCGCGTGGTTGTCCTCGAGCAGCTCGATCCCGTAGATCGAAGCCAGGGCGAACAACGACTCCTGCGGTCGCAGACTCGGCTCGCTGGTTGACTCGACGGTCCGCAGCTTGCGTTCCAGGATCGCCACGAGGAAGTTCCCGTCGCCGGCCGCCGGCTCGAGCACCGTCTTGTCGACGGCCTCGATGTCCTCGGCGACGATGTCGATCATCTGCTCGACCATGTGACGCGGCGTGAACACCTCGCCGTATGCCTTGACCCGATCGCGGGACTTCACCAGGGACTCCTCCAGGGCCAGAGTCATGACGGCCTCACCGTGCACACCCGGCGAGAGTATCGACCGGGTCGGACAGGCATGCTCGCTACCGCATCTCTCGACCGTGGCAGCCGTGCGATCAGGAGGTGATCTAGGGGTCTGGTGAGTGCTGAACCGTGACGCCAGGGAGGCGACTGGTCAAAGCCGTTTAGTCGTGGACCTCTCCGGTCTCGCGGTCGACGAGCTGGAGTCGTGGCCCGGTGCTGAGCGGCTCTGGGCCTGTGGACCTGCGGGTGGCTTCGTCTTGGAGGTAGAGCCGTTCTCGTCGGTGGCGCTGCTCATCGCTGACGTGCCTGGTGTGGCGGGCACGGCCGGGCCATTCCTGGTGGCGTTCTTCGCAGTGGCTCTTGAGTCGGAGTTTCATGCGGTCGACGAAGGCTGGCAGGGCGTAGCGGTGCCACTCCTCGAGCGCGTCGCTGGTCAGGGCTTTGCCGGCTCGTCTGCGTTGGTCGGCCAGGACGGCGATCTCGTGGACAAGGTGGGGGTGGAGGGGCCAGCACAGGGGGACGACGGCTCCGACGTCCCAGGTGTGCTCGTGGTTGAGCCAGGACACGAACGCCTCCAGCCAGGCCCACAGTTCTCGCCGTTGGCGGGGTTCCTTGACGCTAGCGGGGTCCCAGGGTCGGGGCAGGGCTTCGAGCGAGCCGAGGACTGCCTTCTGCTCTGCGGTCCCGTGCTGGGCCAAGTGGAGTTCACGGTATGCGTGCTCGATGCGTTGGCCTGGGTCGGGGAAGTCCAGGACGAGCGGGGAGGGCGAAGGGGGTTGGCGGCTGGGGTCGGTCATGGTCAGATCCACTCGTGCCCGGTGGGCGCGTCGGCGGTGAGTCCGTGGCGTCTTGCGTGCACGAGCGCGGCGGTGGCGCGGGCCTCGGGGGTGACGACCATGCGCCGCCCGGCGGCGAGGTGGTCGCGCAGGTTCTTCTGCTCTGCAAGGAGGGCTTTGCCTGCCTTGCCGTCGATGCTGCGGTGCACCCGGGCGATGATCGCCTTGCTGTTCTCGGCGATGACCAGCGCAGTGCGTTCCTTCAGCTGGCGCAGCTCGGCCCCGGTGAGGATGGGGATGTCCTCGCCGGAGTAGGTCCGTCCGTCCGTCTTTCCGGTCTGCCAGTTCTTGCGGGAGACGCGCGTGTTGCCCAGGAGGTCGGAGATCTCCTGGTTGAAGTTCTTGTCCTTGCTGCCGCCAAAGACGACGAGGTTGTTGGTGAGCTGGATCAGCGCGCCGGCTCCTTGCTCTCCGAAGATCGAGGTCAGCTGGGAGCGGGTCTGTGCGGCCCAGATGAAGGAGAGTCCGAGGGCTCTCTCGTTAGCCATGCGGGTGCGCAGGGTCGGCAGTGGAGCGGTGGATGGGAGCTCGTCGAGGCAGGCGAGCATCGGGGGGCAGAGCCGGCCCCAGGGTGAGTTGTTGGCTGCGGCCAGGGCGGTGTCGAGGACGTGCTCGGTGACCGCGGTCATCAGAGGTGAGGCTGAGGCGTAGGGGTCCTCTCGTCCGAGGAGGTAGATCGTGCCGCCGCGGCGGATGATCTCGGCGATGTCGGTCGCGGCCCGGCCGGGTCCGGGCACGCAGCGTTTCCGGATCGGCTCCTGGAAGAAGAGGCTCATGGCCTGCTGGACGCTAGTGACGGTGTTGCCTGCGGTTCGGTCGTCGCCGTTGAGGGCTCCGTGGAGGAGCCCGTGCCAGAAGGGGGCCGCGTGCGGGTGCTCGCGCAGAATCTCTGCTGGCTCGGTGGAGCTGAGGGGGTTGGCCACCCACCGCAGGACGTCCTCGAGGGTGCGGCCGGTCAGTGCGGCGGCGTGGAAGTAGGCCTGGAGCACCTTGGCGGCCTCTGCGGCGTAGAAGCGCGCGGCAGAGTCTTCGTGACCACCTTCCTGGGCGCCTTTGATGGTGCCCGCGGTGAAGGCCTTGGCGCGACGCTCGGCGACCATCGAGTCCACGCAGCCCTCGATCGGGTCCCATACGAGCTCGGGCAGGCCTTCGGCCAGGCCGAAGGGGTCGAGCACGACGCAGGGCCGCTCGTCCTGCGATCGGGCGGTGAACGTCAGCAGCAGGTCGTCGACCTTGGTCAGGGTCACCAGGGCCGCGCCGGGCGCACCGAGCAGGGCCGGGACCAGGGCGTCGAGGGTCTTGCCGCTGCCCTGGGGCCCGATCACCCCGGCGGTGCGGTCCCAGGGGATCCAGAGCTGCCCGCGGCGTGGGTGCTCGCCGGTGCCGAGGTTCCATCCGACGGCGCGGGGGTCGAACTTCCTCATCTGTCTGCCTTTCCGTAGAGGTCGGGTCGCACGACGGGGGCGACCTTGCGCAGCCGCCCAAGGCCGAGGAGCTGGTCGAGCTCGCCTCGGGTGGCGACTCCTTCGACTCGGCCCGGTCCCCAGCGCTGCCACGCGATGCGCGACCCCCACGCGATGAGCAGCAGGTTGAGGGTCTGGACGACGAGGACGCAAAGCCACAGCAACCCTGCGCCGGCCACGCGCCCTGGGCGCGGCTGGAGCCCTGCCGCGGCATCGCCCGCCAGGAGCCCGGGGACCCCGGTCAGGAGCGCCTCACGGGGAGTGAGGGTCAGGCCTGCCCCGGCGAGAAGGTTGGCCAGGGCGCGCCCGGCGTGGACGCCGAGCAGCAGCAGGAGCAGGACACCCAGGACGATCCCGACGGGGATCTCCCAGGTGAGCGGGTACGGGTTGGTGCGTCGTGAACGCTGCATGCGTCTCTCCCTTCCACCTCCGAAAGCCGCGAGGTCGGCGGTGAGCGTTCAGGCCTTGGTGGTGGGCTTGTCGGAGACGTTGCCGACGCGCCATATCTCGAAGAGCGGCTTGGTCTCGGCCTTGCCGGCGTAGGAGAAGTGCCCGACTCCGCGGGAGGACGAGCTGGCCTCGACGGTGGTCTGCTTGGCCGGGTCCCACACGATCGCGACGTGTCCGATCAGCGAGGGCCCTCGGTAGGAGTCGTAGAAGATCAGATCGCCGGGCCTTTCCTGCCCTGGCTGGACTCGGTAGCCGTTGCCCTTAGCGAGCCAGTCCCGCTGGTCCTGCGCGGTTCTGGGCATGCTCACGCCGATCCGGGCGAACGCAGCCTGGGTGAAGGAGGAGCAGTCCCAGGCGTCGGGGCCGTTGGCTCCCATGCGGTAGGAGTCTCCGTCCTGGCTGGCCGCCCAGGTCAGGACCTGCTGGGTGCGCGAGTCGGAGAGCGGCGGCAGGTCGGGGTTGCCCTCGCCGGTCGCGGTGCAGCTCTGCCCTCCCCCGAGCACCTGACCACCGCCGTAGGCCTGGGCGTAGTAGAGGACGTCGTTGACGTACCAGTCGGCGTGGTTGTAGGCCCACAGCGCCTCGCGCACCCCGGCCTCGCCGCCTGTCACGCCGGACTTCACGAGGTAGTTCGCGGCCGAGAAGACGCTGTCGGCGTCGTTGTGGATGTCGGCTCGACCATCGCCGTCTCCGTCGACGCCCATGGAGGCGAAGGTGGCTGGCATGAACTGCATGAGCCCCTGGGCGCCGGCCGAGGAGGTGGCGGTGTTGCGTCCGTGGTTGGTCTCTTCCATCCCGATCCCGGCGAGCAGGGTCCAGGGGATCTTGTACCGCTTGGCGGCCGCGACGTAGAGCGTCTTGATGCTGGCCGGGATGCTCTGCGGCTTGTTCTGCAGGGACGCCTGTCGTGGCGTGCCGGGGGCTGGGAGGTCGAAGGGGGCCACGCCTCCCTCGGCAACTCCCGCGGGCACCGCCTCGGCGCTGGTCGCCTTGCTCGGTGCGACGGCCTTGCCGTTCAGCGGTGCGCCCCGCTCGAGCATCCAGGCCGCCGGGTCGACGGGCGAGCCGTTGACGCGGATCTCGAAGTGGAGGTGGTTGCCGGTGCTGGTCCCGGTGGTCCCTTCCATCCCCAGCCGGGCGCCCGCCGCGACGGCCTGGCCCTTGGTGACGTCGAGGTTGGCCAGGTGCGCGTACCGGCTGACCACGCCGCCGGCGTGCTCGACGTCGACGACGTTGCCGTAGCCGCCCATGACCCCTGAGAACGCGACTCTCCCGTCACCGACAGAGACCACCGGGCCGGGGCCGGGCAGGGAGACCAGGTCTTGCCCGGAGTGCATCCGCCACTGCTGGTAGATCGGGTGGAACTCGTTGCCGAACCCGCGGGCGCTGACCGCGTAGGCCTGCTGGAACGGTGGCCGCCACTGCCCCGTGGCCGGGATGACCCCTTCGCACTCGACGGCCCGCAGCTCCTCGGCGGCCGCGGGCGCGCTGACCGCGGCGACCATGAGCATCAGCCCCAGGGGTACGCCCACGAAGACCATCAGCGGCACGAGGAGGAGAGCGACCTTCTTCATGGCTCAGGCGGCGCCCTTGATGGCCTCGTTGGTGTACGTCAGGTCCTGCTCGACGGGGTGCAGGACCGTCTGCACCTTGTAGTTCTGGTCGCCGACGCACCACAGCGCCCGACCCTTGCCCTGCATGGCCCATCGGGTGACGACGTCGCGCGAGAGCGGGCCCAGGCCGAGCATCTTCTCCAGCTCCTCCGCGACGCCGAGGTCCTGCCCGTGGAGGATCTTGATGTCGGCCAGGTGCAGGAGGTCCTTGGCGATCGCCACCGCCTGGGAGCCGGTGTCTCCGGCGCTGAGCATGTCGGAGGGCTTGTGCGCCACCGCGAACTGGATGTCGCCGCTGCTGCGAGAGAGGCGAAGGTCGGCGTCGAAGGACTTGACCGCCTCGGGCCCGAGCCGCAGCTGCTTCCACGACTCGTCGCGCACGACGATGCGCACATCACCCGGCGCGCTCATCTCGCGCATCCCCCTGCCCCACGAGTTCAGGCAGGTCAGGGCGACCCCGACGGCCTCATCACCCAGGGGTTCGAGCCGGGACAGGCTCAGGGACTGGATCGGAGCGGACCAGTCGACGTCGATGGTGGTGTGGTCGTCGAAGAGGCCGGCCAGGGCTCCCTTGACCAGCTGAGCCAGCGCGTCACGCAGGAGCCGGGTGTCGTCGAGGAACTGACGCTCACCGGAGTACCGGCAGTCCCGGATCAGCTCGTCGGTGGGGTCGTTCAGCGCGGCCCACAGCTCGGGGATGGTCGTCTCGCGCAGCCGCGAGCTGCCCTTGGAGTAGCCGGTCAGATAGCCCAGCGCGGCCTGCACGACGGTCTCCTCGGTGGGACCGAAGGGGACGTGCCGCTCTCCGATGCGCTGGGAGCCGACCAGACCCCGAACCAGCGTCAGCCAGCGCGCGAAGACGATCGCGGCACGGGCCTGCGCCTGGTCGGCGGGCAGCTTCTCCCAATCGCTGAGCAGCGGCCCGAACGAGAGGGGGTTGATCCGGGTGGACAGCCCTTGGCCGATGACGAAGGGCTCGACGCCGAAGAAGCGGCACAGGGCCTCGTACTCGTCCTTGGGGTCGCCGATCACCAGGACCCGGTAACCAAAGTCCATCATCCGCAGGCAGAAAGCCTTGGTCGTCGCGGACTTGCCGCGGCCGGGCTTGCCGAAGCTGAAGATATTCGGGTTGGTCACCGAGATCTCGTCGTTGAGGACCCACCCCAGCGGGTCGGCGAAGAACGAGCCACCGGAGAGGACGTCGATGCCCATCTGCGCCCCGGTCGGGGGCAGACCAGGGCTGGAGATGAACGGCCAGTACACGGGGGCCTGGTCTGAGGTCATCCGCCACGTCGAGACTGGCGCCGAGGCTGGCGCCCACCCGCGTCCGCGGGCGCGCACTCCGCGTCGGGGGGCGTGGCGGAAGAGCCGGCCCTCCTTGATCGCTTCCGGCGCCGCGGGCACCGCGGGAAGGTCGTGGCCGAAGTCGGCCAGGAGGCGGGACATGTCGCGGCCTTGGACCTTGCTGCTCATCAGTTGGCCTTTCGGGTCAGGGAGACGCCCAGGGGGACGTTGGTGGCGGCGAAGGCCACGTCCTGGGCGAGGTCGAGACGAAGGGGGGCGAACCCGGCGCGACGGATCGAGGCGTCGAGGTTGCGGCCGAAACCGGCCACTCGTTGGGTCTTGGGCACGGTGACGGTGCAGACCGCGTAGGGCCGGGTCAGTGCGTTGCCTCGGGCGATCTTGGCGTCGAGTCCGCGGACCTTCTCGGCCTCGGCGCGGGAGCTGGCCCGCTGCTTGCGCCGGGCCCGGTTGTTCAGCTCCTCACCGATGTCGGCTGCCCACTCGCTGGTGGCACTCTGCCGCTGGGCTGCTGCCTGGGACAGGATCGGGTAGGCGACCGTGAAGCTGCGGCGCTCTCCGGGCTCGGTGGGCGTCAGGACACCCGCCAGGGAGCCCATCAACGCCCCCTTGGCGGGGAGCTTGATCGTCGAGGAGATCGAGTTCCAGGCGTCGTGGCTGTAGTGCCGGGCGACAGGGTCGGCGCCGGAGGGGCCGGCCATGGCCCACGGGACCTCGGCGTTGACCTCCGGGTTGGACTCCTTCTCGGCGAGGGCGTCGATGATCGTGGCCCGGTCCCCCGGCGCGAACCCTGTGCGGCAGGCCAGCGCCAGCTCGGGGCTGGTCAGCCAGTTCACGCTCGTCATGCCCATGCCTCCGCGCAGCTGGGCCTCGAGCTCGCCCGCGAGGCTGTAGAGCACCCTGGCCCGGCCGTCGAGGCCACCGCCTGACTCCTTGGCGTCTCGGGCGAGCCGGCCCTCGGGGACGACGAAGGTCACGAAGGCCTCGCTGCGCACGCTGGCCCGGGTGAGGTTGGCCTGGATCTCGTCGTTGATCCTGCGGGCGACGGAGGGTCCGTCTGCTCGGCGGTGCCGGGCGATCCACTGGTTGCGTTCGGCCCCGTCCTCGGGGACGGTCCGAACCAGGAAGAGGATCTCGTCGATCATCTCGGTGCGGGCTGCGAGGTCGATCAGCTCGCTCAGCCCATGGCCGTGACGCTCTCTGACCTCGGCCTCGGAGAGCCCGATGCCGGGGTGAACGATGGCTGCGGTCAACGCCCAGGTACGGGCACGGTGGTCCTGGATGATGGCGATCCGAGAGAACGTCGCGCCCTGAGGCGGGCCGTCGTGGATTGTCACCCCTTGGAGCACCCCCGGCAGGTCCGGCTCGTCGAGGTTGTCGGTCTTGCCGCTCGTCGCCTTCGCGCGGAAGCTCGTCCAGCCGGTCAGCCCACCGAACGCGAAGGTCAGTGCGGCGTGCAGCCAGCCCACCGCGGACCGCCCCCGCACGGGGGTCAGGGTCAGCGCGCTGACGGCCAGCCAGAGGACGCCGAACAGGGCGACCGAACGCCACGCGCCGACACTGACCGCTCCCGCGATGGGCAGGAAGGTCAGCGCGACCACGCTCACCTGCCAGCCGGAGAAGCCGAAGATGAAGCCCAGACGAGCTCGTGAGTAGTCCGAGTAGATGGTGGCCATGTCGTGGGTTCCTTATCTGTCTTAGACCACGGGGGGCGGGGTCGCGCCCCCACCTGCGGCAGCGGCTCCACCGCCCCCACCGGTCGTGGGTGCCGCTGACGGCATCGAAGGCGCAGGGGGCGTGGGCATCGGGGGTGTCGGCGAGCCGCTCTGTCCCTGGTCGGCGTCCGGCGAGGAAGGACCGGAGCCGTTGACGGCGGGGTTGCCGTCCTCCTTCGAGGAGCCGCCGGCCCGCCGTGAGGGCGAGCTGAAGTCGGGGACGTACTGGTTGTGCCCGACGCCCATCTGGTTGGACAGGTCGGCACCGATGGTCGCGGCCTTGTTCCCGAGATTGCTTGCGAAACCCAGCCCGGTCGCTGCGGCCTGACCGACGGGGCCCGCTGCCGCGCCGATCTTGCCCAAGAGGCCAGTGGGTCCTCCGCCGCTGTCGCCGCCGCTGCTGCCGCTGTCGCCGCTGCTGCTGCTGAAACGTCCCGCGGTCGCGTCCTCTGCGGAGGACTCGCCCTGGGAGCGGCCCTGGCCGTCGCTGGCTGCTGCTGCCGAGGTGGTGCTCCCGGACTGGCTGCCGCCGAGGAGGCCACCGATCCCGCCCTGTGCGGCCATGCCTGCTCGCATGGCTGCCCCGGAGGTCGTGCCGGGATCGGTGAAGGCCAGGAGCTTGAAGAGGGCCAGCGGGCAGAAGCACGCCATGAGGATGAGCAGTACACCGGGGATGGCGGTCCCGATGGACTTCTGAAGGTCGTCGGTCAGTCCCGTTGTGGCTCCCGCGGTGAGCTGGACCCCGATGCCCAGGACCAGCACCATCAGTACCGGCGTCAGCGCGGCAGCGTGGAACCACCGGAAGGACTTCCAGAACCAGCTGCGGCCGAACTCCGTGCTCAGACCTGCCGCTGAGATCGGGGTGGTGGCAGCAAGGATGATCAGCGCCCCAGCCCTGGTGAGCATGACCAGGATGTGACCGATCGCCGCGAGGACCATCATCAGCCCGAGGATGGCCAGCACCGTGGCGATCGTCCCGTCGGTGACGTCCTTGGGTGAGAGCTGGGTGCCCAGCGGCTCGAACTGCACCCACTTGTTGATGTGCAGCAGGCGGTGCATCAAGGCCTTGGTCAGGCCGCCGCAGGCGGCGATGACGGTCGCGCCGTAGGCGAGCCATCCGACCCAGATCATGATGAACTGCCCCGTGCCGATGAGGACCTGCGCGAAGTTCTTCCCGTCGCGCCGGAAGGCCGAGATCCCGAGCTGGGCCAGGGTGAGGATGAGCATGAGCGTGACGGCGATCCAGAAGGTGCTCTCGTAGACCTCTCGGCCCGGCCCGCCCTCGCTGATGTCAGGCGTGGTGAAGAAGTCGACGATGCTCAGGGCGACCTTGAGCAGCCACATGCCGGCGTTGAAGATGCCCAGGCAGGCTGCCGTCCAGGCGTCGGCTGCGACCTTGCCCGCGGCGGTGCCGAGGTAGTCGAAGGGGTTGGGCAGCGGGATCATGGCTCAGCGCCCTGCCTGATCGTCGATCCAGGTACGCCATCCGGCCTCGTGGGCCAGATCGGTGCCGGGCCAGGTGGAGGGAGCCGGGGCCGGCTCGGGGCCGGGCGCGATCATCCAGCGGTCATGCGCCCACTGCATGCGTTCGCAGTGTCCGTAGGCGATGCGGGACTGCGTGGCGACCACGGCCTGCACATCGACCAGGACGCAGGCCAGGACCCAATCGGGGCCGTCGGTTCCCTTGACCTGGCCAGCCAGGGGTCGTGCCGTCACCGAGACCGTGGGCGCCTTGGCCTGACCCTGCTGGCCAGAGCTGGACAGGAAGGCCGCGACGTTCTTCGTCATGCGCCACTGCGATGCCGGGGGCGCCCCCGGCATGGACCACTGCTGGTGCACCACATGGGTGTGGTCGATGGACATTCCCTGCAAGACGGCGGTCACGATCGTCGAGAGCTGACCGACGGCACCCGCGGGCGTCTTGGGGAACCCTGTCGGGATCTCCGCGGGTCCGGCCTTCGTCGGCGCGGGCACAGTCATGCTCTCTCCGGGCGTGGTCGAGGGCTCTCCCTCTCGCGCGTCCTCCGGGGCGGCCTGGAGCATGGGCGCGGCCGCGATCTGGTCGCGGTGCTCCTCTCCTCGCGCGGAGGCCACAGGGGCGGACGGGTCGATGTCGTCTCCCGCCGCGTCAGCGGGCTGGAGGGCGTAGTGAACCGCGAACCCCAGGCCGGCCAGGATCAGGAGAGCAGCAGCAACGCCGCCGGCCAGGACGGCCAGCAGTCGCCGCCGGCTCCAGGCCTGGGCGTTGGTCTCTGCTCCCCCAGCCATCAGACGCAGCCAGACCCGGTCATCGACTCGAGGATCCCCGGAAGGATGAGGTAGCCGATCACCGCGACGAAGACGACGACGAGGGAGACGACGCCGGCCTTGCTCGCGTGGGGCATCGCGAAGACGCGACCGGCGACCACGGCACCGACGCCGATGATGAGGCCGAGGATGAACAGCAGGCCCATTCCCCACAGCACGTAGCCCATGAGCTGGTCGGCGTGTGCCTGCGCCCCGGGCGGGGCGACCGGACAGACCGTCGGCATGGACAGGACCTTGGTGGCGATTGCGGACTTCATTGGTTGCTACCCCTTCGTGGTGGTATTCCCGGCTCCCGTGAGCCGGAGCAGGTGGGACGCCGCACTGATCAGCGGTGTCGGGATCGCACGGCCGGTCAGACCGTTCAGGGCGAGGTCTGCGTCGTGCGGGAGGTCGACGAGCAGCCCGTCGGCGTCGAGGCGGCGCGTGAGGGCGCCCATGGAGGCCTGGAGGACCCGCGGCCACTTCTTCCAGCGCGGGCCGATGACGGCCGCGATCACGGTGGGTCCGTCTTCGAGCAGCGTCAGAGCGCCTTCCAGACGGCGCATCGCAGGGACGGTGGCGCGGCTGACGACGACGACGGCGGGCGCGGAGAGGATCTGGTCGCTGAGCCAGGACGGTGAGGAGAGGACGACGGACAGGTCCCAGGCGACGTCCAGCACGGTCAGCTCGCAGCCGGCCGGGGGTTCTGCCGGGAGGGTGACCTGGTCGGGGCTGGTGAAGACCTCAGAGGCTCGCTCGACGAGCACGCTGCCTCTCGTGCCTCGAGACCATCCGTCGGGCGTCTGCCCGAGCTCGGCGGTGGGGGCTGCCGAGAGGCCGGATGAGGTGACGGAGCAGCACTCGGTGACGCGGCTGGTCTCGGCGGCGGTGGCGATCGCCAGGGCCGTCGTGGTCGCTCCTGCTCCGCCGGAGCAGGAGATGACCGGCACGACCGGCTGGTCGCTCTCCCAGGTGCTCGCCGAGTCTCGACGGGCCCCCACGAGGCTGTGCGAGGAGGTGTCTCGGCGGAAGGTCCCAGCCTTGACCGCCTGGAAGGCCCGCTGCAGCTCTTCGACGCTGACGGGTCGGTGGGTCGCGGTGCTCACGCGCACCTCACCTCGGTGGCATCTCGCTGGGCGAGGACACGGCGCACTGTCGACGGGTCGAACTCTTCGAGCTGGGCCTTGGCCTCCTGCACAGCACGCAGGTTCGCCATGCAGGTGCCCAGGTCGAGCAGTGCCTGGTGCTCGTTCATGGCTACCTCCACCAGTCGTTCGATCTCTGCCAGATCAGTCACGGTCTTCACCTCGCTGTCCCCCAAAGCCGGTCACGTGTGCGTGGGCGTTCATCACGCGGGGATTCGATCCACGCCGCGGGCCTCTCGTATGGCACTCACGCAGCGACGGGTGTGCCGGCGGATCGTCAGAGCAGAGACCCCGCGGCCTTCGGCGACCTCGGCCGAGACTGTGTTCCCGAGCAGTCCCCCGCTCCCCCGGCCGCCGCCGGTGCCGTGCCGATCTGCCGCCTCGGCGACATCGACGAGGAAGGCCCGGTCCGCCTCGGTGATGACCCCACGGCGGCAGGCCCAATCGAGCAGCGACCGCAGCTCGGCCTCAGGGCTGGGTCCGGCATCGCCCGGCAGTTGGTCGCACAGGTCCTGGATCTCGTGAGAATCCACGACGGTGCTTCGACCCCAGGTGGCTCCCGAGGCGGCACCCAGCCCGAGATCGCGCATCACGGACTTGCGCGCGTTCATGAGGATGTTCGCGGCTACCCGCCGGCCGCGTTGCCAAGGGAAGGTCCGGGCCTCCACCCACAGTGCAGCGGCCAGGAGCTCATCGACCTGGGGAGCGATCGGGTCCAGGCTCGCGGCGACCGTGATGGCCCCCGGCAGGAGGAGCCAGGTCAACGCGCCCGTGGCGGCCACGTCGTCTGCCCCCTCGGGCGAGGACAGCTCCGCCAGTGCCAGGAGAACCTCGTCGGCACGGCACCGGTCGGGCTGGTCGGCCAGCCAGGCCGGAAGGTCGTCGAGAGCCTCGACCACCTGGAGCGCGGGGTGCTCGCTCTGCCACTTTCCCCACCGGTCACGAGCCAGGGCCAGCACCTCGTTGTCGGGGTGGTTCAGCCCGAGCTGGGTTGCGACGCTCATCTCGAGTTCCTTCCGTCGTGTGGACACGGAAGGAAGTTCTCGATGGGCCGTACCGGGAAGCGTTCCCCCAGCACCGCCGACCCGTCCCTCACACCGGGAACGGGCGCGTTCTCCCCCGGAAAATAGGGGGAAACGCGCCCGTTCCCTGCGTTCCCCAACTCGCCCCTTGCGGGGCCTTGCGAGTCAGCCGTGAGCAGGCTTCAACGAAGTACCCGCGCACGGGAAGGGCGCCTTCTCCCTAGTTGGGAGAAGGCGCCCTTTCCGGGTCGAGTCGGCGTCCGCTGCGGAGCCGGAACGGGGGTTATCCCTCGACGATCGACTGCCCCTCGACGACCGTGAAGGACCACGGAGTCGTGCTCGTCACCGTGCCGAAGTCGCCGGCCTGGCCACCGCTGGCGGTCCAGGTCGCGTGCCAGTCAATCGAGATCGTGGCGTTGACGTCGCCGGCCTTCTTGTAGATGTGGTGGCACCCGCCGGGAGCCTCCGCGAAGGGGTCGGTTCCCTGGGTCCAGGCCCGACCGGGGCCAGTGCAGGTCACGTCCGGGGACCCGTCGCCCGGGCTCAGGCGAAGCCTGGTCGGCTCGAGGTTGACCTCAACCCACATACCGGCACCGCTCTCGCGGTCGCTCACGGCCTGCCACGAGGACTCATCGACCCAGAACCACGTCGTCGCGTTGACCGCCGTGTAGGGACGGCCATCCGCCAACGCCACCCCCGCAGGGCCACCCTGCGGCGCGGCCGGCTTCGGGATCGCCACCTTCGCCATGATCCGCACCGCAGCCTCGCCAGGCGTCTCAGGGGCAGGACCCCCCTCCCCCTCGACGGGCACGGCGGTGACCTGGCACGCGGCAGGAACCTGACCAGTCAGAGACGAGATGCCCGCACACGCTGCCGCGAACCCCCTCTGTCGTGCCCGGGCCTCAGCCTTCTGCTCCTCCGTCAGGACGACCGGCCTCGGAGCTGCGGAACCCGCACCACTTCCACCCCGGCTCGGCGGCGTCGAAGGCGACCCGCCCTTCCCCTTCGACCCGCCATTCCCCGGCTTCTCAATGTCCTGGGTGCAGAACAGCGGCGTACAGATGAGAGGAACGGCAGCCGTGGCGGTGCTCACCCCCGCGGCCAAGCCAAAGGCTGCGATGCTCAGGACTGCTGCTCTGCGGTGCATGTGCCCTTCTCCGTCCATGAGTCGATGAGCCAGGTCTCGCCCTCATCAGGCGTGGTGAGCGTGTACTGGATGAGGGTCTTGGCGCCCTTCTCCAGCGGCTTGCCCTGCTGGTCCCCGGTGATGTCGTTGCCGTCCTTGTCGAATGCCTGAATATTGCGCTCGACGCAGGCCTCCACCGTGGTCTGCTCCTCACCCACGTCGGGCTTCTCATAGCGCCCAGGTTTCGTCCAAAGGACCTCATTCTTCCCCTTGGTCGTGATGCCCTGTTCCTTCATCTGGGCCTCGGCCTCATCCGTCTGCTTGAGGAGCGACTCCGAGTAGGCAGCTGCGAGAGCCTCCCGATCACCGGGGTCTAGTTCCGCCCCTCGAACCACGGTCTCCTCGGCTGTTTCGAGGTATTGCGCGGTGGGGGGTGCGCTGATCGTGAAGTCCGGGGGTGTGGGCTCGTCGCTGCTGTTGCATCCCGCGGCCAGGGCGGTGGCCGCGAGGAGCAGCGCGGCGGCTGCGGGTCGATTTCTCATGAGGCCTCCTTGGCCCATTCACGGTCTCGCACGATCCTGTCAGTGCGTTCGGACAAATCAACTGGAAGCGCGTCGTCGCTGCTTTCGAGGACGCTCTGGCGGAGCTGACCAGCGGCGTTTCCGTGGCCGGTGGCGCTCATCGCGGCGACGAGGTCGAGGCGAGCGATCTCTTCGTGCGGGACTGCCGCCATGACCGCTTCGGCGGTGGCCAGGGCGGTGGGACCGTCGTTGGTGGCGATGGCGTGGTTGATGACGATGTGCGCGACGTCGGTGACCGCGCACACCATCTGCTGGTCGGGGCGGTCTCCTTCGGCCAGCCAGGACCAGCCACCTGCACGGAGCTGGTCGAAGGGGGGTCCTTCGACCAGGGCGAGAGCGGCCTTGAGGTCCTCGAGCCCGTGCTCGCCGCGGGCCTGCCCGCGGGCACGCAGCCGGCGGAAGAGGTCGACGTCGACCAGGACGTCATCGACCTGGTACACGCCGACGCCGCGGATCTTTGCGGCGCGCGAGTCCTTGGCGTTGGGCAGGTGCGGCTTCCCGCTGCGGGGGTTGGTGCCAAGCCAGTCACGGAGCGACTTGATGCTCGACCGGACACGGCCGTCGGAGATGCCGAACGCCTCGCGGACCTCGGCCATGGTTGCGCCCTGCGGACGCAGAGCGAGGTATGCCAGGAGCTCGGTGAGGTAGGCACGGGAGTCTTCAAGCACTGCCCGCGCGTCGCCGCCGACTCGCGCCGTGACGGGACCGAGGAGCGAGAGCCGCGGCAGGTCGCAGTCCGGGGAGTGCCACCGCTCGAGGTCCTCGTCCAGGTCGGGGTCACGGTCCTCGAGGTCCTGGCGAACAGACTCGGTGACGCGCGGGGCGATCCTTTCGACGTCCTCGACGGTGGTGGCGGTCTGCGCGATCCACTCATCCTCGTCGGGGGGCAGGAGGCTGCTGGATGCCTCCGCGGCGTCGTGGTCCTGACGGGGCTGGGTGTACTCCTCGCGCAGCGCGCCGGAGGCGTCGGTCATGGAGCGCCAGTCCTCGTCGGCGTCGCTGGATGCAGCCAGGGGCATCGGCTCGTCATGCTGCGCGCGTCCCTGGTCGAGGAGCTGGACGATGCCGTGCGCTTCGTCGATCGGAAGGGCGCAGGCGGTCAGCCGCAGCCCGGTCTGAGGCATGAAGAGGTGCCCGTCCGCGGTGACTTCGATGGTCGTGGCCAGGTCGTCCTGCGGGTCGTGCGCAGAGAGGCTGACCACGGATGCCCCGGCTCGCCCGACGGAGGTGGCGACGGTCTGCGCGGCCTGGGCCACGGCGGGGTCGTCGTCGCAGGCCACGAGCAGGGCGCAGGAGGTCCACAGGTCATCCCCGGTCTGGTTGGCTCGCGCGTCCGCGACGGTGGTTCCCTCATCGGCGCAACGGTCGATGGTGCCGACGGCGTGAGCGGTGAGGTCCTGGGCGGCGTGAGCGGCCTGCTCGTGGACGTGGATGCGCCCCGGATCGATGGCAGCGATCTCGGAGGCGACACCAACAAGGTCCATCCGAACGCTCTGGGACCAGTCGTTCACGGCCAGCTCCGCGGCCATGTACCGGATCAGGTCGGCGCTGTTGTCCGCGTCTCCGGTGATCGTCACGGCTCCGAGCTCTTCGAGGTTGAGCAGCCAGACCTGCCCACGCGCGCCGGTGCCGACGGTGACCAGTGCCGGCAGCGGGGGCTCGCCCTCGGGCACGGTCTGGTCCGTGCCGGGGCTGTCGTGAACCCACCGTGTCGCTTCGCCGGTCCACGGGGTCGGCAGGTCAGCCGGTTCGCTCAGGTGGACGATCACCTCGGACCCGTCGAGCTCGACGGCGGCCACCGGGGGGAACGGCCGGTCCTGGTCGGCGCATGTTGCTGCGAGGGAACGCAGCGCCTGGTCCATGGATTCGAGGGTCGCCAGGGCGTCAGTCCCGGCGGCGCGCACGCCTCGCTCGATCGGGACGAGCTCGGTGGCGGGGATGGGTGCTGCGCGGCCGGGGCGTCGGTGGCGTCGCTGAGCGGTGCGGCGGCGACGAAGGAGGGTCAGGGCGCCGGCCGCGAGGACTGCACCCCCACCGGCGAACGCGGCAATGCCAGCGATCTGATCCAGGGGAACGTCGGCCGTCGAGTCCTCGCTCGTGGTCTCTGCCGGTACCGGCGCGACGGGGCTGGGGGGCGCGGTGGGCGCGGCTTCGGGAACGACCGGCGTGGGCTTCTCGGTGACCTCGGGGCCGACAGCCTCTCCCCCGCTGCTGGCAGCGTCCTGCTCGGCAGCGGCGTGAATCGCTGCGCCACCTTCACGGACGGCGTCCGCGGCCTCCTTTGCCTGCGTTCCCGTCGTCGGGGTGCCCTTTCCCTGCGTCTGCGCGATGGGGACGACGATGGTCTCTCCGACATGGATCAGGTCGGGATCGGTGATCTGTGGGTTGGCCTCGGCCAGCGCCATCCAGGTGGTGTCGTGCTCGGCGGCGATCTCGGCCAGAGTGTCCCCCGCCTCGACCGTAACGGGGGTGGGTCCGTGGCCGGGCAGGAGGAGCTGCTGGCCGGGCGTGATCGTGTACGGCTGCGACAAGCCGTTGAGAGCGGCGATCTCGCGGTATCGCGTCGGGTCGCCGAGCTCCCTGTCCGCGATACTCCACAGCGTCTCGTGGCGCTTGACGGTCACCCCACGGTCGGCGGCCTGGTCGGGCGAGGCGACCTCGGTCGTCTTGGCCTCTGCTGCGGGGGCTGCCTCGACGGCCGGGGTGGCCTCCTGGGCCACGACGAGGGACTGCGCGGGCGGTGCGGCGGTAGCAGTCATCGTGCTCGCGCCCATGGCGATGACCGCGCCGACCAGCGCGGCCGCGGGGCGTCCCGCCGGCCCCTTGGGGACCGCGAGGCGGATGCCGCGTGCTGCCGCGACCGCCTCGACGAGGACGGAGTAGGTGAACGCGGCCCACAGCACGGCGGCGGCGACGATCAGGACAGCGACGAGCACCTGCCCGGTCTCGTCACGGCTGGTCAGGGCGGCGGTGATCTGCTCGAGGGTCGGGAGCTGGTCGGGCAGCACCCCCGAGAGCAGCAGCAGCGCCGGGGCGCCGACGATGAGCAGGAGGATCGTGGCCAGGGCCAGAAGGCCCTTGACCAGGCTCGCAGCGCGGTTCATCTCGCTCACTCTCCTGTCTCGACGCCGATGTTGAGCCGGGCGACGGCGGTCCGGGTGATCGTCCAGCCCCGTCCAGTCCACGGCCCTTGCCCGGACTTCCTCGCGGTGACGGTGATCTCGCCCGGTCCGGTGACGGTGACCGTGCCGGTTGCGTCGGAGTTGGTCAGGCAGGTCTGCGCGGCCCGGATCGCGTTCTCCATATCAGCGCTGGAGGCGCGAGAACGCGGGTCGATGGCCCCGGTCGCGCACCGGGCGCTCTCGTTGGCGACAATGTCGGTCCGCGTGGTGGTGCGCACCTTGGCCCCGACGTCGACGACCAGAGCTCCGGCGATGAGCAGACCCGCGGCGACGACCGCGATCCAGACCGTCACCGACCCCTCGTCATCCCTGGCCCTGGCCAGGAGGGCTCGAAGCGTTCTCACTGTCCCCTCCACACGTCGACGGGGCTAGTCGCCGTCGCAGAGATCGTGCGGCTTCCTGGCAGGCCAGGCATCCCGATGTCGGAGAGAGCGACATCGCAGGTGACGCGAACGGTCACGCTGGCGGGTCGACCCGACCAGTTGCTGGTGTCGGTACTCACGCTCGGCCCGCCCTCAGTGCATGTGAGTCCCTGGTTCGCCAGGTCGGTCGCGGCGACCCGCTGCGCGGCGATGGTCGCCTCGCCGGGGGTACGGGCCAGGCTCGCGGCCCGGGCTGCGGAGCCGCCCACGGACTCGGCCGCGTTGGAGGCGACCATGATCCGGCCGCCCATGATGACCACCGACAGCGCCAGGAGCAGCGCCGGGGCGAGGATGGCCAGCTCGAGGGTGGCCGACCCGTCGTCGTTCGTGAGGCGTCTCACGGCTGGGTCCACCTCTCGATCTCGGCTGTTGCTGACTGCTCGACGCGCGTGGGAACTCCCGGGATCGGGAGGACCCGGTTGACCTCACGGGTCACGGTCACGGTGACGGTGGTGGCGGAGCGTTCGGCCCTGACGCTGTTCCCGCCGTCGGAGACCTGACCGAGGTAGTCCCGTGCAGCTGACGCCGCGGCCTCGGGCGAGGCGCCTTGGACGCTTCCCGTGCGCGCCCCTGCGGCGGCCGCGCCTTGCGCTTCGGTGCGGGCGGTGAACCAGAACGCGGTCTGGATGATCCCGAAGATCACCAGGATCGCCACCGGGGCGAGGATGGCCCACTCCACCGACAGGTTGGCACGCTCGGACCGCACGGTCCGAGCGAGTCTGCGGTGGAGTGGGGTCATCACTCGATGCCCTCCGAGCGGGACTCGAAGGCGCCGGTGAGCTTCACGACGAGCAGGCCGGCGATGAGGATGACGACCGCGGCGATGATCGCGGCCTCGATGCTCATGATGCCTTCGTCGTTCTTCGCGCGGGCCTCGAGACGCTCACGGGCGTCGAGCGAGGTCACGTAGAGCAACGCGGCCATGCCGAGCATGACGCTGGTGATGGTGGTGACGTAGTGCTTCATGGTCTTGCTTCCCTTCGTTTCGTTGGTGTTAGCGATCGGTGAGTTCAGATGGCCATGAGGGCCGGGATGAAGTAGAGGGCGATGAACGCGGCCGCGATCAGGGAGATCGGGATGGTCAGCTGCTCGGAGACGGCCCCTGCTCGGCGGTGCTGCTCGGCGAGCTTGGCCGCGCGCAGAGAGCGGGCCTCGGCCAGGAGCGACTTGAACACGGCGGCTCCCGAGTCCGCGGAGGACTTCACCACGCGGGCCATGTTGGAGAGCTCCTCGACCCCGATCCGCTGCCCGATGGCGTCCAGCGCGTCCCAGGGTGGGGTCCCGGCGAGCTCGGCTCGCACGATCTCGCGGTGCAGGAGCCGGAAGGACCAGGCATCCGAGACTCGCGCCGCGGCCTCCAGCGCCTCGACCGGGGATCCGCGTGAGATCCGCTCCAGAGCGACGAGGCTGGTGAAGGTGGTCAGCGCGGCGGTGAACTGCGCGCGGGCGCGATCGGCGCGGGCACTGAGCTGGCGGCTCGGGTAGCGCCAGCCCAGCAGGGCCAGGAGCAGCGCGATGGCCGCGGGGAAGAACCAGTCGGTGGCCTCCCCACCCAGCCAGAGGATGCCGTTGTAGAGCGGAAGGACGCTCAGCCCGAGCAGCGCGCCGATGATCTTGCGGGCGGCGAGCTGGTCGCGGTCGATCGCCAGCAGCGCCAGGTCCTGCTCGGCGACCCCGAGGTAGTTCCTTGCGGGGTCGGTGAGGAAGCGTGGCAGGAAGGACGGTGCGGTGCTGGCCTGCACGGTGGTGCTCTCGCCGTTGAGCTGCTCGAGGACCTTGTCCAGGGCCGGCGGGGTGGGCCGGGCCAGGGCCAGGAGCGCTCCCCCGGCGCCAGCCACGGCGACGCCGGTACCGATGACGAGCATGTAGAGCGGGTTCATGAGGGCTGCTCCCCTGCCGTCTCGCCCAGGAGCCTGTCGCGCGGGATGGGGTCGAGGGCCTGCTGGACCCACACGGCCGCGCCGACGAAGACGCTGAGAATCAGAGCGAGGACGACCTGGCCGGAGGCGCTGTCGTAGTAGGCCAGGATCGAGCCTCCGACCCACTTCGCGCCGATCCACATCACCACCGCGATGGTGAGCAGGATGCGCACGACCACGACCTGGCGGTGACGTTCGGCGTCGACCGCTCTCTCGTTCTCGATCTGGGTGTCGACGGTCTCGGCGAGCTGGTCCAGGAGGCTGGGCAGGCCGCTGCCGCCCTGCCGCTCCCGGATGAGCAGCGCCATGACGATCTCGTCGCTGATCGGGTCGTCGAGCTCGTCGGCGAAGGCGCGCAGTGCCGGGTCGGCGCCCTGGGGCCCGATCCGGGAGGCCAGCCGCTGAGCCTGGGGGCGGATCAGGACGGGGCTGGTGTCGGCGGTACGGATCAGCGCGTCCCGCAGCGAGGTCACGCCGCCGGAACGCATGAGGTCGGCCAGTCGTCGAGTCCACGCCGCCAGGGAGGCCAGTCGCTCGTTGCGGATCTGCGTCTCCGTGCGCTGGAGGAACAGGTTGGGCACGAGGAGCACCATGGTTCCGAACGCCAGTCCGAGCACCGGCCAGGAGGTCAGCAGCCAGGCCAGGACGCCGACACCGAGAGCCAAGGCGTGGCGTCGTTCGAAGCGGGTCTGACCACGCGCACCGGCCTGCCCGGCGCTGCCGAAGACGTCGACGCCGCGCAGGATCGCCACGGCAAGACCGGCAGCGGCCAGGGCCACGGCGACGCCGGCGACCACGAGGAACGTCGCGGGGGTCACGACAGGTCCCCCCACTCGGGCCAGTCGCTGTTGTCGGGGTTCATCCAGTCCGGGCTCCACCCCTCGGCGACGAGCCGCTCTAGCAGCTTCCCCGTGGGGCGGCCAGCGGGCACGGCACGACCGTCCTCCCCTGCTTGGTAGAGGACCGTGTACGAGGGCAGGCCGTTGTCGCCCAAGGAGCGGTTCACGCCGTCGAAGGCGATGATCTCGCTGATGAACCGCCGGTGCCTGCGGTCACGGCGCATGAAGACGACGAGGTCGAAGTAGGCCAGGCCACGCAGTGCGTAGTCGGCGGGCAGCGGCGGGTTGACGGCACGGACCATCTGGACGACTCGGTCGAAGATGCCCTTGGCCGAGTCGGCGTGGATGGTCGCCATGACCCCGGAGACGCCGTTGCTGATCGCGTCGATCATGACGGTGACATCCGCGCCCCGGGTCTCCCCGATGATCACCCGGTCGGGGCTGTCGCGCAGGCTCTGGTACAGGTTGTCGGCCATGGTGATCGCGCCCATGCCCTCAGCGTTGGCCGGGCGGGACTCGTAGGCCTTGACCAGCGCCGGGGGGCGCATCGGGACGGGCTTTCCCTGCGCGTCGCGCACAACCTCGCCGTACTCGTCCCGGCGTGGCATGACGTGCAGGCCGAGCTCTCGGTTGTCCTCGACGGTGACGACCGCCTGATCGGTGGGGATGACTCCGCACAGGGCCCGCAGGAGGGTGGTCTTGCCCGCGCCGGGCTCGCCGCAAACGAGGATCTTCCCGGAGGCAAGGACCGCCGCCTTCAGCAGGGCGTGGAGGCCGGAGTCGATCGTTCCCCGCTCGTGCAGGTCCTCCAGGGTGATGTCGACGTGACGGTGCACGCGGATGGTGCCCACGGGGCTGGGAGTGACGTCGATGGCCGCCGAGAGCCGGCCCCCCATGAGGCCGACTGCGGGCATCCGCACGGCTAGCAACGGCTTGGACTGAGAGAGCTCGCGGCCGCTGCCGTCCTCCTGGGAGCTGGCAAGGGATGCAACCAGCTGACGCACCCGCTCGTCGCTCTCCCCCAGCGGTGGCCCCTCGACCTTGCGGCCGTCGGCCAGCCGAAGGATCGTCGGGTGGCTCCCGTTGAAGTAGATGTCCTCGACGTCCTCCCGCTCAAGGAGCGCCTCCAGCGGACCAAGACCGGACAGGGCGGCCATGACGGCGGCCTCGATGCGGTCCTCGTCGGCGTCGGTCAGCGGCGACTCGCCACGGCGGGCCCGTGCCTGACTCCAGGCGTCCAGCTCTTCGTAGAAGAGACTGCGGTGGCGCATCGGTCGCTCGCCGGGGTCCATCCCGTCGAGCACCTCGTCGTGGGCGATCCGGGTGGCGACCCGCTCACGCAGTTCGTCGACGTGGGCGTTGATCTGGTCGGCGGGCAGCGTGGAGAGGCTCGCCGCGGTGACGCTGACGCCGGGCAGCGAGGTCGGCCCGAGGGTGGGCTTGGCGGCGGTGGTCATGCGGGCACCGCCTGACGCTGCGCGACGAGCCCGTTGCAGGCTCGGATCAGGCGGGAACGCAGGAGGGAACGCTCCACGAACAGAGCGCCCTCGGTGAGCATCGCGGCGGCCTTGCGGTCGGCTGGTACGCGAACGGCGCTCTCGAACTCCAGCGCGTCCGCTACCTCCTCGGCGGTGTAGGGCCCGGAGTTGTTGACGACCAGGCGAACCCTGTTGAGGTCCCCCAGGCGCGCTCGGAGCTGGGCGAGCACCCAGCCGGCTCCGTGCACGGAGCGAGCGGTGGGCTGCACGACGAGGACGACCTGGTCGGCTCCGCTGAGCATCGACCACCCGGTCCCGTCGTGCGCGCGGCCGAGGTCGACCACGACGTCGGCTCCTTCGACGTGCTCGCACGCCGTGGCCAACCGCTCCCAGGATGAGGTCAGCGTCCCGGTCTGACTCGGGGACTGGATGCCAGCAACTACCGTCAGCGGGACCTGCTCGCTGACTGCGACCCCGAAGGAAGGCAGCTGCGCCGCGGCCTGGAGGGCGCCTGCGCGGCGGGTGGCCACGAGCCAGGGCAGCAGGCCTGAGCTGTTGTCGGCCCGACCGGGCAGCATCCCAGGGACGACGTCGCCGCCGAACGGGTCGGCGTCGATGACGACCACGGGGCGATCCGCTGCCCAGGCCATCGCAAGACTGAGGGTGGTCACTCCCGGCGCTGCCTTCCCGCCGATCACCACTGTGAGGGTCACTGGACACCCACCCGGATGATGACCGTCAGTCCGTTGTCCGAACCCAGGCGGGCCACGTCGTGACCGGCAGCCTCGGAGACCGCAACATCGACGACAGTGACGCCGGTCGCGGTATCGGGCGGGCTGACGCCGACCACGGTGGCATCGATCGCGGGCACAGTCGGCAGCTCGCCGGAGTTGTCGCGCTTGGACGGGACCAAGGACACCTGGGTGCCAGGAGCCAGGCCTCGGGGGAACTGCCCCACCTTGGCCGGGACCGGGACGATCACGTTGCCGTTGGCGACGTTGGACCCTCCCACCAGGCCGGAGTTCAGGAGCGTGCCGGCCGGTAGCGCAGACCGCGCCTGCTTGCCCACGACCTGAGAGGCGGAGGTCAGCACGGGCAGATCCGAGGAGACCTCGACACGGGTCAGGTCTGCCTCGGTGATGACCTCCCCAGCAGGCACGTCCTGCGCGATCGCCAGGGCCTGCTCGGTATCGGTCAGCTGCTGCACGCCCATGTACGCGGCCAAGGCGCCCAGGACACTGACCAGGCTGAGCACGAGCAACGTACGCCCCCGGCGCTGCGGCGGCGCAGCGAGCTGGGCGCGCGCCGCCGTGGGCTCGGGACGCTCGCCTCTGCCCTGCTGCTCGCGCCGTTGGGGCGGACGCGGAATTGCGCTCGTCGACATCTGTGCCTCCCTGCGTCCGACACGATCCGGGCGACCTCACCCATTCCCTAAGGCCTCCGGGATCACCGCGGACGATCACCCACGAATAAACTCGATGCCAAAACACTAGTGCAGTTACATCGAGTACGTCGTGTGAGAGGCATCCCCCTGTGGATATCTCCCTCACTGTGGGGTCTATGCCACCACAGGGCCCCGGCTCTCGCAGGTCGAGAAATCGAGGCTCAGGCCTGCCGAGCTTGGGAGATGGCCTCAGCCATGTCTTCGACCCTGACACCCAGCGCCGTCGCAAGCGCCTGGAGCGTGGACTCCGGAAGCGGTCGACGGGTGCGCCCGGACTCCCACCGCTGCACGGTGGAGACGGACGTATGAGCAGCCTCCGCAAGATCCCTCGGAGAAAGGCCCGCCCGCATGCGCAGCTCGCGCAGGTCCGCGGTTGCGCTCTCGCTGGGCACCAGATCTGCGACAGGCACCTCCAAAACGGAGGCAAGCCGACCGATCATGACGGCGCGCGGCCTCGTCAGACCCAGCTCCCACCGCGAGACACGCTCTCCGCCAGCGACGCCAACAAGACGGGCGAGCTCGTGCTGGGTCAGGCCTCTTCGAACTCTGGCCGCACGGAGCGCCTCCCCGTCGAACGGGACCGCATGTCTGGACATCGGACCACACCCTATGCCGCACCGCCTCGCCTCCAAGCCTGTCTCACCGATCCCCAGGCCGGCCCGTTAGTGCCCGCCTCAGGCACCTTGCGACCCTTCTTGACCTGACGTGAACGCTCGGGGCAACATCGCCGGCATTCGTGATCATGAAGCCCACATCGCAGTCCATGACCACCATCCACGAGCCGCGCCGCTACGAAAGCCTTTCCGCCGCCGCCGAACGCACTGGTCTCAGCGTCAAGACGCTCCGGCGCCGCATCGCGGAGGGCCGCCTGCCGGCCTACCGCAGCGGTCCGCGCTCTATCCGGGTCGACCCCGCCGACGTGAATCGACTCATGGTGCGAATCCCCACCGCGACCACCTGAGCCAACTCCTCATGCGTGGCCTTGAGCCTCCTGGTCGAGGCGCGGCCGGCGGTGGATGGGGTAATGATGCACCCGGCGGTATGGTCGTCGAAGAATCCCGGAACGATCCCTGGCATAGCCGCATCGTCGGGGTTCCGTCTTCGTCGCTCTGCCAAGTGCGGTTTCTAGTACTCGAGTAGGCGCGTCCTCACGTGGGCCCACCTGTACCGCCTTGGGCCATTCTCGAGAGCGCACCCGCGATCTCTGAGTCGCGGCCGCGCGCGGCGTGCTGGTAGCGCAGTGCCGCCTGGGGGGTGGAGTGGCCCAGTCTGGCCATGAGCTCCGCAAGGGTCGCTCCGGCCTGTGCAGCCAGGACCGCACCGGTGTGCCGCAGGTCATGGATGCGCAGGTCCGGTCGACCCGCCGCGTCGCGGGCGCGGTACCAGTGCCGATAAATGGTGTTGGGATGCACCTGGGCCTGCGGGTTGCCAACAGATGCGAAAACGAGCGCGTCAGGCTGCGGCTCGACGTGCTGCTCAAGGTGGTCGACCAGTGCCGGGATGAGGTGCGGTGGGATCGCCACCCCTCGGATGCCGGCCTGGCTCTTCGGCGTCCCAACGGTGACCTCGCCAGCGATACGCACGACCCCTCGACGCACCTGGACCACCTCGGCGTTGAGGTCGATGTCGTGCCGGCGCAGCTCGGTGACCTCACCGAAGCGCAGGCCACACCATGCCGCGAGCAGTACCAACGCTTGGTATCGCTCCGGCATGGTTCGGACTAGCACCTCGAGTTCGCTCAGTGATGCGGGCTCCACCCGCCGCGCTCGGGAGGTGGAACCGGCTCCGCGGACCCGGCACGGGTTGGCATCGATGATCTCGTCGGCGACCGCCGTCGCGAGGATCGCCCGGAGCAGGCTGTAAGCGTGGGATCGCTGAGTCGGGTGGTCGAGCTCGAGTTGGCTGTGCCAGACACGCACGACCGGGGGCGTGATGTCCCGCATCGACATTTGCCCGAAGGTCGGAAGGATGAATCGCTCGAGGAGCCGGCCGTACAGATACCGCGTTCGCGGCTTGAGGTCGCGGTTCTCCAACCAAAGCCGCGCGTACTCGCCGAACTCAGAGGTCGACCTCAGCACCTTCGCTCGACGAGACCGACTCGGCGTCCACTCGTCGTACTGGATGAGCCGTCTCTCGCCCGCCAGCCACGCCTCAGCGTCCGACTTGGTCTCGAAGGTCGACGGGGCTCGGTGAAATCCTTGATCCGGCCCCATGTAATAGGCCTGGTAGCGCCCGTTGGCTCGCTTCCGGATGGTCCCGAAGTCTCGCTTCGCACGTGGCACTTCCTGGCCTCCAACCGGACATCCGTGGACACAACTGGGACATAACTGGACAACATTCATGTCCACTTGTGCCCGAAACGCTCACGCGTTAGATTAGCGAAATCGCAGGCCAGACGCCCGCGATGCAGGTCAGAAAGTCTAGCCAGACGCGTCGCGTGAACGGTTCAAATCCTGTCACCCCGACCACCTGACTTAGGCCTCTGACCTGCGGAAACGCAGTCAGAGGCCTTCGTCGTTCCCTCCCATGAACGCCCGCATCCCGCAGCAATGTTGGAGTGGCTTAGCCTTTGAGCTCCTGGAGTCGCTTGCGACCTGGGTGACCGACGCCCCGGGCTGACGCACCAGATCGCCGGCCACCCAAACCGCGCCTCGGCCAAGACTGGATCTACCGTCAATGAATCTAGAAGCCGCACTGAGCGCGAGGGCGCCTGTCGGCTTGCCGGTAACCTCAGCGCACGCCCTGACATGTCGCAGCGAGGCCCGCCAGCCATCAACCCGCTGACCGAGCGCCTGACGTTCGTCGTCATGAAGGCCTCCAGCACCGTCACCTGCGGTCGCGCACTTATGCCGGGCGGCGGCCGCAGTACGATTGTTGAGGGCGCGCAATATCCAACCGTACATACTCAACGACTGCATGGAGCCGATCGACATGCACCACGCCCCGGACCCCGCCACCGTGACCAGCATGGACGAGTTGCGCGCGTTCCTTGTCGCTCTCGGCGACAACCCGGAGTCCGTCGGGTACGCCGACGACCGGGACCAGCGCCGGGGCACGGGTGAGCTGCTGATCTCCCGCGGACCGGAGGACTGCTGGGTGGTGTCCGCCTACGAACGCGACGAGATCTACGATAAGGGAGACTTCGCCAGCGAGCGCGAGGCCCTCCAGCACTTGGCCGCCCAGGCGCTCTCGCACGTGCGGCGGACGGTCCGCTTAACCGAGGCCGAGGCGGCCGAGCTCGCCGCGACCCGCGAGGCCCGTCTCCAGGCAGTCTTGGAGCGGTCCCGCCGGGCACGGGACGCGCAGGGACGCCTTGGGACCGGACGGCGGGCGCGCCGAGCGCGATGGTTCCGCCCATGAGGCGTTTCGATGAGTTCGGCGTTGTCGACGAGATCACGCTGGGCCAGATCCGCCAGCGCCTCCGGCTGACCGCCGCCGACATGGGCCCCGAGCTGGTGTCCTTCCGCGCCACGCCGGGGTGGAAGGGCACCGCCTTCGTACTCGCCCCGACCGTGCTGCTGCTCTTCCTGCCGCTGGCCCCGGACGCGACCGGCCGCTGGCTGACCGTCCTCGCAACCGTGCTCCTCTTGCTCGGCACGGGTGTGTTCTGGGTACGCGGTTGGCTGGAGAAGCACCGGGTCTGCCGCCATGGGCTCGTCCTCGGACTCCGCGGCGAGTATGCCGTGCCGTGGTCGAGCATCGATCCCGGCCGGGTGCGGCTGCTGCGCCGTGCCAACCTGGTGACGCGGCAGGGCATCCGACCCGGCCCGCTGCTGCGGCCGGGCGAGACGCTCGGTCACGCGCTGCTCGTCAACGGGCTGGACAACACTCCGCGGGGACACGAGCGGGCGGTGGTCAACGAGCGCCTGCACGCCGACGGACGAGGCGCCGACGAGCACCTCACCTGCTTCGACCGGTGGTTCCTCGCCGGCCGGCACGCGCCCGCGTTGGTCCGGGCGATGGAGGAGGCGATGGTCGCCGACGGCTACCCGGCGCAGGGAATGGCGGACGCCGTCATCGCACGGCCCGTCGTCCTCGCCTACTGGCCAAAGTTGCACCCGAGCGGAATCCCCGGCGAGCATCTCAGCCCACTACGGCGGAGCACCGATCCGGCGCTCGGCGTGAAAGCCCTCTGAGCCCTGGCTCCGCCGAGAGCAGCCCCGGCCGAGGACGTTGCTCAACCCTTCTCTCGGCCCTAAGGTCGAATGCGCACAACTGGCTCCCTTCTGTGTCAAGTGGCTGTCGGCGGCGCGTTTTCGGTTCTCCGCCTTGTAGGGTGTCGGTGCTCGGCGCGGTCAAGATCGTTCCCCGGTGCTAGGGCATGTCTCCCAATTGCCAGTGCCCTGTCATCGTGACGCGCGCTCGGCGGCAGAGTCGGACGTCAGCCGGAGGCTACGTCCTCCACGCGGCATGAGCGTGCGTGTGCTTGTGCGTCCTAGTTGTCGCGACGCTGGTTCACGCGGTTTGCGACATCGGTGAGCGGGTTGTCGATGATGTCGAGGATCAGACCAAGGTCGACGCGGAACTACTCGTGGATGACGACGACGGTTAGCGCCAGCCGTTGAGCAGGGCGCGACACCGCCACGCCCCACTCGGCGTCCGGGGTGGGCCCAGTACCCAACCGCTCGGCGAACACTGCCACCACCAGGTCACGTCGACGCGGGGCCCGCTCGACATCCGCGCGGGCCAGAGCGTCGGGCAACTCGTCCAGCGTGAGGTCGGTGCCGTAGGCGGGGTTGCCTGGCTGCTGACGCCATGACTCAGCAATCGAGCCGGCCTCGTAGGGCTCGGCCGGTCTGGTCGAGGGAGTCCTCGAGCTGCTGCGCCATGACCGCGACGAGGGCGAGGTCGAAGGGGGTGTGCCGGCCGGCCGTGGGGTCGCCGGGATGTCCACGGAGGCGCCGTTGACGGTGAGGTCACCCCGGCTTAGCCGATCGGCCCGGGACTCGGTGGCGACGAAGGCGACGTCGATCCCGGCGCGCGAGAGGTGGGCGGCGTATATCGTGCCGAGAGCGCCGGCGCCGAGGACCCCGGCCGAGTGATGGGCATCAGGCCAGCCTGACGGTGGTGAGGCAGGTGAGGTCCTCGTCCCCGGTGGTGACCGTGGCGCTGCCCCGCTCGTCACCGCGAGCAAGGGTGATCGTCGCCTCGACGTCACGCGGGAGCCAGAAACCCACGAAACCGTTGTCGAAGGTCCTCCGCGTCTCGTCGACGAGCACCTCGCCGTCGGCGGTCTCGATGCGCACGTCGATCTCCTCCTCAGACATCTCGCCGCGGCAGGTCGTCAGGCTGTGGAAGAAGCAGTCGTGGGTGCCGTCGACGTACGGCGCGACGGAGAGGTAGAAGCGCTCCTCCGGCATGGGGAGCTCGTGCTCGACACCCTCCTTGGAGTTGCTCACGACGAGGACGTCGGGCCGCACCGAGGCCATGAGGTCGGCGGGCCGGTCTGCGACGGGGAGACGGTCGAGCCGATCGACGAGGGTCACGGTGTCGAGCCCGTCGAGGTCGTGCGCTGCGAGCAGGTCCTGGGCCGTGGCCGTCGGGGACGACGCCGCGGCATCCGACCCGCCCTGCGTTCCTTCGCCGGACCCGCAGGAAGTGAGGAGCAGTGCGGACAGTGCGAGAGCGGCGATGCGACGGACAGGCATGTGACCGAGTCTACGAAGGACCAGAGGGCAGTAAGGCGGGAGGCCCTTCACCCGAGGTGGGTGAAGGGCCTCCTGCGGTGGGCCGTCCCGAAGGTCAGGCGTTGATCTGCTGCCGCCCGCCTTCTGCGGTGCTGATCTGGATCTTGCGCGGCTTGGCCTGCTCGGCCACCGGGATCCGCAGGGTGAGCACCCCCGCGTCATAGCTGGCCTGGATCCGCTCGGTGTCCAGGTTGTCCCCCAGCACGAGCTGACGGCTGAAGGTGCCGCGGGCCCGCTCGGCGGCGAGCATCTCCTGGGACTCGCTGCGCGGCGGTCGCTGCGCGCCGACGGTCACGACATTGCGCTCAACATCGAGCTCGATCTTGTCCGGCGCGATGCCGGGAAGGTCGAACTCCACCACGAAGGTGTCCCCCTCGCGCCATGCGTCCATCGGCATCGCGGCCGGATGGGCCAAGGTGCCGTTGCCTCGCACCAGCTGCTGGGTGAGACGGTCGAGATCGCGGAACGGGTCAGTGCGCATCAGCAACTGAGCCATGGTTGAACACTCCTTCCTGATCTTCTCGGGGCCACGGGATCCATCACGGTGGCCGTACTTTGTCTTATAGCCCCTGCGGCTCGGAGAGGCAAGAGGGGCGGTCTGCTCGGCGGCGCCGCTCGGGGACACCGTGCGAGCCACGTACGATCGCCGTAGGGCCGTTGCGAGTGACGGAAGATTCACAGGGAAGGTACCGATGGGCTCCCGGTCAGAGACGCCAGGCAGGGCACGACTGAGCAGAGACCTCATCGTGCGTTCTGCCCTGGCCTACATCGACGCGCACGGAGCTCAGAAGCTGACGATGCGATCCTTGGGCAGCGCCCTGGGCGTTGAGGCGATGTCGCTGTACCGGCACGTGTCCGGCCGCGAGGACCTCCTCGAGGCTGTCGTCGCCCAGATGCTGCACGGGCTGGAAGAAGACCTCGACTCCGAGCTCTCCGAGACCTGGCAGGGCTACCTGCAGACCTTCGCCCACCAGGTCCGAGCCGTTGCGGTGGCCCATCCTCACGCCTTTCCTCTGGTGGCTACCCGCCACCCCGCCGCACCGTGGCTGCGCCCACCGCTTCGCAGTCTGAGCCTGGTCGAGGACTTTCTCAGCACGTTCATCCGGTACGGGTTCACCGAGGATGGCGCTGTTCACGTCTACCGTTCCTTCAGCGGTTTCCTCTTGGGGCACCTGCTGCTGGAGTCGGTCGTGCAGGGTGCTGCGACCTCCCCCGTCGATCTCGCTCTCGACGAGGGCGACGCGCGCATCCCCGAGAGCGACGCTGAGCTCGATCTCGAGGACTTCCCCACCGTCAAGCGACTGCGGCCGGCGCTGAGCCAGGACCACGCCAAGGCCGAGTTCGAGATCGGGCTTGAGGCGCTCATCGAGCGCATCGAGCTGCACGTCTCGCAGTAGCCCCTGATCCGACCGTCGCTCAGCGCCAGCGGACGGACCTTGAGATCTGCTGCGAGCCAGGTCTGCCAGCCTGCTCACACGTTGACTGGCTGGTGGATTCCCGGTCGCAGTCCTCTTTGCCGTGCTGCTGCCCATGCGGTGGCCCGGTGTTCGGGGTGCAGACAAAGGAGTCCCCCATGACCTACCGGGGCCATGGGGGACTGCCGGTGGGGATCAGCCGCGCTCGGTGTTCTCGCGCCGGGTGGCCTCTTCGGGCAGATCGGCCTCGATCTGCTCCTTGCGCACCTCTTCACTGACCTGCTGCTCGTCGGTAACGGTCTCGGTGCCGAGCTTGACGCGCTCGACCGGGACGGTCTCCTTGTTGACCACGACGCGCTCCTCGGTGAGAGTCACCTCGTGCTCCTCCTCGGCGAGGTCGCCGCTGGCCAGGGCCTGGTCGCGGTTGGCGTCGGTGATGGGCTCGCGCTCGAGACGGACCTCCTCGCGCTGGACCGGGACGGTGGTAGTGACGTTCTCGGTGACGATGTACTTGCGCAGCCGGGCCCGTCCGGTGGCGACCTTCTCGGTGCCCACCTTCAGGCGCTCCTCCGAGCGGGTCATCGCGTCATCGGTGTTGGGGCCGGAGGTGGCCTGCGCCTCGCTGGGCACATCCCGGCCTTCGCCACGCAGGTCCTGGTCTGTGCCGCCGGTCTCGATCCCGTAGTAGCGGTAGAGCTCGGCCTCGTCGTCGGCGTCGAGGTGCCGGTCGGCGTCGACGCGGGGGGCGTCCTTGATGACGGACTTGTCGAAGGCGACCTGGACCTCGTCATCGCCGCGCACTGTGGCGCCGCGCAGCGGGACGAAGGACTCGCTGGTGCCGAAGAGACCGGTGTTCGCGGTCACCCACTCGGGCTGGCCGGTCTCGTCGTCAAGGTAGACCTGGCCGACCTTGCCGACCTTCTCGCCGGCCGCGTCGATGACGGTGCCGCCAGCCATGAGGGTGCTGATCTGCTCGGTAGAAATCATGATTCCTTCACTTTTCGATCGATGGGGCTTATTTCGTAAACATAGCCTGAGGTTGCCGGGCCCGGCCGGGCCGCAGGGACCCCTCTTCGGGGTGTATCCGCACGGCCCGGGACGGGCACGGCGGGCCTCAGCCCTGGTTGCGGTCGAAGGGGACGTCGGCGGCCTGAGCGCCACCGGTGGGGCGGGTGCGCACCTCAGCGGCCTGGGCCTTGTCCTTGGCCTGCTGGGCCTGCTCCTTGACCGAGGGGGCCTTGGCGACCTCGGCCTTGATGTTCTGGGTCTCGCTCTCCATCGTCCCGAGGTAGCTCTCCCAGCGGGCCTGCATGGGCTTGATCAGGCCGCCGCCGACACCGACGACGAGGATGCCGCCGATGGTGGCCAGGACGGTGATCAGGACGGGCAGGGTGACGCTGGTGGCGATGCCGACCTGGTTCAGAGCGGCGATGATGCCCAGACCCAGGATGAACGCGGCGGCGATGTTGGCCAGGATCTTGCCGTAGGACAGCCCCCCGATGGTGTTGGCGATGAGCTCGCGCACGGCCGTGGCGATTGCAGCGGCCAGCACCACGATGACGATGGCCACGACGATGCTGGGCAGGAAGGCGATGACCCGGGTGAGCAGGTCGCTCACCGGGTTGGGCCCGAAGACACCGAAGGCGAGCTGGAGCACGAACAGGATCAGGGTGTAGTAGACGAGCCTGCCCACGATCGAGGAGGCGTCGTACTGCGACTTCGCCAATGCCCGCTTGACCCCGCCACGCTCCACGGCGCGGTCAAAGCCGACCCGCTCAAGGATCTTGTCGGCGGCCTTGCCGAGGACCTTGGCCACGATCCACCCGATGACCAGGATGAGCAGGAACATGGCGATCTTGGGCACGTACAGCGCCACGGCAACCCACAACTCGTTCAACGCGTTCTCCATAGGGATACCTCCTAAAGGGTAGGTTTACAACGTAAGGGCTTGCTCCGTTGATCAGTGTGCCAGAGTTGTAAGCGTGAAAGAGCCTTCGTCGCCTACCCAATGTCCACGGTGCGGGTGCACCCACATCTCGGGGGTCAGCGACTGGCGGTTCGATTCCATGGGCGAGCATGAGACGCGATCGTTGACCTGCTCGCAGGGTCACACGACCACCTATGGCGCTCGGAGAGCGACCGCATCACCTCGCTCTCTGCTTGCCACGGTCCGCGACGCCCTGAGGAGGTGAGCTCAGGGCGCGAGGTTGCCGCAACAGCGCTTGGCCTCGTTGCGTGCAGGGGAAGAGGTGGAGTTGAGTCGCTGATCGTGGTGTAGCGCGGTCGCCGTGTTCGTCCTGGTCCTGACAGGCCCACCATGCCGCGAGCAGTACCAGCGCTTGGTATCGCTCAGCGTGGGATCCCTGAGTCGGGTGATCGAGCTCGAGCTGGCTGTGCCAGGCACGCGCGACCGCCCGACCAAGCAGAAGGCCCTGGACCGGTGAGCGGTCCAGGGCCTTTTCCGTCGGTGCTGCGGCTAGCGCTGGCCGATGCTCCCGAGCAGCTCGGAGAACCATCCGACCTCGACGTCGAAGGCCTTGCCGCCGGCGATGCGGGGGAACTCGATCGCGCGCAGCTCCTCGCCACGCTCCTCGTCGTGGCCGATGACACCGGACCCGCCCGCGAACGCGGTGTCGACGGCGAGGTCGGTGCACTCCTTGATGAGGGCGAGGTCCTCGTCGTTGGCGGCCGCCGACCGGGCGAAGTAGCCCGACTTCTGGACCATGACCTTCTCCGCTCCGACGAGCTCCGCGAACTGCTTGGCGAACCAGGCACCCGGGTTGACCTTGTCGAGCTGGACGTGGCCGAAGGGGTCACGCGGGACCTCCTGGCCGGCCGCCTCGAGCTGGGCGACGATGTCGGAGACCCCGGCGCCCTCGCTGAGGAAGATGTTGACGCAGCCGATCTCGTCCATCACCGCACGGAGTCGCTCGGCCTCCGCATCGAGGTCGACGTGCCTCTCTGGGACGAAGACGGCGTGGACGTCCCAACGGCGGTGGTCGTTGCCGAAGGCCGGGACGAACTCCTGCTCGCCGACCCAGGCGTGGTGGCGGCGCGCGGTCTCGGCCGTCAGCCAGCCGCAGTGGCGCCCCATAACCTCATGGATGATGAGCATGCGCGGGTTCGAGGAGTGCTCGGCGAGGACGTTGCGGGCGAAGATCGCGCCCTGCTCGGCCGCCGTCCACGCCCCGAGGCTCTGGCGGATCGGCACGACGTCGTTGTCGATGGTCTTCGGCAGACCGACGACCTGGAGACCGTAGTCGTGCTCGGCGAGGTAGGCCGCAAGGTCCGCGGCGGTCGTGTTGGTGTCGTCCCCGCCGATGGTGTGCAGGACGTCGACGCCGTCGGCCTCGAGCTGCTCGGCCGCGACGTGGAGGGGGTTGCCGCCCTCGGGCACCAGCCCACGCCGGACGCAGTCCTCGACGTTGGTCAGCTTGACCCGGCTGTTGCCGAGGGGGCTGCCGCCGAAGCGGTGCAGCCGCGCCGCGTCACGACGCACCTCGTCGGTGACCTCGATCGAGCGACCGGTGAGCAGACCGGCGTAGCCGTCGACGTACCCGATGATCCGGACGTCGGGAGCGAGCGCGGTGTATCTCTCGATGAGACCGCCGACGGCAGAGGACAGGCAGGGGGCGAGCCCGCCTGCGGTGAGCATGGCGACGGTCTTGACGGTCATGACGCGGTGCAGGGCCTCTCGATGTGGTCCGGCGGACGCACGAAGGGCACGACCTCAGGGACCTCGGTGATCGGGACAAGATCACTGTAGGCGTTGCCCAGGACGAGGTCGACGGCCTCCCCCTCGCGCCTCTCGACACGCTGGGTCGTCGCCCCGGGGACGTGCTCGGAGAGGCGAGCGGCGGCCTTCGCGCCGTCGGGCCCGTACCGGATCACGGCGACCTCGTCGGGGAGGTATGCGCCGGAGGGATCGTTGCCCGTCGCGTCCACCGTGAACCCACGATCTGCCAGCTCGTCCGCGACGTCCTTGGCCAGGCCCTCGCGATAGGTCGTGTTGTAGACCGAGAGGGTGATCTCGCTGGGAGACGGCGGCGGGGGCTCCTCCTCGTCCGTCAGCTCGGTGTAGCCGTAGCCCAGGATCACGTTGACGTCCTTGCCCGCGCGACCGTCGAACCACAGCTTGGCGCCTGGGATCTGCTGCTGCACGAGCAGCGCGTTGTCACGGCTCTCGGTGCCGTGGTAGATCGTCGCGGCGCCCTTGACGTAGACCCGGTCGTCGGCGTTGCTCACCTGCGAGATGACGAATCCGCGGTCCTCGAGGGTGCTGGCCACGGAGCGAGCCAGACCGGCGGTGTCGTTGGAGTTCTGCAGGTGGATCTTGAAGGAGTCGCGAGCAGGCCCAACGACCCGCTCGGGGACGCACACCACCTCCGGCTTGCCGAGGAGGTTGACGCTGTACGCCGTCGCCACGGTGGCCGTGCCGAGGACGAGACCGGGCAGCGTCACGAGGAGGATGGCGCGTCGGCGGCGACGGCGGGCAAGGACCCGCTTCGCCGACTCGTCGAGCTCGTCGACCCGGAGCACCTCGTACCCCGCAGCAGGTCGCGCCGTCCAGCGGCCATCCTCGTCAGCCATCACCCGCTCCTCGCCCCTGTCCCTCGATGCGAGCTCAATTGTCACACAGGCACCGCTGATCACATCAGTCACACACGTCACAAGTAGGCATCGAGTGTGCCCACCTGTCATGACGTCATGAGGAGACGACCCGCTGCACAACGGGCGGTCACGAAGGGGACACTTCCGGGAGAACCGTGGGGGTCAGCGGACGAGCTCGGCGGCGATGTTGAGCATGGCGGCGGCTCCGCGGCGCAGGGTGCCGGCGCTGAGGAAGACCTCGATGTTGTGACCCAGGCCCGCCGGCTGCCGGATCCGGCCGACGAAACGGGGGTCGATGCCGACGACGTCCACCGGGGTGGGGACGTCACCGCCACCGTGGGTGTCGACGACGACGAGCGCGGGTGCCTCGACGAAGGCCCTGCTCACCTGGTCCGGTTTCACCGGGCGGGCGAGCCGGGCATGGATGGACATCGAGTGGCCCGACACGACCGGCACCTGGACGAGGGTGGCGATGACCGGGACATGAGGGAGGTCGAGGATCTTGCGGATCTCCGCCTCGACCGAGCGCTCTGCAGTGGTCCAGCCGTCACCCGCGGGCCGACCCACCCACGGCACGACGTTGAGCGCCAGGGGCGCGGGGAAGGGTGAGGACCCCGGGAGGTCCGAGATCGCCGCCCGGACATCGCCCGGGGAGAGCCCCGCGGGCCGCCCGTCGACGAGCGCTGCCATCTCGGCCCGCAGTCGCTCGACACCCCCGTCGGAGTGGCTGTCGGCCGCGACGAGGCCGGTGACGACGAGCAGCTGCAGCTCCCACCCGCGGTGGAGGACGTGAGCCGCGTCGATGAGCGACCAGGTGACCGGGCCGGGGACCGCGACGATCCCGGCCGGCCGATGGCGGAGCGCTGCGTCGTTGATGCCGGGCACGACGAGGGGGACGTCGTCGTCGAGCCGATGGGCCGAGCTGGCGTCGACGACGACCGCCCCAGCCGCCACGGCGCGTGACGTCCACTCGGTCGTGCGGTCGCTCGGCAGGTTGAAGAGGGCTACGTCGACGTCGTCGAAGGAGTTCTCTCCCAGCACCTCGATCGGCTGCTCTCGGCCGCGGACCGGCAGGGTCCGGGTCGTCATCCTCGGCGAGAGCAGCCTGATCTCGCCCCACCGGTCCTCGTGCAGCGCCATCGCACCCACGAGGGCCTCCGCGAAACGCCCTGTCGCGCCGACGACCGCCAGGGTCGGGCGGTCGCCCGACCCGGTCCCCGCGGCGCGGGTCGAGGTCACCGTCCGGTGCCGCCGTAGACCACGGCCTCGCCGTCGGCCGTGTCGAGCCCGAAGGCGGAGTGCACGGCGCGGACGGCGTCGTCGAGCTGGTCAGAGCGGGTGATGACCGAGATCCGGATCTCGGAGGTCGAGATCATCTCGATGTTGACGCCGGCGTCGGCCAGCGCCTTGAAGAAGGTCGCCGAGACGCCGGGGTGCGTCCGCATCCCCGCACCGACGAGAGAGATCTTGCCGATCTGGTCGTCGTAGATCAGCTGCTCGAAGCCCACGGTGGCGCGCAGCCGGTCGAGGGCCTCGATCGCCTTCTGCCCGTCGGTCATCGGGAGGGTGAAGGAGATGTCGGTCAGGCCGGTCTCGGTCGCGGAGACGTTCTGGACGATCATGTCGAGGTTGATCTGGGCGTCCGCGACGCCCTGGAAGATCTCGCCGGCCTTGCCGGGGCTGTCGGGCACGCCGACGACGGTGATCTTGGCCTCGGTGCGGTCGTGCGCGACGCCGCCGATGATCGGGTCTTCCACGGTCTCTCCTTGAGGTTGGCCGCCCACCCACGTGCCCTCCTTGTGGGAGAAGGACGAGCGGACGTGGATCGGCATGTCGAATCGGCGGGCGTACTCGACGCACCGCAGGTGCAGGATCTTGGCGCCCGACGCGGCCATCTCGAGCATCTCCTCGTGGGAGATGTGCTTGATCTGGCGGGCGGACGGGACGATGCGGGGGTCGGCGGTGAAGATGCCGTCGACGTCGGTGTAGATCTCGCAGACGTCGGCCTGCAGTGCCGCCGCGAGGGCGACCGCGGTCGTGTCCGACCCGCCGCGACCGAGGGTGGTGATCTCCTTGCTCCCCTGGCTGACGCCCTGGAAGCCGGCGACGATGACGATGTGGCCCTCGTCGATGGCCGAGGTGATGCGGCCGGGGGTGACGTCGATGATGCGGGCCTTGCCGTGGCTGTCGTCGGTGATGACGCCCGCCTGGGAGCCCGTGAAGGACCGGACCGTGCTGCCGAGGCTGTCGATGGCCATCGCGACGAGCGCCATGGAGATCCGCTCGCCGGCGGTGAGGAGCATGTCCATCTCGCGGGCAGGGGGCATGGGGCTGACCTCGTTGGCGAGGTCGAGGAGCTCGTCGGTCGTGTCACCCATCGCGGAGACGACGACGCACACGTCGTGACCCGCCTTCTTGGTGTCGACGATGCGTCGGGCCACCCGCTTGATGCTCTCGGCATCGGACAGCGAGGAACCGCCGTACTTCTGGACAACCAGGCTCACGCAGCACTCCCGGAGAGGGATCGAGGGCGGAGGACGGCGTCGTGCCGTCCCGGAGACGCGACCAGCGTAGACGAGGCTCCTGCTGGCTGAGGTCGCGTCCCGCCCAGCGGAAGGGGGACGTGATCAGCCGTGCAGCGCGTCGAACTCGGCGTCCGCGACGGTCTCCTCGTCGGCGTCGAGCCGGACGTGGGCCAGCAGGCCCTGGAGGACCCGGACGGCCATGGCCGCGCGCTCGCCCCAGACCGAGAGATAGCTGAACTGCCACCACCACAGCGCCTCGGTCGTGCGGCCTGCCGAGTGGTGGGCCAGCCCGTGGGTCAGCGCCTCGGTGATGATCGCGAGATCGTTGGAGAGCGATCCCGACGTCACCGCCCCCGAGGTCACGGGGTCCTCGAGATCCGCGTACTCGTCGAGCCCGTCGAAGAGCCGGGCGATGCCCTCGCGCAGCGGGTCGACGTCCGAGTCGGGCGCATCGGGCTCGAAACGCTCGACGAGCACGACGTCAGCGATCGCCCCGAGCCGGGCACCCATGAGCTGGACCTGGCTCGTCGCGAGGAGGAGCAGCGGGATCGCCGACTCGGGCGCGGCGCCGGAGGCGACCTCCACGGTGGTCTCGACGAAGTAGCGGGCCTCGGCGGCGCACTCGTCGGCGAGCAGGCGGGTCTCGTCGTACTCAGGCATTGAGCAGCTTCCTTCCCTCGAAGGCCCGGCCGAGAGTGACCTCGTCGGCGTACTCGAGGTCGCCACCGACGGGCAGGCCGGAGGCGAGCCGGGTCACCCGGATCTCGAAGGGCTGGAGCAGCCGGGCGAGGTAGGCCGCGGTCGCCTCACCCTCGAGGTTGGGGTCGGTCGCGATGATGATCTCCGCGATGTCGCCCGAAGAGAGGCGCGCCATGAGCTCGGAGAGGCGCAGGTCGTCGGGGCCGACGCCGTCGAGCGGGCTGATCGCACCGCCGAGGACGTGGTAGCGGCCACGGAACTCGCGGGTCCGCTCGATGGCGACGACATCCTTGGGCTCCTCGACGACGCAGATGGCCGTCGGGTCGCGGCGGGGGTCGGCGCAGATCCGGCACTGCGGTCCCTCGGCGACGTTGCCGCACGTCTCGCAGAAGGCAACCCTGGCCTTGACCTCGGTGAGCGCCTGGACGAGCCGCTGGACGTCGTGGGGGTCGGCCTGGAGCAGGTGGAAGGCGATGCGCTGGGCACTCTTCGGCCCGACCCCGGGCAGCCGCCCGAGCTCGTCGATGAGGTCCTGGACCACGCCTTCGTACACGTGCGTGACCCTACGCCCCGCGCCGGTCAGCGCCTACCCGCACCGCCGGGCTCAGACCTCGTCCTCGCGGATCACCGTGCCGCCGAGGATCCGCTCGACGACGGCCGGGCCGGCGTCACCGGCCTCGACGATGTCCTCGTCGTCCTCGCTGACCCCGTACCCGTCGAGCGCGCCCGGGCGCGCGGCCGGCGTCGGCGCCACCGGCTCTGGGGCGGGAGCCGGGCGGTCCTGCGGGGTGGCCGCCGACTCGGGCCGGGTGGCGAAGGGGTCCGCGGTCGCCCAGGTCGGGGCGGACCCGGGATCGGCGGGCGTCGCCGACCAGTCAGGCCGGGAGTCCGGTGCCTGGGTGGCGGCGGGGACACCGACGTCGCCGCCGGCCGTGGGAGCCGGAGGGTCCGGGCGAGGCCGCTCGGCCGGCGGGGCCGCCTCCTGCTGAGGCGCACGACGGGGCATGGAGGCCTGGGCGGGCGTGCTCGGCTCGGGCGTCGGCTGCGCGTCCGGGGTCGCGATCCCCTCGACGCGGGCGTCGACGCCGAGGGCGTCGATGAGCGCCTGCCGCACGACGTCGGCGTGCGACCCGGCACGGAAGGCGTTGGCCAGCCCGGTCGTGCTGATGCCGATGACGAGCCGCTGCCCGTCGTAGGAGATGACCTGCCCGTGCTCGGAGAGGAAGGTCCACGTCGCGCGGCGCATCTGGTAGATCCGCCCGAGGACGTCGGGCCAGGACCGTCGGATCGCCTCGAGGTCGAGTCCGCCCTGGCCGGGGCTGGATGACGAAGGGGGGTCCGCCGGCGCGGGGACGGAAGCGGCAGCCGGGGCCAGCTGGGGCTCCGGCGCCCGGACCGAGGTCGGCTCGGGCTCCCGGACGGCAGGACGCTCGCTCACGCTCACGGGAGCCGGCTCGGGGGCCCGCTCGGGAGCGGGCGCCCGCTCGGGTGCCGGTGCGTGAGCAGCCTGGCGGGCGGGCGCCGGGGCAGCCGCTGCGGGCGACGGCGGCGCGGAGCCCGCGGCGCGCGCGTCCGGCGCGCCCTGACCGGCCGCTGCGGTGGGCACACCACCGACGTCCATGCGCCGCTCGAGGCGGTCGATCCGGGCGGCGTAGCCGCTCTCCCCGGACGCACCGGGCAGAAGCACCCGCGCCGCGATGAGCTCGAGCTGGAGGCGCGGGGAGGTCGCACCCGTCATCTCGGTGAGCCCCTCGTTGACGATCGAGGCGGCCCGGGTCAGCGAGGCCGCACCGAAGGCGGCCGCCTGCGTCCGCATGCGCTCGACCTGGTCCTCGGGCAGACCGCGGAGGATGGCCCGGGCGCCGTCGGGCGCGGCGAGGACGACGATGAGGTCGCGCAGCCGCTCGAGGAGGTCCTCGACGAAGCGCCGCGGGTCCAGCCCCGTCTCGATGACGTCGTGCAGGTGCCGGAAGACCGCACCCGCGTCACCGACGCCGAAGGCGGTGACGACCGCGTCGAGCAGCTCGGCGTCCGTAAAGCCGAGCAGGGACGCAGCCCCCTCGTAGGTCAGCCCCTCAGGGCCCGACCCCGCGATGAGCTGGTCGAGGACCGAGAGCGAGTCACGCACCGATCCCCCACCCGCCCGGACGACGAAGGAGAGCACACCCGGCTCGACGGACACCCCTTCGCTCTGGCAGAGCTGCTCGAGGTACTCGGTGAGCCGGGCCGGCGGGACGAGGCGGAAGGGGTAGTGGTGGGTCCGGCTGCGGATCGTGCCGATGACCTTCTCCGGCTCGGTGGTCGCGAAGACGAACTTCACGTGCTCCGGCGGCTCCTCGACGATCTTGAGCAGCGCGTTGAAGCCCTGCGGCGTCACCATGTGCGCCTCGTCGATGATGTAGATCTTGTAGCGGCTCTGCGCCGGGCCGAAGGAGGCCCGCTCGCGCAGGTCCCGGGCGTCGTCGACACCACCGTGGCTCGCCGCGTCGATCTCGATGACGTCGACCGTCCCCGCTCCCCCGCGAGCCAGCGCGACGCAGCTGTCGCACTCTCCGCACGGCTCGGGCGTCGGCCCCTGCTCGCAGTTGAGGCAGCGGGCCAGGATCCGGGCGCTCGTCGTCTTGCCGCAGCCGCGCGGGCCGGAGAAGAGGTAGGCGTGGTTGATCCGCCCTGAGCGCAGCGCCGTCGACAGCGGCTCGGTGACCTGCTCCTGGCCGATGACGTCAGCGAAGGTCTCGGGCCGGTAGCGACGGTAGAGGGCGGTGCTCACGGGTCGACCCTAACCGTGGCCACGGACAACCCGCCGCCCCCGAGCCAACCCGCCCCCACCCCCTTCGCCCTTGCGTCCGCCCCCATGGGCTCACTGGGCCCACGGTGGCGGACGCAACGGGGACGACGGCGCCAACGTCCGCCATCGTGGGGTGTCAGGGCCCACGGTGGCGGACGTTGGTTGTCCACCGGGACGAACGCAGGAGCCATGTCGAGGGTGAGCGCTGGCGCGCTGTCGCGCACCGCGGGGTGGTCATCCATCACGGCCCGCTCGTCGGGGAGGACCTGTGGCGGGCCGCCCTCCTGTCGGTCGGGGCCTCGGCCTGCCTGGGAGGTATCAGCGCGCTGCAGGCGGCCGGGATGACCGGTCTCGACGATGAGGACACCCACGTCTGGGTCCGCAAGTCCTTCCGCAAGGGCCGTGTGCCGGGCGTCGTGCTGCACGAGTCGCGACGATGGAGCGCCGACGACGCGGAGGGGTCGGGGATCCCCCGGGCGCGGCCGGCCGTCGCCGCCATGCAGGCGGCGCTGTGGGCCAGGACAGCGAAAGAGGCTGCCTTCATGCTCATCCTGCCGGTCCAGCAGCGTCTCGTGACGGCTGACCAGCTGGCGGAGCAGCTGGCCCGGGTGCGGCGTCATCGCTTCCGCACGGCGCTGGGCCCGGTCATCGCGGACATCGGCGGGGGCAGCCACTCGATGCACGAGCTCGACGTCATCCGGATGTGCCGTGAGCGCGGGCTGCCCGAGCCCAGCCGACAGTCCCCCAGGGTCGGTCCGGGCGGCCGCCGCTACATCGACGTCGACTGGCCGGGCTTCGGGATCACCCTGGAGATCCAGGGCGCCGGACACGGGCTGTTGCTCCAGACCCTCGACGACGACGTCCGGCTCGTCGACCTCTCGACCGAGGGGTCGACGGCTCTGAGCATCTCGGTCCTCACCCTTCGGACCAACCGGGACGCCTTCTTCGACGCCCCGGAGCGCCTCTTCGCCGCCAAGGGGTGGCGACGGACTCCCCCTTCGTGACGTCCGCCACCGTGGGGGTGTCCCGCCCACGGTGGCGGACGCTGCGAGCCCCGGATCTCCTACGTCCGCCGATGTGGGTTCCGGGCACCCACGGTGGCGGACGCAAGGGTCAGGCGCGAAGGGTGCTCGTCGCGCGGGTGAGCTTGACGAGCTGGGCGAGGACGTTGCGGACGTCCTTGGCCTTGTACTCCCGCGGCGTGAGGGTCTTCTGGTCCTCGAAGTCATCCATCGTCGACAGCGCGACCTGGCCGCGGGTGACGTGCATCTGCGCGTTCGCGACGATCGTGCGCCAGTGCTCGACGGCGCGCACGCCCGACTCGGCGCCGTACCCGACGAAGGCGATGCCCTTGTGCGCCCACTCCGGGTAGAGCACGTCGAAGGCGTTCTTCAGCGCCGCCGGGACGCCGTGGTTGTACTCGGGCGTGACGAAGACGAAGCCGTCGAAGGAGTCGATCTTCTCGCTCCACCGGCGGGTCTTGGGGTTCTCGTACTCACGGTTCGCGGCGCCGGGCACGGTCGGCTCGTTGAGCAGGTCGAGGTCGTAGTCCTTGAGGTCGACCAGCTCGAAGGTGGCGTCGTCGCGCGACCGCGCCTGCTCGAGCACCCACTCGGCGACCTGCTCGCCGATGCGGCCGGGGCGGGTGCTGCCGATGATGATCGCGATGTCCATGGGTCCTCCTGGGGGTGGGTCGGGCAGGGGTCGGCCCGCCGCACCGCGAGGGTACGGCGGGCCGAAGGGGGTCAGCCGCGGCGGCCGTCGCGGTCGACGCCGTCCTCGCCGCGCAGGTCGTCGAACGTGTCGCGGGCGCGCTCGTCGAGCTCGTAGTCACCGTCACCGTCACGGTCGCCCACGCCGGAGCGACCCTGCTCGTCGACGCGCCCGCCCTCGTGACGGCCCTCGTAGTGGTCGCCGTCGGCCCGGTCACCGTCGCGACGCTCCTCGACGTGGCTGTCGTCGGCGTAGGAGTCCTCGGACTCGATGACGTTGTCGCGGTAGCCGTCGCCGTCGCGGTCCGTGGCGGCGTAGCCGGCACCCCCCGCGGCCGCGCCGCCGCGGCCGTCACGGGAGTCGTCGATCCGGTTGCCGTCCTTGTCGGTGCGGACGTCGGGGTCGATCTCGTCGGCTCGACGAAGGTCCTCGCGGTGCGAGTCCTCGAGCACCGAGCGGCGGTCGTCGGCGTCGCGGGCCTCGGCCTGGAGGCGCTCGGCCTCGACGCGCTGTCGCTCTGCCTCGGCGGCCTTGAGGTCGGCGTCGGCGCGAGCGGCCTCGGCCTGGGCGGCGGTCTCGGCGGACGCAGCCTGCTGCTCGCGCAGGTCGAGCTCGCGGTCGGCGGCGCGCTCGCGCAGCTCCGTGGCCTCCTGACGGTTGGCCTCGACCTGCCGTTTCCTCGAGCTCGAGACGACGAGCGCGATGACGACGAGCACGGCGATGACCGCCAGGGCGATGAGGATCCACTTCATGGGTTCTGCTCCCTCCTGGTGGCCGGGTGCCGGCCACGCTGCTGCTGTCACGCTAACGACGCAGGGGGCGAGAGGGCCCGTCAGCGACCCCCCGATTTCGAGCCGGGTCGCGACGGGGCATGAAGACACCCCACGTACCTGGAAGAGCTCTCCTACCCTTGCTGCGTTCCCGCCCTGGGGGAGTTCGGAGAGGTACCACCACGTGGGGTGCCGGGGCCAGAGTACTAGCCTCGCCGTCGTGCTCACCAACCCGCGTCGGCTCTTCCGTCTCGTCGCGACCGCCGAGGTCGTCAGCTGGACCCTGCTCGTCATCGGGATGGTCCTCAAGTACGTCACCGAGACGACCGATCTCGGGGTGCGGGTCTTCGGCGCGTTCCACGGCTTCGTCTTCCTCGCGTACGTCGTCGTGACGCTGCTTGTCCGGGTGGACCACCGCTGGCCGGCACGGACCGGGCTGCTCGCCCTCGTGAGCGCCGTCCCGCCGTGGATGACCCTGTGGTTCGAGCGTTGGGTCGAGCGGCCGGGCAACGGCGGTCTGCGCGAGACCTGGCGTCTGGGCGAAGGGGTGGAGCCCGCCGCCTCGTCCGCCGAGCGGGTCGTCGCGGCCGCCGTCCGCCGGCCGGGCGTCGCCCTCGCCGTGGCGATCGTCGCGATCGTCGTCGCCTTCACGATCCTGCTACTCATCGGCCCTCCCGTCCCGAGCGACTGAGGTGACGGCGGCTCCCCCTTCGCCCGCCGGGACCGGTGACGCGACGAGCCACGCGGTCGTGGCCGGGGTGGTGAGCGGGCTGGTCGGCTTCACGAGCAGCTTCGCCGTCGTCCTCGCCGGGCTGCACGCGGTGGGCGCCGACGCGTCCCAGGCGACGTCGGGCCTGACCGTCCTCGCGCTGGCGATGGGGCTGGGCTGCGTGATCTTCAGCCTGCGGACCCGGATGCCGATCACGCTGGCGTGGTCGACGCCCGGCGCCGCCCTGCTCGCAGCCTCCGCCGCCCCGGCCGGAGGGTGGCCGGCCGCCGTCGGTACCTTCGTCGTCACGGGGCTGCTGCTCGCGCTCCTCGCCCTCGTCCGCCCGCTCGCCCGGCTCGTCGCGGCGATCCCCGACGAGCTCGCGGCGGCCATGCTCGCCGGCGTCCTGCTCGTCCTGTGCGTCGCGCCCTTCCGCGCGCTCGCCGACGACCCGGCCGTCATCGCGCCGGTGATCCTCGCGTGGGCGGCGGGCCTGGTCCTGCTGCGGCGCTGGGCCGTGCCCATCGCGCTCGCGGTCGCTCTCGTGGTCATGCTCGTCGAGGGGTCCCTCGCGGGCCTCGGGCCGGGCGACCTGATGCCGGTGCTCGACGCCACCGCCCCGATCCTCGACCCGGGCGCGCTCGTCGCCATCGCCATCCCCCTCGTCGTCGTCACGACGACGAGCCAGAACGTCCCGGGCATCGCCGTCCTGCGCTCCTTCGGCTACGCGCCCGACCCGCGGCCACCCCTCGTCTACGCGGGGCTCGCGAGCGCGGCGACCGCCCCGCTCGGCGGGCACGGGATCAACCTCGCCGCGATCTCGGCGGCCCTCGCGGCGGGACCCGAGGCCGGCCCCGACCCCGGCCGGCGATGGCTCGCCGGTGTCTCGTGCGGCGTCACCTACCTGACGTGCGGCGTGCTCACGCCGCTCGTCGTGGCCGTGGCCTCCGGCGCTCCTGCCGGGCTGCTCGAGACGATCGCCGGCCTCGCCCTGCTCGGCACCCTCGCCGCGGCCGCCGCGAGCGCCTTCGGGCCCGCCGGGCACCGGGAGGCGGCGGCGTTGACCTTCGTCGTCGCGGCGTCGGGCGTGACGATCGCCGGCATCGGCGGCGCCTTCTGGGGGCTCGTCGCCGGCGGCGCGCTGCTCGTCGCGCTCAGGCTGCGAGCGCACAGAGAAGCTCCCCGGACCTGAGAGGTGCCGGGGAGCTGCTGGCGGAGGATATGGGATTTGAACCCATGAGGGGTTTCATCCCCAACACGATTTCCAATCGTGCGCACTAGGCCACTATGCGAATCCTCCAACGGAGGAGATTACCCGACGCGCTTGGCCCCCACCGAATCGGTGGCTCCGCGGCGGCCGGGTGGGCGGGCCGTTCGGCCCACCCACCGGGCCGCTCGTCCCACGGACCCGACGAAGGGGTGACGCGGCGCCCCCTTCGCCCGGTTGGATGGGGGCATGAGCAATGGCGCCTGGGCCGCGGCACACGCGGCGAGCATCGAGGACCCGACCACCTTCTGGGGCGAGGCTGCGCAGGCCATCGACTGGATCACGCCGCCGACGACGGTGCTCGACGAGAGCGCCGCCCCGCTGTACCGCTGGTTCCCCGACGGCACCCTCAACACCTGCTACAACGCCGTCGACCGGCACGTCGAGGCGGGCCGTGGCGACCAGCCCGCGATCCGCTACGACTCCCCCGTCACCGGCGCGAAGCGCACCCTGACCTACTCCGAGCTGCTCGACCAGGTGAGCCGGCTCGCCGGTGCGCTGCGCTCGCTCGGCGTCGAGAAGGGCGACCGGGTCGTCATCTACATGCCGATGGTCCCCGAGGCCGTCGTCGGGATGCTCGCGTGCGCGCGTCTCGGGGCGATCCACTCCGTCGTCTTCGGCGGCTTCGCCCCCGCCGAGCTCGCCGCCCGCATCGAGGACGCCGCGCCCAAGGTCATCCTCTCCGCGTCCTGCGGCATCGAGCCCAAGCGGGTCGTCGAGTACAAGCCCTTCCTCGACGCCGGCATCGAGCGCAGCGAGCACAAGCCGGACCACGTCGTCGTGCTCCAGCGCGAGCAGGCCGTCGCCGAGCTCGGCGAGCGCGACCACGACTGGGACGAGCTCATGGCCTCCGACGCGGCGCAGCCCGTCGAGCCGGTCGAGGTCGCCGCGACCGATTCGCTCTACGTCCTCTACACCTCCGGCACGACCGGGCGCCCCAAGGGCATCGTCCGCGACAACGGCGGCCATGCGGTCGCCCTGCGCTGGTCGATGGACAACATCTACGACGTCCGGCCCGGCGAGACGATGTTCACCGCCTCCGACGTCGGCTGGGTCGTCGGCCACTCCTACATCGTCTACGCGCCGCTGCTCACCGGCGCGACGACGGTCGTCTACGAGGGCAAGCCCGTGGGCACCCCCGACGCCGGCGCCTTCTGGAGGGTCATCGACGAGTACGACGCCGTCGCGCTCTTCACCGCTCCCACCGCCTTCCGCGCGATCAAGAAGGAGGACTCGAAGGCCGAGCTGCTCGCGGGCTACGACATCTCCAGCCTGCGCAACCTCTTCCTCGCCGGCGAGCGCCTCGACCCCGACACCTACGAGTGGGCCAGCTCGATCGTCGGCGTGCCCGTCATCGACAACTGGTGGCAGACCGAGACCGGCTGGCCGATCGCCGCGAACATGCGCGGCCTCGAGCCGATGCCGATCAAGCCCGGCTCCCCGACCGTCCCGGTACCCGGCTACGACGTGCAGGTCGTCGACGAGACCGGCGCGCCATGCGACCGGGGCAACGAGGGCTCGATCGTCATCAAGCTGCCGCTGCCCCCCGGCACACTGCCGACACTGTGGGGAGACGACCAGCGGTACGTCGACAGCTACCTCTCCGCCTTCGACGGCTACTACCTCACCGGCGACGGCGGGAAGATCGACGAGGACGGCTACGTCTACGTCATGGGCCGCACCGACGACGTCCTCAACGTCGCGGGCCACCGCCTCTCAACCGGCTCGATCGAGGCGGCGCTCGCCGGCCACCCCGACGTCGCCGAGTGCTGCGTCATCGGTGTCGCCGACGACTTCAAGGGGCAGCAGCCTCGCGGCTTCGTCGTCCTCAAGTCCGGCATCGACGCAGCCACCGAGGGCGAGCGGATCACCAAGGAGCTCGTCCAGCGGGTCCGCGACGAGGTCGGCGCCGTCGCGTCGCTGCGCCTCGTCGACATCGTCGGGGCGCTGCCCAAGACCCGCTCCGGCAAGATCCTGCGCAAGAGCATGCGCGAGATCGCCGACGGCAAGACGCCGAGCATCCCCGGGACCATCGAGGACGCGAGCGTGCTCGACGACCTCACCCCGGTCCTTCGGCCGGGCGGCTGAGCCGGGCCGGCCAGGCCCACCGGGACCGGGCATCCCTCCGAGGGCCGAGAAACGTCCTGGCCCCGTGAGGGTTTCCCGGCCCGGATGAGGTTTCGCGGCCCCGGGCGGAGGGGTGCTCGGGACCCTTGGCCAGAGGGCGAAGGGAGTGAGCTCGCCGTGGGCGGCGCGGTTCGTCTGGTCGACGACCTCGGCGCTCAGCCGAACTCGACGTCGACGACGAGGCGCGAGGGCCTCTCGAGGGTGAAGACCCGGTAGGGCTGCTCTCCTGGCGACGCCGACGAAGAGCCCCGCCTCGCCCTCGAAGACGTTGTCCCAGTGGGCCGACCGGATGACGGGGCCGTCGACCTCGACCAGCCCGCGCCCGGGTCCGGTGTCGCCAACGATCCTCCTCGTCGCCGCCCTCCTCGACCGAGCATGCTCCGCCCGCTACGCGGCGGGACGAAGGGATGGGAGAGTGGCCTCATGCGCATCGTGACCGTCGAGGAAGCAGCCCGCGCCGCCCAGCAGAGCGGCCACATCGAGCCCCGGATCGTCATGAGCGGCAACTTCGCCGCCCCTGCCCAGCTCGTCGAGCCGATCCTCGCCCAGCTCCCCAGCGTCCGCCTCCACGCGCTCAACGCGCAGAAGGGGCTGCGGATGCACGACGGGGTGATCCCGGAGACCGCCTTCGTCGGCCCGGGCTTCCGCAACCATCCCCGCCTCTCCTACGTCCCGTGCCGCCTGTCGCAGGTGCCGACGCTCTTCACCCGGGGCCTGAGCCCGGACGTCGTCATCATCCACACGACGACCCCGCGCAACGGCAAGGTCTCCCTCGGCCTCGAGGTCAACATCCTCCCCGCCGCCATCGAGGCCTGCCGGGCCCGCGGCGGCGTCGTCATCGCCCAGCTCAACCCGCAGATGCCGTGGACCTTCGGCGACGCCGAGATCTCGGTCGACGACATCGACCTCGGTGTCGAGATCGACGTCCCCCTGGCGACCCACGTCGCAGCCGAGCCCGGCGACGACGCGAAGCTCATCGGCTCGCGCGTCGCCGTCGCCGTCGTCGACGGGAGCACGCTCCAGGCCGGTATCGGCGAGGTCCCCGACGCGACGATCGCCGGCGTCAAGGAGCGCCGCAACCTGCGGATCCGGACCGAGATGTTCAGCGACGGCGTGCTGCGTCTCGAGGAGGCCGGGGCGCTCGACCGCGGCGTCCCGATCGTCACGTCCTTCATCTTCGGCAGTGCCGAGCTCTACGCGTGGGCCAACGACAACCCGCGCATCAAGATGACCCGCACCGAGACGGCCAACGCGCCGGCGGTCATCGCGCAGCAGCCCGGCATGACCTCGATCAACACCGCGCTGCAGGTCGACCTCTTCGACCAGGCCAACGCGTCGCGGATCAAGAACCGCATCTACTCCGGGTTCGGCGGCCAGACCGACTTCACCGTCGGCGCCCTGCACGCCGTGGGCGGCAACTCCTTCATGGCACTGCGCTCCTGGCACCCGCGGGCGGACGTCTCGACGATCGTCCCGCTCATCGACGAGCCGGCCACCTCCTTCCAGCACAGCGCCGTCGTCACCGAGCAGGGGGTCGCGTGGATCTGGGGCCGCGACGAGCGGACCCAGGCACGCAACCTCATCGAGCAGGCCGCCCACCCGCGGGTCCGCGACGAGCTGTGGGAAGAGGCCCGCGCGATGGGCAAGGCCTGACCCCCTTCGTCCCGTGATGAGATAAGCCTCGTGCCCTCATCCATCGCCGCCGAGCTCGTCGCGGTCATCGTCAGCGTCGACGAGGAGAGCCCACGGGTCCTCGCCTCGGGAGCGCCGGCGGCGCTGCCGCACGGCCCGCTGGAGCCGCAGCACCGGTCGTTGCAGGCCGGGCTGCGGGCGTGGACGCGGGAGCGCGAAGGGGTGGAGCTCGGCTTCGTCGAGCAGCTCTACACCTTCGCCGACGTCGGCCGGTCGGGCCGCAAGGGCCGGACCGTGGCGATCTCCTACCTCGGGCTGACCCGGGCGCAGGGCGAGAGCGGCTGGGTCGACGTGTACGACCTGCTGCCGTGGGAGGACGCGCGCGACGGGGTCCCGGCGCTCGCCTCGCAGCTCGGTGAGACGCTCGTCGGCTGGGCCGGGCGGGACGGCGAGCGGCTCGAGCGCACGGAGCACGCCTTCGGTCTCGGGGACTGGGCCTGGCGGCCCGAGCTCGTCCTCCAACGCTATGAGCTGTTGTGGGAGGCGGGTCTGGTCGCCGAGCACGGAGCGGGGTCCACCCCTTCGTCCTCGACGGCACCGGCCACCGGGCCGGCGATGCTGCACGACCACCGACGGATCCTCGCGACCGGGCTGGCGCGGCTGCGCTCGACGATCCAGTACCGGCCGGTGATCTTCGAGCTCATGCCGCCGGACTTCACCCTCGGGCAGCTCCAGGCGACGGTCGAGGCGCTCGCCGGGCAGCGGGTGCACAAGCAGAACTTCCGGCGCACGGTCCAGGACCAGCTCGGGCTCGTCGAGCCGACGGGCGAGACCGATCGGAGCACCGGTGGCCGGCCGGCGGCGCTCTACCGCTTCCGCTCCGAGGTGCACGCCGAGCGGCGGCACGTGGGGACCAAGTTCCCCCGCCCCCGCACCCGCTGACCCCCTTCGCCAGACACCCCCTTCGCCCAACGTCCGCCACCGTGGGTGCGGAGGCCCCACGATGGCGGACGCAAGCCTCCCGCCCGCCCTACCGTCCGACACCGTGGGTACTGGCGACCCACGGTGGCGGACGCAATGTGGACGGATGTTGCACGCCCTCCCGACATCTGCTTATGCTCAATTTGAGCATCTGCTCAGAGTCAGCACAAGGAGCGAGCATGACGACCATCAGCCTCCCCACCCCTCGCGTCGGCGGCGCCGCTGCCGCGATCGAGGCCACCCGCAAGATCTACGCGACCGTCCGCGACGTCATCCCCGAGGTGCAGTGGGCGACCTTCGCCGAGGACGTCGTCGCGATCAACGAGCTGAAGCGCGCCAAGAACGCCGTCGTCCTCGCGCACAACTACCAGACGCCCGAGATCTTCCACGGCGTCGCGGACATCGTCGGCGACTCCCTCCTGCTCGCCCAGCGCGCCCAGGACACCGACGCCGACGTCATCCTGCTCGCGGGCGTGCCCTTCATGGCCGAGACCGCCAAGCTGCTCAACCCGACCAAGACCGTGCTCGTCCCCGACCTCGAGGCCGGCTGCTCGCTCGCCGACGGGATCACCGCCGAGGACGTGCTCGCCCTGCGCGCCGAGCACCCCGGCGTCCCGGTCGTCACCTACGTCAACTCCAGCGCGGCGGTGAAGGCCGTCAGCGACATCTGCTGCACCTCCGGCAACGTCGAGCGGATCGTGCGCCACCTCGGGGTCGACAAGGTCATCCTCATCCCCGACGAGTACCTCGCCCGCAACGTCGCCGCCGCCACCGGCATCGAGGTCGTCACCCACCCGACCCGCTGCGAGGTGCACGAGCGCTTCGACACCGCGCAGGTCGACCAGCTGCGCGCCGAGAACCCCGGCCTGACCGTCATCGCCCACCCCGAGTGCTCCCCCGCCGTCGTCGAGGCCGCCGACATCGCCGGCTCGACCGCGCAGATGATCGACTACGTCACGACGCACCGCCCGCCGCAGGTTGCGCTCATCACCGAGTGCTCGATGGCCGACAACATCCGCGCTGCCAACCCCGACCTGCGCTACATCCAGCCGTGCAACATCTGCCCGCACATGCGGCGCTCCACCCTGGCCAAGATCCGCGCCGCGCTCGAGACGGGCGGTCCCGAGATCGTGCTCGACCCGAGCACCGCCGCGGACGCTCGCCACGCCATCGAGCGCATGCTGGAGCTGTCGTGAGCACCCGCACGGTCGAGCTGGGGCAGCCGGTCGTCCTCGGCTCCGGCCTCGCCGGGCTGACCGTCGCCCGCCACCTCGGCGAGCCGTGCGTCGTCGTCGCTCCCGCGGCGCTCGGCGAGGGCACAGCGAGCTCGTGGGCCCAGGGCGGCATCGCTGCCGCCGTCAGCCCCGGCGACACCCCGGCCGAGCACGCGACCGACACCACCCGTGCCGGCTCGGGCGCGGGCGACCCGCGCGTCATCTCCCGGATGACCTCCGCCGCCCCGGCGCTCGTCGCCGAGCTCGTCGCGGCGGGAGTCCCCTTCGACCGCGACGCCACGGGGGCGCTGTCCCTCGGGCGCGAGGGCGGCCACGGCCGCCACCGCGTCTGCCACGTGGGCGGCGACCGCACGGGGGCAGCGATCATCAGCACCATCGCGCCGCAGGTCGGTTCGGACTCCGGGGTCACCGTGGTCCGCGGCCGCGGGGTCGAGGTGCTGCGCGACGACGAAGGGGTGAGCGGTCTCCTCGTCGCCACCGCGGCCGGCCGCCTCCGGCTCCTCACCGACCGGGTGGTCCTCGCCACCGGCGGCGCCGCCGCCCTCTACCGCGACACGACGAACCCGCTCGCCTCCTGGGGCAGCGGGATGATGCTCGCTGCCCGTGCCGGCGCACGCCTCGCCGACCTCGAGATGGTCCAGTTCCACCCGACGAGCCTGGCCCTCCCCGGCGCAGAGGGGGCGCCGCTCACGCTGCTCACCGAGGCGCTCCGCGGCGCCGGCGCCCACCTGCTCTCGGACGGCCGCCGCTTCGTCGACGAGGTCGCCCCTCGCGACGTCGTCGCGGCGGCGGTGCACGGGGAGCGGATGCTGGGCCGGCACGTCGTGCTCGACTGCCGGCCGGTGCCCGACCTGCTCGAGCACTTCGAGGGCCTGGCCGAGCGCACGGCGGCGCTGGGGATCGACCCCCGGCTCGAGCCGCTGCCGACCCGGCCCGCCGCGCACTCCGTCATGGGCGGCGTGCTCACCGACGCCCGCGGCCGCACCGACGTGCCTGGCCTGTGGGCCGCGGGCGAGGTCGCCTGCACCGGCCTGCACGGGGCCAACCGTCTCGCGTCGAACTCCCTCCTCGAGGCCGGCGTCACCGGCGCCGCCGTCGCGGCCGACCTCGGGTCGTGGACCCCAGCGTCCGCGTCCCGCTGGACCGAGGGCCGGGTCGACCCGGTCCCGGCCGAGCGCACCACGCGCCTCACCCCCACCCACGACGAAGGGGGCGCGCCCACCCCTTCGCCCGCTGTCGCCTCCCCGGTCGTCCGGGCGGCGATGTCCGACCTCGTCGGGGTCGTCCGCGACGCGGACGGCCTCACGGCCGCGATCGCGAGGCTCGCGCAGACCCCCGGCGAGGACGCCGTGCTGGCCGGCCTCGTGGCTCGCGCGGCGCTCACCCGCCGCGACAGCCTGGGCGCCCACCGGCGCTCCGACGCGAGCATCCCGGCGGTGGCCTGATGTCGACGACGCCCCGTGACGTCTCCGCCCTCGTCTACGCGGCGCTCGAGGAGGACCTCGGCTCCGTCGGGGACCTCACCTCGGCAGCGACGATCGACGCCGGGGCGCAGGGCAGCGCCCTGCTCGTCGCCCGCGCCGACGGTGTGGTCTCGGGGAGGGACTTCGTCCGTGAGACCTACGCCCAGGTCGACCAACGGGTGCGGGTGCAGCTCGTCACGAGGGACGGCGACCGGGTCCGGGCCGGCGAGATCATCGCGCGCCTCGAGGGCCCGTCGAGAGCGCTGCTCACCGGCGAGCGGGTTGCCCTCAACTTCGTCGGGCTGCTCAGCGGGGTCGCGACCGCGACCGCGCGTCTCGTCGACCTCGTCGAGGGCACCGGCGCCGTCGTCGTCGACACCCGCAAGACGATCCCTGGCCTGCGAGCCGCCCAGAAGCGGGCCGTGCGTCACGGCGGCGGCGCCAACCACCGCTTCGGCCTGCACGACGCCGTCATGGTCAAGGACAACCACATCGGCCTCGCCGGCGGCCTGCGGTCGGCGATGGAGCGGCTCGCCGAGCGCCCGGGTCCGGTCGGGCACATGACCCGCGTGGAGATCGAGGTCGACACCCTCGACCAGCTCACCGAGCTGCTCGAGCTCGAGACGGAGCGCAGGGAGGCGGGGCTCGCTGCTGTGACCGACGTCGTCCTGCTCGACAACATGAGCCCCGACGAGGTCCGGCTCGCGTGCGCCGCGGTGCGTGACAGCGGGCACGGCCTCGTCATCGAGGTCTCCGGCGGGGTCACCGAGGCGAGCGTGCGCGGTCTCGCCGAGGCCGGCGCGCAGGTGATCTCGGCGGGCGCGCTGACGCACAGCGCCCCGTGGCTCGACGTCGCGCTCGACCTCGAGGACTCAGCGACGCCGGCGTGAGGTCCCGAAGATCGAGCGGGTGATCTCCCGGCCGATGACGGTGCCGGCGGAGCGCAGTGCCGACTTGAAGGCCGAGCTCTGGACGACCTGCTCGACGATGCCGGGCTCCTCCTTCGGGGCCTTGGGCGAAGGGGTGGGTGCTGGGGCGTCCTTCGGCGCCGGGGCCGGCTCCTCGGCCGGGGTGGGGGCCTGCTCGAGGCGCGCCTTGAGCAGCTCGTAGGCGGACTCGCGGTCGATCTGCGGGCCGTACCTGGCTGCGAGCGCCGACGCGGCGATCGTCTGGTCGACGACCGTCTCCGCGCTGGGCGCCATGAGCGACTCCGGCGCTCGCATCTTGGTCCACGCGACCGGCGTGGGAGCGCCACGCTCGGAGAGGACCGTGACGACAGCCTCGCCGGTGCCGAGCTCGGTGAGCAGCTTGGCGAGGTCGTAGTCGGTGTGCGGGTAGGTCGAGACTGCGGCCTTGAGCGCCTTGGAGTCCTCGGGGGTGAAGGCACGCAGCGCGTGCTGCACCCGGTTGCCAAGCTGGGCGAGGACGTCGCGGGGGACGTCGCGGGGGCTCTGCGTCACGAAGAAGACCCCGACGCCCTTGGAGCGGATGAGCCGGACGGTCTGCTCGATGGCGTCCTGGAAGGGTTTGGACGCCTCGTCGAAGAGCAGGTGCGCCTCGTCGAAGAAGAAGACGAGCTTGGGCTTGTCGAGGTCGCCCACCTCGGGGAGGTCGTGGAAGAGGTCGGCGAGCATCCACATGAGGAAGGTCGAGAAGAGCTGCGGCCGGTCCTGCACGGCGGGCAGCTCGAGGCAGGTGACGAGGCCGCGGCCGTCGGGCGCGAGCCGCATGAGGTCGGCGGTGTCGAGCTCGGGCTCGCCGAAGAAGACGTCGGCGCCCTGGTCCTCGAAGGTGATGAGCTGACGCAGGATGACGCCCGCCGTCGCCTTGGAGAGCCCGCCGAGCGCCTTGAGCTCGGCCTTGCCCTCGTCGGAGGTGAGGTGGGTGATGACGGCGCGCAGGTCTTTGAGGTCGAGCAGCGCCAGGCCGTTCTTGTCGGCGTAGTGGAAGACGAGGCCGAGGCTGGACTCCTGCGTGGCGTTGAGCCCGAGGACCTTGCTCAGCAGGGTCGGCCCGAAGGAGGTGATCGTCGCCCGGACGGGGATCCCCTTGCCCATGCCACCCAGCGAGAGGAACTCGGTCGGGAACCCCTTGGCCTGCCAGTCCTGGCCGATCCCGAAGGCCCGCTCGGTGAGCTTCTCGGTCGGCTCGCCCGGGGTGGCCATGCCGGAGAGGTCCCCCTTGATGTCGGCGAGGAAGACCGGCACGCCCTGGCTGGAGAGCTGCTCGGCCATGAGCTGCAGGGTCTTTGTCTTGCCGGTGCCGGTCGCGCCGGCGACGAGGCCGTGCTTGTTGAGCGAGGCGAGCGGGATGCGCACCTGAGTGGCCGCGTCGGGGGTGCCGTCGACGACGGCGGCACCGAGGTCGAGCGCGGGGCCCTCGAAGGCGTAGCCGGCACGGATCTGGTCGAGGAGGGGCGAGGTCGTCACGGGACCGAGGGTACCGAGGAGTCCACGCGTCGGGACGGAGTCCGAAGGGGTGGTGACGAGTCGGTCACGGAGGGGGCCCGGCCCTGGGGGTCGGCGGGGCGCGGCCCTATCGTGGCGGCGTGATCTTCAAGGCCGTCGGCGACTCGCGCCCGTACCCTGACCACGGGTACGCGTCTGCCCGCGACTGGGCGCAGATCCCGCCGCGGATGATCCGGCTCGACCTGCTGACGACGACACGCAGCTCGTTGGACCTGCACAACCTGCTCGCCGAGGACTCCACCTTCTACGGCGACCTCTTCCCGCACGTCGTCTCGTGGCGGGGCAAGCTCTTCCTCGAGGACGGGCTCCACCGTGCCGTCCGGGCCGCGCTCCAGCAGCGGCCGACGATCCATGCCCGGGTCCTGGAGCTCAAGGACTGACGTGGCACGAGAGGACACCGAGGCCTTCGACATCGAGCACGACCGCGGGGCTCGGCGGCGCCGCACGATCGTCACCTTCCTCGTCGTCGCCCTGCTGCTCTTCTTCGCCTTCTGGTACGCGATGAGCTACATCCGCGCGGACGACGCCCGGCGCGTGACGCCGAAGGCGACGCCCTCCTCCTGCGCCGTCGCGCCGGCGGACATCACGGTCAACGTCTACAACGGCACGACCCGCGAGGGGCTCGCGGCAAAGGTGACCGGCGCCCTGCGCAAGCGCGGCTTCGTCATCGGCAAGGTGGGCAACGAGCCGGAGGGGGGCAAGGTCGCGGGAGCCGGTCAGCTCCGGTACGGCGCGCAGGCCACCGAGCAGGTCAGGATCGTCGCCCGCCACGTCGGGCAGATGGAGCAGCTCCCCGACCAGCGCGAGGACCCGGTCGTCGACGTCGTCCTCGGCAAGGACTTCGCCCAGCTCGTCCCGCTGGCCACGGCCCGCGGCTGCTGAGCCCATCGCCCACGCAAGAGCCCCCGTGAGCGCTGCTCACGGGGGCTCGTCGTGCTGGCGGTGGCGGTGGGATTTGAACCCACGGTGGGCGTAAACCCACACGCGCTTTCGAGGCGCGCTCCTTAGGCCGCTCGGACACGCCACCGCCGGAGACTCTACATCGAGCGTTCACCGGGCCGGAAATCCCCAGGCGCGGACGACGGGTCAGCGCCGGGCGCCGAAGAACTCCCGCAGGACCGTCGCGCACTCCTCCTCGAGCACTCCCCCGACGACCTCGACCCGGTGGGTCGCCCGGCGGTCACGGACGACGTCCCACACCGACCCGCACGCCCCGAGCTTGTCGTCCCACGCGCCGAGGACGATCCGCTCGACCCGCGCGAGCATCGAGGCACCGGCGCACATCGGGCACGGCTCGAGGGTGACGACGAGGGTGCACCCGTCGAGGCGAGAGGACCCGACGCGCGACGCGGCCGCCCGCAGGGCGACGACCTCCGCGTGGCCGGCCGGGTCTCCGTCGCGCTCCCGGACGTTCCCCCCTTCGCCGAGGACCTCCCCCTCCGGACCGACGACGACCGCCCCGACCGGCACGTCACCGGTTGCCCCGGCCGCCCGGGCGTGCTCGAGGGCGCGTCGCATCCAATCAGCCTCGGTCGGGCGGACGGGACGGGCAGGATGTGCAGGGCGGACCATGCCGGTCATCATCCCTGAGGAGGCTCTGTGGACGACACGATGTTCACGCTCGTCCCGATCATCATCGCCGTCATCGGCCTGCTCGTCGTGGGGGGCATCGCGGTCGCCGTCGTCAAGGGGCTGACGCAGTGGAGCCGTAACAACGCCTCACCCGTCGGGACCGTGCCGGCCACCGTGACCGGCAAGCGGACGAGCGTCACCGGGGGCGGCGAGTCGGGCGCGTCGACCTGGTACCACGCCACCTTCGAGCTGCCGACCCGCGAGCGACGCGAGCTGCAGCTCGCCTCGCAGGACTACGCCCAGCTCGCGGAGGGAGACCGGGGACAGCTGACGCACCAGGGCACCCGCTTCAAGGGTTTCCAGCGCGACGGCACCCCGCCCCAGGCGCGATAGGTTGCGAGCATGCGAGTCCTCGTTGCGGATCACCCGCTCATCGCCCACAAGCTGACCTACCTGCGCAAGAAGGACACGGACAGCCCGACCTTCCGCCGGCTGGCCGACGAGCTCGTCACCCTGCTTGCCTACGAGGCGACCCGCGAGGTGCGCACCGAGCCCTTCGACATCGAGACCCCGGTCGCCCCCACCCAGGGGATCAAGCTCTCCTCCCCCAAGCCGCTCGTCGTGCCGATCCTGCGGGCCGGCCTCGGGATGCTCGAGGGCATGGTGCGGCTCGTCCCGACCGCCGAGGTCGGCTTCCTCGGGATGCTGCGCAACGAGGACACGCTCGAGGCGGTCACCTACGCCAACCGGCTGCCGGACGACCTCTCCGGCCGGCAGTGCTACGTCCTCGACCCGATGCTCGCCACCGGCGGCACGCTCGCGATGTCGATCCGCTACCTCGTCGAGCGCGGCGCCGACGACATCACGGCCGTCACCCTCCTCGCCGCCCCCGAGGGCATCGAGGCGCTGCAGCGCGCGATCGCCGACCTCGACGTGCCGATCACCCTCGTGACCGGCGCGATCGACGAGCGGCTCAACGAGGAGGGCTACATCGTCCCGGGCCTCGGCGACGCGGGAGACCGGCTCTACGGCGTCGTCTGACCCGGCGTGTCGCAGCGCGAGTCACACCTGTCACATCTGCCACACTGACGCCAGGCCGGCGACGGCCACGCCGTCGACCCCGGAAGCAGAAGAGAGAGCGACTCATGTCCACGCCACCGATCAAGAAGATCATCCTCTGGCTGCTCACGATCTTCCTCATCTACGCGATCCTCACCTCCCCCGGCGACGCCGCTGACATCGTCGGCACCGCCTGGGACGTCATCGCCAACGGCGTCAGGAACATCGGGCGCTTCTTCGACGAGCTGCTCCGGAGCTGATCATGGCCGGCCGGGCCAAGCTGCGCGGCCTCGACCGCTACCTGCTGCGCGGCGAGTACCTCGTCGCGGAGATCCACCGACACCGGATCGTCCTGCTGGGGCCCTTCCTCGCCGTGCTCGCCGCTGTCGCGCTGGCGATCTGGATCGACCTCAACGTCGGCGGCAGCGGCACCAGCCCGGTCGTCCGCCTCGTCTGGTTCTTCGCGCTCGCCGTCTTCCTGTGGGCACTGTGGTGCTGGGCCGAGTGGCGCAACGAGCGCTTCGTCGTCACGGACAAGCGGATCCTGCTCTTCCGCGGGTTCATCACCAAGCGGGTCCCGATGATGCCGCTCACCAAGGTCACCGACATGACCTACGAGCGCTCGATCCTTGGCCGGGTGCTCGGCTACGGCACCTTCGTCCTCGAGAGCGCCGGCCAGGACCAGGCGCTCTCGCGCATCGACCACGTCCCGAACTCCGACGAGAACTACCGCAAGATCATCGCCGAGATCTTCGGGGTCGCGAGCGACGAGAGCGCGGAGGAGGGCGAGTACGTCCGACCCGAGGACGAGGACGCCGTGTGGGAGACCGAGCACGACGTACCCGATCCCACGCCCCTCACCGGCCGGCCGCGTGCCTTCGCCGACGACGAGAGCTACGGGCCGCACATCCTGGCGAGCACCCGCCGGCCGACGATCTACCGCAGCGCCGACCGGCGGCGCCGGCGCAAGCAGGAGATCGACGACACCGGCGAGCTCCCGCCCTACGACCCCGACTGGCGCCCCTGAGAGGGGCGCGACCCCCGACGCCCTGCCGTCAGTGCCGGGTGCGACCGGGACGGCGCGCGTCCCGCAGGCGGCGTACGGCGGTCACGGCCTCCCAGCCGCTGATGACGGCGATGCCGACCGCCACGGCGGGGAGGGAGATGCTCCAGTCGGTGCCCCAGCCGAAGGTCGCGTCGAGCTCTCGGGGCAGGTCCGTCAGGAGCCGCTCCGTCAGGAGCAGCCAGACGAGGACGGAGCCAGGCACGACAGCGCTGACGATGCCGGCCGCGGCAAGCGGCACGCTCCACCCGCCCCGGGCCCAGGCGGCGACGGTGACGAGCACGTCGAGGGCGAGGGGCCCGACGACGAGGGCGCCCCAGCCGATCCCGAGGTCGGGGTTGAGGACCTGCACCGAACCCTCCCCCGCACCGCGCAGCTGCCAGACGACGAGGGCGATGAGGACCACGGTGAAGATCACCTCCGTGACCATCTCCGCCGCGCTCGCCCGACGAGCCCGGTCCGCCGGGTCGGCGAGCTCGTCAGGGCTCCATGTGTCGACCACCTGGCCGCGGTCGGGAGCACTGCCGTAGCGCTCGACGAGGGCGAAGACGACGGCGGTCCAGAAGGTCAGGTGCACCGTCACCTGGAAGGCGATGCTGCTCGCCTCCCCGAGGATGGCGCCGGGGCCGGCATCGGTCGCGAAGGCCTGGGCGAGGACGGCGCCGAGCACGGCGAGCGGCACGACGACGGCGAGGAGCAGCTTGACCAGGCGCACCCATGCCGGGAAGTACGCAGGGCCGATGAGGTGGTTGGGGCGGCCCCCGTACTCGCGGGCCAGCACGTCCGGGTCCCCGAGCCCGAGGATCGTCTCTCTCTCGGCCGTCTCGGGGTCCTCGCCCTCGGCGACACGGGCCTCGACGGTCTCCTCGATCGTCCCGCGCAGCTCCCGGGCCACGTCGGGCCCGGTCTGGGGTGAGAGCTGTCGGGTTACCGTCCACACGTAGCGGTCGGTCAGGCTGGTCCTGGTCATGACGTCTCTCCGTCCAATCCCACGATCGCGCGGTCGAGCGATCGCCATTCGGTCATCAGGTGGGCGCGCAGCACGGCGCCGGCCGGGCTCGTCCGGTAGAACTTCCGCGGCCTGGCCTCGTCGGTGTTCCACTCGCTGGTGAGCAGGCCCTGCTTCTCCAGGCGTCGCAGCAGCGGGTACAGGGTGTTGCCGTCAACGGCGAAGCCCGCCCTGTCCAGCGTCTCGAGGAGCGCGTAGCCGTAACGCGGGTCCTCGAGGGTGGCCAGGCAGGCGAGCACGACGGTGCCACGCCTCAGCTCCTGGAGATGGCCGGCCAGCAGATCGTGGTCCATGCGTCAGACAATAGTGTGCGTCACACACTATTGTCCACAGCGCAGGTGACGGCTCAGGCAGGGCAAGAGCCCTGGCTCCTGCGGTTGGCAGGAACCAGGGCTCTTGGGTGCGAAGGGGGGTCAGAGGGCCTTGATGATGTCCTCGACCTTGGCCTTCGCGTCGCCGAAGAGCATCTGGGTGTTGTCCTTGAAGAACAGCGGGTTCTGCACGCCCGCGTAGCCCGTCGCCATGGAGCGCTTGAACACGATGACGTCCTTGGCGTTCCACACCTCGATCACCGGCATGCCCGCGATCGGGCTCGTCGGGTCCTCCGCCGCGGCCGGGTTGACCGTGTCGTTGGCGCCGATGACGAGCACGACGTCCGTCGAGCCGAGGTCGTCGTTGATCTCGTCCATCTCGAGGACGATGTCGTAGGGGACCTTCGCCTCGGCGAGCAGGACGTTCATGTGACCCGGGAGGCGGCCGGCGACCGGGTGGATGCCGAAGCGGACGTCCACCCCCTTCGCCCGGAGCTTGGAGGTGAGGTCCGCGACCGCGTACTGCGCCTGCGCGGTCGCCATGCCGTAGCCCGGCGTGATGACGACGGAGTCGGCGTCCTTGAGCAGCTCGGCGGCCCCCTCGGCCTGGATCTCGCGGTGCTCGCCGTAGTCCTTCTCCTCGCCGACGACACCGCCGTCGGAGCCGAAGCCACCGGCGATGACGGAGACGAAGGAGCGGTTCATGGCCTTGCACATGATGTAGCTGAGGTAGGCGCCCGAGGAGCCGACGAGCGCACCGGTGATGATGAGCAGGTCGTTGCCGAGGAGGAAGCCCGCCGCGGCCGCGGCCCAGCCGGAGTAGCTGTTGAGCATCGAGACGACGACCGGCATGTCGCCGCCGCCGATGGAGGCGACGAGGTGCCAGCCGAGGAAGAGCGCGGCGACCGTGACGATGCCGAGCAGCAGCTGGCGCAGGAAGGTCTCGTCGTGCGGGGTGAGCACGTAGACGACCGTGAGGACGACGAAGCCGACGATGATCCCGAGGTTCAGCAGGTGACGACCCGGCAGGACCATCGGCGCGGACTTCATCTTCGCCGAGAGCTTGAGGTACGCGACGATCGAGCCGGTCAGCGTGACCGCACCGATGAAGACGCCGATGAAGACCTCGGCGTCGTGGATCTTCGGGTAGGCCGAGTTCTCGTACGAGGAGTTCCACCCGACGAGCACGGCCGCGAGACCGACGAAGGAGTGCAGCAGCGCGATGAGCTCCGGCATGCCGGTCATCTCGACCTTGCGCGCCTTGGCGATGCCGATGACGGCACCGATGGCCATCGCGGCCCCGATGAGGGCCAGGCCGAGCACGCCCGACCCCTCCGTCTCGACGCCGCCGTGGCCGACGCCGAGGGTGGCCGCGAGGATCGTGATGACGAGGGCGATCGTCATGCCGATGACGCCGTAGCGGTTGCCCGCGCGGGCGGTCTCGTGCTTGGACAGGCCCGCGAGGGCGAGGATGAAGAAGAGGCCGGCGACGATGTACGCGCCTTGCTGCAGGGTCAGGGGCATCATCGGACGGAGTCCTCTCGCTTGAACATCTCGAGCATGCGCCCGGTCACGGTGAAGCCTCCGAAGACGTTGATGCTGGCCACGAGGATCCCGATGAAGGCCAGCACGGAGATCCAGACGCTCTTGTCCGGCTGACCCACCTGGAGGAGGGCGCCGACGAGGATGATGCCGCTGATCGCGTTGGTCACCGACATCAGCGGCGTGTGCAGCGCGTGGTGCACGTTGCCGATGACGTAGAAGCCGATGACGACCGAGAGCATGAAGACCATGAAGTGCCCGAGGAAGGGCGCGGGCGAGAAGGCGGCGAGCGCGAGGAAGGCGAGCGCGGCCGCACCCATGAGACCGAGCTTGGTCCCGGCGCTCATCGGCTCCTTGACCGGCTTCGGCTCAGGAGGGGTCGGCGCGGCGACTGCGCCCGCAGAGGCCGCGGAGACCTGCACCGGCGGCGGGGGCCAGAGGGTCTCGGCGTCCTTGGTCACCGTCATGCCGCGGACGACGACGTCGTCCATGTCGAGGACGAGCTGGCCGTCCTTCTCCGGGGTGGTGAGCTTGAGCAGGTTGACGATGTTCGTGCCGTAGAGCTGGCTGGCCTGCGTGGGCAGGCGGCCCGCGAGGTCGGTGTAGCCGATGATCGTCACGCCGTTGGCCGTGACGACCTTCTGGTCCGCGACCGCGCCGGCCACGTTGCCGCCGTTGCTGGCCGCCATGTCGACGATGACCGAGCCCGGCTTCATCGAGGCGACCATCTCCTCGGTGATGAGGCGCGGCGCCGGACGACCCGGGATGAGCGCCGTGGTGATGATGATGTCGACGTCCTTGGCCTGCGCCGCGTAGAGCTCGGCGGACTTGCGGTTGAACTCCTCGCCAGCCTCCTTCGCGTAGCCGTCGGAAGATCGGCCCTCCAGCGCAGTGTCTTCTAGGTCGATCTCGAGGAACTCGGCGCCCATCGACTCGACCTGCTCGGCGACCTCGGGGCGCACGTCGAAGGCGCGCACGATCGCGCCGAGGCTGCCGGCGGTGCCGATCGCGGAGAGGCCGGCCACACCGGCGCCGCAGACGAGGACCTTCGCCGGCGGGACCTTGCCCGCCGCGGTGACCTGGCCGGTGAAGAGGCTGCCGAACTCGTTGGCGGCCTCGATGACGGCGCGGTAGCCGGCGATGTTGGCCATCGAGGAGAGCACGTCGAGGGACTGGGCGCGCGAGATGCGCGGCACGGCGTCCATCGCCAGGGTTGTCACACCCTGCTCGCGGAGGCGCTCGACGAGCTCGGGGTTGAGCGCCGGCGAGAGCAGCGAGGCGATGGCCGACCCCGGGCGCATGCGGGCGATCTCGGCCTCCGTCGGGGCGTTGACCTTCGCGATGATGTCGCTGGCCCAGACCTCGTCGGCGGGCGCGAGGCGCGCCCCGGCGTCGACGTAGGACTGGTCCGGGTAGCTCGACAGCGCGCCTCCACCGGGCTCGACGACCACGTCGTAGCCGAGCTTGACGATCTGCTCGACGGTCTTCGGGGTCGCCGCGACACGGGTCTCACCCGCCTTCGACTCCGCGGGTACACCTAGCTGCATGGGGCTCTCGCTCCTCTTCGGATGGTCCAGCCGGGCGTGCGGACGCACGTCACGACTCTTGCTGTGAACCTATGCCCGAGGCCACGCCCATGGAGGACATATGTGACCACGGCAATACCGGCATCTGGTCACGGGCTCTCACGTCGTGAGACGTTGGGGCCCCGTCAGGCGCGGTGGAAGCCCGCCCGCTCGGCCGCCGCGGCATCGGTGAACCACACGTCGACGGTCGTCTCGTCGTACCAGGGGCTGCCGGGCTCGTGGTACTGCATCCAGGCGCGGTGACCCTTGACCGGGTGGCCGGGCGGCATCGAGCCGTCGGCGAAGGGAGCGGCCGAGCCCCACCCGTAGCCACCATCGACGATCGCCTCACCCTCGTCGATGAGGGACTCGGCCCGACGGGCCTGCTCCTCCTCCTCGTCGTCCCAGTAGGTGTGCTCCTCGGCCGGGACGTCCTCGCCGGGGATCGTGGCGGCCCAAGACGGCGCGGTCGGCTCGGCCTCGCCGCTGCTCCGGGAGATCCGGATCGTCTGCTCGACGTCGTCGCTCGGGGCATGGAGGACGAAGGGGTCCTCCGGCGCCTCCGTCGACGGCTCGGGACTCAGTGGCTCCGGCTCCAGCTCCGTCTCTGGACGGTCAGGCGCGTCGGCGACCGTCTCGCCGGCCACCGGATCGGCGTCGATATACCCGTAGCGCGGAGCGTCAGGGGCGTCGTCGGTGCTCGGCGCGCCGACCGAGGCCGACTGGTCGGCCACCCGGCGGAAGCCACCGGTCGCTCCGTACTCCCTCGGGAGCTCGGTCTGCCGGTCCTCGGGGCGGGAGGTCGCGGGGTCGGCATGCTCGCCGCCCCACGGCTGCCCGAAGGGGTCGAGACCTGCGTCCGGCGCCGGCTGCTTCGCCTTCTCGCGTCTCGTGAGGTAGAGGACGAGGGCGACGACAGCCGCCGGAACCAGCAGGCAGAGGGTACCGACGGCCAGGATGCCGAGCGCTGTGACTTTCACGGGAAGGACCTCCGGGCGGCGCACCAGACACCCGGGTGGGCGTCGCTCCGACTCTATCGGGGTCAGCGAGTCAGCCGGTCGAGCACGGCGAGCAGCAGCGCCTCCCGCAGCGCCGGCGGGGCGATGTCGAGCAGCGCGTTGACCTCGGCCATCCGCCGCGGCACCTCGACGGCACCGTCTCCTCCCGACAGCCCGGCGACCGTGAGCAGGCCGTCGAAGGCGGCGTCGTCGAGCGCAGACGGGTCGATCGCGGTGGCGGCCGCGGCGAGCTGGGGGTCCACCTGGACCGGGCCGGCGGACCGCGCGGCCGTGACCGACGCCGCCAGCGCGTCCATGAGCTCGTCCACCCGCTCGGCGGTGGCGGCGCACAGCGAGAGGTGCAGGGTCGGCCGCTGCCCGGCGAAGGACATCTGCGGCTGGACCAGCCACCCCCGCTCCCCCATCTCGTCGGCGACCGTGAAGACGTCGCACGTCTCGTCGGTCGCGAGCGCGAGCAGCGTCGAGTCGGGGGCGACGACGACCTCGAGCCCCTCGACGCCCTCGACCCTGCGGGCGACGTCGAGCGTGGCCTCGCGGGCGGTGCGGGCCAGCCGCGCGTACCCGTCGAGCCCGATGGCGTGGACGACCGACCATGCTGCCGCGAGCGGGCCGCCGGACTTCGTCGACTGGATCGTCGAGTTGAGCATCGTGTAGCCCGGCCACGCCGCAGAGGCGTAGAGGTGCCCACGACGCAGCCACGGGTCGCGGTGCAGCAGCAGCGAGATCCCCTTCGGGGTGTACGCGTACTTGTGCAGATCGACCGAGATGCTCGTGACCTCCGGGACCGCGAGGTCCCACGGCTCGTCCCGGCCCAGCCAGGGCAGCACCCAGCCACCGATGCACGCGTCGACGTGGCAGCGGATCCCCCTTCGCCCTGCCTCCGTGGCGACCTCGGCGACCGGGTCGACGACCCCGTGGGCGTACGACGGGGCGGACACGACGACGAGCACGGTGTCCTCGGTCATCGCGACCGCCATGGCCGCCGGGTCGGCGCGGCAGGTCACCGGGTCGACCGGCACGAGGTCGATGGCGACGCCGAAGAGGTGGCCCGCCTTGTGCACCGCCGCGTGCACCGTGCTCGGCGCGACGAGCCGGGGTGCGGTGACGTCGGGGCGGCCCTCCCGGGCGGCGAGGACCGCGAGGAGCAGCGACTCGGTGCCGCCGGAGGTCGCGGTGCCCACGGTGGTCGGCGGCCCGTGGAGGAGGTCACGGGCGATCCCGACGAGGTCGGACTCCATCCGGGCGAGCGAGGGGAAGGCGGTCGGGTCGAGGCCGTTCGTCGCGCCGAAGGCGGCGAGCGCCTCCCGACCGAGCGCGTCCGCCTCGGCGATCCCGGAGTCGTAGACGTAGCTGAGCGTCCGCCCGCCGTGGGTCGGCAGGTCGTCGGCGCGCAGTGTGGCGAGGGCGGCCCGGATCTCGTCCGGCGTGGACGCGGTGGTGGGGTCGAGGGTCACAGGGCCTCCTGGGTGGCGGCCTCGACGGCCGCCTCGTCGACACGGTACGAGCGAAGGGGGACGAGGGCCAGCAGCACGAGCGCGGCCGGCAGGAGGGTGAAGCCGAGCGTCATGGCGGTCACCGCCGAGTCCGGCTGCGCGGCAAGGCCGTCCGTCGACGAGACGTAGCCGCCCAGCATGAGGATGAGGGCGTAGACGCCTGGGCCGAGCGCGAGCCCGAGGGTCTCCCCGGCCGTCCAGACGCCCGTGTAGACACCGACGCGGCCCTCCCCCGTGCGCTGGGCATCGACGGCGGCGACGTCCGGGAGCATCGCCATGGGGAACATCTGGGCGCCCGCGTAGCCGATGCCGACCAGCGTCAGAGCGGCCCCGACGGCGGCGACGCCGAGACCGTGGAGCAGGTAGACGAGCACGGCGCCGAGCGCGAGGAGCAGGGAGGCCGCGACGAAGCCGGCCTTCTTGCCGACACGCGCACCGATCCGCTCCCACACCGGCGTGACGAGCAGGGCCGGGGCGACGAACGCGACGAAGAGGATCGTCGACGCCCCGGGGTTGCCCAGCACCACCCGGGCGACGTAGTCGACGCCGGCGAGCATCGTGCCCGTCGCGAGCGCCTGCAGGCCGAAGGCCGTGAGCAGCGCGCGGAAGTCCGGCGCCCGCGCCACGACCCGCAGCTGCTCCCCGAGGCTGCCCCCGGCCGCGACCTCCGCGACCGGCGGCACCCCCTTCGTCCCCCACCACGCGCCGAGGGCACCGGCGAGGATCAGCCCGCCGACGAAGAGGCCCACCGCCCGGTACCCCCACTCGGGTCCGAGCGCGTCGCGGATCGCCGGGGACAGCCCGCCGCTCACGAGGATCGCCAGGGCGAGCACCGCGACCCGCCAGGTCATGAGTCGGGTGCGCTCGCCGTAGTCGCGGGTCAGCTCCGCCGGCATCGAGACGTAGGGGACCTGGAAGAACGCGTAGGCGGTCGCGCAGGCGAGGAAGAGCACGGCCACCCAGGCGGCACCGAGCGCCGTCGAGCCCGTCGGCCCGGCGAAGAGGAGCACGAAGAGGACCGCGAGGAGGGCACCCGCCCGCAGGAGGAAGGGGCGACGACGGCCCTCGGGGTGCTCGAGACGGTCCGAGATCCGGCCCGCCACCGGGTTGAGCAGGACGTCCCAGGCCTTGGGCAGCAGGACGATGAGACCCGCGACGCCCGCGGCGACGCCGAGCCGGTCGGTGAGATAGGGCAGGAGGAGCAGACCGGGCACGGTCCCGAAGGAGCCGGTCGCGACCGACCCCAGCCCGTACCCGCGTCGCACCCGACCCGGCAGCGCTGCCGTCATGGCGGGACAGTAGCCCCTCCCCCGTCGCCTTGACACGAAGCCGCTTCACTGGTTCATTAGTCATGTAACTAACCAAGGAGGCGCAGTGGAGCCGTTCGACGACAGCTCGCCGATCTACCTGCAGATCGCCGACCGCATCCGTCGCTCCGTGCTCTCCGGCGAGCTGCGGGAAGGGGACCAGGTCATGTCGACCACGCAGTACGCGACGACGCACCGCATCAACCCGGCCACGGCCGCCAAGGCCATGGGCCTGCTCGTCGACGAGGGGCTGATCCACAAGCGGCGCGGGATCGGGATGTTCGTCAGCGACGGCGCCCGGGAGCAGCTGCGCACCGCCCGACGCGAGTCGTACTGGGAGCAGGTCATGCAGCCCGCGCTCGACGACGCCCGTGCCCTGGGCATCACCACCGACGAGATCATCACCTGGCTGAAGGAGACGTCATGAGCACGATGGGGATCGAGGTGACCGGGCTGTCTCACCGCTTCGGGAGCACCCAGGCACTGGCCGACATCGACCTCACGGTGCGACCCGGCACCCTCACCGGGCTCGTCGGGCGCAACGGCGCCGGCAAGACCACGCTGCTCGAGCTCGTCGCGGCCCACCGGGCCGCGCAGTCCGGGCAGGTGCTCCTCGGGGGCGAGCCGGTGTGGGAGAACCCGGACCGCACCTCGCGCGTCTGCCTCATGAAGGAGCGCGGGGGCATGTACGACGACGAGAAGATCACCGCGAGCGTCCGCGCCCAGCGGGTGACCCGCCCGCACTGGGACGAGACGTACTTCTACGAGCTGCTCGACCGCTTCGAGGTCCCGACGAGGAAGGCCCCGGAGAAGCTCTCCACCGGCAAGAGGTCCGCGCTGCGCGCGGCCCTCGCCCTCGCGACGCGCGCCGAGGTCACCCTGCTCGACGAGGTCTACCTCGGCATGGACGCGGTGGCACGACGGCAGTTCTACGACGAGGTCATGGCCGACTACCTCGCCCACCCCCGCACCATCGTGCTCTCCTCGCACCTGCTCGACGAGGTCGAGGACCTCCTCGAGGACGTGATCGTCCTCCACCGTGGCCGGGTCGTCGCCGCCGGCAGCGCGGACGAGGTCCGTGAGGCGCACTCCACCGGCGACCGGCTCGCCTCGCTCACCGACGTCCTCGTGACGCTCAGCTCCCCCGGAGGTACCCGATGACCGCCCGCTCCCCCTCCGTCGTGACCCGCCGCTCGCAGCTCTGGCCGACGACGAGGTACCTCGTGCGGCACGCCCTGACCCCGCTCGTCTGGACCGCCGGGGTGATAGCGGCCCTGGCCGCCCTCGTCTGGCTGCTGGCCGTCGTCCAGGGGTGGGAGTACGAGGTCGTCGACGAAGGGGTGTACTTCGGCGTCGAGGCCACCCGTGACCTCGTCACGGTGCAGGGTCCAGTCGGACCCGCGGCCATGGCGGCGCTGCAGCTGATCGTCGCCCTCGCCATCACCGCGGTCGTCATGGCGGCCGTCGTGCCGGCCCGTCACACGCGGGTCCTCATCTCCTCCGGGGTGACCCGTCGCTCGGTGAGCATCGGGCTCCTGCTCGCGCTCCTCGCGGTGGTCGCCGTGGTCACGGTCGCGGTGCTCGTTCTCATCGCGCTGGGTGGCCTCGACGGGCTGCGCCCGGGGGGCGCCGTCTCGACGACCGAGGCATGGCAGGCGGCGGCCTCCGGGCTGCTGCAGCTCGGCGCGGCGGTCCTGCTCGTGGGGGCCGCCACCACCCTCTTCCTCCGCTGGCCGTGGTGGGTCGGGGTTGCCGCGGGGATCGCCCTCGGGCTGGTCCTCATGGCGGTCGGCCTGCTCCTCCCGTCGCTCGAGGACGGCTGGTGGTGGGCGGCGTTCGTCGCTGTCGCCTCCGCCGCGGCGATCGTGCTCGTGCTGCGGCGGGTCCCCACCCGCTAGGTCGGCCCTTCGAGGCTCCTGCGTCGCACCTCAGGATCGATGTGCGTGCGGCCCGCTGACGGGGCCTGCGAGGATGACGCCATGCGCCCGATCCGCCAGAGCCGCAAGCTGATGAACGTCCGCTACGACGTCCGAGGACCGATCCTCGTCGAGGCCCAGCGGCTCGAGGCCGAGGGCCACAAGATCCTCAAGCTCAACATCGGCAACACCGCCCCCTTCGGCTTCGAGGCACCCGAGGCGATCGTCGCCGACATGACCCGGCACCTGCCCGACTCGCAGGGTTACGTGGACTCCAAGGGCATCTACTCGGCCCGGACCGCGGTCGCGCAGTACTACCAGTCGCGGGGCCTGCGGGAGACGACCGTCGAGGACGTCTTCATCGGCAACGGCGTCTCCGAGCTCATCTCGATGGTGCTGCAGGCCTTCGTCGACGACGGCAACGAGATCCTCATCCCCGCACCGGACTACCCGCTGTGGACCGGTGCGGTCTCGCTCGCCGGCGGCACCCCCGTGCACTACCGCTGCGACGAGTCCAACGGCTGGGACCCCGACCTCGCGGACATCGAGTCCAAGATCACCGACAACACGCACGCCCTGGTCATCATCAACCCGAACAACCCGACGGGCGCGGTCTACAGCGAGGAGACGGTCAAGGGGCTCGTCGACATCGCGCGGCGCCATCAGCTCGTCGTCATGGCCGACGAGATCTACGAGAAGATCATCTTCGACGACGCCGTCCACCGGCACGCGGCCGAGTTCGCCGGCGACGACGTCCTCTGCCTCACCTTCTCCGGCCTGTCGAAGGCCTACCGGGTCTGCGGCTACCGCGCCGGCTGGGTGATGATCTCCGGCCCGAAGCACATGGCCGAGGACTTCCTCGAGGGCCTGACGCTGCTCGCCAACATGCGCATGTGCGCCAACGTCCCTGCGCAGCACGCGATCCAGACCGCGCTCGGCGGCTACCAGTCGATCGAGGAGCTCGTCGTCCCCGGCGGCCGCTTCTACGAGCAGTCCAAGCTCGCCTCCCGGCTGCTGGGAGAGATCCCCGGCGTGAGCTGCGTCGAGCCGCGCGGGGCCCTGTACTGCTTCCCGCGGCTCGACCCGGAGGTGTACGCGATCGAGGACGACGAGGCCTTCGTCATCGACCTGCTGCGCGCCAAGAAGATCCTCGTGACCCACGGGACCGGCTTCAACTGGTTCGAGCCCGACCACTTCCGGGTCGTGTGCCTGCCCGACGAGGAGGTCATGACCGAGGCGATCGGCCGGATCGCGGACTTCCTCGAGACCCGACGCGGCTGACGTCTGGTCCCTGAGGTGCGAGCTGGCGAGCCTCGAAGGGTCGGCCTGGCCGTCGCGGTGGGCGGCGCGCTCGGCTCGGTCGGTCGGTGGGGTCTCGTCGACGTCCTGCCCGCCGGCGGGTGGCCGTGGGGGACGTTGCTCGTCAACGTCACTGGCGCTCTGGCGATGGGTCTCCTCGTCGCCTGGCTCTCGGCCCGCGAGGCACCGCACTGGGTGCGCCCCTTCGTCGCCACCGGCCTGCTCGGCGGCTGGACGACCTACTCCGCCTTCGCCCTCGACACGGTGACCCTCTCCCCCTTCGTCGGACTCGGGTACGTCCTCGCGACCGTGGTCCTCGGCGTCGGCGCGTGCGCCCTCGGCCTCCGCCTGGTCCCTGAGGTGCGACGAGGGAGCCTCGAAGGGCCCCGCTCATGACCGCGCTCCTCGTCGCCGTCGGCGGTGCGCTGGGTGCCGTCCTGCGGTGGCAGCTGTCGACGCGCGCCAGGACGAAGGGGGCGACACCGGCGGGTGGGACCCTCCTGGTCAACGTCCTCGGCTCGTTCCTCCTCGGGCTGCTCGCCGGGTGGGGCGGCCGGCCCGACTGGGTCATGCCGCTGCTCGGCGTCGGCCTGTGCGGAGGACTCACGACCTTCAGCACGCACGCGCTCGAGGTGGCCCAGTCCTGGCGCGACCTCGAGCGCCGCCAGGCCGTCGCGAACCTCGGCCTCTCGCTCGGGCTCAGCCTGGCCGCGCTCTCCCTCGGCTACGTCAGTACTGCCTGAGCGGCGCGGACGGGCAGACGCCGCTCCTCCCGGTCGCACGAGCCAAGGCTCGTGCGAGGAGGGAGCGGCGCCGGAAGTCGCACGAGCCAAGGCTCGTGCGCGGAGCGGACCCTCCCCCGTCGTCCCGTCAGGGGGTGCTGAAATCGCCTGCGTCGGCGCGCAGGCGCGCGAGGATCGCGACGAGCTGGCGCGTGTCCTCGTCGGAGAGGCCGAGCGCACCGAAGACCTCGTCGTTGAGCCGACGCGTGCACTCCTTGGCGACCTGGATGCCCTGCGAGGTCAGGCCGACGAGGACCGTGCGCCGGTCGTCCGGGCTGGGCGCTCGCGTCACCAGGCCGGCCGACTCGAGCCGGTCGACGGCGTTCGTCACGCTCGACTGGTGCACCTGGAGCCGGGAGCTGATCGCCCGCATCGGCAGCGCCTCGTGCCGGGTGAAGCTCAGCAGCATGAGCACCTCGTACCGGGCGAAGGTCAGCCCGCTGTCACGCAGCGCGGTCTCGACGCGGCGCATGAGGATCGCCTGGGCCCGGATCACCGAGGTGACGGCGGCCATCCCCTCCGCGGAGTCGCCCCACCCACGCTCCACCCACTGGGTGCGCGCGGCGTCGATGGGGTCGAAGGAGAGCACGGCGCCAGCATACATTGACGCCCAATAGTTGGACGTCCTACTATCTCGGTACGCCGTCCCGAGGAGATCCTGCATGTCCACGCCCACCCTGCACGCCCCCGCCCACCCGGTGCGCTTCGTCACCGCGTCCGCCCTCTTCGACGGGCACGACGCGTCGATCAACATCATGCGCCGCATCCTGCAGAGCCAGGGCGCCGAGGTGATCCATCTCGGGCACAACCGCTCCGTGCAGGAGGTCGTCGACGCGGCGATCGACGAGGACGTGCAGGGCGTCGCGATCAGCAGCTACCAGGGCGGTCACGTCGAGTACTTCGAGTACCTCGTGCAGCTGCTCGGCGAGGCCGGCGCCGGTCACGTCAAGGTCTTCGGCGGTGGCGGCGGTGTCATCGTCCCCGAGGAGATCCAGCGGCTGCGCGCCGCCGGGGTGCGGATCTTCTCCCCCGAGGACGGCCAGCGCCTCGGGCTCCCGGGCATGATCAACACCCTCATCAGAGACTGCGACGTCGACCTCTGGGAGGAGCGCGACGCGGACGTCGATGCCGTCCTCTCCGGCGACCGGGCGGCCGTCGCCCGCGCCATCACCGGCGCCGAGCTCGGGCGCCTCGACGACACCTTCCTCACCCGCGTCCGGGAGGCCGCCGGGTCCCGCACCGTGCCCGTCCTCGGCATCACCGGCACCGGCGGCTCCGGCAAGTCCTCGCTCACCGACGAGCTGGTCCGCCGCTTCCGGGTCGACCAGGAGGACAAGCTCCGCATCGCGGTCATCGCCGTCGACCCCACCCGCAAGCGCGGCGGCGGCGCCCTCCTCGGCGACCGCATCCGGATGAACTCGCTCGACGGGGACCGGGTCTTCTTCCGTTCCATCGCGACGCGCGGCAGCCGCGAGGTCCCCGAGAACCTCGACCAGGTCATCGACGTGGCCAAGGCCGCCGGCTTCGACCTCGTCATCGTCGAGACCCCCGGGATCGGGCAGGGCGACGCGGCGATCGTCCCCTTCGCCGACACCTCGATGTACGTCATGACCCCGGAGTTCGGCGCGGCCAGCCAGCTCGAGAAGATCGACATGCTCGACCTCGCCGACGTCGTCGCCATCAACAAGTTCGAGCGCCGCGGCGCCGAGGACGCCCTCCGCGACGTCGGCCGCCAGATGGTCCGCAACCGCGAGGCCTTCGGCAAGAAGCCCGAGGACATGCCGGTCTACGGCACCTCGGCTGCGACCTTCAACGACGATGGCGTCACCGCGCTCTACCAGCACCTCCGCGACGCGCTCGCCGAGCAGGGCCTCCAGACGGGCGAAGGGGTCCTCGCACCGGTCGACGTCCAGCACTCGACCCGGATCAGCCAGGTCGTCCCGCCCAAGCGGGTCCGCTACCTCGCCGAGATCGCCGACACCGTCCGCGACTACCACGAGCAGACCACGCGAGTCGCTGAGCAGGCGCGCCGCGTCCAGCGCCTCGAGCTCGTCGACGACGAGCTCGCTGCCGCGGGCAAGTCCGACCACGCGGTCGACGAGCTGCTCGAGCACGCCCGGGCCGAGCTCCCGACCGAGGTCGGTCAGCAGCTCGCGTCCTGGCCCACGGTCGTCGAGTCCTACTCCGGCGACGAGCAGGTCGTGACCATCCGCGGCAAGGAGCTGCGCACGACGCTCACCAAGGAGTCGCTGTCGGGCAACAAGATCCCGCGCGTCGCCCTCCCCCGCTTCGCCGACCACGGCGACCTCGTCTCCTTCCTCCGTCGGGAGAACCTGCCTGGCTACTACCCCTTCACCGCCGGCGTCTTCCCCTTCAAGCGCGACAACGAGGACCCGGCGCGGATGTTCGCCGGCGAGGGTGACCCCTTCCGCACCAACCGGCGCTTCAAGCTGCTGTCGGAGGGCCAGCCCGCCACCCGCCTGTCGACCGCCTTCGACTCGGTGACCCTCTACGGGCGCGACCCCGACGAGCGCCCGGACATCTACGGCAAGGTCGGCACCTCCGGCGTCTCCGTCGCGACGCTCGACGACATGAAGGCGCTGTACGACGGCTTCGACCTGCTCTCGCCGTCGACCTCGGTCTCGATGACGATCAACGGCCCGGCGCCCACCGTCCTCGCCTTCTTCCTCAACACCGCGATCGACCAGCGGCTCGACGCCTTCCGCGAGGCCGAGGGTCGTGAGCCCTCCGGCGCCGAGGCCGAGGAGCTGCGCGCAGAGGCGCTGCAGACCGTCCGCGGCACCGTCCAGGCGGACATCCTCAAGGAGGACCAGGGGCAGAACACCTGCCTCTTCTCCACCGAGTTCAGCCTGCGCATGATGGCCGACATCCAGGAGTGGTTCATCGAGCAGGGGGTGCGCAACTTCTACTCCGTGAGCATCTCCGGCTACCACATCGCCGAGGCCGGGGCGAACCCCATCAGCCAGCTCGCCTTCACCCTCGCCAACGGCTTCACCTACGTCGAGGCGTACCTCGCGCGCGGCATGGACATCAACGACTTCGCGCCGAACCTGTCCTTCTTCTTCTCCTCCGGCATGGACCCCGAGTACTCCGTCCTCGGTCGCGTCGCCCGCCGCATCTGGGCGGTGACGATGAAGGAGAAGTACGGCGCCAACGAGCGCGCTCAGAAGCTGAAGTACCACATCCAGACGAGCGGCCGTTCGCTGCACGCGCAGGAGATGGACTTCAACGACATCCGCACGACCCTGCAGGCGCTCAACGCCCTCTACGACAACGCGAACTCCCTGCACACCAACGCCTACGACGAGGCGATCACGACCCCTTCGCCCGAGTCGGTGCGACGCGCTCTCGCGATCCAGCTGATCATCACCCGCGAGTGGGGCCTGTCGATCAACGAGAACCCGCTCCAGGGCTCCTTCGTCATCGACGAGCTGACCGACCTCGTCGAGGCAGCCGTGCTCGAGGAGTTCGACCGGATCAGCGAGCGCGGCGGCGTGCTCGGCGCGATGGAGACCGGCTACCAGCGCGGCCGGATCCAGGACGAGTCGATGCTCTACGAGCACCGCAAGCACGACGGCTCGCTGCCGCTCATCGGCGTCAACACCTTCCTCCGGGCGAAGGGGGACGACGAGGAGCCGGTCGAGGTCGAGCTGGCCCGCGCGACCGAGTCGGAGAAGGAGTCGCAGCTCGCCCGCGTCCGCGCCTACCAGGACGCGCACCGCGACGAGGCGCAGCAGCAGATCGCCCGGCTCAAGGAGGCGGCCACGACCGACGCCAACGTCTTCGACGTCCTCATGGACGCCGCGCGGGTGTGCTCGCTGCAGCAGGTGACCGAGGCCTTCTTCGAGGTCGGCGGCCAGTACCGGCGCAACGTCTAGCCTGGGCAGGTGACCGATCAGCGCTGGCCGAGGAGCGTCTACGGCGAGGGCGAGGAGCCGGACTACCGCTTCAGCCTCGCCAACGAGCGGACCTTCCTCGCCTGGCTGCGGACCGGGCTGGCGCTCGTGGCGGCCGGGGTCGCGGTCGACGTCGTCGACCTGTCGGTCGGCGAAGGGGTCAAGCTCGCCCTCGCGGGCATCCTCCTGGTCCTCGGCGGGCTGTCGTCGGTCCTCGCCTACCTCCGGTGGTCGGGATCGGAGCGGGCGATGCGACGAGGTGAGCCGCTCCCGGCCCTGGGGGTCGCGGCGATCGTGATCTCCGGCGTGCTCGCGGCGCTCACGCTCGCGGCCCTGATCGTCCTCGGCACCAGGCCGTGACCCCTGAGGTGCGACGAGGAGCCTCGAAGGGTGACCGTGGCGCCCAGCCGGAGCGGACCGCGCTCGCCTGGCAGCGGACCGCCCTGGCGACCGCGGCGGGTTCGGCGATCGTCGCCCGGCACTCGGTCGGACCACTCGGCCCGGCAGCGCTCGTCATCATGGGCGTGAGCATCGGGCTCGCGCTCACCGCCTTCACCCTGGGCCGGCGGCGTTACCTCGCCGGCCCGACCGAGTCGCGGCTGTCCGCCACCGAAGGACGCCGTCGCTGGGACCTCCCCCGACGTGACGGCCTCGCCCCTGCTCTCCTCTCGCTGGCCGTGCTCAGCCTCGCCGCCACCGAGCTCAGCGCGGCCGCCCTCCGCTGAGACATCACGCCAGCCTGGACCAGCCCGGTGTGACTCTCGGGTACGACGACCGTTGCCCATCGGCCTGCGATCGCCTCCTCCCGCAGCACAGGCCTGCTCACCTCGGATGTGCGAGCAACGGTCGTCGTACCCGCGCGTAGCTCGCGGAGAACGCTCCCCAGCTAGGTTGGCGGCATGGGTGAGCACCTGCGTGACGACCTCGGCGCGGAGGCCCTGCTGCCCGACGGGGGCGTCAGGCGAGTGGTCTCGCTCGTCCCGTCCCTCACCGAGGCGGTCGCCGTCAGCGCCTCAGACCTCCTCGTCGGCGCCACGGACTGGTGCACGCACCCCGCAGAGCTCGACGTGGTGAGAGTGCGCGGCACGAAGAACCCCGACCTCTCCGCCATCGCCGACCTCTCCCCCGACCTCGTCGTCGCCAACAAGGAGGAGAACCGCGAGCTCGACGTCCGGCGGCTCCGCGAGCGCGGCGTCCCCGTCTGGGTCACCGACATCGAGACCGTCCCGCAGGCGATCGCCTCCATGCGTCGTCTTTTTCTCGAGGCACTCGCGCTCGACGAACCCGGCTGGCTCACCGAGGCTGCTGACCTCTGGGACGGACGCTTCGAGGCACCCGTCGAGGCTCCTTCGTCGCGCCTCAGGGCGCAGCCCCCGTCGCCCACGATCGCGGTGCCGATCTGGCGCGACCCGTGGATGGTCGTCGGCCCACGCACCTACACGACCGACCTGCTGTCCCGGCTGGGGTACGACAACGCCTTCGACGACGGCGAGGACCGCTACCCCCACGTCGAGCTGGCCGACATCGACCGCGAGGACATCGACGAGGTCTGGCTGCCCGACGAGCCCTACGTCTTCACCGAGAGCGACGGGCCCGAGGCCTTCGAGGACGTACCGACCCGGCTCGTGTCAGGCCGCCTGCTCACCTGGTACGGCCCGGCGATGCTCGAGGCCCACCGCGTGCTGCGGCCGTGAGTCAGAGGGTGCCGGCGCCGACGGAGTCGCCAGGACGGCCGGCGTCCTTGTCGGCCTTCGCCGAGGTGTGGCCGCGCTTGTTGATCCGTCGCTCGAGATAGCTCGCGAGGGTCGTGAGAGTGAAGTTGATGATGATGAAGAGCAGCGCAGCCATGACGAGCGGCTGCAGGGTGTTGCCCCCGGCCGCGAGGTTGCGCGCCGAGCGCAGCAGCTCCGGATAGGTGATGATCGCGCCGAGCGCGCTGTCCTTGAGGATGACGACGAGCTGGCTGACGAGCGCCGGCAGCATGGCCGTGATCGCCTGGGGCAGCTGGATCGCGCGCATGGTCTGGCCCGGGGTGAGCCCGATCGACAGACCTGCTTCGCCCTGCCCCTTGGGCAGCGAGCCCACGCCGGAGCGGACGAGCTCCGCGACGACCGCGCCGTTGTAGAGGGTCAGCGCGGCGACCACCGCGACGAAGGGGTTGGTCTCCGGGGCGAAGACCCCGCGGAAGGCGAGGAAGTAGAAGAAGGCGATCATCATGATGAGCACCGGGATGCCGCGGAAGAACTCCACGACGGCACCCGAGACCCACCGGACGGCGGTGTTCTGCGAGAGCCGTCCCACGCCGAAGACCAGGCCGAAGAGCATCGACAGCACGATGGCGATCCCGGCCGCCTTGAGCGTGCTGAGGATGCCGGGCACGAAGTAGTACTGCCACGCGCTCGTCGTGAACATGGCCTGCCACTTCGCGGCCTCGAGCTCGCCGCGCGCGTCGAGGCGCATCAGGGCTACGACGACCACGCCGAGCAGGACGAGGGCGGCGACGATCGTGATGATGAGGTGGCGGCGGCGCGCCCGGGGACCGGGTGCGTCGAAGAGGACCGAGGACGAGCTCATCGCTTGACCGCCACCTTCCGCGAGAGCGAGGTCAGCCCGACGCCGATCGGCAGCGTGAGCAGGAGGAAGAAGCCGGCGATGAGCGCGAAGAGCTGCCAGATGAGGTCCGGCCGGAACTCGATCGCCTCGACCATGAAGTACGACGTCTGCGCGACACCGATGATCGAGGCCACCGTCGTGTTCTTGATGAGCGCGATGAGCACCGACGCCAGCGGGGCGACCGCTCCGCGGAAGGCCTGCGGCAGCACGACGTGCCGCAGCGACTGCCCCAGGCCGAGACCGATCGATCGCGCTGCCTCGGCCTGGCCGACCGGCACCGTGTTGACGCCCGAGCGCAGCGCCTCGCAGACGAAGGCTGCGTGGTAGACCGACAGCGCGAAGATCGCCCAGCGCACCGCCTCGTCGACGAGGAAGGTCGGGCTCTCGTCGTTCGCGATCTGGATACCGAGGCGGGTGCCGAGCACGGTCAGCGAGAAGAGGACGACGAGGGTCAGCGGGGTGTTGCGCACGACGTTGACGTACGCGGCGCCGACGACGTTGAGCACGCGTACCGGGCCGACCCGCATGATCGCGAGACTCGTGCCGAGCAGCAGCGCCCACAGCGCCGACCACACCGACAGCTTGATGGTCAGCCAGAAGGCGCCCCAGACGTCGAACTGGGCGAAGAGCTCACCCACGCGGCACCCCTCTCTCGGTCAGGTCCTGGGCAGGGGCGGCGCGAGGCCACCCCTGCCCAGGTCGGTCAGGTCAGGTCAGGAGCAGGCGTCCGCCTCGGGCGGGTTCACCTTCGTGTCGACCTCGAAGCCGGCCGGGCCGAAGTTCGCGTCGACGGCCTTCTGCCACTCGCCGTCGTCGACCATCTTCTTCAGCGCCGCGTTGATGTCCTCGCAGAGCTGGGTATCGCCCTTCTTGATGCCGACGCCGTAGCGCTCCTCGGAGAAGGTGTTGCCGACGACCTTGAGCTTGCCCTTGTACTGCTCCTGCGAGGCGTACCCGGCAAGGATCGTGTTGTCGGTGGTCAGCGCGTCGAGCTGGCCGTTGACAAGACCGTCGAGGCACTCCGAGTAGGTGTCGAACTCGCGGAGCTGGACGCCCGGCACCTCCTCCTGGACGTTCTTGGCGGAGGTCGAGCCCGAGACGGAGCAAAGACGCTTGCCGTCGAGGTCGTCGACCCCGGAGATGTCGGAGTCGGAGGCGACGAGGAGGTCCTGACCGGCGATGAAGTACGGGCCGGCGAAGGAGACCTTCTCCTTGCGCTCGTCGGTGATCGAGTACGTCGCGAAGATCATGTCGACCTGGCCGGTCTCGATGAGCGTCTCGCGCTGGGGGCTCGGCGACTGGACGAACTCGGGCGTCTTGCCGAGCTCCTTGGCCACGTAGTTCGCGACGTCGACGTCGAAGCCGGAGTAGCTGCCGCCCTCCTGGAAGCCCAGGCCCGGCTGGTCGAACTTGATGCCGACCTTGACGGTCTCGCCGCCACCGCCACCCGCGCCTGCGTCGCCGCTGCCGCCGTCGCTGTCGTCACCGCAGGCCGAGAGGCCGAGAGCCAGCACCGCCGCGGAAGCCAGTGCCATGAGTCGTCGCTGCTTCATCGTTTTCTCCTTGATCGGACCACCGGCGGTGGTCATGGGGGTCGGGCTGGTCAGGGGTCAGTGGGTGAGGATCTTCCCGAGGAAGTCCTTGGCGCGCTCGCTCTTCGGGTTCGTGAAGAACTCCTCGGGCTCGGCCTGCTCGACGATCTCGCCCTCGTCCATGAAGATCACGCGGTCGGCGGCCTTGCGGGCGAAGCCCATCTCGTGGGTGACGACGATCATCGTCATCCCGGACCTCGCGAGGCCGACCATGACGTCGAGCACCTCGTTGATCATCTCGGGGTCGAGCGCGGAGGTCGGCTCGTCGAAGAGCATGACCTTGGGGTCCATCGCGAGCGCGCGGGCGATCGCGACGCGTTGCTGCTGACCGCCGGAGAGCTGCGCGGGGTACTTCGCCGCCTGGTGCGCGACGCCGACCCGTTCGAGGAGCTCCTTGGCGCGCGCCTGTGCCTCCGCCTTCTTCTGGCCGCGGACCTTCATCGGGCCGAGGGTGACGTTGTCGAGGATCGTCTTGTGCGCGAAGAGGTTGAAGGACTGGAAGACCATGCCGACGTCGGCGCGCAGCCGGGCCAGCGCCTTGCCCTCCTGCGGGAGCGGCTGCCCGTCGATGGTGATCGAGCCGGACTCGAAGGTCTCGAGGCGGTTGATCGTCCGGCAGAGCGTCGACTTGCCGGACCCCGACGGACCGATGACGACGACGACCTCGCCGTGCCCGATGGTCAGGTCGATGTCCTTGAGGACGTGGAGGTCCCCGAAGTGCTTGTTGACGCCTTCGAGGACGACGAGCGGCTCTGCCATGCCAAGAACCTAGCCAGGGCTGCCTCCGAGACGAAGGACCCGACAGACCGATGTGACCCAAGCGAGACCTTCGGGCTCACCCCTTCGTCGTGCCGGAGGACAGGCGAAGGGGGACGGCCGCCGCCAGGCAACCGTCCCCCTTCGTCGTCGCTGACCTCGGTCAGCCCGTGTGGGTCACGGCCTTGTAGGCGTTGACGATGCCGTCGCCGTAGAAGCCGTTGAAGTCGGCGTCACCGACGCACTCGGCGTTGTAGGCGGCGGGGATCTCCGGGTAGTCGAAGAGCCGCGGCTCGGGGCAGGCCTTGTCACGGGCGCTGTCCATGAGGATCTGACGGGTCCGGTCGGCGTCGAGGCCGAAGCCGGCCTTGCCGTTGACCTTGCCGTGGGCCGAGACGATGAGGGCGCTGACGCCGGCCGCGTGCGGCGAGGCCATCGAGGTGCCCTGGTAGTACTCGTAGTAGCCGCACTGCTCACCCTTGCCGGGGACGGTCTGGCAGTCCTTGAGGACCCAGCCCTCGCCGTAGGGGGTGATGTTGCCGTCCTCGTCGATGGAGCCCTCGGCGAGCGCGACGTTGCGCGGGATCGACGAGAGGATGAGGTTGCCGGGCGTCATGAACTTGTCGGTGCCCGGGTAGTCGCGGTAGTCACCACCGGGGGCGCTGACCTCGATCTCGCCGGAGCTGAGGTCGGTCGTGTAGTTCGAGAAGTACGCCTTGCGCTCGCTCGGGCCGACCGCGGAGACGCCGATGACGTGCGGGCCCTCGACCGGCAGGTCGTAGCAGCTCGCGTTGTCGATGGTGCGCGGGTGCTCGTTGCCCTCGGGGTAGTTCGGGCTCGAGGTGTCCATGCTCGGGTTGGCGAGGTCCTCGGCGGAGTTGCCGAGGGCGCCGACGAGGGTGACGTCCTTGGCGTGCGCGTAGCGCAGGGCGCGGCTCATCGCCTCGATCGTCATGTTCTGCGCCTCGGCCTCCTCCGGGGAGTCCTCCGGCGCGCCGTCGACGCAGTTGAAGGCCCACGGGTCGACGTAGAAGCTCATGTTGACGACGTCGAGCCCCTTGTCGGCGGAGTAGGTCAGCGCGTCGACGACCGGGCCGAGGAAGAAGTAGCCCGCGTCCTGGCCGGCGCGGACGTTGACGATCGACGCGGTCGGGGCGACACCCGAGACGCCGACGCCGTTCTTCGCCGCACCGACGGTGCCCGCGACGTGCGTGCCGTGGCCGCCCTCGTCGACGGTGGCCGGGTCGACGCAGGACTCGACCTCGCAGGGGCCGTCGATGGCCGGGATGTCGGTGACGAAGTTGCGCGAGAGCTTGCGGTCGAAGTTCGGCGCGATGTCCGGGTGGGTGGCGTCCACGCCGGTGTCCATGATGCCGACCTTGACGCGCTTGTCGCCGGTCTCGATCGCGTGCGCCTCGGGGGCGTCGATCATGTCCATGCCCCACAGCAGCGGGTCGAGGGTGTCGGTCGCGCCCTTCTTGCCCTTCTTGGAGTGGGCGCTCTTGCCGTGGCTGTTGCCCGGGCCGGCCAGGCGGGGGCGCTCGGTCGTGTCCTTGGCGGGACGGTTCGGCGAGCGGCCGACGATGCCCTCGGACGAGGCGCCGAAGACGCCCTTGAGGGCGCGCGCCTTCTTCACGAAACCGGCGTCCTTGCTCGTGACGGTGACGAGGCCGATCTGCTCGTTGACCGAGGTGATCGTGGCGCCCTGGGCCTTGAGCTTCGCGGCGAGCGCCTTGGCGCTGCCACCGCGCTCGGCCAGGACGACGTAGCTGTCGGCGGTGGCGGCCGAGCTCGAGGTGGCGACGGCCGACGTGGCGCTCGTCGCGGACTGGGCGCTGGCCGTGGAGGCCAGGCCGGTGACACCGAGGGCAGTGGCCCCGACGAGTGCCAGGAGCTTGTTGTGACGCATGGATTGTCCTCCCGTGAGCAGGCCGGCTGTGTGTCGGCCCCCGTCGAGGCTATGGACGCGCCCCGTCGCCCGCGACACCCCTTCGGTCAAGGTTTGGTCAGTTCTTGACCAGGGACGGGTCAACCACGACGAAGGGGTGAGCCCACCGGATCGGCGGGCTCACCCCCGTCGAGGCTCGGGTCGACTACCTGAGCTCCTTGCTCGAGTAGCCGAGGACGCGGCGGGCGACGACGAGCAGCTGGATCTGCTGCGTGCCCTCGAAGATGTCGAGGATCTTGGAGTCGCGCGCCCACTTCTCGAGCAGCTCGGTCTCGGCGTAGCCGGTGGCCCCCGCGAGCTCGACGCAGGCAAGGGCGACGTTGACGCAGGTGCGTCCCGCCTTCGCCTTGGCCATCGAGGCCTCCATGGAGTTCGGCCTGCCGTTGTCGGCCATCCAGGCCGCGCGCAGGGTCAGGAGGTAGGCAGCCTGGTAGTCGGCCTCCATCTGGAGCAGCTTGGCGGCGGCGGCCGGCTGGACCTGCGCGGGCCGGTCCGGGTCGGCGACGACGCCGGCCTCCGCGAGCAGCTCCGTCGTCTTGTCGAGGCTCGCCCGGGTCAGACCGAGCGCCATCGCCGCGACGAGCGGGCGGGTGTTGTCGAAGGTCTGCATCGCGCCGCCGAAGCCGCCCTCGATCTTGATCTCCGGGTCACCGAGGAGGTCCTCGGCGGGGACGCGGCAGTCCTCGAGGGAGAAGGCGGCGGTGTCGCTCGCCCGGATCCCCAGCTTGTGCTCGAGCCGGACCAGCTTCATCCCCGGGTTGTCCCGACGGACGACGAAGGACTTGATGGCCTGCTTGCCGAGGGAGCGGTCGAGGGTGGCCCAGACGACGACGAGCTCGGCCCGCTCGCCGGCGGTGACGAAGATCTTCTCGCCGTTGAGGACGTACTCGTCACCGTCCTTGACCGCCGTGGTGCGGATGGCGCCGGAGTCGGAGCCGACGTCGGGCTCGGTGATCGCCATCGCCGCCCACTTGCCGGCGTAGCGCGCCTTCTGCTCCTCGTTGGCGACCGCGGCGATGGCGGCGTTGCCGAGGCCCTGGCGTGGGATCGACAGGGTCAGGCCCACGTCACCCCGGCAGGTCTCGAGGATGGAGAGGACGGAGGAGAGGTTCGAGCCGTTCTTGTTGACCCGCTCCCCCTTCGCCGTGCGTCCGGAGCCGACGGCCGCGACCTCGCCCTCCTGCGCACCGTCGTCCGTGGCCCGGGTCGAGGAGGACGCACCGGCGCCCTTGGCCGCGCCGGAGGCGCTCATGCCGTCGATGACGGCCGACACGAGGTCGAGCTCGGCCGGGTACTCGTGCTCGGCGCGGTCGTACTTGCGCGAGATCGGCCAGAAGACCTCCTCGGCCATGCCACGAGCCTGCGCGACGAGCGGACGGAACTTCTTCGGAACCTCAAGATCGATCATGATTCAAGTCCTTGTCGTGTCGTGCGCTCAGACGAGCAGGGTGCCCTCGAGGAGGCCGGCGCCGCGCAGGTCGCGGTACCAGCGCTCGTTGTCGAACTCCTTGACGAAGCCGTGGCCGCCGAGCAGCTGCACGCCGTTGCTGCCGACCTGGGTGAGGTACTGGCTCGTCAGCGAGCGGGCCTGGGCGATCTCCGCGGACGCGTCCTCACCCCGGTCGAGGCGGGCGGCCGCCTTCCACACGACGAGACGCAGCGCGGCGACCTCGATCGCCATGTCGGCGACCGTGAAGGCGACAGCCTGCCGGTAGCCGATCGGCTCGCCGAAGGCCTTGCGCTCCGTGACGTACTGCGAGACGTGGTCGAGCACGGCCTGCCCGGTACCGACGGCCGCGGCCGACCACGCGAGACGAGCCCGGCGGACGGCGTCGAGGTGGTCCTCCGTCGTGCCGAGGATGTTGGCCACAGGGACCCGCACCCCGTCGAGGTGCAGACGGGCGGTCCTGCTGGCCCGGATCCCCATGGCGGGGTCGTCCTCGACCTGCAGCCCAGCCAGGCCCGCCTCGACGATGACGAGCCTCGGCTCCCCGTCGAGCAGGGCGCTGACGACGAAGAGCTCGGCGCTCTCCGCGCCCGGCACGATCGCCTTGACGCCGTCGAGGACGAGCTCGTCCCCCTCACGACGGGCGGTCGTGCGGGGCGCCAGCGGGTCGAAGAGCGGCTGCGGCTCCATGAGCGCGACCGCCGCCGCGCGCGGCGGGTTGTCACCGGTGAACTCGGGCAGGTAGGTCGCCTGCTGGTCGGCATCGCCGTAGCTCGCGATCGCCGTCGCGACGGCAGCGGGGGCCATGATCGTCGTGGCGATGCCCATGTCTCCACGGGCCAGCTCCTCGAGGACGAGCGCGGCCGTCACCGCGGAGCGCTCCTCGGCGATGCCCTCGAGCTCGGCCGGGACGCCGACGAGGTGCAGACCCATCTCCGCAGCCGCGGAGAGGACCTCGTCCGGCACCGCGCGCTCGGCGTCGGCCTTCGCGCCGGCGGGGCGGATGACCTCGTCGGCCAGCTTTCGGGCGACGCCCTGGATCATCTGCTGGTCTTCGGTGGGCGTGAGGTCGAACTGCTGCCTCGGCGTCGTCGTCGCCGCTCGCGCAGGGCCCCTCGACCCCGTCGTCTTCTGGAAGGCGCGCCCGGCCGCGGTCTGCGCCTTGAAGCCCGTGACCGCGCCCTTGTAGAGGTAGCGCTCGACCTTGGCCCGGACCGCGGGGTCCTTCAGGCCCGGCAGTCCGCCGGCCTTGGCGATGAGGCGGAGCCCGAGCCGCTGGCCCTTGTCGGCAAGCGACGTGGAGTCGGTGGAAGCCATGGGGGTGAACCCTTCTCGCGTCACGCTCGTCTGTGAGCTGGGTCCGGACGCAGCAGGGTGCCGACGCCGGTTGTCGATCCGGACAGTACCCGCTACGCGAGGTATCGGTAACCGGGCGGTAACCGTGACGTCCCGCACACCGGTCACGAGTCGACCAACCCGCTGCGGGCCCCCTTCGTCGCGCGGACTACCGTGGAGCCGTGGCGAAGACGATCCCCAAGGACAACACCGGCCTCTCGCTGGGCTACCGCTTCTTCTGGCGGATGCAGTACATCCTGCTGACCTTCATGGGTCCGGCCGACCAGGGCGGCATGCGCGACCCCCGGTTCCGGCTCCGCGCCGAGCGCACAGCCCGGGTCAACGCCGCGCGTCAGGCGCAGGGCCTCGAGCCGCTGCCCTCCGACGAACCCACCCGCTGACGCGACCCGGGCACAGACGAAGGGCGCCGACCGAGATGATCTCGGTCGGCGCCCTTCGTCGTCGTGGGGGGAGGCTCAGCCCTCGGCGGAGTCGAGGTCTGCGGCGACGCGGCGGTGCGCGGCCCAGATCTCCTCGGGGAGGCCGTCGAACTGGTTCAGGTGCTCCTCGCGGTAGCCCATCTCCTCCTGCCAGCGCGCCTTGTCGATCGTCAGCACGGTGTCGAGGTCGGCGAGGGCCTGCTCGTCGAGCCCGTCGAGGAGCAGCTCGTCCCGGGTCGGGATGACGCCGACCGGGGTCTTCTGGCCGGTGACCTCACCGTTGCGGTACTGCATGAGCCACACGAGGGGGCGGAGGTTCTCGCGGTAGCCCGGCCACAGGAAGCGACCGTCCTCGCCGCGCTGGAACCAGTTGACGTGGGCGAAGATCGGCTTGTTCTTCGCGCGGCCGATGACGTCGAGCCAGTGCTGGGCGTAGGCCGCCTCGCTGTAGCTCAGGAAGGGACGCATCGACATCGGGTCGTAGCGGAGCACGCCCTCCTTGCCGTCGGCTGCGGCGGTCGCCTCGGCGCCGAGGGTCAGGCCGTCGTAGACGCCCTCCGCGAGGTCGTCGATCGCGCGGATCAGCGGCTCACGGTCACGGGTACGACCGCCGAAGATGATGCCGTGGATCTCGACGCCGTTCGGGTCGTCGTAGTCCTTGGCGACGTTCGGGACCTGCTCGAGCGTGGTCGTGAAGCGCGAGTTCGGGTGCGCCCACGGGGCGTCGGTCTCCTCTGCGGACCGGTCGGCGATGACCTCGCCCTTCCAGTCGAGCCAGCCGTCGACGTCGGACGGCTTCGGGCCCTTGCCCTCCCACCAGACCTCGCCGCTCTTCTCGTTGTAGGCGACGTTGGTGAAGATCGCGCCCGAGCCCGGCTGGATCGAGTCGATCGCTGTCGGGTTGGTCTTCTCGTTCGTGTCCTTGGCGACGCCGAAGACGCCGTTCTCCGGGTTGAAGCCGCGCAGGACCCCCTCGTCGTCGACCCAGATCCACGCGATGTCGTCGCCGTAGAACTCGACGTAGTAGCGGTCACCCAGCGCGTCGGGGGCCAGCGTCATCGCGAGGTTGGTCTTGCCCGAGGCCGAGGGGAAGCCACCGGCGATGTTGTACCTCTTGCCGGTCTCCTTGTCCGTGATGCCCAGGAGCATGAACTGCTCGACGAGGAAGCCGTTCTTCCAGCCGTCGTAGGAGCCCTGGCGCAGACCGTGGGCGATCTTGCCGAGCAGCGCGTTGCCGCCGTAGGAGCTGCCGAAGTGCAGGATCGTGCGCTCGTCGGCGACGGTGACGAAGTTGCGCATGTCGTCAGGGGTGCCCTGCTTGAGGTTCTCGAGGTCACCGGTGACGTGGACGGCCTTGACGAAGTCGTCGCCCATGTCGTTGATGTACTCGACGCCCACGCGGGCCATGCGGATCATCTGCATGACGACGTTGCGGTTGTCCGTGAGCTCGACGCCCGCCGCGAACTTGTCGAGGTCGGAGCCCTTCGGGGCCATGAGGTAGGGGATGACGTACATCGTCTTGCCGACGAGCGCGTCCTTCATGTGTCCCTCGACGACGGGGCGGACCTCGGAGGAGGGCTTCCAGTTGTTGTACTGGCCCTTGTCCTTGGGGTCGCTCGTCGCGACGATCGTGCGCTCCTCGGAGCGCGCCGTGTCCTTGCTGAAGCTGCGGGAGTAGTACATGCCCTCACCGACCGGCTTCAGCTCGCCGGCCTCGAGAGCCTCCTCGATGAGGCGGGCGTCGTCGGAGGCACTGACGACCTCGATCCGCTCCGCGCCGGTGTGCTCTGCCCACTTCTTGACGAACTCGGCCACGGCCTGGTTCGTGAGGCCAGCCGCCTCAAGCGCCTTGTCCACATCGGCCACCGTTGTGCTCACGCTGCTCCGCCCTTCGAGGTCACCTGGCACGGTCGTACCCGGTTGCGGTCGCACCGCCCCGGTGGCCCCTGTCGCCACCGCGGTCAACGGTGCCCGCAGGTCCACTCAACCATGTCTGCGCACCCCACCCGACCCCCGGGGCCGGGATCGCCAGGAAGTGTGAGGCACTCGTCATGGCTCGCGCGTCGAGCGGTGGAAATCGCCGGTCGGACGGACGCAGAGTTGCAACTCTCTGCAAGAAGACGGCCGCTGGCGCGACGGGGCCGGCGGCCCCTTCGTCATGGCGCCGTCGACTCCCGGACCCAGTTCGCGTACCCGGGCGAAGGGATGGTGGCCACCGTGAGGATGCACGGCAGGTCGTAGGGATGCTCGCGGTCGATGCGCTCGGTGAGCTCGTCGAGGCGGGCGGCGGAGGTGTGCATCATCGCCCGGACCTCACGGTCGTGCTCGACCTCGCCCTCCCACCGGTAGACCGAGTCGATGGCGACCTGGTGGACGCAGGCCGCGAGCCGGTCGGCGACCACCGCGTCGCTGAACGCGCGCACCCAGTCCGCCGGTCCGGTGACGACGACCTCGACGACCTCGCTCATGACTGCCCCTCCGTCGGTGCGAAGCACGAAGGCCCCGGTCGGCGCATCCGCCGGCCCGAGGCCCTCGATCTCTGTCTCAACACAGAGTGCGCCCGTAGGGATTCGAACCCCAAACCTTCTGATCCGTAGTCAGATGCTCTATCCGTTGAGCTACGGGCGCTCGCTGCGCGTCAGCGCAGCGAGGCTCAACGATACAGAACCTCATCCCCCTTCGCGAAATCGTCAGCGGGGGGCGCTGCCGACCCCGACGACGCAGACCTGGCCGGCGCGTGTCGCCGGCGAGTTCCCGCGGGCGGTTCACCAGGCGGTCGGGCTGCGGCCGGACGTCGTCGAGAGCCTCACCACCACCCGCCGCCGGTACCGCGAAGGCCGGCCTCACCCCCGGGGCCCGCGCCGACGGCTGGTACTCACCACGGGCAGAGACCGAGCGCACTCCCCCCATCGCACGAGCCTTGGCTCGTGCGACGACTCGGTGGCACGGCGAACGCACGAGCCTTGGCTCGTGCGAAGGGGTCGGCGCAGGTGCGGGGATAGAGTCTCTCTCATGCCGCATCTGAGGATCAGGGAGGCCGCCGACTTCCTCGGCATCTCGGACGACACCGTCCGCCGGCTCGTCGAGGCAGGGACGCTCCCGGCCGGTCCGAGAGAGAGCTCCGCGACGGTCGATGCCGTCGCCGTGGCCGCCTACGCCCGCGAGCACCTAAGGACGCTCCCCGACCCGCTCGGCCGCGACACCTCGGCCCGCAACCGGCTCGTAGGGATCGTCACCGCGGTCACGTCCGACACCGTGATGTCGCAGGTCGAGCTGCAGTGCGGGCCCTTCCGCGTCGTGTCGCTGCTCAGCACCGAGGCCGTGCGCGAGATGGGGCTCGAGCCGGGCGTCGTGGCGGTCGCCGTCGTGAAGTCGACGCAGGTTGTCATCGAGACACCCGGGGGCAAGGCGTGAGGGCCGCCCCAGCACTCCTCGCCATCGTCCTGACGGCCGCCGCGGGCTGCTCCGGCTCGAGCACGAGCGACGACTCGCAGGCGCTCACCGTCTTCGCCGCCGCCAGCCTGCAGAAGCCCTTCGAAGAGCTCGCTCGCGACCTCGAGGCGGAGCACCCGGGGCTCAGGGTGACCCTCTCCTTCGCCGGGTCCTCCGACCTCGTCGCGCAGCTGAGCGAGGGTGCGACCGCCGACGTGCTCGCCACTGCTGATGAGACCACCATGGACAAGGCGGTCGCCGGCGGCCTCGTCACGGGGAGCCCGAGGCGCTTCGTCAGCAACACGATGACGATCTTGGTGCCGCCGGGGAACCCGGCGGGCATCACGAGCCTCGCCCACCTTGCGTCGGGGGACGCGGCCGTCGTCGTCTGCGCGCCGCAGGTCCCCTGCGGCGCTGCGACCGAGCGCATCGAGGAGGCCGCGGGCATCAGCCTCACCCCGGCCTCGGAGGAGTCCAAGGTCACCGACGTCCTCGGCAAGGTGGCCTCCGGCGAGGCCGACGCCGGGATCGTCTACGTCACCGACGCGGCCAGGTCGAGCGACGTCGAGGCCGTCGAGATCCCCGCGCAGGACAACACGACGACGCGCTACCCCGTCGTCGTGCTCGCGGACAGCAAGAACGCCGAGCTCGCCGAGGAGTTCGCTGAGCTGGTCGTCGCCGACGGCGCGGGCCAGGGCGAGGGTCGTCTCGAGGACGCCGGGTTTGCCGCGCCCTGACCGCCCCGCGCTGCCCGCCTGGGCGATCCTCCCCGCGGCCGCCGGGGGGCTGCTCGTCGCGCTGCCCGTCGCAGCGATGCTCGTCTCGATCGACCCGCGCGAGCTGCCCGCGCTGCTCACCTCACGGGCCGCCCTCGACGCGCTGTGGCTCAGCCTGCGCACCTCGGCCATGGCCACCCTGCTCTGCCTGGTCCTCGGGGTGCCGCTCGCGCTCTGCCTCTCGCGGGTCCGCGCCTTCGACAACGTCGTCGTGCGCACGCTCGTCACCCTGCCGCTCGTCCTGCCGCCCGTCGTCGCCGGGATCGCGCTGCTCGCGCTCTTCGGCCGGCAGGGGCTGCTCGGCCAGGAGCTGAACGCCCTCGGCCTGCGGGTCGCGTTCTCCACGACCGCGGTCGTGCTCGCCCAGACCTTCGTGTCGATGCCCTTCCTCGTGGTGAGTCTCGACGGGGCGCTCCGGGCGGTCGGCGACCGGCACGAAGGGGTGGCCGCCACCCTCGGCGCCTCGCCGTCCGTCGTCCTGCGGCGGGTCACGCTGCCGTTGGTCCGGCCGGCCCTGGTGTCGGGGACCGTCCTCGCCTTCGCCCGGTCGCTCGGGGAGTTCGGCGCGACCCTGACCTTCGCCGGGTCGCTCCAGGGCACGACGCGCACGCTGCCGCTCGAGATCTATCTCCAGCGCGAGCAGGACCCGCGGGCGGCCGTCGCGCTCTCCGTGCTGCTCGTCGTCGTCGCGGTCGTCGTCATGGCCGTCGCCCGCCCGGACGTGCGCCGGTGACCGGCCTGAGCGTCTCGCTCCAGGACGCCGAGCGCGACGTCGTCCTCGATCTCGACGTCCCCGCCGGCAGCACCCTCGCCGTCCTCGGTCCCAACGGCGCCGGCAAGTCCACGCTGCTCGCCGCCGTCGCGGGGACTCGTCCCGTCCCTGGGTCCGTGCGGCTCGGTGGGCACGAGCTGCAGGCGCTCCCGCCCCACCGGCGCCGCGTCCCGCTCCTCTCGCAGGACCCGTTGCTGCTGCCGCACCTCACGGTCCTCGACAACGTGGCCTTCGGACCACGCTCCGCCGGCGCCTCTCGTCACGACGCCAGGGACCGAGCACGGCGGTGGCTGGAGCGCACCGAGGTCGCTCACCTCGGCGACCGCCGCGCCACCGATCTCTCCGGCGGCCAGGCGCAGCGGGTCGCGATCGCTCGCGCTCTCGCCACGGAGCCCGCGGCGATGCTGCTCGACGAGCCGCTCTCGGCGCTGGACGTCGACGCGCGACCCGCCGTGCGGCACCTGCTCGGCGAGGTCCTCGCGGGGATCACCACGATCGTCGTGACCCATGACATCGTCGACGCCGTCCTCCTCGCCGACGACGCAGCGGTCCTCGTCGGCGGACGGCTCGTCGAGCACCGCCCGGTCCGCGACCTCGTGACCGCACCGCGGTCCCCCTTCGCCGCCCGGATCAGCGGGGTCAACCTCGTCACCGGCCGCTCCGACGGCAGCGGCGGGGTGGAGACCGACGGCGGCACCGTCGCCGGCCTGCCCGCCGAGGCTGTGGCGAAGGGGGTCGCGGTCGTCGCGACCTTCCGTCCCGAGGACGTCGCGGTCGCCCTGGCGCCCACGGGTGGGAGCCCGCGCAACGCCTTCGGCGGCACGGTGACGGCCGTCGAGCCGGCGGGGTCCGCTCTTCGCCTGCGGGTCACGACCCCCGTGGGGATGCTGCTCGCGGACCTCACCCCGGGCGCCGTCGCCGACCTGCGGATCGCCCCCGGCGCCGAGGTCCACCTCGCCGTCAAGGCCACGGCCGTGCAGGTCCAGCCTGCGTGAGGCACGACCGAGGGCCCCGCACCAGACGGTGCGAGGCCCTCGGCTCGCTGCGGAGGCGGAGGGATTTGAACCCTCGATGGGGTTGAAGCCCCAAACCGCATTAGCAGTGCGGCGCCATAGACCGGACTAGGCGACGCCTCCAGACAACTCGCACAGGTTAGCCCGCAAGGCGGGTGACCTCCAAAGCGGTCAGCCGCAGATGTCCTCGGTGGCTGTGCGCTTCTCCAGCTGGCCCTCAACGGGAGGCGCCGAGACGCTGGGCGCGGGGATCGGGTCGCTCCCGGTGCGGTTCGGGACCTCCGCCGCGGTCGGGGCCCCGGCCCCGAGGACGAGCCGCACGACGTCAGCGAGCGTCTCGTCCTCGACGAGCTTCGCACCCGGGTAGGCGGCGGCCAGCGTGCGGGCGGCCTCGGCCTGCTCTGCACCGTGCCGGATCTCGACGCCCCCGACATCTCCGGTCGGCGCGACGTCACCCACGGAGGCGACGAAGCCCTGGACGGACAGCGCCGCGCTCTCCTGGCCGGCGAGCCCCTCCGTCGCGGTGTCGTCGACGACGCTGACGGTGATCTCGTCCGGCGTCACCGTCAGCGGCTCCTCGGTCGGCTCCGGCGTGTCCTCGTCCGAGCCCGGCAGCGGGCTGTCGAGGCGCACGGCGTCCCACAGGGCGGCGGCCGGCTTCTCCTGCCACTCGACGCGGTTGGGGTCCTCGGCGTACGGCTGCGTCGGGACGGTGACGAAGGTGAGGTTGTCGATGCCGAAGCCGCGCAGGCTCCCGGCGATCTGGCGCATCGTGTTGAGCGAGAGGTCCTCGTCAGCGGTCATCGACTTCGTCGCCGCGTCGAGGAAGGAGTAGAGCTTGTCGGGGCGCAGGAGCAGCGAGCTCTTCGTCGCCTCCTGCGCCATCGAGGACATGAAGGCCTGCTGCCGCTTGATCCGCCCGAGGTCGGAGCCGTCGCCGAGCGACTTGCGGGCGCGGACGTAGCCGAGCGCCTGCTTGCCGTCGAGCTTCTGACGGCCGGCGGGGAGCTCGATCTGGGCGTCCTGGTCGACGAGGGGCTCGGGCAGGCACGCCTCGACGCCGCCGAGGGCGTCGACCATCTGCTGGAACCCGGCGAAGTCGACGACGACGACGTGGTCGACGTACACGCCGGTCAGGCCCTCGAGCGTTTTGACGGTGCAGGCCGGGCCGCCGAGGTTGAAGTTCTGGTTCCACTGGCGCACCTCGCCGTCGGCGACCGTCGAGGCCGGGTCGGCGCAGTCCTTCGGCGCCATCGTCATGGAGTCGCGCGGGATCGAGACGACGAAGGCGGACCTACGGTCCCCGGAGATGTGGACGACGAGGTTGGTGTCGGAGTGGGCGCCGCCCTCGACGGTGTCCGTGCCGTACTCGGTGGTGCCGATCCCCTCACGGGTGTCCGAGCCGATGACGAGGATGTTCAGCGGCCCGTCCGCACCACCGCTGTTCTCCGGGCGGGAGCCGGCGCCGGCGCCGATGTCGAAGCGGGAGATGTTGCCGCTGAGCTTGAGCACCGCGACGAGGGAGATGACGCCGACCAGCGCGAGGACGCAGGCCAGCGCGATCCCGCCCTTGCGCGCCCGACGGCGCCGGACGTCACGACGCTGGAGCCGCTCGTCGAGCCGGGCGCGCCGGGAGGACGCGGACTCCTCGGAGGAGGCGCCCTGGGCGCTCGGGTCGGTCGGCGTGGTCATCGCGGGGCAGGGTATCGCGGCTCCCCCTGCGCACAGGGTGCCTTGGGCGAAGGGGTGCGCACGTCACCTGTGCCGGCGTGGTCGGGGAGGCATGACGAAGGCCCCCGGCAGATGCCGGGGGCCTTCGGTTGCCTGCGGCGCGTGATGCGCTGCGGTGCGCCTCGTCTCAGACGGGGCGGACGCGGTCTGCCTGGGGGCCCTTGGGACCCTCGGTGACCTCGAACTCGACGCGCTGCGCCTCTTCGAGGCTGCGGTAGCCGGTCGTGTCGATCGCAGAGTAGTGAACGAACACGTCGGGTCCGCCGCCGTCCTGGGCGATGAATCCGAAGCCCTTCTCAGCGTTGAACCACTTAACGGTGCCCTGTGCCATGGGGTGAATCTCTTTCGTGTGAACCGTGGGACGGTGTGTCCCTTGTACTAGCTGCAAGATCCCTTACCCGCGACAGGTCCCCGACTGGTGGTCGGACCGGCGCTACGTGCTCAGTCGTACTGCAACTCGTGGACGACGCTATCAGCATCGGTGTGACGGCGCTCGCTCAGCGCGAGCATCGGACGCCGATCTCCTCGACGGCCTCGACATATCCCTTCGTCCCGCGGCCGACGATGACCACGTCGGCGACGGCTGAGATGTAGGACTGGCTGCGGAAGGGCTCGCGCGCGTGGATGTCGCTGATGTGCACCTCGACGACGGGACCGACGACGTTCGTCAGCGCGTCACGGATCGCCACGGACGTGTGCGTCCAGCCGCCGGCGTTGATGATCACGCCCGCCGCGGTGCGCCGCACCTCGTGGATCGCGTCGATGAGCACACCCTCGTGGTTGGTCTGCCGGAAGTCCAGCGCCAGGCCGAGCTCCTCGGCCCGGGCGCGGCACATCGCCTCGACGTCGGCGAGCGTCTCGCTGCCGTAGATCTCGGGCTCGCGCTCGCCGAGCAGGTTGAGGTTGGGCCCGTTGAGGACGACGACGGTCTTGGTCACGCGGCGGGTGTGGGATTTGAACCCACGAGGGGTCTCCCCCTGGTCGCTTTCAAGGCGACTGCACTCGGCCACTATGCGAACCCGCCAACCGTCCCCCGACGAGGGAGACGCCAGGCTCACCGTATCCGCCGGGCGCCGGTAGTGTCGCAAGGGACCACGTCGCCCGGCCGGGCGCTGACGAAAGGACCCCCCCGATGGCCAAGCTCTCGTTCCTCCTCGGCGCCTCCGTCGGCTACGTCCTCGGAGCTCGCGCGGGCACGGAGCGCTACGCGCAGATCAAGAGCGGCGCCGGGCAGCTCTGGCGGTCCCAGCCGGTCCAGCAGCAGGTGAGCGCGGCCCGCCACGCCGCGAAGACCAAGGCCGCCCCGGCCGCGCTCGACGCGGTGAGCGGTGCGGCGAGCGCCGCCGGCGACAAGCTCCGCACCGGGGGCGGACGCATCGCCGGCTCGAAGGACGACGTCCCCTCCTCCGTCGACCACCGGCCCGACACCCATCATGAGGGCGACCCGGTCTCCGAGTGGACCGAGGAGGGTGGCGCCCCCGCGCCCCAGCACTGAGCCCACGGCCCTCAGATGAAGATCGCGGGGTCGAGGAAGGGCAGGTCGAGCGGGTCGACCTCACGGTCGGCGACCTTCTGCGCCTCGACCTGCGGGAAGCGGTAGACCGCGGGGACCCCGGTCGCGACGGCGCCGGTCGGGACGTCCTTGACGACGACGGAGTTCGCACCGACCTTGACGTTGCTGCCGACGTGGACCGGGCCGAGGATCTTCGCCCCCGCGCCGACGAGGACGTTGTCGCCGAGCGTGGGGTGCCGCTTGACGCGAGCGTGCGAGGTCCCGCCGAGGGTGACCCCGTGGTAGAGCATGACGTCGTCGCCGATCTCGGCGGTCTCGCCGATGACGACCCCCATGCCGTGGTCGATGAAGAAGCGACGGCCGATGTGTGCGCCCGGGTGGATCTCGACGCCGGTGACCGTCCGGGAGACGTAGGCCAGGATCCGCGCGGGCCAGCGCAGCGAGCGCTTCTGCCACCAGCGGTGGGCGATGCGGTGCAGCCAGATCGCGTGCAGCCCGGCCGAGGTGAGCAGCACGACGAGCCGCGACGTCGCGGCGGGGTCACGGCGCATCGCTGCGTCGACGTCCTCGCGCACGGTCATCCACGGGGTCGGGTGCTCCGGCATCGGCGAAGGGGGTGCGAGCAGGTCCACGGAAGGAGTCTCTCGGTTCGGTGGGCTGGGTGAGGACAAGGCTGTCCCGGGCCGGCGCCGAGGCACCGGCCCGGGAGGGGCTCAGTCGAGGAGGTCGGAGAAGAGGATCGTCGAGAGGTATCGCTCGCCGAAGCTCGGGATGATGACGACGATCGTCTTGCCGGCGTTCTCCGGGCGCGACGCGACCTGGTCGGCGGCCGCGAGCGCGGCGCCGGAGGAGATGCCGACGAGCAGACCCTCGTCGGTGGCGGCCTTGCGGGCCCACTCGACGGCGGTGTCGGCGTTGATGTCGATGACCTCGTCGTAGATCTCGCGGTCGAGGATGTCGGGGACGAAGTTCGCGCCGAGACCCTGGATCTTGTGCGGGCCGGGCTGTCCGCCGTTGAGGATCGGGGACTCCTCCGGCTCCACGGCGATCATCTGGACCTCGGGCTTGCGCTCCTTGAGGACCTGGCCGACGCCGGTGAGGGTGCCGCCGGTGCCGATGCCGGAGACGACGATGTCGACCTTGCCGTCGGTGTCGGCCCAGATCTCCTCGGCCGTCGTCTTGCGGTGGATCTCCGGGTTCGCCTCGTTGGCGAACTGGCGGGCGAGGACACCGCCGCGCTCCTCGGCGATCTCGTTGGCCTTCTCGACCGCGCCCTTCATGCCCTTGGGGCCCTCGGTGAGGATCAGCTCGGCGCCGTAGGCCCGCAGCAGCGCACGGCGCTCCTTGCTCATCGTCTCGGGCATCGTGAGGACGACGTTGTAGCCGCGGGCCGCGCCGACCATCGCGAGCGCGATGCCGGTGTTGCCGGAGGTGGCCTCGATGATCGTGCCGCCGGGCTTGAGCTCACCCGAGGCCTCGGCTGCGTCGATGATCGCGACGCCGATGCGGTCCTTGACCGAGCTCGCCGGGTTGTAGAACTCGAGCTTCGCTGCGACGGTCGCGTCGCTGCTGATGATGCGGTTGATCTTCACCAGCGGGGTGCGGCCGATGAGCTGGGTGACGTCGTCGTAGATGGGCACGAGGGTCCTTCCGGGTCGGGCGATGGGTGCTCGTCGCTAGGAACGAACATGAAGTTATGCATATTCCAACATCCCGTTATCCATAGGAACAACCCGGGTCCGCGCCCCGGACAGGTGACAGCTCCCCCTTCGCCCTCCGACGGGACGACCGGGCGAGAGTGGTCACACGCGGTGCTGACCGGGGACTACGGCCGCATAGGATTCGCGCATGTCCGCTCTGGAGATCGTCGCCACCGTCATCGGCCTGACGTTGACCGTCGTCGGCTGGGCCATGCTGGCCCGCGCCGCCCGGCACTTCGTCAGCACCTTCAAGCTCGGCAAGCCCGACCCGGACCGCACCGGTCAGGCCGGCGCCCGGACTGCGACACTCTTCCGCGAGTTCCTCGGCCACACCCGCATGGCGCGACTGCCGGTCGTCGCCATCGCGCACTGGTTCACGATGATCTCCTTCGGGATCCTCTTCCTGACCCTCGTGCACGCGACCGGTCAGCTCATGGACCCGCACTGGACCCTCCCGCTCATCGGTCACTTCCCGCCGTACGAGTGGATCACCGACATCTTCGCCTTCGCCGGCTTCTTCGGGATCCTCTACCTGATGTACGTCCGGCAGAAGAACAAGCCGAGCCGCTCCGCGGGCGAGGACGGGCGCCGCTCGCGCTTCTTCGGCTCGACCTTCTGGCAGGCCTACTACGTCGAGCTGACGATCCTCGGCGTGGCCCTGTGCATCGGGCTGCTGCGCTCGCTCGAGTGGACCCTGGTCAGCCGCGACCCGGAGACGGCCCACCTCGCCAGCTGGGTGCACTTCCCCCTCACCGGATGGATCGGCAACGCCTACTCCGGCCTGTCCACGGGCACGGTCGAGACCCTCATCGTCCTCGTCGCGCTCATCAAGCTCGCGATCTCCTACGCCTGGATGATCACCGTCTCGCTCAACCCGACGATGGGTGTCGCCTGGCACCGCTTCCTCGCCTTCTTCAACATCTACTTCAAGCGCCATGCCGACGGCCGCACCTCCCTCGGCGAGCTCCAGCCGATGAAGGTCGGGGACAAGCCCTTCTCCATGGAGGTCATGGAGGAGATGGAGGACTCCGAGCAGGAGATCTCGCTCGGCGTCGGCAAGGTCGAGGACTTCACCTGGAAGGGCCTGCTCGACTTCTCCACCTGCACCGAGTGCGGTCGCTGCCAGAGCCAGTGCCCGGCCTGGAACACCGACAAGCCGCTCTCCCCGAAGCTGCTCATGATGACGCTGCGCGACCACGCGCACGCCAAGGCACCCTTCCTCGCGGCCGCCCAGGACGCGAAGGGGATCATCCCCTCGCGGCCGGCGAGCCCGCAGACCGCGCACGGCGCCATCCCGTCGTCGAAGCACGCCGTCGGCCTCTCCGGCGAGGAGACCGAGGGCGCCGTCGCCACGGCGATCAACTGGGAGGAGATGTCCCTCGTCGGGCAGACCGGCTACGACATCGACAACCCGCTGAGCGCGTACAACCCGCACGGCCCGGACGCGGTCATCGACGAGGACGTCCTGTGGTCCTGCACCACCTGCGGTGCGTGCGTCGAGCAGTGCCCCGTCGACATCGAGCACGTCGACCACATCGTCGACATGCGGCGCTACCAGAACCTCATCGAGTCGGCCTTCCCGAGCGAGCTCGGAGGCCTCTTCAAGAAGCTCGAGTCGAAGGGGAACCCCTGGGGCATGGGGGCGAAGGCCCGTATGGACTGGGCGAAGGACCTCCCCTTCACCGTCAAGGTCCTCGGCGAGGACGTCGAGTCCGCCGACGAGGTCGACTTCCTCTTCTGGGTCGGCTGCGCCGGCGCGTACGAGGACCGCGCGAAGAAGACGACCCGTGCGGTCGCCGAGCTCTTCGACATCGCGGGCGTGGACTTCGCGGTCCTGGGCAACGGTGAGACCTGCACGGGCGACTCGGCTCGCCGCGCGGGCAACGAGATCCTCTTCCAGATGCTCGCGGAGCAAAACGTCGAGACGCTCAACGAGCTCGGCGCGACGAAGATTGTCGTCACCTGCGCGCACTGCTTCAACACGATCAAGAACGAGTACCCGCAGCTCGGTGGCAGGTACGAGGTGCTGCACCACACCCAGCTGCTCAACCGACTCGTCCGCGAGAAGAAGCTCGCCCCGGTCCGCCGCCCGAGCGCCCCGGAGAAGTCCAGCCTCAAGAACGTCGCCTCGACCGCGGCGACGGTGACCTACCACGACCCGTGCTACCTCGGCCGGCACAACCAGGTCTACGCCCCGCCGCGCGAGCTCATCGGCGCCCTGCCGGGTGTCGAGCTGCGCGAGATGGAGCGCTCCGGCGAGAAGTCCTTCTGCTGCGGCGCCGGTGGTGCCCGCATGTGGATGGAGGAGCAGCTCGGCTCGCGGATCAACATGAACCGCACCGAGGAGGCCATCGCGACAGGTGCCGAGCGCATCGCCGTCGGCTGCCCCTTCTGCCGCGTCATGCTCAGCGACGGCCTGACGGCCAAGCAGTCCGAGGGCGCAAGCGAGGAGATCGAGGTCGTCGACATCGCCCAGATGCTCCTCGCCTCGGTCAAGGAGGCCCCCGAGGCTCCCGCCGCCGGCACCACGGAGTCGCAGGAGCAGGCCCAGGCCGAGCCGAAGACCGCGGTCGCCGCCCCCGCCGAGGGTGCGGGCGCCCAGGACGCCACCCCCGAGGCGCCGAGCGCCGCCGAGACCGCGACGACCGCCGCTGCTGTCGACGAGGCAGGCGAGGACGGCGACGCCGTCAAGGGGCAGGAGACCCAGCCCAGCGCCGTAGACGCCAACGCCGCCCCCTCGTGGGAGACCGACACGGCCGCCGCCAACTCGGCTCCGTCGTGGGAGGACGCGGCCCCGGCCGCAGCCGCACCGGCGGAGGAGAGCACGCCTGCCGAGCAGCCGAGGGTCGAGGCTGCACCCGCTGCTCCGCCCGCCGACGCGGCCTCGGCCAACGCCGCTCCGTCCTGGGAGACCGACGCGGCCGCTGCCAACTCGGCACCCGCTTGGGAGGACTCTGCTGCTGCCCCAGCATCTGGGGCAGCGACCGAGGCGCCCGCGGAGCCGGTCAAGATCGCGGCTGAGCCGACGGACGCTGCGTCCGCCAACGCTGCTCCCTCGTGGGAGACCGACGCGCCTGCCCCCACGGCAGAGGCACCGGCAGAGCCCGCCGCCGGGCCGACGAAGGCCGAGCCCGCGAGGGCCGATGCGGAGAAGCCCGCGGCCCCGGCCGCGGACGACGTCGCCGCGCAGAACGCCGCCCCGTCCTGGGAGACCGGTGGCGCCGCTCCGGCAGCGGCCCCCGAGCCGGAGGCAGAGTCCCCCGCCGCGACCGAGTCCACCGAGGACCACGTCGGCGGTCAGGACGAGGTCACCGGCTCCGGCGACCCCACCGCGGGCGAGGTCACCCCGACCGAGCCCGCCGCAGAGCCGGAGACCCCGGCCCCCGCCGCGGCAGCCGCTCCCGCCGACGACAGCCTCGCCGCCCAGAACGCCAACCCGTCCTGGGAGACCGGGGTCGCCGCTCCGGCAGCTGCCCCCGAGGCCACGGCAGAGCCCGTTCCCACCGAGGACAACAGGCCCGAGCCGGAGGCAGAGTCCCCCGCCGCGACCGAGTCCACCGAGGACCACGTCGGCGGTCAGGACGAGGTCACCGGCTCCGGCGACCCCACCGCGGGCGAGGTCACCCCGACCGAGCCCGCGGCGGACGCGGAGACCCCGGTCGAGGACGCCGCGACGGCCGGGAGCGACGAGGCGCCGGCTGGTCCGCCGGCCTCCGCCCACCCGGCACCCGAGGGCGTCGACCTCGACGCGCTCCGCGAGGCGAACGCCAAGCCGAGCTGGGAGTGACCCTCACCGGGTGACCGAGGGGGGATCGAGCCGCCGGCTCGGTCCCCCTTCGTCGTCTGCCGGTACCGTCACCGGATGCGCCTCGCCTCGATCCGCCGCTATCCCGTGAAGTCGATGGGTGGCGAGCCGCTCGACTCGGTCGAGATCGACCGTCGTGGGCTCGCCGGAGACCGCTGGTTCGCAGTCGTCGACCAGGACGGCAAGCTCGCGTCGGGCAAGAACGGCCGCCGTTTCCGCCGACGGGACGCCGTCTTCGAGCACGGGGCCCGCACGCTCCCCACGGGTGATGTGGAGGTGACCGACGGCCGATCGACCTGGCTCGTCGGCACCCCCACGCTCGACGACAGCCTGAGCGCGGCGATGGGCGCGGCCGTCGAGGTCCGGCGCGAGACGGCCGTGTCGCACCAGGACAGCGGGCAGGTCTCGCTCGTCGGCTCGGCGACGCTCGACTGGTTCGCGCGCGAGTGGGGCATCGACGCCGACCCGCGACGGCTGCGGGTCAACCTCGTCGTCGAGACCGACCAGCCCTTCGTCGAGGAGCGCTGGATCGCCCACCGGTTGACGATCGGGTCGACCGTCCTCACCGGCGACGCCAGGATCCCGCGCTGCCGGATGATCGACCTCGCCCAGGACGGAGCCTCCGCCGAGGAGCGCTGGCTGACCCGCCTCACCCAGGAGCGCGACATGTGCGCCGCCGTCTACCTCGACGTCACGACGCCCGGCACGGTCAGCGTCGGTGACGCCGTGCAGGTCCAGCGGCCCTGATCACGGGAAGAAGGCGAGTACCTCGTCGCGCGTGACGTCCTCGATCCGGGCGTGCCGCCACGTCGGGTCGCGGTCCTTGTCGACGAGCTGCGCACGGACCCCCTCCGCGAAGTCGCTGCCGTCCAGCATCCGCGACGCGATGACCCCGTCGGTCTCGAGCACCTCGGAGAGCGACCCCGCCGTGAGGGCGCGGCGGAGCGCCTCCAGCGTGATCGCGACCGCCAGCGGCGAGCGCGACCGGATCGTCGCGGCCGCTGCCCGCGCCTCCGGAGACGACGACGTCTCGAGCCGCTCGACGATCGCCACCGGGTCGTCACCCGCGTAGCACTCGTCGATCCAGGCCCTTGCCGCCGCAAGACCCGACGGCGGGTCGACCCGACCGACCGAGGCCGAGGGGGCGTCCCCCTTCGCCAGGCCGTCGAGCACGTCACCGACCCCGGACGACTCGACGAGGGTGTCCGCGAGCCCGAGCGCGACGGCGTCGCCGGCGCCGAAGGTCATGCCCGTGAGCGCGACGTGCGTCCCGAGCTCCCCCGGCGAGCGGGAGAGCCGATAGGTCGCGCCGACGTCGGGGAAGAAGCCGATGATCGTCTCGGGCATCGCCATCTGGGTGCGCTCGGTGACGATGCGCAGGTCGGCGTTCATACCGAGCCCGACACCGCCGCCCATCGTGATGCCGTCCATCACCGCGACGACCGGCTTGTCGTACTCGGCGACAGCGAGGTCGACGGCGTACTCCATCCGGAAGAACCGCGTGCCGTCGCCACCGTCGAGGTGCGCCTGGCGCACGGCCCGCACGTCACCGCCGGCGCAGAAGCCACGCTCTCCGGCCCCGACCATCGCGACGGCCCGCACCCGGTCGTCGTGGCGCCACGCCTCGAGCGCCTCGGGCAGGGCCTCCATCATCGAGACGTCGAGCGCGTTGATCGCCCTCGGCCGGTTGAGCGTGAGGAGACCGAGGCTGCCCCGGACCTCGGCGAGGACGGTCGGCTCGGTCACGCCAGGCCCGCGTCCTTGAGGAAGCCCTCGGCGACCTCCTTGTGGTCCTTCTTCTGGATGTCGGTCTGCTGGAGCAGCTCGGAGAGCTTCTCGGTCGTCAGCGCCTTGGAGACCTCGTCGAGGACGTCATCGACGTCGTCCTCGACGTCCTCGCGGACGAGCGGCACGACGTTCTGGCTGCCGTAGAGCTTCTTGGTGTCCTCGAGGACGACGAAGTCGTTGGCCGGGATGTTGGGGTCGGTGCTGAAGATGTTGGCGACGTCGACCTGGCCGTTCTTCAGGGCCTGGACCATCGCCTGGCCGGCCTTGAGCGGGCGGAAGGTCCCGAACTCAATGTCGTAGGTCTTCTTCAGCCCCGGGATGCCCTGGGCACGGTCCTTGAACTCCGCCGGCGCGGCGAGGGTGAGGTCCTTGGCGATCGGCTGGAGGTCCTCGATGGTCTTGAGGCCCTTGCTGTCCGCGGTCTCCTTGGTGACGACCAGGGCGTCGTTGTCCTCGGCCGCCGACTTCTCCAGCAGCTCCAGCCCGTCGGGCACGACCTCCTCGGCCGCGTCGTACGTCTTGTCCGGGTCGGTCTCGGCGAACTCCTGGTCGTAGTAGAGCGCCAGCGCGCCGGTGTACTCCGGGACGACGCTGATCGAGCCGTCCTCGAGCGCCTTGAGGTAGACCTCGCGTGAGCCGATGCCCGTCTTGGTGCTGGCGTCGACCCCCTTGGCCCGGAGCGCGCCGGCGTAGATCTCGGCGAGCAGGATCGACTCGGAGAAGTCGGCGGAGCCGACGACGACGGCCTTGCCGCCACCCTCCGACCCACCTCCCGATGTCGAGGTCGAGGACGACAGCGGGTCGCTGCCGCCACCGCACGCGGTGAGGCCGAGGGCGGCAGCCGCGGTGAGGGTGATCGCCGAGCGGCGGGTGGGACGGGTCATGGGGTACCTCCGGTGGTGGTGACGGGGTCGGTGTTGGACAGGCGGGTGGCCGGGCGAAGGGGGGTCCGCCTCCGGCCACGGGCGGGCCGGGACGTGAGCCCGGGCGAGACGACGAGGCGCTGGACGACGGCGAGCACGCCGTCGAGCGCGAGTGCGAGGAGGGCGACGAGGAGGGCACCGCCGGCGGTCTGGGCGTAGTCCTGGACTGCGAGACCGTCGATGATGAAGCGGCCGAGCCCGCCGAGACCGATGAAGGCGGCGACCGTCGCCGTCGCGACGACCTGGAGGGTCGCGGAGCGGATGCCGGAGAGGACGAGTGGGAGGGCGACGGGCACCTCGACGCCCCAGAGCACCTGGCGGCCGGTCATGCCGATGCCTCGGGCGGCGTCGCGGGCCGCGGGGTCGACCGCCTCGATCCCCGCGTAGACACCGGAGAGGATCGGCGGGATCGCGAGCAGCGAGAGCACGACGATGCTCGGGACGAGGAAGGCGGTCGTGCGCCCGAGGTACGGCCCGAGCCAGAGCGCGAGGGCGAAGAGCAGGCCGAGCGTCGGGACGGCCCGGACCGCGTTGGCCGCGGAGATGAGCCAGCGGCCCCGGCCGGTGTGGCCGACCCAGAGCCCGATCGGCAGCGCGATCGCCAGCGCGAAGGCCATCGCCAGCGCCGTGTAGAGGAGGTGCTCGACGAGCCGGTCGAGGATCATCCCGTCGCCGGTCCAGCTCTCGGCGGAGGTGAGCCAGGCGATGACGTCGGCGATCATGCGGCACTCCCCTGCCGGACCCGCACCCACGGCGTGAGCAGGCGCTCGACCCCCCGGATGGCGACGTCGAAGAGGAGCGCGAGGAGCACGCAGCCGAGGATCCCGGCGACGAGCTCACCGGGGATGTCTCTGTTGTAGCCGTCGACGAGCAGGTCGCCGAGCTGGGAGATCCCGACGAGCGAGGCGACGCTGACGATGCTCACGTTGCTCACGGCCGCGACCCGCAGGCCGGCCGCGATGACCGGCACGGCGAGCGGGAGCTCGACGCCGAAGAAGCGCCGGACGGGCTTGTAGCCCATGGCCCGCGCCGACGCGACGACGTCATCGGGCACCGAGCTCAGCCCGTCGACGACCGTCCGGACGAGGAGCGCCACCGTGTAGACCGTCATCGCGACGATGACGTTGACCCGCGCGAGGATCAGGGTGCCGAGGATCATCGGCATGAGGACAAAGAGCGCCAGCGAGGGGATCGTGTAGAGCAGGCCGGAGACCGCGAGGACGGCCCCCTTGACCCACGGGACCCGGACGGCGCCCCACCCGATGACGAGGGCCAGGACGAGCCCGATGATCAGCGGGACCCCGGCGAGGTAGACGTGCTGGAGGGCGAGCGCCCCGATGTCATCGAGGTGGTCGAGGATCCACTGCACGCTTCCCACCTCCCTCAGGAGACGACGTGGGGTCCTCCGGCGCCTCCGGACGCTCGACCCGCTCGATGACGGTCACGACCTCGGGCGCCAGCGCCGTGCCGACGAGCCGGCCGTCGGCGTCGATGACGACACCGCGTCGGCTGGGGCTGGAGAGCGCTGCGTCGAGCGCCGCCCGCAGGGAGCCGTCGACCCGGGCGAGGGTCCCACCGAGGGCGAGGTCGTCCTCGGTCACCGGGCCGTCGACCCGGCCTGGGCGCACCCAGCCCTGCGGTCGTCCGTCGTCGTCCACCGCGAGGACCCAGTCGTCGCTGTCGCCGACGGTCTCGCCGAGGCGCACCGTGCGCTCGTCGTGCACCGGCACCTCGTGGTGCTCGAAGCCCAGGGATCGGTACCCGCGGTCCCGCCCGAGGAAGTCGGCGACGAAGCCGTCCGCGGGATGGGTGAGCAGCTCGCGGGGTTCGGCCATCTGGGCGAGCCGTCCGCCGACGCGCAGCACCGCGATGTGGTCGCCGAGCTTGATCGCCTCGTCGATGTCGTGGGTGACGAGGACGATCGTCTTGCCGAGCTCGTCCTGGAGCCGGAGGAACTCGTCCTGCAGCTGCTCGCGCACGACCGGGTCGACGGCGGAGAAGGGCTCGTCCATGAGCATCACCGGCGGGTCCGCGGCGAGCGCCCGGGCCACGCCGACGCGCTGCTGCTGGCCGCCGGAGAGCTGGCTCGGGTACCGGCGGGCGAGCTGTGGGTCGAGACCGACGAGCTCGAGCAGCTCGCGGGCACGCGCGAGCGCCTCGGACTTCTTGCGCCCCAGGAGGATCGGCACCGCGGCGACGTTGCGCTCGACGCTCTGGTGAGGGAAGAGACCGCCGTGCTGGATGACGTAGCCGATGCTCCGTCGCAGCTCGGCGGCGTCCATCGAGCCGACGTCCTCGCCCTGGATGCTGATCGTCCCGGAGGTCGGCTCGATCATCCGGTTGATCATCCGCAGCGAGGTCGTCTTGCCGCAGCCGGACGGGCCGACGAGCACGGTGATCTTGCCGGTGGGCGCCTCGAGGGTCAGGTCGTCGACGGCGACGGTGCCGTCGGGGTACCGCTTGGTGACTCCGTCGAGCCGGATCATCTGGCGCCCCTTCGTCGTGGTCCGGGCACCAAACCTAAGCCCCTCGGGGCCGCTGGGAGGAGGGCGAGGGGGGGGTCAGTCCCAGACTCTGGCGAAGGGGGCGGCCGCCTCGAGCTCGTGGGCGAGCTCGAGGAGCATGCGGTCCTGGCCGCGGCGGGCCTGGATCATCACGCCGATCGGGCGGCCGTCGGAGGTGCGGCCGAGCGGCAGCGAGATCGCCGGTGCACCGGTGACGTTGTGCAGCGGGGTGAAGCCGACGTAGGCGGAGACCCGCTCGAGGTGGGTCTCGAAGTCGAGGTCTGCGGCGAGGTAGCCGATCTGCGGGGTCGTGTGGGTGAGCACCGGGGTGAGGACGACGTCGACGTCCCCGAGGGTGCGGTCGTACACCGCGCCGGCGGCGGCGGTCCGCGCGAGCGTGTACGGGAAGCGGTAGACCCGCCGCGCGAAGTATCTCGACAGCCCGAGCGTGAAGGGGTCCAGCCGCGACCGGTCGAACGCCGGGCCGAACATCCGAGGCCCGTCCCGGTGGATGGCGAAGGCGAGCATCGACCAGTAGTGGAGGAAGTCCTCCTTGAAGGCGGCCGGAACCGCAGGGCTGTACGAGTCGTCGATCCGGTGCCCGAGCGTGGCGAGCAGGTCCGCGGTCTGCCGCACCGCGACTGCCGTCTCGTCGTCCGTCGCGGGCGCGAGCGGGCTGTCGACGAGCACGCCGACGCGCAGCCGTCGCTCCGCCGGCCCCTCGACGAGGCCGACCCGCTCCCACCCCTTCGCCGGCTGCTGGGCCTCGGCGGCCGCGAAGTACCGGGCCGTGTCCCGGACGGTCCGGGTGAGGACGCCGTCGACGACGATCTTCACCGGCATCCGCGTCGTCGTGCTGTCGGCGGCGAAGCGGCCACGCGTGGCCTTGAGGCCGACGAGACCGCATGCGGCGGCAGGGATGCGGATCGAGCCACCGCCGTCGTTGCCGTGGCCGAAGGGCAGCGCACCCGCAGCGACGAGCGCGGCGGTGCCACCAGAGGACCCGCCCGCCGAGTAGCCGGTGTGCCAGGGGTTGAGGGTGTTGAGCGGGCCGACCCGTTCGGTCGTCGCCGTCCAGCCGAACGGGGGACAGGTCGTCTGGACGACGGGCAGGGCGCCGGTGGCGAGCAGCTGGGTGGCGACGCCTCCGTCCTTCGTCACGAGGGTGTCAGGGACGGCCTCGGAGCCCATCCGGATCGGCAGACCGGCCGCGAGGACGTTCTCCTTGATGGCGCACGGGACGCCGTGGAAGGCGCCGGCCCCGCCGGTCCCGAGCGCGTCCGCCCGGCGCAGGGCGCGCTCGTCGTCCCAGACGGTGACCGCCCCGAGGGCCTCGACCGAGCGGACTCGGGCGAGCGCCGCCTCGACGGCCTCGCGGGGGCTGATCTCGCCAGCCCGGATGCGTGCGGCGACGGCCGTCGCGTCGTCCGTGCCGAGGGCGTCGTCGGCGATCGCGTGGACCCGCTCCTGCGTCTGCGTCATGCCCCGCACGTTACCTGTCGGTAGCAGAGGATGATGGGCGACCGTGACCGTCCCCCCGCCCGAGCTGCTCAGCCGCTCCTCGGCCCAGGGCCGGCTCGCGCTCACCGCGGTGACGCTGGGCTCGGGCATCGCTCTCCTCGACGGGACCGTCGTCGGGATCGCCCTGCCGACGATCGGTCGCGACCTCGGCAGCAGCCTCGCCGGGTTGCAGTGGATCAACAACGGCTTCGTCCTCGCCCTGGCCGCGCTCATCCTCGTCGGCGGAGGGCTCGGCGACCGGCTCGGACGGCGACGGGTCTACCTCGTCGGGGTCGTCTGGTTCGGGCTCGCCTCGCTGCTGTGCGCCCTCGCGCCGAGCACCGAGATGCTCGTCGGTGCGCGGGTCCTCCAGGGGATCGGGGCCGCCCTGCTCACCCCCGGCGCGCTCGCCATCATCCAGAGCTCCTTCCGCCCTGCGGACCGGCCGTGGGCGATCGGGACGTGGGCCGGCGTGTCCGGGGTCGCGACCGCGATCGGCCCCTTCCTCGGCGGCTGGGTCCTCGACCACCTCACGTGGCACTGGATCTTCGCGATCAACGTCCCACTCTGCGCACTCGTCGTGACCCTCGCCCTGCGCGCCGTGCCGGAGAGCCGGGACGAGGAGTCGAGCGGCCGCTTCGACGTCGCCGGGGCGGTGGCGACGGTCGTCGTCCTCGCCGCACTCACCTGGCTGCTCATCGACGGGCCCGGGGCGAAGGGGTGGCAGCTCGCCCTGGCGGGACTGGCGGCGGCTGCCGCCGCCGTCGCCTTCGTCGTCGCGGAGCGCCGCGCAGCCCGGCCGCTCGTCCCCTTCGCCCTCTTCCGCTCCCCCGTCTTCTCCGCGGCGAACCTCATGACCTTCCTCGTCTACGGCGCGCTCGGGGCGATCATGTTCGTCCTCGTCATCCAGCTGCAGACCTCGCTCGGCTGGTCACCACTGGCCTCCGGCCTGGCGACACTCCCGGTCACGGTGCTCCTGCTCCTGCTCTCCCCGCGCATGGCGGAGCTGGCGAGGCGGACGGGTCCACGACTCCCGATGACCGCCGGCCCGCTGATCTGCGCCCTCGGGGTCCTCGTCCTCGCGGCGGTCGGGCCGGGGTCGTCGTGGGTGCTCGTGGTGGCGGGCACGACGGTCTTCGCGCTCGGGCTGGCGACGCTCGTCTCGCCGCTCACCTCGGCGGTCCTGGCCGCGGCCCCCGACCGGCTCGCGGGTGCGGCCAGCGGGATCAACAACGCCGTCGCCCGGACCGGCACGCTCCTCGCGGTGGCGGCGATCCCTCCGCTCGTCGGGCTGTCCGGTGACGACTACCGGGACCCGGCCGCGCTGACCGACGGCTACCGGCTGGCGGCCTACGCCGTCGCCTGCCTGCTCGTGGCGGGCGGCGCGGTGAGCTGGGTCGGGCTCAGAGACCGGAGCGGCTGAACTTCTGGAAGCTGCGGCTCGCGGTCGGCCCGCGCTGCCCCTGGTAGTGCGAGCCGTAGGCCGCGCTGCCGTAGGGGTTCTCGGCCGGGCTGGTCAGCCGCATGAAGCAGAACTGACCGATCTTCATCCCGGGCCACAGCATGATCGGCAGGGTCGCGACGTTGCTCAGCTCGAGCGTGACGTGGCCGGAGAAGCCCGGGTCGACGAACCCGGCGGTCGCGTGGGTCAGCAGGCCGAGCCGCCCCAGCGAGGACTTGCCCTCGACGCGCGCCGCGAGGTCGTCGGGCAGGGTCACCGTCTCGAGCGTCGACCCGAGGACGAACTCCCCCGGGTGCAGGACGAATCCCTCCTCGGGGTCGACCTCGACGAGCCGGGTCAGCTCGGGCTGGTCCTGCGCGGGGTCGATGACCGGGTACTTGTGGTTGTCGAAGAGCCGGAAGTACCGGTCGAGACGAACGTCGACGCTGCTCGGCTGGACCATCGCGGGGTCCCACGGGTCGAGGACCACCCGCCCGGCGTCGATCTCGATGCGGATGTCACGGTCGGAGAGGAGCACGACGACGACCCTAGAGGGTTCGGGTGAGCTGGCTGGTCTGTTCGGTCAGCGCAGGCGGGCATCCCCTAAGACCTGGGCGCCAGCTGTGGACCTGTGACCGGTCAGTAGCTGCGCCCCCGTACTCACCGCCGCCGCCGTCGCCCCCGCCCTCGCCGCCTCCCCCGTCGACGCTCCGAACCTCTCCACGTCTCAGCAGGGCACCGGTAGTGGGCGCCGCGACGCCACGACGCTCGTCATCCAGCCGGCCACCCTCATCAACACCGGCGGCGTCGCTGCCGAGGGCGTCGTCATCACCTTCGCATCGTCGGGCCCGGCGATCACCGGCTTCAAGCTCGGCGCCTACGGCGCGGAGCTCGACCCGGTCGCCGTGGGTGGCTCCGTCTCGGGACTCGGGACCAACAACGTCACCGTGACGATCCCGGCCGGCTCCATGACTGTCCCGGCGGGCGGGTCGACCACCTCCCCCGCAACCCAGATCATCACGTTCGCCAACGGGGACGAGACGACCCTCACTGTCACTGTCACTGCCGCCAACGGCGGCGTCCCCTTCGTACGCCCGCCCACGCTTGTCCCGGTCTACGCCGGCTGACACAGCACGAAGGGGCGGTGCCGGGATCTCCCGGCCCCGCCCCTTCGTCGTGCGTGGAGCCGGTGACGGGAATCGAACCCGCGTGTCCAGCTTGGGAAGCTGGCGCTCTACCATTGAGCTACACCGGCGCGCGCCTGCCCGTGAAGTCTCCCGGGACAGTGGCGCGGTCGGAAGTCTAACCGACGCCCGAGCGGACTGTGCGCCGGGGCACGCACCCCGGCGCACAGCCGTTGACGGCCCGGATCAGAAGGGGCAGCTGGAGCGGTACTCCTCCACCGTGGAACTGGCCGCGGGCCCAGGACAGAGGATGGGATCGACGGACGTGTCGCCGTCGACGAAGCGCTTGAGCCAGGCCAGCGAGTAGGTCGAGATCTGTGCGCTCTCGCTGTTGGGCGCGGAGTGCGTGGCCGCGTTGAGCTCGAGGTAGGCCCGGTCGGTGCTCGTGGCGAGACTCTCGTAGAAGGGCTCCGCGTGCGAGGCGACCGGCGCGATGCCGTCGTTCTCCGCCCCGACGATGAGGGTCGGTGCGCTCACCTCCGGCCACGTCTTGTCGGTGTGCCAGGGCGTGAGCGGGATGGCGGCGTCGATCGACGGGCGCGACTTGGCGGCGGCCAGCGAGCCTCCTCCACCCATGGAGTGGCCCATGACGGCCAGGCGCGAGGCGTCGACCTGACCGCGCGCTGGACTGGACCCGGTGAGGTAGTCGAGCGCAGCGAGCAGCTGGACGCCACGCGAGTCCGGGCTGTCCCAGACGGTCGTGGTGTCGAAGGTGATGACGACGAAGCCGTGCGAGGCGAGGCGCGGGCCCAGCCAGCTGACGGCCGACTGCGTCGACATGTACCCGGGCGAGATCGCCACCCCGCCGTAGCCGCTGCCCGCTGCTGGGGCGTAGATCGTCGCGGCACCGAAGCCCGGGGTCACCGACCCCGAGATCGCGGTCTTCGTGATCGTGTGGGGCCCGTCGGCGGCCAGGTCACTCGCCGACGGCGCGGCCGGATCGGACGGCCCGGGCTTCACCCCCTTCGCATGCGTGGGCGGGTCGGCGAGCGCGGGAGCGCCTGCGCCCAGTCCGAGGGACAGCGTCAGGGCGGCGACCGCGGCAATCCGCGGCGCCCAGGTGGATGAACTCATCGTCGAGCTCCCTTTCCTCCGGGGGCACCCGAGGCTCCGTCGGCCCGGGCGGTGAGGAAACGCTACCAAGCAGTAGGCAGCCGCGCTCGGCGAACACGGGAGGCCTGTGGGTCACATCACCCGCCTCGTGCTTGCTGCCGCAAGCAACTAAAGGTGAAGATGAACGGGATCGTCGAGTAAGCGACCGCTTACCGACAGCCAGCGCCGGCCACGCCGGCGTTCCGACGACATGACCAGGAGACGCCAGCATGGGTCACTACAAGAGCAACCTGCGCGACATCGAGTTCAACCTCTTCGAGGTCTTCAACCGCCAGGAGGTCCTCGGCGTCGAGCCCTACCAGGTCGACGAGGAGACCGCCCGCGACATGCTCAAGGAGGTCTCACGCCTCGCCGAGAACGAGCTGGCCGCCTCCTTCACCGACGCGGACCGCAACCCGCCGGTCTACGACCCGGCCACCTACTCGGTGACGATGCCCGAGTCCTTCACGAAGTCCTACAACGCCTACGTCGAGTCGGGCTTCTGGTCCGTCGACGTCCCGGCCGAGCTCGACGGCACGCCGGCTCCCCCGTCGCTCAAGTGGGCCTTGAACGAGATGGTGCTCGGCGCCAACCCCGCCATCGCGATGTTCGCCGCGTCGTACTCCTTCGGCAACCTCCTGCACCTCCTCGGCAACGACGAGCAGAAGAAGCTCGCCCGCTGGATCATCGAGAAGGGCTGGCACTGCACGATGGTGCTCACCGAGCCCGACGCGGGCTCGGACGTCGGCGCCGGCCGCACCAAGGCCACCGACAACGGTGACGGCACCTGGCACGTCGAGGGTGTCAAGCGCTTCATCACCTCGGCCGAGTCGGACATGACGGACAACATCATCCACTTCGTCCTCGCCCGCCCCGAGGGCGCCGGCCCCGGCACCAAGGGCCTGTCCCTCTTCATCGTCCCGAAGTTCCACGTCGACCTCGAGACCGGCGAGCTCGGCGAGCGCAACGGCGCCTACGTCACCAACGTCGAGAAGAAGATGGGCCTCAAGGTCTCCACGACCTGCGAGGTGACCTTCGGCGAGAAGGAGCCGGCCATCGGCACCCTCCTCGGCGACATCCACGACGGCATCGCCCAGATGTTCCGCGTCATCGAGCACGCCCGCATGCTCGTCGGCACGAAGGCCATCGCCACCCTCTCGACCGGCTACCTCAACGCCCTCGAGTACGCCAAGGAGCGCGTCCAGGGCGCCGACCTCACGCAGATGACCGACAAGGCCGCCCCCCGCGTGACCATCACCCACCACCCGGACGTGCGCCGCAGCCTCATGCTGCAGAAGGCCTACGCCGAGGGCCTGCGCGCGCTCGTCCTCTACACGGCCAGCCAGCAGGACACCGTCGACCTCGAGCACCGCAAGACGGGCGCCGAGGAGATCGCCGACGACTCCCCCGCCGCGATGGCCAACCGGGTCAACGACCTGCTCCTCCCGATCGTCAAGGGCCTCGGCTCCGAGCGGGCCTGGGTGCTCCTCGGCACGGAGTCGCTCCAGACGCTCGGCGGCTCGGGCTTCCTCCAGGAGTACCCGATCGAGCAGTACGTCCGCGACGCGAAGATCGACACCCTCTACGAGGGCACCACCGCGATCCAGGGCATGGACTTCTTCTTCCGCAAGATCATCCGTGACCAGGCGCAGGCGCTCGGCCACATCGCGATGCAGATCCAGGAGTTCGCGCAGGACGTCGACGCCCAGGACGGCGCCCTGAAGAAGGAGCGCGAGCTCCTCGGCAAGGGCCTCGAGGACACCCAGGGCATCCTCGGCGCGATGGTCGGCCCGCTCATGGCCTCCGACCCGCGCCAGGAGGGTGGCGACGTCACCAACCTCTACAAGGTCGGTCAGAACACCAGCCGCCTCCTGCTCGGTGCCGGCGACCTCGTCATCGGCTGGCTGCTCCTGCGCCAGGCCGAGATCGCGGTCGCGAAGGTCGACGCCGCCGAGGGCAAGGACAAGGACTTCTACACCGGCAAGATCGCCGCCGCGAAGTTCTTCGCCAGCCAGGTCCTCCCGCGCCTCGCCTCCGAGCGCGCCATCGCCGAGGCGACGGACAACTCCCTCATGGACGTGCCGGAGTCGGCCTTCTGAGCCACCCCGCCACAGGCGAAGGGGCCCGCACCGGTGATCCGGTGCGGGCCCCTTCGTCGTGGGTCGGGTCAGATGCGGTCGTCGGGGTCGACGCGGGTCTCCTCGTAGCGGCGACCGTCCGGGCCGTCGGTGGTGCGGCTGGCGGTGTAGCCGGCCGGCCGGCGCGAGCGGCTCATGACGAGGCTGAGGATGATGGCGAGCGCGCCGAGGACGATCGCGATCCAGCCGATGACGCCGAGGTCGATGCCCGCGATCACCTGGTCACCGTTGTAGGCGAAGACGATGACGAGACCGACGAGCAGCAAGAAGATGCCAAGGCCGATGTACATGGAGTGACCTCCGGGGCAGGTGACGCGGCAGAGCCCGCGTCCTCGGGACGAGGGTAGGCCGCGGCGTAGCGCTGCGGCGGGTTGCGGCCCACCCAGAAATCAGGGCCGCGCGACGTCAGCCCTGGTCCTGGGTCCGCCCGAGCGCCGCGAGGTGGGCGTTGTACGCCTCGAGCTCGGCGTCGCCGTCACGGTCGGCGCGGCGGTCCCGTCGCCTCGTCTCCCGGTCGTCGCTGCGCATCCACTGCACGGCGACGGTCACGGCGAGCACGAGGGTCGGTGCCTCGCCGACGCCCCAGGCGATCTCGCCACCCTTGTGCTGATCGGCGAGCGGGTCCGGGACCCACGGCAGGTCGAGCCAGCCGAAGAAGCCCCCGGCGAGCAGGGTGGTGCTCTCGGTGAGGATGACGCCGAAGAACGCGTGGAAGCTGATCGTCACGAAGAGCACGACGAGCAGCGCGAGCGGCGGCCAGCGCTTCGGGCCGGGGTCGACCCCGATGAGCACCCAGACGAAGACGTACCCGCTGAGCAGGAAGTGGATCATCATGAGCACGTGCCCGGTGTGGGTGCTCATGGACAGCTCGAAGAGCGGGCTGTAGTAGAAGAGCGCCATGCTGAAGAAGAAGAGTGCCGCTGCGACCGCCGGGTTGGCGACGACCCTCAGGTAGCGCGAGTGCACCGACGCGAGGATCAGCTCGCGGGGGCCGAGGGTCTTGTCGGTCCGGGCCGGCAGCGCGCGCAGCGCCAGCGTGATGGGGGCGCCGGGGACGAGGAAGAGCGGGACGATCATCGCCACGCCCATGTGCTCGATCATGTGCCAGCTGAAGGAGACCTTGCCGTAGACGCCGGGCGCCCCGCTCGTGAAGTACACGAAGGCGGCCCAGCCGACGACCCACGAGATCGTCCGCAGCACCGACGAGCGGTCACCACGCGCCCGCAGGCGCAGCGCCCAGCGCAGGTAGACACCGACCGCGACGAGGGCGACGGCCAGCCAGAGCCAGTCGACGTTCCACGACGTGAGCCAGGCACCCGAGGGCGGTGCGCCGGGGTCGGGGTAGCCCGAGAGCGCGTAGACCATCGAGCTCGGGACCTCGACGAGGACGTTCGTCGGAGGGGGCGTGCGGCTGATCGCCGCCCCGACGCCGAAGGCGGCGCCCATGACGAGGAGCTCACCGAGGACGAACCGGGCGAAGGGGGCGCGCCCCCCTTCGTCGACCTTGCGGACGAAGGTCCGCCGCTGCCACCAGCCGAAGACGCCGAGGAGCAGGCCGAGGACGACCTTGACGAGGAGGAGGAGCCCGTAGCGGCTGCGGAGGTTGTCCCAGGCGGCGATGTTGGTCCAGGCGAGGACGACGCCCGAGCCGAGGACTCCCGCGAAGCACCAGGCCGCGACGCTCGAGTAGCGGCGCAGGGCCGGGGCGAGGTGCGGGCCGAGCCCGCGGTGCATCACGGCCAGGGCCGCGAGCCCACCCACCCAGGCCGTCGCCGCGAGGAGGTGGACGCCGAGGGCGTTGACACCCGTCATGTGGTCGAGCGCCGCCGCGGAGTGGCCGGTCAGCGCCAGCGGCAGCAGCGCCAGCCACGACCCGAAGAAGCCCCACGCGAGGACCGCCTTGGAGTCCGAGCCCGCGCACGCCATGACGACGACGAGGACCACGACGGCGCTGATGATGTTCATCCGCAGGATCTGCAGGTTCCAGACGACGGAGACGAGCTGGGTCCAGAAGCCCTCCTGGCCGATCGGCACGCCCGCGAGGTCGGCGAAGGTGAGCACGACGAGGAGCAGGAGGGTGAGGATCCACACCGACCCGGCGAGGGAAGCTGCCCGGCTCGCGAGCAGCCTGCGGCGGGTCCTCGTCGTCTCGGGGACGAGGAAGGCGCCGACGAGGAGGAATCCGACCGTCAGCGCCGCCGCGACGTCGTGCACCGCGGTGACCACCGGGATGCCCCACCGGACGAGCGCGCCCGGGTCGCCCGCCTCGTAGGCCACCGCTGCCGACCCGACGACGACGGCGAGGACCGTGGCGACGACGGTGGCGACGAGCAGCGACCCGGCCCAGATCGCGCTGCCGCGCGGGGCCGGGGTGGAGGGGGCGGACATGGGATCCACCCTAGGTCCGCGCGTCGGCGACCCGTGACCGGCCCGACGGGCGGTGGCAGACTGACGCCACCGCCACACAGAAGCAGCAGGGGAGCACACACATGCGCACCGTCCGGACTCTCGTCGCGGCTGCCGCCGCGAGCACCCTCGGGCTCGTCGCGGCCGCAGCCACCGCACAGGCCGACCCCGTCACCGAGGAGCTCACCGTCATCTGCGACGGTATCGGCGACGACACGATCACCGTGACCGGCGACCTTGCCGACGGTGGCACGGCCACCCTGCCGGCGGATGGTCCGCTGAAGGTCGTCGGCAAGCCTGGCTTCGCCGGCCGGACGATGAAGGGGGCCAAGGTCGAGGTCGAGCCCACCGGCGAGGGCGTCACCTGCACGGCGCAGACCCCGACGACGGGCGATCTCGACGAGATCGTGCCCGCGGAGCAGGCGGCTACCGCCCCCGCCGCAGCGGACAGCCCTGTCCGGGGTGCCCTGACCTTCACTGTCACTGTCGACGAGGCCTCCGTCAACGCTGCCGCGCAGCAGCGCTCCATGTCGACCACCACGGCGTCGAACCGATTCCCCTTCGAGTCCGAGCTGCGCACCTACCTCGCCGGGCGGCCAGGCGCGACCGGGGTCGCCGTCCGCATCCCTGGCTCCGGCGAGGTCTTCTCGTACACGAAGACCTCGAACCGCAACGTCACAGCGAGCATCGTCAAGGTCGAGATCATGGCCGGGGTCATGCTCAAGGCGCAGGCCGCCGGCCGCGGGCTGACGACGTGGGAGAAGTCGAAGATCGTCCCGATGATCCGCAACAGCGACAACGCCGCGACGACCTCGCTCTACACCCACATCGGCCGCCGGGACGGCCTGACCCGCGTCTCGCAGCGGCTCGGCATGACCCAGACGATCTCCGACCCGGCCGACCACTGGGGGCTGACGTCCACGGTCCCCGAGGACCAGGCGCTGCTCATGGAGCACTTCACCCGCGCCACCGGCAAGCTGACAAGCACCAACCGGTCCTACGGCATGACCCAGATGCGCAACATCAACACCGCCCAGGACTGGGGCGTCACCGCCGGCCCGCCGAGCGGCACCGTGGCGCTGAAGAACGGCTGGCTCCCCCGCACCGACGGCTGGCACGTCAACTCGATCGGCGCCGTCCAGCACAGCCCCTACCACTACAGCATCGGCGTGCTCACCCACGACGGGTCGAGCAGCGGCACGCAGTCGCGACAGGTGAGCACGATCGAGGGCGTGAGCCGGATCGTCTACACGAAGCGGCAGACGATGTACGAGGCCATCGCCAAGAAGAAGGTCACCCGGGTCGGCGGGAACGACCGGTTCTCGATCTCGGCGGGCGCGTCGGCCAAGACCTTCCCCGCCGGGGCGCCGGTCGCCTACGTCGCCGCCGCGAGCGCGACAGCCGACATCCTCTCGGCGGCCCCGGCCGCAGGCCGCTCCGGGTCGCCGCTCCTGCTCGTGGGCCGCGACGCCGTGAACGCCCCCGTCGCCGCAGAGCTGCAACGCCTCAAGCCGGCCAAGATCGTCCTGCTCGGCGGCACGGTCGCGGCGAGCACGACGCTCGAGCGAGCCTTGCGGCAGTATGCGACCACCGGGGTCGTCGAGCGATGGGGAGGCCCGACGAGGTACGCGTCGTCGGCGCTCATCAGCGCGCTTACCGCCGCCCCGGGCCTCGACACCGCCTTCGTCGCCACCGAGAAGAACGTGACCGCCGCCATCGCCGTGGCCCCCGTGGCGGGGCGGCTCAAGGCGCCGGTCCTCTTCACCCCCCAAGAGCGCCTCCACGCCGAGACGGCCACCGAGCTCAAGCGCCTGGCCCCACGCCGCGTGGTGCTCCTCGGCGGTGGGCCCAGCATCTCCGCAGAGACCGAGGCCCAGGTCCGCAGCGCCCTGCCCGGAGTCCGGATCGAGCGGTGGACCGGCAGCAACCGCGTCAACGGGGCCATAAACATCGCGACGAAGGGGGGTCTCATGTCGTCGAGCACGGCTTGGGTCGTGGAGCGCAACCAGCTCTTCCAGGCGATGGCGGTGACCTCGGCGGCCGCCAAGGACCAGGGCCCGCTCTACTTCACCGACTCCTCCAGCCTTACGGCGGCGACGCGCACCGCGCTCGTCAACCAGCCGCTGTCGACGCTCTCCATCGGCGGCGGGACCGGTCTCGTCTCGAGCTACACCGCGTTCCAGCTCTCACAGACGGTCGACTGACCAAGAGCGACGGCGAAAGGGGATGCGGCCTGGCCCGGCCGCACCCCCTTCGTCGTGCTCGGGTCACACCCAGACGAGCGCCTGCCCCGGGTAGTGGAGCAGCGCCGCGACGTCGGCGAGGACCTTGCTGCCCAGCTCGCCGTCGACCATCCGGTGGTCGAAGGAGAGGGCCAGCTGGGTGACCCAGCGCGGCACGATCTCCTCGACGCCGTCCCGCTCGACGACCCACGGCATGCGCCGCACCGCGCCGAAGGCGAGGATCGCGGCCTCACCCGGGTTGAGGATCGGGGTGCCGGTGTCGACGCCGAAGACCCCGACGTTGGTGATCGTCACGGTCCCCCCGGCGAAGTCGGCCGGCTGCGTCTTGCCCTCGCGCGCCGTCGAGACGAGCTGGGCCATCGCGTCGGCGAGCTCGCGCATCGACATCGAGTCGGCGCCCTTGATGTTCGGCACGAGGAGCCCGCGCGGGGTCGCTGCGGCGATGCCGAGGTTGACGTCGCGCTTGACGACGATCTCCTGGGCGGCCTCGTCCCAGGACGCGTTGACCTGCGGGTTGCGACGGATCGCAAGGCAGAGGGCCTTGGCGACGACGAGCAGCGGCGTGACCTTGACGTCCGTGAAGGCGCGGTCGCGCTTGAGCCGGTCGACGAGCTCCATCGTCGCGGTGACGTCGACGGTGATGAACTCCGTGACGTGCGGCGCGGTGAAGGCCGAGTCGACCATCGCCTGGGCGGTCATCTTGCGGACGCCCTTGATCGGGATGCGCGTCTCCGTCGCACTGCTCCCTGAGGTGCTGCGTCCCACGCTCTGCGTGGGCGAGGCGCTGCGACGAGCCGCGACGGGCTCCGTCGGCGCTGCGCCTCCTGAGGCCGCCGCCTCGACGTCCGCCCGGGTGACGATCCCGCCGTCGCCCGACGGGGTGATCGACCCGAGGTCGACGCCGAGGTCCTTCGCGAGCTTGCGGACCGGCGGCTTCGCGAGCGCGCGGGCGCGCTCGCCGGTGACGGGCATCGCGGGCTCGGGCTCAGGTGCCACCTCGGCCTCCGGCGAAGGGGTCGGGGCCCCCTTGCGAGCGCGACGCCGGGTGGACCCGGCCTTCGCCCCGTAGCCGACGAGGTTGGGCCCGCTGGACTCGTCCCCTTCGCCCTCGGCGGCAGCCGGCTCGGCCGCGGCGGCCGGGTCGCTCCCGCCCTCGCCGGTCTCGACGACGATGATCGGCGCGCCGACCTCGACGGTGTCGCCCTCGGCCGCGAGCAGCTCGACGACCGTGCCCGCGAAGGGGATCGGCAGCTCGACCAGCGACTTCGCGGTCTCGACCTCGACGACCATGTCGTTGACCTTGACGACGTCGCCGACGGCGACCCGCCAGGTGACGAGGTCGGCCTCGGTGAGGCCCTCGCCGGGGTCGGGCAGGTTGAACTTCTTCAGCGCCATGCTCAGTACTCCAGCGATCGGTCGACGGCGTCGAGCACCCGGTCGAGGTCGGGGAGGAAGTGCTCCTCGTGCCGGCTCGGCGGGTAGGGGATGTTGTAGCCGCCGACCCGCAGGACCGGCGCCTCGAGGTGGTAGAAGGCCTCCTGCTGGATGAGCGTGGCGATCTCCGCCCCCAGCCCGACGAAGGTCTGCGCCTCGTGGACGACGATCGCGTGCCCGGTCTTGCGGACGGAGTCGAGGATCGCCGGCAGGTCGAGCGGGCTGAGCGTGCGCAGGTCGATGACCTCGAGGCTGCGCCCCTCCTCCGCCGCGGCATCGGCGGCCTGGAGGCAGGTCTTGACCATGGGGCCGTAGCAGAGCAGCGTCGCGTCGGTGCCCTCGCGGACGACGCGGGACTCGTAGAGCCCGAGGTCCGCGCCGGCGTCCCGGTCAACCTCGACCTGGCCGCGCTCGTGGTAGCGGCGCTTGGGCTCGAAGAAGATCACCGGGTCGTCGGTCTGGATGGCCTGCTGGATCATCCAGTAGGCGTCAGCGGCGTTCGAGCAGCTGACGACCCGCAGGCCCGCGGTGTGGGCGAAGTAGGCCTCGTTGGACTCGCTGTGGTGCTCCACCGCACCGATGCCTCCGCCGCAGGGGATGCGGATGACCATCGGGACCCGGAGGTTGCCGAGCGAGCGGGCGTGCATCTTCGCGACCTGGCTGACGATCTGGTCGAAGGCCGGGTAGACGAAGCCGTCGAACTGGATCTCGACGACCGGGCGGTATCCGCGCAGCGCCAGCCCGACCGCGGTGCCGACGATGCCGGACTCGGCGAGCGGGGTGTCGATGACCCGGTCCTCGCCGAAGTCCTTCTGCAGGCCCTCGGTGATGCGGAAGACGCCGCCGAGCTTGCCGACGTCCTCGCCCATGAGGACGACCTTCGGGTCCTCCTCCATCGCCCGGCGCAGGCCCGCGTTCAACCCCTTCGCGAGGGTGAGCTTGCTGCCCGCCATCAGTGGCTCCCCTCCTCGACGAAGGAGGCTTGGTAGGCCTGGAACTCCGCCCTCTCGGCCGCGACGACGGGGTGCTCCTCGACGTAGATGTTGTCGAACATCGTCACCGGGTCCGGGTCGTGCATCGTCTGGCAGGCCTCGCGGATGCGGGCCGCGATCTCGTCGGCCTCGACGTCGACGGCGGCGAAGAACTCGGCGTCGGCGTGGCCCTTCTCCTCCATGAAGCCGCGCATGCGCTTGATCGGGTCCTTCTCGCGCCAGATCTCGACCTCGGCGTCCGAGCGGTACTTCGTCGGGTCGTCGGAGGTGGTGTGGGCGCCCATCCGGTAGGTGTAGGCCTCGATGAGGGTCGGCCCCTCCCCCGCGCGCGCCCGGTCGAGGGCCGCCTTGCACACCGCGTAGGTCGCGAGCGGGTCGTTGCCGTCGACGAGGACGCCGGGGATCCCGAAGCCGCGCGAGCGCTGGTACGGCGGGATCGTGAACTGCTTGTCGTTGGGCTCGGAGATCGCCCACTGGTTGTTCTGGATGAAGAAGACGATCGGGGCCGCCGTGACCGAGGCGAAAACGAGCGCCTCGTTGTAGTCACCCTGCGCCGTGCCGCCGTCACCGGTGAAGGCCATGACCGCGGTGTCACGGTCCGGGTCGCCCGTGCCGACGGCGCCGTCGGCCTTGACCCCCATGGCGTAGCCGGTGCCGTGGAGCATCTGGTTGCCGATGACGATCGTGTAGAGGTGGAAGTTGTTGGCGTTGGAGTCCCAGCCGCCGTTGTTGACCCCGCGGAACATCCCGAAGAGGTTCTCCGGCGGGACCCCACGGCACCAGGCCACACCGTGCTCGCGGTAGCCGGGGAAGGCGTAGTCCTGCGGGCGCAGCGCACGACCGGCGCCCACCTGGGCGGCCTCCTGTCCCAGGAGGCTGGGCCAGAGCCCGAGCTCGCCCTGACGCTGCAGCGCGTGCCCCTCGGCGTCGATGCGGCGCACGAGGACGAGGTCGCGGTAGATCGTCCGGGCGTCCTGCGAGGTCATCTCCTCGACGATGCAGCTGTACGGCTCGTTGGCCTCGGTGATCCCGAGGCGGTTGCCGTCGGCGTCGACGAACTGGACCATGTCCGGGTTGTCGGCCGAGTAGTGCCCGGTGATCTGGCTCGGCGGGGTCGGCCCGTGCCCGCCCGAGGACTCGAAGGCCCCCGCCATGTCGGCGCCGGCGCTGCGGCCCTGCGCGACCTCGTTGTCGCTCACGTCATCTCCCTTCGTCCCGGCGGGCTGGGGGATCACCCCGCGCCGGTGCGGTGGACGCGCCGAGGCCCGGGATGTGACCGGGCGCACACGCGTTGTCGTCGGGCGACAACCTACCTGAGAAGTCTCACCCCTCGAGACAGGCGAAGCTGCGGGCCACCTCGACGAGACGGTCGTTGGCCTCCGGCTCACCGATGGTGACCCGCACCCCTTCGGTCCCGTAGGGACGGACCGACAGGCCGGCGTCGGCGCAGGCTGCGACGAAGTCGGGGGTGCGCTCGCCGAGAGGGAACCACACGAAGTTCGCCCCGCTCTGCGGCATCTCCCAGCCGCCCGCGGTCAGCGCCTCGACGACCCGTCGACGCTCCCCTACGAGTGCCGCCACCCGCTCGCCGAGCTCCTCCTGGGCCCCGAGAGAGGCGACCGCGGCGACCTGGGCCAGCGAGTTCACGCCGAAGGGGGTGGCCGTCTTGCGCAGCGCCTCGGCGACCGGCTCGTGGGCCACCGCGTAGCCGACCCGCAGGCCGGCCAGCCCGTAGGCCTTGGAGAAGGTCCGCACGACCGCCACGTTCGGGTGGGCCTGGTGGATCTCCAGCGCCCGGACCGGGTCCTGGCTGCCGTCGTCCTCGACGAACTCGAGGTAGGCCTCGTCGATGACGACGAGCACGTGCTCGGGCACCCGCGCCACGAGGTCGAGAAGCTCGGCGTGGGTCACGGTCGGCCCGGTCGGGTTGTTGGGGGTGCACACGAGGAGGACGCGGGTCCGGTCGGTCACCGCGGCGACCATCGCGTCGAGGTCGTGCCGGTGGTCTCGCGTGAGCGGCACCCGGACCGACTCCGCCCCGGCGAGCGCCACGACGATCGGGTATGCCTCGAAGGAGCGCCACGCGAAGACGACCTCGTCGCCGTCGTCGCACGTCGCCTGGATGATCTGACCGAGGACGCCGACGCTGCCGGTGCCGCAGGCGATGCGCTCGGGCGGCACGTCGAGGTGCTCGGACAACGCCTCCGTCAGCTCGGTGATGCCCATGTCCGGGTATCGGTTCACCGTGCCGGCGGCCTCCTCGATGACCGCACGGACCGACGGCAGCGGCGGGTACGGGTTCTCGTTGGAGCTGACCTTGTAGACGGTCTGGCCCTCACGGGCCGCAGCCGGCTTGCCGGCGACGTAGGCGGGCACGCTGTCGAGGGCGCCGCGCAGGCGCACGGGGGTGGTCGCCATCAGGCGTCGTCACCGTCGGGGATGACGAAGTTCAGGACCATCGAGACGACCGTGACGATGAGGGCGCCGATGACGGCGTCCCAGAAGAACTGGTCGATCGAGAAGGACAGCCCGAGCGGCTCGCTGATCCACTCGGTGAGCTGGAGCATGAAGGCGTTGACGATGAAGGTGAAGAGCCCCAGGGTCAGCACGATCGCCGGGAAGGAGAGGAGCTTGGCGATCGGCTTGACCACGGCGTTGATGAGCCCGAAGAGAACCGCGACGAGGAGCACCGTCGTGAACCTCGAAGCGAAGGTCGAGCCGTCCTCTGCGAGCTTGATGCCGCCCACGAGGAAGGCAGCGACCCAGAGCGCGACGGCGTTGACGGCGATCTTGACAGCGAGGTTGGCCATGCGAGCAGTGTGGCAGGAGCGTGACGATGCGCACACCCGGGCGACATTCGCGGGTCGTCTGGGGTGAACTGGACTTTGTGACACCCCGGGCCCCGGGGTGTCACTGACCGTGCGAGCCCGGATCGAAGGAGCCCGATGTCCCGCGACGACCTGTCGAGCTCGCCCTCGCGTCGGGACGACGCATGGGGGGACGACGCCTGGAGCGACTCCGCGGTCCCCGGCGACGGCTCCCCGGGCGATGAGTTCTCGGCCAGGTCCGAGCGGAGACGCGCGCGACATCGTGAGAACCGCCGCCCGCCGTGGACTCTTGTCGTCGCCGGCGCGCTCGCCCTCATGCTGGGCCTCGGCGCCGCGGCCTGGGCGCTGCTCCGCGACGACGAGCAGTCGGTGTCCGCCTGCCCCGCCGGCACGCTGAGGGTCTCGGTCTCCCCCGAGATCGCCGAGGCCGTCGACAGCGCCCTGACGCGCGTCGCCGACGGGGACGAGTGCACCAGGTTCAGCGTCTCGCCCGAGAGCGCGACAGAGGTCGCCCAGGCGATCAACGAGGGCAACGCCCCCGCGGCGTGGATCCCGGACTCGTCGACGTGGGTGGATGCCATCGACACCGACGGCTCGCAGGGGCAGTGGATCGCCGGGCCGTCCGTCGCCAGCTCTCCCGTCGTCCTGGCAGCCCGGGACAAGGCCACCCGGGTCAGCTCGTGGAGCCAGCTCCTCAACAGCAGCGACGACCTGCAGATGGCCAACCCTGACGTCGACAGCGCGAGCCGTCTCGCCTTCCACGCCAGCCGCAGCGGACAGCCCGACACCGTCGGCATGCGGACCGGTTCTCGGCTCATCGTCCTCTCCCGCTTCGCCGCGCCGTCGACGACCAAGCTCTTGAGCGACCACGCGAGCGACCCCTCGGGCACCGTCCAGTTCCCCGCGTCCGAGCAGGCGATCGCCGCCTTCGGCGAGGAGCACCCCGACTCCCCCCTTCGCGCCGTCATGCCGGAGAACGGGACCCTGTCGCTCGACTACCCCTGGATCACCAACCCCCAGCTCACCTCGGACCAGGTGAAGATCGCGGACAAGGCTCGGGCAGCCCTCGCCAGCACGGAGATGCGCCGCGACCTCGCGCGCGCCGGCTTCCGCAGCCCGGACGGCAGCGGAGGGCCGGAGATCGCCGGCCAGCCCGCTGCGAAGCTCACCGAGATGACCCCGCTCGACCGTGACGAGCGACTCGCCGCGGCCGAGCAGTGGCACGTGCTGCGCACCGACATGCGGATGCTCCCGATCATCGACGTATCGGGCTCGATGGCGTGGCCGAGCACCACCCCGGGCATGACCCGCTTCGAGATCGCCCAGGGCGCGTTGCGCCGGGCCCTGCAGATCATCCCCGCCGGCAGCCAGGTCGGCGCCTGGATCTTCTCCTCTGACCAGGGCGGCAAGGGTGTCGACCACAGGGAGCTCGCTCCGATCATGCGGCTCGACACGAAGCTCGAGGACGGTGGCACGCACCGGGACCGGCTGGCGCAGATCGTCGACCGGACCGACCGTTACGTCAAGGGCGACACCGGCCTCTACGACTCGGTCTGGGCCGGGTACCAGACGATGCTCGACGAGTACGACCCGGACTACGTCAACTCCGTCGTCGTCATCACCGACGGCGAGAACGACGACCCCAACGGCGGGCTCAACCTCCGCCAGCTGCTCGACAAGCTCGACGGCGCCTACGACCCGGAGAAGCCGGTGCGGATCATCACCATCGGCATGGGCGAGGCCAACCCGCAGGCGCTCCAGCAGATCGCCGACGAGTCCGGCGGCAGCTCCTACATCGCCGAGACCCCCGACGACATCCAGCGCGTCTTCGTCCAGGCCCTCCTGGCCCGCCGCTCCTGAGCGCCAGGTTGCGGCTCGGTCTCGACCGGTGCGAAGGGGGCGACCCTCACCCCTTCGTGGTGGCACCATGACCCCACCAGGCGCGCCCGCGCCCACCTGAACCACGGAGGAACCCTCATGCGTCGCGCCCCCTTCGCCCTGGCAGCCGCCTTCGCCCTGACGACCACGCTGGCAGCCTGCGGCTCGGACAGCCTCGACGAGGCGGGCGACTCGGCCAGCTCGGCCACCGAGTCGCTCAAGGTCGAGGCCGACGAGGCCCTCGCCGACAAGGTCCCCGCCGAGATCAAGGAGAAGGGGACGCTCCAGGTCGGCTCCGACGCCTCCTACGCCCCCAACGAGTTCCTCGGTGACGACGGCAAGACCGTCGAGGGCATGGACGTCGACCTCTTCGACGCCGTCGCCGACAAGCTCGGCCTGAAGACCGAGTGGAGCAACGCCAGCTTCGACTCGCTGCTCGCGGGTGTCGGCTCGGGCAAGTACGACGTCTCGGTGAGCTCCTTCACGATCAACGACGAGCGCAAGAAGGAGGTCAACATGATTGCCTACTTCAACGCCGGCACCCAGTGGGTCACCGCCAAGGGCAACCCGAAGAACGTCAACCCGGACGACGCCTGCGGGCTGAGCATCGGCGTCCAGAAGGGCACCGTCCAGATCGACGACCTCGAGGCGCGCAACAAGGAGTGCACCGACGCCGGCAAGGACCCGATCAAGGCGGTCGTCGAGCAGGAGCAGTCGAAGGTCACCGTCAGCCTCGCCTCGGGCAAGGTCGACGCGATGCTCGCCGACTCCCCCATCGCGCTCTACGCGGTCAAGCAGCAGCCCGACGCGCTCGAGCCCCTCGGTGAGATCTACGACTCGGCCCCGTACGGCATCGTCGTCCCGAAGGACCAGACCGAGCTCGCCGACGCCATCGCCGAGGCGCTCAAGGCGATCAAGGAGGACGGCACCTACGACACCGTCCTGAAGAACTGGGGCAACGAGTCGGGCGCGATCGACGACTTCGCCGTCAACCCTTGATGGGTTCCACCCCTGACGACGCGCGGACGCCGTCTCCTTCGAGCGAAGGGGGCGGCGTCGCCCGGTCCTCCGACGAGCGCCCCGGGGTGATCGAGGCCGTCCCGGTCCGCCACCCCGGCCGGTGGGTCGCGGTGGCGGTCATCGGGGCGCTCGGCGCGATGCTCGTGTCGAGCTTCGTCACCAACCCCAAGTGGGACTTCCCCTTCGCCTTCCGGGTGATGAACTTCAGCCCGGTGCTCGAGGGCCTGCTCAAGGGCACGATCATCGCGACGGTCGGCTCGATGATCATCGGCGTGACGCTCGGCGTCGTCGTCGGCATCATGCGGCTCTCGAGCAACCCGGTGCTGCGGGTCGTCGGCCTGGCGTACACGTGGTTCTTCCGCGGGATCCCGCGCCTCGTGCTCGTCTTCCTCTTCGGCTCGGGCATCGGCTACCTCTACCCGAAGTTCGACATCGGGCCCTTCCCCTTCAGCCAGCAGCTCGCCGGCTGGCTCGGGCTGAGCTCCGACCTCACGCTCTTCAGCCTCAACGTCAACCAGATCAGCTCGACGCTCATCTGGGGCATCATCGCGATGGGGCTCTCCGAGGCCGCGTACATGGCCGAGATCGCCCGCGCCGGGATCCTCTCGGTCGACGAGGGGCAGCGCGAGGCGGCCGCCGCGCTCGGCATGAGCCCCGGCCAGGCGATGCGCCGGGTCGTCCTGCCGCAGGCGATGCGCGTCATCATCCCGCCGACCGGCAACGAGACGATCGCGATGGTCAAGGACACCTCGCTGCTCGCCTACCTGCCGCTCGGCACCGAGCTGTTCTTCCAGACCCAGGTCGTGAGCAGCCGGACCTTCAAGGTCATGCCCTCGCTCGTCGCCGCCACGATCTGGTACCTCGTCATCACGACGGTGCTCATGATCGGGCAGTACTACCTCGAGCGGTACTTCGGCCGCGGCTACGGCACCACCGATGACTCGAAGGCCAAGGCCAACACCACCAAGGCCAAGCTGCTCGGGAGGAGCGTCTGATGACAACCGGCATGCCGCTCGTGCACGCGGTCAACGTCCACAAGTCCTTCGGCAGCAACGAGGTGCTCAAGGGCATCGACATCGATGTCAACGAGGGCGAGGTCGTCTGCCTCCTCGGGCCGTCCGGGTCGGGCAAGACGACCTTCCTGCGGTGCATCAACCAGCTCGAGGACATCCAGGCCGGCCGGATCTGGGTCGACGGGGACCTGGCCGGGTACCGCGAGCGGGACGGCAAGCTCTACCGGCTCAAGGACAAGCAGATCGCCGCGAAGCGCCGTGACATCGGCATGGTCTTCCAGCGGTTCAACCTCTTCCCGCACATGACCGCGCTGCAGAACGTCATGGAGGCGCCGATCAAGGTCAAGCGGCGCAAGCGCTCCGAGGTCGAGGCCGAGGCCTTCGAGCTGCTCGAGAAGGTGGGGCTGCAGGACAAGCACGACGCCTACCCGGCCGCGCTCTCCGGGGGCCAGCAGCAGCGCGTCGCCATCGCCCGGGCGCTGGCGATGCAACCCAAGCTCATGCTCTTCGACGAGCCGACCTCGGCGCTGGACCCCGAGCTCGTCGGCGAGGTCCTCGACGTCATGCGCCGGCTCGCCCAGCGCGGCATGACGATGATCGTCGTGACCCACGAGATGGCCTTCGCCCGCGACGTCGCGGACCGGGTGATCTTCATGGACGGCGGCGTCGTCGTCGAGCAGGGCGACCCGACTCAGGTCATCAACGACCCGCAGCACGAGCGGACGAAGTCCTTCCTCTCCCGCCTGCGCGCCGAGCACGAGCAGGTCGCCCAGGCCGCCGCCGAGCTCGTCGTCTGACCCCCCTCCCCCCTCCCCCTTTCGCACGAGCCAAGGCTCCTCCCCCTCCCCCTTTCGCACGAGCCAAGGCTCCTACCCCCTTCGTCCGACACGAGCCTTGGCTCGTGCGAGGAGGTGGGGACGTAGGGTGCCTCGGTGCGACGGATCCGGGGACTGCTGGCGGACACCCGCCCGCTCGCCATCCCCGAGTACCGGCGGCTCTTCGTCGGTCAGGCCGTCACGGTCGTCGGGGCGCAGCTGACGGTCGTCGCCGTCCCGGCCCAGATCTACGGGATGACCGGGTCGTCGGCGTACGTCGGGCTCACCGGGGTCTTCGGGCTCGTCCCGTTGCTCGTCTTCGGCCTGTGGGGCGGCAGCATCGCCGACCACTTCGACCGGCGGCGAGTCCTGACGATCACGACGTGGGGGCTCATCCTCAGCTCGGCCGCGCTGTGGGTGCAGGCCGCCCTCGGCTCGACGAACGTCTGGCTGCTGCTCTCGATCTACGCCCTCCAGCAGGCCTTCTTCGCCATCAACCAGCCCACCCGCGGGGCCGCGATCGCCCGGATCGTGCCCGCCCCCCTTCGTCCCGCCGCGAGCTCGCTCGGGATGACGGTCTTCATGGCGGGGGCCATCGCCGGCCCGCTCATCGGCGGCGCGCTCATCCCGCTCATCGGCTATGCCTGGCTCTACCTCCTCGACACGATCACCCTCTTCGCGACGCTCTGGGCGGTCGTCGGGCTGCCGACGATGCCGATCGAGCGCGAGGCCGACGCGCCCCCGTCCTCGCCCGGGCTGCGGTCGGTCTGGGACGGGCTCGTCTACCTCCGGGGGCACCCCGTGCTCCTTATGTCCTTCGTCCTCGACGGGGTGGCGATGACCTTCGGGATGCCGCGGGCGCTCGTGCCGGAGATGGCGCACGTCGACTTCGGGGGTCCGAGCGAAGGGGGGTTCGCCTTTGCCGTCCTCTTCGCGGCGATGCCGCTCGGGGCCTTCCTCGGCGGGGTCTTCTCCGGATGGGTGTCGCGGGTCGAGCACCACGGCCTCGCGGTGTCGGGGTCGATCGTCGTCTGGGGTCTGTCCATGGTCGGCATGGGTGCCGCGGTCATGGCGGCCGGCGGCTCGCTCGGGGCGATGCTCTGGGTCGCGGCCTTCTTCTTCGCGCTCGGCGGGGCGGCGGACGTCATCTCGGCGGCCTTCCGGACGGCAATGATGCAGAGCGCCGCCACCGACGCGATGCGCGGCCGGATCCAGGGGGTTTTCCTCGTCGTCGTCGCCGGCGGTCCCCGCGTCGCCGACGTCCTGCACGGCGCGGCCTCGCCCACGCTCGGTGCCGGGCTGACCACCGCTGTCGGCGGTGGCCTCGTCGTCGTGCTCACCGTCCTGCTCAGCCGGCCCGGCACCCCCTTCGTCCGGTACCGCGCGCCGCTCGCCTGACCCCCTTCGCCCACGCCCCCTTCGCCCACGCCCCCTTCGCCCCCGCCCCCTTCGCCCCCGCGCCCTTCGCCCACCCGCGCTGACCCGACAAGGTTCCTCGAACCCGACAACCGTTCCCGGGTTCCACGCACTTTCTCGGGTTATCCGATAAAGGGCCCGTGCCCCTCGTCACCATTCAGGTGGACCTTGCTTGTGACTACTACGGTCCGTCGTAGCATGTACGACGACATGTAGTACTACGACGTTTGCAAGGGGAGCCGATGGAAACCCTCGAGCTCGCGCGGTGGCAGTTCGCCATCACCACCGTGTACCACTTCTTCTTCGTGCCGATCACCATCGGCATGTCCGCGCTCGTCGCCTGGTTCCACACCCGGTGGCTCATCAAGCGCAACCCCGAGGACATGAGGCTGGCCAAGTTCTTCGGCAAGCTCTTCACGATCAACTTCGCCCTCGGCCTCGTCACCGGCATCGTCCAGGAGTTCCAGTTCGGCATGAACTGGAGCTCCTACAGCCGTTTCGTCGGTGACATCTTCGGTGCCCCCCTCGCGTTCGAGGCGCTCCTCGCGTTCTTCATGGAGTCGACCTTCCTCGGCCTGTGGATCTTCGGCTGGGGCAAGCTCCCGGAGAAGATCCACGTCATGTGCATCTGGCTGGTGCACATCGGCACGGTGCTCTCCGCGTACTTCATCCTCGCGGCGAACTCCTTCATGCAGAACCCGGTCGGCTACCGGATCAACGAGGTCACCGGCCGCGCCGAGATGGCCGACTTCATCGCCGTGCTGACCAACAAGGTCCAGCTCGTCGCCTTCCCGCACGTCGTCACCTCGGCGTACATGGTCGGTGGCGCCTTCATCATGGCCGTCGCCTTCCACAAGATGCGCCAGGCCCAGCGCGGCGAGGCCGCCACGGTCGCCGGCGCCGGTGGCCAGGAGGAGGTCCCGATGTGGCGTCGCGCCGCACGTCTCGGGGCGGTCGTCTCCCTCGTCGCCGGCCTCGCCGTCGCCGTCTCCGGCGACGTCCAGGGCAAGATCATGACCGAGGTCCAGCCCATGAAGATGGCGGCCGCGGAGGCGCTCTACGACACCCCGCCCGCCGGGGAGTGCGCACCCTTCTCGGTGCTCACCGTCGCCGGGCTCGGGGGCGAGGACCCCCGGCACATCATCGAGATCCCCTGCCTGCTGAGCTACCTCGGCACCGGCAGCTGGGACGGCCAGGTCCAGGGCATGGTCGACATCGAGAACGAGTACCGGGCGACCTTCGCTGACCAAGAGCTCACCCAGGCGGACAGCTACATCCCGCCGATCGCGATGACGTACTGGAACTTCCGCCTCATGATGGGCGCCGGCTTCTTCGCCGCCGGAGTTGCCGCCGTCGTCCTCTTCGCCACGCGCAAGAAGGCGATGGGGGTGCCGATGCAGGGCTGGTGGAAGCCGCTGCTCGTCCTCGCCCCGATCGCCACGGTCGTCGCCAACAGCTTCGGCTGGATCTTCACCGAGCTGGGCCGCCAGCCCTGGATCGTCCAGGGTGAGATGACGACGGCCCAGGGTGTCTCGCCCTCCGTCGGTGCCGCCGACGTGTGGATCTCGATGATCGTCTACACCCTCGTCTACGGCGTCCTCGCCGTCATCGAGGTCAAGCTCTTCCTCGACTACATCAAGAAGGGCGCGGAGCCGTTCGAGGAGCCCAAGCTCCTCGAGGACGACGACGAGCTCGCCTTCGCGTACTGACAGGAGACGCGACAGACATGGAACTCACGACCTTCTGGTTCATCCTTCTCGCGGTCCTGTGGACGGGCTACCTCGTCCTCGAGGGCTTCGACTTCGGGGTCGGCATGCTCGTCCCCGTCCTCGGCGGCACCCAGCGCGGCACCGAGCCGCAGGCCGTCGAGGAGGAGAAGAAACGCCGCGTCCTCCTCACGACGATCGGGCCCTTCTGGGACGGCAACGAGGTGTGGCTGCTCACCGCCGGTGGCGCGACCTTCGCCGCCTTCCCGCACTGGTACGCCACGATGTTCTCCGGCATGTACCTCGCCCTGCTCCTCGTGCTCGTCGCGCTCATCCTGCGCAACATGGGCTTCGAGTACCGCCACAAGCGGGACTCCGAGGCGTGGCGCAAGGGTTGGGACTACTGCATCATCGGCGGCTCCCTCGTCGCCCCGCTCCTCGTCGGCGCGGCCCTGACGAACCTCGTCTACGGCCTGCCGATGGAGGCGCACATGGCCGGCCAGACCGAGTACACCGAGTTCACCGGCACCCTCTTCAGCCTGCTCAACCCGGTGAGCCTGCTCGGCGGCATCACGATCGTCGCGCTCTGCCTGACGCACGGCGCCCACTTCGTCGCGCTCAAGACGCACGGCGAGATCCGGGAGCAGGCGCGCGCCTTCGCGACGAAGGCGGGCCTCGTCTCGGCCGTCCTCGCTGTCGTCCTGCTCCTGTGGCTGGGCATCCTCGAGGGCTCGGCGTGGTCGTGGCTCACCACGGCGCTCGCGGCCGTCGCGCTGCTCGCGGCGATCTTCTTCAACACGAAGGGGTTGGAGGGCAAGGCCTTCGTCGGCACGACCCTGACGATCCTCTTCGCCGTCGCGACGTACTTCCTCATGCTCTTCCCCAACGCGATCAACGGGCGCGGTGACGACCCGAACCTCACCCTCGAGGCGGCCGCCAGCTCCCCGCTGACGCTGAAGATCATGACCGGTGCGGCGCTCGTCTTCACGCCCATCGCGCTCATCTACACGGCGTGGAACTACTGGGTCTTCCGCAAGCGGATCTCGACGGACCACATCCCCGCGTCGACCGACCCGCTGGCGACGACCCAGGGCGAGCCCGTCAAGGGCTGACCGGCACCCGATGGCCGCCCCCTTCGACCTCCGACTCCTCCGCCTGGTACCGCAGACGCGGCGCCCGGTGGGGGTGCTCGGAGCGCTGGGAGTCCTCGGGGGTCTGGCGACCATCGCCTCGGCCTTCGCGCTGACGACGCTCGTCGTCGCCGTCGTGCGCGGCGAGCCGATCCTCACCCCGGCGCTCGCGACGCTGGGGATCTTCGCGCTCCGGGCCGTGCTCGCGGCGGTCTCCGAGCGGGTCGCGGCCTGGGCCGGAGCGCAGGTGAGCACCCAGCTGCGCGAGGAGCTCGTCGCGACCTGGTTGCAGCGCCCGGCCGAGGAGCGCCCCGAGCCCTCGCGCGCGCTGACCCTCGCGGCGCAGGGCACGGCGAGCGTCGAGCCCTACGTCGCGAAGTACCTGCCGACCCTCGTCACCGCGGCCGTCGTGCCGCCGCTGGTGATCCTCACCCTGCTCGTCCTCGACTGGCCGGCCGCGCTCGTCGTCATCCTCACCCTGCCGCTGCTCCCCCTCTTCGCCGTGCTCATCGGCATGTCGACCGCCGAGGACACCCGGAAGCGGTGGCGCGCCCTGAGCGACCTGTCTGGCCACTTCCTCGACGTCATGACCGGCCTGCCGACGCTCGTCACCTATGGGCGCGGCGACCGTCAGGTGCGCTCGGTCCAGGAGGTCAGCCAGCGGCACCGCCGGGCGACGATGCGCACCCTGCGCCTGGCCTTCATGTCCTCGGCGGCGCTCGAGCTGCTCGCGACGATCTCCGTAGCCATCGTCGCGGTGCTCGTCGGTCTGCGGCTCACCTACGGGGCCATGGACCTGTGGGTCGGCATGCTCACGATCCTCCTCGCCCCGGAGGCGTACTGGCCGGTCCGCCGGGTCGGCGGCGAGTTCCACTCCGCGGCCGACGGTGCGGAGGCGGTCCAGGGCATCCTCGCCGAGCTCGCCTCTCGCTCGTCCGCCGGGGTTGCCGGCGAGCCGGGGACGAAGGGGGCGGAGCCGGGAGCCGTGGTCGTCACCGACCTCTCGTACACCTATCCCGGCACCGAACGGGCGGTGCTCGACGGCGTGAGCCTGAGCGCCGGCAGCGGCCTGACCGCCGTCACCGGCACCTCGGGCGTCGGCAAGACCACCTTGCTCGAGCTGGTCGCGGGGCTGCGGACCCCGACCGCCGGCACCGTCCTCGCCCCCGCCGTGCACCTCGTGACCCAGCGTCCCTTCTTCGGCGCACCCACCCTGCGCGGCAACCTCGCTCTCGGCAGGGACGCGGACGACGCGGCGATGTGGACCGCGCTGCGCGAGGTCGGCCTCGAGGGCTTCGTCGCCGGGCTGCCGCAGGGGCTCTCGACGCCGGTCGGCGACGACGGCTTCGGCCTATCGGCCGGCCAGCGCGCCCGGCTCGTCCTCGCCCGCGCGGTCCTCTCCCCCGCCTCGGTCATCCTCCTCGACGAGCCGACCGCCCACCTCGACGTCGCAGCGACGGCGTCCGTGCACGACGCGATCGAGCGGATCGCCCAGACCCGCACCGTCATCGCGGTGACCCACCGCCCCGAGCTCGTCGCCCGCGCCGACCACCACGTGCACCTCGAGTCGCCCACCGACTCGTCCCAGGCCGGTCCCAGGTCGGCGGGGGATCATGGGTCTCCCCAGGCCACGGCGACGAAGGGGGGCGGGGCCCGATGAGCATCGCCCGACCCTCCCGTGCGCCCCGGCGGCAGGACGGTGGCGTCCTCGCCGTCAGCCCGAAGATCATCATCGCCGGGCTGCTCGGCGGCGCGGCCGCCGCCTCCGGTGTCGCGCTGACGACGACCTCGGGGTGGCTCATCGTCCGGGCCGACCAGCGGCCCCAGATCCTCCTGCTCATCACGGCCATCGTCGGGGTGCGCACCTTCGGCCTGGGCCGTCCGGTCTTCCGCTACCTCGAGCGGCTGCGCAGCCACGACGCCGCGCTCGAGGTGCTCGCCGACCGACGCGCCCAGACCTACGCGCGGCTCGTCCCGCTGACCCCCGCCCGGCTCGGGCGGAGGGGCCGCACCGACCTGTTGACCGGGGTCGTCGACGACCTCACCGACATCACCGAGGCCGCTGTCCGGGTGACGGTGCCCGTCATCGGCGCTCTGCTCGCCGGGGTCGTCGCCACCCTGCTCACCGCCTTCTTCGAGCCGGCCGCCGGGCTCGTCCTCGCCGGCATGCTCGCCGCCTGCGCCGCCCTCGTCGCGCTCTGCTACCGCCTCGAGGCCTCCGCCCAGGCCGAGGTCCTCGCCGCCCGCGCGGAGGTGACCCGCGTGAGCCACCTCGCGACCCGCTACGCCGACGACCTGCGTGCCATCGGCGCCACCGGGACCGCCGAGGGCTGGGTCGCCGACGCCCACGGCGCGTTGCGGGCCGAGCTGGGTCGCCAGGCCCGCGGTCGCGCCCTGGTCTCCGGCGGCGTCCTGCTCGTCACGGCGCTCGCGACCCTCGGCTGTGCCTGGGTGGCGATCGGCAGCGACGTCTCGACCCCGGTGAAGGCGCTCCTCGTCCTCGCACCCGTCGCCACCGGCGAGATCCTCGGCGTGCTCACGGACGCCACCCGCGCGCTGGCTCGCGCGACGGCCGGTCAGACCCGCCTCGACGCCCTCCTCGACCAGGACCCGGCCGTCGTCGATCGCGCCGACGTCGACACGACCGCCGGGGAGCGGCTGCGCACCCTGGCCAGCGCCCCCGTCATCGAGCTGCGGGACCTCACCGCGTCGTGGACCGGAGGCGCCACCCACCTCGGTCCTGTGTCCCTGACGATCGAGCCGGGCGAGCACCTGGCCCTCGTCGGGGCGAACGGCAGCGGCAAGTCGACCCTGCTCGCCGTCCTCGGCAGGCACCTCGACCCGACGACCGGCAGCTACCTCGTCAACGGTCAGGACACCGCCGAGCTGCCCGTCGCCGACGTCCGCTCGCTCGTCGCCGTCGTCGACGACGAGCCGCACGTCTTCGCCTCCACCCTCCGCGAGAACCTCCGGCTCGCCCGCGGCCCCCAGCAGGAGGCGGCCACCGACGACGAGCTGCTCGACGCCCTTCGCTGCGCCGGCCTGCAGACCTGGCTCGACGGCCTCGACGACGGACTCGACTCCCGGCTCGGCGTCGGCGGCCTCGGGGTCTCCGGCGGCGAGCGCACCCGCCTGGCCATCGCCCGGGCCCTCGTCTCGGACCGCCCCGTGCTCCTCCTCGACGAGCCGGGCGCGCACCTCGACCACCCGACGGCACAGGCCGTCATCACAGACCTCCTCGCCGGCGCACCAGGACGTACCGTGATCCTCGTGTCGCACCACGATGTCGGGACCGACCTGGTCGACCACGTGGTCGACCTGAGCAGCATCACGAAGAACGGGAAGGTGATCGGACATGCCTAGCGCGCGCAGCTCCCTGGGATCTCTGGAGCGATCGGTCATGGACGTGCTCTGGGCAGGGCCGGAGGCGGGCCTGACCGTCAGGGAGGTCCTCGAGCGGATCGAGACCGGCAAGGACCTCGCGTACACGACCGTCATGACGGTGCTGACCCGCCTGGCGGACAAGGGCGTGCTCGAGCGCGAGCAGGACGGTCGCGCATGGCGCTACCGCGCCGCCCAGAGCCGGCAGCAGATGACGGCCGAGGCGATGCGCGACCCCCTCGAGAGCATCCCGCACGAGGAGAAGACCTCGGCGATCCTCCACTTCATCGAGGAGGCCACCCCCGCCGAGATCGCCAGCCTGCGCGCCGCCCTCGACGCCGTCGAGACGCGCGCCGCCGAGGCGCCGAAGGCGACCGGCCAGACCGAGTCCACCTCGTCACGCTCCGTGGTCCCCCTTCGCCGTCGGCGTCGATGACCGCGATCCTCCTCGTCGCGGTCGGCGTCCTCCTCGTCACCACCGCGCCCAGGGTGCTCAGCGCCCTGCCCGGCCTGCGCCGCTCCCCCCGGGCGGCGCTGCTCCTGTGGCAGACGACGGCCCTGGCGGGCACCGTCTGCGTCATCGCGGCCGGGCCGGTCGCGGCGATCTCGATCTGGCCCCTGGACCGTCGTGGGATCGACGTCGCCGCCGCGCTCGTCGCCCTCGTCGCGAGCGCGCAGTGCCTCAGCCTGATCCTCGTCAACGGGCACCTCGTGGGCACGACGCTGCGCAGCGCCCGGCGTCGCCACCGCGCCCTGCTCCGCCTCGTCGGCGACGACCACCGCGACGGCCGGCTGACGATCGTCGAGCACCACACCCCGACCGCCTACTGCGTGCCGGGGCGCCGGCGCCGCGTCGTCCTCTCGACCGCCACGCTCTCCGAGCTGCCCGAGGACGAGCTCGACGCCGTGCTCGCCCACGAGCGCGCCCACCTCGGCGAGCGCCACGACCTGCTCCTCGAGTACTTCACCGTCGCCCACCGCAGCGCGCCGCGGTGGCTGCGCTCGGACCGCGCGCTCTCCGAGGTGCGCCTGCTCATCGAGGTGCTTGCGGACCGCGCGGCCCGGCAACGGACCGGGGACGTCCCGCTCGCCCGGGCCCTCGTCCGCCTCGCCGGCTCCCGGACGCCGGAGGCGATGCTCGGCGCCGCCGACGAGGCGCACGTCGCCGCCCGGATGGACCTCCTGGCCACGCGGCCGGCATCCGCCTGGCACGCGGCCGGGGTCTACACGCTCGTCGTCCTCGTCGGGCTGCTCCCGGCCGGGGTGCTCGCCCTGACGATGTAGGGCTGCCCCCCTTACGGCGCCGCCCTCGTCCGCCCTACTGTCGTCCTCGGCGACCACCGTGGCCGCCGCACTCAGGAGGGGGTCTCGACCATGCCGATCCACGGTTCGCTCTTCACCGAGTTCCAGGAGCAGAGCTCCCCGGACCAGTTCTCGCTGCAGAACAAGAAGCTGCTCAAGATCCAGATGGGCTACGGCCCGGTCTGGGCGCGGGCGGGTTCGATGGTCGCCTACCAGGGCGACATCCGCTTCGAGAACACCGGCTCCGGCGGTCTCGGCAAGCTCGTCAAGGCCGCCGCCACGGGCGAGGGCGTGAAGATGATGCGCTGCACCGGGTCGGGCGAGCTCTTCGTCGCGCACGAGGCCCGCGAGGTCCAGGTGATGTACCTCGAGGACGACATGGTCTCGGTCAACGGCGCCAACGTCCTCGCCTTCTCCGACTCGATCCGGTGGGACATCAAGCGGATCCAGGCCCGTGGAGCGGCGATGACCGGCGGCCTCTACAACGTCGAGCTCCGCGGCAGTGGGTACGTGGCCGTCACGACGAAGGGGGATCCCGTCGCCCTCGACGTCTCGGGCGCGCCCACCTACGGTGACGCGCAGGCGGTGGTCTTGTGGACCGCCGGTGTCCAGATGGACATCCGGGTCGACACCGGCGGGCTGCGCTCGATGGTCCGGGGCGGGACGGGCGAGACCTTCCAGATGGCCTTCGGCGGGCAGGGCTACGTCCTCGTCCAGCCGAGCGAGTCGGTCACCGAAGGGGGCCACCAGAGCAGCGGCGGCGGGGGCGGTGGCGGGATGCTCGGCGACCTCCTGGGAAACTGAGGGCATGAGCGACCTGCCCTACGCCGCCGACCCCGGCCACTCCGACGCGGACACCCTGGGCGCGATCCCGCCCGTCGTCACCGCGACGTACTGCCATCACTGCGGCCGGAGTCGGACCAAGGGCGGGCACACCGCCTGCAAGCAGGCCCTGGCGAAGACCCCACCGACGTACTGCGCGTCCTGCCGCCGCGAGCTGACGGTCGCGACCGAGGGCGGTGCCTGGACCGCGGTCTGCAAGAAGCACGGCGAGTCCACCGGCACCCTCTCCCCCGCCAGCTGACGCACCTCCCACCCCTTTCGCACGAGCCAAGGCTCGTGCGACCCGGTCCCGGTCCAACCCTTCGCACGAGCCTTGGCTCGTGCGAAGGGCTTGGCGCGGATTTTGCACGATCGTGAGCAGAGTGCAACACTGCACGATGTGACTGATAGTGCAACCGCTTCGGCGAGCGGGTCCCAGCGCGCGCGGGCGATCACCCGCGCCGCCCAGGAGCTCGTCGCCGAGCGCGGCTGGACGCACGTCACCGTCGACGACATCGCCGTTCGGGTCGGCATCTCGAGACGCACCTTCTTCAACCACGTCGACTCCAAGGAGAGCGCCGTCCTCGGCACGCTCCCTCAGCTCACCGAGGCCTTCGTCGACCAGCTGCACGGCCCCGCCGAGGACGACCTCCTCGGCCACATCGTCCGTGTCGCCGCCGCCGCCGCGAGCGCCCAGGGCGCCGGCATCGAGGACTGGCGCCGCCTCCACCACGTGCTCGTCGCCAACCCTGACCTCATCCCCCGCTTCAAGGAGCGCGTCGAGACGCTCTTCGCCGAGCTCGTCGGCCACATCAGCAGCCGGCCCGACGTCGACGAGCAGCAGGCCCGCGTCGTCGTGACTGCCGCCGCCGCCGTCTTCCAGCTCTCCGTCGAGGACGCCCTCGACCGCCCCGGGCTCGGCGCCTTCGCCGAGCGCATCGAGACCAACCTCGCGCTGCTGCGCGACGCGGCAGGCCCCCGGGCCTGACCCGTCGGGGTGAGCCTCACCCCCCTTCGCCCATGGGCCGTCGACGACGCCGGCCGCACCCGACCGACCCGACCAAGGACACCCCATGGCAACCGCCCTCTACCGCCTCGGCAAGCTCGCCTACCGCCGCTGGCCGATCGTCATCGTCGCCTGGCTCGCGCTCGTCGTCGCCCTCGGGGGCGCCGCGACGCAGGCCAATCCGATGGTGGACAAGTTCAGCATCCCGGGCATCCCCTCGGAGCAGGCCCAGATCCTCCAGACCGAGCTCTTCCCCGGCACCGGCGACGCTCTCGACGAGGCCAGCGCCACCGTCGTCGTCGCCGCCCCCGAGGGCGAGACGCTCAGCGACCCCGACAACGCCCAGGCGGTCGAGGCCCTCGTCGCCGACCTCGCGACCGTCCCCCAGATGGACGAGGCCGCCAGGGCCGCGCTCGTCCCGCCCGTCGAGGCTGCTGCCGGGATCGAGCAGCAGATGCTCGAGGCCGCGAAGCAGTCCGGTCAGCCCGAGGAGGTCACCCGCGCGAACCTCGCCGCCGTCTCCCCGCTCAGCGAGGACGGCCGGATCGGGACGATCTCGTGGACCTTCGGCGTCGACTCGATCGTCGACGTCGAGGAGGGCACCCGGGACGCCGTCAAGGAGCACCTCCAGAGCGCCCGTGACGCGGGGCTGACCGCGGAGGCGAACGGCCCCGCGATGCAGGGCTTCCCCGAGCCGGGCGTGACGAGCGAGCTCATCGGTGTCGCCTTCGCCCTCGTCGTCCTCGTCCTGACCTTCGGCTCGCTCGTCGCGGCCGGCCTGCCGATCCTCACCGCGATGGTCGGCGTCGGCGTCGGGGTCATCGGCGTCTCGATCGCCACGATCTTCACCGATATCGGCACGACGACGCCGATCCTCGCGACGATGCTCGGTCTCGCGGTCGGCATCGACTACGCCCTCTTCATCCTCTCCCGCTACCGCGCCGAGCTGCGGCACTCCGACCGTGAGGAGGCCATCGGTCTCGCCGTGGGGCGCGCCGGCTCGGCCGTCGTCTTCGCCGGGCTGACGGTGATCATCGCGCTCGCCGCCTTCGCCCTCGTCAACATCCCCTTCCTCACCTCGATGGGTATGGCCGCCGCCGCGACCGTCCTCGTCGCCGTCCTCGTCTCGCTCACCCTGCTGCCCGCGATCCTCGGGGCGCTCAAGGGCAAGGCCTTCGCCGGCCGGGTCCGCGCCGACCACATGGTCACCGAGGGCGAGATCGTCAACAACGGCACCCGCTGGGCCCGCCTCGTCGGCAAGCAGCCGCTGCTCATCGGTCTCGCGGTGACGGCCCTGCTCGTCGCCCTGGCGGTGCCCGTCAAGGACATCCACCTCGCCCTCCCGAGCGACTCGACGGCCGCGGTCGACACGACCCAGCGCAGGGCCGCCGACCTCATCACCGAGGGCTTCGGCGCCGGCCGGCAGGCCCCCTTCGCCGTGGTCGTCGACGCCCGCGAGGCCGCCGCCGACCCGCAGGCCGGGCAGCAGGCCTTCGGCCAGGTCGTCCAGTGGGCCGCCGGCCAGGAGGGTGTCGCCAACGCCCAGGTGGCCCAGGTCAACGAGGCGGGCGATGGTGCGATCGTCCTCGTCACCCCGACGACCGCGGCCGACGACCCTGCGACGGAGGACCTCCTCCACGCGCTGCGCGACGGTCAGGGCGAGATCGAGGACCAGAGCCGCACGACCGTCGGCGTCACCGGGCTCACCGCGATCCAGACCGACGTCTCGGAGAGGCTCCTCGAGGCGCTCGTCCCCTACCTCGCCGTCGTCGTCGGGCTGGCCTTCGTCCTGCTCATGATGGTCTTCCGCTCGATCCTCGTCCCGCTCACCGCGGCCGCGGGCTTCCTCCTGTCGGTGCTCGGGACGCTCGGGGCCACGGTCCTCGTCTTCCAGGAGGGACTTTTCGGTCTCGTCGAGCCGGCGCCGCTCATGAGCTTCCTGCCGATGCTCATCGTCGGCATCGTCTTCGGGCTCGCGATGGACTACCAGGTCTTCCTCGTGACCCGGATGCGCGAGGCGTACGTCCACGGCGAGACGGCGAGCGAGGCGGTCATCGACGGCTTCCGCTACGGCGCCCGGGTCGTCTCCGCGGCGGCGGCGATCATGATCTCGGTCTTCGCGGCCTTCGTGCTCCAGGACGACGCGCTCGTGAGGTCGATCGGCTTCGCGCTCGCCTTCGCCGTGCTCCTCGACGCCTTCCTCGTCCGGCAGGTGCTCATCCCCGCGGCGATGTACCTGCTCGGCGACAAGGCCTGGTGGCTGCCGCGCTGGCTCGACAAGATCCTGCCCAACGTCGACGTCGAGGGCGAGTCCCTCGCCCGGCACGGCCAGACGAAGGGGGACGAGGTCACCCCGTCGTCCGCGGAGGAGTACGTCCCGCAGCACGCCCGCTGACGCGGTCAGCCCAGGGCGGCCTCGACGGCCTGGACGGCGCGAAGGGGGTCCACCCCGAGCGCTCGGGACCGGGCGACGTACTCGCGGGCGGCGGACGCGAGCTCGGCCTCGACCTGCCGGGCGGTGGGGCGGGCCCGCGCGAGCACCCGGGTACCCGCCGCGCGGCGGGTCTCGACGAGGCCGGCGGACTCGAGCTCCTTGTAGGCGCGGGCGACGGTGCCGGCCGCCAGGCCGAGGTCGCGGGCGAGCTGGCGCACGGTGGGCAGCCGATCCCCCTCGGCCAGGGCCCCGGTCGCGATGTGCTGGGCCACCTGCCGCCGCAGCTGCTCGTAGGGCGGGGTCGGGTCGTCGAGGTCGACGGCGAGCGATGCCTCGGTCACCACCTCACCTCGGCGGTCGTCCGCTCGGTCACGGTGAGGTCCGAGAGCTCTCGCCGCCCTCCGGTGACAACCTCGGCGAGGCTCCAGAGGGCGAGCACGAGCGCCACGGCCGCGACAGCGACCGCAGCCCACATCAGCGGGCCGTACGCCCCCGGAGCGCACGCGACGCTCTGCTCAACACCGTCGATGCCGTACGTGATCGGCCGACGCATCGCCCGCAGACCCATCGCGAGGGCCGCTGCGATCGGGACGGTCGTCCCCCAGGCCGCGACGCCGAGCGCGCCCAGGATGCGGGTGGCGGAGCCCCTGCGGAGCGCGGCGTCCAGCGGCGCAGACCCCACTCCGAGCCCGGGGCGGCGAGCGACCGCCGAGAGGCTGACTGCCGTCAGCAGGACGAGCCCGACGCCGCCCAGCGCGATCGGCACCGCGTAGAAGGAGCCGGGGAAGGGCCCGTGGCCCGAGCCCACCGCCGCCCCGTCGGGCAGGGGGCACACGATGTTGATCGACCGGCCCTCGCGGCCCATGTCGTCGGGAGAGGCGAGGAGGACCCCGGTCGTGAGCACGGCCGCGAGCGTGGCCAGCCCGAGGCCTGCCACGACGGCCGGCCCGCGGCCGACGAAGGAGCTCGGCGAGCGGCGCGCGAGGCCCGCGTGGCGCACCCGCCCCTCGGGCGAAGGGGTGGTCAGCTCGCCGACGCAGATGATGAGCACCCCGACGAACGCGCCCGCGCCCAGGGCGAGGAGCGTCCCGCGGCCGAGATCCAGGCCAGGCAGGCCGTCGAGCACGCCGGACAGGACCGCCACGGCGACGGCGATGCCCGCCCCGACCGCGACGAGGTCGACGACCAGCCCCCGGCGACGCACGCGTGCGACGTGGTCGGCCTCGTCTCGGCTGACGGCGATCTCGCGGGCTGGTCGAGAGCCGGAGACGATGGTCATGGCCAACCCGAGGAGCAGCAGGATCGTGAGCACGGTGGCGCCCAGGAGGAGAGGGAACAATGCCATGGGGGCCTCCGAAGGAGTCTTTGTAGCAATCGTTTGCTACAAGGCGGACTCTCCTCCCGTCGCACCCCTTGTGTCAAGCACTTGCTACAAGGGGCATGGGTACGATCGACCGGAGCAGGAGGGGGCGCACGCCCCCGTGTCGTGAGAGAGGGTGCAGCGCGTGAGCCGACCTCGGGTCGCGATCGTGGGTGCGGGCAGCATCGGCTGCTACGTCGGGGGGCACCTCGCCCCCTTCGCCGACATCACCCTCATCGGCCGACCGAGGGTCATCGACGCGGTCCGCGAGCGCGGCCTGACCGTCACCACCCTCGAAGGGACCCGACGGCACGTCCCGGCAGACAAGCTCCGCCTCGAGACCGAGATCTGCGCCGTCGCCGGTCACGACCTCGTGCTCCTCACGACGAAGGCCGTCGACAACGACGACATCACCGCCCAGATCGGCCCGTACCTCACCGCTGAGTCGCTCGTGATCTCGCTGCAGAACGGCGTGCGCAACGTCTCCGTCCTCGAGGAGGGGCTGCAGCGCTCCTTCCCCTCCCGCGCGAGCCGTCCGCTCGTCCTCTCCGGCATCGTCCACCACAACGTCGTCGCCGACGACCCCGCGACCTACCAGGCGACCACCAGCGGCGGGATCACCGTCAAGGACCACCCGCGGGCAGACCCCTTCGTCCAGATCGCCCGGAGGGCCGGCCTGCACGTCGACGTCCGGGGGGACATGCGCGGCGCCCTCATCGGGAAGCTCCTCCTCAACCTCAACAACGCGATCAACGCGCTCTCCGGGCGGACGCTGCGCGAGGAGCTGCGCGACCGCGACTACCGCCGGGTCCTCGCGGGGGCGCAGGAGGAGGCCATCGCCGTGAGCAAGGCGGCCGGCGTGACGCCCGACCGCACCGGCCCGTTGCCCGCGGCACTGGTGCCGTACGTCCTGCGCGCCCCGACCCCCGTCTTCGTCGCCCTCGCCCGCACCTCGCTGCGCGTCTCCCCGCACGCCCGGAGCTCGATGGCCGACGACCTCGAGCGGGGCCGCCGGACCGAGATCGACGAGCTCCAGGGTGTCGTCGTCGTGCTCGGCGAGCGTTACGGCATCCCCACCCCGGTCAGCGAGCGGCTCGTCGAGCTCGTCGTCGACGCCGAGCAGCAGGCCATCGCGGGCAAGGACGTCCCGCGGTACACCGGACCCCAGCTGAGAGAGGCGGTCGGGCTGTGAGCGCCTACCGGATCTGCGTCGTGTGCACCGGCAACATCTGCCGCTCGCCGATGGGCGAGTTCATCCTCCGTGAGCGCCTCGAGGCGGCGGGCCTGGGCGACCAGGTCGTCGTCGACTCAGCCGGCACGACCGCGTGGGAGGAGGGCAACCCCGCCGACCCGCGCACGCTCGACGTGCTGCGCCGCAACGGTCACGGGACCGACTACTCAGGCCACCGGGCACGGGTCTTCGACCGGGCCTGGCTGCCCGCCCTCGACCTCGTGCTCGCGGCCGACCACGGGCACTGGTCGACGCTGCGCAAGATGGCGCGACGCGACGAGGACCGGGCGAAGATCCGGATGTTCCGCTCCTTCGACGCCACCGGCCTCGACGAGGCGGAGCAGGCGATGGACGACCCCTGGTACGGCGACGACGCCTCCTTCGACCAGACCTACGCCGAGGTCGTCGCGGCGGCGGACGGGGTCGTCGACTTCGTCCGGGAGGAGCTCGCCCGGCGAGGCTGAGGGGGCAGGCAGACCGAAGGGGGATCCCCGGCGTCGGGGATCCCCCTTCGTCGTCGGCGGGGGCGGTCAGCGACCGGGCTCGTCGGCCCGGCCGGGGTGGCGGCGGAGCCGACCGGGCTCACGCTCGAGGCCACGCTCTCGGTCGAGTCCGTCGCTGTGCAGCTGGTCGTGGTCGGCCACCGGCTCACGGTCGACGGGACGCCCGGGGTCGCCCACAGGGCGCTCCCGTCGGAGGTCGTCGTCCAGGCCCCGGTCGAGGTCGCCGTCGTGGTGCAGGTCGCGCTCCAGGGCTGCGCCACCCAGGCCCGAGGCGTCACCCTGCGAGCGGTAGTACTCGTGGATCTGCGCCTCCTGGTCGGGCTCGAGGTGCCCGTCCTCGGAGATGTTCGGCGCATCCTTGATGACGTCCTTGGTGTACGGGACGCGGATCTCCTCGCCGGAACCTGGGCGCCGCGCAGCGGGACGAAGCTCTCGTTGCTCCCGAAGAGGCCGGTCTTGACGGTGACGAAGCTCGGCTCGCCGGTGGCGTCGTCGAGATAGACCTGTCCGACCCCACCGACCTTGTCGCCCGTGCTGTCGATGACGTCCGCGCGCTGGAGGGCGTCGATGTCGTGGTCGTGGTTCATCCTTGCTCCTGTTCGTGGCCCGGTCCGGGCCGTGCAGTCGTTCCGGATATCTCGGCGGCCGTCGAGCGGGATGCGCCACTGGTCCGCCACGGCCGGGCATCCCGACCTGCTCCCACGGTAGGGCTCGGGGCCGCGTCACGAGGACGGAAGAAGGGGGTGTTCTCGCAGGTCAGCGAGCTGGATCTGCGATATGGGCCACCCTGCTCGGACCCCGCGCGCGCACCTCACGGGGACTGGGACAATGAGGGCATGCAGAGCCTCGCCACCGCCCACCCGCAGATCGCCCTCGGAGCCCTCGACGGCCGCTACCGCCCGGCGGTCGCCGCCCTCGTCGACCACCTCTCCGAGCCGGCGCTGAACCGGATGCGGGTGCACGTCGAGGTCGAGTGGCTCATCCACCTCACCGAGCAGCAGGTCGTGCCGGGCGTCCGGGCCTTCACCGGGGACGAGAAGGCCCGGCTGCGGCAGGTCGTCGAGACCTTCGGCCCCGACGAGATCGACGAGATGGCGGCGACCGAGAAGGTCACCCAGCACGACGTCAAGGCGGTCGAGTACTTCCTCAAGGCGCGGCTGCGCGAGATCGCCCCGGCCGACGCGGACGCCGGCCTCGCCGAGCTCATCCACTTCTGCTGCACGAGCGAGGACATCAACAACCTCTCGTACGCCCTCATGGTCCAGGGCGCTGTGCAGCAGGTCTGGCTCCCCCGGGCCGAGGCGCTCGTCGAGACGCTCGCGACGATGGCCTCCGACCTGCGCGAGGTCCCGCTGCTCGCCCACACCCACGGCCAGCCGGCGACGCCGACGACGATGGGCAAGGAGCTGGCCGTGCTCACCTACCGCCTCCAGCGCCAGCTGCGCCGCATCGCCGGCGCGGAGTACCTCGGCAAGATCAACGGCGCGACCGGCACCTACGGCGCGCACCTCGCCGCCGTCCCCGGCGCGGACTGGCAGGAGATCAGCCGGACCTTCGTCGAGGGCCTCGGCCTGACGTGGAACCCGCTGACCACACAGATCGAGAGCCACGACTGGCAGGCCGAGGTCTACGCCGACATCGCCCGCTTCAACCGGGTGCTGCACAACATGTGCACCGACGTCTGGACGTACATCTCGATGGGCTACTTCGCCCAGGTGCGCGGGCAGGGCACGGTCGGCTCGAGCACGATGCCGCACAAGGTCAACCCGATCCGCTTCGAGAACGCCGAGGCCAACCTCGAGGTCTCGACGGCCCTGCTCGACGTGCTCGCGAGCACGCTCGTCCAGTCTCGGCTGCAGCGTGACCTCACCGACAGCTCGATGCAGCGCAACATCGGCACGGCCATCGGGCACAGCCTCCTCGCCATCGACAACGCGACCCGGGGCCTCGCCGGTCTCGACGCGGTCCCCGAGGCGATGGCCGCCGACCTCGACGCGAACTGGGAGGTGCTCGGCGAGCCCGTCCAGTCGGCGATGCGGGCGCTCGGTGCCCAGGGCGTGCCCGGCATGCAGGAGCCCTACGAGCGGCTCAAGGAGCTGACCCGCGGTCGGCGGATCAGGCAGGCCGAGCTCGTGGAGTTCGTCCGGGGCCTCGGGCTCCCGGCGGAGGTCGAGGAGCGCCTCGCGGCGATGACCCCGCAGACCTACATCGGGATCGCGCCGGAACTCGTCGACCACCTCGACTGACCCCCGTCTGCAGAAGGGGTGCGAGGCGCCTCAGGCGAGACGAACCTGCGAGGCGTTGTCCTCGGCGGGCAGGCCACCCTCGACGAGCGAGGCAAAGACCTTCTGCCGGTTGAACTGCATCATCCCGCCGCTCGTCGTGAGGAAGGCGGTGTCCGCCGCGTCCCGGCCGGTCGCGATGCGCACCATCGACTCGCGCGGCGCGAGCTGGGTGGCGTCGACGATGTGCCAGGCGCCGTCCACCCACGCCTCGGCGACGGCGTGGAAGTCCATCGGCGACAGCCCCGGCGCGTAGACCGACACGAGCCGGGCCGGGGTCCCGAGCGCGCGCAGGAGCGCGATGACGACGTGCGCGTAGTCGCGGCAGACGCCCTGCCCCGCGAGCATCGTGTCGACCGCGCCGTCGGTGCCCCGCGAGCTGCCCGAGATGTAGTCGAAGTGCTCGTGCACGTAGCCGGCGACGGCGTTGACCCGGTCCATCCCGCGCTCCTTCGGGAAGAGGCGCAGCGCGGTGGCCGCGAGCCGGTCGGACTCGGCGTAGCGGCTCTGCCGCATGAAGACCCACCGGTCGTACTCGACGCCGAGGCCGGTCGGGACGTCGGTCGGCCGGGTGATGTCGACGGTCGCCTCGTAGGTCACCTCGAGCCACCCGGTGCCCACGTCCTCGACGAGGTGCAGGCGGGTGCCATGGTCGCCACGGAGCTCGGTCGGGGTGACCTCCTTGCCGGCGGCGTGGACGAGCAGCGTCTCGTCGAGGATCGCGTGGGCGTCGGAGACCGCGAAGGACAGCAGCGCCGAGCGGACCTGGTTGGTCCCGTACGCGAAGGTGCAGCCGACCTTCGCCGTCATCGGCGTGGTCTCGAAGGTCTCGGCCAGGGGGGTGTCCGTCATGCCGCAACCCTCCCCCAGCGTCACGCCGCAGGTCAAAGCCGCGTCGACCCCTTCGCCCCGGCGCCGGAGGCCTGGGCTCAGCGCTGGGCGAGCGCGATGACCTCGGCGGACGGGAGGGCGACGAGATCGGCGGCGTCGACGAGGATCTTGCTGCCCCGGATGCCGGACCCGATGACGACCTCGCCGGCGGCGGCGACCCCTTCGTCGATGAGGACGGGCCAGTCCGCGGGCAGGCCGATCGGGGTGATCCCGCCGTACTCCATCCCGGTGAGCGCGACCGCCTCGTCCATCGGGGCGAAGGAGACCTTGCGGACGTCGAGGTGGCGGCGGATGACGTTGTTGATGTCGGCGCGGTCGGTGGCCAGGACGAGCACGGCGGCGTAGCGCAGCTCACCGGCGCGCCTGCCGGCGACGACGACGCAGTTGGCCGATGACGAAGGGGGTGAGTCGTACGCCTCGCAGAAGGCGGCCGTGTCAGCCAGGTCCGGGTCGATGGGCGCCACCTTCGCCGAGGGGGTGCAGGCCGCGGCTGCCGCGACCGGCGGGGCCAGGAGGTCGTCCGCCTCGGCGGCAGGGGTCCAGGTGAGGTTGCCGGCTGCGGTGCTCATGGGTCGAGCCTAGGCACCGGGCCGGACGCCCTACGGTGGCGGGGTGAGCCAGGACGAGAGACCGGGGACGACCGCCAGGACGGAGACGACAGTGATCGAGAGACGACGCCCCGGGTGGCGCGAGCTCTCGCCACCCCTGACCACCACGCTCATTGCGCTCGCCCTCGTCGGCGAGGTGCTCTGGGCCGCCCTCGTCCTCACCGGACGCATCGACCTCTCCCCGCATGGCGTGCCGGCGGTGGTCGCAGCCGACCCGGTCGTGGCCGAGAGCATCGTCCGCGCCTACGACGACCTGCCTGGGGACCCCTTCGCCCTGCGGGCCGTCCCGGACGAGGCGACCGCCCGGGCCGCGCTCGCCGACGGCTCGGCCCAGGCCGCCCTGGTCGTCGACCTCACCGGCGCCACCGACCGGCTGCTGCTCCCGACCAGCAACGACCCCGCGCTCGACACGGCGGTCCGGGACCGGGTCACGAGGGTGGAGCAGAGCCTCGGCCGGCAGGTCGAGGTCGCGACCGTCGGCCCGGCGGTCGCCGACGGGACCCGCGCCGACGCCTATCGCGCGGTGACGTTGTCGATCCTGCTCGGCTTCGTCGTCGCGGTCGGGACGAGCCTGTACGGCGGCCCGGTCGTGCGCGGCCGCCGCCACGGTCTCCGTCGCTCGCTGCTCGTCGCCGGCCTCACCATCGGCGTCGGCGGTCTGCTCGGTCTCTGGCTGCTCGGGTCGGCCGCGGCGGCTCTCGCCTGCGCGACGGTGGCCCTCACCTCTGCGGCGGTCGCGCTCGCACTCGAGGCACTCTTCGGGTGGGCGGGGCTGGGCCTGTCGGTCGCGCTCTTCCTCGCCACCGGGGCGGCGGTGCTCGTACGGGTCGACCCGCTGCTCGTCGGCCAGCCGTGGTCGACGATCTCCGGCCTGGGGGTGCCCGGGGCCGGCCTCGAGACCGCTCTCGCCGCGGGCCTGCACGACACGGTGGCGCTCGCCCCGCTCTCCGTGGTGCTGTCCTGGCTGACGACGTCGGTGCTGCTCGCCGTGGCGTCCCGGTGGGTCCGGGGACGGCACGACGTGCCCGTGCCGGTGGCCGGGACGCCCCTGCGAGAGATCGCCGGGGAGCGTGGCTGGCGCGTGCGCGTGGTCGCGCTCGTGGCACCGCCGGTGGTGACGATGCTCGCCCTGTCGGTGGTCGTCCCGGCGCACCAGGTCGCCGCCGCTCCCCAGATCGCCTCGCTCGCCGCAAGCTCGTCGTGCGTGGCGACCGGGTCCGTGCGCACGGTCGCGGACCTCAACCGGATCACCCAGCTGCGAGGGACCGAAGAATTCCGCGGCGGGGACGTCGGCGCGGACGCCCTGCTCCAGGACGGGCGTCGGGTATGGCTCTTCGGCGACACCATCCAGGACGGTCCGGCGGGTCCTGGCGGCGTCCGCAACTCGATGCTCATCACCGATGACCGGTGCATCCGCGCGGTGGTCCCCGAGGGCGGCGGCGCCCTCATCCCCGACCGCGCCGACGGGACGGGACCCCGCACCGGCTACTGGCCGATGTCGGTGGTCGTCGACCACCGGACCGGGTACGACCTGCTCTACATCACCACCCAGCGCGTGCGCACCACTGGCTCGGGGGCCTTCGACTTCGAGAACCTCGGACTGTCCGTGGCCGTCGTCGCGGTGACCCCCGGGGGCACCCCTCAGGTACTCGACCGCCGGGACATCGGTCCCGACCGCCCCGGACGCGAGAACCCGACCTGGGGAGGCGCGACGGCTCTCGTCGGGGAGGGTCGTGACCGCTGGCTCTACCTCTACGGCACCGCCAACCCCGGTCTTGACCAGGCGTGGGGGTACTCGCTGCGTGTCGCCCGGGTCCGGCTCGACGACCTGCTCCACGCGGACCGGTGGCGCTACTGGACCGGGAGCTCGTGGTCGCCCGACGCCGCGGACGCCACCGAGGTGATCCCTGCTCGCGACGGGGTCTCCCAGACCCTCAGCGTCTTCACCCGCGACGGTCGCTGGTACGCGCTGAGCAAGCGCAACGACCTGCTCGGCAGCGACATCACCGTCTGGACCGCCGCCGCCCCGACCGGTCCGTGGTCCTCCGGCACCGCCGTGGCCGCCGTCCCTCAGGGCAGCACCGGTCAGTTGCGGTACATGCCCCTGGCACACCCGACCCTCTTCCCCGAGGACGGCACAGTCGTCGCGTCGTACAGCACCAACGACATCGACGTCCACCGGGTCCTCGAGGACCCCCGGCGCTACCGCCCCCACTTCGTCCGGGTCCGCCTGCCCCGGTGATCGGGCGACCCGACCCTGGCGGGTCGTCGCCCCTCGCCGGTACCGTGCGTGGACCACGACGAGGTGAAGGGGGGACCGCTCATGCCCCGACCCGACGGCGGCGGCCTCAGAGGCCGTCGGCGAGCAGCCGAGCGCGCGTGGGAGTCCTGGGTCGACCGCTCCGCCGCGGACCCTGTCACCGCCCCGGCGCAACTCGAGGTCCGCCCCGAGATCCTCGACTCCTGGCGGCGCAGCACCGCGGCAGTGACGCCCGCCGTGACCAGCGCCCCGATGGCCGACGAGACCGAGACGTCGGAGTACTTCGCGGCCTCCCCCCTTCGCCGTGCGGTGCACGACCTGGCCGACGACCTGCGGTCGGTCGCGGACGACGGCGACCTCGTCGTCGCGGTGACCGACCCGCAGACCCGCATCCTGTGGACCTACGGCGGCCGGGCGATGCGGCGCAAGGCCGAGTCGGTCAACTTCGTCGCCGCCGGCCGCTGGGACGAGTCCAGCGTCGGGACGAACGCGCTCAACCTCGCCCTGCGGACCGACGCGACGACCACGGTCTTCTCCGCCGAGCACTACGCCTCGATCATCCACTCGTGGGTGTGCTGGGCGGCACCGGTCCACGACCCGACCACCGGCGCCCAGCTCGGGGTGCTCGACCTCTCCACGACCTGGGACCACGCCCACCCGCTCGGCGCCACGACGGCCCAGGCGCTGGCCCGGTTGCTCGAGAGCCGGCTCGACATCGCGACGCCGGGGGTCGTCGAGGGCGAGCGGGCCGTCGGCCCGGGACTGCATCTCCGGCTCCTCGGTCGGGTCGAGGCCTGGGTCGACAGCGGCCGGGTGCTGCTCACCCGACGCCAGTCCGAGATCCTGGCCCTGCTCTGCCTGCACCCCGACGGCCTCTCGCTCGAGCAGCTCCACGCCCTGCTCTACGGCGACCGGCAGGTCTCGCTCGGCACGCTCAAGGCCGAGGTGTCGCACCTACGCTCCGCCCTCGGCGGCCGGCTCGCCTCGCGCCCCTACCGGCTCGAGATCCCGACCACCGCGGACGTCCTCACGGTGCGTGAGGCGTTGCGCCGCGGCGACGTGCGGTCAGCCGTCGAGGCCTATGGCGGCGACCTCGTGCCCGGCACCGACTCCCCCGGGCTGACCGAGATGGCCGACTACCTCGCCGTCGCCGTCCGCGAGGCGCTGCTGGCCGACCCCGATCCGGCGACCGTCCTGCGCTACGCCGAGGCGGCCCCCTTCGACATCGACGTCCTCGATGCCGCGCTCGCCCGGGTCGACGCGCACGGCTCGACGCACCCCCTTCGCGCCGAGCTCCTCGGGCTGCGGGCCGCCCGCGGCCGACCGCGACCTACCTTCGACCAACCTGGGTGGCCCGAACGTCCCGCCAACGGTCGACGCAACGGCGCGTCGACCACGGACGCCGGAGGCACGCATGACCGTCTACCCCCAGCCCGGATCCTCGGAGAGCAGTATCGAGGTCAAGGAGCGCTACGACCACTACATCGGCGGGAAGTGGGTCGCCCCCAAGGGCGGCGAGTACTTCGAGAACCCGACCCCCGTCACCGGCCAGGTCTTCACGAGCGTCGCCCGCGGCACGGCCGACGACATCGAGGCCGCCCTCGACGCCGCGCACGCCGCCGCCGAGGCCTGGGGCAAGACCTCCACCACCGAGCGCGCGAACGCCCTGCTGAAGATCGCCGACATCATGGAGGCCAACCTCGAGGACCTCGCCGTCATCGAGACGTGGGACAACGGCAAGGCGGTCCGCGAGACCCTCGCCGCCGACATGCCGCTCGCGGTCGACCACTTCCGCTACTTCGCCGGCGCGATCCGGGCGCAGGAGGGCGGGATCTCCGAGATCGACGAGACGACCATCGCGTACCACTTCCACGAGCCGCTCGGCGTCGTCGGGCAGATCATCCCGTGGAACTTCCCGATCCTCATGGCGGTCTGGAAGCTCGCTCCCGCCCTGGCCGCCGGCAACGCCGTCGTCCTCAAGCCGGCCGAGCAGACCCCCTGGTCGATCCTCAAGCTCGCCGAGCTCATCGGAGACGTCCTGCCCGCCGGGGTGCTCAACATCGTCAACGGCTTCGGCGTCGAGGCCGGCAAGCCGCTGGCGAGCAGCCCGCGGATCGCGAAGATCGCCTTCACCGGTGAGACGACGACCGGCCGCCTGATCATGCAGTACGCGAGCCAGAACATCATCCCGGTGACGCTCGAGCTCGGCGGCAAGAGCCCGAACGTCTTCTTCGGCGACGTCGCGGACGAGAAGGACGCCTTCTACGACAAGGCGCTCGAGGGGTTCACGATGTTCGCCCTCAACCAGGGCGAGATCTGCACGTGCCCGTCGCGCGCGCTCGTCCAGCAGTCGATGTACGACGGCTTCGTCGGCGACGCGCTCGAGCGGGTCAAGGCGGTCAAGCAGGGCAACCCCCTGGACACCGACACGATGATGGGTGCCCAGGCGAGCAACGACCAGTTCGAGAAGATCCTCAGCTACCTCGACATCGGCAAGCAGGAGGGCGCCAAGGTCCTCACCGGCGGCGACAAGCTCGAGCTCGAGGGCGACCTCGCGGGCGGCTTCTACATCCAGCCGACGGTCTTCGAGGGCAAGAACTCGATGCGGATCTTCCAGGAGGAGATCTTCGGCCCGGTCGTCTCGCTCACGAGCTTCGCCGACCAGGCGGAGGCGCTCGAGATCGCCAACGACACCCTCTACGGCCTCGGCGCCGGGGTGTGGTCGCGCAGCGCGCACACGACCTTCGAGATGGGTCGCGGGATCAAGGCCGGCCGGGTGTGGACGAACTGCTACCACCAGTACCCGGCGCACGCGGCCTTCGGCGGCTACAAGCAGTCCGGCATCGGCCGGGAGAACCACAAGATGATGCTCGACCACTACCAGCAGACGAAGAACCTGCTCGTCAGCTACAGCAAGGACAAGCTGGGCTTCTTCTGACAGGTCTGAGCGAGGAGGACGTCATGAGCGACAAGGTCGAGCTCACCGAGAGCGCGGTCGAGCTGCTGGAGCGGCTGGAGCAGCGGCACGGGCCGCTGATGTTCCACCAGTCCGGTGGCTGCTGCGACGGGTCGGCGCCGATGTGCTACCCCGTCGGGGAGTTCATGACCGGCGACTCCGACGTCCTCCTCGCCACTCTGTCGGCCGGGTCGGCGACCCCGGTGGAGTTCTGGATGAGCGCCAGCCAGTACGAGTACTGGAAGCACACCCACCTCACCGTCGACGTCGTCCCCGGCCGCGGGTCGGGCTTCTCGGTCGAGGCGCCGGAGGGGGTCCGCTTCCTCATCCGGTCGCGGCTGATGTCCGCCGACGAGCTGCAGGAGCACGGTCTCCTCTGAGCGAACACCCCCGCCCGCACCGCCCTCCGACGAGTAGCGTCGGAGCATGAGCGAGAACCGCGCCGGTCAGCCCGCACGCCCAGAGGACCTCGTCGACGTCGCCCACCTGGTGACGGCCTACTACACGCAGCAGCCCGACCCCGAGGACGTCGACCAGCAGGTCGCCTTCGGCACGTCCGGGCACCGCGGCAGCTCGCTCAAGACCTCCTTCAACGAGGCGCACATCCTCGCGACGACCCAGGCGATCGTCGACTACCGGCGCAGCCAGGGCATCGACGGCCCGCTCTTCGTCGGCCGCGACACCCACGGCCTCTCGGAGCCGGCGTGGGCCAGCGCGCTCGAGGTGCTCGCCGCCAACGACGTCACCGTGCTCGTCGACGACCGCGACGGCTACACGCCGACGCCCGCGGTGAGCCACGCGATCCTGCGGGCCAACCGGGGCAAGGACCTCGGCGCGAAGGGGGGTGCGCTGGCCGACGGCATCGTCATCACCCCGTCGCACAACCCGCCGCAGGACGGGGGCTTCAAGTACAACCCGCCGCACGGTGGGCCGGCCGACTCGGACGCGACGAAGGTCATCGCGGCCGCGGCCAACGACTACCTGCGGGCGGGGCTCGACGGGGTGCGGCGGACCCCCTTCGCCAAGGCCAGGGCGCACGCGCAGGGCTACGACTTCCTCGGGACGTACGTCGACGACCTGCCCGATGTCGTTGACCTGCAACGGATCAAGGACGCTGGGGTACGGATCGGGGCCGACCCGCTCGGCGGCGCCGCGGTCGCGTACTGGGGCGAGATCGCCGACCGGCACGGGCTCGACCTCACCGTCGTCAACCCGCTCGTCGACCCGACGTGGCGCTTCATGACGCTCGACTGGGACGGCAAGATCCGGATGGACTGCAGCTCGCCGTCGGCGATGGCCTCGCTCATCGGGCGCAAGGACGAGTACGACAGCGCGACCGGCAACGACGCGGACTCCGACCGGCACGGCATCGTCACGCCGGACGCGGGCCTGATGAACCCCAACCACTACCTCGCCGTCGCGATCCAGTACCTCTACGGCGGCGCCCGTCCCGGCTGGTCGAGCGGCCGGATCGGCAAGACGCTGGTGTCGAGCTCGATGATCGACCGGGTCGCCTCCGACCTCGGCAAGGAGCTGTGGGAGGTGCCGGTCGGCTTCAAGTGGTTCGTGCCCGGGCTGCTCGACGGGTCGGTCGGCTTCGGCGGCGAGGAGTCGGCCGGGGCCTCCTTCCTCCGGATGGACGGGACTGTCTGGACGACGGACAAGGACGGGATCATCCTCGCCCTGCTCGCCTCCGAGATCCTCGCCGCAACCGGTCGCACGCCGAGCCGGCACTACGCGGATCTTGTGGCGGCACATGGTGAGCCGGCGTACGCCCGGATCGATGCCCCTGCCGACCGTGAGCAGAAGGCCAAGCTGGCGGCGCTCACCCCTTCGTCGGTCGCGGCGACCGAGATCGCCGGCGAGGCGATCACGGCCAAGCTCACCGAGGCCCCCGGCAACGGCGCCGCCATCGGCGGGCTCAAGGTGACGACCGAGTCGGCGTGGTTCGCCGCGCGGCCGTCGGGCACCGAGGACGTCTACAAGATCTACGCCGAGTCCTTCCGCGGCCCGGAGCATCTGGCCCAGGTCCAGGCCGAGGCCAAGCAGGTCGTCGACGCCGCCCTGCAGGGCTGAGCGCCCAAGGGCCCCTGAGGTGCGACGCAGGAGCCTCGAAGGGGTCAGGCCGCCGCGGTGATCGCGGCGAGACCCTCGTCGACCGGGCCCCGGGACGTGGGCCGGACGACCCGGTCGACCTCGACGCCGTCCTTGAGGAAGACGAGCGTCGGCCAGAGCTTGACCCCGTAGGAGCGCCCGAGCGGCCGTCCCTTGCCGTCCTCGACGGCGACCACGGGCACGTCCGGGTGGTCGGCGAGGGCCGGCGCCACGACGCGCTCGGCGGCGACGCAGTAGCCGCACCAGTTCGTGCCGAAGGCGAGGACCACCGGTCCCGTCGTCGCGTCGATGTCGTCCCTCACGGGCTGCTCCGCGCTGTAGGTCGTCACCACCCCAGGATGCCTCCGCACAGGCCGCGACGGTGGCTCAGGCCCTCGCCGTCCGCGGACCACGGGTGGGCCGCTGAGCCGCGAGGACTAACCTCGAAAGCGTGAGCTCTCCCATCTCCGCCGCCGACGTCGACCGGGCGGCATCGCTGCTCGACGGGGTCACCCGGCGCACCCCCCTTCGCCCCTCGCCCCGACTGTCCGAGGCGACCGGGGCGACCGTCCTTCTCAAGCGCGAGGACCTCCAGCCGGTGCGCTCCTACAAGCTGCGCGGCGCGTACACCCTCATCGCGTCGCTCACCGAGGAGGAGCGGGCGAGGGGGGTCGTGTGCGCCTCCGCGGGCAACCACGCCCAGGGCGTGGCCTTCGCCTGCGCGGCCCTCGGGGTGACGGCGCGGATCTACCTGCCGCGCACCACTCCTCGCCAGAAGCGGGACCGCGTGGCGGTCATCGGCGGGCCGAGCGTCGACGTCGTCGTGGGGGGCGACGTCTACGACGACGCGGCCGACGCGGCGCTGCGGGACGCGGCCGAGACCGGCGCGACCGTGGTGCCCGCCTTCGACGCTGCTGACGTCATGGCCGGGCAGGGCACCGTCGCCGCGGAGATCGTCGACGAGCTCGGCCACGCGCCGGACGTCGTCGTCGTCCCTGTCGGCGGGGGCGGGCTGCTCGGCGGGGTCGCGACGTGGTTCCGCGAGCGTCACCCGCAGACCCGCATCGTCGGGGTCGAGCCGGCCGGTGCGCCATCGATGGTCGCAGCGCTCGAGGCGGGCGGTCCCGTGACCCTCGAGGAGATGGACGGCTTCGTCGACGGTGCCGCCGTGCGGCGGGTTGGCGACCTCACCTACGCGGCCGTCGCCGCTGCGGACGTCGAGGTGGTCACGGTGCCGGAGGGCGCCGTCTGCGTGGAGATGCTCGCGCTCTACCAGACCGAGGGGATCATCACGGAGCCTGCGGGGTCGCTGGCCGTGGCGGCGCTGCCGGATCTCGGTCTGGCGGCGGGCTCGACGGTCGTCGCCGTCGTCTCGGGCGGCAACAACGACCTCTCCCGCTACGCCGACGTCGTCGAGCGAGCGCTCATCCACGAGGGGCGCAAGCACTACTTCCTCGTCGAGTTCCCCCAGGAGCCGGGGGCGCTGCGGCACTTCCTCGACACGGTCCTCGGACCCGACGACGACATCGCGTACTTCGAGTACGTCAAGCGGAGCAACCGCGAGACCGGGCCGGCGCTCGTCGGCATCGAGCTCGGCACCCCTGACGACCTGCTGCCCCTCCTCGCCCGGATGGAGACCGCACCCATGACCATCGAGCGGATCGACCCGGACAGTCCGCTCTTCCGCTTCGTCGGGTGAGGTGACGATGTCCGTCAGAGGCTCCCTTCGAGGCTCCTCCGTCGGTCCCCAGGGACCGATGGAGCACGTCCGTCGCGCGCTCGCCGAGGCCGTCCGGTCCCGGGTCGGCGGACCCGAGCGGGCAAAGCGCGAGCAGCGGATCTGGGGCACGGCCGGGCCGCGCTGGTTCACGCCCGACGACCCGATCTGGCGGGTGCACAAGGACCCGATCATGTTCATCGGCGGGCTGCGCTCGCTCTTCGTGCAGTCGCTGCACCCGCTCGCGATGGCCGGTGTCGACCAGCACTCCGGCTACCGCGGCGACCCCTGGGGGCGGCTGCAACGGACCAGCCTCTTCATCGCGACGACGACCTACGCGCGCGTCGAGGACGCCGAGACGATGATCCGGGCCATCCGCTCGATCCACACGCAGGTCACCGGGACCGACCCCCAGGGACGCGTCTACGAGGCGAACGACCCGCACCTGCTCGCCTGGGTCCACGCGGCGGAGTGCCACTCCTTCCTCGTGAGCCACCAGGCCTATGCCGTGTCACCGCTGTCGGACGCGGACGCCGATACCTACGTCGCGCAGATGGGTTCGATCAGCGAGCGGCTCGGCTTCACCGGCGCGCCGACGACGGTCGCCGAGCTCGAGGCGACGATGGACGCGTACCGGCCCGAGCTCGAGGGCACGGAGGCGGCGGTGCGGACGATCCGCTTCGTGCTCGACGAGCCCGACCTGCCGCTCGTCGCCCGCCCCGCCTACGCAGCGCTCGCGCATGCTGCCCTCGCCGTCACGCCTGCCTGGGCCCGGACGATGCTCCAGCTCGACGAGACCCGCTGGCGGCAGGCGCCGCGGGTCGGTCCCGTCGCCGGCGCGGCCGCGATGCGCGTCATGCGGTGGGCCATCGACCACCCGGCGGACGACCCCTTCGCCCCCTGCCGGCAGCCGACGTAGCAGGGAAGCTGCTCGCGGGTACGACGACCGTTGCTCGGCCGCCCAGCCTCGAGAACCCCGCTCCGGCGGGGCGCGGCCCGCGTCCGATCGGACCAATGGTCGTCGTACCCGAGCGTCACGTTGGGGCGCCGGAGCCAGCTCTCGGAATACCGGTAGGGGGTATGGGTATTGATGCTAGTATGACCACCATGAACGGCTACAGCGCCGACAAGGACGCCTACCTCAAGCGCCTCGCGCGCATCGAGGGGCAGGTCCGCGGCATCAAGCGGATGGTCGACGAGGACGTCTACTGCATCGACATCCTCACCCAGGTCAGCGCGGTGACCAAGGCCCTCCAGGCCGTCAGCCTCGGCCTGCTCGAGGACCACGTCGGCCACTGCGTCGTCGAGGCCGCCCGCGAGAGCGACGAGGCCGCCGCCGAGAAGGTCCGCGAGGCCAGCCAGGCCATCGGGCGCCTCGTCCGATCCTGACGCTTCGGGGCTCCTCCGCACCTCAGGGACCACCCACCACCCCCACCAAGGAGATCACCATGAGCGAGCAGACCACCTTCACCGTCACGGGCATGACCTGTGGCAACTGCGTCAAGCACGTCACCGAGGAGCTCCAGGAGATCGACGGCGTCGCCGACGTCTCCGTCGACCTCGTCGCCGGCGGCGACTCCCCCGTCACGATCACCACCGACAGCCCCGTCAGCCAGGACGCCATCACCGCGGCCGTCGACGAGGCGGGCTACACGGTGACCTTCTGATGACGACCCCGACCACCACCGAGGAGGTCACCGACCTCCAGGAGGTCGACCTCGCGATCACCGGCATGACGTGCGCCTCGTGCGTCGCCCGCGTCGAGAAGCGGCTCGGCAAGCTCGACGGCGTCACCGCGAGCGTCAACCTCGCGACCGAGCGCGCCCACGTGACCTACCCGGCCACGATGACGCCCGACGAGCTCGTCCAGACCGTCGAGGCCAGCGGCTACGGCGCGAGCGTCCTCGACGCCGGCAGCCGCCTCGCTCCTCCGGAGCACACCCACGTCCGACTCGACGACCTCCGCCGGCGGCTCCTCGTCGCGGCTCCCCTGGCGCTCGTCGTCGTGGTCCTCGCGATGGGCCCGTGGCGGTTCCCCGCCAACCCGTGGCTGCAGATGCTCCTCACGGCCCCCGTCGTGCTCTGGTGCGCGTGGCCCTTCCACCGCGCCGCGGCGCTCAACGCCCGGCACCTCACCTCGACGATGGACACGCTCGTGAGCATCGGCGTGAGCGCAGCCTTCCTGTGGTCGCTCGTCGCCCTCGTCGTCGGCCCGGACGGGCACCCGCGCGAGCACGGGCACTACTACTTCGAGACGGCCGCGGTCGTCACCGCCTTCCTCCTCCTCGGTCGCTGGCTCGAGGCCCGGGCCAAGGACCAGGGCCGCTCGGCACTGACCAGCCTCATGGACCTCGGCGCCAAGAGCGTTGCGGTGCAGCGGATCTCGGCGACCACCCGGGCGACCACCGAGGTCGTCATCCCGATCGACGACCTGCGCGTCGGCGACCACTTCGTCGTCCGCCCGGGCGAGAAGGTCGCGACCGACGGCGTCGTCGTCGACGGAGTGAGCGCCATCGACACCTCCGTCGTCACCGGCGAGTCGATCCCCGTCGACGTCGAGGCCGGGAGCACGGTCAACGCCGGCACGATCAACACCTCAGGCCGGCTCGTCGTCGAGGCCACCGCCGTCGGCGCCGAGACCTCGCTCGCCGCGATCACCCGGCTCGTCGAGCAGGCCCAGACCGGCAAGGCCGACGTCCAGCGCCTCGCCGACCGGGTCTCCGCGGTCTTCGTGCCCGTCGTCCTCGTGCTGGCGCTGCTGACCTTCGTCGGCTGGTGGATCGGCTCGGGCAGCGCGACGACCGCCATCGGTGTCGCGATCACCGTCCTCATCATCGCCTGCCCCTGCGCCCTCGGGCTCGCGACGCCGACGGCCCTGCTCGTCGGCACCTCCCGCGGCGCGCAGAAGGGCATCCTCATCAAGGGCCCTCAGGTCCTCGAGGACACCCGCAGCATCGACACCGTCGTCATGGACAAGACGGGGACGATCACCACCGGCCAGACCCGCCTGACCGACCTCGCCGCGGAGCCCGGGCTGCACCCCTTCGCCGCCCTGGCGGCCGCCGCCGCCGTCGAGCGGGGCAGCGAGCACCCGATCGCTCGCGCCATCGTCGACCGCGCCGAGGAGAAGGGGATCAAGATCCCCGACGCCACCGGCTTCAAGGCCCTCCCCGGGGCCGGCGCCCAGGCCGAGGTCAAGGGCACGCTCATCACCGTCGGCCTGCCCGAGCTCTTCGACGAGGTCCCCACCGAGCTCACGACCCTGGAGCGAGCGGGCACGACCGTGCTCGTCGGCTGGGACGGCCGCGCCCGCGGCGCCCTCACCGTCACCGACGACGTCCGCGAGACCTCCGCCCAGGCGATCCGCGACCTGCGGGCCGAGGGTCTCGAGGCCTGGCTGCTCAGCGGTGACACCGAGCGCAACGCCCGGGCCGTCGCGGAGAAGGTCGGTATCGACCCCGAGCACATCGTCGCTGGCGTCAAACCGCACGAGAAGCACGCGAAGATCGCAGCCCTGCAGGAGCAGGGTCGCGTCGTCGCGATGGTCGGCGACGGGGTCAACGACGCCGCCGCGCTCGTCCAGGCCGACCTCGGTCTGGCGATGGGTGCCGGCACCGACGTCGCGATGGAGTCCGCCGACATCGTCCTCGTCCGGGACGACCTCGCGTCGGTCCCCGAGGCGATGGCCCTCTCCCGGCGCACGCTCGAGGTCATCAAGCAGAACCTCGTGTGGGCCTTCGGCTACAACACCCTCGCCATCCCGCTCGCGATGGCGGGGCTGCTCAACCCGATGATCGCGGGCGCGGCGATGGCCTTCAGCTCGGTCTGCGTCGTCCTCAACAGCCTGCGACTGCGCAGCGCCTGACCCACGGCGAAGGGGGCCGCCCGGGTGATCCGGGCGGCCCCCTTCGGGTGTCGGTCAGCCATCAGATGGTGACGGAACCGTTCGGCGTGCGGAGCGTGACCGAGAGCAGGCCGGGCGTGCCGTGCGGGGCGACGAACTGGTAGTCGATGCCCGTGTCCTGCGGCGCCTCGGGCAGACCCAGCCAGTCGAGGACCCGGGCGGGATCGCCGGCGATGAGCAGCGACTCGATGCGCACGTCCGCGGTGTTCTCGGCGCTGGGGTGGTCGCTGTCCTCGTCCCACTTCACGAAGAACGGCAGCTGCGGGTCGGCCTGGGTGCCCTTGATGCCGATCTGGCGCCAGCTGAAGACGCGACCGTCGGGCAGCTTGCGGCAGCCCTCGACGGACTCGCGGCCGAGACGGCTCTCCACCTCGGTGAGGTCGTCCACCTGGATGACCCAGCCCATCCATCCGCCGCCGGACCCGGAGCGGGCACGCACGACCTGGCCGAAGGGCGCCTTGTCGGACGCGGGGTGGTCGAGCACCTCGACGACCTCGATGTAGCGGCCGTCAGCCAGCGGCAGGATCTTGTTGCGCGTACCGAAGCGCGGATGGACGCCGCCGTCGACGGGCGTCACACCGATGGCCTCACCGAGGCGCTCAGCGGTGGCCTGCAGCCCTGCAGGCTCGGCGGCGAAAGAAACATGGTCGACGCGCATAGGAGGCATCGTGGCACGGGCCCCGCGCTCCGACCGAATCGCCCCTGCGACGAGCGGTCGTCCCCTGCTGATCAGGGACGACGCTGGCGGACTGCCTCGTAGAGGACGATCGCGGCAGACGTCGCGACGTTGAGCGAGTTCGCCTGTCCCACCATGGGGATCCGCACGCGGTGGTCCGACGCGGCGAGCGCCGCGGTGGTGAGCCCGTACTTCTCGGACCCGACGGCGACGGCGACCGCGCCGGAGTAGTCGACGTCGGTGTGCAGCGTCTCGGTGTCGGGTGTCGTCGCGACGACGGCGATACCCCGCTCCCCCAGCCAGGCCCATGCCTCGGTGCGGGTCGTCGCCACGACGGGGACCGAGAAGACCGTGCCCTTGCTGCCCCGCACGACGTTGGGGTTGCCCCAGTCGGTGACGCAGTCGGCGGCCACGACGAGGTCGACGCCGGCGGCGTCGGCCGTGCGCAGCATGGCCCCGAGGTTCCCCGGCTTCTCCACCCCTTCGACGAGGAGGACGAAGGGGTGAGCCGGCAGCTCGACCTCGTCCCAGGTGAGTCCGGGGGCGGGCATCTTGGCGAGGACACCGTCGGGACCCTCGCGGTAGGCGACCTTGTCGAAGGCCGCCCGGGAGAGCTCGACGACCGTCGCGCCGGCGGCGCGGGCGGCCTCGACGGCCTCGGGGCCGTAGTCCTGCATCAGCTCGGGGCAGTGGTAGACGGCGAAGGGGGTGACCCCGGCCTCGAGCGCGAGGGTGAGCTCCTCGGTGCCCTCGAGCACGGTCGTGCCGGTCTCCTCCCGCGTGCGGCGTCGGCGGAGCGCGACGAGCTCCTTGAGGCGGGGGTTCGACGGAGAGGTGATGTGCAGATCGGCCATGACGGGTCCAGGATGCCGCAGACTGAACCGATGCCGAGCAGCGACGAGCCCGAGCCGACCACCCAGACCCGACATCTCGAGCCTCGGCGGCCCAGCCCGTGGCGGCTCCTCGTCGCCTTCCTCGTCATGGCCGCGGCGATGCTCGTCACGGCCTGGGTCGGCAAGCAGGTCGTCCTCGCGAGCTCCTCGGTGCGCGACCTCGACGAGCGCGTGAGCGACGCAGCCGTGACCTTCTCGCTGGCCAGGCCCTGGCTCGTCGACCTGCTCCTCGGCTGGTCGCACGCCACCGAGCCGTGGGTCCTCTACCTGCTGCTCACGGTCCTCGCCGGCGGCCTCGCCCTCCGGGGGCTCGTGCAACGCCGGGCGCTGTGGATCGTGCCGGTCGCGCTCGTCGGGTGGGGTCTGGCGGTCCTGTGCAAGCTCATCGTCGGGCGTCCCCGCCCCGTGCCCGAGGAGGCGATCAAGCACTCCCTCGGCTACAGCTATCCCTCCGGGCACGCGACGAACAGCACGATCGCGATGATCCTGCTCGTCGTGCTGCTCTGGCCGCTGGCCCGCCGGGCGTGGTCACGCACGCTGCTCGTCCTCGGGGCGGCGAGCGTCGCCGCGCTCACCTGCCTCGACCGTATCTTCCTCGGCGTGCACTACCCGAGCGACGTCGTCGCCGGCGTGCTCGTCGGGTCGGCGATGACGGCGGCCGCACTGCTCATCGGGCTGCGCCGGCAGCCGGGGCCGACCCGACCACCTCGGTCGAGCCGCGCGTAGCTCAGTCGAGCTTGGCGTAGCGGGCGCGGACGAAGCAGTACAGGCCGAAGGCGAGGATGCCGAGCGCCACCGCGGTGAGCAGGTAGGGCCCGAAGGGCTGGTCCTTGAGGGACTTGAGCGCCCCGTCGAGCCCGGTCGCCTCCTCCGACTCCTGCTGCCAGGCAGCGACGACGAAGAAGACCCCGACGAGGGCGAGCACGACCCCCTTCGCCGGGTAGCCGAAGGTCCCGACGCTCGTCGCGAGGACGCCCGGGTTCTTCGTGAGGTCGCCGAGGAAGCCGTGAGTGACTCCCTTGCGGACGTAGTACGCGCCGACACCGATGACGACGAGCCCGACGGCTGCGACGAGGACCTGACCGGCCGGGTAGCTCATGAGGGTCTGCGTCACGCCCTGGGTCTGCTCCTCGCTCGAGCCGCTCGACCCGGATCCCGCGGCGAAGCGCACCGCCGTCCATGCGATCGCGGCGTAGACGACGGCCTTGGCACCCGACTTCGCCCGGTCGGTCGCCTCGCTCTCCCCGGACGGGGGCGAGACGACCTCGGTGAGGTACCAGAGGGCCAGCGCACCGGCGCCGACGACGAAGACCCACAGGGTCACCGTGCCGAGCGGCTGCGACGCGAGGGCCGCGAAGGCGCCCGACTGGTCGGCCTGTCCGCCTCCTCCGCCCCAGGCGACCTGGAGCGCGATGACGGCGATGACGACGTGCAGCAGCCCGTTGACGACGTGGCCGACGCGGGCGAGCGCGATGAGTGCCGGGTGAGAACCGATCGCGTCGGCGGTGCGGCGGGCTTCCTGGGTCACACCAGCGAGCGTAGGACCTCCGCGAGCCCGTCGGCCTCTACGGTGCCGGTCACCTCGTCGGCAGCCGCCTTGACCTCGTCCGGGGCCTGCCCCATGGCGACACCGCGCGCCGCCCAGCGGAGCATCTCGAGGTCGTTGCGCTGGTCGCCGACGGCGACCGTGAGGTGCGGCTCGACGTGGAGGCGACGGCGGACGATCTCCAGCGCCGACCCCTTCGACACGCCCTCGGGGTTGATGTCGAGCCAAGCGGTGAAACCGATGGCGTACGTGACCCCGTGCAGGCCCGCCTGCTCGACGATCTCGGCGAACTCCTCGGGTGTCGCCTCGGGCATGCGGAAGGTCACACGGGTCGTGCGGTGGCGCAGCAGCTCGTCCCACGGCACGACGGTCTGCGCGCCCTGGAGCTCGTCCTCGGGGTAGGGGGCGCTGAGCCGGTGCCCGACGCCGAGCTCCTCGACCGCGACGAGCGCGTCGGGCATCACGGTGCGCAGCCGGGTGAGCACCGGTGCCGGGTCGAAGGTGACGATGTCGTCGTCGTCGACCGTCCAGCCGTCTGGCGCTTCGGGGTCGAGCCGGACGGTCACCGCACCGTTGGAGCAGACGGCCCATCCGGTCTGCAGGTCGAGCATCTCAGCGATGGGCATCGTCGCGACGACGCTGCGCCCGGTCGCGATGACGACGTGGTGACCCGCAGCGCGGACCGCGTCGATCGCCTCCTTGACCGCCGGGCGCAGCGTGCCGTCGTGAGTGATCGTCGTGCCGTCGATGTCCAGGCAGATGAGGTGCGGATCCACGACGCTCACGCTAGACGGTCCGGTGTGCGGCACGTCATGGCGGCGTCGTCGCGGGTCGGGGTACCGTCGAGCCATCGTGCTCCGGGGTCGGTGCAATTCCGAGCCGGCGGTGACAGTCCGCGACCCGCTCGCAGCCAGCGAGCGGTTGACGAGGTGAAACTCCTCGACCGACGGTGAAAGTCCGGAAGGGAGGCAGCACGACGGGCAGGCGCATTCCCCGACGACGGGCGCGCCGCAGCCCTGACGCGACCTCGCGCGCACGCACACCCCGGAGCTGGACCGACACCGACCGGAGGCAGCCGTGGGGACCACGCCCGAAGACACCACGTGGATGCGTCGTGCCCTCGAGCTCGCGGCCCTCGGACCCGCCGTCGACCCCAACCCCCGGGTCGGCTGCGTCGTCGTCGCCCCCGGCCCGGACGGTCAGCCCGAGGTCGTCGGCGAGGGCTGGCACCGAGGAGCCGGGACCGCGCACGCCGAGGTCGGGGCCCTCGAGGCCGCCGGCGACCGGGCGAAGGGCGCGACCGCCTACGTCACCCTCGAGCCGTGCTCCCACACCGGACGCACCGGCCCGTGCACCGAACGCCTCCTCGCCGCCGGGATCGCCCGGGTCCTCCACGCGGCGTCCGACCCGGGGGCGACCTCGGGCGGCGGCGGGGACGTCCTGCGCGCCGCCGGCGTCCAGGTCGAGCACGGGGTGCTCGAGGACGAGGCCCTCGAACTCGTCCGGGACTGGCGTATCGCCACGACCCTGGGCCGGCCCCGCGTCACGTGGAAGTACGCCTCCACCCTCGACGGTCGGCTGGCCGCCGCCGACGGGACGAGCCGGTGGATCACCGGGCCCGAGGCCCGCGCCGAGGTCGGCCGGGAGCGCGCCGCGCACGGCGCGGTCCTCACCGGCACCGGCACCGCGCTGACCGACGACCCGCACCTCACCGCCCGCGCCGCCGACGGAAGCCTGCTCCCCCACCAGCCCCTGCGGGTCGTCATGGGCGAGCGCCCGCTGCCGGACGGGGCGAGGGTCCTCGACGACGCGGCACCCTCCCTTCGCCTGACGACCCGGGACGTCCACGCCGCCCTCGCCGCCCTCCACGAGCGGGAGATCCGGTCGGTCTGGCTCGAGTGCGGACCAGCGCTTGCTGCCGCCTTCTGGCGGGCGGGGTGCGTCGACGACGTCGTGGCCTACGTCGCACCCGCGCTGCTCGGCACCGGGCCCGCCGCCGTCGGCGACCTGGGCATCACGACCATCGCGGACGCCCACCGCCTCATCACCCGCGCCGTCCGCCAGGTCGGCGACGACGTCCGGATCGACCTGCGGGTCGAGCGCCCCACCCACCCCACGAGCTGCGAGGAGCAGTGATGTTCACCGGGATCATCGAGAAGATCGGCACCGTCCTGGCCGTCGAGCACGGCACGGGTGAGGACGCCCGCCTCACCGTCGGTGCGAGCACCGTGCTCGCCGACGCGCGGCACGGCTGCTCGATCGCCGTCGCCGGGGTCTGCCTCACCGTCGTCGAGCACGACGAGAGCCGCTTCGTCGCCGACGTCATGGGCGAGACCCTCCGCTGGACGACCCTCGGCGCGCTCCAGGTCGGTGACCGGGTCAACCTCGAGCGGGCGCTGCGGGCTGACGGGCGGCTCGACGGGCACATCGTCCAGGGGCACGTCGACGGCGTCGGCGAGGTCGTCGGACGCACCGCGCACGAGCGCTGGGAGGTCGTCACCGTGCGAGCGCCCGAGGAGCTGCGCTCCCAGGTCGTGCGCAAGGGCTCCGTCGCCGTCGACGGCACCTCGCTGACCGTCAGCGCCGTCGCCGACGACACCTTCGAGGTCTCGCTCATCCCCGAGACGCTCACCGCGACCACGCTCGGCGCCCTCTCCCCCGGCGACCGGGTCAACCTCGAGACAGACGTCCTCGCGAAGTACGTCGCCGGCCTCCTCACCCGGACGGAGTCGACGGCATGACCTTCGCGACGATCCCCCAGGCGCTCGACGCGCTGCGTGTCGGCCGGCCGGTGCTGGTCCTCGACGACGCCGATCGGGAGAACGAGGGCGATGTCGTCCTCGCTGCGCAGAGCGCCACCCCCGAGTGGCTCGCCTGGACGATCCGGCACACCTCTGGGTACATCTGCGCGCCGATGCCCAACGAGATCGCCGACCGGCTCGACCTGCCGCTCATGGTCGCTCGCAACGAGGACTCGCTCCGGACCGCCTACACGATCACCGTCGACGCTGCCGAGGGCGTGACGACGGGGATCAGCGCCGCCGACCGGGCGCGGACGCTGCGCGTCCTCGCCGACCCTGTGGCCACCCCGGGCGACCTCGTCCGCCCTGGCCACGTCGTCCCCCTCCGAGCCCGCGAGGGGGGTGTGCTCACCCGCCGGGGCCATACCGAGGCCACCGTCGACCTCTGCCGGCTCGCCGGGCTGGCGCCCGTCGGCGCCATCGGGGAGCTCACGGCGGACGACGGGACGATGCTGCGGACCAACGACGTGCTCGCGCTCGGCGCGCAGATGGACCTGCCCGTCGTGACGATCACCGACCTCGCCGCCTGGCGCGAGCTCTACGACCGGGTGGAGCGGGTGGCCACGACGACGCTGCCGACCCGGCACGGGCGGCTGACGATGCACGGCTATCGCGACCTCGTCACCGGCGACGAGCACCTGGCCATCACCCGACCCGGAGGGACCCGGGTGAGGGTGCACTCCGAGTGCCTCACCGGGGACGCGCTCGGCTCGACCCGCTGCGACTGCGGGCCCCAGCTCGACGCGGCGATCGCCGAGGTCGCCAGCCACGGCGGCGCCGTGGTCTACCTGCGCGGGCACGAGGGTCGTGGCGTCGGGCTGCTCGAGAAGCTCCGGGCCTATGCCGAGCAGGACGCCGGCGCCGACACCGTCGACGCACAGGTCGCGCTCGGGCTCCCGGTCGACGCCCGTGAGTACGGCGCGGCCGTCGGGATCCTGCACGACCTCGGGCTCACCGAGATCGACCTCATGACGAACAACCCGACGAAGATCGAGGCGCTCGAGCATGGCGGGATCACCGTGCGACGCACGCCGATCCACGTCGGCCAGGGACCGGACAACTCCGCCTACCTGACGACCAAGGAGCAGCGGATGGGGCACCTGCCCGCTGCCGACGACGACACGGCGGCTCGCACGAGCGGGTCGCGCACGAAGGAGATCGCATGAGCGGCCACGGAGCACCGACGACCAGCTGCGACGCGAGCGGCCTGCGGGCCGTCATCGTCGCCGCGAGCTGGCACCAGACGGTGATGGACGGCCTCGTCGCGGGCGCGCGCCGAGGCGCCGAGGCGTGCGGGCTCCCCGACGTCGAGGTCGTGCGGGTGCCGGGGACCTTCGAGCTGCCGGTCGCCGCCGCGCGGCTGGCGCAGGACCATGACGTCGTCGTCGCGCTCGGGGTCGTCATCCGGGGCGGCACCCCGCACTTCGACTACGTGTGCCAGGCGGCGGCGGTCGGCCTGACCGAGGTGTCCGTGCGCACCGGGGTCCCCGTGGGCTTCGGCGTGCTCACGTGCGACACCGACGAGCAGGCGCTCGACCGCGCCGGGCTGCCTGGCTCCTCGGAGGACAAGGGCTTCGAGGCGGCGACGGCGGCGCTGACGACCGCGGTCACGCTTCGCGACCGGGGCTGATCCAACCATGCGAAGGGGTCAGGGCCGCGCGGCGCCGGATCAGGGGCGGGCGGCACCGAGCTTCCAGTACCCGCTGAAGAGCACGTGCCGGCGCTCCATGCCGAGCTCCTTGACGAGCAGGCGCCGGATCCCGGTGACCAGGCCCGACTCGCCGCACAGCCAGGCGTAGTCGAGGTCGGCGGTGTCGCTCGCGTGCTCGCCGCGCAGGGCGTCGAGGACGGCCGTGCCCGGGGCGGCGTCCCCCCGCGCGTGGACCGTCATGCCCTCGGGCACGCCGAGCGCGCGCGCCATCTCGAGCGTCGGCGTCTCGACGTGGATGCGCAGCTCACCGGAGAGCCCCCGCTGGGCACGGTCGTCGAGCACGGCAAGCAGCCCCGGCACGGCCGTCTCGTCGACGACGAGGAGCTGCGGGCCCGAGACATCGTCACCCCGGTACAGCGCCCCGCCGGAGACGAAGCCCGCAGGGTCACCGACCTTCGCCCGCGTCACCCACGCCGATCCGGGCCCGCTGTCGCCGTGCGTCACGACGTCGACGTCGATCTCTCCAGTCTCCGGCCGGTGCGCCCGGATCGTGTACCACCGCAGGTCGGGCCGGTCCGCCTCGTCGATGTCCGCGACCGCCGCACGCACGTCACGGCGCTCCGGGTCCGGCATGACGAGCGGCCCCTTCGGCATGACCAGACCGAAGTACTCGTCGGCGCCGACCCGCTCGAAGGAGCGCAGGCCCGCACCCGTCAGGGTGAGGCGGCGCACCCCTTCGCCGAGGTCGGTCACCGCCGAGACGACCGTCTCGTGCATCTCCTGCGTCGTGCGGTCCCGGGTCGGCGCCATCGCCGCCCCGGCATAGGCCCGCGATGCACCCTCGACGAGGGAGTCACGGACGCGGCGGCCGGCACGGGTGAGGATCTCGGTCATGACAGGTCTCCTGGTGTGGTCAGTCCCCGCGGCAGCACCACAGGGGTCCCGGTGTCGGGGTCGGTGAGGATGCGGCAGCGGATGTCGAAGACCTCGTGGACGAGCTCTTCGGTGACGACCTCGCGGGGCTCTCCCTGGGCGATGATCCGTCCGTCGCGCATCGCGATGATCCGGTCGGCGTAGCGCGCTGCCATGGCGAGGTCGTGCAGGACCATGACGACGGTGGTGCCCCGCTCGGCGTTGAGACGACGCACGAGCTCGAGCACCTCGACCTGGTGCGCGATGTCGAGGAAGGACGTCGGCTCGTCGAGGAGCAGGATCTCCGGCCGCTGCGCGAGCGCGAGCGCGACCCACACCCGCTGCCGCTGCCCCCCGCTCAGCTCGTCGACGAGCCGGTCGGCGAGGTCGATGGTGTCGGTGAGCCGCAGCGCCTCGGCGACGACCGCATCGTCCTCGGCCGAGTGGCGTCGCAGCAGCCCCTGGTGCGGGTGCCGGCCGTGGGCGACGAGCTCGGCGACGCACAGGCCCTCGGGCGCGACGGGCGACTGCGGGAGCAGCCCGATCTGTCGCGCGACCGCCTTCGTCGGCAGGTCCGCGATGGCGCGTCCGTCGAGGAGTACCGCGCCGGACCGGGCAGGCAGCAGCCGGGCGAAGCCACGCAGGAGGGTCGACTTGCCGCACCCGTTGGGACCGACGATCGCCGTGACCTGCCCGTCCGGGACGTCGAGGTCGAGCCGGTCGACCACGGCGGCCTCGCGGTAGCCGAGGGTGAGGCTCTGCGCCCGCAGCTGGGGCCCCTGTGCGGCACGTCCGGTCGTCATCGCACCTCCACGCGCGATCGGGTGGCGATGAGCCACAGCAGGAAGGGTGCCCCGGCGAGCCCGGTGACCACGCCGACCGGCAGGTTGGCCCCGCCCGGCATGAGGTAGGCGGCGATGTAGTCCGCGGCGAGGACCATGAGGGCGCCGACGAGGCCGATGTCGACCAGCCGGGTCCGACCGGCGTGGAGCCGACGCCCGATCGGCCCGGCGAGGAGCGCGACGAAGGCGATCGGGCCGCAGACCGCGCAGACCGCGGCCACGAGCACGACGACGGCGAGCATGCCGAGCGCACGCGTCCGGCGCACCGGCACCCCGAGCCCCGCGGCGAGGTCGTCGCCGAGCAGCATGAGCCGCAGCTCACGGTGCAGCACGAGGGTGAACGCGAGCACGATCGGGACGAGCACGGCGAGGCGGGTGATCTCGCCCCACGAGGCACGGGCCACCGAGCCGGAGAGCCACGCCATCGCCTCGGACAGGCGGTAGACGTCGGCGCGCAGCAGGACCCAGTGGATCACCGCGACGAGCATGGCGGCGCAGCCGACGCCCACGATGATCAGGGCCTGCTCACCCCCCTTCGCCCCCTGGCTCAGCAGGACGAGGACCGCGGCGACGACGACGGCTCCGGCGAAGGCGAAGCCCGTCACGCTCGCCCCGCTCGCGCCGAGGACCACCATCGAGAAGAGGGCCGCGGCCGAGGCTCCCCCGGTGAGCCCGAGGATGTCCGGGCTGCCGAGCGGGTTGCGGACGAGGTCCTGCATGACCGCTCCGGCCACGCCGAGGGCGCTGCCGGCCAGGACCGCGAGGACCGCACGGGGCAGCTTGGACTCGAGGACGATGAAGGAGGCCCCCGGGATGCTCTCGCCCCGGATGATCCGCAGCGTGTCCGGGATCGTCACCGTGTAGTCGCCGAGGGTGACCCGGACGACGAAGGCCGCGGCGACGAGCACGAGCAGCACGCCCGTCACCCGGCCGGCTCGCACCGTGCGTCGGCGGCGGGCGGCACGCACGGTCGCGGCGTCGGCGGCGCGCTGAGCGGCCAGGATCGGGGCGCTCATCGGCGCACCGCCCGGCGGGCCACGAGGATGAGGACGGGGGCGCCGAGCACCGCGGTCATGACACCGACCTGGACCTCCGACGGAGGGGTGACGACCCGTCCGAGGGTGTCGGCGAGGAGAAGCAGGGCGGGGCCGCCGAGCAGCGAGCCGAGCAGGATCCGACGGTGGTCGGTGCCGCTCACGAGACGGACGAGGTGAGGGACGGCCAAGCCGACGAAGGCGATCGGCCCGGCGACCGCGCACGCGGCCGCGGTGAGCAGCAGCGCACCGAGGAGGGCGCCACCGCGGGCCAGCAGGACCCGCTGGCCGAGCGCGCGGGCCAGGTCGTCGCCCAGCGCCATGGTGTTGAGGGTGCGGCCCGACGTCAGGGTGAGCGCGAGACCGACGACGACGAAGGGGGCGACCGGCCACAGGAGCGTCGCCTCCTTGCCCGCCACGGAGCCCACCTGCCAGTGCCGGAAGACGTCGAGCGCCCCGTCGTCGCTCACGAGCAGGCCGACCATGATGCTCGACGTCGCTGCCATGATCGCGGCCCCGCCCAGCGCGGTCGTCATCGGCTGCCGGCGGAGCGGCACGGTGAGTGTGATCGCGTAGACGAGCGCGCCCGTGAGGATCACCCCGAGCAGGGCGGTCCACAGGTAGCCGGTGACCGAGGTGAGCACGCCGGCGCGGATGCCGATGACGACGAGCAGCGCCGCCCCGCTGTTGAGGCCGAGGATGCCCGGCTCGGCGATGGGGTTGCGGGTCAGCCCCTGGAGCACCGCGCCCGCGACGGCGACGCAGGCGCCGACGACGACCGCGACGATGGTGCGGTCGACCCTCGCCTCGACGATGCCTCCGGCCAGCTCGTCGCCCGCACCGCGCAGCGCCGCCACGATCTCGCCGGGGGCCAGTGCCTGGGCTCCGACGAAGACGGACAGGACGACCGCCGCGGCCAGCAGCACGAGGCCGCTGACCGCGACGGTCGCCGTCCGGGACGCCGGGGTCACGAGGCGGGCTTGCCCTGGGCAGCGTCAGAGAGCTTGGGCAGGAACTTCTCCAGGGCCACCGGCAGCGACAGCGGCGTCGGCGACGACATGGTCAGCGCCGTCGCGTTGTCGGCGGAGGCGATGTAGTGGTCGCTCTCGAGGGCCGGGATTGTGCCGAGGAGGGCGTCCTTCTTCAGCGCGTCGACCTCCTCCGGCTTCGTCACGTAGAAGATGAGGATGTCGGACTCGAGCGTCTGCGCCTTCTCCGCGGAGATGTCGAAGCTGAAGGCGCCGTCCTTCGCCTGCGAGGACACCGCCTCCGGCGTCGTCATCCCGAAGCGCTCGAGCATCTGCGGGCGTAGGTCGCTCGGGCCGTAGACGGTGAGCTTGGACAGGTCGGTCGGGCTGAACCACACCCACGCGGCGCTCTTGCCCTTGATCGCGGGGTACTTCGCGACCGCCTCGTCGATCTGGGCGTCGATGTCGGCGACGATCTCCTCGGCCTTCTCGCTTTGGCCCAGGGCCTTGCCCACGGTGGTGACGCTGTCCTCCCAGGCGGTTCCCCACGGCGCTCCCGCGTAGGCGACGGTCGGGGCGATCTTCGCGAGCTTGTCGTACTCCTCCTGCGAGATGCCGGAGTTCACGCCGAGGATGAGGTCCGGGGAGAGCTTGGCGATCTCGTCGACGGGGACGCCGTCGGCGTCGTCGTAGCGGACGATCTCGGCGTCTGGGTCGATGGCCTCGGTCGCCGCGTCGAACCAGTCGGTGGACTTGTTGTCGTTGCCACCCCAGGTGATCGCGGGTGCACCCACCGGCACGATGCCGAAGGCAGCGACGACGTCCTGGTCGGACCAGCCGACGGTCGCGATCTTCGTGGGGGCGCTCTCGATCGTCGTCTCGCCGAGGGCGTGCTCGATCGTCACCGGGAAGGCGTCGGCTGCTGCGCTCGTGCTCCCTCCGCCGGAGGTGGCGTCGGCGGAACCGGACGGGCCGGTCGAGCAGGCACCCAGCGCGATCGCGGGGGCGAGGGCCGCGGCAGCGAGCAGCACGCGGCGGGTAGGACGGGGCATCGGTGACCTCTCAACAGGGACGGAGCGCCGGCGATCGGCGACTTAGGTGAGCCTAAGTTAGGCTTACCTAAGCAGCCATGCAAATCCCCTTCGTCGGACGGACACAGCGCCGCTCCAGCACGTCGGTGCGAAGACGGTCCGGACGGGATTCCGGCCAGATCGTCTTCGAACCGAAAGGTGAAGGCGACCGCCCCCTCGAAGCCCGTCAGGCGAGGCCGAGGTCCTCGAGGGTGTAGGCGAAGCGGTAGGGCACGCCCGCCTCGTCCTCGATCCGGGCGCCGGCACCGGTCGCGCGGTCGGCGATCGTGGCGACGGCGACGACCTCTCCCCCTACCTCGCGGACGGCGCTCACGGCCTCGAGCGGCGAGCTGCCGGTCGTCGTCGTGTCCTCGACGACGAGCACCCGGCGGCCCTCGACCGACGGCCCCTCGATGCGCTGCTGGAGCCCGTGCGCCTTGCCCGCCTTGCGGACGACGTAGGCGTCGAGCCGCTCCCCCTCCGCCGCGGCGGCGTGGAGCATCGAGGTGGCGACCGGGTCTGCGCCGAGGGTCAGCCCGCCGACGGCGACGACGTCGAGGTCGGCGACGAGGTCGCGCATGACCCGCCCGACGAGCGGAGCGGCCTCGCCGTCGAGGGTGATGCGGCGCAGGTCGACGTAGTAGTCGGCCTCCTTGCCCGAGGAGAGGGTGACGCGTCCGTGGACGATCGCCTTCTCCTTGATGATCTCGAGCAGGCGGGCCTTGTCAGCGGCGATGTCGGTGGTCACCCGCCCATCCTACGAAGGGAGGTCAGCGTCGGCGGCGGTGGACGGCCAGGACCGCCGGGTTGCGGACGAGAGCCCTCGGGAGGTGGCGCAGGGCGGTGACGAGCGCCTTGTACTGCGGGCTGGGGATGCTCACGGCTCGCCCGCGGTCGGCGTCGGCGAGGGCCTCGCGGACGAGGTCCGCGGCATCGAGCCAGAAGGGTCCGGTGCGCTCGCCCCGGTCGATGCCGGCGCGCTCGTGGAACTCGGTGACGACGAAGCCCGGGCACAGCGCGGTCGCCGTGACCCCCGTTCCCCGCAGCTGGGTCGAGAGCGACTCGGTGAAGACCGTGACATAGCTCTTCGCCGCGGCGTAGGTGCCGCTCGTGATGAAGCCGGCGACCGAGGAGACGTTGATGATCTGTCCCCTCCCCCGCGTCGTCATCGAGCGGGCGGCGGTGTGGCTCAGCACGAGAACCGCACGGACGAGGACGTCGAGGAGCCGCTCCTCCTCCTCGACCGAGGTCTCGACGAAGGGGGTGCCCAGCCCGTATCCCGCGTTGTTCACGAGGATGTCGACGGGCGCCTGTCCCGGCCTCGCGGCGACCCGGTCGGCGACCCGCTGCACCTGTGCCCGGTCCGAGAGGTCGGCGGGCAGGACCTCGACCTCCACCCGGTGCCGCTCCCGCAGCTCCACGGCGGCCGCCTCGAGCCGCTCGACGTCACGAGCGACGAGCACGAGGTCGTGGCCGCGCGCGGCGAGCTGCTCGGCGAACTCGCGGCCGATCCCGGCGGTCGCGCCGGTGACGAGTGCGGTGCTCACGCGCGCAGGGTCCGGTCGAAGAGGGTGCGCAGCTCCTCGAAGTGCCGCTCGGCGCCGGCCTCCTGGTAGCTCGAGGTGTCGCTCATCGTGAAGCCGTGCGGCGCGTCGGGGTAGATCGTGCTCTGCGCCTCGAGCCCGGCCGCGGCGAGCGTCGCCTCCAGCGTGGCGATCGCCTCCGGCGGGTTGAGCTTGTCCTGGTCGGCGTGCCCGTAGACGAAGGCCGCGCGGGCCGTCGCGAGCCGGGTGTGCGGGCTGTCCTTGTCGGGCGTCACGAGCCCGGCGCCGTGGAAGCCGCCGCAGGCGGCGACGCTCGGCTCCAGCCCGGCCGCCCGGGTGGAGAACCTGGCCCCCATGCAGTAGCCGGTGACGCCGATGGGGCCCGGGTCCACCCCTTCGACCCCCCGGAGGGCGGTGACGTAGTACGGGAGATCCGCCTCCATCCGGGCACCGGTGAGCTCCGCGAGGTAGGAGCCCGAGACCTTGCCGTACGCCGCCCGCTCCTCGGGGTCGCGCAGGTCGGTCGTCGGCGTCGTCTCGGCGGCCGTCCCGGAGCGGTAGAAGGTGTTGGGCGCGAGGACGACGTAGCCCCACGACGCGATCCGGTCGGCCATCTCCTCGATCCGCGGACGCAGCCCGATGGCGTCCATGAAGAGGATGACGCCCGGGTACGTGCCCTCGGCATCCGGGCGGGCGAGCACCGCCTCGACGGTGCCCTCGGCGGCGGGGATCTCGATGAAGGGGCGCATACGGGCGACGATATGAGCCGTCAGCGGCCGTGGCTAGGGTGGCCAGGTGCGTATCGCGACCTGGAACGTCAACTCCATCCGCTCCCGCGTCGACCGGGTGACCGCCTGGCTCGAGCGCTCCGACGTCGACGTCCTGCTCATGCAGGAGACGAAGGCCAAGGACGAGCAGTTCCCCTACCTCCCCTTCGAGGGGCTGGGCTACGAGGTCGCCCACCACGGGCTCAACCAGTGGAACGGCGTGGCCATCGTCAGCCGGGTCGGCCTCGAGGACGTCTCCGTCGGCTTCCCCGACCTGCCCGGCTGGGGCGAGCCGGCCGCACCCGAGGCGCGAGCGATCGGCGCGACCTGCCAGGGCGTGCGGCTGTGGAGCCTCTACGTTCCCAACGGCCGCACCCTGGAGGACCCGCACCTCGAGTACAAGCTGCACTGGCTCGACGTGCTCCGGGCCCAGACGCAGGCGTGGCGCGAGGCGCACCCGGACCTGCCGCTCGCCCTGGGCGGCGACTGGAACATCGCCCCGCAGGATGACGACGTGTGGGACATGGCCGCCTTCGACGGCAAGACGCACGTCTCGCCGCGCGAGCGGGCCGCCTTCCAGGCCTTCCTCGACGACGGCATGGTCGACGTCGTCCGGCCGCACGCACCCGGCCCGGGCGTCTACACGTACTGGGACTACCAGCAGCTCGCCTTCCCCAAGCGGCGCGGCATGCGGATCGACTTCGTCCTCGGCACCCCGTCGCTCGCGGAGCGCGTCACCGGCGCGGCGATCGACCGCGAGGAGCGCAAGGGCAAGGGCGCGAGCGACCACGCCCCCGTGGTCGTCGAGCTCGAGGACCGGGTATGACCAGCCTGCGGCACGAGGACGAGGTCCCCGGGGTCTCGGTCACGACGCGGACCGTGACCACGCCGGACGGGGCCCGGCTGCACGTCGTCGACCACACCCCGTCCGGGCGCCACGAGGACCTGCCCACCGTCGTCCTGGCGCACGGCTGGAACCTCGACCGGACGACGTGGGACCGCGTCGTCCGCGAGCTCCAGGCCCGGCACGCGGTCCGGGTCGTCACCTACGACCAGCCGGGGCACGGACGCTCCAGCCTGGGCCGCGAGCGACGCCCGACGGTCCGCGGGCTCGGCGAGGCGCTGCACCAGGTGCTCGCCGACGTCGCGCCCCACGGCCGGGTCGTCCTCGGCGGCCACTCGATGGGCGGCATGACGCTCATGGCGTACGCGGGGGCACACCCCGACGAGCTCCACGCGCGGACCGCCGGGGTCCTGCTCGTCGCGACCACCCCCGAGCTCGCCTCGCTGCGGCGCCCGGTCCGGGGCGAGGGGGTCCTCATGGGCCTGCAGGCGGCTCTGCCGCCCGGTGCTCCCTCCCTGCGGATGCGCCGGACGATGATCCGCTCGACCCTCTTCGGCGCGACGGCACCCGATGCCGATGTCGACGAGGTGGCCCGCATCGTCAACGGGACGAGAGCCCGGACGACCGGCCGCTACTTCAAGGCGCTCCTCGGGCACGACGAGATCGCCAACCTCCGGGTGCTCGTCGGCATCCCCACCGTCGTCATGGCCGGCGGGCGCGACCGGCTCACCCCGGCGAAGTGGTCACGGCGCTACCACGAGCGCATCCCGGGCGCACACCTCGACGTCGTCGAGGACGCCGGCCACATGCTGACCTACGAGGCGACGGGACGGGTCGTCGACCATCTCGAGGCGCTGCTCCTCGGCCAGGTGGCCTGAGCCCCGGGCAGGTCCCCGGCCCAGCAGATCAGAGGCCGGCTGCACGGCCCTCGCGACGGACCCGCTCGGGGACACGACCGAGGGTGAGCAGCGCGACGACCGCCCCGACGCCGGCGGCGAGCGCCGCCCCGAGGAAGACCGTCTCGACCTGGATCATCGCGGTCTCGATGAGAGCCGCCCCCGACGTCCGTTGCTCCGGGGGCAGCGCGTCGATCGCCGCGTAGTAGCGATTGAGCCCGATGCCGGTGAGCAGCGCGAGCCCGACGACCATGCCGATCATCCGCGCGACGACGACGAGCGAGCTCGCCGTGCCGTGGGCATGCTCCGGCGAGTCGGCCAGCGCCGCGTCGTTGACCGGGGCGAGCGCAAGACCGGCGCCCAGACCGACGGCCACGAGCACGACCGTCACGCTCACCGTCTGGTCGAGCGAGTCCTGCCCCCAGGTCGACATGACCCCGAGGCCCACGGCCATGAGCGCCAGCCCGGCGCCCGCGACATAGCCGGCGCCGAGCCGGGAGAGGAGCCAGCCGCCGAGGAAGGCACCCACGGGGACCGCGACGAGGAAGCGCACGAGCACCATCGCCGCGTGCGTCTGCCCCCCGTCGGTCGTGAGTCGCGCGAGGAGCGGCACGTCGACGATGACCGACACGAGCGCGACACCGACGAGCAGGGAGACGGCCAGGGCCCAGGGCATGCGGCCGGTGAAGGTCCCCCGCGGGACGAGCGGGTCCGCCGCCGTGCGGTGCCGCCACACGTAGAGGACCGTCGCGAGGACCGCGACGGGGAGCAACGCGTAGCCGAGCGGCCCGACGACCTCCTCCTCCGGGTTCGCAGCGGCGAAGGTGAGCACGACGCAGCCCAGCGCGGTCCCGAGCAGCAGCGCGCCGAGGAGGTCGCCGGATCGCAGCGGGGGCCACCAACGGTGCCGGGTCAGCGCGAGCGCCACGACGCCGAGGACCAGGGCCAGCACGCCGATGGGGGTGAGCAGCCGGTGCGACGCCGACCCGAAGGGGACGAAGGGGATGCCGAGGGTGACATCGCTGGCCAGCGCACGGGGTGCTGCGAGCGCGAGCCAGAGCGTGGCGACGGCGAGCGCGCCGAGCACGCCACCCCACAGGCCCGTACGTCCCGTCGCCGCTGCCGGAGGCGGTCCCGGCTGCTGCTCGCTGCCCCGGGTGATCACCGCGAGGACCACGGCCAGGACGATGCCGAGGACGACGTTGAGCCAGAAGATCGCCCGCCAGTCGGCGACGGCGAGGACCGCCGCGCCGAGGACGGGACCGATCACCGACCCGACCTCCTGGACCGCGCCGACGACCCCGAGCGGGACACCGCGGCGCCCGACCGGCCAGAGGTCGGCGACGATCGCCAGCGTCGCCGGGACGAGGCCGCCGCCGCCGATGCCCTGGACCACGCGGCCCGCGACGAGGACGTCGAGGTCGACGGCGAGCGCCGTGACGCCCGACCCGAGGATGAAGAGGCTCATGCAGACGAGCAGGATCCGGCTGCGCGAGACGATGTCGGCCAGTCGACCGATGAGGGGCAGCACGGCGATGTAGCCGAGGAGGAAGCCCGAGATGATGGGTGTCGCCCTCTGCAGGCTGTCGAGGGTGAGCCCGACCCCCTCCATCATGTCGGTGAGCGCGAGGACGACGACGTAGGTGTCGGCGGCGGCGAGGGCCACCGCAGTCGAGGCGACCGCGAGGAGGACGCGCGGGTCGGGCGAGCGCGGCTCGACCGAGCGTGCGGCAGGGGTGCGGGCGGGGCTCACGCCGGCTCGTCGACCGTGACGTTCTTGCCGTAGTCGGAGAGCGTGACGGTGAAGGTCATCGTGTGCCCCTCGTAGAACTCGCCGACGATCTCGGCGGAGCGCACCTCGCCGGACTCCGGCTCGATGCCGTAGGTGACGTCGAAGGTGTCGGCCTCCTTGCCGAGGAGGAAGAGCCGCTCGACCGAGGCCGCCGGGAGCTTGCCGGAGTACGTCTGCACGACGACCTTGCCCTCGCGCGACTCCTCCCCCGCCGTGAGCGCGTCTGTCTCGCTGATGAGCTGGCCGATCCCGGTCCCCGGGCGGAAGAACTCGGCCGGGTTGGGCGCCCCGAGGGTCGACATCTCGACCGGGTTGTAGTCCTTGGTGAAGAAGGACATCCAGGTCTGCTCGTCGATCGCGATGAGCGAGATGCCGGCGGGGTTGCCCTGGATGACTCCCGAGATCTCGCCGGTGAAGGCCGGCCGGTCGGCGCTCACGACACCGTCACCGACCGCCTTCGACACCCCGTCGCGGCCCTTGGGCAGGCCAGAGCTCCGCAGGTCGATGTGGAGGGCGCCGGCCTGGTCGAAGCGTTGGGTGGCGATCCGCTTCGCCTCGTCGGGCGGGGCGGCGTCCGAGCCGCCGGAGCACCCGCCCACCGCGAGGAGCAGGGCAGGGGCGAGGGCCAGGAGGGCTCGGCGACGCATGGGGGTCAACCTAGCCGGGGTGGGCCGTCCCGGTCAGCGGCTGCGCCGAGTGTCTCGTCTGCCGGCGACGGCGCGCAGCGCCCGGTCCCGAAGGGGTGCCAGCCGGGTCGTCGTCGCGACGCGCAGGGCGGGGGTGGCCGCCAGCCGGAAGCCCTGACCGAGGAGCAGGCGGCGGCGCTCGTAGCCAGCCGGGCCGCGCGTCGGGCCGTGACGCTCGAGCATCTGCGCCAGGACCGCGGCGTCGCGGATCGCCTCGCAGGCACCGCGGCCGAGGTTCGGGGTCATGGCATGGGCGGCGTCGCCGAGGAGGACGGCCCGGTGCCCGGCTCGCTCGGCGACGAGCCTCGGGCGCGGCGGGGTGACGAGCAGGCGTTGCGCGCCGGCCGTCCGCGGTGTCACCCGCGCGAGCACCCCGCCGACCTCCGGCGCCCAGCTCGCAAAGCGTTCCGTGGCGTCGGCGAGCAGGGGCGCGGCGCCGGCGTCCTCGGGGGCCGCATCGCTGCGGAAGGCGGCGAACCAGTTCGTCCCGTGCGGGTGCGGGGTGATGCCGAAGAGCTGACCCGGGCCCCAGTACTCCGTCGTCGTGGAGGTCGTGCCGTCGAGGACGCCCCGCAGCGCCACCCAGCCGGTGTCGGTCGGGTCGCTGCCCGGCCAGGTGGCGCGGCGGACGATGCTGCGGACGCCGTCGGCGCCGACGACGAGGTCTGCGCCGAGCTCGTCGGCGAGGGCGAAGGGGTCGGCGACCTCCTCGGTCCGTCGCTCGGCCTCGGCAGGGACGGCCGCGTCGAGCATCGCGAGAAGGTCAGGGCGCGCGACGAGACGGAGGGGGGATCCCCCGTCGTGCCGGGCGAGGAGGGTCCCGCCGGGGGATCGGAGGGAGACCCCACCGGCCGGGCACGTGCTCCCGGCGAGCCGGTCGGCGTGGCCGAGTCGCTCGAGGGCGCGCACCGCCGAGGGCCAGAGAAGGAGCGCGGACCCGTAGGCCGCCCGCTCGGGACGGCCCTCGACGACGGTGACCCGCCAACGCTCCGGGGCGAGCGCGCCGGCGAGGGTGAGCCCCGCGACGCCACCCCCGATGATGAGGACGTGCGGTCGCGGGGCCATGCCCCCAGTCTGCCGATCAAGCTCTTGCGTCCGCCACGGTGGGCTGCTGAGCCCCACCGTGGCGGACGTTGCGCGAGGGTCAGCGCAGGACGAGCCCCTCGCCCTCGACGTCGGCGGCGTCGACCGTGACGGTCTGCCCGTCGCGGACCTCCCCGGCGAGGAGCGCGGTGGCCAGACGGTCGCCGATCTCCTTCTGCACGAGGCGGCGCAGCGGCCGGGCGCCGTACGCGGGGTCGTAGCCCTTCTCGGCGAGCCAGGCGCGGGCCGCGTCGGTCACCTCGAGGGTGATCCGGCGGTCGGCGAGACGGGTCGCGAGCTCGCGGACCTGGAGCTCGACGATGTGGCTCAGCTCGTCCTGGCTCAGCGGGTCGAAGATCACGACCTCGTCGAGCCGGTTGAGGAACTCGGGCTTGAAGGACGCCCGGACGGCCCCCATGACGGCCTCACGCTTGGCCTCGGGGTCCAGCAGCGGGTCGACGAGGAACTGGCTGCCGAGGTTCGAGGTCATCACGAGGATGACGTTGCGGAAGTCGACCGTGCGGCCCTGCCCGTCGGTGAGCCGTCCGTCGTCGAGCACCTGGAGGAGGATGTCGAAGGTCTCCGGGTGAGCCTTCTCGACCTCGTCGAGGAGGACGACGGAGTAGGGGCGCCGGCGGACGGCCTCGGTGAGCTGGCCGCCCTCCTCGTAGCCGACGTAGCCGGGGGGCGCACCGATGAGTCGGGCGACCGCGTGCCGCTCGGCGTACTCCGACATGTCGATCCGGACCATCGCCCGCTCGTCGTCGAAGAGGAAGTCCGCGAGGGACTTCGCCAGCTCGGTCTTGCCGACGCCGGTGGGGCCGAGGAAGAGGAAGGAGCCGGTGGGGCGGTCGGGGTCGGCGATGCCGGCCCGGCTGCGCCGCACCGCGTCCGAGACCGCGGCGACCGCGGACTGCTGGCCGATGAGGCGCGAACCGATGATCGACTCCATGGAGAGGAGCTTCTCGGTCTCGCCCTGGAGCAGACGTCCGGCGGGGATGCCGGTCCACGCGGAGATGACCTCGGCGATGTCGTCGGCGCCGACGCGCTCCTTGACCATGAGGTCGTCCCCACGGGAGAGCTCGGCCTCATCAGCGCGGGCCAGCTCCGCCTCGAGGGCGGGCACCTCGCCGTAACGGATGCGGGAGGCACCCTCGTAGTCGCCCTCGCGCTGCAGCCTCTCGGCCTGCGTCTTGAGGTCGTCGAGGCGCGCACGCAGGTCACCGATCTTGTTGAGGCCGGACTTCTCCTGCTCCCACCGGGCATTGAGCTCGGCGAGCTCCTCCTTGCGGTCCGCGAGCTCGGCCTCAAGACGCTCGAGCCGGTCACGGCTCGCGTCGTCGGTCTCCCTGGCGAGGTGGAGCTTCTCCATCTCCATCCGGTCGACGGCCCGCTGCAGCTCGTCGATCTCGACGGGGCTGGAGTCGATCTCCATCCGCAGCCGGGCCGCGGCCTCGTCGACGAGGTCGATCGCCTTGTCGGGCAGCTGGCGGCCGGTGATGTACCGGTCGGAGAGCGAGGCGGCGGCGACGAGCGCGCTGTCCTCGATCTCGACCTTGTGGTGCGCCTCGTAGCGCTCCTTGAGGCCACGGAGGATGGCGATGGTGTCGGGCACGCTCGGCTCACCGACGAAGACCTGCTGGAAGCGGCGCTCCAGCGCCGGGTCCTTCTCGATGTTCGTGCGGAACTCGTCGAGCGTCGTCGCACCGACGAGCCGCAGCTCGCCGCGGGCGAGCATCGGCTTGAGCATGTTGCCCGCGTCCATCGAGCTGTCGCCGGAGGCGCCGGCCCCGACGACGGTGTGGATCTCGTCGATGAAGGTGATGATCTCGCCGTCGCTGGCGCGGATCTCCTCGAGGACGGACTTCAGCCGCTCCTCGAACTCGCCGCGGTACTTCGCGCCGGCGACCATCGCTCCGAGGTCGAGGGCGATGAGCCTCTTGTCCCGCAGGGACTCCGGCACGTCGCCGTCGACGATGCGCTGGGCGAGCCCCTCGACGACGGCGGTCTTGCCGACGCCGGGGTCGCCGATGAGGACGGGGTTGTTCTTCGTGCGACGGGAGAGGACCTGGACGACCCGGCGGATCTCGCTGTCCCGGCCGATGACCGGGTCCAGCTTGCCCTCGCGGGCGACCTCGGTGAGGTCGGTGCCGTACTCGGCGAGCGCCTCGCCCCCTTCGGCCGGGGTCTCGGAGGTGACCTTGCGGCCGCCTCGGAGCTCCTCGATCTTCTTCTCCATGTCGGCGGCGCCGCGCTTCTCGACGGCGGCGAGGTGGCCGCCCTCGGCGAGGGCGAGGAGGAGGAGGTCGAAGGCCAGGTAGCTGTCCCCCTTCGCCTGCATGAGGGTGTTCGCGGCCTGGAGGACGCCCAGCGCGTCACGACCGAAGGTCGGCGCCTGGGCGGTCGAGCCGGCGACCTTGGGCACACCGGCGACCGCGCGGTCGGCCTGGCCGAGGACGTGCTGGGCTCCTGTGCCGGCGGCCTGGAGCAGGGTGTCGGCCTGGGCGGTGTCGACCCGCAGGAGCGCGGAGACGAGGTGCGAAGGGGTGATCTCGGTGTGGCCGTCGGTCTGGGCGGAGCGCTGGGCGAGGGCGAGCGCCTCGGCGACCTTGGTGGTCGGCTTGAGGTCCATGGGTCTCCTCGGGGTCGTGGTCTGGACTCACCAGTGACAACGATCCCAGGGTTGAGTCCATTCCGCTCAACTTTCGGGCAGGCCTACGATCTGGGGACCGCGGCCGCCCGCGGCACCCACCCCGACCCGGAGGTCCACCTCATGCCCGAAGCCGTCATCGTCAGCGCCGTGCGCAGCCCCGTCGGTCGCCGCAACGGCGCCCTGAGCGAGCTCCACCCCGTCGACCTCGGCGCGCAGGTCCTCCAGGGTCTCGTCGAGCGGGTCGGGGTCGACCCGTCGGTCGTCGACGACGTCATCTGGGGGTGCGTCACGCAGGCCGGGGAGCAGGCCGCCGACATCGCCCGGACGACGGTCCTCGCGGCGGGCTGGCCGATCGAGGTGCCGGGCGTGACGATCGACCGGCAGTGCGGCTCCTCGCAGCAGTCGCTGCACTTCGCGGTCGCCGGTGTCGTCGCCGGGCACTACGACGCGGTCGTCGCCGGCGGCGTCGAGTCGATGACCCGGGCCCCGATGGGCTCCTCGGGCGGCGACGCCGACTACCTCGGCCCGGCCTTCCTCGAGCGCTTCGACGGCGTGCGGCCGCACCAGGGCATCGGCGCCGAGATGATCGCCGAGCAGTGGGGCCTGACCCGCGAGCAGTGCGACCGGTTCGCCCTCGAGAGCCACGCCCGCGCAGCGGCTGCGCAGGACGCCGGCGCCTTCGACGAGCAGATCGTGCCCGTCACCCTGCCCGACGGCACCGTGGTGAGCCAGGACGAAGGGGTCCGCCGCGGCGGTACCCTGGAGGCGCTCGGCGAGCTGCGCACCGTCTTCCGCGAGGACGGCGTCATCACCGCGGCGAACTCCTCGCAGATGTCCGACGGCGCCGCCGCCGTGCTCGTGATGTCCGCCGACAGGGCGGCCGAGCTCGGCCTCACCCCGCTCGCCCGGGTGCACACGGCGGTCGTCGTCGGCTCCGACCCGGTGATGATGCTCACCGGCCCGATCCCCGCGACGCACAAGGCGCTCGAGCGCTCCGGGCTCGCGCTCGAGGAGATCGACACCTTCGAGGTCAACGAGGCCTTCGCGCCCGTCGCCCTGGCCTGGCTCCAGGAGATCGGCGCCGACCCCGCGCGGCTCAACCCCGAGGGTGGGGCGATCGCGCTCGGGCACCCGCTCGGTGGCTCGGGTGCCCGGCTGACGACGACGATGATCCACCGGATGCGCCGTGAGGGTCAGCGCTACGGGCTGCAGACGATGTGCGAGGGCGGCGGTCAGGCCAACGCGACGATCATCGAGGCGCTCTAGCCCGGGCTCGGGCGGCTCTGGGCCTGGCGGACGGCACCGCCGACCTGGAGCTCCGAGAGGCGGTCCGCCAACCCGATCTCGGCGAGGATCGCCTCGGTGTCGGCGCCGGGGGCCGGCGCGGGCTCCGGGACGGCCGCCGGGGTCGCCGAGAAGCGCGGCACGGGTGCCGGCTGGGTCTGGCCGCCGACGTCGACGAAGGTCCCCCGGGCCTGGTTGTGCGGGTGCTCGGGTGCCTCGTCGAGGTCGAGCACCGGCTGGACGCAGGCGTCGGTGTCGCCGAAGGTCTCGACCCACTCGGCCCGGGTGCGGGTGGCGAAGGTCGACGCGAGGAGATCGTGGGTCGCCGGCCAGGTGCCTGCGTCCATCTGCGCCTGCACCGACAGCTTGTCGGTGAGCCCGAGCCCTTCGAGCAGCAGGCGGTAGAACTGCGGCTCGATCGCCCCGACCGCGACGTAGCCCCCGTCGGCGCAGCGGTAGGTCCGGTAGAAGGGCGCCCCTCCGTCGAGGACGTTGCTGCCGCGCTCGAGGCTCCAGGCACCGACGGCCCGGAAGCCGTAGATCATCGCCATCAACGACGCCGCCCCCTCGACCATCGAGGCGTCGACGACCTGCCCGCGACCGGTCTCCCGGGCGCTGTGCAGCGCGGCGAGGATCCCGACGGCCATGAGCATCCCGCCCCCGCCGAAGTCCGCGACGAGGTTGAGCGGCACGGTCGGCGGGGCTCCGCGCTCACCGATCGAGGCGAGCGCACCGGACAGCGCGACGTAGGTGATGTCGTGCCCCGCACGATCCGCGAGCGGACCGTCCTGCCCGTAGCCGGTCATCCGGGCGACGACGAGGCGTGGGTTCTGCGCGAGAAGCCCCTCGGGGTCGAGGCCCAGCCGCTCGAGGACACCGGGCCGGAAGCCCTCGAGCAGGACGTCGGCGGAGGCTGCGAGCCGACGGACGACGTCGAGCCCGTCGGGGTGCTTGAGGTCGACCTCGATCGAGCGGCGGCCCCGGTCGAGCACGGGGGTCGGGAGCGTGCTGCCGCCCATCCGGTCGACGCGCACGACGTCGGCGCCGAGGTCCGCGAGCAGCATCGCGCAGTACGGGGCCGGTCCGATCCCGCTGAGCTCGACGACCCGGACCCCCGCGAGCGGACCGGCGGCGGTCATCTCAGATGACGCCCATGGCGAGCATGGCGTCGGCGACCCGGATGAATCCGGCGATGTTGGCGCCCGCGGTGTAGTCGCCCGGGGAGCCGAACTCCTCGGCGGTCTCGAGGACGTTGTCGTGGATCCCCTTCATCACCTCGGCGAGCCGCTCCTCCGTGTGCTCGAAGCTCCACGAGTCGCGCGAGGCGTTCTGCTGCATCTCCAGGGCGCTCGTCGCGACGCCGCCGGCGTTGGCGGCCTTGCCGGGGGCGTACGCGACGCCGGCCTCCCGGAGGATCCGCACGGCAGCCGGGGTGCACGGCATGTTGGCACCCTCCGCGACGAGCCGGACTCCCCCCTTCGCCAGGGCCGTGGCGTCCGCCTCGAGGAGCTCGTTCTCCGTCGCGCACGGCAGGGCGATGTCGCACTGGACGTCCCAGATCGAGCCGTCCGAGACGAGGGTGGCGCCGCTGCGCTCGGCCGCGTAGTCGCTGATCCGGCCGCGGCGGACCTCCTTGACGTCCTTGAGCAGGGCAAGGTCGATACCGGCCTCGTCGACGACGTAGCCGGAGGAGTCGCTCGCCGCGACGACGATGCCGCCAAGCTGGTGGACCTTCTCGATCGCGTAGACGGCGACGTTGCCCGAGCCCGAGACGACGACCCGCTTGCCGTCGAAGGACTCCCCCTTCGCCTTGAGCATCTCGTCGGCGAAGAAGACGGTGCCGTAGCCGGTCGCCTCGGTGCGGGCCTGCGAGCCGCCCCAGGTGAGGCCCTTGCCCGTAAGAACACCGGCCTCGTACTGGTTGGTGATCCGCTTGTACTGCCCGAAGAGGTAGCCGATCTCGCGGCCGCCGACGCCGATGTCGCCCGCGGGGACGTCACGGTACTCACCGATGTGGCGGTAGAGCTCGGTCATGAAGGACTGGCAGAAGCGCATGATCTCGCCGTTGCTGCGGCCCTTCGGGTCGAAGTCCGACCCGCCCTTGCCGCCGCCGATCGGCATGCCGGTGAGCGCGTTCTTGAAGATCTGCTCGAAGCCGAGGAACTTCACGATGCCGAGGTAGACGCTCGGGTGGAAGCGCAGACCACCCTTGTACGGGCCGAGCGCGGAGTTGAACTCGACGCGGAAGCCGCGGTTGATTTGGACGCGTCCCTCGTCGTCGACCCACGGCACGCGGAAGATGATCTGACGCTCGGGCTCGCAGATCCGCTGGATGATCGAGGCCTGCGCGTACTCGGGCCGCTTGTCGACGACAGGGGCCAGCGACTCGAGGACCTCGCGCACCGCCTGGTGGAACTCGTCCTCGCCGGCGTTGCGGCGCAGGACCTCGTCGAAGACAGGCTCGAGGTCGGGGTGAAGAGGAGCGGTCATGGGGGGATGGTGACATCTTCCGCAGGTCAGGGGCCCAGGCGTTCTCTTGGCGAGACCGGCAGGAGGGCGGTCTTCTCCGGATGCGGCCCCGTCGTTCCTGACCTAACGTACGCCGTTATGACCTGGGACACACCCGGGCCGTCACCCCCACCGGAGGATCAATGAAGACCCGAAGGACGTTCGCCGTCACCGCCAGCACCGCCGCCCTGACCCTGGCCACCGCCACGATCGCCAGCGGACCGGCCGTCGCGCAGAACATCAACACCCCCGACAAGATGACCAAGGGCATCACGGCCGACGCCGTCATGGACCACCTCGAGGCCTTCCAGGCCATCGCTGACGCCAACGGGGGCACCCGCGCCGCCGGCACGCCCGGCTACGAGGTGAGCGCCAAGTACGTCGAGAAGACGCTCAAGAAGGCCGGCTACACGACCGAGCGCCAGTACTTCCCGTTCTTCTACGAGATGGTCCACGAGACGAGCCTCACCGAGGTCTCGCCCGACGCCGGCCCGGTCGAGAACACCCCGATGTCGTACAGCCAGCCCACGCCCGAGGGTGGCGTGACCGGCGAGCTCGCCGCCCCCGCGACCGCGACCGGCTGCGACGCCGGCGCGTACGCGGGAGCCAACCTCGACGGCATGATCGCCCTCGTCAGCCGGGGAACGTGCACCTTCGGCCAGAAGGCTGCTGCCGCGCACGCCGCCGGCGCCGAGGCCGTCATCGTCTACAACAACGCCGCCGGTCCGCTCAACGGCACCCTCGGTGGGGTCATGCAGGACAGCGCGCCCGCCACCGGCGTGACGCAGGCCGTCGGCCAGGAGCTGCTCGGCAAGATGGCCAACGGCCCGGTGACGATGACCTTCATCCTCGACAAGACGATGGAGGAGCGCGAGACCTTCAACGTCATCGCGGAGACCAGGGCCGGCCGCGACGACAACGTCGTCATGGTCGGGGCCCACCTCGACGGCGCCCCTGAGGGCGCGGGCATCAACGACAACGCCTCCGGCTCGGCGGGCATCCTCGAGACCGCGGTCCAGCTCGGCAAGGCCAAGAAGCTCAACAACAAGGTCCGCTTCGCCTGGTGGGGCGCCGAGGAGCTCGGTCTCATCGGGTCGGACTACTACGTCCAGGACCTCGTGGACAACAACAAGGCCGAGCTCGAGAACATCGCGACCTACCTCAACTTCGACATGATCGCGTCGCCGAACCACATCATCGGCGTGTACGACGCGGACGAGTCGACCTACGAGGCCCCGGTCGCAGTCCCCAAGGGCTCGGCGGAGACCGAGGACGTCTTCACGGACTACTTCGACGGTATCAACCAGCCGTGGGTGGACACCGAGTTCTCCGGTCGCTCGGACTACTCGGCCTTCATCGCCAACGGCGTGCCGGCCTCGGGCCTCTTCACCGGCGCTGACGGCACGAAGACGGCCGAGGAGGTCGAGATGTTCGGCGGGACCGAGGGCGTCACGTACGACCCGAACTACCACACCGCCAAGGACGACATCCACAACATCAACGTCGAGGCGCTCGACATCATGAGCGACGCCATCGGCTACGCGACGATGTCGCTGGCCCTCGACACCAGCGCGGTCAACGGCAAGCGCAGCGCCGGCAAGTCCGGCAAGCCGCACCCGCAGGAGGACCGCGTGAAGGGTGACAAGGCAGCCGCCTGACCCTTTTTCACGCACCGCTGACGGCACCCCCTTCGTTCTCGTGACGGAGGGGGTGTCGTCGCACTATGTTCGAGCCATGCACCGACGCCTCTCCGATGCCGACGACGACTTCCGCCAGCGGATGCGGACCTATTTCACCGAGGAGTTCCCCGCCGACCTGCGCGAGAAGCAGGCCGCCGGTGAGCGGCTCGACCCCGAGGACATCCGTCGCTCGCAGGCGACGCTGCACGAGGCCGGGCTCGCCGTGCCGGGCTGGCCCACGGAGTGGGGCGGCCAGGACTGGACGGACCTGCAGAAGCACATCTGGAACAGCGAGATGCAGGCGGCCGCGGTCCCGCCGCCGCTGCCCTTCAACACCTCGATGGTCGGTCCGGTCATCGCGGCCTTCGGCTCGCAGGAGCTCAAGGAGCGGTTCCTGCCGAAGACCGCCTCGCTCGACATCTGGTGGTGCCAGGGCTTCTCCGAGCCGGGCTCCGGCTCCGACCTCGCGTCCCTGCGCACGACCGCCCGCCGGGACGGCGACGAGTACGTGGTCAACGGGCAGAAGACGTGGACGACGCTCGGCCAGCACGCTGACTGGATGTTCGTCCTCGTCCGTACCGACCCGGACGCGCCCAAGCCGCAGGCCGGCATCTCCTTCCTCCTCCTCGACATGTCGAGCCCGGGCGTGACGATCCGCCCGATCCGCACCCTCGACGGGGACGTCGAGGTCAACGAGGTCTTCTTCGACGACGTCCGGGTGCCCGCCGACCAGCTCGTCGGCGAGGAGAACAAGGGCTGGGACTACGCGAAGTTCCTCCTCGGCAACGAGCGGGTGGGGGTCGCGAGCACCGGTCTCATCAAGCGCTGGCTGGCCGACCTCAAGGAGCACGCCCGGACGATCCGCAAGGGCGAGGGCACCCTGCTCGACGACGCCGTCGTCGCCGCACGGATCGCCGAGCTGGAGGCCGACCTCGCCGCGCTCGAGCTGACCGTCATCCGGGTCTCCGGCGGCTCGACCGACGGACGCCCCAACCCGGCCAGCTCGATCCTCAAGCTCCAGGGCAGCCAGCTCCAGCAGGAGGTGCTCGAGCTCGCGATCGACGTGGCCGGCCCGATGGCGCTGTCCTGGGACGAGCTCGACGCCGTGCCCGACTGGGCCTCACGCACCGTGCCGACGTACCTCAACTACCGCAAGGCGACCATCTACGGCGGGTCGAGCGAGGTCCAGCGCGGCATCATCGCCTCCACCATCCTGAAGCTGAAGGGCTGAGCCATGGACTTCACCATCACCGACGACTCGAAGGCCCTCGCCGAGGCGGTCCGTGCCGTCGCCGGCCGCCACGGCGACCCCGCCGCCGAGGCAGGGCGGGCCGCGGCTCCCCCTTCGCTCGACAGCGGGCTGTGGCAGGCCCTCGCCGAGGTCGGCCTCGCCGGCCTGCCGTGGGCCGAGGAGGACGGCGGCCTCGGGGCCACCTGGGCCGACCTCGCGGCCGCGGTCACCGAGCTCGGTCGCGCGCGGCTGCAGACCCCGATCGCCGAGGTGTGCGTCGCGACGGCGGTCGTCGCCCGGCTCGCCTCCGACGAGGTCCGCGGCGAGATCATCGGCGGCGTCACCGAGGGCGCCGTCATCCCCGTCCCCTCGATCGCCGAGCCGCTGCGCGCATGGGGTGAGCCGGCCGAGACGACGGCGACGCAGGCAGGCGACAGCTGGACCCTCACCGGCACCAAGGCCCCCGTGCGCTACGCCTCCGGCGCGACCCACCTCGTCGTCACGGCGAGCGTCGACGGTCAGACCGGCCTCTTCCTCGTCGACGCGTCGACGGTCGAGAGCGACGAGGTCGTGCTCGAGGGGACCGCGGCCACCTTGCTCGGCACCGGCGCGGACGCGGACGTCGCCCTGACCGAGGCCGTCGCGCTCGGCGGCGTCGTCCTCGGCGCCGAGGCGCTCGGTGCGATGGAGGACGCGCTGCGGATGACCGCCGAGTACCTCGGCACGCGGGAGCAGTTCGGTCGCAAGCTCGCCGCCTTCCAGACGCTGACGCACCGGGCGGCCGACATGTACGCCCAGCTCGAGCTGGGCCGCAGCGCCGCGCTCTACGCGGCGATGCTCGCGGACGACTCGGAGCACGGCCTCGAGCTCGACGGCCTGCTGCGCTGCCGGGTGGCCGTCAACAAGGCGGCGCGGGTCATCAGCCAGGAGGCCATCCAGATGCACGGCGGCATCGGGGTGACGGCCGAGTACCCGGTCGGTCACCTGTCGGGGCGGCTCACCGAGATCAGCCGGACCTTCGGCTCGACGTCTGACCATCTCGCGGCGCTCGCGTCCCGGGTCGGCGACCACGGGAGCGTGGACCTGCTCGGCTGATAGGTCAGCGGGTCGCGCCACGCACCATCTGCTTGGCGATGATCGTCTTCTGGATCTCGCTCGTCCCCTCGTAGAGGCGGAAGAGCCGGGCGTCGCGGTAGAAGCGCGAGACCTTGACGTCCTGCATGTAGCCGAGGCCGCCGTGGATCTGCACCGCGCGGTCGGCGACGCGGTCGACCATCTCGGTGCAGAAGAGCTTGGCGCACGAGGGTCCGGTGCGGGTGTCGCTGCCGTCGTCGTAGGCGCGGGCCGCCTCGAGCACGAGGGCCCGCCCGGCGGAGGTCTCGGTCTTGCTGTCGGCGAGCATCGCCTGGACGAGCTGGAAGTCGGCGATCCGGGTGCCGCCCTGGGTCTGGTTGACCGCATGGGTGAGCGACTCCTCGACGAGCCGCTCGGCCAGGCCCACGCTGAGACCCGCGATGTGCAGTCGCCCCTTGGCCAGCGAACGCATGGCCGCGACGAAGCCGTCTCCCTCGACCCCACCGACGAGGGCGTCCGCGGCGACCCGGACGTCCTCGAGGGAGACCTCCGCGGTGTGCGCCCCGCGCTGCCCCATCTTCGCGTCGGACGGCCCCACCGTCACGCCGGGCAGCGTGGCGTCGACGACGAAGACCGAGATCCCCTTCGCGCCCTCCGTGGCGTCCCCGGTGCGGGCGAACACCATGAAGAGGTCCGCCTCCGGCGCGTTGGTGATGAAGCGCTTCTGGCCGTTGATGACGTAGCCGTCGCCGTCCTTGACCGCCCGTGTCCGCAGGCCGGAGGGGTCGGAGCCGGCGTCCGGCTCGGTGAGCGCGAAGGAGGCGACGAGCTCTCCGGCCGCCAGCCCGGGCAGGTACCTCGCCTTCTGCGCGTCGGTGCCGAAGTTCACGAGCACCTGCCCGGCGATGCCGTTGTTGGTCCCGAACATCGAGCGGAAGGCCGGGGTGGTCCGGCCGATGACCATCGCCAGCCGCACCTCCTCGGACATCGTCAGACCCAGGCCGCCGTACTCCTCCGGGAGCGCGTACCCGAAGAGGCCCATCGCCGCGGCAGCGGTGCGGATACGCGCGGGGATCGCATCGGTCTCCTCGATCTCGTCCTCGGCAGGCACGACCTCGCGCTCCACGAACGTCCGGACCGCGTCGAGGATCGCGTCGAACTCGGTGGCTTCCATGGGGCTCCTCAGATGTTGCGTCAGCAGGTGGCGGTGATGTCGCTCAGCTCGTCGGTCGGCTCCTCGGTCGTCGGTGAGGACGACGGGTCGGACGGCGAAGGGGTGGTCGTGGTCGTCGACGTGCTCGGCGCCGGCGGTCTGAGGCTGGGGTCGACCGCCTCGCGGACCATCTGGTGGATCGCCGCGTAGTCGGGCGCGGTGACGTCGATGTTGCGGTTGGTCAGCGGGAGCGACTTGATCGCGCCGCCGTCCTGGATGCGCTCGACGAGCATCGCCCAGGCGGGCAGGTCCGCCTGGGGGATGTCGACGGCGACGTTGTCGCGGAGGACGGCGGCCAGCGCGGGGTAGCGCCGCAGCATCTCGACGGGGTTCACCTGGTTGATCAGGGCCCCGACCATGCACCGCTGACGGCGCATGCGGGAGAAGTCGCCGTCGCGGCTGTCGGCGCGCGAGCGCGAGTACCAGAGCGCGTGGAACCCGTCGAGCCGCTGCACCCCGGGCTCGATGTAGCCGGTCGTGCCGACGACGACGCCGCCCTCGACCTTGCAGCCGATGCAGACGCGCTCCTTGACGTCGATCTCGACGCCGCCCATCGCATCGACGAGCTCGGTGAATCCCTTGAGGTCGATGATCGTCGAGTAGTCGATCTTCAGCCCGAGGACCTGGCTGGCCGCGTCCTTGGTCACGGTCAGGCCGGGACTGGCGTCACCCGGGAAGAGGTCGGCGTGCTCGGTCCCGAGGGTCCACACGTACTCGAAGAGGCACTCCGAGCCGCAGCTGTAGCCGTCGGGGTAGATGGCGCGCAGGGGGCTGTCGGACCCGAAGGGGATGTTCTGCAGGTTGCGCGGGATCCCGAAGAGCACCGTCCGGCCGGTGTCGGTGTCGATGCTCGCGACCATCGTCGAGTCGGGGCGCACGCCGGTGCGGCCGGGGCCGGCGTCGGAGCCGACGAGGAGGACGTTGACGTGGTCGACGTCGGCCCAGGGGTCCTCACCCTCGCCGGGCGCGGCAGCACCGTCGGGCCGGATCGCGGAGAAGACGTCGGCGATGAGCGAGCGCTGGATGAGCGCGTACCGGGTCGCCTGGGCGGCCGGGGCCGCGACGAGGAGGACGGCGAGCGAGGCGACGGCGAGCATCGCGACCCGACGACGGCCGACCACCTCGCGCGGCAGGTTGTCCCGGGCGGTCATGACGATCCCGTAGACCCAGGCGGCCGCCCCGACGAGCAGGGCGGGGACGACCCAGGCCAGCGCCTCCCGGCTCACCCCGACGCGCAGGACCGAGGCGGTCACCCCCTTCGCCAGGGCGTAGGCGACCACCCCGACGAGCCCGACGACGAAGGCCCCGAGGATCACCCGGCCGGTCCGACGGCGTGACGGGATGAGGCCGAGGCCGGGGACGAGCGTGCTCGCCGCGAGGAGGAGGTAGAAGCGGCGGACGCGGCGGGATCGGGCGCGCTCCGAGAGACCCGACCCGGGTGGGTGGTCTCGGCGGTGCTGGCCGGCGCCGCTCATGCCGGCGGCCCTGCAGACCCCTTCGGCTCGTCGTACCAGCCGTCGTGCTCGTCGGCGAGCGCGGCGAACCGCTCTCCGAGACCCTTGCCGGTCGCGCCCGTCGGGTCGTCGACCATCTCCTCGCGGACGTAGATCGCCCACTCGTGCGCCTCGGAGTCGTCCTCGCCGGCGAGCGCCTCACGGACGACCCGCACCGTGGTGAAGCCCTCGTCACGCAGCTCGTCGGCGATGCGCTCGGCGTCGTCGCGGTCCGGCAGGACGATGAGGTGCTCGGTCATGGGCCGTATCGTCCCAGGCCGGGCGCGTCGAGGGGAAGCACCGCGCCGATCGGTCCGGATGAGCGCTTGGCGGCGCCGACGAGATACGGTCGCTCTTGCGAGTCATTTGCATCTGCCGCCCCCGGCGGAGAACTACCCACCCGGCCCCAGGAGAACCACCGTGAGCACGACGCAGGAGCGCAGCGCCGCGGTGCCCCGGGACGACCTCGGGGTCCGCGCCCGCGGTCGCCGCAGCGCGTGGTGGCTCGCCGGGCTGAGCCTCGGGCTCCTCCTCACCCTCGTCGTCGCCGTCGGCATCGGCGCCGTGACCGTCCCTGCATCCACGACCTCGCGGATCATCGGGCACCACCTCTTCGGCATCGGGGAGATGACGTGGAGCCCGGCGCGCGACGGCATCATCTGGGACGTCCGGCTGCCCCGCGTGCTGCTCGGCGCAGGGGTCGGCGCCGGGCTCGCGGTGAGCGGCGTCGCGCTCCAGGCGATGGTCCGCAACGTCCTCGCCGACCCGTACCTCCTCGGGGTGAGCTCGGGCGCCTCCAGCGGCGCGGCCGCGGCGATCCTCTTCGGCGTGGGGGCCGGGCTCGGCCAGCACGCCCTGCCTGCGAGCGCCTTCGCCGGGGCGCTGCTCGCGTCGCTGCTCGTGCTCGTCGTCGCCCGGTCCGGCGGACGGGTCACGTCGATCCGGCTGCTGCTCGCCGGGGTCGCCGTCGGCTACGCCCTCTACGCCCTGACGAGCTTCCTCATCTTCGCCGCCGACTCCGCCGAGGGCTCCCGGTCGGTGCTCTTCTGGCTGCTCGGCTCGCTCGGGCTCGCGTCGTGGAGCGCGCCACTCGTCATCGTCGGCGTCGTCGTGATCGCCACCGTGCTCGCCCTGACCCACGCCGGCCGACGTCTCGATGCCCTCGCCATCGGGGACGAGACCGCGCAGACCCTCGGGCTGGCGCCAGACGCGCTCCGGGTACGCCTCCTCGTCCTCGTCTCGCTGTGCATCGGGGTCGTCGTCTCGGCCGCGGGGAGCATCGGCTTCGTCGGGCTCGTCGTCCCCCACCTTGCCCGCCGCGCCGTCGGGTCGTCGCACCGGGTCGTCGTCCCGGTCGCCGCCCTCATGGGCGCGATCCTGCTCATCTGGGCCGACGTCGTCGCCCGGACCCTCCTCCAGCCGCAGGAGATCCCCATCGGGATCCTCACCAGCCTCGTCGGCGCGCCCTTCCTCCTCGTGCTCATCCGCCGGATGCACGTCTCGTCCACCTGACCCAGGAGAGCCTCATGCCCCTTCGCCCCTGGCGCCACGCCGGGACCGTCACCGCGCTGACGGTCGCCGCCGGGCTGCTCGCCGCCTGCGGCTCCGCCGAGCCGACGAGCGGGGCCCCGACGAGGGCCGACGACGGTCACTACCCCGTGACCATCGAGAACTGCGGCGACGAGGTGACCTTCGAGGCCGAGCCGCGCAACGTCGTCATGCTCAAGAGTGCCTGGGTGCCCTACCTCGACGCGCTCGGGGTGCTCGACCACGTGAGCGCCAAGGCCGGCGCCTACCCGGAGGGCTACTACGACGACGACACGACGGCGGAGGTCGCCGCGATCGAGTCGCTCACCGACCGGCTCGACACGAGCGGGCACCTGCTCATCTCCAAGGAGGCGGTCGTCGAGCGCGAGCCCGACCTCGTCCTCGGGCACATCGACAACCTCGACCGCGCCTCGCTCGGCGCCGTCGGCATCCCGATGCTCGAGGTCGGCGGGCTGTGCCCGAAGGATGCCCCCCAACCGTCCTTCGACGAGGTCTACGCGGAGATGCGGGACTTCGGCCGGGTCTTCCACCGCGATGAGGAGGCGGAGCAGGCGGTCGCCGCCCTCCAGGAGCGGGTCGCGGAGGTCACCAGGTCTGCGCCGAAGGGGGACCCGGGCACCGGGGAGCCGCGCACCGCGGCCGTCCTCTACCCCACCGTCGGCGGCGGCACGACCTACGCCTACGGCAACCGCTCGATGGCCGACCCGCAGCTCGAGGCCGCCGGCCTGCGCAACGTCTACGCCGATGTCGACGAGCGGGTCTTCGAGGTGACGACCGAGAGCCTGCTCGCGGAGGACCCTGACGTGCTCGTCCTGCTCCACTCCGACGGCGACCCGGCGCAGGTCGAGGAGGCCATCACCCGTCTGCCCGGTGCTGCTCGGCTCACCGCGGTCCGCGAGGGCGATGTCATCACCCAGCTCTTCAACTTCACCGAGCCCCCGAGCCCGCTGGCCGTCGACGGGCTGGAGCGGATCATCGAGCACGTCGCAGGCACGCCGTGATCGAGGCACGCGGCCTGACCTTCGCCTACCGGAGCGCCCCGGTGCTGCGCGAGGTGAGCCTGCAGGCCCGCCCCGGCCGGGTCCTCGGGCTCATCGGGCCGAACGGCTCCGGCAAGACCACGCTGCTCCGCTGCCTCCACGGCGGGCTCCGACCCCAGGCCGGCGGCGTCGCTCTCGACGGACGCTCGCTCGACGAGATCCGTCCGGCCGACGTCGCCCGTGAGGTCGCAGTCGTCGTCCAGGAGGGTGGCGGCGAGACGGCCCTCACCGCCGCCGAGATGGTCCTGCTCGGGCGCACCGTCCACCTCGGCGGCTTCGTCGCCGCCCGGACCGAGGACCACGACGCCGCTCGCGCCGCGCTCACCCGGGTCGGTGCCCTGCACCTCGCCCGGCGTGACCTCGCCGAGCTCTCCGGCGGTGAGCGGCAGCGCGTCCTCATCGCCCGTGCCCTCGCCCAGGAGGCCGGCCATCTCCTCCTCGACGAGCCGACGAACCACCTCGACATCCGCTACCAGCACGAGGTCCTCTCGCTCCTGCGAGGACTCGGGCGCACCACCGTCGTCGTCCTCCACGACCTCAACCTCGCGGCCGCCTACTGCGACGACCTCGTCCTGCTCGACCGCGGCCAGGTCGCCGGCGCCGGGACGGTCTCCGAGGTCCTCGACCCTGACCTGCTCAGCAGGGTCTACGGCATCGGCGTCGACCGGCTCGACCGCGACGGCCAGGTGCACCTGCTCTACACCCCCCTCCGCCCCACCTTCGAGGAGACCGCATGAACCCCAGGCCCGGCACGACCGTCCAGACCGACCCGGGCCTCCAGCCGTGTCTCGACGACTACTGGACCCACCGAGCCGGCGCCTACGACGCCGGTCAGCGACGTCCCGAGCGGTGGGACGAGGACCGCGCGATGTGGTCACGGATCTGGTCGGGGGCGCTGCCTCAGCCGCCGGCGCAGGTACTCGACCTCGGCACCGGCACCGGGCACGCCGCCCTCCTCATCGCCGAGCTCGGCCACGATGTCATCGGCCTCGACGCGTCCGCGGGGATGCTCGCGGTCGCGGAGGAGCACGCCCGCGAGGCTCGGGCAGCGGGGCGGCCCACGCCGACCTTCGTCCTCGGCGATGCCGTCGACCCGGACGTGCGGGCCGAGAGCCTCGACGCGGTCACCAGCCGCTACCTCGCGTGGACGCTGCGCGACCCGGTCGGCGCGATGACCCGCTGGCGGGAGGCGCTCCGGCCCGGCGGGGTGCTCGCGCTCGTCGACAGCACGTGGTTCACCGACGGGCTCGACGAGTCCCCGCCGGAGTTCGTCGCGTCCTACGGCGCGGTCCTCGACGACCTGCCGCTGGCCCGGGCGACGTCGATCGTGCCGACCGTCGAGGCGGTACGGGCCGCAGGCTTCCGCGAGGTCGCCGTCCGCGAGCTCACCGAGGTCCTCGCGGCCGACGAGCGGTTCGGTGCCGCTCCCGGCCACCGGCCGCGGCTGCAGCACCTGGTCACCGCGCGGCGCTGAGAGCTATCGCGCGTCGCGCCCGAGGCGGGCGAGCACCCGCACCTCGCGCGGCTCGTCGGCGCCGACCTCGACGGGGTCGGCGCACACGCCCTCGGCGTACAGCTGCTCGCCCCACTGCCCCGCCGCCTCCTCGATCGCGTCGAGCTCGTCGTCGGTGAGCCGCGCATCGACGCCGGTCGCCCGCGCCACGTCCCACCGGTGGACGACGAGGTCGAAGCCGTAGAACGCGTCGAAGACGTCACCGACCGTCGAGGTGCCGAAGGGGGTCTCGTGCGGCTTCTCGCCGATCCGGTCGTCGGCGAGGGCCCGGGCAACCGCCTCGGCGTGGGTGCGCCAGGCCGTCGCCGGCCCGTCGGTGACCTTGGGCTCGGGGTTCGGCATCGAGGCGCCGGCCTGGAGCATGAAGGTGCGCTGCGTGTCGATCATGTGCTGCACGACGTCGGCGGCGCTCCACCCCGCGCACGGCGAAGGGCGGTCCCACGCGTCGTCGGGGACGGCGTCGAGGAGCCGGGTCAGCGGGGTGTTGCGACGGTCGAAGCGGGAGGCGGCGTCCATGGGTCGGGGCATGGACCCACCCTGCCAGGGAAGCGCGCCGGTGAACACCCGACGAAGACTCGGCGGACCCCCCTTCGCCCGCTTGAAACCGACCCGGCCGACGCGATGACATGACCATGACATGGCTGGTCTGCTCGTCGCCGTCGGCGACTCCTTCACCGAGGGCGTGGGCGACCCGCATCTCCACTACCCCAACGCGGTCCGGGGCTGGGCCGACCGGCTGGCCCGTCAGCTCGGCCGGGCCGACGAGCGGTGGCGCTACGCGAACCTCGCGATCCGCAGCAAGTTCCTCGACCAGATCGTCGACGACCAGCTCGACGCGGCGCTCGCGATGGAGCCGACGCACGTGACCTTCTTCGCCGGGGGCAACGACCTGCTCGTGCTGCGCGCCGACCTCGACCAGCTGATGGAGCGCTACGAGGCCGCGCTCGTCCGGCTCGCCGGGTCGGGGGCGGAGGTCGTGGTCTTCACCGCCTTCGACATCCGCACGACGCGACTGCTCAGCCCGCTCGTGCGGCGCGTGCTCACGTACAACGAGAGGGTCCGTGAGCTGGCCGCCACGCACGGAGCGACGCTCGTCGACCACGCGCAGATGCGGGAGTTCGAGCACCCGTCGCTGTGGGCGGCGGACCGGATCCACATGTCGCGGTGGGGGCACAAGCGGATGGCCGCCCTCGTCGCCGACGCGATCGGGGTGCCGCACACGCTCAACCTGCGCGACCTCCTGCCGCACGAGCCGCGCGACTGGCGGTCGGCGGTCGAGGCGGAGGTGACCTTCGTCCGCGAGGAGGTCGTCCCGCTCGTTCGACGCCGGCTGCGCGGCGAGTACGACGGCGACCGCACCCACCCGAAGTGGCCCGAGCCGGTCTACCCCGCCGAGGGGCTCAAGCGGCTGCACGCCGAGCGGTGGCTGGCGGTGCCTCAGCAGCGCGCGTTCTGAGTCGGCGACGGCTCAGCGGCGGCTCAGGGTCAGCCGGCTCAGCGACGCGGGTCGTAGAGGATGAGTGCCTGCGAGGCCGACCGGGGCCGAGGTCGCTGCCCGTGGCGCAGCGCGACGATCTCGCCGGCCGAGCCGACGGCGAAGAAGCGCGAGCCCTGACCGAGCTGGGCGCGGGCGGTGTCGAGCTCCTCGGTCAGCTCGCTCACGCGGGCGCGGAGCGCCTCGACCTGGTGCTCGAGCTCGAAGATCCGCTGGATCGCGGCGAGCGAGACGCCCTCCTCCTGGGAGAGCCGCTGGACCTCGCGGAGCCGGGCGACGTCGGCGGCGGAGTAGCGCCGTCCCCCGCCGCGCGTGCGCGACGGGGTGACGAGGCCCATCCGGTCGTACTGCCGCAGGGTCTGCGCGTGCATGCCGGCGAGCTCGGCCGCGACCGAGATGACGAAGACCGGGGTCTCGTCGTCCGGGCTGAAGCCGTGCACCCCGGCCATCGCTACTCCCCCGCGCGCGCCAGCAGGTCGGCGCGCGGGTCGGCGGCGTCCTGCGAGAGCGTCTCGACGGCAGCGCGCTGCTCGTCGGTGAGCTCGGTCGGGACGACGACGGAGACCTTGGCGAGGAGGTCGCCCGTGCCCTTCTTCGCCGGCACGCCACGACCCTTGACCCGCAGGACGCGCCCGCTCGGGGTGCCCGGGGCGACCCTGACCTTGACCGTCGTGCCGTCGAGGGTGGGGACCTGGACGGTCGCGCCGAGGGCGGCCTCGGCGAAGCTCACGGGCAGGTCGACGGTGAGGTTGTCGCCGTCCCGTCCGAAGACGGGGTGCGGCTGCACGGTGACGGTGAGGATGAGGTCCCCCCGGTCGCCGCCGGTGCGGCTGGGTGCGCCCTTGCCGCGCAGGCGGATCTTCTGGCCGTCCTTGACGCCGGCGGGGATCTTGGCGGTGATCCGCTCACCGTCCGCCGACAGCGTGACGGTCGAGCCGGTCACCGCGTCGCGGAACGGGAGGGTCGTGCGGGCGGTGAGGTCCGCGCCCTTCTGCGGGCCGCGGGGGGCGCGGAAACCCGCACCCTGGCCGCCGGGGGCGCCGCCGAAGGGGGACCCGCCGCCCTGGCCGAACATCGAGAGGATGTCTTCGAGGTCGGGCTCGGCGCCACCCCCGCCGCCGGGGAATCCACCGCCGGTCGAGTAGCGCACGCGGCTGCCACCGCCGCCTCCCCCGCCGAACATCGACGAGAAGACGTCCTCGAAGCCGCCGTTGCCCCCACCGGGCCCGCCGGCGGTGAAGCGGGCGCCACCGCGCGCCATCGAGCGGACCGCGTCGTACTCGCGGCGCTGCTCAGGGTCGGAGAGGACCGCGTGGGCCTCGCCGACGTCCTTGAACTTCTGCTCCGCCGCGGTGTCGCCCGGGTTGCGGTCGGGGTGGTGCTGCTTGGCGAGCTTGCGGTACGCCTTCTTGATCTCCGCGGCGTCAGCGCCCTGCGAGACGCCGAGGATCGCGTAGAAGTCCTTCTCGAACCAGTCCTGGCTAGCCATCTGGGTCCTCCTCCTCTCGGTGATGTCCTACCGCCGAGATTGACACGACACGCACTGCGGCATGCTCCCGCGCGCGTGTCGCGTCAATCTCGCGGGTCCTACTCGGGGTCAGCGACGGCGACGCGGGCGGCGCGGATGACCCGCTCGCCGGCACGGTAGCCGGGCTGCATGACGACGACGACGGTCGTGCTCGTCGCGTCCTTGGGGAGATCCTCGTTGCTCGCGTCCCAGGGGGCGTGCATGAGGGCCTCGTGGAGCATCGGGTCGAAGGCCTCACCGACGGCACCGAAGCGCTCCAGGCCGTAGCGACCCAGCGAGCCCTCGAGCTTGTCGGCGATGGACCGGAAGGGCCCCTCGGCGAGGTCGCCGTGCTCACGGGCGAGGTTGATCTCGTCGAGCACCGGCAGGAGCGACTCGAGGACGTCCCCGATGGCGCGCTGCTGGATGTCCGCACGGTCACGGTCGACCCGGCGCTTGTAGTTGACGTACTCGGCCATGAGCCGCTGGTGCTCGTCGAGGGTGACCATGGCGGCGGCGGGGCCCGCCTCCTCGGACGAAGGGGTGGACCCCCCTTCGCCCGCGGTGGCCGCCTGGTCGTTCGCCCCAGACGGGGAGCCGTCGGTGCCGGCCCCGGGCTGACCGCCCGGGACCGACTCGCCGTCGTTCACGGCCTCGACGTTCACCGCGTCACCGTCGGCGTCGTGGACGACGTCCTCGGGCTGGGGGTTGCTCGTCGGGTCGCTCACTTGGTCTCCTCGTCGTCCTCGACGACCTCGGCGTCGACGACGTCGTCGTCACCGCCGGTCGCGGAGCCGGCGTCCGCGGTGCCGGGCTCGCCGCCGGGGACGTCGCCGGACTCGCCCTGCTCGGCGGAGGCCGCGTAGAGGGCGGCGCCCATCTTCTGCGACTCCTCGTTGAGGGTGTCGACCTTCTTGCTGAGGTCCGCGGCGGAGACGCCGGACTCGGGCTTGAGGGCCTCCTTGAGGTCGGCGAGCGCGTCGTCGACGGGCTTGCGCTGGTCGTCGCTCAGCTTGTCGCCGCTGTCGGTGAGGAACTTCTCCGTCGAGTAGACGAGGTTCTCCGCGGTGTTGCGGGCCTCGGTCTCCTCACGGCGCTGCTTGTCCTCCTCGGCGTGGGCCTCGGCCTCCTTGACCATGCGCTCGATCTCCTCCTTGGACAGCGCGCTGCCGCCCGAGATGGTGATCTTCTGCTCCTGGCCGGTGCCGCGGTCCTTCGCGGAGACGTTGACGATGCCGTTGGCGTCGATGTCGAAGGTGACCTCGATCTGCGGCACGCCACGGGGGGCCGGGGCGATGCCGGAGAGCTCGAAGGTGCCCAGCGGCTTGTTCTGCTGCGCGATCTCGCGCTCGCCCTGGAAGACCTGGATGAGCACCGACGGCTGGTTGTCCTCGGCGGTCGAGAAGACCTCGGACCGCTTCGTCGGGATCGCCGTGTTGCGCTCGATGAGCTTGGTGAAGAGGCCGCCCTTGGTCTCGATGCCGAGCGAGAGCGGGGTGACGTCGATGAGCAGGACGTCCTTGCGCTCACCCTTGAGGACACCGGCCTGGAGGGCGGCGCCGAGCGCGACGACCTCGTCCGGGTTGACGCCCTTGTTGGGTTCCTTGCCGCCGGTCATCTCCTTGACGAGCGCGGAGACGGCGGGCATGCGGGTGGAGCCGCCGACGAGGACGACGTGGTCGATCTCGCTGAGGGAGACGCCGGCGTCCCGGATGACGTTCTCGAAGGGCTGCTTCGTCCGGTCGAGGAGGTCCTTGGTCATCTGCTCGAACTGGGCACGGGTCAGCGTCTCGTCGAGGTGGATGGGGCCGTTCTCGCCCATCGACAGGTACTGGAGGTTGATCGACGTCGACGAGCTCGAGGAGAGCTCCTTCTTCGCCTGCTCGGCGGCGTCCTTGAGGCGCTGCATGGCGATCTTGTCGTTCGACAGGTCGACGCCGGTGTTGTTCTTCACCGAGGTGAGGAGATGCTGGACGATGCGGTCGTCCCAGTCGTCGCCACCCAGGGCGTTGTCACCGGAGGTGGCGCGGACCTGGATGGTCGCGAAGCCGTCCTCGGCGTCCTTGCCGACCTCGAGGAGCGAGACGTCGAAGGTGCCGCCACCGAGGTCGAAGACGAGGATGAGCTCGTCCTCCTTGCCCTTGTCGAGGCCGTAGGCCAGGGCGGCCGCGGTCGGCTCGTTGACGATGCGCAGGACGTTGAGGCCAGCGATCTCGCCGGCCTCCTTGGTGGCCTGGCGCTCGTGGTCGTCGAAGTACGCGGGGACGGTGATGACCGCGTCGGTGACGTCCTCACCGAGGTAGGCCTCGGCGTCGCGCTTGAGCTTCATGAGCGTGCGCGCGCTGATCTCCTGGGCGGTGTACTTCTTGCCGTCGATGTCGTCGGAGGTCCAGTCGGTGCCCATGTGACGCTTGACCGAGCGGATGGTGCGGTCGGCGTTCGTCACGGCCTGACGCTTGGCGATCTCGCCGACGAGGACCTCGCCGCCCTTGGAGAAGGCGACGACCGAGGGGGTGGTGCGTCCGCCTTCGGCGTTCGCGATGATCGTGGGCTCGCCACCTTCGAGGACGGCGACAGCAGAGTTGGTGGTACCGAGGTCGATGCCGACGGCACGTGCCATGGGGCGCTCCTTGTGCGTTCGAGGCGAAGGGGGCGGGCGCCCCCTTCGATCGGGGTTGAGTTCTCTCGGCTCACGGTACGAAGGTCAGTCGGACCTGCGCAACTTCAAAGCCGAAAAGTTGAGTACGTCTGGCTCAACTACGGCCGAAGGGGGTTTGTTCCCTGGGACCGGGACCGTCGTGCAAGCATCGACGGCATGACCCGGATCGCCGTTGCCCTCCTCGTGCGGGACGGCCGCGCGCTCCTGGCGCACCGCCACCCGGACCGGCAGGTACCCCGACTGCTGGGACCTCGTCGGCGGCCACGTCGAGCCGGGCGAGACGCCCGAGCAGGCGGTCGTCCGCGAGTGCAGGGAGGAAGTGGGTGTCGAGATCGCCGACCCGACCCCCTTCGCGATGGCCTTCGACGACCCGACGCTTGAGGTTCACCCCTTCGTCGTGACGCGCTGGGCGATGCTGCCGGGGATCCGCCGAGCCGTACAGCAGGCGGCACCACACTGAGCCGCTGGCGCACGGCTGCCGTCCGACTGCAATCGGGCTGGCAGGATCGAAGCCATGAGCGACGACGACTTCTGGGACCCCGTCCATGGGAGATGTCGCGATGCCGTCGAGGGGTGGAGTTGCGGAGTGGCGTATCGAGGGTGAAGGCGCCGGGGTCACCCGGGTCATCAGCGCACCTTCGCGGAGCGGTACATGTCTCGGCGCTCGCCCCGGGCGACCTGCCACGCTGGGCGGGGTCGACCCACTACCCGATGCTCGCCCGGCCGTCCAGGAGGTCGCGCACCGGAGATGACGGAGCGATCATCGCCGCCTGTCTCGGCCTCAGCAACGGCTTTGTTCTCGCGCACGGGAACGAGCCTCCCGGTCTCGCCCAGCGCTGTCACACCCCTGCGACAAAATCGAACGCATGTTCGAGGAGATCGAGACTTTGTGCGAGAAGATCCATAAGGGGATGAAGGTGGCGGCGTTCACCGCCATGACCCTCGGCCCCTCGCAGGACGTCGAGCGGCTGGCCGCAGCCACCGCCGCGATCGAGCGGGTCCGTCGAGCTGCGGACGCGGCGCAGCTCGCGGTGTTGGCCGAGCTGGCCCGCCGGGGTCATGCTCGTGACCCGGACACCGGTGAGGTGCGCCAGACCCGTGGCCCGGCGGGTGAGGTGGCCGAGATGGCGGTCGACGAGATCGCCTTCGTCCTGGGCTGCTCGGACCATCAGGCGGGTGTCCGGGCGGTTCTGGCCGTGCGGCTGGCCGACCATCTCGACCCCCTGATCCAGCCGCTGCTCGACGGTGGAGTTCCCGAGCAGACGCTGCGTCTCGTCGCGGACGAGACCGCGGGCGCTTCGCCCGAAGCGGTGGCAGCGGTCGTCGAGCACGTCCTGGCACCCAAGCGCGGCACGGAGACCCCGCGCATCGAGGCCCTCGACCGGCACGACCTCGCCCAGGCCAGTCGCCGGGTCCTCGACCGCATCGACCCCGGCTGGCGCGAGGAGAAGGCACGCGTCAACCGGACCGAACGCACCGACGTCCGCACCTACCCCGGCGACCTCGGCACCACCGAGCTCGTCGCCACCCTCCCCAGCGAGGCGGCCCTGGTCCTGAAGTCCGCCATCGACGAGCACGCCGCCGCCCTCCAACGCGACGAACCCAACCTGCTCGCCGGCCCCGCCCGCGCCCAAGCCCTGACCGACCTCGCCCTGCGCGGCGTCGAGGTCAGCACCCACATCACCCTCGGCCTAGCCCTCGTCCACGATCCGTCGAGCTCACCCCTCGGACCCGTTCCCACCAACGGGGACGAGCGAGAGGGCCCACCCGGTGGCCCCGTCGTTCCCACCAACGGGGACGCGCGCCAGACGCCCTGGCTCGGCGGCATCGAGATCCCCCGGATCGGGTGGATCCCCGGCTCCGTCGTCCAGACACTCACCCAACGACTCGACACCCGCATCACCCGAGCCCTCCTCGACCCCGACGAAGGCACCGTCCTGGAGACCTCCGTCACCGGCTACGTCCCCCCACCCTCGATGAAACGCCTCGTCCGCCTCCGCGACACCCGCTGCCGCATGTACGGCTGCGACCGACCAGCCATCGCCTGCGACCTCGACCACGCCAACCCCTACCCAGACGGCCCGACCAGCGCCGAGAACCTCGGACCCCTCTGCCGCCACCACCACCGCGTCAAGCACTCCCCCGGCTGGACCTACACCCTCCACCCCGACGGCCACGCCGAGTGGACCAGCCCCGGCGGCACCCGACGCGTCACCTGGCCCACCGCGCACGCGCCCGTCGAGTCGGGAACTGTCGAGTCGGGAGCAGTCGCGGCAGTCAAGGTTCAGACGAACCCTCTCGAGGCCGGGGCTCCCCTCGAGCGCGTCGACGCCGCGCTCGGCTCACCGCCCTTCTGAGACGCCGTCCACTCCCCCGCGAGTTCAGTGGCGGAGAGGCCCGTGGAGAGGTCAGTGGCGGACGGACCGCGGCCCGACCACCTCGACGCCCAGCCCGTCGAGCCGAGCGAGCAACCCTCGGTCCGCCGTTGCAACAGTCACCTCCTGACCGCCCTCCACGGCGGACACGCATCGGGCGACGATCTCATCGTCGCCCTCCCTCGGAGCATGGACGGTCTCGACGGCACTCAGCTCGCCGACCGCCGTCGTCCCCTCGGGGACCCGCCTTCGCGCCTGACCCTCGAGGACGAGGACTACCCGCTCGTACGGCAGCTCCGCGGACGTGAGGTGGTGGTGGAGCCGCGCGGCCGCCGTTGCCCGGTCGCGCCACCACCCGTCCGGGACTGAGCCCACGACGTTGGCACCATCGACGACGAGCACGCACACGGGTCGATCGTGGCACGAGGGAGGGGCTCGTTCCCCTGGGCGGGGACGCGCACTGAAGGGAACCAGCACTGAGGGGGAACGAGCAATCAGGGGGCCGCTCGTTCCGCTGGGCGGGGGCGGGCGCTCAGGGGGCGTCACGAGGGGGCTACCCCCATGGTGGGCCCGCACCGGCGAGGCCACGCTGGACGACATGATGTCGAGCCAGCCCCTCGCCCGCTCCACAGGCGCCGCACGCTCTCCAGGCACCGACCGCCCGTCGACCGCGAGACGCCCGCAGCGGTGGGAGCAGGTCGCGGCGTGGGCCGCCTTTGCGTGCACCGTCCCGTCCGCGGTGTGGCGCCTCCTCATGCTCGTGGGGGCACTCCCTGGCACTGCCGAGCTCCGTGCCCTCCATGCAGACGAGCCGGGCTACGTCGTCGGGCTGAGCATCGTCCAGGTCCTCTGCGGGTGGCTCGTCGTCGGGCTCGTCCGACCGTGGGGGGAGCGCCTCGCCGGCATCGACATCCCGAGGTGGCTCCCAGTGATCCTCGGGACGCTCGGCGGCCTCCTGGTGACCTGGCTCTTCACCGTCACGCTCGCCGGTCAGCTGCTCGGCGGGGCGCGACCCGACCAGTACACGGTGCACGGCAGCGCGCTCGCCCTCATGGTCGCTGCCTACCTGCCGATCCTCCTCTGGGGCCCGCTGACCCTGGCGGCTGTCGTCGGCTACGCCCGACGCCACCTCGCCGGACGCTCCTGACTCTGCCCCTTCGCCTGCTGAGGCAGGATCGGGGGCATGAGCAATCGTGAGCCGGCTCGTGGCGACGTCCCGATCGTCACGCCGCCATCGACGTGGGCGCGGCTGTGGCAGCCCTTCTGGGCGCTCCCGCTCGCGATCGTCCTCGTCGCGCTCGCGCTCGGCGTCGCCCTGCCGGTCGTCGACGGGCGGATCGCCGAGCACGTCCCCTGGGTCTTCCAGGGCGGACCCGACGGGGCTCGGTCGGTCCTCGGCACCATCGCCAGCGCGATGATCTCCGTGACCGGGCTCGTCTTCTCCATCACGATGGTCGTCCTGCAGCTGGCGAGCAGCCAGTTCACGCCGCGGGTCCTCGGCGACTTCCTCTCCAGCAGGGTCACGCAGATCACGCTCGGGGTCTTCACGGCATCCTTCGTCTTCAGCCTCACCGTGCTGCGGTCGGTGCGGGGCGGGTACGAGGGCTCCGATCCCTTCGTCCCTCAGCTCTCCGTCTCGCTCGCCTTCGTCCTCGTCCTCGCGTCAGTGGCCTGCTTCCTCGCCTTCATCCACCACATCACGACGACCATCCAGGTCTCCGAGGTGATCTCGGCGATCGGCGAACGTACCGTCCGCGGGGTCGCCGACGTCTACCCGGTCGAGGCCGACGAGGGCGCCGACGACCTCGGTCGCACCTGGTCACCATCGCCGGGGACCCGTCACGTGGACGTCATCGCGAAGGACCGGCACGGCCACGTGGCCCGGGTCGACTACCGCCGGCTCGTCGAGCTCGCCCAGGAGCACGACACCGTCATCCAGCTGCTCGTCCCGGTCGGCGCCTGGGTCGTCGAAGGCTCCGTCATCGCCCGGGTCTGGGGCGACCACGACCTCAGCCACGACCAGTACCGGGTCATCGACCGGGCGGTCCGGCTCGGGTCGGCACGGACGATGAACCAGGAGGTCGGCTTCGGCATCCGACAACTTGTCGACATCGCCGAACGCGCCCTCTCCCCCGGCATCAACGACCCGACTACCGCTGTTGAGGTCATCCACGAGCTGCACCGGGTGGGGCGGCACCTGGTCCAGCGCTCCGCCCCCAGCCCGTACGTCGTCGACTCCGAGGACGTCGTCCGGCTCGTCCACCGGCCCCAGCGCATCGAGGACCTCCTGACGACCATGGTCCGAGAGATCGCCCACTACGGGCAGGACTCGCTGCGCATCCCAGCGGCCCTGGCAGCGATGCTCGACGACCTCGCCTCGACGACACACCCCCGATACCGCGCGACGATCGATGAGCTCAGGGACGAGGTAAGGAGGAAGCACGACTACGACGCCCCGCCGGAGGAGTCGTGACGAGGGTGCACGTCGGGGGTGACACGTGCGCACTCGGGCAGCGTGTCCCACCCCCTGCGTAGGGTGGTTGGCAGACCACCCGACCACCCCACGGACAAGGAGCGACTCGCATGAAGATCACCGACAACGGTCCGAAGCCCAACGCCTTCGACATCGAGACCGCGACCACTGAGAACACGACGTACCGGACCGTCGCGTGGACCGGCAAGTACCTCCAGGTCACGCTCATGTCCATCCCGGTCGGCGAGTCGATCGGCCTCGAGACCCACCCCGAGACCGACCAGTTCCTCCGCCTCGACGCCGGGCAGGGTCGCTGCGTCATGGGCCCGAGCAAGGACAACCTCGACTTCGAGCAGGAGGTCTCGGACGGCTGGTCTATCCAGGTCCCGGCCGGCATGTGGCACGACGTCATCAACACCGGCGACGAGCCGATGCAGGTCTACGCCGTCTACGCCCCCACGCACCACGCGCAGGGCATCGTCCAGCAGACCTTCGAGGACGCCGAGCGCGACGAGGACTCCGGCGCGGACGGGCCTCCGGAGTGGACCGTCCAGCCCGGCACGGGGAAGCCGGACGAGACCGCCTGACGAGATCCTCCGGCCGGGCGGGCCCCCTGGCCCGCCCGGAGGGTTAACGCTCCGGACCCGCCTCAGCGGCGACGATCGGGAGCCGTCTCCGCCGCGCTCAGCCACGGCCCGATCGCGAGCACCGAGATCACCGCCGTCACGGCGAATGCCTCGGCCCAGCCGAGCTGGTCGGCGACGACTCCGATGAGCACCGGACCGAGGATCGCCCCGCCGTCCTGGAACATCTGGAAGGACGCGAGCACCTTGCCTCCGGAGCGGTCCTGCCCGACGACATCGGCGACGGCCGCCTGCTGCGCCGGGTTGACCAGGCCTGCGCCGACACCTGAGACGGCGCAGAGCGCGAGGAGCACGACGAGGTTCGAGCTGAGGCCGATGAGCCCAAGCCCGACGGCGGTGACCGCCAGACCGACGAGGACCATCGGCCGCCGGCCCCACGAGTCCGTGTACCGGGAGGCGACCTGGAGGGCCGCCGCCGTCCCGACCGCCGACACTGCGAGCGCCGCCCCCGCGACCCACGTCGCATCGTGCACCGCGACCGCGAACTGCGGCAGGATCGCCACGCGCACACCGAAGTTCGCCCACCCGTTCGCGAAACCGGAGGCCAACGCCGCGCGGTACGTCGACGATCCCACCGCCTCCCGGAAGGGCATCGGGGGCGCCTCGTCCCCCTTCGCCGCCGGCCGCAGCCGCGCGCCTCGGAGGAACCACGCGACCATCGCCGCGGCCGCGAGGATCGCGACGCCGTAGAGGACGAAGGGGACGCGGTAGCCGAGCTCGGCGAGGAAGCCACCGAGGACCGGCCCGATCATCCCGCCGATGAGGAAGGCGCTGCCGTACGCCGACGCGACCCGCCCGCGGATCGCCGGGGGCGAGAGCCGCACGAGCAGCGACATCGCCGAGACCGTGAACATCGTCGACCCGAGCCCGCCGAGCCCGCGATAGATGAGCAGCTCGGTGTACGACGACGCGATCGCCGTCGCGAAGGACGACAGCGCGACGATCACGAGGCCCGCGAGGTAGACCGGACGCTCCCCGAGCCGCGCGACGAGCGACCCGCCGGCCGGGGCGAAGACGAGCCGGAAGAAGGCGAACGCCGACACGACGACCGAGGCCGCCGCCACCCCGACGTCGAAGCTGCGTGCGTACGCCGGCAGGACCGGGGTGATGAGCCCGAAGCCGAGCGCGATCGCGAAGGCCGCAGCGACGAGCACCCAGACCTGCTGCGGGATCGGCGAGCGCTCCCCTGTCACCCCTGTCGCCTCGCTCACCGGCACAGCCTAGGCAGCCGAAGGGGGTGTCCCGCACCGGCCGTCGTGGCAGGGTGACCGCGTGGTCACCTCCTCTCCCCGCTTCTGGCCGTGGGTCGTGCTGCTCGGGCTCGTCGGCCAGGTCGCCTGGGCGGTGGAGAACATGTACCTCAACGTCTACGTCTACGACACGATCACCGACTCCCCCACGGTCCTCGCCGCGCTCGTCGCGGCGAGCGCGGTCGCGGCGACCCTCGCGACGATGCTCGCGGGCGCCGCCTCGGACCGAAGGGGTCGACGCCGGCCCTTCATCGCCGGCGGCTACATCCTGTGGGGCCTCTCGACCGCGGCCTTCGGCTGGGTCGGGACGGACACGGTGGGTGCGCTGGCGCCCGCGGGGCAGGCGGTGGCCGTCGCGGTGGTCGCGATCATCGCCCTCGACTGCGTCATGAGCGCCTTCGGCGCGACGGCCAACGACGCCGCCTTCCAGGCCTGGGTCACCGACTCGACGACGCAGACCAACCGCGGCCGCGTCGACGGCGTGCTCATGACGATGCCGCTGCTCGCGATGCTCATCGTCTTCGGCGCGCTCGACCCGCTGACGCGGGCGGGCGAGTGGCGCACCTTCTTCCTCCTCGTCGGCGGGGTGACGACCCTCGTCGGCGTCGTCGCGCTCGTCGGGCTGCGCGAGAGCCCACGGCCGACGCCGAGCGGCGGCTACCTCTCGTCGGTGCTCCACGGGCTGCGGCCGAGCACGGTCCGCGAGTCCCCGCGCCTCTACCTCACGCTGGTGGCCTGGCTCGTCGTCGCGACGAGCGCGCAGGTCTTCCTGCCCTTCCTCATCATCTACGTCCAGCGCTTCCTGCGGATCGACGGCTACGCGCTCGTCCTCGCGGTCGTGCTCGTCGGGGCCGCGGTCGTCAGCGTCCTCGGCGGGCGGCTCCTCGACCGGGTCGGCGCGGACCGCGGGGTGCTCCCGGCCGCGGCCCTCTACGTCGTCGGCCTGCTCCTCATGGTCCCCGCGCGCGGCATGGCCGCGGTGATGCTCGCCGGTGTCGTCGCGATGGGCGGGATGCTCCTCGCGACCGCGGCTCTGTCCGCCACGGTCCGCAACCTCACGCCCACCGACCGGGCCGGGCAGGTCCAGGGGCTGCGGATGATCTTCGTCGTGCTCGTGCCGATGGTCCTCGGCCCCTTCGTCGGCGCCGCGGTCATCGCCGGCGCCGACGAGACCTACGTCGACCTCGGCGTGGTCCGGCAGGTGCCCTCGCCGTGGATCTTCCTCGCCGCCGCGGTCGTCGTGCTGCTCGTCGTCGTCCCGATGCACCTGCTCCGCCGGCACGGCTCGGTCGCCCGACCCGAGGAGACCCAGGAGGTCCACCCGTGATCACCCCGTGGGGCGAGGCCCTCGACCCCGACGCCGTCCTCCAGGAGCACCCGCGGCCGCAGCTCGTCCGCGACTCCTACCTCAACCTCAACGGCCGGTGGGAGCACGCGGTCACCTCCGCCTCGACCACCGACCCACCGGACATCTGGGACGGCCCGATCCTCGTCCCCTTCGCCCCGGAGGCGCCGCTGTCCGGCGTCGGCCGCACGATCCGGCCCGACGAGCACCTCTGGTACCGCCGGAGCGTCACCCTGCCCGCCGGCTGGCGGCGCGACCGCGTGCTGCTCCACCTCGGCGCCGTCGACCAGGACTGTGAGGTCTGGGTCGACGGGCAGCACGTCGGCGGGCACCGGGGCGGCTACCTCCCCTTCGTCCTCGACGTCACCGACCACCTCGCCGAAGGGCTCGCCCGCGAGCTCGTCGTCCGCGTCCGCGACGTCACCGATACCTCCTTCCGCAGCCGCGGCAAGCAGACCCTCGAGCCCGGCGGCATCTGGTACACCCCCTTCGCCGGGATCTGGCAGACGGTCTGGCTCGAGTCGGTGCCGGCCCCGTGGGTCGACCGCCTCGTCCTCACCCCCCACCTCCCGCAGGGCGACCTCGAGGTCACCGTCGTCGCCGGCGGCCAGGGCGAAGGGGGGCCCGCCCGGGTCGTCGTCCGGGCGGGTGACGTGACGGTCGCCGAGGCGGAGGTGCCGGTCGGTGTCCCGACCCGGCTGCCGCTCGGCCCGGACGTGCGCCGGTGGTCACCAGAGGACCCGTACCTCCACGACGTCGAGGTGACCCTCGGAGAGGACCGGGTGACGAGCTACGCCGGGATGCGCTCGGTCGGCGTCGGGCTCGACGAGGCCGGGCGGACGCGCCTGCTGCTCAACGGCGAGCCGTACCTCCACGTCGGGCTGCTCGACCAGGGGCTGTGGCCCGACGGGCTCGCCACGGCACCCTCGGACGAGGCGATGGCCCACGAGATCGAGACCGCACGCGCCATGGGGTTCACCATGCTGCGCAAGCACATCAAGGTCGAGCCGCTGCGCTGGTACCACCACTGCGACCGGCTCGGGATGCTCGTGTGGCAGGACGCGGTCAACGGCGGACGGCGGCACAAGCCGGCCGTGGTCACCGCGCCGGCGCTGCTCCCCCTTCGCCTGGACGACCGGCGGTACCGGCTCTTCGGCCGACAGGACGCGGCGGGTCGCGCGGAGCTGCTCGCCGAGCTCGACGCGATGGTCGAGCTGCTGCGGTCGAGCCCGAGCGTCGTCGTGTGGGTGCCCTTCAACGAGGGGTGGGGGCAGTTCGACGCGAGCGCCGTCGCGCGGCGGGTGCGCCGTCTCGACCCGACGCGGGTCGTCGACCACGCGAGCGGGTGGCACGACCAGGGCGGCGGCGACATGGCGAGCCGGCACGTGTACTTCCGGCGGTACCGGCTCTCGCGGCGCGACGAGCACGACCCGCGCGCTGCGGTGCTCAGCGAGTACGGCGGCTACAGCCACCGCGTCGCGGGGCACGTGTGGAGCGACGAGGAGTTCGGGTACCGGCGGATCGCCGACCGCGACCGCTTCGAGGAGGCCTTCATCCGCCTCCACGACGACCAGGTCGGTCCGGCGATCGAGCGGGGGCTCGCGGCGGTCGTCTACACCCAGCTCACGGACGTCGAGGAGGAGAGCAACGGCCTGCTCACCTACGACCGGCGGGTCACGAAGATCGAGCCCGACATCGTGCGGGCGATGACCGACCGGCTCCGGGCGCGCTTCGACGAGGCCACGCGCGCGGAGGGCAGGGGCTCTGCGTGACCCCGCCGACGGCTCAGGTCAGCTCGGCCTGCGCCTTGAGCTGGGCCAGGCCCCGCTCGAAGTCCTTGCCGAGCCGGTTCTCCACGCGCATGACGGCGAAGAGCACCTTCATCAGCGGGTTCTGCCGACCGGTCATCGTCCAGACCGCCCGCGTGCCTGCGTCGACCTCCTCGAGGCCGATGCGCACGGCGTTCTGCGCGCGGAAGGGCTTGACGAAGTGCAGGTCCAGGCTGACCCCGTCGGGGCTCGAGTCGGTGATGAGCATCTCGCCCTCCCCGGCGTCCTTGTTGCCGACCCAGCAGTGACGAGCGCCGACGCCGCGGCCCGGGCCGGTGTACTCGTGCGACATCGACGGGTCGAGCGCCTCCCACGGCGACCAGCGCTCCCACTCGCGCAGATCGTCGACGAGCGCGTAGACGCGCTCACGGGGTGCGGCGATCATGATGTCGCGCGTGATCGAGAAGGTGCCCATGGCGCGGGATCCTAGGTCGCTGAGCGCGGTTGCAGGGCCTATCGGCCGTAGGAGAGTGCGACGACGATCGAGAGCGCGGAGAGGCTGTCGACGAGGGAGTTCTGCGAGATGAGCGAGCGGCCGATGCACCAGGCGATCGCCGCCGCACCGCCCGCGTCACGCAGGATCAGGTCGTCCCGCAGCGCTCGCTCGCGTAGAGCCGGTAGAGGCAGTACGCGGCGACCGCGCACAGCAGGTGCCATACCGCGTGGCCCTGGAGGAACGAGTGCGGGTCGCAGAGCAGGCCACCGTCGTGCGAGAGGAGCCAGATCCCGAAGGCGGCCAGCAGAGCACCCACCGCCCAGTACCCCCAGCGGTCGTCCCGCCGGCGGCGGCTGCGCAGGGCGAGCTCGATGCCGGCCGTCGCCACGAGCAGCGCGGCGAAGACCGCGTTGCCGGTGTGCCCGACGACCGGCACGCTCCCGGCCGTCGCGACCACCTCGCAGAGCACGACGAGCCCGACGAAGACCGTGCCCGCGAGGACGACGCCGCCACCGACGAGCCGCATCACCGCGTAGGCCGTGGCGAAGCCCGCGACGAGGTACATCGAGAGCATGTCGAGACGTCCGCCGAGGGCTGACTCGGTCGCGTGCATCGCCATCGACGCCGGGCCGAGGAGCGTGACGACGACCGCCATGAGGGTCGCGAGACGGGGCCGGGCCAGCTGCCCCTCCGGTCGCCGGGCGTGCCAGGCGATCGCGAGGCCGGCGACGACGAAGCCGAGGTTGCTCAGCGAGTTTGCCGGCTGCTTGAGCAGGCAGTCCCGCTCGGCCTCGCAGAAGAACCCGCCACGGTCGACGTCCGGGCCGAGCCACCCCTTCGCCGCCCCGACGAGAAGCAGGGTCAGGGTGACCGCCCCGACCAGGGCACTCACGGCCACCGGGACGAAGGAGGGACGCGTCGGGCCGGCGGTCATGGGCTGACTGTAGGTCGCGGTCGGGACGCTCGAGGTGTGATCATCGTGCGATGGACCTCGACGAGGCGGTGACCGAGCTCTACGCCGCACCGCTGGAGGAGTTCGTCGCCGTGCGGACCCGGCTGGCGCAGGCGGCCGGGCGCCCCGCCGCCGCCGAGATCAAGGCACTCCGCAAGCCCACGGTCACCGCGTGGCTGCTCAACCAGCTCGCGCGGGAGCACACGGACGTCGTCGCGACGGTCGACGACCTCGGCCGGCGCATGCGCGCCGCGCAGGCCGCGGCCGACATGACCGCGCTGCGCGAGCTGCGACCCGAGCGGGACGCGGTCCTGCGCGACTGCGTCGCTGCTGTCCGCGACGTCGCCGAGGAGCACGGGAGGTCGCTGAGCCAGGCCGGCGCGGACGAGGTGAGCGCGACCGTCATCGCCGCGCTCGCCGATGTCGAGAGCCAGGCCGCACTGGCCTCGGGGATGCTCGTCAAGACACTCAGCTACTCGGGCTTCGGCGAGGTCGACATCGACGACGCCGTCGCGACGCGGGCGCGGCTGCGAGTCGTCACCGGCGGTGACGACGAGGGCGGTGACGACGCAGGCGGTGACGACGCAGGCGGTGACGACGAGGGCGGGACCGACGCAGCGGATCCCGACGAGCACGACCTCGCCGCGTCCGCACTGGCCCGGGCCGAGGCCGAGCACGCCCGCGTGACCCACGAGGCGCAGGTACGCCTCCAGACGGCGGAGGCCGAGCTGGCCCAGGCGACGACGGAGCTCCAGGACGCGGAGGCGGCCCTCGCGGCGGCCCGCGAGCGGGCCTCTGCTGCCCGTCAGGAAGCCAGGCGAAGGGGTCGTGAGCGCGACGCCGCGGCGAAAAGGGTGGCCGAGGCCCGGCGTGGCAGCCCGAGGAGCTGAGGGCGCCACGAGACAATCGCGACCATGAGCGAGCGCACCGCCCAGGGGGCCCCGTCGGCACCGGCAGAGCTGACGTACGACTCCTTCGAGGTCGACCTGCTCAACGCCTGGTACGACGAGGACGCCGACGACGTCGACACCGCCGTCATCCCGCGGCTCCAGATGAGCGAGACCGTCCTCGTGCCCGTCGCGCTGCCCGAGGTCGTGCCGCCTGTGGCCGCCTTCGCCGCTCCGGCCAGCCGCGTCCCGACGCAGCCGACGGTCGCTGCGCCCGCGACACGGACCCCTTCGCCCGTCCCGTCGACCACCTCGCGCACCCGGCACCGTCACGCCAGCCCGCAGTCGCTCGCCGCCGTGCGCCGCAACCTTGTGGCCGTCGCGGCGATCGTCACCGGTGCCGTCCTGCTCGGGTCCGCGGTCGGCATCATCGGCGGCTGGGTCGCCCTGGTCGGCTACGTCCTGCTCGTCGGCGGCCTCGTCCTCGCGCGGCGCCGCGCCAACGCGCGCTACGCCCCGCGGCACAGCCGCTACGCCCCCCGCCACGCCTGAGCCTGGCGCGTCAGCTGAGCAGCGCCGCCAGGGTCGCGCCGAGATCGCGGACCCGGCCCTCGGCGTCCGCGTCGACGTCGCCGAGGACCTCGACGTCGCCGAAGGACTGCTCCCAACCGAGCGCCTGGACGATCCCGTGCACCGAGCGGACTGCGCCGGTCGTGTCGTACCGGCCGTGGACGTACAGGCCGAAGGGCTTCTTCGGGCCGCTGGCACCCGCACCCTGACCGTCGTCGCCGAGCGCACCGCCGACCGCGAGGAAGGTGCTGTCGAAGAAGTGCTTGAGCGCGCCGGACATGTACCCGAAGTTCGCGGTCGTGCCGAGGACGTAGCCGTCGGCGGCGAGCACGTCGTCGGCGCTCGCCTCGAGCGCGTCCTTGACGACGACCTCGACCCCGTCGATCTCGTCGTCGTGGGCCCCGGCGAGACAGGCCTGCAGCAACGCCTCCATCGAGCGGGTCGGCGAGTGGTGGACGACGAGGAGCGTGGCCATCCACCCATCGTGCCGTCCTCGGGTCACGAAGGGGGCAGCAGCCGCCCCGCGTCCATCCGTCGTGTCTCGTCGGCGATCACCTCGGCCTCGCCGTGGTCGTGGGTCACGAGGATGGCGGTCGTCCCGGTGTCGGTGAGGACCTGGCGAAGGTCCCCGGCCAGTCGCTCACGGAGCTCGCGGTCGAGCGCGGAGAGCGGCTCGTCGAGGAGGAGCAGCCGGGGCCGGGCTGCGAGTGCGCGGGCGAGCGCGACGCGCTGCTGCTGCCCTCCGGAGAGGGTCAGCGGATCGTCGCCCCCACGGCCGGCGAGCCCGACGAGGTCGAGCAATCGGTCGACCTCCGCGTCGAGCTCGGTCCCGCGCAGACCCTGCAGCCGCAGCGCGTAGCCGACGTTCCGGGCCACGGACAGGTGCCCGAAGAGCTGACCGTCCTGGAACATCATCGCGAAACCCCGCCGGTGCGTGGGTGTCCGCGCGAGATCCTCCCCGTCCCAGAGCATCCGTCCCGCCGCGAGCGGCTCGAGCCCGGCCACAGCGCGCAGGAGAGTCGACTTGCCGCACCCGGAGGGGCCGAGCACCGCGAGGACCCGCCCCGTCGGCAGCCGCAGGCTGACGTCGTCGACCGCGGCAAGAGCCCCGAAGCGGACGGTCACGGCGTCGACGGTCAGTCCCCCTTCGCTCATCCGAAGCTCCCGACTGATCCCAGGCGCAGCCGCTCGACGAGTCCCATCACGCCGACGGTGACCGCGGCGAGGACGACCGCGGCGGCCATCGCCGTGCCCTGCGCGACCGCACCGGGCCGACCCATGAGCGTGTACACGAGGACCGGCAGGGTCGGCTCGTCTGGGCGGGCGAGGAAAGCGGTCGCGCCGAACTCGCCGAGCGAGACGGCCAGGGCGAAGCCGACGGCAGCGAGCAGCGGGCGCCACAGGACGGGCAGCTCGACCGTCGCCCACGAGCGAAGGGGTCCCGCGCCCAGGGTCGCCGCCGCCTCACCCTGGCGCGGGTCGACGTCGCGCAGGACCGGGGCGATCGTGCGGACGACGAGCGGCAGGGCGACCATCGCCTGGGCGATCGGGATGAGCACCGGCGAGGAACGCAGGTCCAGGGGCGGACGGTCGAGGGTGATGAGGAAACCGAAGCCGATCGTCACCGCCGAGACTCCGAGGGGAAGCATGAAGGCCGCGTCGAGCCCGGCAAGCAGCGAGTGGCCGGCGCGCGAGCGGGGACGGCGGGTCACGGCGAGCGAGACGAGCAGCCCGAGGACGAGCGCGAGGAGGGCGGCGTCGACGGCTATCCGCCACGACGTGCCGAGGGCCTCCCACGCGGTCACCCCGACGCCGGGGTCGACGGCGGCGAGGTCGCGGTAGTTCGCGAGGGTCCACGCGTCACCGCGTCGCAGCGAGCGGGCCAGACCGCCGACGAGGGGGGCGAGGACGAGCACGACGACGGCGGCGAGGACGGCGAGCGAGGGGAGGTGCTGAGCGCGGATCGCCGTGAGCCGCAGCCGCGCCCGTGCCCGACGACGGACCCCACGGGCCCGTGCCCGGGCGCGCTCGGTGACGAGGAGCAGGGTGACGACGACGACGAGCTGGAGCACCGAGAGCACCGCCGCGCCCTGGAGGTCGAGCAGTGAGGTCGTGAGCAGGTAGATCTCCGTCTCGACCGTCGCGTAGCGCAGACCGCCGAGGGTGAGGACGACACCGAAGGCCGTCGAGCAGAAGAGGAAGACGACACTCGCCGCCGAGATGATCGACGGGCGCAGGGCCGGCAGGGTCACCGTCCGCAGGACCTGCGCCGGCGAGGCACCGAGGGCGGCCGCCGCCTCCGCGGCCCGCGGGTCCAGGCCCCCCCACGCGGCGCCGACCGTGCGGACGACGACACTGACGTTGAAGAAGACCATCGCGAGGAGGATCGCGACCCACGACCCGTCGAGCCCGAGCCACCCGAGCGGGCCGGACGGGGCGAGCAGCCCACGCCAGAGCACGCCGACGACGACCGCCGGCATGACGAAGGGCATGACGACGAGGGCGCGCAGCACCCCGGCCCCGGGCAGGGCGAGCCGGTAGAGCGCATACGCGGTCGGCACCCCGAGCGCGAGCGTCACTGCTGTCGCGAGAGCCGAGATCCCCGCGGTGAAGGCGAGCACCCGGGCGGTCCGTGACCGTCCGAGGACATCCCCGACCCCCGACAGTTCGAGCGCCCCGTCGACGACGAAGCCCCGCTGGAGCATCCCGCCGAGCGGCAGGACGAAGAAGACGCCGAGGAAGGCGAGCGGCAGCAGCGCGAGCAGGGCTGCCCGCGCCGCGGGCCGGGTCAGGAGGTGATGTCGGTCCACTCGCGCAGCCAGGTCTCCCGCTGCTCCTCGATCGTTGCCGGGTCGACCGTCAGGGGCTGCTCGGCGGTCTTCGCCCAGCGCGCCCACTCCTCCGGCAGCTCGACGGCCGAGGAGGCCGGGTACATGTACATCGACTCGGGGATGCCCGCCTGGACGTCCTCGCTGAGCATGAGGTCGACGAAGGCCCGCGCCCCGGCCGGCTGCTTCGTGCCCTTGACGACGCCCGCGTACTCGACCTGGCGGAAGCAGGTCTCGAGCAGCGCCGAGGTCGTCGGCTTCGAGCCGCCCTCGGGGACGGTGAAGGGCGGCGAGCTCGCGTACGACAGGACGATCGGCCGGTCGCCCTGGCCCTCGCCGGCGGTGAAGTCGACGCCGTAGGCGTCGGACCAGCCCGAGGTGATCTTCGTGCCGTTGTCCATGAGGTCGCGCCAGTACTGCTGCCACCCGCCGTCTCCTTCCTGCCCCTTCGCCGCGACGGTCGCGAGGAGGAAGGCCAGGCCCGGGCTCGAGCTCGAGGCACCGGGGGTGACGAAGAGGTCCTTGTACTCGGGCTTGGTGAGGTCGTCGAGGGTGACCGGCGGGTCGACCTTCTCCTTCGCGAACCACGTGTCGTCGATGTTGACGCACACGTCGCCGAAGTCGACCGGGGCGAGGACCCTCGCACCGTCGCCGGGGAGGGCGTGGTCGGCGGCGCCATCGGGCAGCTCGGGCTCATACGCCTCGAGCACCCCTTCGCTCACGGCGCGGCCGGCGAAGGTGTTGTCGATACCGAAGACGGCGTCGGCGACCGGGCTGTTCTTCGTGAGGACGAGGCGGTTCGTCAGCAGCCCGGCGTCACCAGCGGTGACGACCTTGAGGGTGCAGCCGGTCTCCTCCTCGAAGGCCGCCTTCGCCTCGTCGGGCAGCACAAAAGACTCGTGGGTCAGGACGGTGAGCGCGCCGTCGCCGGTGCAGCGCCTGGCGTCCTCGGCGCCGGTGGCGGCGGAGGTGGCGGCCGAGGTCGGGTCGGGGTCACCCCCGCCGAGCGAGCATGCCCCGAGGGCGAGCGTGGCGACGGCCGTGAGCGCGAGCGCGCGGGCGGGCCGGGACGGACGGGTGGACTGCTTCGTCATCAAAGACTCCCTACGCCGGTGCGAACCGGATCAGGTCGGAGGGTCTGCGGCGGATCCGCACTCTCAGCGCCATCGGGCGCTCCCCTGTCGTACAAGCGGCGATGATAGCCCACTCCTGTGGCACGCTTCGTAGGCAGTCACTTCGGACGACGTGAGGAAGTCATGGGCAACGCACTCTGGAAGGTCCTCGGCACGGGGTCGGCGATCCTCGCCGGCATGGTCGCCAACAAGGCCATCACCGCGATCTGGAAGAAGGCCGGCCGCGACGCGGAGATCGACCCCCGCGACCCCGACAGCCCGGTCGTCGAGGCGCTCGCCTACGCCGCGCTCGCCGGGCTCGCGATGGGCGTGGCGCGGACCTTCGCCACCCGCAAGGCCGCCCAGATCTACCAGCGCTCCGCCGGCCACCTGCCGACCGAGCTCCAGAAGGGCGAGGTCTGACCCTCTCCTGAGGTCGCCCCTCCTAGGGTGGGGTCATGCGAGCGATCTCGATCTCTGAGCCCGGTGACGCCGACGTCCTCACCCTGACGGAGGAGGACCGACCGACCGCGGGGCCCGGTCAGGTCGTCCTCGACGTCGCCGCCGCGGGCGTCAACCGCGCCGACGTCATGCAGCGTCTCGGCTTCTACCCGCCGCCCCAGGGGGCCTCCCCGTTGCCCGGGCTCGAGGTGAGCGGCACCGTGGCCACGCTGGGCGAAGGGGTGGACGGCCTGGCCGTCGGGGACGAGGTCTGCGCCCTCATCGACGGCGGCGGGTACGCCGAGGCGGTCGCCGTGCCGGCGGCACAGGTCCTCCCCGTGCCGACGGGGGTGAGCCTCACCGATGCCGCGGGGCTGCCCGAGGTCGTGTGCACCGTGTGGAGCAACGTCTTCATGACCGCTGGCCTCCAGCCCGGGGAGACCCTCCTCGTCCACGGTGGGTCGTCGGGGATCGGCACGATGGCGATCCAGCTGGCGAAGGCCCTCGGCGCGCGCGTCGCTGTGACCGCCGGCTCGGAGGAGAAGCTCCAGGCCTGCCGCGATCTTGGTGCCGACGTCGCCATCTCCTACCAGGATGAGGACTTCGTCGAGCGCGTCCGTGAGGAGACCGACGGTCGTGGCGCCGACGTCATCCTCGACAACATCGGCGCGAAGTACCTCGGCCGCAACGTCGATGCCCTCGCCACGGCCGGGCGCCTCGTCGTCATCGGGCTCATGGGTGGCCGCAAGGGCGAGCTCGACCTCGGCAAGCTGCTGAGCAAGCGCGGCGCCGTCATCGCGACCTCGCTGCGGGCTCGCCCGGCGGAGGAGAAGGCCGCGATCGTCGCGGCCGTCCGCGAGCACGTCTGGCCGCTCCTCGAGGACGGCACCGTCCGCCCGGTGGTCCACCAGACCTACCCGCTCGCCGACGCCGCCCAGGCGCATCGCGACATGGAGGCCAGCGGCCACATCGGCAAGCTCCTGCTGCTCCCCTGACCCACCCCACAGCGCACGGCAACCGTGCCCGGACAGCGCACGGCAACCGTGCCCGGGCAGCTGTGATCAGACGTCGAGCGCCAGGACCGCGTCGGCGGCCTCGGCGACCTCCGGGTCGTGCGTGGTGACGACGACGCAGGCCCCCTCGTCGGCGAGCCCACGGAGCAGCGCGACGACCCGCTCGCGGTTGTCGTGGTCGAGCTCCGAGGTGGGCTCGTCGGCGAGCAGCACGGCGGCGCCGCGGGCAAGCAGCGCGCGGGTGAGGGCGATGCCCCGCGCGACGGCGACGCGCTGCTGCTGACCGCCGGAGAGCTCTTCGGAGAGGTGGGACCCGGACTCCTCGAGCCCCACCTCGGCGAGCGCCCGGTCCGCGCTCGCGACAGCGTCGGCGCCGCTGACCCCGAGGTCGAGCAACGGCAGCGCGACGCACTCACGGGCGGTGAGGATCGTGCTCAGCGCGCTGCCCTGGGCGACGAGGCTGCGCGGACCGATCTCGATCTCGCCGTCGACGCCGGAGGGCAGCAGACCCGCAAGGGCCCAGAGCAGCGAGGTCTTGCCGGCGCCGGAGTGCCCGGTGACCGCCGTGACGGTGCCGGGCCCCGCGACGAGGTCGACGCCCTCGAGGGCCACGGCCGCGCCGTACCGGACCCCGATGCCACGGGCCGACACGCCCTGGGCACGCGCTCCCTGCGCGCCCGCCCCCTGAGAGCCGATCGTCATGACGGGTCCTCCTCGAGCACCGGACGCAGCGACCACGAGCCGCCCTCCTCATGGTGCACCCGCACGAGCGTGCCGGGCGGGACGGTGGCGAGCACCTCGGCGGGCAGCGGCAGCGACCCGTCGGCCGAGACGACCGCGTACTCCTCGCCGGATCTCCCTTCGCCCCCGACCCGACCGTCGCGGATCGTGACGGTGCGCGGGAAGGCGGCGGCGACGGCCGGGTCGTGGGTGACGACGACGACCGTCGTCCCGAGGGTGGCGGCGGTATGCGCGAGTGCGTCGAGCACCGTGTCGCGGGCGCCGTGGTCGAGCTGGCTCGTCGGCTCGTCGGCGAGCAGCAGGCCGGGCGAGGTCGACATCGCGACCCCGAGCGCCGCGAGCTGCAGCTGGCCGGGGGTGAGCCGGGCGAGGGGGTCGTCCTCGCGTCCCTCGAGACCGACGAGGCGAAGGACCTCGGCCGGCTCGGGCAGCTCACGGCCCCTACGGGCTGCGGAGCGGGACGCGAAGACGAGGTTCTCCCGGGGCGTGAGATAGGGCAGCAGGTTGCGTCGTGCGCCCTGCAGCAGGATGCCGACCTCGGTCGCGCGGTAGGCGTCGATCTCCTCGTCGGTCATCGCGGACAGCTCGTGGTCACCGACGTGGATCCGCCCGGCGCTCGGGCGCAAGAGGCCGCCGAGCAGCCCGAGGAGCGTCGACTTGCCGGACCCGCTCGGCCCGAGCAGCGCGATCCGCTCCCCCGGCCCGACGACGAGGTCGACGCCGGAGAGGGCCGCGACGTCGTGGCCCTCGGCGCGGTAGATGTGGACGAGCCCCTGCGTCCGGACCGGCAGGCCGGTGCTCATGCGAGCTCCCGGGCGGCGGCCGGCTGGGTGCGTGCGGCGAGGGCCCGGCCGATGACGAGCGCGACACCGAGCAGGACGACGGCGCTGCCGAGGACGGTGAGCGCGACCGGCACCCACGGGATCGCGGTGGAGGGCTCGGGGACGAGCACCCCGTCGACGAAGAGCGGTACCGACGGCAGCGCGATGCGTGCCCCGACGAGACCCGCGAGCGTCCCCAGCACGAGGGCGACTGCTGCGACGACGAGCTGCTCCCGGCGGATCGCGGAGCGGACCGCCCGCGGCGAGACGCCGGAGAGGAGCAGCGAGGCCCCGTCCCGCACCACCTGGCGCCAGCCGGTGACGGCCGTGACGACGGCGACGAGCCCGGCGAGGAGCAGACCGACCACCCCGGCGAGCGCGGCGAGCCGCAGCCCCCAGCCCGAGGCGGACTCGTCGTAGCCGCGCTCGGCCTCGGCCGTCGTCGCGATGGAGCGAAGGGGGGTCCCCTCGCGCTCGAGGACGGCACGGACGGTGTCGACTGCGGCGGGGTCGGCGAGCCAGAGCTGGGCCCGTGCGCGGTCGTCGAAGCCGCCGCCGAGACGAGCCAGGGTCGGCAGTCCCACGAGGACGCCCCGGTCGGTCACGGCGGGCAGGACGTCGGTCTGCCCACGGCGCTGGGCGTCCGTCTGCAGGCCGTCGGGGGTGAGCACGGTGAGCCGGTCGGGGGTCACCGAGCCGTCGATGCCACGGGTCGCGACGACGGGGATGGGGCGGGGGACGTCGGTGACGCCGAGCCGGACGTCGGCGCCGTCGGCGGCCTGGAGGCGCAAGACGAGCCGGTCACCGGTGACTTCCTCCGCGCTCGTGGCCGAACCGCGGCCGGCGCCGGTCGTGGTCGTCGCTGCGGGGGCGATCTTGGCCCAGGTGCCCTGGTCCCCGAGGTCCACCGGCGTGCCGTCCACGGCGGGGCCGGTCAGCGTGACTGTCCCGTCCAGGGTGACGTCCGAGACACCCCGGGGCGGGGTCCACTCGACGACGAGCGCGCTCAGCCGGCAGCTGCCAGGGCAGAGCACCGGCACGTCGATCTCCTGCCGGCCCTCACCGCGAGGCTCCATCATGACCAGCTCGCGCGCCCGGGTCTGCCCCTGGCTCGTCGTCACCTCGAGGCGCAGCCGGACCGTGCCCGCGTCCTGCCCGCGCCCGTCGAGGTCCCAGGCCACCGTGCCGGTGAGGCGCTCGCCGTCGAGGACGATGCTCGGCTGCGAGGTCATCGCGACATCGCCCAGCGGGATGCCGTGCAGCGCACCGGCGTTGGCGACCCCACGGATCGTCTCCGGGTCGACGGCGATGGTGCGTGGGGCCTGCGGGTCGTTCGGGGCGACGGTCACGACGGGGGTGACGGCAACCCCTTCGGCCCGGACCGCGTCGGCCAGGGCGACGATCTCGCGTGGGCCGCCCGCGGACACGGTGAGCACGGCCGGGGCGCCGGTCTCGAGCTCGGCGCGGGCCAGTCGGTTGGCGTCGGCGACGACGACGCACGTCGTCGCGAAGACCGCCAGCGCCACCCCGACGGTGCTCGCGACGAGGACGCGGCGCGGGCCAGGACGGCGACCGACGCCACCCGCGGTGAGGGCGGGCACGACCGACCCTCGGCGGACCGCGCGGGCGCCCGCACCCGCCGCCAGGCGAGGCAGGAGGACGGAGGCGAGGAGCGCGACACCGATGGCGGTGAGGACCGGGGCGGCGAGGGTGACCGGTCCGGTGAGCACCCCGAGCGCCACAGCGGCGACGGCGGCGAGGGAGGCCAGCCCGAGGGTCGCCTCGACGGCACCTCCACCCCGTCGGGGACGGGCGGCCCGGAGCAAGGAGGCCACCGGCTCGCGGTGCACGCCCCGGGTGGCGAGGACGATCGTCGCGAGACTCACGACGAGCGCGCCCCCCGCCCAGGGGAGCACGCCGGCGGGCACCTCGCGCGGGACCGCGGGCAGCGTCAGGGCCGCCGTCAGCCAGGCGAGGACGACCCCGACGACAACCCCGAGGGGCACGCCGAGGAGCGCGCACGTCCCGAGCTCGGCGAGCACGATCCGCCGGGCCGCCCCGCCGGAGCGCCCGCGCAGCCGGGCGAGGGCGAGATCCTGCCGCCGCTGGTCGACGGCACCCCGGGCGACGAGGTAGAGCGCGATGACCGCGAGCAGCGCGAGCTGGGTCATGACGAGCGGCACGATGACCGCGGTCTGGTCCTGGCCGGCGCGCAGCTCGGTGAGGCGCCGGGTCAGTGGCTGGTCGACGGCGAGCTCGGGGCTCTCGGCGCGCATGGCGGCCAGCCCGTCGACGGCCGCCGGCAGGGTGTCGAGCGTGACCGCGGCCCGGTCGAGGGGCAGGTCGGTCGTCAGGCTCGCGGTGGGCAGCGTGCCCTCGAAGGTCGCGGTCGGGGTGAGCAGGTCGTCGACACCCGGGAGGTTGTCGAGGTCGGGCTGCGGGACGCCGGACTTGCCGTCGGGCCGGTTGCCGAGCCAGTAGCCCGGGTCCTCGGGGGCGGTGTAGATGCCGACGACGGTCAGCTCGAGGTCGGGGCGCTCGTCGTCGAAACGGTCGTGCTTCTCCTGGTAGATCCGCAGGGTCGTGCCCTCACGCCACCCCCAGGCCGTGGCGTCCGCGGCGGAGACGAGCAGCTCACCGGCCGCCGTCGCGCAGCGGCCCTCGATCTCGAGGTGCGCGCACAGGTCGTCGCGGGAGCGCAGCAGGACGGGCGAGGGCTTCTTGCCCGGGGCCGGGACGACGTGCTGGGCGTAGCGCATGCCGCTCACGGGCTCGCCGGAGAGGGCGAGCACCGCCGCCGGGAGCGCGTCGGTGATGACCTCCGGCGTGATGTCGGCACTCGACGCGGTGCGGGGGCGGCTGATGTGCGTCGTCGTCGCCTGGGGGTCGGAGGCATCGGCGAGCGAGCGGAGCACCGCCTGGTCGACGGCCCGGGCGTACGTGGGCGCGAAGGCCGCGCACGTCGCGACGAGCGCGGCGAGGAGGACGAGGGCGACCGCCTGACCCCGGCGGTGACGCAGCGCTGCGCGCACCCGCTCCTCCTTCGCTCGACGTGGGCCGACCTGGGCGCACACTACGCCTCGCCTCGCCCCGCTCGAGGCCGACGTCTTGCCACCGGCGACATACCGGGTATACCGTCCGCTCAACGCCGGTGCATACCGGGTATGGGGGGACGAAGGGGGACAAGATGTCGGTTCGACTGGGGTTGCTGGCACTGCTCGACGAGCAGCCGATGTACGGCGCGCAGCTGCGCGCGGAGTTCGAGTCCCGCACGGGCGGCACCTGGCCGCTGAACATCGGGCAGGTCTACACCACGCTGAGCCGCCTCGAGCGCGACGGGCTCGTCGTCCAGCGGGGCGGCCCCGACGACGACGGCCGGATCACCTACGCGCTCACCCCCGCCGGCCACGACGAGGTCGTCGCCTGGTGGGCGACGCCCGTCGTCCGCGACACGACACCGCGCGACGAGCTCGTCATCAAGCTCGCGCTGGCCGTCACCGCGCCCGGGGTCGACGTCGAGCAGGTCGTCCAGACCCAGCGCACCGCGAGCCTGCGCGCGCTGCGCGACCTCACCCGGCTCAAGCAGCAGGCCCACGCCGCGGAGCGCGAGCGGATCGCCGACGACGAGACCGCGCGGCTCGGGCGCACCGAGCTCGCCTGGGTGCTCGTCCTGGAGAACCTCATCTTCGCCGCGGAGGGCGAGGTCCGCTGGCTCGACCACGTCGAGGCCCGGCTGGCCCGCGAGGCGACCCTCCCCCAGCCCGCAGCGTCCACCCCTTCGCCCACCGCCGACGAGACCCAGACCGAGACCACCGAGGTGGCCCGATGACCCCACCGCTGCTCCAGATCACCGACGCCACCCGGGTCCACGGCGAGGGTGACGCCGCCGTCCACGCCCTGCGCGGCGTGAGCCTGACCGTCATGCCGGGCGAGCTCGTCGCCGTCATGGGTCCGAGCGGGTCGGGCAAGTCGACCCTGCTCAACCTCGCCGGCGGCCTCGACCGGCCGACCTCCGGCACCGTCGTCGTCGACGGCCAGGACCTCGGCTCGCTCGGCGCGAAGGGGATCGCCCAGGTGCGACGCCGCTCCATCGGCGTCGTCTTCCAGGACTACAACCTCATCCCCTCGCTCACCGGCGCGGAGAACGTGGCCCTCCCCCTCGAGCTCGACGGCGCGAGCGTGCGCTCCGCCCGACGCTCGGCCCGCGAGGCGCTCGGCCTCATGGGCCTGCAAGAGCTCTCCGACCGTTACCCGGACACGATGTCCGGTGGCCAGCAGCAGCGCGTCGCCATCGCCCGCGCCCTCGTCGGCGGCCGCCGGCTCGTCCTCGCCGACGAGCCGACCGGCGCGCTCGACAGCCAGACCGGCGAGGACGTCCTCCGGGTGCTCCGCGAGCGCTGCGACGCCGGCGCCGCCGGCCTGCTCGTGACCCACGAGGCGCGGCACGCGGCGTGGGCCGACCGGGTGGTCTTCATCCGCGACGGCCTCATCACCGACACCACCGGCCCGGTCACCGGTGTCGAAGACCTCCTCACGGGGGTAGCAGGCGGCCCACGATGAGCACCACGCTGTCCCCGTACCGGGAGGAGGCTGCCGCAGGGGGTCAGCCTCCTCCCACCCCTCCCGCCCGCTCGGGCGGCCTCGCCGGGTGGCGCTCGTCCTGGCGCGTCGCCCTGCGGATGGCTCGCCGGGACGTCCGGCGCCACCGTGGGCGCAGCCTCGTCGTGCTCCTCATGGTCGGCCTGCCCGCGATGCTCGTCGTCGCGGCGATGACGATCGCCGCGACGAGCCAGGTCACCGGCGCCGAGAAGATCCCGCGGGCCCTGGGGAGCACCCAGGCAGCGATCAGTGGCCCGGTGCCCGAGAAGATCAGCCAGGGCCCCGACCCCGTGTCGGGTTACGGCAGCACCGGCGGGTCCGGCGACGCCACCCCGATCCCCGGCTTCGAGGACGGGGGCACCGCCTTCGACAACGCCGAGGCGATCGGCCGGCTCGTCGACGGGCGCGCCGTCCCGTACACCGTCGGCGAGACCCGGGTCCAGGTGGGCGACCGGGTCCGGACGCTCCAGAGCCTGGCGATCGGCGACCCCGGTGGAGTCGGCGACAAGGTCACCTTGGTCTCCGGGCGGTGGCCGAGCGCGCCGGGTGAGGTCCTCCTGTCCCCCTCCGCGGTCGACGGCGGGCTGCCCTCGAGCGGCCGGCTCACGCAGGTGGCGGCGAAGGGGGAGTCGCTCGAGGTCGTCGGGACGGCCCGGGCCGTCGGCGAGTGGGGGACGCGCTTCGAGCTCGTGACGACCACCCCGCTGTGGGCCGACAGCTGGGACCAGGGCTGGCTCGTCGACCGCGAGACGCCGGTGACCTGGGCGGAGGTCCAGGAGCTCAACGCCTACGGCCTGCCCGTCATGAGCGCCGAGGTCCTGCGCAACCCGCCGTCGATCGGCGAGCTCGACCCGCAGATCGCCGACCAGGAGCAGTTCGGGCAGGCCCGCGCGTCGATGGCCTACGCCCTCCTCGGCGGGGTGCTCGTCATCCTGCTCACGCTGCTCATCGGCCCGGCCTTCGCGGTGAGCGCGGCCCGGCAACGGCGCACGCTCGCCCTGGCCGCCGCCAACGGCGCGACGACACCCCAGCTGCGGCGCACCGTCCTCGCCCAGGCGCTCGTCCTCGGCGGGCTGAGCGCGGCGCTCGCCGTCGTGCTCGGGGTGCTCGCGGCCATCGCCTTCGTCCTGGTCGCCGAGGACCGCGAGTGGATGACGACCGGACCGCTCGACATCCCCTGGGGCCAGGTGGCCGGGGTCGTCGCCGTCGCCGTCATCAGCTCGGTGACCGCCGCACTCCTCCCCGCCGCCCGCCTCGGGCGGCTCGACATCGTCGGCACGATGAAGGGCGTCCACGTACCCCCGCCGCCGAACCGGCTCCTCCCCGTCGGCGGGATCCTGCTCGCCGCGGTCGGCGGGTGGGCGATCATCACCGGCGCGCAGACGACCGGCACCGAGACCCAGATCCTCGCCGGTGCCGTCGCGCTCATCGTCGGCGCGCTGCTCACCGTCCCGACCGTCCTCCACCTCCTCGGCAAGGTCGGCGGGCACCTGCCGCTCCCGCTTCGCCTGGCGACGCGTGACCTCGCCCGGCACCGCTCGCGCAGCGCCCCGACGATCGCGGCCGTCCTCGCCGGCACGGCGGCCCTGACGATCGGGCTCGTCGGCGCGACGTCGGACAACGCGCAGCGGCGTCAGCAGTACCTGCCGCAGACGATCGTCGGCGAGGCGTCGGTCTACGACATCGGGCCCGACGCCGGCGCCACCGCCGCCTCGCTCGAGCGGTACCGCGCGGCCGTGCCCGACCTACGCTTCGCCCCGACGTGGGTCGTGAGCAACGACCCCGGCACATCGGGGAGCGGCGTCCCCTTCATCGCTGCCCGGCCGGTGGGCTGCACGCCGGAGCAGACCTTCCGCGACCGCGAGTGGGAGGCGAGGCAGCAGGCGAGTGCGCCTCCGGATGTGGAGAGCCACCCCGCGGACCTGTCCTCGCCCTGCCAGCTCGTCGGCGAGACGAGCGGCACCGGGCGCTCGGTCCGCGTCCTTGACGCCGACGAGATCGTCCGGCGCATGGGGCTGACCGGCGCCGAGGCCGAGACCGTCCGGGGCGGCGGTGCCGTCCTCATGACGCTCCCCTCGGACAAGGGGCTCGTCACCGACGGCTCCGTCAACGTCGTCTACGGCCTCCGCACCGGCGGGGACGCGTACGCGGAGGACGCGCGCCTCACCGACGTCACGACGGTCGACCTGCCGGTGGTCACCCGAGAGCACGACCGCGACTCGATGCCGCGCAGCCTGATGTCGGGACTCCTCGTGCCGCGCGAGGCGGCCGAGGAGCACGGATGGGCCCTCACCGGCGCCGGGCTCGCCGTCTACTCGCCGAGCGGGCCGCTGACCGATCTGCAGGAGGAGCGGCTCGTCGCCGCGGCGGGAGGCGAAGGCCAGGTGGCCGTCGAGCGCGGCTTCGTCAACGAGCTGTGGATGGTCATGGCGGTGCTCCTCGGGATCTTCACCGCGCTGCTGCTCGTCGTGACGCTCACGTCGGCGGCGCTCAGCCTCGCCGAGCAGGAGCGCGACCAGGCGACCCTCTCCGCGGTCGGTGCCTCGCGCGGGACCCGGCGGATCATGGCGGGGGCGCAGGCATGGCTCCTCGCGCTCGTCGGCGTCGTCCTCGGGATCGCCGTCGGGCTCGTGCCGGGCATCGCGATCACCTACCCGCTGACCGGCATGTCGTGGGACCCCGCGAGCGGTGCCGCCACGACGAGCGAGCCGACGACGGTCATCCCGTGGCTCGTCCTGCTCGCGATGGCGGCGGTCGTCCCGGCCGTCGCCGGCCTGCTCGCCACCCTCGCCGTCCGCGGCGACCCCACCGCCACCCGCCGTAGCACCTGAGGACGACGGCAGCCCCGCCCCGGGTCGAGGGAGCAGCGCACGTCCAGGCGGTCGCGATCACCTCGACCCGGCGGGACCGGGGTCGGTGACGGTCAGTCGGCGAGCTCTCCGGCCATCGCCCGACCGGCCGTGCGGCCGGAGAAGATGCACCCACCGAGGAATGTCCCCTCGAGCGCCCGGTAGCCGTGCACGCCACCGCCGCCGAAGCCCGCGGCCTCGCCCGCGGCGAAGAGCCCCTTGACCGGCCGGCCGTCGTGGCCGAGCACCCGCGCCGACAGGTCGGTCTCGAAGCCGCCGAGGGTCTTGCGCGAGAGGATGTGCAGCTTGACGCCGACGAGCGGCCCGCGCTTGGGGTCGGTGATCTTGTGCGGCGGGAAGGCGCGCTTGCTCAGCTTGTCGCCGCGGTAGCGCCCGGCGACCTCCATCGCCGCGAGCTGCGCGTCCTTGCTGAAGGCGTTGTCGAGCTGGCCGTCGCGCGCGTCGATCTGTCGGGCGATCTCGGTGGCGTCGAGCTCGGGGTCGTCGTCCTCGCGCAGCGCGTTCATCTTCGCGACGAGCTCCTCGACGGTGTCGGCGGTGACCCAGTCGACGCCCTTGTCCATGAAGGCCTGGACCGACGGGTACACGGGCGTGACCGGCCGGCGGGCCACGGCCCGGAGGTCCTTGTCGGTGAGGTCGAGGTTCTGCTCCGAGCCGGAGAGGGCGAACTCCTTGCCCGCGATGGTCCGGTTCGTGATGAACCACGAGTGGTCGTGCCCGGTCTGACGAAGGTGCTTCAGCGTGCCGAGGGTGTCGTAGCCGGGGAAGAGCGGGGCGGGGAGCCGCTTGCCCTCCGCGTCGAACCACATCGAGCTCGGGCCGGGGAGGATGCGGATCGCGTGGCCGGGCCAGATCGGGTCCCAGTTGCGCACCCCCTCGACGTAGTGCCACATGCGGTCGCGGTTGATGATCCGGCCACCCGCCTCCTCGGTGATCGCGATCATCCGACCGTCGACGTAGGCCGGTACGCCGGTGATCATCCGTCGGGGTGCGCCCCCGAGTCGCTCCGGCCAGTTCTCCCGGACGAGGTCGTGGTTGCCGCCGATGCCGCCGCTCGCGACGAGCACGGCGTCGGCGCGCAGCTCGAAGTCGCCCACCCGGTCACGGTTGCTCGCCTCACCGCGCGGGTGGTGGTCGGGCGCGAGCACGGTCCCTCGGACGCCGACGACCGCGCCATCCTCGGTGACGATCTCGTCGACGCGGTGGCGGTGGGCGTAGGTGACCAGACCCGACTCCTTAGCCTTCGCGACCCGCTCGACGAAGGGGGCGGCCACGCCCGGTCCGGTACCCCAGGTGATGTGGAAGCGCGGGACGGAGTTGCCGTGGCCGTCGGCCGTGCCGTCGCCGCGCTCGGCCCAGCCGACGATCGGGAACCAGCGCATGCCCTGCTGGTGCAGCCAGGAGCGCTTCTCCCCGGCGGCGAAGTCGACGTACGCCTCGGCCCAGCGGCGCGGCCAGTGGTCCTCGTCGCGGTCGAAGCCGGCGGTCCCCATCCAGTCACGCATCGCCAGCTCGTGGCTGTCCGTGATGCCCATCCGGCGCTGCTCGGGGCTGTTGACGAAGAGCAGGCCGCCGAAGGACCAGTGCGCCTGGCCGCCGATGTTGGCCTCGGACTCCTGGTCGACGAGGATCACGCGGCGGCCCGCGTCGGTGAGCTCTGCGGTGGCGACCAGGCCGGCGAGGCCATGACCCACGACGATGACATCTGCGTCCATGGCAGATGAGCCTACCCGCGGGTAACCGATCTCGACCAGGCGCCCCACCCGATCGGTCCGCCGCCCCGCCTACGATCGCGGAGATGTCTCATCTCGGCCGGCTCCGCGCCGCGGCGACCCGAGCCCTCCTCGCGGCCGCCGTCGTCGTCCTCGCCACGCTCGGCGGCATCGTCGCGACGGTCGTCGTGCCGACGACGGTGAGCACCGACTACTACACCGCCGACGTGCGCCTCTCCCCGTCGTGGTCGGACCGCTCGTCCATCGGCGTCGAGACGATCGTCGGCGGCGCGTCTGCCCGCTTCACCGGGCTCGCGCCGGGCATCGAGGTCTCGCCGCAGGTCCGTCCGGAGATCTCCGACGTCGTCTCGGGCGGCGACGTCAGCACGACCAAGCTCGTCGTCAGCCAGGCAGAGCGAGAGCGGGTCATCGCGGAGGCGGCGAAGGGGGTGGCCGTGCGCTTCGTCGGGGGGTCGGTCCTCGCGGCTGGTCTCCCGCTCGTCGGGTACGCGCTGTGGCGCCACCGTCGGCCGACGGTGCGAGCGATCGCGGCGACCGGGGTCGCCTGGGTGGTGACCTGCGCGGTGAGCGGGCTCGGCGCCCAGCAGACCTACCGTGCCGAGCGCTTCACCGAGCTCGAGGCCACCGGGCTGCTGCGCCTCGCCGCGGACAACCGGACGATCTTCGCCGACGTCGAGACCCGCGCCGGCCAGGCGACCCCGTACCTGCGCAACCTCCTCGCGCTCTCCTCGGCACTGCGCTCGGAGTACGCCCCGGCGACCTCCACGACGCAGGACGCGCTGACGGTCATGCTCGTCTCCGACATCCACTCCTCGAACCAGTACGCGCTGATGCGCACCGTCGTCGAGGAGCAGAGTGTCGATCTCGTCGTCGACACCGGGGACCTCATCAACCTCGGCCGGGTCGAGGAGCTGCGGCTCTCGCGCCTCGCCCGCGGCATCGAGTCGCTCGAGGTCCCGTACGTCTTCGTCCGCGGCAACCACGACGCGTCCTCCCCGACCGACACCGCCCTGCTCGACGAGCTCGCCGAGGTCGACAACGTCTACCTGCCCGAACCGAGCGACGGCACGTACCGCGAGATCGAGGTCGACGGGCTGCGTCTGGCCGGATTCAACGACCCCCGGTACTACGGCGACTCCGACGACGGCACGACCGACGCCCAGAGCGAGGCCCGTGACCGGTGGGTCGAGGCGCTCGGCGAGGCGGCCCCGCCCGACCTCATGCTCAGCCACGAGGCCCCCGCGGTCGACGGTGCGCCGGGGCGCATCCGGGTGCACGGCCACGGCCACCATCCCGGCCTTGACGGCAGCCGGGTCGCGCTCGGGACCTTCACCGGCGGAGGGACGCTGTCTCACTTCCGGCTCGACCCGGCCGACGAGGAGCTCGTCGGGCAGCCGAGCAGCTTCGACCTGCTGACCTTCGACGAGGGCTGCCAGGCCGGCACGCTGACCCGCTACCAGTACCGCGCGATCATCGAGGGGCGTCCGAGCATGGACCGGATCTCGGTGATCAACGCGGGCCGGGTCGCCGAGCCCGCCGAGGAGGGCCGGACCTGCGGCGCAGGGGGAGTATCGGTCCGGCCGCTCGGGGACCAGCCCACCGACGGCTGAGTCTCGGTCTCAGGTCACCCGAGCACGGACCACTGCGCCATGACCTTGAGGTCGAGCCCGCACGTCAGCCGACGCGGCTCGCTGAAGGACCGCGCCACCCGGCGCTCGTAGGTGTGACCGGCAGCCGTGACCCGGACCGTCCACTCCCCCTCCCCGGCCGGTTCGGCGGTGACCGCCTCGACCTGCGCCAGGCTCACCCCTTGGCCCGCCATGACGTCGTGGACACCCACCTGCTCGGGGGCATCCCAGACCGTCCGGCCGCGCCAGCGGGTAAGGTCGACCGCGCCGTCGAGGTGGGCGATGACGACGTCGGGCGCTGAGGTGCCGTCGAGCCGTCCGTACATGGAGCCCTCGGGGAGGATCGCGACGTTGCCGGCGAAGCGGTCGCCGCCGAGATGCGTTGTCTCCCAGACCGATCCGGGCAGGACGTCGTCGAGGACCCGGGCGACGAGGCGGCCCTCGACGGCGCAGCAGGGGTCCTTCTTCCCGTGGCAGCAGACGAGGATCACGGGGTCGGTGCACACCTCCGGCGCGGCCGCGCAGAGCTCCTCGAAGCGCTCGGCGAGGGCCACGAGATCGGCCGGCTCGGACCACTCGTGGCGAGCCACGCGGCCGTTCGTCGAGTCGACGAGGTAGACCGGCCACGGCGCGACGAAGTCGTCGACCCGGCCGTGGGGGCGGATGAGCTGCAGGCGCGCCTGGACGGCGTCGAGCGCGCGGACGAGCGGTGGTCGCACGTCGAGCACGGGGGGCGTCGTGGCGGCCTTGTCGGTCCACGGGCCGGGGTGGCCGACGAGCATCCAGCGAGGCGCGGGCACCGCCGTGCCGATCGGCGCGTCAGCACGCTCGGCGGCCGCGATCGAGCACCGCCAGCGGGAGTCATGGTGCGTGGTCATCGCCACCGACCCTACGAGGGCACCGAGGGCGAAGGGGTGGCCGGGGGCCTCGGCGTCGCGAGCCCCGCGACGACGAGGCGGCGGGCGAGATCGGCGCCGATGTCGGCGGCGTCGAGCGAACCATCGGCGAGGAGCCGGACGACCGCGGGCCGATCCGCCTCGGCGACCGTCAGCCGACCGAGCCGGCTGCGGAGCACGCCGTCGCGGACCTCGGCGCCGAGGTGCTCCCGCAGGTCGATCCGCCACCCGGAGGGATCGGCCTCGAGGGCGGCGAGCGCCTCGACGGAGCGGACGGGCGAGACGGGGGCGGCCCGGCCGCTGCGCCCGCGGGCGGAGAGCCGGTCGGCGACGACCTGCTCGTCGAGCTGGTCGAGCGCGGAGCGGAGCGCGTCACGGACCTCGTCGACGCGCCCGGCGTACGTGGCGGGGTCGGCCAGGTCGACCCCGAGGGGCAGCGAGCGCCGGGACGACACGTCGTCGAGCAGCCCCGCGCGGAGCGACCCGATGACCTCGTCGAGGACGTGCTCGCCGTGCCAGGTGTGGATGCCGAGGGTGAGGTGGGTGCTCACGCCACCGCGCGCGGTCGCCGCGTGCAGCCAGCCCCGCGGCAGGTAGAGGACGTCGCCGGGCGCCAGGGTCGCCTCCAGGTGCGGCGCCCGATCGGCTTGTGCCGCAACGGCATCGGCGCGCTCCCCCCACGGCTGCGAGCGCAGCGGGTGATCGTGGACCGGGGCGTGGATGCGCCAGTGCTTCTCGCCCGAGATCTGCACGACGAAGACGTCGTGCACGTCGTAGTGGGCAGAGAAGCCGGTGCTCTGCGCCGGGGTGACGTAGGCGTTGGCCTGCACGGGGTGCCCGAGGTCGTCGGAGAGCTCGGCGACGAGCCGGCGGACCGGCTCCCAGGTCCGGTGCAGCGCCTGGAGCACGATCGTGTGCCCGTCGGCGAAGAGGCGGAGCAGCTCGTCGTCGGCGACCTGGTCGCCGATCGTCGCGCCGACGCCGGCTGCGCGGGTGAAGGCGCGATCGGGCAGCGTGCGGCCGCCCTTGGCGACCCGGACGAAGGGGACGCGCAGGCCGCGCTGCGAGAGCAGCTCGTCGACGGCGGCGTTGTCGAGGACGTCGTCGAACGCCGCGCCGTGAGCGGCAGCGGGTCGCTCGGCCGCGCGGACGAGCAGTGGCGCCTCGCCCCAGCGCTGCGCGAAGGTGTCCCGGTCGGGGACGAGTCGGGCCAGGCCGGTCGGGTGACCGGCCTGGCCCCAGCGTGCGGTCACGCCCGGTCAGAGACCGCGCTCGACGGGGGCCGCCCCGCCGCTCGCGGGGTCGGCGCCACCGTCGGCACCACCATCAGCACCCGCGTCGCCGACCGGGCCGGCGCCACCGTCGGCACCACCGTCGGCACCCGCGTCGCCACCGGCCCCGCCGTCGGCACCACCATCAGCACCCGCGTCGCCACCGGCCCCGCCGTCAGCACCACCGTCCGCGCCGGCGTCACCGGCCCCGCCGTCAGCACCACCGTCCGCGCCGGCGTCACCGGCGCCACCATCGGCACCGCCGTCCGCGCCGCCATCGGCGCCCGCGTCACCGTCCGCAGCCGTCGTGGGGACGCCGCCGAGCGCCTCGTCCGTGGGGACCGTCTCGTCGTTGGGGAGAGTCATGGTCAGCCTCCGTCTTTCGTCGGGGTTCGTCGCGACCCGCAGGATCGGGTCGGACGCCGTGCCCTCCCCGTTGTACTCGCTCGAGCGCCCCCTCGGTGGCTTGGCCGCCCCCCTTCGTCGGCGCGTAGGGTCAAGACATGCCTCAGACCCCCCGTGACCTCGACGTCGTCCTCTTCGGCGCGACCGGATTCGTCGGCGAGCTCACCGCCGCACACCTGCGCGACCACGCCCCCGAGGGGCTCCGCGTCGCCCTCGCCGGGCGCTCGCGCGCCAAGCTCGACTCCGTCGCCGACCGCCTCGGCGGGGCTGCTGCGGGCTGGGAGCGCGTTGTCATCGACGCCGGTGACGGCGCCGCCTGGGACGAGCTCGCCGCCCGCACCAAGGTCGTCGCGACGACCGTCGGCCCCTACGTCCGCTACGGCCGCGAGGTCGTCCGCGCGTGCGCCGAGGCGGGTACCCACTACTGCGACCTCACCGGCGAGCTGCTCTTCGTCCGTGACGCCGCCGACGCCTTCCACGAGGTCGCCCAGAGCACCGGGGCCAAGATCGTCCCCTCGTGCGGCTTCGACTCCATCCCCTCCGACCTCGGAGTCCTCGCGACCGCCGAGGCGGCCAAGGAGCGCGGCCACGGCGAGCTGCTGAGCACCACCCTCTTCGTCCGGCGGCTCAAGGGCGGCCTGAGCGGCGGCACCATCGACTCGATGCGCCAGCAGGCGATCATGGCCCGCGAGGACAAGGTGGCCCGCCGCGCCGTCGCCGACCCCTACGGCCTGTCCCCCGACCGGTCCGCCGAGCCGAGCGGCCGCGAGGGGCTGCCCGCCGACACCCCGCCGCGCCCCTCCGGCCCGCTGGCAAAGATCACCAAGGCACTCCCCGTCCGGCGCGCCGACGACGGCAGCTGGACGGGCCCCTTCGTCATGGCGTCGTACAACACCCGCGTCGTCCGCCGCTCCAACGCCCTGCTCGGCTATGCCTACGGGCGCGGCTTCCGCTACCAGGAGGTCACCGACTTCGGGCGCTCGCTCAAGGCCCCGGTCATGGCGACCGGCATGACCGCCGGGCTCCTCGGCCTCGTCGCGGGCATGTCCTTCGGCCCCACCCGCACGCTGCTCGACAAGGCCCTCCCGGCCCCGGGCGAGGGTCCGAGCGCCGAGGACCGGGCCAAGGGTCGCTTCGCCATGGAGGTCGTCGCGCAGACCACCTCGGGCACCGAGGTGCGTACGACTGTCGCGGCCCCGTACGACCCGGGCTACAACGGCACGGCGATCATGCTCGGCCAGGCCACGCTGAGCCTCGCCGGGGACGAGCTCGACGGCGAGGGCGGCGTGCTCACCCCCGCGGTGGCCCTCGGCGACCACCTCATCGCGCGGCTGCGCCGCTTCGGCTTCACCATCGAGACCGCCTGACCTGGCGCCCGGCAGGTCCCCTCGGGGAGGGCGACCTGCCGGAGTCGGGCGAAGGGGGGAGCGTCAGCCCTCGATCGGGCGCGCCTCGGGGACAGGGGCGTCCACGCCGTAGACCTCGACCGGCTTGTGCCAGGACTGGGTCTCGTAGCGGGTGACCCACCCCATCGAGGTGTAGAGACCGTCGGCGCCGGTGGGGCTGTCGGCGTCGACCTCGAGCGCGACCCGGTTGCGTCCGCGGTCGAGGGCATCGCGGATCACGGTGCGCAGCAACGCCTTTGCGACCCCGCGCCCGCGCGAGAGGCGATGCACCCCGATGTAGTCGATGTAGCTGCCGGCGAGCCCGTCGGCGTCGGGCGGGAGCACCGACGAGACGACCGCGCCGCCCGGGACCCAGCCGTCGCTGCCCGCCGGGGCGTCGTCGACGGTGATCTCGGCGATCCACCAGTGGTCCCACCGGTGCCCGGTCACCTCGCGCTGCCGGGTCAGGAACTCGGGGAAGGACTCTCGGTAGGAGTTGAAGTGGTCCGCGAAGGACTCCTCGAGCATCCGGTGCACGGTCTGGAGGTCCTTGGCGACCGGCATCCCGTCCTCGTGGGTGGCGACGCGGCGCACGACGACGCCCTCACGCGGACCGGGCAGGTCGGCGTCGGCCGACGTCACGGGACGGCTCATCTGCAGCCAGGTCCGGGTCTGCTCGAAGCCGGCGGCAGCGAGCCGGCGCTGGAGGTCCGCGTCGTCGGCGTGGACGCTCACGTGGAGCTGGGTGCCGCCGAGCCCGCGCAGCCCGGCCACCTCGACACCAGCCTCGGCCGCCCAGGCGAGCAGGGCCTCCGCGACGGCATCTCCGCCGGGCAGGTCCGGGGCGACGGTGAGGTCGACGTTCGTGCGGCCGCCGGCGCGGTCGTGCACACGCACCCAGGCGAGCGGGGCCGGGCCGTGCTCGGCGAGGACGACGAGCTGGCGCCGGGTCCACGACCCCGGCCCGGCGACCTCCATCGCGACCTCGTCCTCGCCGACCGAGCCCGACCCGGCGACGGCCTGCTTGGCGGCGGTCGCGAGGGCAGCCAGGCCGCGCACATCCTCCGGTCCCGGTGCTCGCGCGGTGAGGCCGGGCGGGAGGGCGGGCGACGGCAGGTACGGGCTGCTCATCCCACGATCCTCCCAGCCTGGCCGCCCGACGGCCCGCTTCCCGGGTGTGCGAGGCCGCACACTGGGCCCATGAGAGAGGTCGCAGCCCGAGGGCGGGTGCGCTGGCGTGACGTCGGGCTGGGCGTCCTCGGCACCCTCGTCGCGATCGGGGTCGCTGTCGCCCTCCTCGTCCTGTCGTTGCCGACGGTGGGCGACCAGAGCGAGCCGGCTCCCCTCCCCGCAGGGGTGCCCCCGACGCCGACCCGACCCAGCGACCTCGGCGAGGACGAGACCTGGTTCGCCCGGGCAGACCTCGCGACCGAACTCGTCGAGACGCCCGACGGCCCGCTGCACGACGTCGACGCCGAGGGCACCGGCGTGCGCGTGGGGGTCGACGGGGTCCGCGCCGAGACGCTCGAGGTCCGGGCGACCCTGCCCTTCGCCACGGCGGCCGAGCAGATCGGCGCAGGGGTGACTCTGGCCGACGCCGGCGGCAACCGGGTGCGAGTCACCCGGACGACCAGCATCGCGGGACGCGACGTCACGGTCTCCGGCACGGGCTCGGTGCGGGTCGAGGACGGGCGGCTGGTGATCCAGCCCCGCACCGTGGACCTCGGCCCGGACTGGCTCTCCTCGCGCGTGTCGGGCGCCGCCGAGGACCTCATCACCGTGCGGCACACCGTGCAGGGGCTGCCGGAGGGTACGCGGCTGCGCTCGATCTCGGTGCAGGACAAGGGATTCGCGGTCCAGCTCTCGGGCCGCGACGTGCGCCTCTCCGGCTAGCTGCGCCGACGCGCCCGGACGAGCGTGGCCGCAGCGGCCGAGACCCCCACGGCGCCGGCGGCGACGCTGCGCCGACGACGCCGCGCCCGTCCCGGGTCGGCGATCGCCGCGGCGATCCGGCGCGCATCGATCGCCAGCTCGCGGAACATGCCCGAGATCGGGTTGGTGAAGCCGGTGAACCACAGGCCGGCCGCGCCCGCGGGGTTCACCGCGCCATGCACGACCGGGCGGCCGTCGGCACCGAGGACGCCGAGGTGACCGACGAGCGGCTCGAGCCCCTGCCGGTAGCCGGTCGCGAGGAGCACGACGTCGGGCTGCAGCCGTCGCCCGTCGACGAGAACGACGTCCGCGCCCTCGAAGGACGCGATCGCCGGGACAGGCACGACGGCACCGCGCCGGATGTCGCGGCCTGGAGCCGCGCGACCGGGTCGACGACCGCCGTCGGCAGGTGCCGGACGAGGATGCCCTTGAGCTGGGCGGAGGTGCCGAGCGAGGAACGACGCAGGATGTGCGGGGGCGTCCGGACGGCGATCCACACCTGGGCGACGCCGTGCTCGTGCAGGTCGGTCGCGATCTCTGCGCCGGTGTTCCCGATGCCGACGACGAGCACCGCGCGCCCCGAGTACGGTGCGCCGTTGCGGTAGTCCTTGGCATGGACCACCCCACCGGTGAAGCCCTCCATCCCGGGCCACGTCGGCTCGGCCGGGGTGTGGTTGTAGCCGGTCGCGACGACGACGTGCTCCGCGGCCAGCTCGCCCTCGGAGGTGCGGACCACCCACCGCCCCGTGGGCCCTTCGCCCGGGTCCACCCGGTCGACGTTCACGCCGGTGCGCACGTCGATCTGGTGGTGGCGGGCGTACTGCTCGAGGTAGTCGACGACGTGCTGCCGGCCGATCCAGCGGCCGTAGCGACGGGGGATCCGCAGCCCGGGCAGGCTCGAGAGCCGCGCGGGGGTGTGCAGGTGCAGCCGGTCGTAGTGGTGGCGCCAGGCGTGGCCGACGGCGTCGGCCTTCTCGAGGACGACGACCCGGCGTCCCTCGCGCTGGCAGGCCGCCGCGGCGGCGAGACCGCCGGGGCCGGCTCCGATGACGACGACGTCGTGCGTGGTGGGCATGCGGCCGATGCTACTCAGCGGTCACAACTGCGGCGGCGCGCTGCAGCGGGCGCCGCATCACGGGATGAGGCGGCGCCCCCGGTCGGCGTACTGCGGCTCCTTCTTGCCGAAGGAGGCCTCCCGCGCACGCTTGGTGTTCGCCGCGACGAGCAGGCTGAGCTGCTCGACCCGCTCCCGGGCGAAGGTCCTCCGCGGGCCGCGGTGCCACGTCCCGTTGAAGAGCCGCTTGGCCGCCGCGAGCGAGTCGGGGCTACGGGTCAGCAGCTCGTCGACGAAGGCCTGGGCCCGCTCGTGCGGGTCGATGGTCGCCTCGGTCGCGAGGCCGATCCGCACGGCCTCCTCGCCGTCGAGCACCTGCCCGGTCATCGTCAGCTTCTTCGCGACGTCCATCCCGACCTGCTCGGAGAGCGACTGGATGCCGCTCATGTCGGGGATGAGACCCCAGCGGCTCTCGAGGACCGACCAGCGGGCGTCGGGCGCGGTGATCCGGAAGTCGGCACCGAGGGCGATCTGCACCCCGCCACCGAGACAGTTGCCGTGCACCGCGGCGACGACCGGCACGGGCAGCCGTCGGTAGGCCCAGCACGCCTCCTGGAAGGTGTTGGTCCCCCGCCACGGCCGCGGCACGAAGGCCTTGCCAATCCCCGCCGGGTCCTTGAGGACCGACCCGAAGTCGAGGCCGGCGCAGAACGAGTCGCCTTCTCCCGCAAGGATGACCGCACGCAGCGAGCGGTCCCGGCCGAGCTCGCGGGCCGCGCCGACGAGACCGTCGAGCATGCCGAGGGTCAGCGCGTTGAGCTTGTCGGGGCGGTTGAGCCGGACGGTCGCGACGCCGCCGTCGCGCGTGGTGGTGACGAAGGGGGTGGCCATGCCCGTCAGCGTAGGTGGCCGGCTGTGGCTACCGTCGGGATCGTGAGCATCGACACCGGCAGAGACCGCACCCTGTGGATCGGCAGCTACACGGGCGAGATGGGCCAGGGCGAAGGGGTGAGCCGCCTCCCCCCGGGCGCCTCGGCTCCCGAGCCGGTCGACCTCGACGTACCGTCGCCGAGCTGGCTCGTCGACGTCGGGACGGGCGTCCTCGCCGTGAGCGAGGCCGACCCCGGGCTCGTCACCCGGGTCGGGGACGACGGAGAGAGCGGCGCCGGCCAGCCCACGGGCAGCGGGTGGCCCTGCCACGCGGCGGTGCTCTCGCCCACCCTCCTGGCCGTCGCGCACTACGGCCCCGGCACGGTCACCGCGCTCGGCCTCGACGATGGACGACCGGGCGAGGTCGTCACGACGATCGACCTCTCCGGCCGCCCCCTCGGCCCGCAGGCCGACCGGCAGGACGGCTCGCACCCCCACCAGGTCGTCTTCGACGAGACCACCGACGAGCTGCTCGTCCCCGACCTCGGCGCCGATGTCGTGCACCGGATCCCGGTGCGCGGCAACGAGATCGGGCCGCCGGAGCGGGATGCGGTGACGATGCCGCCGGGCTTCGGGCCCCGCCACCTCGTCCTGACCGGCGACCTCATGGTCGTCGTCGGCGAGCTGAGCAGCGAGCTGTGGGTCGGCCGGCGTGACGATGGCTCTCCCTCTGGCTGGAGCGCCGTCGGCACGACGTCGACGCTCCTCCACCCCTTCGACCCGGTGGGCTCGAGCGACCCGGACGTCGGCAACCTGCCCTCGGCGATCCGGCTCGAGGGCGATGTCATCGCGCTCGGCAACCGGGGCGCCGACCGGGTCTCGCTGCTGCGTCTCGACCATGCCACGGGCACGCTCAGCCCGATCACCGAGGTGCCCGCTCACGGCGAGTGGCCACGCGACCTGTTCCTCGACGGGGACGACGTCTGGGTGGCGTGCGAGCGCGCACACCGGGTGACCCGGGTGCGGTGGCGGGGAGCGCAGGCCGGCACGCTCATCGGTGCGTGGCCGGCCGGGTCACCCACAGCGTTGCTCCTGCGGTGACACGACGACGGCCCGCACCCCACGGGCGCGGGCCGTCGGCAGCGAGGATCAGCGTTCGGCGATGAAGGCCTCGAGTGCGGCAGCCACCTCCGCGGGCGGCGCATCGCCCGTGGCGAGGATCACCTGACCACCCTCCGTCCGGGCGCACTGGGTCAGCTGCTGGTGGGTCCCGCACAGTGCGTCACCGACCGTCTCCTCCTCCGACCACAGGCTCTGCAAGCCCTCCGTCATGCCGGGCAGGTCGTTCAGCAGGACGATCGAGAGGCGCTCCCCGTCCTTCTCGTAGGCCCCGAGCTCCCCGCCACCCGCCGGCACGCCGGTAGGTGCCTCGACCTTCTGCCAGCCGTCGAACTCCTCCGGCAGAGTGCTCGCGCCCCCGGCAGTCCCGCTCGTCGTCTCGGACGTCGGCTCGGTCGTCGCGCTCGACGACGTCGTCGGGGTCTCTGCCGGGTCGCCGTCGTCGCTCCTCAGGAGCAGCGCGGCGCCGCCGCAGCACAGCAGGAGGAGCAGCACCGATGCGACGAGCACGCCGATGACGACCTTCGACAGGCCGCTCCGCTTCGGGGCGCCGGGCGGTGCGCTGCCGTACGGGTTCGGCTGACCGGGCTGCTCCGGGTAGCCGTACGGACCGCTGCCCGGACCCTGACCGGGCGGCGGTGGGACGTTCGGACCGTTGGGTCCCCCTGCGATGTAGGACATGCTCGCCATGCTGGCACAGACGACACGAGGCGGGGCCCCCTGCGGCCCCGCCTCGCACGATGCGCCCCCCCTGCGGCGCGAGCCCCACGCTAGGGAGGTCCGACGAGGACGTCGATGGGGAGAATTACCCATGCCGGGTCCACAATCTCCCGGTGCCCACATCGCCCGGCGGACCCCCTTCGCCCCTCCTGACGCCCCGTCGCACCGCGGCGGCGATGGTCGCGCTCGTCCTCGGCGGCTTCGGGATCGGCACGACCGAGTTCGTCACGATGGGCCTGCTCCCCGAGATCGCCGAGGGCATCGACGTGAGCATCCCCGCGGCCGGGCACACGATCAGCGCCTATGCGCTCGGTGTCGTCGTCGGCGCCCCGACGATCGCCGTCCTCGGGACCCGGGTGCCGCGACGGGCGATGCTCGTCGCGCTCATGGCGCTCTTCGTCCTCGGCAACGCGGCGAGCGCCCTGGCCGGCAGCTACGCGTTGCTCTCCGCGGCTCGCTTCCTCGCCGGGATCCCCCACGGCGCCTTCTTCGCCGTCGCCTCGATCGTCGCCGTCGACCTGGCCGCCCCGGGCCGCGGCGGGCGCGCGGTGAGCCAGGTGATGCTCGGCATCCCGCTCGCCACCGTCGTCGGAGTCCCCACCGCGACCTGGCTCGGGCAGCAGCTCGGCTGGCGCAGCGCCTACTGGGCCGTCGTCGTCGTCGGGGTCGCCACGGTCGCGCTCGTGCTCACGGCCGTGCCCCGCCTCGAGGCCGACGAAGGGGCGAGCGCCCGTACCGAGCTGGCCGCCTTCCGCTCCGCGCAGCTCTGGCTCACCCTGCTCGTCGGGGCGATCGGCTTCGGCGGCATGTTCTCGATGTACAGCTACATCTCGCCGATGCTGCGTCACGAGACCGGGGTCGCCGCGTCGACCGTGCCCGTCTTCCTCCTCGTCTTCGGCATCGCGAGCGTCATCGGCACGATCGTCGGCGGGCGGCTCGTCGACCGCTCGGTCCTGCGCAGCGTCGTCGGGACTGCCCTCTCGCTCGCGGCGAGCCTCGTCCTCGTCGCGCTCTCCGCCGGGTCGGTCGTCCTCGTCTCGGCGGCCGTCTTCCTCGCGTCGGCGAGCGCGTCGGTCTTCGTCCTCGCGCTCCAGCTGCGCCTCATGTCCGTCGCCGGCCCGGCCCGCACGCTCGGGGCCGCCGGCAACCACGCGGCGCTCAACATCGCCAACGCCGTCGGTGCCTGGCTCGGCGGCGCGGTCATCGCCGCGGGCTGGGGCTGGCGCGCGCCGAGCGCGGTCGGCTCGCTGCTCGCCCTCGCCGGGCTGGCGATCCTCGGGCTCTCGGTGCTGCTGCACCGACGCGACGCCCGGGCTGAGAGCCTGGGTGCATGAGCCAGCACATCCGCGAGGCGACGCCCGACGACGTCCCCGCCATCCTCCGACTCGTCCGTGAGCTCGCCGAGTACGAGCGCGAGCCCGACGCGGTCGAGGCGACCGAGGAGTCGTTCCGGTCGACGATGTTCCCGGCGCAGGGGGACCCGACGGTCTTCGGTCACGTCGGCGAGGTCGACGGCGAGGTCGTCGGCATCGCGATCTGGTTCCTCAGCTTCTCCACCTGGACCGGGACCAACGGCATCTGGCTAGAGGACCTGTACGTCACCCCTTCGCAACGGGGGACGGGACTCGGCAAGGCGCTCCTCGCGACCCTGGCCCGGGTCTGCGTCGAGCGCGGCTACCGCCGCCTCGAGTGGACCGTCCTCGACTGGAACGCCCCCTCGATCGCCTTCTACCGCTCCCTCGGCGCCGTCCCGATGGACGAGTGGACGACCAACCGCCTCGCCGGCGACGCCCTCACCGACCTCGGCATCCCCTGAGGCCGGGCGAAGGGGTGGCCGGCTCACCCCTTCGTCCCGGCCGTACCGCTCACGGGAACCCCGACGACACGCCCGGGCGTGACGGTGCGACGATGGACCCACGGACCCGCGGGCGCACCGACGCGCCAGGACGAGGAGCAGCGATGACGCAGCAGCAGTACGTGTACATGTTCAGCGAGGGCGACCGGGACCAGAAGGATCTCCTCGGTGGCAAGGGGGCGAACCTTGCCGAGATGGTCAAGCTCGGCCTGCCCGTGCCCCCCGGCTTCACCATCTCCACCAATGCCTGCCGCGCCTACCTCTCGGAGGGCAAGGTCCCGCCCGAGGTCCGTGTCGAGGTCACCCGCAGCGTCCGCGACGTCGAGGACCAGATCGGCCGGCACCTCGGTGACTCCGAGGAGCCGCTGCTGCTCTCCGTGCGCTCCGGCGCGAAGTTCTCCATGCCCGGCATGATGGAGACCGTCCTCAACGTCGGCCTCAACGACGACACCGTCGGCCCGCTCGCGGACTTCGCCGGCGACGAGCGCTTCGCGTGGGACTCCTACCGCCGCCTCATCCAGATGTTCGGCAAGACCGTGCTCGACATCGACTCCGACCTCTTCTCCGACGCGCTCGACGCCCGCAAGGAGGCCGCCGGCGTCACCGCCGACATCGACCTCGACGCCGAGCAGCTCAAGGCCCTCGTCAAGGAGTACAAGGAGATCGTCGAGCGCAAGACGGGCACGCCCTTCCCGCAGAGCCCCCGCAAGCAGCTCGACATGGCCATCGAGGCGGTCTTCCGCTCCTGGAACACCGAGCGCGCCCGGCTCTACCGCCGCCGCGAGCGCATCCCGGACGACCTCGGCACCGCCGTGAACGTCCAGGCGATGGTCTTCGGCAACCTCGCCGACGCCTCTGGCACCGGCGTCTGCTTCACCCGTGACCCCTCCTCCGGCCACTCCGGCGTGTACGGCGACTACCTCGCCAACGCGCAGGGTGAGGACGTCGTCGCGGGCATCCGCAACACCCTGCCCCTCGCCGAGCTCGAGAAGCTCGACAAGTCGGCCTACCGCGAGCTCCGCAGCGCGATGCGGCGCCTCGAGACCCACTACCGCGACCTGTGCGACATCGAGTTCACCATCGAGCGCGGTCACCTGTGGATGCTCCAGACGCGCGTCGGCAAGCGCACGCCCGCTGCCGCCTTCCGCGTCGCGACGCAGCTCGTCGACGAGGCCCTCATCACGATGGACGAGGCGCTCGAGCGGGTCACCGGCGAGCAGCTCAACCAGCTGCTCTTCCCGCAGTTCGACCCCGAGGCCGAGCGCGTCCTCCTCGCGACCGGCATGGGCGCCTCCCCCGGCGCCGCCGTCGGCGAGGTCGCCTTCGACAACGAGTCCGCGACGAGCCGCAAGGCCGACGGCCACGACGTCATCCTCGTCCGCCGCGAGACCTCGCCCGAGGACCTCCCGGGCATGATCGCCGCCGTCGGCGTGCTCACCGCCCGTGGCGGCAAGACCTCGCACGCGGCCGTCGTCGCCCGCGGCATGGGCATGTGCGCCGTCGTCGGCGCCGACGACCTCGTCGTCGACGTCGCGCACAAGCAGATCCGCGTCGGCGAGCGGGTCATCAACGAGGGCGACGTCATCGCCATCGACGGCAAGAGCGGCGAGGTCTTCCTCGGCGACGTCCCCGTCGTCGACTCCCCCGTCATGACCTACATCTCCGACGGGCTCGAGGCGGCCAAGGCCGCGTCCGACGGTGACGTCGAGACCGACGAGCTCCTCGACGCCGTCCACCGGCTGCTCACCCACGCCGACGACCGTCGTCGCCTGCGGGTGCGCGCCAACGCCGACACCGGCGAGGACGCCGAGCGCGCCCGCGCCCGCGGCGCGGAAGGCATCGGTCTGTGCCGCACGGAGCACCAGTTCCTCGGCGACCGCCGCAAGAACATCGAGGCCGTCATCGTCGCCGAGACCGACGAGGACCGTCAGGCCGCCTTCGACGAGCTGCTCCCGCTGCAGCGCGCCGACTTCATCGAGCTGCTCGCCGCGATGGACGGGCTGCCGACGACGATCCGCCTCATCGACCCGCCGCTCCACGAGTTCCTCCCGAACATCACCGACCTCTCGGTCGAGGTGGCGCTCGCCGAGGAGCGCGGCGAGAGCGGGCCCGAGCTGGAGCGCGCCAAGGTGCTCCTCGAGGCGGTGCGCCGGACCCACGAGCAGAACCCCATGCTCGGCCTGCGCGGGGTCCGCCTCGGCCTGCGCTTCCCGGGGCTCTTCGCGCTGCAGATCCGGGCGATCGGCGAGGCCGTCGTCGAGCTGCGCAAGCAGGGCAAGGACCCGCAGCCGGAGATCATGGTCCCGCTCATCGGGTCGGTCCGTGAGCTCTACCTCGTCCGGGGCGAGGCCGAGGAGATCCTCGCCGAGATCGGCAAGACCTCCGGCGAGGCGCTCGACGTGCCGATCGGCTGCATGATCGAGCTCCCGCGCGCGGCCCTCACCGCCCGCCGGATCGCCCATGCCGCCGACTTCTTCTCCTTCGGCACGAACGACCTCACCCAGACCACGTGGGGCTTCAGCCGCGACGACGTCGAGACCGAGTTCTTCCCGGCCTACTTCGACAACGGCGTCCTGACGATCTCCCCCTTCGAGACGCTCGACGAGTACGGCGTGGGCCGCCTCGTCGAGATCGGCGTCGAGGGTGGGCGCAGCGTCAAGGAGAACCTCAAGACCGGCGTCTGCGGTGAGCACGGCGGCGACCCCGAGTCGATCCACTTCTTCCACCGGACCGGGCTCGACTACGTCAGCTGCTCCCCCTTCCGCGTGCCGGTCGCCCGGCTCGAGGCGGGACGCGCCGCCGTGATGACGCGGGACGCTTCGAGCACCGCCTGACGAGGGACGACGAAGGCCCGCACCCTGCGAGGGGTGCGGGCCTTCGTCGTGCCGGTCGGGCTGAGGCGGCCGGCGGGGAGGGAGGTTCCCGAAGGGGGAGGCTCAGCGGGTGTGCGTCACGACCGGGACGTAGCGGTCGGAGCGACGGGCCAGCTGGAAGTCGTCCTGCGCGGACTTCTTGGCGCGCGAGGAGGAGCGGAGCAGCTCGAGGCGCTCGGTCTTCGTGGCGCCCTGCTCCATGAGGGAGAGCTCGTGCGCCATGCGGAGCATGTCGGCGTCCATGCCGGCACCGAGGTGGCGGGTCGAGGGGTCGCGGCGGGTCATGAGGGTGTTCAGCCAGTTCGTCATGACCTCTATGGTTGCGCCTTCATCTACTAACCACAAGTTGCTGTTTCTTAGCGATCATTAAGTACTACTGATATGTTCTGGGCGTGATCGACATCCATCGGCTGCGGATCTTCTTGTCCGTCGTGGCCTCTGGCTCCATCAACGCTGCGGCCGATCACCTCGGGATGTCCGGCAGCGCAGTCAGTCAGCACATGACGGCGTTGCAGAAGGAGACCGGCCTCACACTCTTCGAGCGCCACGGGCGCGGGATCGAGCCCACCGCGGCCGCCCGGACCCTTGCCGCCGAGAGCGAGCGGCTCATGGCCGAGGTCAAGCGTCTCGACTCGGTCGTCACCGACCTGCGCGAGGGCAGCACCGGCTCGCTGTCCATCGGCTACTTCGCCTCGGCCGGCTCGCTGTGGATGCCCACGCTGGCCAAGAAGCTCCAGGCCGAGATGCCCGGCCTCGTCCTCGAGATGGTCCTCACCGAGGGCTACCCGCCCGGCGAGTCCCCGCCCGTCGACCTCGACGTCATGCCCGACGACCCCCGCGAGACGCTCCGCCCGGGCTACGGGATGCGACGACTCGTGCGCGACCCCTTCGTCGCCCTCGTACCCGCCGGCCACCGGCTCGCGGGCCGACGCTCGGTCCCGATGATCGAGCTCGCCGAGGAGTCGTGGATCAGCAGCGACATCTCCGCCGGGATCACCGAGAGCCTCATCGCCCGCGCCTGCGCGGCCGCCGGCTTCCGCCCGCGCTACACCGTCGAGGCGCAGGACCACTACACGGCCACCGCCTTCGTCGCCGCCGGCGTCGGCGTCGCCGTCATCCCCCAGCTCGCGAGCCGCACGCGGGTACCGACGAGCGTGCGCCGGCTGCGGCTGACCAGCCCCAGCCCGACGCGAGACATCGTGGCGCTCACGGCCCCGGGAGCGCGCTCCAACCCGGCCGCGGTCCGGGCGGTCGAGCTGCTCACCGAGATCGCGACAGCGTCGCGCAAGGACCGCTGACCCTCAGAGCACCAGCGGCGGGACCCCCGACTGCAGGACGCTCGCCGCTGTGCCCGCGAGCAGGACCGACATCGTGAGGGACGCCGCGAGGCCGGAGACGGCCCGCCCACCGTCGTAGAAGATCGGATCGCATGGCGATCCTCCGCTCCCGGCAGGGCTGAGGGCCGGGCCGATCGTGTCCGACCCCTCGCGACCTCGAGCGGGGCGACGACGGGGCGGCTCTGACCCGAACAGAACTCCTGAGCCGGGCCCTGAGCTCCGCCCGTGCGCCAGGCGGGGCCATAGGGTGACGTCCATGAGCGCCGACGACGCCCGCGACTTCCGCAACCTCTACCGGCACGGCTTCGCCCGGGTCGCCGCCTGCACCCTCCCGGTCACCCAGGCGGACCCCTTCGCCAACGCCGACGCGACCGTGGGCATCGTGCGCGAGCTCCACGACGACGGGGTGTCGGTAGCCGTCTTCCCCGAGCTCGGACTCACCGGCTACGCCATCGACGACCTCCTGCTCCAGGACGTGCTGCTGCGCGACGTCGAGCAGGCGATCCTTCGCCTCGCCGCCGCGACCGAGGACCTGCGGCCGCTCATCGCCGTGGGCGCTCCCCTGCGTCACCGCAACCGGCTCTACAACTGCGCCGTGCTCATCCAGGGCGGCGGCGTCCTCGGCATCGCCCCCAAGTCGTACCTGCCCAACTACCGCGAGTTCTACGAGAAGCGGCACTTCGCGGAGGGCGCGGGGGTCGTCGACGAGTGGTTCCGCCCCAGCTACCTCACCGGCGACGACGCGGGGCCGCTCGACGGGGTCCCCTTCGGCACCGACCTGCTCGTCCACGTCGACGACGTGCCCGGCCTCGTCGTCCACGCCGAGGTCTGCGAGGACATGTGGGTGCCGGTGCCCCCGAGCCACGAGGCGGCCCTGGCCGGCGCGACCGTGCTGCTCAACCTCTCGGCCTCCCCCATCACCGTCGCCCGCGCCGACGACCGGCACCTGCTCACCCGTTCCGCGTCGATGCGCTGCAACGCGGCCTACCTCTACGCCGCCGCGAGCGAGGGCGAGTCGAGCACCGACCTCTCGTGGGACGGCCAGACGATGGTCTACGAGATGGGCGACCTGCTCGGTGAGTCCGAGCGCTTCCCCGCCGGGCCGCGACGGACCGTCGTCGACGTCGACGTCGACCGGCTGCGCCAGGAGCGGCTGCGGCAGGGCAGCTTCGACGACAACGCCGTCGCGCTGGGGATCGGTGACGACGCCACCGGGGGCGGCTACCGCGACCTCCACCTCGACCTCCACCCGCCCACCGGGGACCTCGGGCTGCGGCGGCACCTCGACCGTTACCCCTTCGTCCCGGACGACGAGGCCCGCCTCGCCCAGGACTGCTACGAGGCCTACAACATCCAGGTCTCCGGTCTCGAGCAGCGGCTGCGCGCGATCGCGTCCGACACCTGGCAGCCGAAGATCGTCATCGGCGTCAGCGGCGGGCTCGACTCGACCCACGCGCTGCTCGTCGCGGTCAAGGCGATGGACCGGCTGGACCGGCCGCGCACCGACGTCATCGGCATCACGATGCCCGGCTTCGCGACCTCGGACCGCACCAGGACCAACGCGATCGCCCTCATGGAGTCCCTCGGGATCACCTGGGATGAGCTCGACATCAAGCCCGCGGCCGAGCAGATGCTGCTGGCGATGGGGCACCCCTTCGGCGAGGCGGCCGCCGCCGGGACGGCCGTGGACGACATGGACGAAGGGGTCTTCGACGTCACCTTCGAGAACGTCCAGGCCGGCCTGCGCACGGACTACCTCTTCCGGATCGCCAACCAGCGCAGCGGGATCGTGCTCGGCACCGGCGACCTCTCCGAGCTGGCCCTGGGCTGGTGCACCTACGGCGTCGGTGACCAGATGTCGCACTACGGCGTCAACGCCGGTGTGCCCAAGACCCTCATGCAGCACCTCGTGCGCTGGGTCGCCGACTCCGGGCAGCTCGAGGAGAGCGCGGCGGCGACGCTCATCGACGTGCTCGGCACGGAGATCTCACCCGAGCTCGTGCCGAGCAAGGAGGAGCGGCCGCAGTCGACGCAGGACAAGATCGGGCCCTACTCGCTGCAGGACTTCACGCTCTACCACGTGCTGCGGCGCGGGTACCGGCCGAGCAAGATCGCCTTCCTCGCCGAGCAGGCGTGGGCGGACGCGGCGCGCGGCGAGTGGCCCTCGTCGGTCTCGGAGGCCGACCGGGTCGCCTACGACCTCGCGACGATCCGGAGGTGGCTGCTCGTCTTCGTGCAGCGCTTCTTCGACAACCAGTTCAAGCGGTCGGCGCTGCCCAACGGACCCAAGGTCGTGCCGGGTGGCACCCTGTCGCCACGCGGTGACTGGCGGATGCCGAGCGACTCCGAGGCTCGCCGGTGGATCGCCGACGTCGAGGACAACGTCCCGACGTCGTGAGACCGACCACGGTCGACGCCACGGAGCCTCGACGGGACTACTTGATGCCGAGGGAGTCCTTGCCCTGCGGGGAGTCGACCTCTTCGCGGGTGTACGAGCCGTAGCCCATGAGCGAGAGGACGCGGCCGACGATCAGGCTGAGCACCACGATGCCGATCGCGACGTAGAGCAGCGTCCAGTTGAGCATGACGACGGCGATCGTGCCGAGGAGGAACCCGAGGAAGGCGATCCCGACGCCGGCCCACATGGCCGTGCTGTGACCGTGACCGATGTCCTCGACGGAGTGCGGACCGGAGGGGGGCGCAGACATCTTCGCGTGGCTCATGAGGCCATCATCCCACGCCGATCCGGCTCGCCGCTGGCCCCTCGGCACGTGGCCTGCGAGCGATGCCCAACCCTCACCCGCCGCACCCCGGCAGCGGCCTGACTCAGCGGAGGTCGGCGCGGCGGATCTTGCCGTTGGCAGTGCGCGGGAGTGCGTCCACGACCCGCACCTCGCGCGGGCACTTGTACGCGGCCAGGTGCTCGCGGGCGTGGGCGAGGACGGCGTCGGGCAACGACGACCGGTCGGTCCCCTCGACCGGGACGACGACCGCCGTCACCAGGCTCACCCCTTCGCCCTTGTCGACGGCGACGACCGCGACCTCGGCGACGCCCGGGCAGGACGCGACGACGCTCTCGACCTCGGCCGGCGAGACGCGGTAGCCCATGGCGTTCATGACGTCGTCGGCGCGACCCTCGTACGTGAGATAGCCATCGACGTCGATGCGCACGAGGTCGGCACTGACGAACCACTCGCCGTGGAAGACCTCCGCGTCCGCCTCCGGCCGCTGCCAGTAGCCGAGCATCAGCCCGGGGTCGCTGCGGTGCACGGCCAGCCGACCCAGCTCACCGGGAGCCACCTCGCGGTCGAGCGTGTCGGGGTCGAGCGCGACGACCCGGCGCCCCGGCTGGGCCCGCCCGGGGCTCCCCGGACGCACCGGGGTCGACGGCCCGGTGCTCACGAAGGTGCTGATCTCGCTCATCCCGAGCGACTCGTAGAGCGGCCTCCCCGTCGCCTCCTGCCAGCCCTCGAGGACCGTGCGGGGCAGCGCCTCGCCGGCGACGAGCCCGTGCCGCAGCGCGCCGAGGTCCCACGTCGTGGGGTCGCCGTGGCGCAGGAGGTGCCGGTACACGCCGGGCACCGCGGCGAAGATCGTCGCCCCCGTGGCCGCGACGAGCCGCGGCCAGACGAGGCCGTCGCGCGGGCCGTCGTAGACGACCGCGGTCGCTCCCTTCGCCCACGGGTCGGTGAGACCGACGCCGAGGGTGTACGTCCAGTTGAGCGCTCCGGCATGGAGCATGACGTCGTCCGCGCGCAGCCCGTGCCAGCCGTCGTGCATCGGTCGGCGACCCCAGGCCGAGCGGTGCGCGTGGAGGACACCCTTCGGACGGCCGGTGGTGCCGGAGGTGTACGTCATGAACGCCGGCGCGTCGGGGTCGGTCTCGACGGGAGCGAAGGGGGTGACCTCAGGGGCCGGGGCTCCGTCGACGTCATCGGCGAGGAGCACCGGCATCCCGTCCGGGATCGTCACCGGCAGTGCCGGGTCGAGGACGACCGCGCGGGCGCCCGAGTCGGCGAGGATCCAGTCGATCTCCTCGACGGTCAGCTGAGACGAGGTCGGCACCGCCACCAGGCCCGCGGCCATCGCACCGAAGAAGGCGAAGGGGAAGGCCGCCCGGTTACCCATCCGCAGGAGCACCCGGTCGCCGCGGTCCAGCCCGAGGTCGGCGAGCCGGCGGGCGCACTCCCCGACCGCCTGGTCGACCTCGGCGAAGGTCCACCGGCTCGCGTCGAGCGGCCCGTCGGCCGGCGCCTCGTGGACGACGACGAGGGCATCCTTGCCGGGGTGCGCGGCCGCCGGGTCGGTGACGCAGTACCGCGCCATCGAGAACGGCGTGGCGACCGGCTCCGTCACGTCAGCGGACGTAGGAGTCGGCGACGCTCAGCGCGTCGTCGAGGATCGCCAGACCCTCCCGGGCGTCGTCGTCGCTGATGACGCACGGCGGCACGACGTGGGTGCGGTTGAAGTGGACGAAGGGCCACAGCCCCCGCTCCTTGCACGCCGCCCCGAAGGCTGCCATCGGCGCTGCCGCCTCGCCTGAGGCGTTGTACGGCACGAGCGGCTCGCGGGTCTCCCGGTCGCGGACCAGCTCGACGGCCCAGAACGTCGCCATGCCACGCACCTCGCCCACGGACGGGTGCCTCTCGGCGATCTCCGCCAGCCCCGGCCCGATGACCTCGGCGCCGACCCGCTCGGAGTGGGCGATCACCCCTTCGTCCTCGAAGATCCGCATCGACGCGACCGCGGACGCGCACGCCAGCGGGTGGCCCTGGTACGTCAGCCCGCCCGGGTACGGACGGTCGGCGAAGGTCTCCCGGATCGCCTGCGAGACAAGGACACCGCCGAGGGGGACGTAGCCTGAGTTGACCCCCTTGGCGAAGGTGATGAGGTCTGGCGTCACGCCCCAACGCTGGATCGCGAACCACTCGCCGCAGCGGGCGAAGCCGGACATCACCTCGTCGGCGATCATCACGATGCCGTGCTCGTCGCAGATCGCGCGGACGCCCGCGAGGTAGCCCTCCGGCGGCACGAGGATGCCGTTGGTGCCGACGACGGTCTCGAGGATGATCGCCGCGATCGTGCCCGGACCCTCGACCGCGATGACGTCGCGCAGGTGCTGCAGGGCACGCCCGCACTCCTGCTCCTCGCTCGTCGCGTGGAAGGCGCTGCGGTAGAGGTACGGCCCCCAGTAGCGGACGACCCCGGGCATGCCCGGCTCGCTCGCCCAGCGTCGAGGGTCACCGGTGAGCGCGATGGCCCCGGCCGTCGCCCCGTGGTAGCTGCGGTAGGCGGCGAGGACCTTGTGCCGGCCGGTGTGGATGCGGGCCATGCGGAGCGCGTTCTCGTTGGCCTCGGCGCCGCCGTTGGTGAAGAACACGTGGTCGAGGTCGCCGGGCGAGCGCTCGGCGAGCATCCGCGCCGCCTCGGAGCGCATGTCCTGCGCGAAGCCCGGCGCGAGCGTCGTCATCCGGCCGGCCTGCTCCTGGATCGCGGCGACGAGCCGCGGGTGCTGGTAGCCGATGTTGACGTTCACGAGCTGACTGGAGAAGTCGAGGAACTCCCGCCCGTCGTAGTCGGTGAACCGCACCCCTTGCGCCGACGCGATCGGCAGCGGGTCGATCTGCTCCTGCGCCGACCACGAGTGGAAGACGTGGGCGCGGTCGAGCTCGTGGACGTCAGTGCCGGACAGCTCGGGTAGGTCGCTCATACCCGCAGGCTAGTCACAGCTCCTCGTGATGGTCAGGGTCGGCGTCGAAGAGGCGCCCGTCGGGGCGGCCGAGGGCGCTGATCGCGTCGACCTCGGCCTCGGTGAGCGCCACCGAGGCGGCCGCGAGGTTGTCGCGCTGCCGCTGCGGGTCGGCCGACTTCGGCAACGGCATGGCACCGAGCGAGACCTGCCACGCGAGCACCGCCTGCCCGGGCGAGATCCCGTGCGCCTCGGCCGCCGCCGTCACCGCCGGCTCCTCGAAGAGGTCGCCGCCCCGTGCGATCGGCGACCACGACTGGGTGAGGATCCCGCGCTCGGAGTCCGCCGCCCGCATCTCCTCCTGGGGGAGGTACGGGTGCAGCTCGATCTGGTTGGCGAAGGGGGTGACACCGGTGGCCTCGATGATCCGGTCGAGGTGGTGGACGTGGAAGTTGCTCACCCCGATGTGTCGCACGAGGCCCCGTTCCCGGGCCTCGATGAGCCCCTCCCACGCGGCGAGGTACTCGTCGCGCGACGGGTTGGGCCAGTGGATGAGCACGCTGTCGACGACCTCGAGGTCCATGACCTGGAGGGTCGTCTCGACGCAGCGGCGAGCGCCTCGGTGGTCGCGCCCGGGGACCTTCGTCTGGACCCAGACGTCCTCGCGCGGCAGCCCGCTCTGCTGGAGCGCCTCGGCGACCTCGCGCTCGTTGCGGTAGTTCACCGCGGTGTCGACGAAGCGGTAGCCGGCCTCGAGCGCCGAGCGCATCGCCGCGACGCCGTCGCTCCCGCGCAGCGGGTAGGTGCCGAGACCGATGGCGGGCAGCTCGACGTCAGGGGCGGAGGGCAGCGGTCGGGTCGGGATGCTCATGGGTCCAACGTAGCCGCGTGCACCTACGGGACGATCTCGTCCCGCTCGTCCCACGGGGCGAAGGCGGGCAGCTCCGAGGCCTTGCCGGTGAACTCCGGGTCCCGCTTCTCGAGGAACGCGGCGACGCCCTCCTTGCCGTCGCCCATCGACGTCTGCTGCATCGCGATCGACTCGACGGCGTGCGCGTCGAAGGGGTGGGTGGCGGCGGAGTTGCGGTAGACCATCCACCGCGTGAGCGCCGTCGCGACGGGCGAGCGCCCGGCGACGAGCCGCAGTGCCAGCTCGCGGGCGGCGGGCAGGAGGTCCTCGGGCTCGTGGACGGAGCGGAGGTAGCCGATCTCCTGCATCTGCTCGGCCGTGCGGATCTCGGCGGTGTAGAAGAGCTCGAGCGCGGACTCGACCCCGACGACCCGCGGCAGGAACCACGAGCTCGCCGCCTCCGGCACGATGCCGAGCCGGCCGAAGACGAAACCGATCCGGGCCTTCGTCGACGCGAGCCGGAAGTCCATCGCGCACGGCATCGTCGCGCCGATCCCCACGGCCGGGCCGTTGATCGCGGCGATGACGGGCTTGGTGCAGCGGAAGATCGCGAGCGTCACCTTGCCGCCGGTGTCACGGATGCCGTCGAGCAGCTCCGGGTCGAGGGGCCGCTCCCGGATGTCGGCGGGCGTCGCGGTCCGCTCCTCGTCGATCCCGAAGACGTTGCCCTCGCTCGAGAGGTCCATCCCGGCGCAGAAGGCCCGCCCGGCCCCGGTGACGATGACGACCTTGGCGTCGTCGTCCACGCTGACCCGCCCGAAGACGTCGATGAGCTCCTCGTGCATCCGCACGGTGAAGGCGTTCATCGCCTCGGGCCGGTCGAGGGTGATCGTCGCGATCCCGTCCCCGTCGACCTCGTAGGTGAGGGTCTCGTACGTCATGCCGCTCATGCGCTCGCCTCTCCGAGGACCGTGAGGAGGTCCCCCTTCGCCTGCTCGTACTCGTCGGCCAGCCGGTCGACGAGCTGGGCCACCGGGACGACGTCGTCGATGGCGGCCACGCCCTGCCCAGCGGACCAGATGTCGCGCCAGGCCTTGTGCTCCTTCGCCTCGGACGCATGGGGGTTCGTCACGTGGTGCAAGTCGACCCGCTCGGGCTGGGCGAGCCGCTCGGGGTCGAGCCCGGCCGCGACGATCGACCCGCGGAGGAAGCTCGCGGGGATCGAGGAGATCGACGGCGTGTAGACGATCTCCTGCGCCGTGTGGGTCGTGAGCATCTGCTTGTAGTCGTCGCCGACCATCGCCTCCTCGGTCGCGAGGAAGCGGGTGCCCATGTACGCGAGGTCGGCCCCGGCCGCCTGGGCGGCGAGGACGTCGCGGCCGGTCGACAGCGCACCGGCGAGCAGCAGCGTCCCGTCCCAGACACGGCGCACGTCCGCGACGAGGGCGAAGGGGTTGATCGCACCGGCGTGCCCGCCGGCACCGGCGGAGACGACGATGATCCCGTCGACGCCGGCCTCCGCGGCCTTGGCCGCGTGGTGGGCGCCGGTGACGTCGTGGAAGACGAGGCCGCCGTAGGAGTGGACGGCGTCGACGACCTCGCGGGCGGCGCCGAGGCTGGTGATGACGAGCGGCACCTTGTGGGCCACTATCCGCTCGAGGTCGGCCTCGATCCGCGCGTTGGTCCGGTGGACGATGAGGTTGACGCCGTAGGGAGCCGTCTCAGGGGCCGCGAGCGCCTCGTCGATTTCCGTGAGCCACTCGTCGAAGCCCTCGGTGGTGCGCTGGTTGAGCGCCGGGAAGGTCCCGAGGACACCGGCGCGGCAGGCCCCGATGACGAGGTCGGGCCCGGAGGCGAGGAACATCGGGGAGGCCACGACGGGCAGGCGGAGCCTTCCGCGGAGCTGTGCTGGGAGCGTCATGGCCTCATGCTCGCATCATCGCTGGCATCCTTGCTCCCGTGGTCAGAGCGTGGGGGGCGGTCGCGGACGCGACCTCGGTGGTGCGGCACGGGCTGCGGCTGCTGTGGGACTGGTGGCCGACGCTGCTGACGATCTTCCTCTTCGGGCAGGCCGTGCGGGCCGGTGCGCTGTGGGGCGCGATGCAGCTGACGGAGGTCAGTCCGCTTGCCGGGGCCCTCCTCGTCCCGCTCGCCCCGCTCGCGACGGTTGCCGCGCTCATCCTCGCCCTGCGCGTGCTCTCCCCGTCGCTGCGGTGGGCGAGCTTCCAGGAGTCGGCCGAAGGGGTGTCCGCCGACGGCGGGTCGGCCGGCCGGGCGGCGCGCACGACGGTCGTCGAGGACCGGCTGGCGCTGCTCGCCGCGACGATCCTGCCGTTCTTCGCCGTCTACGCGGCGCAGGGCTACCTCAAGGAGGACACCCGCCAGTTCCTCAACGAGACGGCGGCCGACGAGTTCTACAACAACGCCGACTTCTGGCAGGGGACGGGGTCGACGAACTTCGAGCGGGTGGGCATCGCCGAAGGGTGGTGGTTCTGGGGGTCGGTCGCGGTCGCCTTCACCCTGCGCTGGATGATCGGGCGCCTCGGGCTGCCGAGGAAGCACACGGGATGGGGCTGGGTCGCCGCCTACGTCGAGGTGGCGTGGGTGACCCTCTTCGCGACCGGTGCGCTGAACCAGATCGACTCGTGGAAGGCCTGGTTGATGAACCGCCAGGCGGCGGTGAGCGCCCAGGACCAGTACGAGGAGGTCACCCAGGTCGTCGGCGCGCCGATGGAGCTCTTCAACCGGGTCGCGGGCTGGCTCGGCGGTGCCATCGGCCAGGCCGATGCCATCCTGCTGGTCCCGCTGTCGTGGCTGACCGTCGGCGCCGTCGTCTACGGTCGCTCGCTCTCCCAGATCGAGCAGGGCGAGCCCGGCTCGTGGACGAGGCGCTGGGCAGCCCGCACGGAGCGGATGCCCGGCCTCTTCCGCAAGCTCGGCGGCGAGATGGCGGCCGGGCCGGTCGGTCGCTTCAAGGGTCTCTCGAACGCGGTCCGGACCTTCGCCCGGGCGGGCCTGGCCCCGATGCTCCTCTTCTGCATCGTCTTCGTCCTCGCGAAGCAGGCCGAGGTCGGGACTGCGTGGCTGATCCGTGAGGCGGTCGGGCCGCAGGAGCCCGGGATCATGCAGTGGGTCGCGCCCTACCTGGGGCTCATCCGGCGCGGGGTCTACACCGTGCTCATGGTGGCCCTGCTCGCGGCGGCGATCGACCGGATCCTCCGGCCGGACCCACGGGCCGAGGAGGAGCCGGAGGGGCTCACCGCCGAGGCAGCTCCACCTCGATGACGGTGGGGTGCTCCCACCAGATCCGCACCCGCTCCGGCACGGCGTCTCCCGCGGTGATGACGTCGGCCACCGTCGACCACGACTCCGGGCGTGGGGTGTCGCTCTCCTGACCGCGCCCCTCGATGAGGGCCGCCTGCGGACCGACCGCCCCGCTGTTGAGGCACGGAGAAGACTTCACCGCGCCCTGCTGGAGCCCGGTGCTGCTGTAGGGGAACTCTCGGCCCTGCGTGTCGATGATCTCGAGCTGGCAGCCCAGGATGACGTCGTCGGTGGGGGCCTTGAGGTCGAGCTCGACCCGCCAGAGCGCGGTCCCACCCGGCCCGGCGCCGGGGACGTCCTCGTCGTTGTAGTCGCGGACGACGGTCGTGGGCTCGACCGCGGTGACCGTCACCCCGACGTCGCGGACGTGCTTGCCGCTGCGGTCCTGCCACTCCTGGCTCAGCCGCACGGTCTCGCCGAGGGCCACGCCCTGGACGTCGTGGGGGCCGTACGGGTACCAGAAGTGGACCATCCGGCTGCTCGACGCGACGACGGCGAGCAGCACGGCGACGGGCAGGAGGATCAGGCCCCAGCGGTTGCGTCGGACCCAGCTCACCGGTCCTCCCCCGTCGTCTCGCCCATGGTCGCGAGCGGGATCGGGACCGGCTCCGTGACGGCCGCCCACGCGGCCACCTGCTCCTCACCGATCTCCAGCGGGACGACCGCCTGGTCGTCCCAGCGCTCGTCCTGGTCGGTCCAGCGCAGGACGAGCTCTGCGTCGGGGATCGGCTCCTCGGGGATCTCGACGACGACCTGGCAGCGCATGGGGACGCCGGCGATCACCCCCTTGCACGTCGACGTGCCCCGCCCGAGCCTCCACGTCCGTCCGTCGCTCGAGCGGACCCTGACCTCGCTGATGCCCGCGTCGCGCCGGGAGGGCACGAGGTCGACGTCGGCGATGACCCACAGCCCGGGCGACAGCTTCGCCTCGGTGATGCCTGACCAGGCCTTCGCCCCGGAGACCTCCGTGACGGTGACGTCACCGATCCGCAGGTGCGCGGGCTCGCCGACGGCCACGTGGCGCTCGAAGGGCTGCTGCCCCACGGGACCCGCCGAGGGCAGGCGGTCCTCGACGACCCGGCCCACGGCGAGCGCGACGAGGACGAGAGCCCCGGCGCCGAGCTGCTGGCCTCGACGCCCCCAGCGGGACGACGCGGTGGTCATGACGAGCTCCCGTCGGCCGGCGGGTCGGCGTAGGCGTCGACCTGCTTCACCGGGAGATCGAGATGGGTGAGCGGCGCGGGGTCCAGCCAGCCCTCGGTGTCCTGCAGGGTGCTCTGCCGGAAGGTGAAGCTGCGGACCTGCACGCGCACCGTCTCCGGCACCGCCCGCTCGTGGCGGTGCCAGATCCACGCGACCGGGTAGGTGATCCCCGGGGAGACGGTGCTCATCCGCGTGGCGTCGTCGGCGAGGTGCGGGACCGGGTCGGCGAGCACCGCGTCGGCCGGCTCGGCGATCTGCGGTGCGCCCGCGTAACGCTCGAGCCCGTCGAGGTCGACGAGCCGGACCGCCTGGGTGAGCTCGCCCTCGGTGAGCGTCTCGTCGGTCGTGCTCTCGACGGTGCCGAAGACGAGGAGGTACTGACCGTCCTCGGACTCGGTGAAGCCCTTGCCCGGCCGGGTCGAGGCGCTGACCCGGTCGATCGTGATGTCGAGCGGACCGGTCTCGAGGACCGCGCCCACCTCGCCCTTCGGGGGTGGCTCGGGCTCAGCGTCGGCCCACCCGCCGAAGGGGGCGGAGAGGACGAGTGCCGTGCCCGCGACGTAGGTGCCGAGCTGCTTGGTCGAGCGGGACCGGAGCCAGCCGATGGCTGTGCCCCGCATGCCCGCGTCGTCGCCCCCGGTCGCCCCCACGGCGCACAGCATATGGACACCGTGGCGACGGGGCGACCGGCGCACAGCCGATGGAGGCGCCCCCTTTGTGCGCACGAACCAAGGCTCGTGCCCGTTATTCAGGTACGAGCCTTGGCTCGTGCGGCTTGTTCAGGTACGAGCCTTGGCTCGTGCGGCGGGTCGAGGGCGAAGGGGTGGCCAGCTCAGTTCGTCGAGCTGCCGCCCGCGGCGTTCATGGCTCGCTGCATGACGCCCCAGTACCCGCTCGGCGTGACCCGGGCGAGGACGTCGAGGCCCTTGGCGTCGTTGCCGATGAGCAGGCGGCGGCGCCGCGCGATGAGCGCCTCGACGATCTCCTCGCCGGCCTTGTCCGCCGGGTACTTCAGCATCTTGGCGAAGGCCTTCTGTCCCTGCGCGGCCTCGGCTGGGTCGACGTCCGCGCCGACCCGGGCGTTCGTCGCGATGTTCGTCCTGATGCCGCCGGGGTGCACCGAGGTCACCCCGACCGACCGTCCCTCCGCGGACAGCTCGCTCGCGAGCGACTCGAGGAACCCGCGATGCCCGAACTTGCTCGTGCTGTACGCCGTCTGCCCGGCCGGACCGACGAGCCCGAAGAGGCTGGAGAGGCCGACGACCTGACCCTCGCCGTTCTCGAGCATGATCGGCAGCAGCGCCCGGGTGAGCCGGATCGGCGTGTGGAGGTTGATCTCCATGAGCCAGTCGAAGTCGTCCTCCGTCGTCTGGAGGAAGCGGCCACCGAGCGCGACGCCGGCGTTGTTGACGAGCACTCGCACGTCGGGGTGGGCGTCACCCAGCCGGGCGCCGAGGGTCGTCACGGCGTCACGGTCGGCGAGGTCGACCACGTAGGGCGTCACGGTGACACCGGGCGCCTCTGCGGCGATCGTCTCGCCCACGCGGGCCAGCCCGTCGGCGTCGACGTCGATGATCGCGACGTGGGCACCGCGACGGGCCAGGCCCCGGGCGACGTGCTCGCCCATGCCACCCGCGGCGCCGGTGACGACCGCGGTCGAGCCGGCGACCTCGAGTGCCGGGCGGCTCTCGCCGGTGACGGCACCCGTCACTGCGTCCGCGACCGTCGAGACGACCGAGCCGAGCGGGTTCATGCAGGTACCTCCACGATGGTGTCACCGAGCGAGTCGTCGGTGTTGCTCGACGATCCTGGCAGCTCGAGACGTGCGGGTGCGGACGCGCCCCTCGGCAGGGTGACCGGACCGGCGCCCTTCGGCACGAAGTGCATGTCCTCGGTGACGTCCGCCCGGCGGAAGACGATCGTGTCCTTGACGTAGTTCTGCGGCATCGTCCACGGCGCGCGGTCGCCGGCCTTGGGGAAGGCGCCGATCGAGCGCTGGATGTAGCCGGCGGTGAGGTCGAGGATCGGGGCAGCGGTCATCCCTTCGGGCGCGACAGGCACGGCCACGCCGTACCCGTGGTCGCGCATGTGCCGGATGAGGCGGGCGACGTAGCGGCTCACGAGGTCGGCGCGCAGCGTCCATGACGCGTTGGTGTAGCCGACGGTCATCGAGACGTTGGGCACCCCGCCCAGCATGAGACCGCGGTAGGCGAAGGTCTCCGCGAGCGGCACATCGGCGCCGTCGAGACGGAAGTCGATGCCCCCGAGGGCCTTGAGCCGCAGGCCCGTCGCGGTGACAACGATGTCGGCCTCGACGACCCGGCCGTCGGTGAGGCGGACCCCTTCGGGCACGAAGCGGTCGATGTGGCCGGTGACGACCTCGGCCCGGCCCTCCTGGATGACCTCGAAGAGGTCGCCGCCACGCACGGCACACAGGCGCTGGTCCCACACGTCGTAGGGCGGCGTGAAGTGCTCGTCGATGACACCTTGGGGCAGGTGCCGCCTGAGGTCGTGCATGACGAGCGCGTTCGCCGCCTTCGGCCGGACCCGGGAGAGCTGGTAGAGGAAGCCCTGCATGCCGACGTTCTTCACCCGGGCGATGCGGTGGACCGCCTGGGGAGGCAGCGCCTTGCGCAGGCCCTGGACGACGACGTCCTCGCCCGGCACCTGGAAGACATAGCTCGGGGTGCGCTGGAGCATCGTCGTCGTCGTCGCGGTCTGCGCGATCGCGGGGACCAGGCTGACGGCGGTGGCCCCCGACCCGATGACGACGACCCGCTTGCCGGCGTGGTCGAGCCCCTCGGGCCAGAGCTGCGGGTGGACGATCTCCCCGGCGAAGTCCTCGGTGCCGACGAAGCCGGCGTCGTGCGGCGACTCGTAGTCGTAGTAGCCGGACCCGAGGTGGAGGTATCCGGTGCGGATCGTCCGCTCGCCCTCGGCCGTGCGCACCGTCACCGTCCAGCGCTGCTCCGGCGTCGACCACTCGGCCCCGACGACCGTGCAGCCGTAACGGATCCGCCGGTCGATCCCGGCGTCACGCGCCGTCGCGCGGATGTAGTCGAGGATCTCGTCGCCGTCGGCGATGGCCTGCGCGCTCGTCCATGGGCGGAAGGGGAAGGACAGCGTGTACATGTCCGAGTCGGAGCGCACGCCGGGGTAGCGGAAGAGGTCCCACGTGCCCCCGCTCGCCTCCCGACCCTCGAGGACGACGTAGTCGATCCCGGGGTTGGCCTCCTGGATGCGGTACGCCGCGCCGATGCCGGAGAGCCCCGCGCCGACGACGAGGACCTCGACCTCCTCGGGGAGGGTGCTGCCGGCAGCGGCTGCGTCGGGAGTGATGGTCACGGATGGGCTCCCTCGTCAGACGCCGAGACCGACGCGCAGGGCGCCGATCAGCTCGGTCTGGCAGCGACGGCCGAGGTCGACCGCGCCGATGTTGATGAAGGGGTGGACGGCGTCCTCGTGGACGCGCAGGGTGACCGGGACGCCGGCGGCACGCAGCGCCTCGGCGTAGGCGACCCCTTCGTCGCGAAGGGGGTCCCAGCCGGCCACGGCGACGTAGGCCGGGGGCAGGCCGGACAGATCGTTGGCGAGCAGGGGTGAGGCGCGCGGGTCCGTGCGGTCGTGGTTGCCGAGGTAGTGCTGCTCGTACCAGTCCATGTTGGTCTGGGTCAGGAAGTAGCCCTCGGCGAAGGTGGTGGCCGACGGGTAGTCGGTCGAGAAGTCGGTCGCCGGGACGACGAGCGCCTGGAAGGCCGGCATGGGGGTGCCCTCGTCCCGGGTCACCTGGCAGACGACGGCGGAGAGGTTGCCGCCCGCGGAGTCGCCGGCGACGGCGATCCGATCAGGGTCGATGCCGTGCTCCCCGGCGTGCTCGCGCAGCCAGCGGAACGCCTCGACCGAGTCCTCGACCGCGGCCGGAAAGGGGTGCTCCGGAGCGAGCCGGTAGTCGACGTTGAGTACGGCGACCTCGGCACCGACGCAGATCCGGCGGCAGACGACGTCGTGGGTCTCGACGTCGCCGAGCACCCAGCCGCCGCCGTGGAGGTAGACGACGGCGGCCATCGGCTGCGTCGATCCCTTGGACGCGCGGGCGGGACGCGGCGGCAGGTAGAGCCGGGCGCCGAAGCGGTCCGCGATCCGCACGTCGGTCACACCGCCCACCTCGGGCGACTCCCCGGCGAAGATCCACGACTCCGACTTCAGGGCGGCCCGGGCCTCGGGCACCGGCATCTCGTCGAGCTCCTTGGCGGGCAGGCGGTTGAGCACGGCCAGCCCGACCTGGAGGTCGGGGTCGAGGCGTTGGCCGTCGACGATCTCAGGGCGGCCGGCGATGGCGCGGCGAACGCGCACCGGCAGCCCGAGGAGAGCCATGAAGGCGGCGCGCTGGGCGCGCTCGGCACCGGTGGGGCGGTAGTCCATGCCGTCGAGTCTCGCACCCGGGGAGGCACCGCGTGCCGGGTCCGCGACCTCAGGCGGCATGTCGCTCGACCTGCCCTCGCGCGAAGGTCTCCGCCGCGACCCGGACGACGAGCTCGGGGTCGTCGATCTGGGGGCAGTGCCCGCAGTGCGGCAGGCTGACGTGCTCTGCCCGGGGCATGCGCTCCCGGGCGATCCGGGCCTGAGAGGGCAGGAGCAGCCGGTCGGTGTCGCCCCACGCGACGGTCGTCGGCACCCTGGGTCGCTCGTCGCTGTCGACACCGTCGATGTAGCGCAGCCAGGGCGCGCGCAGGAAGTGTGGCCAGAAGCCAGGCGCGCGGCGGAGGTTCATCGCGTCGCCGTAGGCGACCTCGGGCGTCACCTTGTCGGGGTGGACGTACAGCAGGCGCAGGGTGAGCCGGCGCAGCCAGGCGCGGTCGGAGGCGGCCCGGACGACCCGACGGGGCATGAGGGCCGAGACCTTGAGCAGGAAGAGCGCGAAGGCGACCCACGGCAGATGACGAAGGGGGACGAAACCGGCCGGGGAGAGCGCCGTCGCCGAGCGCACGGACCGGTTGGCGGCGAGCTGGAGTGCCATGAGGCCGCCGAGGGAGTTGCCGATGACGTGCGGCCGGTCGAGCCCGAGCTCGGCGAAGAGCCGCTCGAGCTGGCGCACGGTGCTCGGTACGGAGGCGACGTCGGGCCGACGAGGCATCGGCGAGCGGCCGAAGCCGGGGAGGTCGAGGGTGATGACCTCGTGGCCCGCGGCACGCAGAAGCTCGGGGATCTGCCCCCACGCCTCGCGCCGGTGGCCAATGCCGTGGACGAGCACGACCGGCTCGCCGGAGCCGGCGCGGTCGTAGTCGATCGTCGTGGAGGTGCTGCGCGCCATGGGCGCGAGGCTACCCGTCGGTCACCACACGAGCCGCCGCCCCGCTCACGTGCTCAGCACGTGGACGGGGCGGTGGCGCGAGGAAGGGATCAGTGCTCGGGGTCGTCCGACTTCAGTTGGTGGACGGTGCCGTGCTCGTGCTCGGGCGGACCGTAGATCGAGTAGACCTTGAGCGGCTCGGTGCCGACGTTGGTGACGTTGTGCCACGACCCGGCCGGGACGAGGATCGCTTCGTCGTCGCCGACGGTCCGCTCGAAGGTCAGCTGGTCCTCGGCGGGACCCATCTGGACCTTGCCCTCGCCGGACTCGACGCGCAGGAACTGGTCGTGTCCCTCGTGGACCTCCAGGCCGATGTCGTCGCCGGGCGCGATGGCCATGACGGTCATCTGGAGGAACTTCCCGGTCCACAGCGTGGTGCGGTACGTGGAGTTCTCCAGCGTGGCCCGCTCGATGTTCACGACGTAGGGCTTCGGGCCCTGGTCGGTGGGCTCGGACGAGATGGTCATCTAGTACCTCCTGGGTGGTGGGGCGGTCCTCCGCCGTCCCCTGTGGTGCGACGGAGGAGCCTCGAAGGGGTCGTGCCTCAGGCTCGCACGCCGGCGGTGTCCGGCACGTCGGTCGGGTCGGAGTCGATCGGGTCGCCGTCGGCGATCTTCGTCGCGGCGGTCGTGCTCTCACCGGCCGGGGCCGAGGTGCGGATGAGGTGGTCGAAGGCCGACAGCGCCGCGGTCGAGCCGGCGCCGAGGGCGACGACGATCTGCTTGTACGGCGTGACGGTCGCGTCGCCGGCGGCGAAGACGCCCGGCATGCTCGTCGCGCCGCGCTCGTCGATGACGATCTCGCCGCGCTCGCTCAGCTCGACGGCGCTGCCCTGCAGCCACTCGGTGTTGGGCAGCAGGCCGATCTGGACGAAGACACCGTCGAGGTCGGTGGTGACCGCCTCGCCGCCGATGCGGGGCTCGTGGACCAGTCCGACGACCTTGCCGCCGTCGCCGACGACCTCGATGGTCTTGCGACCGAGCTCGATGTCGACGTTGGGCAGGCTGCGGAGCTTGCGCTGCAGCACCTCGTCGGCGCGCATCTCGTCGAGGAACTCGACGACGGTCACGTGGCCGACGACGCCGGCGAGGTCGATCGCGGCCTCGACACCGGAGTTGCCACCACCGATGACGGCGACGTTCTTGCCCTTGAAGAGGGGTCCGTCGCAGTGGGGGCAGAAGGTGACGCCCTTGTTGCGGTACTCGTCCTCACCGGGGACACCCATGGTGCGCCAGCGGGCACCGGTCGCGAGGATGACCGAGCGGGCGCGCAGGGTGGCGCCGGAGGCGAGGTCGACGGTGACGAGGCCGTCGGCGCCGGCCTCGGTGATGCCGGAGGCGGACTGACCCTTGATGAGGTCGATGTCGTAGTCGTGGACGTGCCGCTCGAGGTCCGCGGCGAGGGTCGGGCCGTCGGTCTTCGAGGTGCCGATGAGGTTCTCGATCGACATCGTGTCGTTGACCTGGCCGCCGAAGCGCTCGGCGACGAGGCCGGTGCGGATCCCCTTGCGGGCCGCGTAGATCGCGGCTGAGGCGCCGGCGGGGCCACCACCGAGGACGAGCACCTCGTAGGGCTCACGCTCGGAGAGCGCCGCCGCGGCGGCCTGCGAGCCGGTGCCGCCGGTGACCTCGTCGAGCTTGGCGAGGATCTCGGAGAGCTCCATCCGGCCGGAGGCGAAGGACCCGCCGTTGAGCGTGACCGTCGGGACGGCCATGATGCCCTCGCGGTCGATCTCGTCCTGGAAGAGGGAGCCCTCGACGACGGTGTGGGTGACGCCGGGGTTGAGCACGGCGAGCGCGTCGAGCGCCTGGACGACCGTCGGGCAGTTCTGGCAGGTGAGCGACATGTACGTCACGAAGTGGTGCTCGCCGGTCACAGCGCGGGCCGCCGCGAGGGTGGCCTCGTCCTCCTTGACCGGGTGCCCGCCGACCTGGAGCAGGGCGAGGACGAGGGAGGAGAACTCCTTGCCGAGCGGCAGCCCGGCGAAGGTCACGGCGACCTCCGGGGCACCGCCGCGCTGGATCTTGAAGCCGGGGGCCCGCTCGACGAGGTCGGCGGGCTCGGCCTCGCGCAGCGTCACGAGGGGGTGCATCTCGGCGATCTCGGCGAGCAGCTCACGCAGCTCGGTCGACTTCGGCCGCTCGTCGTAGGCGGCGATGAGCTCGACCGGCTCCTTGAGGTTGTCGAGGAGGGACTTCAGCTGACCAGCGAGAGCGGCATCGAGAGCCACGGGATGCTCCTATACGAGACGAGAGGTGCGAGGAAAAAGAAGAGGTGTGGGGGAAGTGAGCCGGGTGACGGGGCCGCCCGGAGGAGCATCAAGAGGACCGGAGGGCGCTCAGCGCCCGAGGACCTCAGCTCCGAGGGCGGCTCCGTCGCCCGGCAGACTCGGCGGGGCGAAGGGGGGAACGGACCCCCCTTCGCCCGGGGGTAGGCGAGATCAGATCTTGCCGACGAGGTCCAGACCCGGGGTGAGGGTGTCCTCGCCCTCTTCCCACTTGGCCGGGCAGACCTGGCCGGGGTTGTTGCGGACGTACTGGGCGGCCTTGACCTTGCGGACGAGCTCGGAGGCGTTGCGGCCGATGCCCTCGGCGGTGACCTCGGCGAACTGGATGATGCCGTCGGGGTCGACGAGGAAGGTGCCACGGTTGGCCAGGCCCTCGTCCTCGCGGAGGATCTCGAAGGCGCGGGAGATCTTGCCGGTCGGGTCGCCGAGCATCGGGTAGCCGATCTTGCCGATGGTCTCGGAGGTCTCGTGCCACGCCTTGTGGGTGAAGTGCGTGTCGGTGGAGACGGAGAAGACCTCGACACCCATGCCCTGGAGCGCCTCGTAGTGGTCGGCCAGGTCGCCGAGCTCGGTCGGGCAGACGAAGGTGAAGTCAGCCGGGTAGAAGAAGAAGATCGCCCACTTGCCGGCGATGTCCTCGCTCGAGAAGTCCTTGAACTCCCCACCGACGAAACCGGTGGCCTGGAAGGGCTTGATCTGGGTGTTGATCAGCGACATGTGCACTCCTCATGTATGTGGGGGCCCGTGTCCCGGACCCGTTCCTTCTTTGGAACGATTCCAGAATAGCCGATCGAGCGCACCGATGCGAATCGGGGTTCCGCACAGGCGAATCCGGCTCGCGTGCCTCGCGGGACTCGCCTGTCCCGTCACCCGGCTGACGGCTCGCGACGCCCGGCCGGGTCAGGTGCTGCGGACCGCCCTGAGCGTCAGCGGCTTGCGCGATCGCAACGAGAGCTCGGCCGTCTGCGCGAGGTAGAGCTCGGCGCAGGCGAGCGCATCGGTGAGCGGCTCGTGCGCCCGGTAGCGGGGCAGCCCGTAGCGCTCCCGCGCTGCCCACAGCCGCAGGGCCCCGGGCCGGGGCTCGGCCACCGCCCCGACCCCCTCGGTGACGAGCCGGTGCTGCAGCGCGAGCGTGTCGACGCTCGTCGTGAGGAGCGGCACCCCGAAGGCCCTCCGGCAGGCGGCCGCGAGGAAGTCGGTCTCGATGCTCGCGTGGTGCGCCAGGAGCACCCGCCCCGCGAGCGCCTGCAGGACCTCACCGAGCGCCTCCACCGGGGGCACCCCTTCGGCCAGGTCGTCGTCGGTCAGCCCGTGGATCGTCGCGGACTGGCCGACCTCGGCGTCGGCCCGGAGCACGACGCGCCTGGCCCCGGCGAGGTCGATCACCTCGCCGTCGACGGGGATCCACCCGATGGCAAGGACGTGGTCGCGGGAGGTGTCGAGACCCGTGGTCTCGATGTCGATGGCCAGCAGCGGCAACGACTCCACGGGTGTGCTCGGCTCGGGGAGGGGGGTCAACAGGTAGTCACGAAGGGGTCCCGGCGGCGTCTTGTCGGCGGCTGCGGTCCGCTGCCGCTCGAGCGAGCGCACTCTGCCGAAGATCATGAGTAGTGCTGCGCCGGGTAGCGCTGCGCCAGGGCCTGCTGGGCCCGGCGCACCGTCTGGAAGGCGGCCCGCAACGACCGCTGCTCCAACGCAGTGAGCTCGTCAGGGCTGATCCGCGAGTCCGGGGTCAGCCCGGCCCTCGTCTGCCGGGCCTGGTGCTCGAGCCGGACCTGCGAGATCAGCTCCAGCGCGTGGACCAGGCTCCCTGCCGTGGTCTCGCTCATCGCCCCGCACCGACCCGCGGCGAGCAGCCGCGAGCGGGTGCTCACCGATGCGAGCCCGTTGCCGAGCGCGTGCACCCGCGCCAGGTCGACGATGGCGCCGATGCCGCCCCGCTTGAGGTCGAGCGTGTCCTTGTGCTCGCCGGCCTTGGCGAGGACGAAGCCGCGGAAGAAGCCGAGCGGTGGCTCGTTGAGCACCGCCTGCTTGGCCAGATGGGCGAGGAAGAGCGTCCCCTGCGGGGCCCGTGCGGTGACCTCGGCGGTCAGCGCCTCGTGCAGCCCGCGGTCACCCGCCAGCGGCCGGGAGTCGAAGAAGATGCTCGCGGTGAGGACGGCGTCGCTGACCGGCTGCTCGATCCACTGCCGGAACTCGCGGCGCCACCCGCTGAGGCGTTGCCGCCAGCGCGGGTTCGAGGCCATCACGTCGCCGTCGCACCTCGGGTATCCCGCGGTCTCGAGCCCGGTGACGACCCGCTCGGCCAGTGCCGCGACGTACTCCTCCGCACCCTCGGGAGCGTCGTCGGCGACGATCACGGCGTGGTCCTGGTCGCTCCCGAGGGCCTGCTCGTGACGGGCCTTCGACCCGAGGACCATCCAGCAGTAGGAGGGGGCCGGTCCCCACCCTTCGGCCTCCAGCTCGGCCTCGACCAGGGCGATGATGCGGCGCTCGACGGCGTCACCGACCGCGGTCACCATCCGGGTGATGTCCCCGGCGCTGACCTCCTGCTCGACGAGCTGGTCGACGATCCGCGGGAGCCGGGCGGCGACGGCCGCGACCCCCGCGACGTCGGTCTGCTTGGCGACGTCACCCGCGACGTAGACGGCGCTGACCCGCTCGAGACGCATGAGGTCGGTCGTCGTCACCATGCCGATCGGACGCCCACCCTCGACGACGGGCAGGTGGTGGATGTTGGCCTGCGTCATCGTCAGCAGCAGCTCGAGGGCCGAGGCGTCGGCGTCGGCGACGAGCGGGTCGGGCGTCATGACCTCGTCGACCGGTCGTGCCGGGTCGAGGCCCTCGGCGACGACGCGCCGGCGCAGGTCACGGTCGGTGAGGATGCCGACGAGCCGCTCGCCGTCGAGCACGAGCAGGCTCGAGACGCCTTCGGCCGTCATCTCCTGGGCCGCCTCGGCGATCGCCGCACCGAGCGGCACCGTCACCGGCTCGCGGCGCGCGACCTCGCGCGCCGACACCCGCAGGATCGCCTCCCCGTGGCCGGTGGACCGGGTCCCCGTCGCCGTCGGGCGGAGCCGGTCGGTGCGCTCCATGTCGAAGTGGTCGGCGAACCGGGGGTAGGCGCCCGAGAGCTCGTGGAAGACCGCGGCCGGCAGGTGGAGCGCGAGCGTGTCCTCCATCGCGACGACGTCGAAGCGTGACGGGTTGCCGCCGACGAGCGTCGTCGAGCCCGCCGTCGTGCCCTCGGCGCCCTGGCGGACCAGACCACCGTCGGCGTCCCGGATCTCGATCGCGCCCGACCGCACGAGGTAGAGATCATCGGAGTCGCGGCCCACGGCCATGAGGTGGCTGCCACGGCGGTAGTAGCGCGAGGTCATCCGGCGCGGCAGCGAGCGGCGCACCGACTCGGGCAGGGCGTCGAAGGGCGCGTGCCGGCTGAGGAAGTCGGCGACCTCGGCGAGCTCGGTGTCGGCCATGCCCTCATCGTGGCAGCCGAGGCTCGGCTGCCGCCGGGCTACGCACGAACCTGCGGATCCCCTCAGGTCGAGTGAGTCACCCGGCCCGCGACGAGGGTGGCGACGGGCCGGGTCTCGCGCAGGCGTGCGGCGGCCTCGGCAGACCCCGATCGTCGAGGCGCCCTCGGGTGCTCGTCGAGCAGCACGAGGTCCCCCGGCCCGCCGATGGCCAGGGCGGCGATCCCGTCGGTCGACGCGGCGAGAGCCTCGGCGACCGTGAGCGCCTCCGTGGGTGACCACGGCTCGCGGTCGTCGGCGCTGCGGTGGACGGCGGCGGCCGCCGCGAGCCACGGGTCGAGCGGTGAGACGGGCGCGTCCGACCCGAGGCGCAGCTCGACCCCGGCGTCGCGCATCGAGCCGAAGGCGAAGGCCCGGTCCATGCGGTCCGGCCACAGCTGGAGCGAGGTGTCGCGGTCGTCGAGCAGGTGCGCCGGCTGCACGCTCGCGCGCACGCCGAGGACCGCCATCCGCGGGAGGTCCTCGAGCCGGACGAGCTGGGCGTGCTCGATCGCGCCCCGCGCGCCGGTGGCCTCGAACGCGTCGAGCACCTCCGCCACCGCCGCGTCGCCGATCGCGTGGATCGCGGCCTCGAGCCCGGCAGCGTGCGCGCGGGTCATGAGGTCGACGAGCTCCGCGGGGTCGACGTTGCGCTTGCCGCGCGGGAAGGCCGGGTCGGGCGTCCCGGCAAAGGGCTCGCAGCACCAGGCCGTGCGGGTGTTGAGCGAGCCGTCGCTGATGACCTTGAGCGGGCCCATGGTCACGAGGCCGTGAGCGTCGAGGACGTCACCGGTGCGGTGGCCGGCCTCGATGACGTGGTCCAGCCCGGCCGGGTACGTCGCGGGGCGGACGCGCAGCCGGTCCAGCCCCTCGGAGACCCGCCACGGCCACTCGACGAAGCCGTCGTGGAACTCCATGTCGACGATCCCGACGACGCCCTTCGCCGCAGCGTTGTGCTGCGCGGTCTCGGCGGCCTCTCGCGCTCGGTCCGGGTGGGTCGGGAGCTCGCCGAGGCGGAAGTAGATCTCGAACCACTCGTCCTCGTCGATCGAGCCCGGCCGCGGCTCGACCCCGAGCAGGCCGTACGCGGCGGTGCTCAGCCAGCCCGCGTGGCAGTCGCCGCTGATGAGGACGGTCGGGCGGGCGCCGACGACGGCGTCAAGCTCGGCGGTGCTCGGCATCCGCGACCACTGCCCGAGGCGGAAGCCGAAGCCCTGGAGCACCTCCCCCACGACGGGGGCGTCCGGGCCGTCGAGGTGCGCGCGGATCCGGGCGAGGACGGCGTCTGGGCCGTCCGTGCCGCTGACGTCGAGGCGGCCGACGACACCCTCCCACTGAGCCATGTGGACGTGCGCGTCCCACAGCCCCGGCATCGCCCAGCGGCCACCGGCGTCGACCAGCTCGGCCCCGGCGGTGGGGAGGCCAGGACCGATCTCGGTGATGACGCCGTCGGTGATGCGCAGGTCGACGGTGGCCGCGTCGAGGTCGGGCCGGGCAGCGGCGAGGTCGACGAGACGGACGTCCCGGACGACGGACGAGGTGCTCATCCTGCCGACCCTAGACTCGCCGACGTACGTTCGCGGACCTGGGCGGGGACGCCGGCCTCGAGCCACCCCTTCGCCCACCCGCGCCACCCCGTGATCGACCCGGATCGCGGGGGGCTAGATTCCGCGCGTGACCGCGACCCCCGAGCTCGAGATCGCCCTGCCACGGCGGCGGCGACGGTTCGTCCAGCACCCGGTCGCCTCCGTGCTCGTCGGGGCGATGCTCTTCGGCACCGCGGGCGTCGCGCAGGGTTTCGCCGCGGTGGACGCCTCCCCCGTCGCGGTGGGAGCGATGCGGCTCGCCGCAGGGGCGCTGGTCGTCACCGCCTTCGTCATGAGCAGAGGCGTGACGCTCCGGCACGTCGTCGGGATGTGGCGGGCCAAGGCCACGCTCGTGGCCGCCGCGGGGGCCGCGGCCTACCAGCCCTTCTTCTTCGGTGGCATCGGCCTGGCGGGCGTACCGCTGGGCACGCTCGTCGCCGTCGGCAGCGCACCCGTGGCCACGGGCCCATCGCCTGGCTCGTCCTGCGCGAGCGCCCCACCCGGCACTGGGCGATCGCCACTTTCGTGTGCGTCGCCGGGCTCGCACTCCTCACCGGCGCGGGCACCGGTCGCTCCGCGCTGCTCGGCATGCTCCTCGCCCTCGGTGCGGGCGCGTCGATCGCCACCTTCAGCGTCGCCGCCAAGCGGATGCTGCTGCGCGGGGTGAGCACCCCCGAGGTGCTCGCCTCGACCTTCCTCCTCGGGTCGCGCGTCATGCTCCCGGTTGCCGCCGTCCTCGGCATCGGATGGGTCGCCACCGCGCCCGGCCTGGCGCTCACCGTCTGGCTGGGCGTCGCGACGATGGGCCTGGCCAACGTGCTCTACACGCGCGGCCTCGGCGGGCTGCCCGCACCGACGGCCGCGACGCTCACCCTCACCGACCCGCTCACCGCAACGTTGCTCGGCTGGCTCCTGCTCGGCCAGGCCCTCGCGCCGCTGGGCTGGGCCGGGCTGGCGGTCCTCTTCGCGGGGCTGGTCCTCCAGGGCGTCTGGGCCAGCCGCCGACCGCGACCGGCTCACGTCACCCCCGACCCAGCCCTCCCCCCTTCGCCGATAGCGTGAGCGACGTGGACCTCCTCGTCGTCGCCGCCATCGAGGCCGAGGCCGCCTATGTGCCGGCCGGGCTGCCCCTGCTCGTCACCGGCGTCGGCAAGACCCTCGCCGCCGTGCAGGTGACGCGGACGCTCGCGACCCACCCGCACCGGGACCGCCTCACCGTCGTCAACATCGGCACGGCGGGTGCGCTGCGGGACGGGCTGGCGGGGACCTTCGAGATCGGGACGGTGCTCAACCACGACCTCTCCGCCGAACCCATCCGACGGCTCGGGCTCGACCCGCGGGAGCGGCTCGTCATCGACGAGAGCCTGCCGACGACGCTCGCCAGCGGTGACCTCTTCGTCACCGATCCCGCGGTCCGCGCCCGGCTCGCCGAGCGCGCTGACCTCGTCGACATGGAGGGCTACGCGATCGCCCTCGCGTGCGAGGAGATGGGTGTCCCGCTGCGAATGGTCAAGCACGTCAGCGACAACGCCGACGAGACCGCCCACGACTGGTCGGCCGCGGTCGACGGGTGCGCCCGGGAGCTCGGCGCGTGGCTGCACGACCTCGTGGAATCCGACGGCGCCGCCCGGAGTTGAGGGGAGCATGATGGCGACGATCTACGGGTACGAGAGGTACGAGCGGGCGCGGGGCTTCTTCGAGGACGGGCAGTACCTCGACGCCGCCCGCGAGCTCGAGGAGCTTTTTACCGACGTGGCTGCCGCCCGCGCCGAGGCGACCGACACGGACCCCGTCGGGCACGGTCTCGCCGAGCCCCGGCTCCTGCTCGCCCGCGCCTACTTCCACTCCGCCCAGCTGCGCCGCGCCGAGGAGGCCGCCCGCCAGGTCATCGACGAGGACCCGCAGGATGCCTACGCGCACCTGCTCCTCGGTCGCACCCTCGAGCGCGTCGGCCGCAAGGCCGAGGCGAAGGGGCCGCTGCGCATGGCCGAACTGCTCGGCGGGTACACCTCGTCCGGCGGCCCGACGACCGACGTCACCGACGACGCGATCTGAGCGCGGCCCCGTCGACCGGCCCGCGGTCCGGTCCGCGGATCACCCCTTCGGGCGGGTCATGTCCTTCGGCACCACCCAGGCGTCGAACTCCTCCTCGGTGAGGTTGCCCGACGCGACCGCGGCCTCGCGCAGCGTCGTGCCCTCCTTGTGCGCCTTCTTCGCGATCGCCGCGGCCTTGTCGTAGCCGATGTGCGGGTTGAGCGCGGTGACGACCATGAGGTTGCGCTCGAGGTTCGCCTCGATCCGCTCGCGCTGCGGCTCGATCCCGACGGCGCAGTGCGCGGTGAAGGAGCGGCACGCGTCGGCGAGGATGCGCGTCGACTCGAGCGCCGCGTGCGCCATGACCGGCTTGTAGACGTTGAGCTGGAAGTTGCCCTGCGTCCCCGCGAAGCCGACCGTCGCGTCGTTGCCGAAGACCCGTGTCGCGACCATCGTCATCGCCTCGGCCTGGGTGGGGTTGACCTTGCCCGGCATGATCGAGGACCCCGGCTCGTTCTCCGGGATCGTCAGCTCCCCGATGCCGTTGCGCGGGCCCGAGGCGTACCAGCGGACGTCGTTGGCGATCTTCATCAGCGCGCCCGCGAGGGTCCGCAGCGACGAGCTGAGCGTGACGAGCGCGTCGTGCGCGGACAGCGCCGCGAAGAGGTTGTCGGCCTGGTGGAACTCCAGCCCGGTCTCCTCGGTGACGTGGCGGGCGACGGTCGGGCCGAGGTCGGCGTGGCTGTTCAGCCCCGTCCCGACGGCGGTGCCGCCGATGGCCAGGCCGCGCACCCCTTCGTCCGCCTGACGGACGGTCGCCAGGGCGTCGTCGATCTGCGCGACCCAGCTGCCGATCACCTGGCCGAGGGTCACCGGGGTCGCGTCCTGCAGGTGGGTGCGGCCGACCATGACGACGTCGGCGAAGGCGTCCGCCTTGGCGGCGAGGACGTCGCGCAGCTCGGTGACGGCGGGGTAGAGCCGCTCGTTGACCTCGAGCGCGACCGCGATGTGCATGGCCGTGGGGAAGGTGTCGTTGCTCGACTGGCCGCGGTTGACGTGGTCGTTGGGGTGAACGGGGTCCTTGCTGCCGCGCTCGCCGCCGGCGATCTCGATGGCGCGGTTGGAGATGACCTCGTTGGCGTTCATGTTCGACTGCGTGCCGCTGCCGGTCTGGAAGACGACGAGCGGGAAGTGGTCGTCGAGGTCGCCCGCGATGACCTCGTCGGCGGCGCGCACGACGAGCTCGGCGATGTCGGACGGGAGCTCGCCGAGGTCCGAGTTCGCCTGTGCCGCAGCCTTCTTGAGGATGCCGAGCGCGCCGATCATCGTCCGCCCCCAGACGAAGGTGTCGCGCCCGATGTCGAAGTTGCCGAGCGACCGCTGGGTCTGCGCGCCCCAGTAGCGGTCCTCGGCGACCTCGATCTCGCCCATGCTGTCGGTCTCGGTCCGGGTCTGCTCGCTCATACCCGCGACGCTACGCGCCTCCTGGGCGAAGGGGGTCAGCCGGCGGGGGCGGGTTCGGGCGCCCTGGCGAGCCGCCCGGCGGCCGAGGCGATGCCGAGCCAGGTGTGCCGGTTGCCGGCCCAGCACCAACCGACCTTCGGCGCGCCGTCGCGCTCCTTGCCTCCGTCACGCTCGGCACCGCCGCTGATCCAGATCGCGGGGGTGCGCTTGTCGAGGCCGAGGCCGGCCTTCTTCGGCTTGCGCGAGGCGATCGTCATGAAGCAGTGGTTCGGCTCGAGCTGGGACGGGTCCTGGAGCAGCCACGAGATGCCCTCGCTGATCGTCAGCGGGGTGCGACCGCGGCCGAGGATCTCCGGCAACGCCTCCTCGGGGCTCCAGTCGCGCAGGTCGTCACCCCGCTCGACGCCCTTGAGCACGTACATCAGCGCGTCCGGCACCTTGACCTCGGCGATGGGAGCGAACTGCGCGAGGTCGGTCATGTCCGGCACGACGAAGCCTGGCTTGCCGACGCGGGTCAGCAGCGGCGCCAGCCGTGCCGCCGGCACGAGCGACGGGTGGATGACGAGCGTCCCTGTGCACGCCAGAAGGTCGCCCCCGACCATCTCGACGAGCTCCTCCTCGTCGCGACCGGTCAGCTCCTCGAGACCGAGGTCGAGGAGCCGGTCGAGCTGCTGGGCGATGAACATGCGTCCAGTCTCGTCCTCAGCTGCCGGGGCGCAAAATACAGGTCTCCCCCGCGCTCGCCCGCTCCGCCAGCCCCTCGAGGGCCGCCTCGAGCGTCGCGGCGACGACGACGTCCTCGAGACTGGCCTCGGAGACGAAACCCGCCTCGTAGATACCCCGCAGCGCGGAGAGCAGCGGCTGCCAGAACCCCTGGCCGCTGCCCGTGTGAGCGTCGAGCAGGGCGATCGGCGTCGAGTGCAGCCCGATCTGCCGCCACGTCCACACCTCGAAGAACTCCTCCAGCGTCCCGATCCCGCCGGGCAGCACGAGGAAGGCATCGGCGTGCTCGGCCATGCGCGCCTTGCGCTCGTGCATCGAGTCGACGACGTGCAGCTCGGTGAGGTCCTGACGACCCCACTCCCGGTCGACCATGAAGCCCGGGATGATCCCGACGACCTCGCCCCCTTCGCCCAGCGCGCCGTCGGCCAGGGCGCCCATGAGGCCGCTGCCGCCCCCGCCGTAGACCACCCGGATCCCGCGACGGGCCAGGCCCGCCCCGACCTCCCGGGCGACGTCGAGCAGCGCCGAGTCGGTGCCCGGGCTCGACGCGCAGAAGACGCAAATGCTGCGAAGGCTCACCCGCCAACGATAGGCGTGCGTCACAACCCCACCCCTGACGACCGGCACCGGGGCTGAGGCTCCTCGTGGACCCGTGACGCGCGGTCAGACGAAGCGGCTGGTCGCCATCCTCTTCCTCGCCAACGTCGTGAACTTCTACGACCGGACGATCCCGGCCGTCCCTCTTCGCCGGGGCCGGCTACCCCAGCCGTGGCCGAGAAACCGTGCCACGACCGAGATTCTTCTCGGCCACGGTCCACCCAGGCGGTCCGGGCACGACTTTGCGGCCAGCGGACGAGGCGACGGGCCGACCCCGCGTCACGCGAGCTGATCCCCCTTCGCCCGGCACCCCTTCGCCCGGCAATGTTCCTGGAACCCGACAACGGTTCCCGGGTGAAACGCACCTTTATCGGATAACCCGATAAAGGTCAGTCCTCCACGAGCGGGACGAAGCGGTAGGCGCCGTGCTCGGACGTCGACACGGCGCCGTCCTCCCCCTTCGTGACGCGGACCATGCGGCCCGCGACGGGGACGACCAGGCGGCCGCCCGGGGCCAGCTGGTCGATAAGGCTCGTCGGCAGGGCGTTGGCCATGGCGGAGACGAGGATCCGGTCGAAGGGGGCGAGGCCGGGGGCGCCGAGGACGCCGGGGGCGGCAAGCATCACCTCGGCCCACGGCCGCTGCGTCCGCGCGAGGTTGCCTGCTCCCCACTCCGCGAGCTCGGCGATCCGCTCGACCCCGACCACCTGAGCGTCCGGGCCGACGAGGTGAGCGAGCAGCGCCGTCGTCCAGCCCGACCCGGCGCCGACGTCGAGGACCCGCTGCCCCGGCGACACCTCGAGCAGGGTGAGCATCGCCCGGACCGTCCGCGGCTGCGAGCTCGTCTGCCCCTGACCGATCGGCAGCGGCCCGTCGTGACCGCACCGGGTGAGCTCCCCGGGCCGCAGGAAGTCGGCCCGCGGCGTGGCCCGGAAGGCCTCGTCCAGCGTGCGTTCGGCCGAATCCCGGACACCGTCCGGCATGGGTGACATGCTGCCCATCATCCTCGGCAACGGCGCCGGGGACCGCCGAAGGGGCAGATCGACGTGACGGCCACCTCTCCCCGGACCGCGACCGACGAGCGCATCGACGACCGCGTCCTCGACGAGCGCGAACCCAGCGTCGGCCACCTCATGCGCTGGCGCATCGCGCAGACCCCCGGCAACCCGGCCTTCAGCTAACCCGACGCCGCCGAGCAGTGGCACGGTCTGTGCTGGCGCGAGCTGGGCGCACGGGTCTGGCGGGTCGCGGCCGGCCTCGTCGACCTCGGCGTCGAGCCGCAGGGCCGGGTCGCGATCGCCTCCAGCACCCGGATCGAGTGGATCCTCGGGGACTTCGCGGTCATGGTGGCCGGGGGCGCGACGACGACGATCTACCCGACGACGATCCCCCGCGACGTCGCCTTCATCCTCTCGGACTCGGGCGCGAGGGTCGTCGTCGCCGAGGACGTGGACCAGGTCACCAAGCTCCGCGAGATCCGTGCCGAGATCCCCGAGGTGCGCACCGTCGTCGTCATCGACGAGACCGGCGTCGACCTCGACGAGTGGGTGACGACCCTCGCCGCCGTCGAGGCCGTCGGTGCCGAGCGGCTCGCCGCGGAGCCCGGCCTCGTCGACGCCCGCATCGACGCGTGCACCCCCGACGACCTCGCGACGATCATCTACACCTCGGGCACCACCGGCCGGCCGAAGGGGGTCCGCCTCACCCACGAGGCCTGGACCTACCAGGGCGCGGCGATCAAGTCGCTCGACATCCTCCACGAGGACGACGTGCAGTACATGTGGCTGCCCCTGGCTCACGTCTTCGGCAAGCAGATCACCCTGCTGACCCTCGCGACCGGCATGTCGGTCGCCGTCGACGGCCGCCTCGAAAAGATCGCCGCCAACCTCGTGGTCGTCCGCCCCACCTTCATGTGCGCGGCCCCGCGGATCTTCGAGAAGGTCTACTCCAAGATCAGCCTGACGGCCGACGAAGGGGGCGCGAAGGCCAAGCTCTTCGCGTGGGCCAGCGGGGTCGCCCGCCGGTGGAGCGTCGAGGAGCAGGCGGGCCGCACCCCGTCGGCGGGGCTCAAGCTCCAGCACGCCCTCGCCGACAAGCTCGTCTTCTCGAAGATCCGGGAGCGCTTCGGTGGGCGGATCCGCTTCTTCATCTCCGGCTCGGCAGCGCTCAACGCCGACGTCGCCGCATGGTTCAACGGCGCGGGCGTGACGATCCTCGAGGGCTACGGGATGACCGAGACCTCGGCCTGCGCGACCGTCAACCGGCCCTACGCCAACCGGCTGGGCTCGGTCGGGTGGCCCGCGCCCCGCACCGAGATCCGGATCGCCGAGGACGGCGAGATCCTCATGCGCGGCCCCGGGGTCATGCAGGGCTACCACAACAACCCCGAGGCGACCGCCGAGGCGCTCACCGAGGACGGCTGGCTGCACAGCGGTGACATCGGCGAGATCGACGAGCGCGGCTTCGTCCGCGTCACCGATCGCAAGAAGGACCTCTTCAAGACGAGCAACGGCAAGTACGTGGCGCCGAGCCAGGTCGAGTCGACCTTCAAGGGTCTGTGCCCCTACGTCGGCCAGATCCTCGTGCACGGGGCGGACCGCAACTTCGTCACCGCGCTCATCACCCTCGACCCCGAGGCGATCCAGCCGTGGGCGGAGGCCAACGGGCTCGGCGACCGGGACTACACCGAGATCGTCTCGTCGGCGCAGGCCCGAGACATGGTGCAGTCCTACGTCGACGAGCTCAACGAGGGTCTCAACCGGTGGGAGCGCATCGGACGTTTCCGGATCCTCGACCACGACCTGACGGTCGAGGGCGGCGAGCTCACCCCGAGCCTGAAGCTGCGCCGCAAGGTCGTCGCCGAGCGCTACCAGGACGTCCTCGAGGACATGCACCTCGACCAGCAGGAGGCGCGCGCCTAGGGTGGCGAGGGTGGCCCGCCCCGATCTCACCGTCCTCGCCATCCCTGGCTTTGTCGGGGCGATGGCGACCGAGCTCGTCTGGCAGCGCCGCCACCCGCCGGCCCCCGGCGAGCACCGCGCCGGCGACTACGAGCTCCACGACACCATCGCCTCGCTGGCCATGGGCGTCGGGAGCCTGATCGCCCCCTTCGTCACGGCGCCGTTGCTGCGCCGTCTCGCCCCGGGCACCGGCCGATGGGGCACCGCGCTCCTCGCGGTCGGCGCGGGTGCCGCGGTCGCGACGACGGCCGCCGACGTCCTGCGGACGCGAAGGGAGCACGGCCGGCTGCCCGAGGCCGGCACCGTGCCTGGAGGGGTCAAGGACAGCGGGGTCGCCGTACGGTCGCGCGCCGACGCGCTCACCCGGCTCACCCGGGGCACTGCGGTCGCCGCCGTCGCCTCCGCGGCGCTCGCGTCGGCCACCTTGTGGACCACCCAGACCTCCGCCGCCCGGCTGAGCCGGCACGCCCCCTTCGAGATCCGCGGCCGGTGGGTGCTGCCGCTGGCCGTCCTCGGCTGGGACGCCATCTACTACTGGAACCACCGGCTCGCCCACGAGGTCCGCAGGCTCTGGGCCGTCCACGTCGTCCACCACTCCAGCGAGCGGTACAACCTCTCGACCGCGCTACGCCAGCCGGTGGCCGAAGGGGTGACGATGGCCGTCCCGTACGGTCTCCTCGCCCTGCTCGGGCTGCCTCCGCGGGCCATCGAGGACGCGCGGGCGCTCAATCTCATCTACCAGTTCTGGATCCACACCGAGGCGATCCGCTCCATCGGCTGGCTCGAGCGGGTGCTCAACACCCCTTCGCACCACCGTGCGCACCACGGCAGCCAACGGCAGTACCTCGACATCAACCACGGCTCGATCCTCATCATCTGGGACAAGCTCTTCGGCACCTTCGAGCCTGAGGACGAGCCGGTGCGCTACGGGCTGACGCGCAACATCGAGAGCTTCGACCTCGCGACGATCGCGACCCACGAGTGGCAGGACATCGCGCGCGATGTGGCGTCGGCGCCGACGTGGTCGGACCGCTTCGGCTTCCTCCTCCGTGGGCCGGGGTGGGCCTACGAGCGGCGGGCCGAGCTCGCCGCTCCCGAGCCGGTCGCCACCCCGGTCGCGGCGTAGGCGCGGGGGCCGGCGCACCGTCGCTCGAGCAGTGTGCGTGGTGACCCTCGGGTACGACGACCATTGCCGTGCCCCTTCGACGAGCAGCCCGCCAAGATCTGGGGATCCCGCTGTCGCTTCCTGACCAACGGTCGTCGTACCCGACAGTCAACCTCCGTGCCCCGCCACGCCCGTCAGCGGATGGGCTGGCTGAAGACCTGCCGCGCGGCGTCGGCGGCCTCGGTGTCGCCGTCGACAACCAGTGGCGACTCGTCGGCGCGCCCCCACATCCACAGGAGCAAGTCCTCGCCGCGCCCGGTGATCGTGGCCGCCGGCTCCCCGGCCGCGTCGGCCAGCCGGAGGTCGGCCTCGTCCACGTCGACGTCCTTGCGCGGGTCGTGCCCGGTGAAGCGCCCCAGGTCCACGGTGAGCGTCGGCCCGTCCGTGCAGACGAGCGCCACCTGCCGGCCGTCCCGGGCGAAGCTCCCCCACGGCGGGTTGCCGCCGAAGATCACCGTGATCGCCTCGTGCACCCCGTCCGCGGCGAGATCCGGGTCCACCGGGGCCCGCGCCCCGGTCGTCAGCTCGGCGTCGACCCGGTGGATCAACGCCTCGTGCGCCTGACGGCGGATCGTGAACCCCACCGTCTGGTCGTTCGACCACGACCACGCCTCGTCGGCCGGGCCTGCGAGGGCCAGCTGCGACTGGAGGTCCGCGGAGGACGCGTCGAAGAGGGCGAGCAGCGCGTCGTACCCCTCCGGGCGCTCCGGCTCCGGGTAGTCCTCGGGCGGGGTGGGTCGGTGCTCCACCACCCAGGCCCAGAAGTGCTGCACGTCCATCCCGAGGTGCCACAGCAGGTCGGCGGTGTCCCACTCGGGGCAGGACGGCACCCCTGCCGCCGGGTCAGCATCGGCCAGCACCTCGCGGAAGCGCGCTGCCTCGGTACGCAGGTGGTCGAGGTAGGCCGCGGTGGGCAGCAGGGTCGTCATGGGCGCGACGCTACGCAGCCGGACGCGTCGCGTCACGCGGTGTGTCACCCCGCCTGGTGGTCGCTGGGCAGCAGGGGCGAAGGGGTGGAGGATGGCTCCTCGTGAGCACGATCGTCTTCTTCCACGCCCATCCCGACGACGAGGCGTCCGCGACCGCCGGCACGATGATCCGGGCGACTCGCCAGGGCCACCGGGTGGTCGTCGTCTACGCGACGAACGGCGAGCACGGCCAGGCACCCGACCCTCTGCCCGAAGGGGTGAGCGTCGCCGAGCACCGTCGCGGCGAGGCCGAGGCGTCGGCCCGGGTGACGGGGACGGCCCGCGTGGCCTGGCTCGGGTACGGCGACTCCGGCATGGCGGGCTGGGAGCAGAACGCGCACGAGCGGTCCTTCCACTCCACCGATGTCGACGAGGCCGCGCGCCGGCTGGCCGAGGTCCTCGACGAGGAGCGGGCGGACGTGCTCGTCTCCTACGACTGGCACGGCGGCTACGGCCATCCCGACCACGTCAAGGTCCACCACGTCGCGAACCGCGCGCTCGAGCTCGCCGCCCACCGCCCCCCGCTGCTCGAGTCGACGATGAACCGCGACCACATGCGCGGCCTCATGGCGGCCGCCCGCGAGGCGGGCGCGAGCGAGGACGAGGCCTGGGACGTCGACGTCCCGATGCAGGACGGCAACCCGATCGGCACGCCCGAGGCGGAGCTGCACCACCGTGTCGACGTCCGCGACGTCATCGACCTCAAGCGGGCCGCGCTGGCCTGCCACGCGAGCCAGACGAGCGACGTCGGGATGATGCTCGCGATGCCCGAGGAGCACTTCCTCGCGGGCTTCGGCTTCGAGCACTACACCGAGCCGGGGCGCGAGCCAGGCATGGTCGAGGGCTGGCCCTTCTGACCCGCGGTGGAGGTGATCCGGGCGAACGGTGTGGATGACCTCGACCCGTCCCGCCCTGCGGAAAGAGGTCAGGCAAGCCTTACCTATCCGCTACTGTGCTCGTCGTGGGCAAGAAGGTGAAGATCGGCAAGGTCAAGGTCAAGCAGAAGTGCTGCGTCTCGAAGAAGCGCTGCAGCAGCTGCCCCATCCGCCTGCTCGCCGAGGGCAAGATGCCCGCCGGTTACGCGGTCCACAAGCGCAAGCTCGTCACCGTCGAGGCCAAGGCGAAGGCCAAGGGGTCCAAGGACCGCTACCGCAAGGCGGCCTAGGCTCTCCCCATGACGAACTCCCGCTTCGCCGACCAGCTCAATGCCCAGATCGGTGAGGAGCTCCTCGCCCACGCGCAGTACATCGCCGTCGCGGCGCACTACGACGCGCTGACGATGCCGCGGATGGCTGGCTTCTTCTTCCGGCAGGCCCGCGAGGAGCGCGACCACGCGATGATGATGCTGCGCTATCTCCTCGACACCGACGCCGAGATCGAGATCCCCGCCGTCGCGGCCCCCCAGTCCCACTTCGACGGGATCGTCGCACCGGTCGAGCTCGCCCTGGCCCAGGAGCGCAAGGTCACCGAGCAGATCCACGCGCTGACCCGGATCGCGCGGGACGAGAACGACTTCGCCGCCGAGCAGTTCATGCAGTGGTTCATCAAGGAGCAGGTCGAGGAGGTCGCGACGATGCAGGACCTGCTGACCGTCGTCGGCCGCTCCGAGGACGACATCAACGACGTCGAGACCTACGTCGAGCGCGAGCTCGGCGCGGGCGAGGCCGACGCCACCGCCCCGCCGGTCGCGGACGCCTGAGCCCCTCAGGGGTAGAGCACCCGGAAGCGCTCGAGCACGACCGGCATGTCCGGGCGGAAGCCCCCGTGGGAGTGCTCGGCGAAGAACCGCTCGTGGTCGCGCCGCCACGACGCGAGCGTCCGCTCCCCCTCGCCCTCGGCGTGCGCGTGCGCCTCGTCCACCTCGGCGAAGGGGACGACGCTCACCTCGGTCGTCACGAGCAGCGCCCGCGGCCGACCGGCCCCGTCGAGGACGATGCCGAGCGTGCCGGGCTCGGGGAGCGCCTCACCCTCCGCCTCGTAGTCGGCCTGTGACGACGCGGTCGCCGTCTTCGTGCCGTCGAGCACGAGGGCGAGCAGCCGGTCCGCCTGCTCGGGGGTCGCACCGAAGGCCCAGGCCGGCGGCCGCAGCAGGCTCACCGGGTTCTCGCCCGTGTAGGTCGGGACCCCGGCGAGCTCGGCGTGCTGTCGCGCGACCTCCCAGAAGTGGTCGATCGCCTCGGTGCCCGTCGCGTCTGTCTCCATGGCTCAGCCTCCCACGGACCCGCTCGGCGTGACCCGGACGCGCCCCGCCTCGACGGAGAAGGTCACCTCGGCGAGCGAACCGACGACGAGGTCAGCCTCCAGCTCGTCGGCCGGGTGGTTCGTCGTCACGGCGAGCACCGCGCACCCGGCGGCCCGCGCACCGGTGATGCCGCTCGGTGCGTCCTCGACGACGAGGCAGTCGGCCGGGTCTGCCCCGAGCCGCTGCGCGGCGACGACGAAGGGGTCGGGTGCGGGCTTGCCGCGGTCGACGTCCTCTATGGTCACCGTGGCGGTCGGCGGCGTGATGCCCGCGGCGCGCAGGCGCACGTCGGCGAGCGGCCGGGTGGCGGAGGTGGCAATCGCCGAGAGCTCGTCGGGCAACGTCTCGAGAGCAGCGATCGCGCCGGGCAGGGCGACGACGTCGTCGACGTCGGCGACCTCGATCTCCTCGATCCGGGCGAGCGCGGCGTCGGCGTCGACGTGCGGGGCGACGGCGGCGATGATCCCGGCGGCGGGCACGCCGTGGAAGCCCTGCAGCGCATACGGATCCACGTCATGCTCCTGCGCCCACCGCACCCAGGAGCGCAGCACCGAGCCGGTGGAGTCGACGAGCGTGCCGTCGTTGTCGAAGATCACGGCGGCGAAGGTCCGGTCGGCGAAGGGGTGATCGGTCACCCCGCCACGCTACAAAAGCGCGACAGGCGTCATGGCGTCAGGAGACCTGCACGCGCCGTGACGAACCAGCTCCACGGGGTCGCGATGCCGGCAGCGTCTCGGGCACTCAGGTCGGGCAGCTCGAAGCCTGCGGCGCTCAGCTCCGCCGGGATGTCACGGTCCACATGACAGCCGCCGGCCACGCGACCCCACCAGCGCTGCATCCGCTGCTGACGCCGGGCCATGCGCGGGTCCGGCGAGAGCGAGTGCTCGACGAGGTGCAGCGCGCCACCGGGACGCAGCACCCGGGCGGTCTCGGCGAGCGCCGAGGCCAGGTCGGGGATCGTGCACAGGGTCCACGTCGAGACGACGGCGTCGGCGCTGCCGTCGGGCAACGCGATCGAGGCACCGTCGATCCCGACGCGTTCCACGGGGCGTCCGAAGGCGGCCCGCCCCTCCGCCGACATCTCCCAGGCGAGGTCCGACGGCTCGATCGCGAGGACCCGGGTCACCCCTTCGCCGTAGTGCTCGAGGTTGCGCCCCGACCCGAAGCCCAGCTCGACGACCTCGCCGACCACCGGTGCGCACGTCCGTGCCCGCCAACCGTCCGCGAGCGCACCGGAGCAGGTGAGGTCGACGACCCTCGGCACCACGCGCTCGTCCCACCAGCTGCCCATGCCGATGACGCTACGCCGGACCCCACCGTGAGGCGACATACCCTGGTCTGTCGTGACCACCCCTTCGCCCGACCCCGCCGAGCACCCGGGCATCGACCCCGACGACCTGGCGACCACCCTGCGGGTCATCGGGATGCTCCACGAGCTGCCACCCGGCCACCCCCACATCGGGGAGGTCAAGCGGGCCAGCGGCACGATGTACAACCGCGTCCGCAAGGCCGCCCGCCGCGCGGCCCGGCGGGCCGAGCGCGACCCGATGATCGCCCACGACGAGGCGATCCTCTCGCGCACCGCGACGGGCTCGCCGCAGCGGATCGACGACGAGACGAAGGGGCTGCTCCTCACCGCGGGCGAAGGGAGCGGAGCTCACCTCTCCGAGGTGGGCGCCACGGAGGCCCACACGGAGCAGACGTTCGTCGGCGAGCTGCAGATCCCCCGTGGCTGCTACATCTGCCACGCCGACTACACGCTCGTCGACAGCTTCTACCACTGGCTGTGCCCCGAGTGCGCGCGCTCCAGCCAGGCCCGGCGGGACCAGGGCACCGACCTGCGCGGCCGGCGCGCCCTGCTCACCGGCGGCCGCGCGAAGATCGGCATGTACATCGCGCTGCGCCTGCTCCGCGACGGCGCTGACCTGACGATCACGACGCGCTTCCCGCGCGACGCCGCCCGTCGCTTCGCCGAGCTGGCGGACAGCTCGGAGTGGCTCGACCGGCTGACGATCGTCGGCATCGACCTGCGCGACCCCACGCAGGTCGTCGCGCTCGCCGAGGAGGTCGCTGCCGGGGGTCCCCTCGACATCCTCGTCAACAACGCCTGCCAGACGGTGCGACGCACGCCCGGCGCGTACAGCCACATCGTCGACGGCGAGCAGGCCCCGCTCGACGGCGACGCCGCAAGGGTGCGCATGGTGACCTTCGACCGGATCAGCGATGCGCACCCCGCCGCGCTCGCGGGCACCCTGCGCGCTCACGCCGTCGCCCACCACGAGGACGAGATGGGCACGCACGACGTGGACCACACCTCCGCCGACGCCCGGGACATCGCCGCGCGCAGCGCCGCCGAGCTCACCTCGCTCGCCCTCACCGGCGGCCAGGCCTCGGTCGAGGCGCACCGGGCAGGGACCGCCATCGACGCCGGCGGGCTCGTCCCCGACGTCGTGCGGACCAACAGCTGGAAGCAGAAGGTCGACGAGGTCGACCCGCTCGAGATGCTCGAGGTCCAGCTGTGCAACCAGGTGGCGCCCTTCCTCCTCGTCTCGAAGCTGCGCGACTCGATGCGCGCGGCCGTCGCTCGTCGCCGTGAGGTCGTCGGTGACGCCGCCCGCGCCTACGTCGTCAACGTCTCGGCGATGGAGGGCCAGTTCTCCCGCCGCTACAAGGGGCCCGGCCACCCGCACACGAACATGGCCAAGGCGGCGCTCAACATGTTGACCCGCACGAGCGCGGGCGAGATGTTCGAGACCGACCGGATCCTCATGACCGCCGTCGACACCGGCTGGATCACCGACGAGCGTCCCCACGAGGAGAAGCTGCGCATCGCCGAGGAGGGCTGGCGCGCACCCCTCGACCTCGTCGACGGCGCGGCTCGCGTCTACGACCCGATCGTCCGCGGCGAGCGCGGCGAGGACCTGTACGGGATCTTCCTCAAGAACTACGAGCCGTACGCCTGGTAGGCGTCCCTCCCTTCGCCCCTGGACGAGGCCTTGCCGGCTACGTCTCGTGGCGGGGGCACCACCTCGAGATGCTGCTGACACCACAAGGTGCTGCTGGCAACACCTTGTGGTCAGGGGCGGCCGATGGGGGCGGTCGTCGCTGAGGTGAGGGCGACGAGGTCCGCGGGCGAGAGCTCGACGTCGAGACCACGGCGCCCGCCGCTGACGAGGACCGTGTCGTGGATCAGCGCGGACTCGTCGATCACGGTCCGCAACTCCCGCTTCTGCCCGAGCGGGGAGATGCCGCCGACGACGTAACCGGTGGTCCGCTCGGCGAGCGCAGGGTCGGCCATCGTGGCCTTCTTCGCACCGACGGCGGCGGCGAGCGCCTTGAGGTCGAGCTGCCCGGCGACCGGCACGACGGCGACGACGAGCCCGCGGTCACGCGGTAGGTCGGTCTGCGCGAGCAGGGTCTTGTAGACCCGGGCCGGGTCGACACCGAGAACCTCGGCCGCCTCGAGACCGTAGGACGCCGCGGCCGGGTCGTGCTCGTACGCACGCAGGGCGAAGGGGGTGCCGCTCGCCTTGAGCAGCCGGACGGCGGGCGTGCCGCCGGCCGGCGGCTTCTTCCGGCTCAGAAGGAGCCGCCGCCGCCGATCCCCTTCGGCTCCTCGCCACCCTCCTCGCCGAGGCCTGCGGCGAGCACGGTGTAGACCGGGTGCTTCTCGATGTAGCTCTTGATGAAGGGGCACGTCGGGATGACGCCCTTGCCCTGCTCGCGGACGTCGTCGAGCGCCCCCTTCGCCAGGGTCGAGCCGACCCCCTGACCCTTGAAGGCGTCCTCGACGATCGTGTGGGTGAGGTCGACGTCGTCGCCCTTCACCTCGTAGGTGACGAAGCCGGCGACCTGGCCGTCGACGACGGCCTCGTAGCGGGACTTGTCCTCGTTCTTGCGGAACTCGACAGCGCTCATGTCGTCATGGTGCCAGCCAGGTGACCGCCGGTCAGCGTTCAGCGACCACCCGGTCGAGCCAGGCGACGAGGTCCGCAGTGACCTCGTCACGGTTCGTCTCGTTGAACATCTCGTGCCGCCCGCCCGGGTAGATCTTCATCGTCACATCAGTGAGGCCCACCTTGACGAGCTGGTCGCGCACGCTCGTCACACCCTTCTCGCCACCGACGGGGTCCGCGGAGCCGGCGAGGAGGTAGACGGGCAGGTCCTTGCGGATCTTCGCCGGGTTGGCGTCGGGCGAGAGGGCGTTGAGACCGCCGAGCATGTCGGCGTAGAAGCCGGAGGTGAAGACGGCGCCGCAGGCGGGGTCGGCGATGTACTTGTCGACCTCGGCCTCGTCTCGGGAGAGCCAGTCGAAGTCGGTGCGGGCCGGCTTGAACTCCTTGTTGAACGCCCCGAAGGTCAACGCGTTCATGAGGGTCGACGGATGCCGCCGACCGCGGACCTTGCCCTCGACGGTCGCAACGACGGCGCCCACCTTGCCGAGCAGACCGGGGTCGCCGCCGGTCCCCGAGAGCACGAGCGCGTCGATCCCCTCGCTGCCGCGGGAGACGAGCTCGCGGCTGAGGAAGGTGCCCATCGAGTGACCCAGCAGCACGTGTGGCACACCGGGGAAGCGCTCGCGCGCGTACTCGCCGACCGCGCGGATATCGACGATGGCACCGCTCCAGCCGGCCGCGTCGGCGAGGAAGCCGACGTCCTGCGGGCCGGTGACGCTGGCCCCGTGCCCCCGGTGGTCGTGCGCGACGACCGCGTAACCCGCCGCATTGAGGGCCTGCGCCAGCCGGTCGTAGCGCTGGGCGTGCTCGGCCATGCCGTGGGTGATCTGGACGACGGCCTTCGGCGCGCCGGTCGGCTCCCAGACGTAGGTGGCCAGGGCGAGCCCGTCGTGGGGCGAAGGGGTGGACAGCGTCTCCATGATCGCGAGCCTAACCACTGTGGCAGGCGGGCGGGATCAGAAACCGGCGTAGCGCGCAGCCTGTGAGACGAGGTCGGGGTCGACCCGCACCGGGCGGCCGTCGATCTCGCCGACGGGCGTCGGCCCGCGGCTCGAGGCGACGAGCCACACCCCGTCGGCGTCGTGGAGGTGCTCGACCCGGACGAGCTCGAAGGCGCTCTCGTGGCCGTCGGCGGCAGCCGCGTCGAGGATCGTCGCCACCGATACCGACGCGAGGATCCCGGTCCCTCCGGTCGGCGTGGACAGCCACCTCCCCTCGCGCACGACGAGCAGCCCGGCCATGGGGCCGTCGAGGGCAAAGCCGTCGGTCGTCGTGAAGATGACGTCGTCGGCCCCGCGCCGTCGCCCCTCGCGCTGGGCGGCGACGTTGACGACGTAGGACAGGGTCTTCACCCCGCCGAGCAGCCACGGGGCGTCGACGAAGGCGTCGCTCGGGTGCCCCTTCGTCAGCGTTACGACGCGAAGGGGGTCGCTGCCCCCGCCTCCCCGCTGCGGCCGTCCCGCCGGGCGGGCCGTCACGACAGCGAAGGCGGTGGGTCCGGCCTCGGGCCCCCACTCCCGCCCGCGGGTGAGGACGAGCTTGATCGAGGCGTCGCCGGGCGTGCTCCAGGCGTCGACCGCGGCGTCGACGAGCGCGACCCAGGCCGCCCGCGGCGGCCCCTCGAGGTCGAGCGCGGCCGCTGACCGGTCGAGGCGGTCGAGGTGCTCCTCGAGGTCGCGGACGCGATGGTGAGGCGCTCCCTTCGAGGCTGCGTCGTCGCATCTCAGGGAGCGTGAGGTATCGACGACGAGAGCCGAGTCGAAGCAGCCGTCGCCGCGGGTCAGCCCGAGGTCGTCGACGGTGACGACCGGCTCGTCCGGCGCGACGATCCGCGGACCGTCGGGACCGAGGACCGCGACGACAGGAGGGACGCTGCTCACCCGTCCAGCCTATGGCGGCAGACTGCGGTCATGAGCACGATCGCGTACGACGTCGGGCGGGTCCGGGCCCGCTTCCCCGCGCTGGCCGAGGGGGCCGCCCACTTCGACGGGCCGGGCGGCACGCAGACCCCTGACGTCGTCGCGCAGGCGGTCGCTGGCACCCTGCTCGCCGCCGTCTCCAACCGGGGCGACGTCACCCGCTCCGAGCAGCGCGCCGAGACGATCGTCACCGCCTGCCGGTCCGCGATCGGCGACCTCGTGGGCACCGACCCGGCCGGGGTGATCTTCGGTCGGAGCGCCACTGCGATCACCTACGACCTCTCGCGCGCGCTGGCGCAGACCTGGGGACCCGGTGACGAGGTCGTCGTCAGCCGGCTCGACCACGACTCCAACATCCGCCCGTGGGTGCAGGCCGCCGAGCGCGCCGGTGCGACGGTGCGCTGGGCCGAGCTCGACGTCACGACGGGCGAGCAGGCGGCGGACCACTTCGCCTCGGTCATCACCGAGCGCACCCGGCTCGTCGCGATGACGGGTGCGTCGAACCTCATCGGCACGATGCCGCCGGTGCGGGAGGTCGCCGACCTCGCCCATGACGTCGGCGCGCTGCTCTGGGTCGACGGGGTGCACTCGAGCGCGCACGTACTGCCGGACCGGGTGGGGCTGGGCGCGGACTTCTGGTCGTGCTCGCCCTACAAGTTCCTCGGCCCGCACTGCGGCACGGTCTCGGCCGACCCGGTGCTGCTCGAGACCCTGCGGATGGACAAGCTGCTCCCCTCGACCGACGCCGTCCCGGAGCGATTCGAGCTCGGCACGCTCCCCTACGAGCTCATGGCCGGGACCACCGCCGCGGTGGACTTCCTCGCAGAACTCGTCCCGGCGGCGGGCGACCGGCGCGCGCGGCTCGAGGCCAGCTACGCCGCGCTGCACGCCCACGAGTCACGCCTGCGCGAGCGGATGGAGGCGGGCATCCGGGCGCTCCCCGGCGTGCAGGTCTACTCGAACGCCGAGCACCGCACCCCGACGATGCTCTTCACGGTCGAGGGGCACGACGCCCAGGACGTGCGACGCCACCTCGCCGGGCGCGGGGTCAACGCGCCGGCCTCGCACTTCTACGCGATCGAGCTGAGCCGCGCGCTCGGTCTCGGCGACGCGGGCGGCGTCCGGGTGGGGCTGGCGCCGTACACCGACGACTCAGACGTCGACCGCCTGCTCGACGGGCTCGCTGCGCTCTGACGGTCAGTGGCGTGCCAGCCAGGGGCGGAAGAGCTTCACGAGCTGCGGCATGACGAGGTAGGTGATCATCGCGACGACAAAGATCGTGAAGATCCCGACCCGGGGAACGAAGGGGACGTCCTCGATGAGCGGGTTGAGGAAGAGCTGCAGCACCATGACGATCGGCCAGATGCCGAGCCAGGTGACGATCGCCATCTTCCAGCGCTTCGGGGGCTTGTGGCCGGGCATCTCGGCGCGCGCGAACCACGCCTCCAGCCCGGTGAGTACCTGGTAGTCGGGCGTCCCCTCGGCGACCGCGTCGAGCCGCTGGTGCCACGCATGCCGCTCGGGCGAGGAGTCCCAGGCGTCGAGCCCCTGCTGCGTCTCGAAGCGCAGGATCGTCTGGTGCTCGCCGCCCTCGGTCGCCGGCGGGATGACCTCCGCGCCGATGAAGCCCGGCACCGCCTTGACGTCGGCGAGCATCCCGCCGATGAGCGCCTCGTAGGCCGGGCCACAGCCGGGCTTGGCGCGACGGCGGGCGACGCGGATGACCGGCTGCGGGGCGCTGCTGGTGGACATGGGTCACCTCGGGGTCGTCGGGCTGCAGCCCGACGCTAAGTCCTGCGCGGTCCGCGGCGCAGGCGCGGGAGCGCCAGGCGGAACACCGGCGGCGGACCCCCCTTCGGCCCTCCTGCCCTGCGAGAGGTCACGCGCCCAGGACGTCGCATGGACAGCCCGTCCAGCCCACGCGAGGTGTCGAAGGGGGCCGAGCCGGGGATCGGCCCGTCATCCCGCGGGCTGTGGCTCATGGGCAGCGGCGTCGACCTCGCCCTCGTCCAGTGCGCGTTGATGATCGAGACGGCCGGCGCCCTCGAGGCGGTCGAGGAGATCGCCGCCCTCGACGGGGTGGATCTGCTCTTCCTCGGGCCGGTCGATCTGTCGCTGGCCCTCGGGACGACCGTCGCCGAGCTGCTCGAGGCGAAGGGCGCCCGGTCCCGCGCATCCTCGCCGCCGCCCGGCGGCACGGCAAGGACGTGGCGTTCCTGCCCACAGCACAAGCCTGCACGCCCCGGACAAATGTGAGAAGGTGACCGAGAGCACAACCGCGAGCACAGCCCCTTCGACCCGGGAGCGCACGATGGCGAAGACGCCCCTCGACTGGCCGGTCGTCCGGCAGCTGACGACCGGGGACTTCCTCGGCCGTGGCAAGGCCGTGCAGAGCCGCAAGACCGCCGAGCTCACCCCCCGCACCTCGACCGCCGACCGCGTCGTCCAGAGCGTCTGCCCGTACTGCGCCGTCGGGTGCGGGCAGAAGGTCTTCGTCAAGGACGAGAAGGTCGTCCAGATCGAGGGCGACCCGGACAGCCCGATCAGCCGTGGGCGGCTCTGCCCGAAGGGTGCCGCGAGCGAGCAGCTCGTCAACGCCGCCTCCCGGCAGAAGTACGTGCTCTACCGCGCCCCCGGCGCGACCGACTTCGAGCGGATCTCGCTCGACGAGGCCACCGACATGGTCACCGACCGATTCCTCGAGGCCCGCCGCAACCACTGGCAGGAGCACGACGAGCACGGCAACCGGCTGCGTCGCACGATGGGCATCGCCTCGCTCGGGGGAGCCACCCTCGACAACGAGGAGAACTACCTCATCAAGAAGCTCTTCACGGCGGCGGGCGCGATCCAGATCGAGAACCAGGCCCGTATTTGACACTCCGCCACGGTTCCCAGTCTGGGAGCCTCCTTCGGCCGCGGCGGCGCCACCCAGCCCCTGCAGGACATGGCCAACGCGGACTGCGTCATCATCCAGGGCTCGAACATGGCCGAGTGCCACCCGGTCGGGTTCCAGTGGGTCTCTGAGGCGAAGGCCCGCGGCGCGCGGATCATCCACGTCGACCCGCGCTTCACCCGCACCTCGGCGATCGCGGACACCCACGTGCCGATCCGGGCGGGCACCGATGTCGTCCTCCTCGGCGCGCTCATCAACCACGTCCTGAGCAACGACCTCTACTTCCACGACTACGTCGTCGCGTACACCAATGCCGCGACGCTCGTCAGCGAGGACTTCGTCGACACCGAGGACCTCGACGGCGTCTTCTCGGGCTACGACCCCGAGACGGGCAGCTACGACATGACGTCGTGGGCGTACGAGTCGGCGAAGGACGAGGACGGCAACGGCGGCGACGACAAGGTCGACAGCCCCGACCACGATGACAGCGGCGCCAAGGAGACCGAAGAGGCGGCCGGGCAGCAGTACGGCGCCGGCGGCCCCCCGCTCGAGCACGCGAAGCTCGTCCGGGACGAGACCTTGCAGCACCCGCGCTCGGTCTTCCAGATCCTCAAGCGCCACTACGCCCGCTACACGCCCGAGATGGTGCAGGAGGTCTGCGGCATCCCGGTCGCGAGCTTCCACGAGGTCGCCCGCGCGCTCGTCGAGAACTCCGGCCGCGAGCGCACGACGTGCTTCGCCTACGCCGTCGGCTGGACCCAGCACAGCCTCGGCGCGCAGTTCATCCGCACCTCGGCGATCCTCCAGCTGCTCATGGGCAACGTGGGTCGTCCGGGCAGCGGGATCATGGCGCTCCGCGGTCACGCGAGCATCCAGGGCTGCACCGACATCCCGACGCTCTTCAACCTCCTGCCCGGGTACCTCCCGATGCCGGTCGCCGACAAGCACCGCTCGCTCGAGGAGTACCTCAGCTCGATCAGCAGCCCGCTGCAGAAGGGTTTCTGGACCAAGGCCGACGCCTACACCGCGAGCCTGCTCAAGGCGTGGTGGGGTGATGCCGCGACCCCGGAGAACGACTTCGCCTTCGACTACCTGCCGCGGCTCAACGGCGCTCACGGTACGTACCAGACCGTGATGTCGATGCTCGAGGACAAGGTCGACGGCTACTTCATCCTTGGCCAGAACCCGGCGGTCGGGTCTGCGCACGGCAAGATGCAGCGGCTCGCGATGTCGCACCTCAAGTGGGTCGTCGTCCGCGACTTCCAGCTCATCGAGTCGGCCACCTTCTGGAAGGACGGGCCCGAGGTCGTCAGCGGCGAGCTGAAGACCGAGGACATCGACACCGAGGTCTTCTTCTTCCCCGCCGCCACGCACGTCGAGAAGGCGGGCACTTTGACCCAGACGCAGCGGATGCTGCAGTGGCACGAGAAGGCGGTCGACCCGCCCGGTGACGCGCAGAGCGAGCTCGACTTCTTCCACGAGCTCGGCGTGCGGATCCGCGAGCGGCTCGCCGGCTCGACCGACGAGCGCGACCGCCCGCTGCTCGACCTCACGTGGGACTACCCGAAGGACGAGCACGGCGAGGTCGACGCCGAGGCCGTGCTCCGCGAGATCAACGGCTACCACGTCGGCGGCGAGAAGGACGGCGAGCTGCTCAACAGCTTCGTTGAGATGCAGGCCGACGGCTCGACCATCGGCGGCTGCTGGATCTACTCCGGGGTCTTCGCGGGCAACGTCAACAAGGCGGCGAAGAAGGTCCCTGGCCGGGAGCAGAACGAGATAGCTCTCGACTGGGGCTGGGCCTGGCCGATGAACCGCCGGATCCTCTACAACCGCGCCTCGGCCGACCCCGAGGGTCGTCCGTGGAGCGAGCGCAAGAAGCACATCTGGTGGGACGCCGACGGGAAGAAGTGGGTCGGCGACGACATCCCCGACTTCCCGGTCGACCGCGACCCGTCGTACCGGCCCGACCCTGACGTCGGTGGTCCCGCCGCGATCTCCGGCGACGACCCCTTCATCATGCAGGCGGACGGCAAGGGCTGGCTCTTCGCGCCGAAGGGCATGGTCGACGGGCCGATGCCGACGCACTACGAGGCGCAGGAGTCGCCGGTCGAGAACGCGCTGTACACGCAGCAGCGCAACCCGGCCCGCGTGATCTTCTCCCGCAAGGACAACCTCTGGAGCCCGTCGGCCCCCGAGCCCGGCTGGGACGTATACCCCTACGTCTTCACGACGTACCGGCTCACCGAGCACCACACGGCAGGCGGCATGAGCCGCTGGCTGCCGTACCTCTCGGAGCTGCAGCCGGAGATGTTCTGCGAGATCTCGCCCGAGCTCGCCGCCGAGCGTGGTCTGGAGAACGGCGGGTGGGCGACGATCGTCTCCGCACGTGCCGCGATCGAGACCCGCGTGCTCGTCACCGAGCGGATGACCCCGATGACGATCCGCGGCAAGACGGTCCACCAGATCGGACTGCCCTACCACTGGGGCGTCGGTCGCGATGCGGTCGTCGAGGGCGACGGTGCCAACGACCTGCTCGGCATCACCCTCGACCCCAACGTCCTCATCCAGGAGTCGAAGGTCGGGTCGTGCGACATCCGACCCGGGCGACGGCCGCAGGGGGAGGACCTCGAGCGGCTCGTCGCGGAGTACCAGTCGCGGGCGGGATCGACGGTCGAGACCGGCAACCACCGTGCGGACGAGGTCACGCCCGAGGTCGCGGCGCTGCGCCGCGCCCACCGCGGCAGGACGAGCACGTGACCGACACAGGAGGTGAGCTCCCGTGAGCTACCTGAGCCGACAGCTCTCCGGCCGCACCGACGTCGCCCTCGACGCGGGGTGGACCGACGCACCGGCCCGCAAGGGCTTCTTCACGGACACCTCGATCTGCATCGGCTGCAAGGCCTGCGAGGTCGCCTGCAAGGAGTGGAACGCGCTCCCGCTCGACGGGCTCGCGCTGACCGGCAACTCCTACGACAACACCGGCGACCTCGGCGGGAGCACCTGGCGGCACGTCGCCTTCGTCGAGCAGAGCCAGGACCGGATCGAGGCGGCCCGCGAGTCGGGCCGGCAGCTCGTCGACCTCGGGATGCCGGGTATCGGCGCACCCCTCGAGGCTCGTTCCTCGCACCTCGGGGAGCAGGGGCCACCGCAGCGCGGCGGGACGCCGGCGGGCTACGGCACGCTGCCGGCCCCGATCGAGGGCCACGGCCCCGACCTCACGGACATGCTCGCGGCCGTCGAGAACCCGGCCACCGTCACCGGGCCGGGCGAGGACCTCGGCACGACGGTCGACGGGACACCGATGGTCGGCCCGCTGCCGGAGTTCCGCTGGCTCATGGCCTCCGACGTCTGCAAGCACTGCACGCACGCCGGCTGCCTCGACGTCTGCCCGACCGGTGCGCTCTTCCGCAGCGAGTTCGGCACCGTCGTCGTGCAGGCCGACATCTGCAACGGCTGCGGCTACTGCGTCGGCGCGTGCCCCTTCGGCGTCATCGAGCGGCGCACCGGCGAGGGCGCGGAGTTCCGCGGTCAGGCCGAGGACGCGCACGTGCCCAACATCGGTGTCGCCCAGAAGTGCACGCTCTGCTACGACCGGCTCGGCCACGACCAGACGCCGGCCTGCGCGCAGACCTGCCCGACGACCTCGATCAAGTTCGGCGACCACGCCGACATGGTCGCCACGGCCAAGGAGAGGGTCGCCCAGCTGCACGAGCAGGGCTTCACCGAGGCTCGCCTCTACGGCGCCAACGAGCACGACGGCGTCGGCGGGACCGGCTCGGTCTTCCTGCTCCTCGACGAGCCCGAGGTCTACGGCCTGCCGCCGGACCCGGTCGTCGCGACCGCCTACCTGCCCGACATGTTCCGCAAGGCCGGCATCGCCGCGCTCGGCATGATCGGCGCCGCCGCCATCTCCTTCCTGGGAGCCCGACGATGAGCACCTCTGCGTACGACGCCTACCGCGACCCCGACACGACCCGTCGAGGCTCGTCGCAGAGCTCCTCGCACCTCAGGAACCGGGACCAGAGGCGCCGCCGCGACCCCGCTGTCGCCGGCGCCGGGAGCGGCCGACGCGAGGGCTCCGTCGCGGCCCGCGCCAACGACTGGCTCACCGGTGGTGGGCGTGGCCGTGGCGAGCGCGCGGTCGTCCCCGAGGCGCAGTTCAGCTCGTACTACGGCCAGCCGGTCGTCAAGCCGATGCCGTGGAAGCACGAGATCCCGGCGTACCTCTTCCTCGGTGGTGTCGCGGCGTCCTCCGGCATGATCGGGGCCGGCGCCCACGCCATCGGTCACGAGGTGCTGCGGCGCAACGCACGACTGACCTCGATGGTGGCCGTCGGGCTCAGCGGCGGCGCGCTCATCATGGACCTCGGCCGCCCGGAGCGCTTCATCAACATGCTCCGCACGATGAAGCTCACCTCGCCGATGTCGGTCGGCACGTGGATCTTCAGCGGCTTCAGCGCCTTCGCCGGGCTGTCGACCGCGGCGGAGCTCGACCGGATGCTCGGTGGCTCCTCAGGCGGCAAGGGGTTGCCCGTCGTCGGCGGCCTGCTGCGCACCGCCGAGCCGATCGGCAGCCTCGGGTCCTTCGCCTTCGGCCCGCCGCTCGCGGCGTATACCGCGGTGCTGCTCTCCGACACGGCGACCCCGCTGTGGTTCGAGTCTCGGCGCAGCCTCCCCTTCGTCTTCGTCTCGTCCGCGTCGATGGCGGCCAGCGGCATCCAGATGGCGCTCACGCCGACGCGCGAGACCGCCCCGGTGCGCCGACTCGCGATGCTCGGCGCGGCCGGCGACTTCCTCGCCGTCGAGGCGATGGAGAAGCAGCTCAAGGAGGTCGGCGTCGTCGAGCCGCTCCACCACGGCACCGCGGGCCGGATGATGAAGACAGCCAAGGTCCTCACGGTGGCCGGCGGTGTCGGGTCGCTGCTCGCCGGCCGCTCCCGCGTCGTCGCGGTCGCCTCGGGGCTCGCCCTGGCCGCCGCCTCCGCACTGACCCGCTTCGCCGTGGTCGAGGCGGGCATCGAGTCGGCCAAGGACCCCCGGTACACCGTGGGCCCGCAGAAGGCACGCCTGGCCGAGCGCCGCCAGCAGGGCCTGGTCCACGACAGCATCACGACGGCTCACTGACCACAAGGGGTCACTCGTACCCCTATGATCCCACCAAACTCACCAGGCGATCCAGCCTGATGAGCACGAACACGCCTTCGTCAGCGTTGCCGAAAGGACGCCACATGTCAGCCCTCAACTTCCTGGATCGCAGGCATACGATCGCCCCGCACGGGTACAACCGGTGGCTCATCCCCCCCGCCGCTCTGGCGATCCATCTCTGCATCGGACAGGCCTACGCGACCAGCGTCTACAAGACATCGCTCGTCGAGCACTTCAACAGCTCGCTCACCGCGATCGGGCTCATCTTCTCCATCGCCATCGTGATGCTGGGGCTGTCGGCGGCTGTCCTGGGGACCTGGGTGGACCGCAGCGGCCCGCGCAAGGCGATGTTCGCCGCCGCCTGCTGCTGGGCGGTCGGCTTCCTCGTGGGCGCCCTCGGCATCGCCACCAAGCAGCTGTGGCTCGTCTACCTCGGCTATGGCGTCATCGGGGGCATCGGCCTCGGTATCGGCTACATCTCGCCGGTGTCGACGCTCATTAAGTGGTTCCCGGACCGGCCGGGTCTGGCCACCGGCATGGCGATCATGGGCTTCGGTGGTGGCGCGATGGTCGCTGCACCCGCCTCGCGCCAGCTGCTGTCCTTCTTCGACCCAGCCTACGACCCGACGGACTCGGGGTCGCTCGCCGACGGCCACGCGCTGACGATGCTCTTCGTCACCCTGGGCATCATCTACTTCCTCATCATGATGATCGGCGTCTCCAACGTCCGCGTCCCCTATGACGGCTGGAAGCCGGACGGATTCGACCCGAGCACCGTGAAGAAGAAGCAGCTCGTCACGGATGCGCACGTCTCTGCGGCCAACGCCATCAAGACCCCGCAGTTCTGGCTGCTGTGGGTGGTCCTCTTCTGCAACGTCACGGCCGGCATCGGCATCCTCGAGCAGGCCAGCCCGATGATCCAGGACTTCTTCCGCAACGCCGACGGCACCTCCTCGGTCACCGTCGCAGCGGCTGGTGGCTTCGTGGGTCTGCTCTCGCTCTTCAACATGGCCGGTCGCTTCGTCTGGTCCTCGACCTCCGACAGGATCGGGCGCAAGCCGATCTACATGGTCTACCTCGGGCTCGGGATCGTGCTCTACCTCGCGCTGGCCCTCATCGGCAGCACCGCGGTGGCGCTCTTCGTCCTCTTCGCCGCCATCATCATTTCCTTCTACGGCGGAGGCTTCGCCACCGTCCCGGCCTACCTGCGGGACCTCTTCGGCACCTTCCAGGTGGGCGCGATCCATGGCCGGCTGCTCACCGCCTGGTCGGCCGCCGGCGTCGCCGGGCCGCTCATCATCAACGGTTTCCTCGACGCACAGGGCAAGCCCGGCGGCCTCGACGCGAGCGCCTACCGGCCGGCCCTGCTGACGATGGTCGCAGTGCTCGTGGTCGGCTTCATCGCCAACCTGCTTATCCGTCCGGTCGCCGACCGCTACCACGAAAAGGGGGACGTCCAGGTGCTGCCTTCTGCGGACGAGGCGCTGCACGGGGACGGCGGCACCGTCGCTCACGGCGGCAGCTCGCGTGTCATCCTCTCCTGGGCCGTGGTCGTGGCCCTGCTCGCGTACGGCGTCATCATGACTCTCATCACCGCGGCGCGTCTCTTCACCTGAGCCGCTCAGGGCAGGAACGAAGGGGGGAGGCCCAGCCTCCCCCCTTCGTCCTCTCAGCGGGCAGCTCCGACCCACCCGTCCACCGCCTACGGTGGGCGGGTGAGTGCTTCTGCCGCCCGGTCCGCGTACGAGACCCTCGAGCCCTACCACGTCGTCTCGTACTTCAACCCGCACAACGACCGCGAGGCCGAGCCCCTTCGCCTCTCGAGGGCGGGCATGTACGTCGGCGGCCGGGCCGCGCCGCTCGGTCGGGTGCCGGCGTCGGTCGTCGCGGCGACCTTCTACAACTTCCACCCGAGCCTGATCTCCTTCGGCTGGACCGAGGTCCTCTCGGCCGGGGTCGACGAGGTCGACGCGGCCCGCACCCGGGCGGTCGACGCGTCGCTGCGCGACGCCCTGGGCGAAGGCGGTGCCCTGAGGTGCGACGAAGGAGCCTCGAAGGGGGTGAGCTCGCCCGACCTCTCGAGCGTCACCGGGGCGCTGCGGGCCGGGATCGTCGAGGCGAGCTACGCCGGTCGGCCGCTCGCGGCCGCCTGGGCCGCCGCGCCGTGGCCGGACGAGCCGCACCTCCAGCTGTGGCACGCGATCACGATCGTCCGGGAGCACCGGGGTGACGGTCACATCGCCGCGCTCGTGCTCGCCGACCTCGCGCCGGTCGAGGCGCTCGTGCTCCACGAGGCGCCGCACCCCGACCCGGCGCTGCGTCGCAAGACCCTCGGCAAGCGCCTCGTCCTCGCGACCCGGGGCTGGGACGAGGAGGACTGGACGAGCGCGACGGACTCGCTCGCCCGACGCGGCCTGCTCGACGGCGGCGGCGCGATGACCACCGCCGGCGCCGAGCTTTACGACCGGCTCGAGCGCGAGACCGACGCGGCCGCCGCCGGCCTGTGGGCCGCGGTCCCCGAGGCCGACGAGACGATCCGGCGCGCCCGCCCCTTCGTCAAGGCCGTCATCGACACCGGCTACCTCCCCGGCACCACCCGCCGAGATTGACCTGACACGCGGCGGGGCGAAGCCCGCCACGCGTGTCAGGTCAATCTCGGCGGGTCACTCGCGGACGTCGGGGGGACCGTCGTCGACCGGCAGGCCCGCGCCGATCCACGACTCGACGCCGCCGATGACGTCGGTCGCGTCGACCCCGAGCGCCCGGAGCGAGACCGCGGCCAGGCTCGAGCTGTAGCCCTGGCGGCAGAGCACCACCACCCGCACTCCCGGCACCGCCTCGGGGACCCGGTACGGGCACGTCGGGTCGAGACGCCACTCGAGCACGGTGCGGTCGATGACGAGGGCGCCGGTGACCTCGCCCTGGCGAGCACGCTGGGCGGCGGTCCGGGTGTCGACGAGCAACGCCCCCGCGCGCTGGGCGCTCGCCGCCTCCTCCGGAGTCAGCCGGGCCAGCCCCTCGCGCGCGGCGACGAGGTGACGGTCGGCGGCGTATCCCCCTTCGCTCACCGGACCTGGACCCGGACGCCCGCACCGAGCGAACCGGCGGCGACCGTCTCGCCGACGACCGGAGCACCGGGCACCTCGCCGACGACGAGCAGCCCGCCGGAGGTCTGCGCGTCGGCGAGCAGGATGAGCTCCTCCTCGGAGACGTCCTCGGCGAGCAGGTGCGGGCGCACCCACTCGAGGTTGCGGCGCGAGCCTCCGGGGACGTGCCCGGCCGCGAGCGCCTCACGCGCGCCCGCGACGTACGGCACGGCCGCGGCGTCGATGACCGCAGCGACGTCGCTCGCCCGGCACATCTTGTAGAGGTGCCCGAGCAGGCCGAAGCCGGTGACATCGGTCGCCGCGCGCACCCCCGCGGCCAGGGCGGCCTGCGAGGCATTCCGGTTGAGCGTCGTCATGACCGCGACCGCCTCGTCGTGCATCGTGCCGGTGCTCTTGTGGTGGTTGTTGAGGATCCCGAGGCCCAGTGGCTTGGTGAGGCTGATCGGCAGGCCGGGCGCGGCGGCGTCGTTGCGCAGCAGGCGATCCGGGTCGGCGGTGCCGGTGACGGCCATGCCGTAGATCGGCTCGGGGTTGTCGATGGAGTGTCCGCCGATGACGGGGCACGACGCCTCGGTCGCGACCTCGAGCCCGCCGCGGAGGACCTCGGTGAGCAGCTCGATCGGCAGGACGTCGCGCGGCCAGCCGACGAGGTTGATCGCCATCACCGGGGTACCACCCATGGCGTAGACGTCGGAGAGCGCGTTGGCGGCGGCGATCCGGCCCCAGGCGAGCGGGTCGTCGACGACGGGGGTGAAGAAGTCGGCGGTCGAGATCGCGGCGAGCCCGTCGGCGACCCGCACGGCCGCCGCGTCGTCGCCGTCGTCGAGCCCGACGATGACCTCGGCGCTCGGCGCGGGGATCGACCCGTGCAGGCCGGCGACGATCTGCTCCAGCTCACCGGCCGGGATCTTGCACGCGCACCCCCCGCCGTGGGCGTACTGCGTCAGTCGGAGCGAGCCTGCCTGCGTCGTTGCCATGGGCCCACCCTACGAAGGGGTGGCCGCAGGTCTCCCTGCGGCCACCTCTTCGGCGGTGGTTGGCGGAGGCGGACGGGAATCGAACCCGCCAGACCGAGATGCTCGGTCTCACCGGTGTTGAAGACCGGGGGGCCCACCAGGTGCCCAGACGCCTCCGCCGACCACCCTAGACGGGGCCCCGGGCGGGTGTCGGGGCGGGCGGTGAGCGACCGGCACCGGGCATCAGTTTGTAGGGTGCGGTCATGCCTGACGACCAGCGCCGCCTCGTCCCACGGACGGACGCCGTGCTTGCCGCGCCCGAGATCGTCGCGGCGCTCGGCCGCCACGACCGCGCCGTCGTCAAGGCCGCCGTCGTCGCCGCGCAGCAGCAGGTCCGCGCGGGCACCCTCGACCCGGGAGAGATCGTCGGGGCCACGCTCGCGGCGCTGCCCCGGCGGGCGAGCAGCCTCACGCCGGTGCTCAACGCGACCGGGGTCGTCGTCCACACCAACCTCGGTCGGGCGCCCCTCTCCCCCAGCGCGGTCGAGGCGATGATCGACGCGGCAGGTTATGTCGACGTCGAGATGGACCTCGGCTCCGGCGTCCGCTCGAAGCGTGGCGCCCAGGCCCTCGCCGCCCTGCGCGCCGCCGTCCCCGACGCCGAGGACGCCCTCGTCGTCAACAACGGCGCCGCCGCCCTCGTCCTCGCGACGACCACCTTGGCCGCCGGGCGCGAGGTGGTCGTGAGCCGCGGCGAGATGGTCGAGATCGGCGACGGCTTCCGCCTGCCCGACCTCATCGCGAGCACCGGCGCCCGGCTGCGCGAGGTCGGCACGACGAACCGCACCCACCTGCGCGACTACAGCGACGCGATCGGCCCCGAGACCGGCTGCATCCTCAAGGTCCACCCGAGCAACTTCCGGGTCGACGGCTTCACGAGCGCGGTCGGGCTCCGCGCGCTCACCGACCTCGGGGTGCCCGTCGTCATGGACGTCGGCTCCGGCCTGCTCGCGCCCGACCCGGCGCTGCCCGACGAGCCGGACGCCGCCACGGCGCTGCGCGAGGGCGCCCACCTCGTGACCGCGAGCGGCGACAAGCTCCTCGGCGGTCCGCAGGCAGGCATCATCCTCGGGCGCGCCGATCTCGTCGAGCGGCTGCGCCGACACCCGCTCGCCCGGGCGGTGCGCGTCGACAAGGTGACCCTCGCCGCTCTCGAGGCGACGCTGCGCGGCGCCGCGACCCCGGTCGCCCAGGCGCTGCACGCGAGCGCCGAGGACCTCCTCCTCCGCACCCGCTCCCTCGCCGAGGCGCTCGGCCGCGAGGTCGTCCCGGTCGACGGTCGGGTCGGCGGCGGCGGGGCGCCCGGCGTGCCGCTGCCCGGCCACGCCGTCGAGATCCCCGTGGACGCCGTCGCCCGGCTCCGGCAGCCCAGCAGCTCCTCGGTCGCGGCGGTCGTCGCCCGGGTCGAAGGGGGACGAGGTCTCGTCGACCTGCGCTGCATCCCGGCGGCCTCGGACGAGGCCCTGCTGGCCGCCCTGCGTCACGCCCTCGACGCATGAGACGCGTCCTCGCGACCGCGGGCCACGTCGACCACGGCAAGTCGACGCTCGTCCGGGCGCTCACCGGCCGCGACCCTGACCGGCTCGCCGAGGAGCGGGAGCGGGGGCTGACGATCGAGCTCGGCTTCGCGTGGACGCACCTGGGCGACGGCGCGAAGGGGGTCGAGGTCGCCTTCGTCGACGTGCCGGGGCACAGCCGCTTCATCGCGACGATGCTCAGCGGGATCGGCCCGGCCCCGGCGGTCGTCCTGGTCGTCGCCGCGGACCAGGGCTGGCAGGCGCAGACGAGCGAGCACGTCGAGGCGGTCGCCGCGCTCGGCATCCGTGACCTGCTCCTCGTCGTCACCCGCAGCGACCTCGCCGACCCGGAGCCGACGCGCGCCGATGCCCTGGCCCGCCTCGCGGATCGCGGCTGGACCGACGTGCCGTCGGTGTGCGTCTCGGCGACGACGGGCGAGGGCCTCGACGAGGTGCGGGCCGCGCTCGCCGACCTCGCTCGGCGCCTGCCCGACCCCGACCCCGGGGCACCGGTGCGGATGTGGGCCGACCGCTCCTTCACCATCGGCGGCGCGGGCACGGTCGTCACCGGCACGCTCGGCGACGGGACCATCCGCGGCGGCGACGCGCTCACCCTGCTCGACCCCCGCAGCGGTGCTCACGAGGTGACCGTCCGCGGGCTGCACAGCCAGGACGAGCAGCGTGACGCGGTGAGCGGTGTCGCCCGCACCGCGGTCAACCTGCGCCGCGTCGGCACCGACGCCGTGGGACGCGGCGCCGTCCTGCTCACCCCTGGCGCCTGGGCGCTCGGACGGACGGTCGACGTCGCCGTCCCCTCCGCCGACCTCCCCGAGGAGCTCACGCTCCACGTCGGCAGCGCGGACCACCAGGTCGCGGTGCGTCCCCTCGGACCCGCCCACGCCCGGGTCCGCACCGAGGTTCGGCTGCCGTGGCAGGTCGGTGACCGGCTCATCCTCCGCGACCCCGGCAGTCGTCGGCTCTGGGGGGCGCGGGTCGTCGACGTCGAGCCGCTCCCCCTTCGCCGGCGGGGTGCCGCGGCCGCGCGCGGCGAGGCGCTCTCGAGCGGCGACCTGCGGGCCGTCAGGCTCGCCGAGCACCGGGTGCAGCACGTCGAGGACCTCGATCGGCTCGGGCTGACCGGGCAACCTCCCGCGGGCCGGGAAGCCGGCGGAGGGCCGGGACGCGTCCCGGGCCACGACGGGCTCCCCGGTCGCGACGCGGTTCCTCGGGCGACGGAGGTGCGGGTCGACCCCTTCGTCGTCGACCCGGTGGCCTGGGCCGGCTGGCGAAGGGAGATCCGCCGGCTCGTCGACGACCTCGCCTCCCGCGACCCGCTGAGCGCGGGCGTGCCGGTGGCCGAGGCCGCGGGGCGGCTCGACGTGCCGGAGACCCTCGTGCCCGAGCTCGCCGCCGCCGAGTCCCTCACGATCACCGCGGGACGGGTCCACGGGGAGCAGGCCGGCCTCGGCCCGGCCGAGGCCGGGGTCGCCGAGCTCGAACGACGACTCAAGGACTCCCCCTTCGCCGCCCCGGAGCGCCAGGACCTCGAGAACCTCGGGCTGGGCGCGAAGCAGCTCGCCGCCGCCCACCGGCTCGGTCGCATCCTGCGGCTGCCCGACGACGTGGTGCTCCTCCCCGACGGGCCGGCGCGGGCGATGCGTGAGCTCGCGGCGCTGGAGCAGCCCTTCACCCTCAGCCAGGCACGGCAGGCCCTCGGGACGACGCGACGGGTCGCCGTGCCGCTCCTCGAGCACCTCGACGGGCGCGGCTGGACCCGGAGGGTCGACGGCCGGCTGCGCGAGGTCGTTCGCTAGTCAGCGGACCAGGCGCTCCACGCTCACCACCACGCCGACGGGCAGGTCACCGCCGTACACGTGCGGGAAGAGGTCGGCCCCCGGCACCGGGCGCTCCCGCCTGACCGAGAGCCCGTGCGCGCCCAGGCGATCCACGTCGATCGACAGGACCACGAGCGGCTCGGTGACGTCGCCGTAGTACCGGGCGACGACCCCGTCGAGCTGGTCCTGGTCCTCGCAGGCGTGGAGGTAGCCCTCGTCGGCGATGCTCACGCCGAGGGTGGACGTCCGGTAGACCCCGACCTGCTGCGCCTGCGCCCACTCCCGCTCGAGCGCGAGGTGCAGGATCGTGCCGCTCACGCGGACGCGATGTCGGCGAGCAGGTGCAGGGTCCGCTCGCGAGCGTCCCGGCCGGAGGCGGCGTTGGCGACCATGAGCTCGTCCGCGTCGGCGAGCCGCTGGAAGTCCGCGAGCCCCTCGGCGACGCGCTCCCGCGCCCCGTGCACCGTGTAGGTCGCCATGTGCCGCGCCTGCTGCCCGACGGGGGTGTCCATGAGCTCGGCGACGATGTCGTCGTCGAGGTCGGCGTGGGCGAGCTGCGGCACCCGGCGGGCCAGCGAGCGCACCCGCGAGCTGAGCGCCTGCCGCCGGAGGGCGTCGGCCTCCTCGTCGGTGTCGGCGGCGATGACGTTGAGCGCGGCGATGACGTACGGCTCGGCCAGCTGCTCGCTCGGGCGGAAGCCGTCGCGGTACGCCCGCACCGCCGCCTGGAGGTGGTCCGGCGCGAAGTGCGAGGCGAAGGCGTACGGCAGCCCGAGCTGGGCCGCGAGCTGCGCCCCGAAGAGCGAGGAGCCGAGGATGTAGATGGGCACCCGCGTCCCCTCGCCGGGGTACGCGTGGATGCCCTCGATCCGGGTCTGGTCCGAGAGATAGCCCTGGAGCTCGAGGACGTCCTGGGGGAAGCGGTCCGCGTCGGCCGGGTTGCGGCGCAGCGCACGCATCGTCACCTGGTCGGTGCCCGGCGCCCGCCCGAGACCGAGGTCGATCCGGTCGCCGTGCAGCTCGGCGAGCGTGCCGAAGGCCTCCGCCACGGTGAGCGGCGCGTGGTTGGGCAGCATGACACCGCCGGACCCGACCCGGATCCGCTCGGTGCGTGCCGCGACGTGCGCGATGAGCACCGCCGTCGCGGACGACCCGATGGAGCGCATGTTGTGGTGCTCGGCGAACCACAGCCGCTCGAAGGTCCCGAGCTCGTCGGCGACCTGCGCGAGATGCACGGTGTCGGCGAGCGCCTCACCGATGGGCTGGCCCGAGCGGACCATGGCGAGATCGAGCAGGGACAGACGCATCAGGGCACCTCACGGGACGACGGGGGACTCCCTCGCCACGATAGGCGAGCGGGTCACGAGTAGAAGGGCCGGTCCTCGTCCGCGGGGTCGCTGACGTGCGGCTGCTCCCGGGTCTCGGCACCGGGCGCGTCGTAGGTCGCGAGCACCACGCCGTCGTCGTCCTCGACGCACAGCGAGGAGCGCGAGGCGCGCTGGAGCGACTCGGTGATCCGCTCGATCTCGACGTCCTCCGGCTCCCGGCCGAGGGAACCGGTGAGAGCCGCACGGACACGGTCGAGCACCCCTTCGCGATCGAGGTCGCGGGCGACCGCGGCGACGGCGACGAGGGCCTCGGCCTGCGCAGTCAGCGGCAGCGCACCCTCCTCACGGTGGGTGTTGAGCACGAGCCGCTCACCGGTCGCGGCGATGTGCGGCTCGCTCGACGGCTCCGGCTCGGCGGCCGGGGTGGTCACGAGGTCCGGGTTGGGCTGCGGTTCCTGGGTCATGCCTCCAGCATGGCCCGGCGGGTCGCGCCGCGGCGGGGACGACGGGGGGTCCTTTGCAGGATCCCCCGTCGCACGTCACGGATCGCGCCTCAGTCGCCGACGGTCTTGCGGCCTCGTCCGACGATCTTCTTGTCCGGGGCGAACACGACGGAGTCGTCGCGGCCCTCGTACTCGAACTGGTTGAGGAAGAAGCGCATCGCGTTGATCCGGGCGCGCTTCTTGTCGTTGGAGCGGATCGTCGTCCAGTGGGCGTGGCGGGTGTCCGTGCGGTTGAACATCGCCTCCTTGGCCTCGGTGTAGGCCTCCCACTTGTCGAGCGACTCGAGGTCCATCGGCGAGAGCTTCCACCGGCGCACGGGGTCGAGCTGGCGGATCGCGAAGCGGGTCCGCTGCTCCTGCTGGGTCACCGAGAACCACAGCTTGGTGACGTGCAGCCCCGACTCGGCGAGCGTGCGCTCGAAGCGGGGAGCGTGGTCCATGAAGGTCTCGTACTCCTCGTCGGTGCAGAAGCCCATGACCCGCTCGACGCCGGCGCGGTTGTACCAGGACCGGTCGAACATCACGATCTCGCCGTTCGTCGGCAGGTGCTGGACGTAGCGCTGGAAGTACCACTGGCCGCGCTCACGGTCGTTCGGCTTGTTGAGCGCGACGACGCGAGCACCACGGGGGTTGAGGTGCTCGGTGAAGCGCTTGATCGTGCCTCCCTTGCCGGCGGCGTCGCGGCCCTCGAAGACGATGACGAACTTCTGGTCGGTGTCCTCGGCCCAGTACTGGAACTTCAGCAGCTCGACCTGGAGCTTGTACTTCTCCTCGTCGTACTCCTCGCGGTCCATGAGCTCGTCGTAGGGATAGTCGTCCTTCCACGTCTCGACGGCCTTCCCGTCCGGCATGAGGAGGACCGGGTCCTCGTCCTTCGCCCCGCCGACGGTGTACCCCTTCGCCACCAGGTCGTCGATGAACTCCCGAAGCCCCATCTTCTGCGCCATGCCTCCATCCAACCATCGTCCGGCGAACGGGGGACGGGGTCATCCGAAGCCCACGTGCTGCTGAGGTACGACGAAGGATCCTCGCAGCATGACCGGGTGACATGGGCGGGACCAGCCCTCCCGTCAGGCGAAGGGGGGTGAGGTCGCGTCCCGAGACTCATAGAACGTTCAGGGACCTCGTGAAGGATGATGGGCCGCAGCCCCTCCCCCTTCGCCCTCCCGAGGAACCATGACCAAGAAGAAGACCGCCAACGCCCGTCAGGAGCGCCTCGAGGCCGCGCGCCGCGAGCAGCAGGCCGCGGAGAAGAAGAAGACGTTGATCCTCTACGGGGCCGCGGCCCTGGCCGTCGTCATCATCGCCGGCGCCGTCTTCTGGGCCATCGCCAACGACGAGGGCCGCAAGATCGCGGCGAGCGGGACGATCGAGGGCGTGCAGACGTACGAGTACGCCGGCGGCGCGCACACCCCGGAGCAGGTCGACTACGCCGAGACCCCGCCCGTCGGCGGCGAGCACGACGCCGCCTGGCTCAACTGCGGCATCTACGACAAGCCGGTGCCGAACGAGAACGCCGTCCACTCCCTCGAGCACGGAGCCGTCTGGATCACCTACCAGCCCGACCTCGCCGCCGACCAGGTCGACAAGCTCAAGGACCTCACCCCGCAGACCTACGGCCTGCTCTCCCCCTTCGCGGACATGGACAGCCCGATCACCATCTCCGCGTGGGGTCACCAGCTCAAGGTCGACTCGGCGGAGGACGCCCGTATCGGCGCCTTCATCAAGGAGTACCGCCAGGGCCCGCAGACGCCTGAGCCCGGCGCTGCCTGCACCGGCGGCGTGGACGCCTGATGAGCCCGAGGACGATCGTCGCCGCCCTCGTCACCCTCGCGATCGGGCTGGCGTCAGGGGTCTTCATCGGCCGCACGTCCGGCAACGGCGGGGCACCCGGCGACCTGAGCGTCGACGCGGGCTTCGCGCGGGACATGCAGACCCACCACGACCAGGCCGTCGAGATGAGCCTGATCGTCCGCGATCTCACCGACGACGAGGACGTCCGCCAGATCGCCTACGACATCGCCCGGACCCAGGCTCACCAGTCCGGCCAGATGGCCGGCTGGCTCCAGGCGTGGGGTCTGACCCCGACGAGCTCGCAGCCGGTCATGGGCTGGATGGACGAGCACAACCACGTCGGTCACGGCGACATGCCCGAGACCGCCGAGGGCGCGCTCATGCCGGGCATGGCGACCGCCGAGGAGCTGACGCGACTCAAGGGCCTCGAGGGCCAGGAGGCCGAGGTCTTCTTCCTCCAGCTGATGATCCGGCACCACCAGGGTGGGGTCCCGATGGCCGAGGCCGCCGTCGACAGCGCCTCCGAGCCCGAGGTCAGCCGCCTCGCCCAGACGATCATCGACAGCCAGGGCGTCGAGATGGAGACGATGACGACGATGCTGCAGGAGCGCGACGCCGAGCCCCTGAGCTGACCACGGCTGTCACCGCCGCTGGCTAGGTTGCTCTCGTGACCTTCCACCTCCACCGCGCGGTCCGCACCGCCGAGCTCGCCGGCGGCCTCGGCGAGCTGCTCGCGGACCCGCTGGCGGACCCCTTCGCCGAGGAGGTCGTCGTCGTCCCCGAGCACGGGGTCGAGCGCTGGCTGGCTCAGCGGCTCAGCCATCGCCTCGGCGTGGGCGAAGGGGGGAGCGCCGCACCTCGTCGTGGAGACGGGGTCTGCGCCGGGGTGCGTTTCGTCCGGCCGGCCTCGCTCGTCACGATGCTCACGGGCCGCGAGCTCGACGACCCGTGGCTGCCGACCCACCTCGTGTGGCCGCTGCTCGCGACGATCGACCGCTGCCTCGGCGAGCCGTGGGCCGCCTCGCTGGCGCGGCACCTCGGGCACGGTGAGGCCGGCGCCGATGCCGACATCCGCCTGGGCCGCCGCTACGGCCTCGCCCTGCGGCTGGCCCGGCTGATCCACCGCTACGGGCTGCAGCGGCCGTCGGTGCTCACCGCCTGGCGGGCGGGCCGTGACGAGGACGGTGCGGGTGCCGAGCTGCCCGACGACCTGCGGTGGCAGGCGGAGCTCTACCGGCGGCTGCTCGAGGTCGTCGACGCCCCGCCGCCCGACGTGCGCCACACCGCGACCCTCGAGCGGCTGCGCGCGGGCGACGCGACCCTCGACCTGCCCGGGCGGCTCTCGCTCTTCGGCCACACCCGCCTGCCGGTGACCGAGGTCGAGCTGCTGCGCGCGCTCGCCGTGCACCGCGACGTCCACCTCTGGCTGCCCCAGCCCTCCCCCGCCGCGTGGTCCGCCATGACCGCCTCCCTCGACGGTGAGGGTCGCCGGTCTGTCGTGCCGCGATCCGACGACCCGCTCGCCGACGCGGTCGCGCACCCCCTGCTCGCCTCGCTCGGGCGCGACAGCCGCGAGCTCGTCCGGGTCCTCGGCGCCGACCTCGGCGACGAGGACGAGCTGCTCGAGACGCGGACGGCTCCCCCGGGCACCGTGCTCGCCTGGCTGCAGTCCGACATCGCCGCCAACCATGTCCCCGACCTCGCCGAGCGGTCGGCCCGGGTGCCGGCGCCGGGCGACCGCAGCCTGTCGATCCACGCCTGCCACGGGCCCACCCGCCAGGTCGAGGTGCTCCGCGAGGTGCTCGTCGGGCTGCTCGAGGACGACCCGACCCTCGAGCCGCGCGACGTCCTCGTGATGTGCCCCGACGTCGAGGTCTACGCGCCGCTCATCGGCGCCGCCTTCGGGCTCGGCGACCACGGCACCGACGCCGCCGGGGTCGACACCCACCCCGCGCACCGGCTGCGGGTCTCGATCGCCGACCGCTCGCTCCGCGCGACGAACCCGCTGCTCGGCGTCGCCGAGCAGCTCGTCGCCCTCGTGGGCGGCCGGGCGAGCGCCAGCGAGATCCTCGACCTCCTCGGCAGCGAGCCGGTCCGCCACCGCTTCCGTCTCGACGACCGGGACCTCGACCAGATCACCGGGTGGGTCGCCGCCACCGGGGTGCGGTGGGGCTTCGACGCGGCCGGGCGGGCTCCCTTCGCACTGGCCGCGGAGGCGCAGAACACCTGGTCTTTCGGCCTCGACCGGCTGCTGTCGGGCGTCGCCGTCTCGGCGGACGGGCCGCTGAGCATCGGTGGTCACACCCTGCCGTACGACGACATCGGCAGCGGCAGCATCGACCTCGCCGGCCGGCTCGCCGAGACGCTCTCCCGCGTCGAGGCGGCCGTCGAGACGCTCGGCGCGGCCCGCTCCGCGTCGGAGTGGACCAGGGCGCTGCGCGAGGCCGTCCTCGATCTCACCGACGTGCCGATGAGCGACGCGTGGCAGGTCGGGGACCTCGACCGGGTGCTCGCCGAGGCCTCCCAGCACGCCCCCGAGGACCTGCCGCTACGGATCGCCGACGTGCGGGTGCTCCTCGCCGACCGGCTCGCCGGCCGCCCGGGTCGCGCGAGCTTCCGCACCGGCGGGCTCACCGTCTGCACGATGGTCCCGATGCGCTCGGTACCGCACCGGGTGATCTGCCTCGTCGGGCTCGACGACGACAGCTTCCCCCGGCAGCAGAGCATCGACGGCGACGACGTGCTCGCTCGCGCCCCGCTGACCGGCGAGCGCGACGCCCGCAGCGAGGACCGCCAGCTGCTCCTCGACGCGGTCATGGCCGCCGGCGAGCGGCTCGTCATCACCTACACCGGAGCCGACGAACGCAGCGGCGAGCGACGCCCGCCCGCGGTCCCGCTCGGCGAGCTCATCGATGCCGCCGCCGAGACCGTGGCCACCGCAGCGGCCCCCGGGCGCGACGGGACGGACCCCGAGGACGCTGCCGTCACCGCGTCGGTCGCGCTCGGTGAGGTCCGGCACCCGCTCCAGCCCTTCGACCCGCGCAACTTCACCGCCGGGGTGCTCACCGGCGCCGACCGGCCGTTCTCCTTCGACCTCGCCGGGCTCGACGGGGCCACCGCACTGCTCGGTGAGCGCACGTCCGTGCCACCGCTGCTCGACGGCCCCCTCCCCGCGGAGGACCTCACGGAGATCTCGCTGGCCCAGCTCGTCGACTTCGTCCAGTCCCCGGCCAGGACCTTCCTCCGGGAGCGGCTCGGGCTCTCTGTGAGCTGGGAGGCCGACGAGGTGAGCGACCGCATGCCCGTCGACCTCGACACCCTCGAGCGATGGGCCATCGGCGACCGCGGCGCGCGGGCCCGGCTCGCCGGCCGGACCTCGGAGGAGGTGTGGACCGCCGAGCTCCTCCGCGGCGAGCTGCCACCGAGCGGCCTGGCCCGGCACACCCTCGCCCCCGTCTGCGAGCGCGTCGAGGGGCTCGTCGAGTCGGTGGAGTCGCTGCGCTCAGGTCAGCCGGCCCGCACCGTCCACGTCGACATCGCCTTGCCCGCCGGCCGCCGGATCACCGGTGCGGTCGACGGTGTCCACGGCGACCGGCTCGTCGCCGCCGGCTACAGCAGCGTCGGCGCCAAGCAGCTGCTCGCCGCCTGGGCCCGTCTGCTCGCCCTCACCGCCGGGTACCCCGACCCGGGCGGCTGGCAGGCGAGCGTCCTCGGCACGACGACGAAGGGGACCGTCGCTCGCGCCTTCGGACGGCTCGACCCCCAGATCGCGCTCGCCCGGCTCGCCGACCTCGTCGACCTCTACCTCCTCGGCCGCACCACCGTCCTGCCGCTGCCGGCCAAGACCGCCTACGCGTACGCCCAGGCGGTGCACCGCGACGACCGCAGGACCGGCGCCGCCCGGCGGGCCGCGCGGGGTGCGTGGGAGCCCGACGACCGGGGCTTCAACGACGAGCGCGCCGACCGCTGGTGGCGGCTGGCCCACGGCGACGCCGCACCCCTCGACCGGCTCCTCGCCGATGCCGCGGGCCCGGACACCGGCCTGGGCGCCCTCGCGCCCCGGCTCTGGGACCCCATCCTCGACAACCTCGAGGGGGGACGATGAGCCGACTGACCCCCCTTCGAGGCTCCTCCGTCGCACCTCAGGACAGCGCCTTCGACGTCCTCGCGGACCTGCCCGGCCGCGACGAGACGGTCCTGCTCGAGGCGAGCGCCGGCACCGGCAAGACGTGGACGATCGGCGCCCTCGTCGCGCGCTACGTCGCCGAGGGCATGCCGCTGGAGTCCTTGCTCGTCATCACCTTCGGCCGGGCGGCGAGCCAGGAGATGCGCGAGCGGGTCCGGGAGCACCTGCGCCTGGTCCACCGCGGCCTCGCCCGTCCCGAGGAGGCGACGAAGGACCCCGTCGTCGCCCACCTGCGAGACGGGGACCCCGAGACCGTCGCGCTGCGCGAGCGCCGGCTGCGCGAGGCGCTGACCCACTTCGACGCGGCGACGATCGCGACGACCCACCAGTTCTGCCAGCTCGTCCTGCGCGGGCTCGGCATCGCCGGCGACACCGACCCCCGCGCCCGGCTCGTCGAGGACCTCACCGACCTGCGCGAGGAGGTCGTCGACGACCTCTACCTCCGGGGCTTCGCCGCGACCGAGGGACCGCCGGCCTTCTCCCGCGCGGACGCCGGGGCCATCGCGCGGATCGTCACCGAGCACCCGCACTCGCGGCTCACCCCGGGCGAGCTCCCGCACGGCAGCACCGCCGCCCGCAAGCTGCGCTTCGCCCACCTCGTCCGCGAAGAGATGACCCGCCGCAAGCGGCTGCTCGGCATCCTCAGCTTCGACGACCTCCTCAGCGAGCTCGCCGACGCCCTGGCCGACGACGCGAGCCCGGCCCGCCAGCGGATGCGCGACCGGTGGCAGGTCGTCCTCGTCGACGAGTTCCAGGACACCGACCCGGTGCAGTGGCAGGTGCTCGAGCGCGCCTTCGCCGGGCACTCCGCGCTCGTCCTCATCGGGGACCCCAAGCAGGCGATCTACGGCTTCCGCGGCGGCGACGTCCACACCTATCTCCAGGCATCGGCGACAGCGACCCGGCAGCACACGCTGCTGCGCAACTACCGGTCCGACCCCGGCCTGGTCACCGCGCTGTCCACGATGATGCGCGGCGCCGAGCTCGGGTCCCCGGAGATCGTCGTCCACGCGATCGAGGCCGACAAGGACGAGCCGAGGCTGGCCTACCCGCCCGACGCCGAGCCGGGGGACCCGGCGCTCCTCTCCCCGGTCCGGCTCCGGGCCGTCCCGACGCGGCTGGTCGTCGACGAGGACGGCAAGACCCCCATCGGCCGGGTGCGGCCCGTCGTCGCGGCGGACTGCGCCGCCGAGGTCGCCCGGCTGCTCCGCTCCGGGCTCACCTTCGAGGGACGGCCCCTGCGTGCCGGCGACATCGCCGTGCTGGCCCACAAGCGCGACTCGCTCGACCGGGTGCGCGGCGCCCTCGGCGCCATCGGCATCCCCTCGGTCATCGTCTCCTCCGAGTCGATCTACGAGACCCCCGCCGCAGCCGACTGGCTCACCCTGCTCGAGGCGCTGGCCCAGTCCCACCGGCCCGACCGGGTCCGCGCGGCCGCGCTCACCCCCTTCGTGGGGCACCGCGCCGCCGACCTCGAGACCGGCGGCGACGAGATCGTCGACGAGACCGCCCGCGTCCTGCGGACCTGGTCCGAGGTCCTCGGCCGTCGTGGCGTCGCCGCCGCGCTCGCCGCGGCGACGAGCGCCGGGCTCGAGAGCCGGGTGCTGCGGCACGCGGGCGGGGAGCGGCGCCTCACCGACCTGCGCCATCTCGGCGAGGTGCTCCACGAGCGGGCCGTCGTCGAGGGTGACGGGCTCACCGCGCTCACCACGTGGCTGCGCGAGCGGATCCAGGACGCCCGCCACGAGGAGCGCACCCGGCGGCTCGAGAGCGACGCCGAGGCCGTCGCGCTCGCGACGATCCACGCGAGCAAGGGGCTGCAGTACCCGATCGTGCTCCTCCCCTTCGTCTCCGACCGGCACGTCATGCCCCGCAACCGGCTCACCCACCTCCACCTCCACGACGAGCAGGGCCGGCGCGCGCTCGACATCGGCATCACCGACGACGCCGACCGCGGTGACCGGGTCGCCCGGCATCTCGCCGAGGAGGACGGCGAGGCGCTGCGGCTCTTCTACGTCGCCATGACCCGGGCGCAGAGCCAGGTCGTCGCCTGGTGGTTCCCCTCGGGGCTCAACACCGCCCCGTCCGCGCTGCACCGCATGCTCTTCGGCCGCGAGCCCGGCGTCGGCGCCCTGCCGCCCCGGGTCGACGTGCCCGGCGACCACGACGCCGCCGCTCGCCTGCGGCTGTGGGAGGGCGAGGGAGCGCTCGGCCTCGAGGTGGTCACCGGTGAGTCCCCTGAGCCGGTCGAGGCCCCCGCAGCCACCCGCGAGCTCTCGGCCCGGACCTGGTCGCGTGAGATCGACACCGGCTGGATCCGCACCTCCTACACCCGGCTCACCCGCCCGCTCGAGATGGGCCACGCGGCCGGGTCGGTCGGGAGCGAGCCCGAGCACGGACCACGCGAGGGCGAGGACGGCCCGGGCTCCCCCGAGGTCGCCGTGTCCCCGAGCAGCCCCGTACCCGCCCACGGCGCGCTGCCCTCCCCGATGGCCGACCTGCCGGTCGGGGCGACCTTCGGCAACCTCGTCCATGCCGTGCTCGAGGAGGCCGACCCGCAGGCCCCCGACCTCCGCGCGGAGATGCTCGCCCGCGTCGATGCCCAGGTCGGGCGGTGGGCGGTCGCCGGTCTCGACCGCGAGACGCTCGCCGATGCCCTCGTCGCCGTCTGCGACACCCCGCTAGGTCCGCTGCTCCCGGGCGCAACCCTGCGCACCATCGGCCGCCGGGACCGCCTGTGCGAGATGGCCTTCGAGCTGCCGCTGGCCGACGGCGACACCGCGCACGACGGGGACGGGGCCCGGCTCGGCGCGCTCGCGACGCTGCTCCGCACCCACCTCCCCGAGGGCGACCCGGTGCGTGGCCTGGCCGAGGCCCTCGACGACCCGGCGGTCGGCGACCAGCCGCTGCGCGGCTACCTCACCGGGTCCGTCGACGTCGTCATGCGCCACGAGGGCCGCTACGTCGTCGTCGACTACAAGACCAACTGGCTCGGCGCCGCCGACGAGCCGCTCACCACCGACCAGTACGGCCCGATGGCGCTGCACGAGGCGATGGGCCACTCGAGCTACCCCCTCCAGGCCCTCCTCTACGCCGTCGTGCTCCACCGCTTCCTGCGCTGGCGTCAGCCCGGGTACGCCCCCGAGCAGCACCTCGGGGGCGTCCTCTACCTCTACGTGCGCGGCATGGCCGGGCCGCAGACACCGGTCACGGGAGGGCACCCGAGCGGGGTCTTCTCCTGGCTGCCCCCGGTCGCGCTCGTCGAGGCCGTCTCCGCCCTGCTCGACGGGAGCACGCCGTGAGCACCCACGACCCCACGCTGGTGACCTTCACCCCCTTCGTCCCCACGGGCCCACGGGACCGGCGCCTCGCGCTGCACGCCACCGGGATCCTCGCCGAGGCCAATGCCGCCGGGTGGATCGAGGCGCCCGACGTGCACGTCACCGGCCGGCTCGCGGCGCTCGTCGGCGGTGACCCCGACACCGTGCTCCTCGCCGTCGCCCTGGCCGTCCGGGCCGCGCGTGAGGGGTCGAGCTGCCTCGACCCGGCCGCGACGCTCGACGGCCTGCGGCGCACGGCCGAGGTCACGCCCGACGACCCGGGCCACGACCCGGACCGGCTCGCGGAGCTCGTGGGCTCGCTGCCCGCGACCGCGCAGGAGTGGCTGCGTGACGTCGTGGCCAGCGCCTGCGCCGCAGCGGGGACCGTCACGGTCGAGCACGACCTGGTCTACCTCGACCGCTACCACCGGGAGGAGGCGCTCGTCGCGCAGGCCCTCGCCGACCGCTCCGCACTCCCGCCGCTGGCCGTCGACACCGACCGTCTCGAGGCCGGCCTGCTCCGCGTCTTCGACGGTGACACCTGGGAGGAGCAGAAGGCAGCGGTCCGCGAGACGGCGCCGCGGCGGACGACGATCCTCGTCGGCGGCCCCGGCACCGGCAAGACCTCGACCGTCGCCGGGCTGCTCGCGCTCCTCGTCGAACAGAGCGAAGGCGTGGGGCGTGCCCCCTCGATCGCTCTCGCCGCACCGACGGGCAAGGCAGCCGCCCGCCTGCGCGAGTCGGTGCTCGACGCCGTCTCACGCTTCAACGACGAGGATCGCGCGCGCGTCGGCGACGTCGAGGCGGTCACGCTCCACCGGCTGCTCGGGTGGCGACGCGACAGCAGCACCCGCTTCCAGCGCGACCGGACCAACCCCCTCCCCCACGACATCGTCGTCGTCGACGAGGCGTCGATGCTCTCCCTGACCATGACTGCCCGGCTGCTCGACGCCCTGCGCCCCACGGCCCGGCTCGTCCTCGTCGGCGACCCGGACCAGCTCGCGTCGGTGGAGGCCGGCGCGGTGCTCGCCGACCTCGTGGCCGGGTACTCCGACCACGAGGACACCCCGGTGTCGCGCCTGCTCACGTCCCGGCGGTTCGGGACCCGGATCGGCGCCCTCGCCGCAGCGGTCCGGGATGGGCACGCCGACGAGGTCATGGCGATCCTGCGGTCCGAGCCGGAGCGCGACCCGGGGAGCGGCACGCTCGACGAGAGCGTCGAGTTTCTCGCGGTCGACGACCCGATCGAGGCGCAGGAGAAGCTCCAACGGCTCCTCCTCGGGCGAGCGGAGCGGCTGCGCGACCTCGCTCTGGCCGGCGACGTGCCCGCGGTGCTCCAGGCCCTGGACGAGCACCGGCTCCTCTGCGCGCACCGCGACGGTCCGTGGGGGGTGTCCTCGTGGAACGCCCGGGTCGAGCGCTGGCTCAGCGAGCAGAGCGGGTTCTTCGGGCGTCAGTACGCCGGCCGCCCCCTGCTCGTCACCGCCAACGACTACCGGCTCGGCCTGTCCAACGGCGATACCGGGGTCGTCGTCCTTGGCCAGGAGGGACGCCTCGTCGCTGCCTTCGGCGCCCCCGGCGCAGCTGTCACGTACGGCGCCAGCACCGTCGCCGACGCCGAGACCGCACACGCGATGACGATCCACAAGAGCCAGGGCAGCCAGGCGGAGCACGTCACGGTGCTGCTCCCCGACGCCGAGTCGCGGCTGCTCACCCGCGAGCTGCTCTACACCGGGCTGACCCGCGCCAAGCAGCGGGTGACGATCGTCGGCTCCGAGGAGTCCGTCCGGGCAGCGGTCGAGCGCCGCACCGCCCGTGCGTCCGGGCTGCGCCACCGGCTCTGACCCCGGCACCCTTCCGTCGCCGCCTGCTGCGACCCAGGCACGGCGAAGGCCGCCGACCCGGGTCAGGGTCGACGGCCTCCACCATCCGGGAGGATGTCGGACGGGTTCAGGAGCCGTACACGGCCTGGACGCCGGCGCGGTCGGTGCTCGTCATGCTCAGGTCGTCGGAGGATCCGTTGCACTGCGGGTAGTGCATGATCGACGCGGAGTCGTAGGCGGTCAGCGGACGCCAGCTGTTGTCCTCGAAGCACGTGCCGGCCTCGGGGCGGGTGTGCTCGTGCCGGAAGCCCAGGACGTGCCCGAGCTCGTGCGCCATGATGTTGCTCGGGGTCCACGAGCCACTGCTGTGCAGCGAGCGGGCGTTGACCAGGACGTTGCGCTGCGACTTGCTCGAGCTCGGGAAGAAGGCGCGGGCGATGTACTGCGTCGTGCGCGTCGGCTCGACGGAGAAGACGACCTTCTTGTTGCGGACGGTGCAAGATCCGTCCTGGCTCGCGTCGTGGACGAAGTTGATCTTCGACGACGCGCTCTCCCACTGGCCGGCGCCGGACGCCATGGCGTTCTTGATGGCGGTGTGGTCCGCGCCGAACTTCGTGCTCACGCAGTACGTGAGGTTCGCGGCCTGGCCCCCGGACCACGTGTCGTCGCTGCCGTAGACCGTGTTGATGATCAGGCCGTCGGTCGGCGTCTGCGGGGCGACGAGCCCGTCGTAGAAGCTCTTGAGCGCACCGGCCTGGGCCACCGGGACGTCACCGTTGACGATGTACTGGCCGTCGGTGTCCTGGAAGGTGTCCGCCTTGAACTCCCGGTACGTCGGGGCGTCCGAGTCCACGGCGTGGCCCGTAGCGGCCGCGGTGACGGCGAGGAGGCCGGTGCCGGCAAGGGCGGTGAGCACTCGCGTCGAGGTGCGCTTCATGGATGACTCCTGTGACGTTGCGGTCGGCCGGGGTGCCGACCCCTCACGCTAGGGAGCACAGCGGCCAAGGCTCCATCCCCGGAGAGTCTGGGATCCGCCAAGGATCGGTCCGGATTCGGCAGGACCAAGGGCCGGGCCGTGACGATCGCGCGTCGGTCGTCGGGCGCTACCTCGTCATCGCGCGCTGGTACTCGCGGGTCGAGAGCGGCACGAAGACGATGAGGATGAGGGCCACCCAGACGAGGGTGTAGAGCTCGGCGTTCTGCAGCGCCCACGTGTACTCGGAGGTCGACCGGACGGCCTCCTCGGTCATCCCCTGGCCGCCGCCGGCCATCGCCCCGAGGTTGCCGAAGTTGTCACGAGCGGAGTGCGCCAGCGTCGACACGGGGTTCCACCCCGCGAAGGTCCGCAGCAGCGCCGGGAAGTTCTCGCTCGGCACGAAGGTGTTGGCGATGAAGGTCAGCGGGAAGATCACCATGAAGGACGCGTTGCCGACAACCTCCGGGGTGCGGACCTTGAGCCCCACCCACGCCATGATCCAGCTCACCGCGTAGGCGAAGAGCAAGAGGATGAGGAAGGCGAGGATCGCCGGGACGAGGCCGTCGCGGATCCGCCAGCCGATGAGCAGGCCGGTCAGCGCCATGACGATGAGCGAGATGACGTTGTTGACGACGTCGGAGAGGGTGCGCCCGACGAGCACCGCGCTCGGGTGCATCGGCAGCGTGCGGAAGCGGTCGATGACCCCCTTCTGCATGTCCTCGGCCATCCCGAAGCCGGTGAAGGTGCCTCCGAAGACCACGGTCTGGGCGAAGATGCCCGCCATCATGAACTCGCGGTAGCCCTGGCCGTCGCCGCCGGCGATGCTGCCGAAGACGAAGCCGAAGAGCAGCACGAACATGATCGGCTGGAGGGTTGTGAAGACGAGCAGGTCGGGGACCCGCCTGATCTTGATGAGGTTGCGGCGGACGATCGTCATCGAGTCGTTCACGAGGGTGCTCATGCGCGGGCCTCCTCGTCGGTGCTGATGGGCTCCTCGGTGCGGTGACCGGTCAGGGAGAGGAAGGCGTCGTCGAGCGTGGGTCGCCGGATGCCGATGTCCTGAACCGTCACCCCTGCATCGCCGAGTGACTGCACCGCCTGGACCAGGGCCGACGTGCCGGTGCTGACGGGGAGCGTGAGGGTGCGGGTGTGCTCGTCGGTCTCGACCTCCCCGATCCCCAGTGGGCGCAGGGTGCTCGCGACCTCGCCGAGCCGGTCGCCCTCGGCGATGGTCACGACGAGACGCTCGCCCCCGACCTGCGCCTTGAGCTGGTCCGCGTCTCCGCGGGCGATGACCTCACCGTGGTCGATGACGACGATGTCGTGCGCGAGCTGGTCGGCCTCCTCGAGGTACTGCGTGGTGAGGAGGACCGTCGTGCCGTCGGCGACGAGGTCGGTGATGACCTGCCACATGTCGCCGCGGCTGCGCGGGTCCAGGCCCGTCGTGGGCTCGTCGAGGAAGACGACGGGTGGGCGCACGACGAGGGCGCCGGCGAGGTCGAGCCGTCGGCGCATGCCTCCGGAGTAGGTCTTCGCCGGTCGATCCGCGGCCTCCTCGAGACGGAAGTCTCGGAGCAGCTCGCTGGCGCGGGCCTTCGCCTCCTTCGCCGAGAGGTGGTAGAGCCGGCCGATCATCTCGAGGTTCTCCTGGCCGGAGAGGTACTCGTCGACCGAGGCGTACTGGCCCGCGACCCCGATGTTGCGCCGGACGCCGAAGGGGTCGGCGACAACGTCGATCCCGGCGACCCGGGCGGTGCCCGCGTCAGGCTTGATGAGAGTGGAGAGGATACGGACGGCGGTCGTCTTGCCGGCGCCGTTGGGACCGAGGACGCCGAGCACCGATCCCGCTGGTGCGGCGAGGTCCACGCCCCTCAGGGCCTCGACCTCACCGTAGGTCTTGCGGAGGCCCTCGGCCTCGATCGCGTAGGTGGTCACGACGAGCAACCCTAGACCTGCCCACCGACGTCGCTGAATCGATGTTCGCTCGACGGCGGGGGACCCCCTTCGATCTGGAAATTGATACCCCTGAGGGGTATGTTGGAAGGCGCTATGGAGCACGCACACACCGACCACCACGACCACGCCACGCACGAGGACGAGCAGCACGACCACGCCGGCCACGACATGGGCGGCATCAACCGGATGGCCTGGAGCGCCACCTTGCACTGCCTCACCGGCTGCGCCGTCGGCGAGATCCTCGGCCTGATGATCGGCACCGCCCTCGGCCTGGGCAACGTCTGGACCATCGCACTCGCGGTCGGGCTGGCGTTCCTCTTCGGCTACTCCTTCTCGACCCTCCCGCTCGTGAGGACCGGGCTGGGCATCGGGGCCGCCCTGAGCATCGTCTTCGCCGCTGACACCCTGTCGATCCTCACGATGGAGGTCGTCGACAACCTCGTCATGGCCGTCATCCCCGGCGCGATGGACGCGGGGCTGGTCAACCCGATCTTCTGGATCGGCATGACCATCGCGCTCGCCGTCGCCGCAGTGGCCGCCTTCCCGGTCAACCGATACCTGCTGCAGCGAGGCAAGGGGCACGCCCTGACCCACGAGCATCACGGGGCGGACCCGGTGACGACGGGGTGGCGACGCTTCGTCCCGGCGCCGGCGACCTCGACCCTCGTCGCCGTGATCCTCGCCTTCATGATCGGCGGGCTCGTCGTCTCCGTCGCGGAGGCCCTCGGCGCCTGAGGCCTCGGATGCCGACGCTCCGTCAGGGCGTCACGATCACCGCCCGAGCGACGCCGGGTGGAGCCGCGGCCGGACCACCTCGGCGAGCCGAGCGAGGTCGCGGTCCTGCGACAGGCACTCGGCGGCGTGCCGTAGCGCCACCGCCGCGATGAGGCAGTCGATGAGTCCGCGCGGCGCCACGCCGTGCCGGCGGCTGGGGCGGTAGATCGACACCGCGGCATCGAAGTCCGCAGCTGCGTCGAAGGTCAGGAGCGGGAACCGGTCCAGGAGACGGCGCAGCTCTCGTTCCCGCTCCGGGGAACGAATCGTGTTCCGGGTGGCGGTGTCTCGGCCGGGAGGTCGTCGATCGCGTGCGCTCCGCGCATGGCGAGCGCCTCGTCGAGCGTCATCGGGTCACCCGCGAGGTGTCGCAGGGCGAGATCGACCGCCTCGGTCTTCGTCACCAGGCCGTAGCGGCTCATGATCCGGTCCACGTAGTCGTTCTCGATGAGGATGTTCGTCCGCGTCCACCACGGGTCGGCGCCAGGCACGACGACCGTCTCGTGCAGCTCGTTGTCCTCGCGACGAGCGGGAGAGCCGACTCGAACCACTTCATGAGCAGCTTCAACGGCGAGGTCTACGTCGTCACACCACATGGGTGGGCAGCCAGCTCCGGGGACTCCTTCGGCACCAGCCCGCGCATCGGCGACCGCCATCGACCCGTGCTCCGTGCCGTGTGAGCAGCCTCGACCCCTCCGTCAGTCCGCGAGCTCCCGCACGAACCCCACGACCACGCGCAGCACCTGGCTCGGTGCCTCCCACAGCGTGTTGTGGCCGCGTCCCTCGACGACGACCCGCCGCGACCCTTCGATGAGCCCGCCGAGGGCCTCGCTCATCGCGGGCGGCACGAGGGTGTCCTCGGAGCCGTGGAGCAGCAGCGTCGGCACCTCGATCTGCTCGGCGACGGACTCGGTGTCGAAGCGGTCCGGCACGACGAAGGCGGGCAGCTTCGGCACGAAGGTCCGGAACATCGCCGTCATCGACGTGAAGGGCGAGACGAGGACGAGCCCCGCCCCGGCCCCGTCCACGGCGAGCCGGGCCGCGACCGCGCTGCCGAGCGACTCACCGACGAGCACGGTGCGCGCCTGCGGCACACCCCTTCGCCGCAGCTCGGCCACACCCGCGGCCGCCGCCTCGACGAGGCCCGCCTCGTGCAGCCGCCCACGGACCGGCCCGTAGCCGGGGTACTCCACGGCCGCGAAGCCCACCCCTTCGCGCTCGAAGAGGTCGGCCAGCGGCGCGACGGTCCCGAGGTCGCTGCCGTTGCCGTGGCAGTAGACGACGGTCCACCCGTCAGCGGGACCCGGGCGGTGAAGCAGTGCGTGCCCGTCCGCGGTCTCGACGAGATCGTCGCCGACGGCGACCCGGTCCCACACCGGGGCCGGGTAGACCAGCCGACGCGTCAGCGGGCGAAGGGGGTGACGACTCACCCTTCGACCCTACGGCGGTCCCCGCTCGCCGTTACGTTGGTGCCATGCGGATCACGGTCATCGGCACCCACGTCGCGTCGCACGAGCCCGAGGTCGGTCGGCTCCGGCTCGAGGTCAGCCGGTCGGGAGCAGAGGCGGCGCAGGTCTACGACGAGACGGTCGCGACCGTGCAGGCCATCACCGCCGACCTCAGGGGTCTCGACGGCCAGGGCGACCTGGAGTCCTGGGAGGTCCAACCCGTCGCGACGAGCTCGTGGACGCCGCACGACCCGTCGGGCCGACCGCAGGCCGAGGAGCACACGGCACGGTCCGAGGTCGTCGCGGTCTTCCGTGACCCGGAGGTCCTCGCCGGCTTCGCCGCGCGGCACGGCTCGACGCCAGGGCTGTCCCAGCACCCAGTCGTCTGGGAGCTCACCGACGAGACCCGGGGCAGGTTGCGCGACGAGGCGACCGCCGGCGCGGTCGTCGCGGCGCACGAGCGGGCCAGGGTCGTCGCGCAGGCGGCCGGCGCCGGACGGGTGCGCTGCCTCGCGATCGCCGACCCCGGGCTGCTCGACCGGCCGGGCGGGGAGGTAGAGGCCATGTCCCTCAAGGCTGGCTTCGCGGCGCGCGCCAACCACGAGACCGTCGAGCCCCGGCCGGGGCGGCTCGAGGTGCGCGCCGAGGTGAACGCGACCTTCGAGGCGGACGTCGACGTCTGACCGGGCCTTGGACGAGACCCCGTCAGCGGGTCCAGGCCGGGTCGCCGGCCGACGGGCGAAGGGGGTCCTCCCCGGCGGCGGCCCCGTCGTGGTCGGGGTCGAAGGGGACGACCCCTCGGGTGATGGACTCACGCACCCCGACGAGGGTGCGGCCGGGCTCGCCGAGCACCTCGCGGGCGTCGTGGCGGCAGATCATGTCGTGGTGCAGGGAGTGCACGAGCGCCTCGACGGTCGCGTCGTCGACGTCGGTGAGCGCGCCGGCGACCGGGCCCATGAGCTCGGGCGGCATCCACGGCAGCGGGATCTGCATGCGGGTGTAGCCGACGACGTCGGCGTAGACCCGGAGCAGCTCGGGGTAGCTGAGGACGTCCGGACCGCCGATGTCGAGGTAGCCGTGGACGTCGGTCGCCTCGACCGCGAGCGCGAGGTACTCGACGGCGTCGCTGACGGCGATCGGCTGGACGAGGGTGTCGCGCATCCAGGTCGGCACAGGTCGGATGCCGGGCATCCGCCGCGACACCTGCCGCACCACCTCGAAGCTCGCCGAGCCCGACCCCATGACGATGGCCGCACGGAGCGTCAGGGTCGTTGCCGACGACAGGGTGAGGATGTCCTCGACCTGCAGCCGAGAGCGCAGGTGGTCGGAGAGCTCGGCGTCGGGCAGGTCGGGGACGAGGCCCGAGAGGTAGACGACGTGCCCCACGCCGGCGTCGTCGACGGCCTGCGCGACGTTCGCGGCAGCGATCGCGTCGCGCGAGACGTAGTCGCGGTCGTCGAGGCCGTGGATGAGGTAGACGAGCACGTCGATGCCCTCGACCGCGGCCCGGACCTGCTCCGGGTCGAAGACGTCCATCGCCCGCCACTCGACGTTGTCGCGCCACGGGTAGGCCGTCGTGCCGGTGCCGTCGGAGGAGGTGGCGACGACCTCGTGACCGCGCTCCAGCAGGGCAGGGACGAGCCGCGAGCCGATGTAGCCGCGGGCCCCGGTGACGAGGACGCGCACGTCAGCGCTTCTTCCGGCCGAGGCGCATCATCGAGCGGCCGTACGAGGCGACGAGTCCGGGCAGGACGGCGCGGCCGATGTCGAGCGGCTCGTCGTCGGGGCCGCCGGTGCTCGCGGACGCCGGGCCGGAGAGGCACATCACGAAGTGCTCGATGAGCGGGTCGGACGCGCGCTGCCCGATGCCGCCGCCGAGGTTGGTCGGCGCACCCTTGACGTCGAGGGTCGTCGTGATGTGCACACTGCTCCGCTGGGCGCTGATCTCGGTGAGCCGCACGTCGATCGTGATGTCGGCCTTGCCGAATCCGTGCCGTTCCTTGCCGGTCGCCTTGACCTGCGCGACGCGGGCGGACTCGTCCTGCTTCGTCATCGAGCCGACGCCGTCGTAGGTGAGGACGAAGGGGCCGAGCTTGACCTTGAGCGCGCCGACGAAGTCGTCGCCGGTCACCTCGCTGACATGCGCGCCGGGGAAGCAGCGCCCGACCCGCTTGAGGTCGGTGAAGGCGCGCCACATGTGGTCGACGGACGCGTCGACGTCGTGCTGGTGGGTGAGTTTCACGTCCTCGACCCTAGTTCGACCGAGGGCGAAGGGAGCCGGTCGGCACCTGGGCGGTCTCGGAGACGAACCTCACCCTCGACGTCGGGTGAGGTTGGCCAGCCGGACGACCCCGTCGACCACCCGCCACGGCAGCATGCCAGCGCCGATGCGGACGGCCGCGCGCAGCGGCAGCTCGGCGAAGTTGCGCTCGATCATGTCGGCCATCCCCGGCTCGGCCGCGGCGATCTGGGGGCCGACCGCGACCTTGCGGACGATGTCGCGGAAGGCCCGCCCGACCCGGGTCGTCGCGATCTCGTCGAAGGTCGAGTCACGGGTGAAGGGGCGCACGGGCGTGGGTGTCGGGACGGCCCCGCCGAGACGGGCGGCGAAGGCCTCGTCCGAGGCGGCGATCGGTGGGGCGTCGGCCCGCTCGGTCCGGGGGCCGACCGCTGTCACGCCGCCGGTCACCCGCACCCGGGCCTCGCCGGCGATGTCGACGCTGGAGCGTCCGACGAGCAGCTCGTGCTCACCCTCGGGCGTGCGCCAGCCCGCCTCGTCGACGTCCCAGTAGGCGAAGGCCCGGTCGGTGAGCTCGACCCGCACGCGCGTGGAGTCCCCCGGCTCGAGGCGGACCTTGGCGAAGCCGACGAGCTCGCGCTCGGGCCGCAGGACGAGCCCGGTGAGGTCGCGGCGGTAGACCTGGACGACCTCGGAGCCGGGCCGGTCGCCGACGTTGGTCGCGGTGACCTCGACGGTCAGGGGCTCGCCGGCACCGACCGTCGTCGGCGCCGAGACGTCGCTCAGCTCGATCCGCGTGTACGACAGCCCGTGGCCGAAGGGGAAGGCCGGCTCGGGACCTCCAGAGACGTGGTGCCGGTAGCCGACGAAGAGTCCCTCCCGGTGCTCGACCTGCCGCGGCTGCCCGGGGAAGAAGGGGTCGGCGGCGACGTCCGAGGTCGCGGCCGGGAAGCTCTCGGCGAGCCGCCCGCCAGGCTCGACGTCACCGAGGAGGACGTCGACGAGGGCGCCTCCGCCGGCCTGGCCACCGAGGTAGGACTCGACGATCGCGGCGACGTCCTCGCGCCACGGCATGAGCACGGGCGCACCGTTGGAGAGCGCGACGACGGTCAGCGGGTTGGCGGCGGCGACCGCCCGGACGAGCTCGTCGTGGGCGGGCGGCAGGGCGAGGCCCTCGCGGTCGAACCCCTCGGACTCGTGGCGGCCCGGCAGACCGACCATGACGACGGCGACGTCGGCATCACGGGCGGTCGCGACGGCCTCGGCAAGCAGCTGGGGCGAGCGGCGGTCGGCTTCAGGGGTGCAGCCCTGGGCGTACCGGACGTCGATCCCCTTGTCCGCGAAGGCGGCTCGCGCGGTCGTCACCCGCCGAGCGTTGACGAGGGAGGAGCCGGCGCCCTGGTAGCGGGGCGTCTCGGCGAAGGGTCCGATGAGCGCCACCGTCGTCTCCGGCCGAAGGGGGAGGACCCCCGAGTTGGCGAGGAGGACCGTCCCCTCGGCGGCGACCCGACGGGCCAGCGCGTCGTGCTCGTCGTCGTGGTCCCTGAGGTGCGAGGGCCCACCCATCCCCGTCGCCCGACCCACGAGGTCGAGCACCCGCTGAGCGCTCGCCGTCACGTCCGACTCGGCCACCGACCCGTCCGCGACGGCCGCGAGGACCTGCGGGTCGGAGAGCCGGTGCCCACCGGGCATCTCGAGGTCGAGGCCGGCGGCCACCCCCTTCGCCCGGTCCGCGACGGCACCCCAGTCGCTCACGACGAGGCCCTCGAAGCCCCACTCGTCGCGGAGGATCCCGGTGAGGAGGCGACGGTTCTCGCTGCACAGCTCGCCGGCGAGGGAGTTGTACGCGCACATGACCGTCCACGGCCGTGCGGTGCGCACGACGTGCTCGAAGCCGCTGAGGTAGATCTCGCGCAGCGTGCGCTCGTCGACGACGGCATCGACGACGAAGCGGTGCGACTCCTGGTTGTTCACCGCGAAGTGCTTCACCGACGCCCCGACCCGCGGGACTGCAGCCCGCGCACGAGCGCCGCGGCCATCCGCCCGGAGACCAGCGGGTCCTCGCTGAGGTACTCGAAGCTGCGACCGCCGAGCGGGTGGCGCTTGATGTTCAGGCCCGGCCCGAGGACGACGTGGACCCCCTGCTCGCGCGCCTCCTCGGCGACGGCGGCCCCGACCTCCTCGGCGAGCGCCTCGTCCCAGGTCGCCGCGAGGGTCACCGCGGTCGGGAAGCACGTCGCCGGCAGGCTCGGCGCGACCCCGAGGTGGTCCTCGCCGCTGCCTCGCTGGACCCGCAGGCCGTGCGGCCCGTCGGTCATCGTCACCGCGGGCACGCCGTCGAGCTCCTGGGTGCGCCACACGGCCCCGCCGGAGAGCAGTCGCACGCGGTCGCGCAGGTCGAGGTCGGCAGCGGCGGGCAGGGAAGGGCCGGTCATGCCGCCATCCTCACCCATCCGGCGTGCGCGCCCGATAGGTTCGAGGAGTGATCACCGCAGTGCACGCGCTCATCTACAGCGACGACGCGACGGCGACCCGCGCCTTCTTCAAGGACGTTCTCGGTCTCCCCTTCGTGACCGACGTCTCGTCCACCGAGGACGAGGTGGCGTCCGAGGGCGACCCGGCCGGCTGGCTGATCTTCGACACCGGTCCGAGCGAGCTCGGCGTCCACCCGACGAAGGGGGAGCACGCCGGGGAGGAGTTCGTCGCGCCGCGTCACCACCAGGTGAGCCTCATGGTCGAGGACATCGCCGCGACGGTCGCCGAGCTGCGCGGGCGGGGCGCCGAGATCGACGACGAGCCGGCCGACATGGGCTTCGGTCTCGGGCTCGAGATCGACGTGCCGGGCACCGACCCGATCCTCATCTACCAGCCCCGGCACGCCACGGCCTACCGCCGCTGACCCGGGCGCGCATCCCCCTTCGGTCCTGCGGCTTGACCCTCACGCGACGTGAGGCGCCACGGTGGACCCATGACCACCGCACGCAGCCGTCACACTGAGGTCGTGGATGACCCGATGACCGTCGGCGCCGTGGCGCAGGAGCTCGGCGTCACGGTGCGCACACTGCACCACTACGACGAGATCGGGCTGCTCTCCCCGTCGGAGCGCAGCCCGGCCGGCTACCGGCTGTACACGCGCAACGATCTGGAGCGTCTCGCGAGCATCGTCGTCTACCGACGGCTCGGGCTCGCGCTCGAGGACGTCGCCGCGATGCTCGACGGCGACGGGACGACCCGGGTCGAGCAGCTGCGACGGCAGCGCACGGAGGTCATGGCGAGGGTGGCCCAGATGACCGCCCTCGTCGACGCGATCGACGAAGCACTGGAGGCTGAGATGAACGACCGACCCGCGACCACCGACGACATCAAGAGGATCTTCGGCGACGGCTTCGGCGAGGAGTACCCGGCCGAGGCACAGGAGCGCTGGGGCGACACAGACGCCTGGCAGCAGTCGCAGCAGCGCACCGCCCGGATGACGAAGGCCGACTGGGAGCGCGTCAAGGAGGACGCCGAGTCGCTGGAGTCGGCGGCTGCCGCCGCCCTGCGCGAAGGGGTCGACCCCGCCTCTCCCGAGGGCCTGGACATCGCGCGGCGGCACCGGGAGAGCATCGAGGTCTTCTACGACTGCTCGCCGCAGATGCACGTCGGGATCGCGCAGATGTACCTCGCGGACCCGCGCTTCACGGCGCACTACGACGACCGCGAGCCGGGCCTGGCCCGGTGGCTGCACGACGCGATCGTCGCCCTCGCCACGGCCCGCCCCTGACCCTTGCGTCCGCCACCGTGGGCTCTCGGGCCCCACGGTGGCGGACGTTACGAGCCAGGCGTCCACAACGTCCGCCGATGTGGGTACGTAAGGCCCACGGTGGCGGACGTTGCGAAGGGGTGTGGTGGAGGTGGAGGTGGAGGCGGGGGCGGGTCAGCCGTAGAGCTCGCGCATCGTCTCGCCGCGGGTCTCCTCGATGACGTGCCGGCGGAGCTTGAGGGTCGCGGTGAGCTCGCCGCGCTCCTCGGTGAAGTCGTCGGCGAGGAGGACGAAGCGGCGGACCCCTTCGGCCCGGGAGACGGCCTGGTTGGCCTCGTCGATCACCTGCTGCAGCTCGACCCGGAGGGCCTCGTCGTCGACGAGGTCGGCCGGGTCGACGTCGCCCCGCCCCTTGTCGGCCGCCCAGCGGCGCACACCGTCGTGGTCGAGGGTGACGAGCGCGGCGACGAAGGGGCGGCCGTCGCCGACGATCATCGCGTGGGCGACGAGCGGGTGAGCCCGCAGCTCCTCCTCGAGCGGCCCGGGCACGACGTTCTTGCCGCCGGCGGTGACGATGATCTCCTTGGCCCGGCCGCTGATCGTCAGGTAGCCGTCCTCGTCGAGACGCCCAAGGTCGCCGGTCTTGAGCCAGCCGTGGTCGAAGACCGCCTCGGTGGCCTCCTCGTCCTCCCAGAAGCGCTCCATGACGACGAGCCCGCGCAGCTGGATCTCGCCGTCCTCGGCGATGCGGACCTCGTTGCCGTCGAGCGGCCGGCCGACGGTCCCGATGCGCTGCCGGCCGGGCCCGTTGACGGTGATCGCCGCCGAGGTCTCGGTCAGCCCGTAGCCCTCGTAGATCGGCACACCCGCCCCTCGGAAGAAGTGCTGGAGCCGCGGGTCGAGCGCGCCGCCGCCGCTGATCGCGTAGCGGCACTCGCCGCCGAGGGCCTCGCGGATCTTGGAGTACAGCAGCCGGTCGAAGAGCGCGTGCTCGGCGCGCAGCCGCGGCCCGCGGACGCGCGCGTCGCCGACCCCGTCACCCCCGAGGTCGCGACTCCACTCGAGGGCGACCTGGGACCCCCGGCGGAAGACCTCCGACGGGGCGCGGCCGGCCTCCCGGGCCTTGGTCCGGATCGCGTCGTGGACCTTCTCGAAGACCCGGGGCACACCGAGGACGACGTGCGGCCGGAAGCTCGACAGCGCCGTCGTCAGCGTGCCGAAGTCGGACCAGAAGCCCACCGTCATCCCACCCTGGGCGCCGGCGTGGGCGACCGCCCGGGCGAGCACGTGAGCCATCGGCAGGAACATGAGCATCCGGCGACCCTCCACGGCCTCCGACCCCACGGGCGCGGCCAGGAGCCCGGCGACCTCGGCGGCGAGGTTGCGATGGGTGAGGACGACCCCCTTCGGCCGTCCGGTGGTCCCTGAGGTGTAGACGATGGATGCGGGGGCGCCGATCGTCACGCCGTCCCGCCGGCGGACGAGCTCGGCGTCCTCGACGTCGAAGCCGCGCTCCTCGAGGGTCCGCAGCCCGCCGTCCTCGAGGACGAGCACCTCAGCGTCGAGCCCCTCGGCCAGGGCGGCCTGCTCGGCGGACTCGACGACGAGGACCTTCGCCCGGGAGTTCTCCACGATCCACGCGAGCTGGCTCGCGGACGACGACGGGTAGACGGGGACGGTGATGGCGCCGGCGGCCCAGATCGCCTCGTCGAGGAGCATCCACTCATAGCGGGTCTGGCACATGATCGCGACCCGGTCGCCCGCCTCGATCCCGCTCGCCATGAGCCCGCGGGCCGTCTTGACCAGCCCGGTGAGGTGCTCCCGGGCGCTCACCGTCTGCCACTCGCCGTCGACGTGACGGGCGTAGCTCGGGTGCTGCGGCTCCTCCACCGCCCGCCGCCAGGGGCGCAGGTGGAGCAGATCGGCTGACGAGACCTTGAGACTCACGAGTCTCCTTCCGGGACAACGGAAGACGACGCCTTCCTTACCACCGATCGAGTCTGGCACGGCGCCGTCGGAGTCCCCAATCCTGCATCCGCAGCCGCCGAGGTCACGCTGAGCGCCGGGAATCCCCGCGCGGTGTGATGAGGTTGGACCGAACGCCCCGCCGAACCATCCCGAGGTGACCCGCAGATGAGCCGACCGACGAGCCGCACCGTGGGCTCCAGCCTGTCCGGCCCCGCCCGCGCGGCCATCGGGACCAGCCTCGCCGGTGGCGCCCTCGGCGCCCTGACGAACGCGCCGCACCAGCTGAGCCACCTCTTCCGCGGCCGCTTCCCGACGATCGCGGTCACCGGCATGACCGGGGTCGGCAAGACCCGGCTCGCCGACACCATCGCCCGCCGCAACCCCACGATCGGCACCGACGACGTCGGCTCGGCGACGATGGAGCGGCGCACCCGCACGACGACGAAGGGGCGCGGCTTCCGTTTCCGCGTCGTCCCGGGCGACAACGCGGCCACCCGCCTGTCGGCCCTCGACGAGGTCTTCCACGACGAGCCCGTCGACGGTGTCCTGCACGTCGTCGCCTACGGCCACGCGACACCGCGCCGCACCGCCGGCATCACCGGTGCCGCGAGCGCGACCCGCGAGGAGCTGCTCGCGGCCGAGCTCGACGACTGGTCGATCACCGCGCACCGCATCGCCTCGATGGCCGTGCGCCGCGACAAGCCGATCTGGCTCGTCGTCGTCGTGACGAAGTCCGACCTCTTCGAGGACGAGCTCGACGAGGCCATCCGGTACTACTCCCCCGGCAGCGGATCCCCCTTCGCCGCCAAGCTCGACGAGCTCCGGTCCCTGGCCGGCGGGGCCAAGCTCTCCATCGACGTCCTGCCGATGTGCGCCCCCGACGGCACGAAGGCCAAGAAGGGCACCCCCTGCGAGCGCCACCTCGTCGCGCTCGAGACCCGGATGGCCCAGCTCTCCGGTCACGTCTGAGGAAAGAGACCATGAGCAGCTACACCGACCTCGTCCGGCTCCTCCTGCGCTACGGGCGGACCGATCTCCTCGCCGGCGCCCAGCTCGATGAGTTCGCCATCGGTGACGACGCCGTCGACGCCGGCTCGGAGAAGACGGCGCAGGCCTTCGCCGCCGACCTCGAGGCCATGGGTCCGACCTACATCAAGATGGGTCAGCTCCTCTCGACCCGCTTCGACCTGCTGCCGCCGGCCTACACCGAGGCACTGACCCGTCTGCAGGACACCGTCCAGCCATTCCCCTTCGAGGAGGTCAGGGAGATCGTCGAGTCCGAGCTAGGTGCCCGGATCAAGGACATCTTCGCGGACTTCGACGAGGAGCCGCTCGCCGCCGCCTCGCTCGGGCAGGTGCACCGGGCCACGACCCGCACCGGCCGCGACGTCGTCGTCAAGGTCCAACGGCCAGACGTCCGCGACACGATCCGTGACGACATGGAGGTGCTCGGCAAGGTCACCCAGCTCGCCGACCGCCGCACGAGCGTAGGCCGCTCCTACGGCCTGAACCAGCTGCTCGGGCAGTTCCGCCGCTCCCTCGTCGGCGAGCTCGACTACCGGCGCGAGGCCAAGAACCTCCTGCGCTTCGTCGAGCTGACCCGTGACTACGAGCGGCTCGTCGTGCCCGAGCCGCTCCTCCAGCTGACGACGAGCCGGGTCCTGACGATGGAGCACATCGAGGGACGCAAGGTCACCGACCTCGGGCCGCTCGCTCTCATGGACATCGAGGCCCGTCCCATCGTCGAGCAGCTCTTCCGCTGCTACCTGCGGATGATCCTCGACGACGGCGTCCTCCACGCCGACCCGCATCCGGGCAACCTCCTCGTCACCGACGACGGACGGCTGGCTCTGCTCGACCTCGGCATGATCGCCACCGTCCCGGACCGCGTGCAGACCCAGGTCGTCAAGCTCCTCCTCGCGATCAGCGACGGCGACGGCGAGGAGTGCGCGCAGGTCCTCGCCGAGATGGGCCACCCGCTCGAGGACTACGACGCAGCGTCCTTCCGCGAGGACGTCGCCCACCTCGTGAGCGAGGCGGTGGCCAGCGGCGCCGACATGGAGGCCGGCCGGGTCCTCGTCGACCTCTCCCGGGTCTCTGGCCTGCACGGGCTGCGGCCCCCGGCCGAGATGTCGATGATCGGCAAGGCGCTCCTCAACCTCGATCAGGCGACGGCGCACCTCGACCCGACCTTCGCCCCGGCCGAGGCGATCCGCGACAACGTCAGCGAGATCTTCGCGGCCTCGCTCAAGACCTCGCCCGGCGGGATCCTCGCGGCGGCGATCGAGGCCAAGGAGTTCACCGCCCTGCTGCCCAAGCGGGCCAACCGGATCCTCGACGCGGTCTCCCAGGGCGAGCTGAGGGTCCAGGTCGACGCCATCGACGAGCAGCGCCTGCACCTCGTGCTCCAACGGGTCGCGAACCGGCTCACCCTCGGGCTGATCATCGCCGCGACGATCATCGGTGCGGCGATGATGATGCGGGTCGAGACCGACGCCCGGATCTTCGGCTTCCCCGCGATCGCGATGGTCTTCTTCACCATCGCCGTGGTCGCCGCGATCGCCCTCGGCGTGCAGATCGTCCTCACCGACCGCAAGCTCGCTCGCACCCACCGCCCCAGCAGCGACGAGCACCTCTGAGGCCACTCAGGCGGAGATGACGTCCGGCCGGGTACCGATGAGTCGCAGGGCGGGATCGCCACAGGTAGGGCACGGGTGCACGAGGGGCGCATCCAGCTCCGGCCAGACGAGCCGGAACGTGGCGTCCCGCCGGCAGCGGTAGACGACGATCCGCGCGATGGCGGCTGAGCGGTCACGACGGGTCCTGGCCATGCCGGGATCGTGCGCGAACCGTGTTTCTCGCTCGGCGCCACCGTGTTTCGGCCGTGTTGCATCTGCGAGGGTGGGGCGATGGGCTGGCACGCGTTCGAGGAGCACTGGGACAACACCTTCGTCCGCGAGCTTGGGTGGCTCGGGGTGCGGATCGACCCGGCGCCCGTGGCCACCCCTTCGCTCCTGGCCGTCGACGACGAGCTCGCCCGTGAGCTCGGCCTCGACCCGGACCAGCTGCGCACCCCCGAAGGTCTCGCGGTCCTCGCCGGCAACGCCGTCGCCCCCGGGTCCGAGCCGATCGCCCAGGGGTACGCGGGGCACCAGTTCGGCCAGCTCAGCCCGCTGCTCGGCGACGGACGCGCGCACCTGCTTGGCGAGGTCGTCGACACCCACGGCCGGCGGCGCGACATCGCGCTCAAGGGGTCGGGACGCACCCCCTTCTCCCGCGGCGGTGACGGGCGCGCGGTCGTCGGGCCGGTGATCCGGGAGTACCTCGTGAGCGCCTTCATGCACGCCGCCGGGGTGCCGACGACCCGGTCGCTGGCGGCCGTCGCGACCGGCGAGCAGGTGCTCCGCGAGCGCCCGCTGCCCGGCGGGGTCCTCACCCGGGTCGCGGCCTCGCACCTGCGGGTCGGCACCCTCGTGCTCCTCGCGACGCAGGGCTCGCGCGAGCAGCTCGCCGAGGCGACGGAGTACACCCGCGCCCGGCACTACCCCGACGTCCCCGCCGACGACCCGATGGCGCTGCTCGTCGCGATCGTCGGCCGGCAGGCGCGGCTCGTCGCGCGGTGGATGTCGCTGGGCTTCATCCACGGCGTGATGAACAGCGACAACATGACCCTCTCCGGCGAGACGATCGACTACGGGCCGTGCGCCTTCCTCGACCAGTACGACCCGCAGCGGTGGTTCAGCTCGATCGACCACGCGGGCCGGTACCGCTACTCGGCGCAGCCGGCGATGGCGATGTGGGACCTCGCCCGCCTGGCCGAGTGCCTCGTCCCGCTCGTCGAGGGGCCGCCGGACGCGGCCGTCGAGCAGGCGCAGGAGGTCGTCGAGTCCTTCCGGACCACCTACGACGCGCAGCGGCTGGACCTCTTCCGGGCCAAGCTCGGGCTCCGCACCGTCCGCACGGTTCCGCCCCATGAGGACAACCCTGCGGACGCAACGCTGGTGGAGGACCTCCTCGACATCGCCGCCGCCGAGGCGCTCGACCTCACCGGCCTCTTCCGCGACCTCGCTCGAACGCTCCGCGAGGAGCCGACGCCGACCCTGGACGGCATCACGGACCGCGAGCGCTGGGAGGCCTGGTTCGGCCGTTGGCTGATTGCCCTCGACGCCGTCCGCACGGATGGTGGTGGGGTCACCCACCACGGCGATCGCAAGGACGTCGCGGACGCGATGGACGAGACCAACCCGGTCTACATCCCCCGCAACCACCTCGTCGAGGAGGCCATTGCCGCCGCGCACGCCGGCAACCTCGAGCCCTTCCACGCCCTCGACGCGGTGCTGCGCGCCCCCTTCGTCGAGCGGCCCAGCCTCGAGCGCTACGCCGAGCCGGCCGACCCGGGCTTCACCCAGGGATACGTCACCTTCTGCGGCACCTGAGCCACCGGGCAGGCGCCAGGGGTCACGACGGCGGGGACTCCGCGAGGATCCGCTCGAGAGAGGTGCGTAGCTCGCCCAGGCGGCGATCACCGAGCAGGTCACGCCAGGCCGACTCGACGGACTCCTCCCCGGCCCGCGTCGCCGGCAGGACGCTCTCCCCCTCAGCCGTAAGCCGGACGAGGCGGGCGCGGCCGTCGGAGGGGTCGGGTACCCGCTGGACATAACCGGCCGCGACGAGGTGGTCGACGAGCGAGACGGCGGTCTGCTTGGCGACCCGGGCGCGCTCGGCAAGCAGACCGACCCGGGTGCCGCCTTCGTCGATCCCCGCGAGCAGCCGCCCCTGGGCGCGGGTGATCCCGCCGTGCCCCGCCGCCGCCACGGCCGCGAAGATCTCGTCCTCGGCCGCGCGGTGGGCCATGAAGAGCAGCAGGCTCGTCGGCAGCTCGCGCGTCATGAGATCTCTTCCTCTCGAGAAGCATTAGTCCTATCATCGTACTAATGATTCTTGGCGGAGGAGGAGGCCGGTCATGGCACGCGACGAGCTCTGGGACGCGGTGGACACGCACCGCTCTACAACGATCGACCTCCTCACCGGGCTCGATGCCCCCGCCTGGTCCACCCCTTCGCTCTGCGACGGATGGACCGTGCGAGACGTCGCCGGCCACCTCACGATGATCGGTCTGAGCCGCGGCGCGATCGCGCGGATCGCCGTGCGGCACCTCGGTCCCACGAACCGGCTCATCCGCGAGTCCGCGCGGGACCTCGCCCGCCGGAGCGAGCCGGCCGAGATCGTCGAACAGCTGCGCGCGATCGTCGGGGAGCGCGCCACCATGCCCGGGCTCGGGGTGGAGGACCTGCTCGTCGACGTCATCGCCCACCTGCACGACATCGCCCTGCCCCTCGAGCAGACCCCTGCGGTCCCGCTCGCGGACCTCGCCCTCGCCGCCGACCACGCCGCCGGGTACCGCGGCCGGACCGCCAAGGTCTTCCGGCAGCTCCCGTGGCGTGGGCACCGGCTCGTCGCCACCGACCACCACTGGGCCTCCGGGGACGGCCCCGAGATCCGCGGACCGATGCGCGACCTCTTCCTCCTCGTCACCGGGCGGGTCTCCCGGCCCGGCGACCTCACCGGACCGGGCGTCGACGCACTGCGCGGTCGACCCTGACGACCTAGCCGGCAGACTCCTCGGACCCATCCCCCCGCCAGCCGCGATGATGGTGCGATGTCCTCCCCGCCGTTCCCCCTTCGCACCGAGCGGCTGACGTTGCGGCTGCACGAGCCGCGCGACCGCGACGCGCTCCTCTCGTACTACGGCGACCCGAAGGTCGCCCGCTTCCTCCTCGAGGGTCCGTGGGACGAGGCGACCACCTCCACGAAGCTCGCCGAGCGGATCGCCCGGACCGGCCTGGACTCGCCCGCCCGCGCCCTCGCCCTCGTCGTCGAGCTCGAGGGCCGGGTCATCGGCGACGTCGCGCTCTGGGTCACCGACGAGACCGGGGCGAAGGGGGAGATCGGCTGGGTCTTCCACCCGGACGCGGAGGGCCACGGGTACGCGACGGAGGCCGCGGCGGCGGTGCTGCAGCTCGCCTTCGAGCGGTACGGGCTGCACCGCGTCGAGGCCCAGATGGACGCCCGCAACGTGGGCTCCGCCAGCCTGTGCGCGCGGATCGGCATGCTGCGCGAAGGCCTGCGACGACGCGACTGGTGGAGCAAGGGCGAGTGGACCGACTCCCTCATGTACGCCGCCCTGGCGACCGACCAGCCCCGCGACCACGGCGACGCGATCGTCGTCAGCGCGGTGACCCTCCGGGACGCCGATGGGCGGGTGCTTACCGTCCGCAAGCGGGGGACCTCGACCTTCATGCAGCCTGGCGGCAAGCCCGACCCCGGCGAGTCACCGGAGGCGTGCGCGCTGCGCGAGGTCCGCGAGGAGCTCGCGCTCGACCTCGCCCCACGGCTGCTCGAGCTCACCGGCGTCTACCGGACCGCTGCCGCCAACGAGACCGGGCGCCCACTCATCGCGACCGTCTTCTCGCACCCACACCTGTCTGCGGAGTCCACTCCCGACGTCGCCCCCGCGGCCGAGATCGAGGAGGTGCGCTGGCTCGACCCGCGGGAGCCCATGCCCGACGACACCGCCCCCCTCCTGCGGCTCCTGCTGACGCCCTGACCTTGGTGGCGGGGGGTTGACGGGGTGGGGACGACGGAGGATATTTCATCACGTGATGAACTCATCGCCTGATGAATTCGCGGTCGCCGCGCGCGGCCTGACCGTCTCCCGTGGGGGCACCGAGATCCTCCACGGGATCGACCTCGACATCCCCGCCGGCGCGGTCGTCGGCCTCATGGGCCCCTCCGGCTGCGGCAAGACGACCCTCATGCGCTCGATGGTCGGCGTCCAGCGGATCGACTCCGGCGAGCTCACCGTCCTCGGGCTCGCTCCCACCGACGCCGCGCTGCGTCCCCAGATCGGCTACGTCACCCAGGCGGTCAGCGTCTACAGCGACCTCACCGTCCGGGACAACGCGGCGTACTTCGCCGCGCTGCAAGGGTTCTCGGCCGATGACGCCGACCGAGCGATCCAGACCGTCGGGCTCACCCCCTTCGCCCGACGCCGCGTCTCCACCCTCAGCGGCGGCCAGGCCAGCCGGGCATCCCTCGCCTGCGCCCTCGTCGGCCCGCCCCGGCTGCTCGTCCTCGACGAGCCCACCGTCGGCCTCGACCCGGTGACCCGCGAGGAGATCTGGGCTCACCTGCGCACGCTCGCCGACGACGGGGTGACCCTGCTCGTCTCGAGCCACGTCATGGACGAGGCGAACCGGTGCGACTCGGTACTGCTCATGCGCGACGGGCGGGTCCTCGCCCACCTCGCCCCGACGCAGCTGCTCGAGCAGACCGGCGCCGACTCCCCCGAGGACGCCTTCCTCACCCTCATCCGCCAGGGAGAGTCCCGATGAAACCCCGCATCTACCTCGCGACCACCCGCCGGATCCTCCAGCAGCTGCGCGCCGACCACCGGACGATGGCGCTCATCGTCGTCGTCCCGACGCTGCTCCTCACGCTGCTCTACTTCGTCTTCAACGACGAGCGGCGCTTCTCCCCGATCGCACTGACGATGCTCGGGATCCTCCCGATGCTCGTGATGTTCCTCGTGACGAGCGTGGCCATGCTCCGCGAGCGCACGTCCGGCACCCTCGAACGCCTCCTCACCACCCCGCTGCACCGGGCCGACCTCGTCGTGGGCTACGCGACCGCCTTCGCCGTCGCGGCGCTCGTCCAGGGGCTCGTGCTCGTCGGGGTCACGCACTGGTTCCTCGGGGTCGACACCGCCGGCCCGATGGCGTGGGTCCTGCTCGTCGCCGTCGTCGGCTCCGTCGTCGGGGTCGCGACCGGGCTGCTCGCGAGCGCCTTCGCCCGCACGGAGTTCCAGGCCGTGCAGTTCATGCCCCTCGTCATCGGCCCGCAGATCTTCCTCTGCGGCCTGCTCGCGCCGCGCGACGGGATGCCGACCGTCCTCCAGTGGCTCTCCGACGCGCTCCCGATGACCTACGCCGTCAAGGGGCTCCAGGCGATCGGGACGCAGTCCGACCCGACCGGTGACGTCCTACGGCACGTCGGGGTGCTCGCCCTCTTCGCCGTCGGGGCGCTCGTCGTGGCGGCGCTGTCGATGCCGCGGCAGACCCGATGAGCCGAGGCGAAGGGGGTGGCCTGGAGGCTGGTCCCTCGCACCTCGACCGGCATACAGGTCGTGGGCGCCGGGCCGGCGAGTCGACGGCGCGGGACGACATCCTCGCCGCGGCCCGCGAGCTCTTCAGCGCCTCCGGTTTCGACCGCACGACGATGCGGGCGGTCGGCGAGCGGGCCGGTGTCGACCCGGCGCTCATCAGCCACTACTTCGGCAGCAAGCAGGGTCTTTTCCTCGCCGCCACCGAGTTCCCGGCCGACCCGCAGGAGGTGCTACGCCCCCTTCGCACCTGCCCGCACGACGAGATCGGGGCGACAGCGCTCCGAGCGATCATCACGGTGTGGGACTCTCCGGCCGGGACCGCCGTCGTCGCCCGCTTCCGGCAGGCGGTCGTCGCCGACGAGCAAGAGCTCTTCCGCAGCCTGCTGACCGGGGTCATCCTGCCGATCGTGCGCGAGCGGATCGGGGAGGACGACGCCGAGCTGCGGCTCGGGCTCTTCGCAAGCCAGGTGGCGGGCATCTTCCTGACCCGACACGTCGTCGCGCTGCCGCCGATCGCCACGGCAGACGTCGACCGGCTCGTCGCGGCCGCAGGGCCCACCCTCCAGCGGTACCTGACGGGCCCGCTGGACTGACCCCCCTTCGCCGATCTCTACTTCGGGGCCTTCGGCGGCAGCGTCCGGACGTAGGCGACGCTCGGCGCGACGACCCGAGCCAGCTCGGCGTCGGTGAGGTCGACGTCGGGGGCGGTCTCGTACCAGCCGCTCATCACCCGACCGCGCATCTCCATGGGCCGCAGCAAGGGGTCGACGTCTGCCTCCTCCGGCACCCGCACCATGAGGCTGCGTCGGCTCCCGGCCGCCACCGCCATGTGACCGTCGAGCATGAAGCCCAGACCGCCGAACATGGCGCGCTCGGTCAGACCCGACTCGTCGGCCAGCAGCCCCCGGACCCGCTCGGCGAGCACCTCGTCGTACGCCATGCGGGCAGCATGGCAGGTACGGCGACACGTCCGGAGGGGATCCGTCAGGCGCCGAGCGCGAGCTTGAGCGAGACGAGCAGCATGACGACCCCGACGAAAACGTCGACGACCCGCCAGGTCGATGGCTTGTCCAGCGGCCGGGCAAGCGCCCGGGCTCCGAGGCCGAGCGCGGAGAACCACAGGACCGACCCGAGCATCGCCCCGCCCGCGACGACCCACCGCTCGTCGCCGTGCTGGTTCGCGACGTTGCCGAGCATGAGCACGGTATCGAGGTAGACGTGCGGGTTGAGGTAGGTGAGCGAGAGCGTCGTGAGCGCCACCGACCCGAGCGTCACCGCCCTCGGAGAGTCGCCGGCGTGCAGCCCCTCCGGTCGAAGGGCCGAGCGGAACGAGCCGATGGCGAACCACACGAGGTAGGCCACGCCGCCCCAGCGGAGCACGTCGAGCAGCCACGGCGCCCGCTCCACGATCGTGCCGATCCCCGCCGTCCCGAGCGCGATGAGCAGGGCGTCGCTCACCGCGCAGATCGCGACGACGACCCCGATGTGCTCGCGCCGGATCCCCTGCCGCAGGACGAAGGCGTTCTGCGCGCCGATGGCGACGATGAGGGCCAGCCCTGTCGTCAGCCCGGTGAGGAGCGCCTGCACGGGGCGAGGCTAGGCCATCGGGGGCCGCGCACCATGCCCGTCTCGCGCTACCGACCGTGGTGCGCCTCCAGCGCCTCCGGGTAGGAGCGGCGGTAGTACTCCCACAGCTGCTCGCCGTAGGTCTGCGCACCCGTCGAACCGGTCCCGCCCTGCCCGGCGAGCAGCTCGTCACGCCGCGCCATGAAGCCAGCAGCCGAGTGCCGTGGGCTGGCCGTCACGGCCTCGGCGTACGCCGGGTCGAGGCGAAGGGGGACGAGCTCGGTCCGTAGGTCGGGTCCGGCGAAGTAGGCGGAGGAGTAGCGCTCGTCGTGAGCGATGACCCGGTGCTTCGTCGCGACGAAGTAGCGACCGGTGAGGCTCTGCAGCATCTCGCCGATGTTCACGACGAAGGCGTCGTCCCGCACCGGGACCGGCACCCACTCCCCCTTCGCGTTCTCCACCTCGAGGCCGCCGACCTCGTGCTGCATGAGCAGGGTGAGGAAGCCGGTGTCGTGGTGCGCGTTGACGCCGGCCTCGCCGGCCGGGGTCTGCGGGTAGTGGATGAGCTTGACCATGGACATCGGCCGCTCGCCGAAGTACTCCTCGAGGAAGCCGGGGTCCAGGCCCAGCGCCGCGGAGAGGACCTCCATGACGCGGGCGGCGAGCTTCTCAAGGCGCCCGATGAACTCCTCGACGGCCTCTCGGAAGCCGGGCAGGACGTCCTCGGGCAGCCACTGGTTCGGCCCCTCGAGCCGCAGGTATGGCGGATCAGCGTCGGGCGGACCGGCCGGATGCTCGGTGAGCAGGTCGACCTGCTCCCGGTGGTCGGTGCGGTTGTCGGTGAGCTCGGTGCCGAGGCGTTCCCAGCCGCGCAGGTGCGGGGACCGGGCCTTGTCGATCTGCGCCTTGACCTCGTCGGGCAGCGCGAAGAAGCGCTCGAGCTCGGCGAAGTACGCGCGCCGGTCCTCCGGGGTGATCCCGCTGCCGACGAGCTGGAAGAAGCCGACGTGGTGGCAGATCTCGCGGACCTCGTCGGCGAGCGCTGCCCGCTGCCCGTCGTCGTCCCAGCGGGAGAGGTCGACGACGGGCAGCGCGGTGAAGTCGGCGCCAGCTGCGGTCACGCCCGCAGCGCCTTCCCGAGCTCGCGGAAGTGACCGACGAGCGCGTCCATGTCGGCCTGCGTGTGCGCGAGCGAGACGAGCCACTGCTCGTCGAGCCCGGGCGGGGTGAGCACGCCCCGGTTGACGCCCCAGAGCCAGGACAGCTCGGCGACCCGGAAGTCGGTCGCCTTGTAGTCGCGGTAGTTGCGCACCGGGGTGGTCGACCAGGTGACGCAGCCCTTGAGACCCATGCCGACGGTGTGCGCGGGCAGCTCGAGCTCGCGGACGACGACGTCGATCTGGTCGAGGGTCGCGGTGTTGAGCCCCTCGGCGGCATCGAGTGCCTCGTGCGTGCACACCTCGTCGACGGCCTCGGCGGCCGCCATGACGAGGGGGTTGCCGTTGTACGTGCCGAAGTGAGCCATCCGGCCGTCGACGACGACCTGCATGACCTCGGCCGTGCCGCCGAAGGCGGCGAGTGGCAGCCCGCCGCCGATGCTCTTGGCGAGCGTCACGAGGTCGGGCTTGACGCCGACCCGCTGCGACGCACCGCCGTAGCCGGCGGTCAGGCCGGTCTTCACCTCGTCGAAGATCAGCAGCGTGCCGGCCTTGTCGCAGGCGGCACGGACACCAGCGAGGTAGCCCTCGTCCGGCAGGACGATCGCGAGGTTCTCCACCACCGGCTCCATGACGACCGCAGCGACCTCGGACCCGTGCTGCTCGAGCATCTTCTCGAGGTAGGGCAGGTCGTTGTACGGCACGACGTGGACGGTGCCGGCCTCGACGTCGAAGGGGACCTCGGGCGTCGGCGCGTCGGCGGGACCGGCGTCGGCGAGCTCCGGCTTCACCGAGACGGACAGCGCGTCGTACCCGCCGTGGTAGCCACCCTCGATCTTGATGATCGCCTTGCGCTGCGTGTAGGCCCGCGCTGCGCGAACCGCGTACATGAGCGACTCGGTGCCCGACTGGGTGAAGCGGAGCATGTCGAGCCCGAAACGCTCCTGGTAGCGCTCGGCGACCCGGGTCGCGGTGGGCGACGGGGTGACGAAGAGGGTGCCAACCTCGGCGAGGGCGTGCTGGACCTTCTCGACGACGACGGGGTTGAGGTGGCCGACGAGCATCGCGCCGAAGCCCATCGACAGGTCGAGCAGCTGCCGCCCGTCGACGTCGGTGAGGTAGGCGCCGCGGGCGCTCGTGATGGAGATCGGGTAGGGGTCCCAGTGCTGGAAGGACGAGGTCACGCCGAGCGGCAGCGACTTGCTGGCGCGCGCGTTGTGCTCGCCGGACTCGGGGGTGTCCTTGGTGAACCGCTCCCACTCCTGCGCGAGCAGCGCCTCGACCTTCGCCTGGTCGAGCGGGGTGGAGCTGGACGGGATCTCGCGGCGAGCCGCCGGGTCGGCCGGGGGCCAGCTCTGGGTCGAGGTCGCGTCGGACATGTGATCGCCTCCATGACGGGGGCGACCTGACCGGCCGCCCGTGTGACAGACATCATGGCGCACGACGGAGGCGGCTTCCTGAGGCGCGAGCGACAGCGAGCCTCGAAGGGGGTGACCCACGCGTTCCCGGTGGGTCACCCCCTTCGCCCCTCAGTCGGCTGCGTCGCCGAGGACGACCTTGACCTCCGCGCCGAAGGGTAGCGACTCGACGAGCCGCATCCGGGCCAGCGCAGGGTGGTCGTCGAGCAGCTTCGCGCCGTTGGCGAGCGAGCGCAGCGCCGCGGTCTGCGCTCGGGCGGCCTCGAGCTGTGCCTGGGCCCGGTGGCGCCCGACGGCGACCTCGGCGGCCGCCGAACGGATCTCCGCGGGCAGGACGACGTCCTTGACGACGACCTCGTCGACGATGATGCCGACGTCGGTAGCCACCCCGGCGACCGCGGCCCGCACGCGAGAGCCGAGCTCGACCCGCGGCAGGGCGACCACGTGCTCGGCGGTCAGTCCGGTGAGGGCGTCGCGCAGCGCGACCTGGATCGCGAGGTACACCTCGGCCCACGGCTCGGCAGACCGCTCGGCGAAGGCCACGGCGTCCCCGACGTGCCACGTGTGCGCGACGGACACCTTGACCGTCAGCGCGTCGGCGGTCGGGATCTCCTGCACGGCAAGGACACCCGACTGCCGCCGCATGTCGACGTACTCGTGCTGCGCCCGCCGGGGTCGCTTGTGCCGCCCCGCGTCGAGCACGACGGTCGGCCGGCCGCGGTAGCGCTCGAGGGCCACCTGCCAGGGGGAGACGGTGATGGTACGGGTGAGGATGGACATGTCGGTGACCTCCTTCGAGGGTCGGGTCGTGGTGGGCGCGGCGGACCGGCGGCCGGCGACGGCGAAGGGGGACGGGAGCCCACCTCGTCGACCTGACCGAGCGGGTCGCAGGGTCCTCCTGCGCGGATGTCGCCGGCCACCGGCGAGTTGAGAGACCAGGGATTCGAACCCCAGGAGTGAACAGCTCCGATGCCGGTGCCCGAGGGCGGTGACGAGGTACGACGCGCAGGGTGGGTCCGGTACCCCGGCCTGTCCCGCTGATCTCGTCAGGGGGGACGGTAGGCGGTCGGGTCGGCCGGACGCGACCGATTTTTCGGGCGTCATAGGCTGGAGACAGCCGATCGAGGAGGAGTCATGCAGGTCCAGGACCGGGTCTTCGTCGTCACGGGTGGGGGCAACGGCATCGGCCGCGAGGTCGTCATCCGGCTGCTCGGCGAAGGGGGGAAGGTCGCCGCCGTCGACCTGCGCGCGGAGGCCCTCGAGGGGCTGCGGTCGCTGGCCGGAGCGGACCGGCTGAGCACGCACGCGTGCGACGTCAGCGACGAGGATGCGGTGCGCACGCTGGCCGACGAGGTCGTGGCCTTTCACGGCCAGGTCGACGGGCTGCTCAACGTCGCCGGGATCATCCAGAGGTTCGTCCCCTTCGCCGACCTGCCGCGTGCGGAGATGGAGAAGGTCATGGGCGTGAACTTCTGGGGCGTGGTCAACACGTGCTCGGCGTTCCTGCCGCTGCTCCGCGAGCGACCCGAGGCGTGCGTCGTCAACGTCTCGAGCATGGGTGGCTTCACGCCGGTGCCGGGGCAGACGGTATACGGCGCGAGCAAGGCTGCGGTCAAGCTGCTCACCGAGGGGCTCTACGCCGAGATGCGTGGGACGTCGGTGGCGGTGACCGCGGTCTTCCCCGGTGGCGTCGCGACCGGCATCGCCGACAATTCCGGGGCGAGCCGCGAGGGCATGGGTGCCGGCGACATGGAGAAGGCCGCTGCGCGGCTGACCACCCCGCAGGCTGCGGCCGAGCAGATCGTCGAGGCCGTCGGCAGCGGCGCCTACCGCGTCATCATCGGCAAGGACGCCAAGGGCCTCGATCTCATGATGCGGATCAACCCGCGCCGGGCCACCGACTTCATCGCGAAGAAGATGGCCTCGCTCATCGCGGGCTGACCACGCGGGTGGGGTGACCAGCCCGCGGCCCGCGAGGGCATCGATAGTCATACCCCATGGGGTATCCTCGTCGCGAGGTGCAGGTCCCCAGGCACACGACGAGGAGGCCCCCATGAGCCCGCACAGGACGACCCCCACCGCCCCTGCGCTCGAGCTGGGCACGGTCCTCGCGGTCGTCGCCCACCCGGACGACGAGTCCTTCGGGCTCGGCGGCATCATCGCCCGGTTCGTGGCGAGGGGCTCGACCGTCGACGTCCTCTGCCTGACCCAGGGCGAGGCCTCGACCCTCGGCACCGACACGGTCGCCGACGGTGCCGCACTCGCGCTCGTGCGCGCCGAGGAGCTGCGCCTGGCCGGCGACGCCCTCGGGGTTCGCTCGATCACCCTGCTCGACCACCCCGACGGGGTACTGGCCGACGTCCCCCAGGCCGACCTCGTCGACGCCGTCCGCTCCGCCGCCGCTGAGCACGGCAGCACGTCCTACCTCGTCATGGACCGGACCGGTATCAGCGGGCACCCAGACCACGTGGCCGCCACCGAGGCCGCCCTCGTCGCAGCCGCCGAGGAAGACCGCCCGGTCCTGGCCTGGACCCTTGCCCAGCCGCTCGCCAGCCAGCTCGTCGAGGAGACGGGCGTCCCCTTCGTCGGCCGCCCGGCAGATGAGGTCGCCTACCTCGGTGTCGACCGGGAGGCCCAGCTCCGGGCGATCCGCGCCCATGTCAGCCAGGCCGTGCCGGGCAGCGTCCTGTGGCGACGGCTCGAGCTCTCCGGCGGCCGTGACGCCGTCGTCTGGCTCCGGCGCCCGACAGCGGACGAGGGGACCCCGTCATGAGCAGCGACCTGGACGACATCCGCCGGCTCGTCGCCGACGGACCGGCGACGCGCATCCGGGTGACGGCGCCACGCGCCCTCGCCCTCTCATGGTGGACCGGCACGCGCCTGCTCGCCGCGCTCGTCCTCGTGCCGGTCGTCGTCGGTTTCCTCGGCTGGGTCGGGCGAGGTCTCTCCCCGACGCTCGTCCTCGCGGGCGTCGTCGGAGGACTCACCCTGACGACGTACATCCCCAGCCGGCGGCAGAGCCTGGGAGACGCCTTCGGCGGGCAGTGCGGCCTCGTCAGCGCGCTCACCCCGCTGGCCGCCGCCATGGTGCTCGATCCGGCGCTGGGGACCGGTGCGGGGCTGGCGTTGATCATCGTCAGCGTCGGGTTGCTCCGCCGGATCGTCGGACCGCAGACCTGCTCACGCTGATCTGACCCGCGCAGGGCCGCACACTGCCGGGCTGATCTGGCCCGCACCCCGGCCAGACAGGCCCAGGCTGCGCTGACCCTCTCGCCTGGTCACCCGACCTGGAGCTCGCCCATCTCCTCCCAGCCGTCGCCGTCGACCTGACGGCTGACGATCTTCGGCGTGGCCGCGAGGTACTGCGGGAACTCGCGCTGCATCCTCGCGAAGTGCTCGCTCTGGACGTGCGGAGCGGCACCGTCGTCGTCGAAGGCCTCGACGAGCACGTACTCCGTCGGGTCGTCGACCGAGCGGGACCAGTCGAACCACTTGTTGCCGGGCTCGGCGCGCGTCGCCTCGGTGAACTCGCGGCTGATCTCCGGCCACGCGTCGGCGTGCTCGGGCTTCACGGGGAACTTCACGACGATGAGGATCATGCGTCCACCCTGGCAGAGGAGAGCGACTGCCGCTCTGCCTCCCAGCCGCCCTGTCTCTGCCGCCCTGCTCTCGCGAGCGGGCCCCTGCCCGGTCCGGACGCCTCAGCCGGCCCGGGGCCAGGCGATGAGCAGCTCTCGGTCGTACGACCCCGGGGTCAGGTCCCACACCACCTCGGGCGGGCCGGTCCCGGACGGGCCGCCGCCCTGGTCGAGGTAGCCGTGCAACCGGCGGGAGTGGACGATCGTGTGGTGCCGCTGGCACAGCAGCGCGGCGTTGCTCAGGTCGGAGGTCCCCCCGTCTGCCCAGTGGACGAGGTGGTGGGCATCGGTCCAGCGCGCCGGGGTGGTGCAGCCGGGGTAGGTGCAGCCCCCGTCCCGCAGCCACAGCGCCCGGGTCTGCCCCGCGGTGAAGAGCCGCACGGCCCGCCCCACGTCGAGGATCTCGCCCTGGCCGCCCAGCACGACCGGGACCACGTCGGCGTCGCACGCCAGGCGCCGGACGGTGGTCGGGTCGAGCAGCGCCCCGGAGTCGAGACCGCCCGACGTCCGGCCCGCGAAGACCCCCGTCCGCAGGTCCTCGTAGCTCATCGACACCAGGAGCGTCGCCCTGGCGCCCCGACCGGCCCGGGTGTCCATCGACCCGACCGCGGCCCGGACGATGTCGACCAGGGCATCTGCCCGACGCTGGTCGCTGGTGCGGAGGTCTCGCTCCACCACCCCGGTCTCCGGGTCCTCGCACGGCGCCGGCGCCGAGAGCGCCTCGATCGCCGCCTCGAAGGCTGCCGCCCCCTCCGGATCGAGGACGAGCCGGTACTCGTGAAGCCCGTCGTCGACGACCGGCCGCGACAGCGCGCGGCCCCGACGCAGCCGGTCGTGCTCGTGCTCGAGCTCTTCCGGGAGGCCGTGGCGGGCGAGCAGCTCCGGACGTACCCGGCGGACCCCCTTCGCCCCCTCGAGCGCACCCATCTCGACCATCCCCGCCAGGACCGGGTCGCGGGCGCCCTCGGCCAGCCGCGACTCGATCCTCGAGATCTCGGAGATCACGACGTTCGCCACGCCGACGGTGATCCGGCCGGACTCGACGGCATCACGGACGAGCGCGTTGCAGGGGAGGCGGAGTGCCGTCACGGCGCGGGCGATCCGGGCCCCGCCCGAATGCAGCGCCCCCATAGCCCGCTGGGTGACCCAGGACGTCAAGGAGGCGGCGTCCGACTCGGCCACCACGCCCCGTGAGTGGGCCTCCGCCACGAGCGAGAACCGTGCCGCCTCCGCCCGGCGCACCAGCTCGTCCGCCAGACCGAGCAGCTCCTCGAGCTCGGTCGACCCGGCCTCGAAGAGCCGCTCCGCGAACCCGTCCAGCGCCTCGGTCGCGCCCTCCATCGCCCTCCGGCGCTCCCGGAGCGAGACCGCTGCGGGGCCGGGGTCGAAGAGGGGCGTTGCTGCCATGCACCAACACAACCAGACACCACCGACAACGCTGCGAGCTGATGACGTGCGGCGAGAGAGCAGCTCGGGGAGCGGACGGCTGCGCACCTCTGCGGCACGGTCGCACCTCTGCGACCCGGTCGAACCTCGTGGGACAGTTGGCCGCATGGCCTCCCCCACCCGCCGCGCGGTGAACCGCTACGCGGACTCGCACCGCTCCCTGCAGAGCGTGACCGACGACTTCGTCGCGCTCGTCACGGCGATGCTCGACGAGGCCGGCATCAACTACCTCAGCGTCGACGGCCGGACCAAGAGCGTCTCCTCCTTCGCCGGAAAGGTCCACCGCCGGGCCGCGGCCGGACGCCCCTACGCCGACCCGCTCACCGAGATCACCGACCAGGTCGGGGTCCGCGTCATCACCTATGTCGCGAGCGACGTGGCCGCCGTCGCCGAGCTGCTCGCCGACCAGCTCACCGTCCTCGACGACCGGGACCTCGGTCTCGAGACCGCCGACGAAGGTCGCTTCGGGTACGCAAGCCGCCATCTCCTCGTCTCGCGGGACACCGGCGACGACGTGGTCTACCAGCCGACACGCAGCGCCTCGGTGCAGCTGCGCACCGTGCTCCAGCACGCCTGGGCGGAGTTCGAGCACGACATCCGCTACAAGGGCACCGTCCCCGAGCAGCTCGTCGCCGACCTCGACCGGCGGTTCACCCTCGCCGCCGGGCTCATCGAGCTGGCCGACAAGGAGTTCTCCGCGATCCGCGACCGTGTCCAGGTCGACCTCGGCACGCAGCCGACCGACCCCGACGACGAGGACGACCCGCGGATCGGCGCGCCCGAGCTCACCGCATTCCTCGCCGGCCGCTACTCGACCGCGGGCTGGTCGCGCACCGACCGTTACACATGGATCAGCGGCGTCCTTCTCGAGCTGGGCATCACCTCGCTCGACGAGCTGAGCGGCATCCTCCAGGGGATCGACAGCTCCGAGGTGACCGCACGCATGGGCTACCGGTACCCACCCGGCGCCGTGCGCCGGCTCGACGACGACCTGCTCCACCACTTCGGGCAGCGCTACGTCGAGCTCACCGGCAACGCCCACCGCCGCGACTCGCTCACCGCGCGGCTCGCCCGGCTCCAGGGCTGAGCGGGACCACTCCTTCGCCCCCTCGCGTCGCGGGCGAGGCCCCCTTCCGGAGGCACCCGGCCCACCCCGTCTTGGTCACGAACTGGTAAAGACGAGACAAAACCTTTACGCTCACTTCTGCCTCCCACCAGGGAGGACACCTCACGGCACGCCGAGTCCCGCCAGCCGCGAGGGTGCCCCTGCACCAACATGGCGGGAGCGGGGGACCCACTTCTCCGGCCAGCATCCAGCTGGCCTCGGGGTGAAGCCGGGTCGTCCATCGTGACGGCCGGCCGGGTGATCTCCACCCGAACCCGACAGCTCACCCCGAAGGCGCTGGAGACACACATGACCTCTTATGTCGGGCGCCACCGCGCGCCGAAGAGCACGACGACGCTCACCCGCGTCGGCACCACCGCAGCCGCCGGCGCCGTCGCGCTCGGCGTGAGCATCCCCGCCGCCGGCACCGCCTCGGCCGCTCCCGCCACCGTCGCCGCCCCGGCCACCGTCGCCGCACCGGCGGTCGTGGCCAAGACCACCTCCTTCACCGGCATCGTCAAGGTCGGCTCCCGCGGCACCACCGTCAAGGCCGTCCAGCGCAAGGTCGGCGCCACCGCGGACGGCATCTTCGGCCCGCGCACCCGCTCCAAGGTCGTCACCTGGCAGAAGCGCAACCGCCTGGTCGCCGACGGCATCGTCGGACCCCGCACCGGCACGAAGATGGGCCTCTCGTCGCGCACGGCGACCGCCCCCAGCCGGACGACGACGCGGACCTCCACGACGGGCGTCGTCACGACCGCCCGCAGCCTGGCCGGCACCCCCTACCGCTGGGGCGGCACGACCACGGCCGGCTTCGACTGCTCCGGCTTCACCGGCTACGTCTTCAAGAAGCACGGCAAGTACCTCCCCCGCACGGCCGAGCAGCAGCGTCGCGCGGCCACCCGCGTCTACACCCCGCGGGCCGGCGACCTCGTCTTCTTCGGCGCTCCGGCCCACCACGTCGGCATCTACACCGGCAACGGCAAGATCATCGACGCCGGCCGCTCCGGCAGCAGCGTGCGCGAGCGCGCCATCTGGACGAGCAACGTCAGCTACGGCCGCTTCTGAGCGACCGCATGGCCCAGGCCGAAGGGGACCCCGCAGCGTCACGCTGCCGGGTCCCCTTCGTCGTCGGCAGGCTCGGTGAGGGAGCATGGTCGCCATGGCCGGGACGAGGACGACAGCGAGGCGGGCGGCCGTGCTCGCGGGTCTGCTCTCGGTGGGCCTGGCCGCAGGCTGCTCCGTCGGCCCCTTCGGTACCGACGGCTCGAGGTCCTCGAGCGGCACCGCCTCGTCCGGCACCCCCTCCGACTCCCCCTCCGACTCCCCGTCCGCCGACCCGACCTCGGGCACCGCGGCCGAGCACCGCCCCACGACCCATGTGACGACCTACCCGGTCGCCGAGCCGGAGGGGATCGAGTGGGTGGTCGTCGTCGGCGACCCCGTCGACACCGACGCTGTCGCCACCCGCCTGCGCGATGCGGGCGAGCCGGTCACCTCGATGAACACGGCCGTCGGGATGATCACCGTCCGGACCGAGGACGACGGCTTCGCCGCCCGGGCGAAGGGGGTCGACGGCGTCTCCCGGGTCGTCACCGACCGCGACCCGGCGTGGGGCGACATCGACGGGTCCGACGCGAGCTCGCTGGCCCGCCCGGGCACCTCGGTGCCTGGCGAGACGCCCAGGCCGCCCAAGGGCGGCGACCCCCTCGACGGACACCTGTGGGGGATGCGCCTCATCCACGCGAACGCCGCCCAGCGGGTGACCCCCGGCTCGCCCGACGTCACCGTCGCGGTCATCGACACGGGCATCGACTCGTCCCACCCGGATCTCGCGGACGTCGTCGACACCGAGCGCTCACGCACCTATGTCACCGACCGGCCGGAGATCGACGGGCCGTGCGAGGTCGAGAGCTGCATCGATCCCCTGGGCTCCGACCCGAGCGGCCACGGCACCCATGTCGCCGGGACGATCGCCGCCGCCAGGAACGGCCTCGGCGTCACCGGCGTCGCATCGGGTGTGCGGCTCATCGACCTGCGCGCCGGCTCCGACACCGGGATGTTCTTCCTCGGACCGAGCGTCAACGCCATCACCGCGGCCGCGGACCTCGAGGCGGACGTGGCGAACATGAGCTTCTACATCGACCCGTGGCGCTACGCCTGCGAGGGCGGCGCCGAGGGCGACACCCCCGAGCAGGTGGCGATGCAGGAGGTGACGATCGACCTGACCCGGCGTGCGATCGCCGACGCCCGCGAGCGCGGGGTCACCTTCGTGGCCTCGACCGGCAACGGCGGGGGTGACCTCGCTGACCCCGGCATCGATGCCACGAGCCCGAACTACGGCGGTGACACCCGCGAGCGGACCATCGACCCCGAGCGCTGCCTCAGCCTGCCGAGCGACGTCGACGACGTCATCGGGGTGACCGCGGTCGGGCCGGACCGCGAGCTCGCCAGCTACTCGGACATGAGCTCCGACCCCGACGCGGACCTCGTCGACATCACGGCCCCCGGCGGCGACGGCATCGACGCGGCGAGCGCCATCCTGTCGACCTACCCGAGAGCACCGCTCCAGGAGGAGGGCCTCGTCGACCGCGGTGGTCGTCTGACCGCCTACGGCCGCGACGACGGGGTGCTGCGCTCGTGCCCCGACGGCATCGAGGATGGCGACCCCGACCCGGACGGGCGATGCGGCTTCTACCGGACCCTCGTCGGGACCTCGATGGCGTCGCCGCACGTCAGCGGGACGGCTGCCCTGGTCCTCAGCGCGAAGGGGGACCGCAGCCCGGACGAGGTGGCCGAGGTGCTCGGCTCCACCGCCCGCAGGCTCGGCTGCCCGGTGAGCGCCTCCCCCGCGGGTGAGTGCGTCGGGACCCCTGCCGACAACGGCTACTTCGGGCGGGGGCTGGTCAACGCCGGCGCGGCCGTGGGCTGACAGCGCCCTCGGGGACGGCAGGTCAGCCGCGCAGGAGCGACTCGAGCCCGATGCCGAGCGCGACGAGGACGAGCAGCCCGGCGAAGGCGCGGCTGAGGTGGGCCGCCGGCACCCGGGAGACGAGGCGCCCCCCCACGAGACTGCCGACGATCGCGGCGGCGGTGAAGAGGCCGATGACGCCCCAGTCGAGCGAGATGCCGTGGCCGACCCGGGCCGTGAGCGCCGTGGCGCTGTTGACGGCGATGACGAGCAACGAGGTGCCGACGGCGACCGGCATGGTGAAGCGGAGCGCGAGGACGAGCGCCGGGACGAGGACGAAGCCTCCGCCCACGCCGAAGAAGCCGGTGAGCAGGCCGACGGCGCTGGCGACGAGGACGAGCAGGCCGACCCGCCCGCACCGGCAGTCCAGCGGCCGCCAGGAGATCATCGAGGGCTCCAGCGCGTCGGCGGGGTCACCCGGCGCGCGGGGCCGCAGCGAGCGCCGGATCATGACGACCGCGACGACAAGCATGAGCCCGGCGAAGGCGCGGAGCAGCAGGTCGGGGTCGACCCCGGCCGCGAGGCTCGAGCCGAGATAGCTGCCGCCGACGCCGAGGGCCCCGAAGACGAGACCCTGGCCGAAGCGGACCCGACCGGCTCGCGCGTGCGGCAGCAGGGCGACCAGCGAGGTCACCCCGACGATGACGAGGGAGCCGGTCGTCGCGGTCGTCGCGTCCTGGCCCACGAGGTAGACCAGGGCGGGGACGGTGAGGATCGAGCCACCGCCACCGAGCGCGCCCAGGGAGATCCCGATCAGCACGCCGGCCAGGACGGCGACCGCGACGACAGACATGAGCAGGGTCAGCCGCGGCCGAACATCCGGCTGAGGATCGAGGGACCGGCGGCCTCGGCGCGCTCAGCCTCGGAGTGACCCGCGCAGCGGTCCTTCTTCGGGACGCCGGCCAGGGCCTGCTCGACGTGGTTGCCGCAGCCTGCCCAGGTGGGCTTGCCACAGACCTTGCAGGAGACGCGTCGGCACATAGGTGATTCTCTTTCTCTCGGTTCTTGATACCCTGGGGGGTATCCACACCGTAGCACGCTGATCTCGTGGAGGACATCATGAGCGATACTCGTGGGGGTACAGACCTCACAGGGCAAGGAGCAGCAGCCATGCAGCTGGACGCGGACGAGATGACGAGCGTCATCAAGCGGCTCAGGCGGGCCGAGGGACAGATCGGCGGGATCATCCGGATGATCGAGGACGGGCGAGACTGCCAGGACATCGTCACCCAGATGGCTGCGGTGGCCAAGGCTCTCGACCGGGCCGGCTTCACGACCATCTCCATCGGCATGCGCCAGTGCTTGACCGACCCCGAGGGATCCCCCATGGACGTCGCCGCCATGGAGAAGCTCTTCCTCTCCCTCGCCTGACATGGGGACGCACGAGCACAGCCACGGCCACGGCCACGGCCACGGCCACGGCCACGGCCACGGCCACGATCGCTTCAGCGACGAGGCGGCGACCTGGGACGACAGGCCTGGGCACGCCGAGCGCGCGACAGCCGTCGCCGCCCGCCTCCGGGAGACGCTCCCCCTTCGCCCTGACATGACGGCCATCGAGATCGGCGGCGGGACCGGGCTGCTCTCCCGCGCGCTCGTCGACGACATCGGCACGGCGACCGTCACCGACGTCGCCCCCGGGATGGTCGAGGTCGCGGCGGGCACGCTCGACGACCCGCGCTACGCGGGATGGTCCGCGCGGCGCTACGACATCGAGCACGACCCGCTCCCGGAGGAACGCTACGACCTCGTCGTCGCGCTGCTCGCCCTGCACCACATGGGCGACATCCCGACCGTCGTCCGGCGCTGCGTCGACCTCCTCGCCCCCGGCGGGCACGTCGCGATCATCGACCTCGACCACGACGAGGACGGCGCCTTCCACCAGCACCTCGACGACTTCGACGGTCACCACGGCTTCACCCGCGAGGACGCCCACCGCTGGCTCGAGGCCGCCGGGGCGAGCGATGTGCGGCTCACCGACGCAGGCGCCGTGACGAAGGAGACCGAGGACGGGGAGCGGGACTTCCCGATGTTCCTCGCCACCGGACGTCGCGTCTGACCGGTCCCGGAGGCCCTCACCCCGCCCGGAGCCGGCCCCCCGGGTGACGACGAAGGCCATGAGGGCGAGCAGCGCCGCACCGAGGACGGCGCACGCCGTGGCGGGCGCGGGTCCTGCTGTGAGGGCGATGATCCTCGCCCTCCTCGGCATCCAGATGGGCCGCGGCCGGTGGCGTCGACGAGATCGTCGTGGCGCAGCCGCTCCGCCGGGCCACGGTGCCCCGTGCCGGTCCGATCGACGTCGACGACGGGTCGCCGGTCACGCTCCTTGGCTGGTCGGTCGGTGGGGGGCGAAGGGGGTCAGCTCGCCTGCGGGTGAGCTGCGGACCAGGCGTTGTAGCCGCCGAGGAGGTCCGAGACGTCGGTGTGGCCCTGGGCCCGCAGGTAGCTCGCCGCGACGCTCGATCGCCATCCACCGGCGCAGCTGACGACGACGGGGCGGTCGCGGTCGAGCTCGTCGGCACGAGTGTGCAGCTCGGCGAGGGGGATGTGGATCGCGCCCGGGATCATGCCGGCGGCGACCTCACCGGGATTGCGGACGTCGACGACCTGGACGTCCGCGCGGACCCCCTCGAGCTGGTCGACGCGCAGGCGGCTGGCCTGGGTGACCTCCTGGGCGTGGCGCACGAGGTACTCCTCGGGGTCGGCGACGAAGCCCAGGACATGGTCGTAGCCGATCCTGGCCAGGCGGGTCGCGGTCTCCTGCTCCATGCCCTCGGGCGTGAGGAGCACGATGCGCTGGTCGGGGGTGAGGACCATGCCCACGGTCTCGGCGAGTCGCCCGTCGGCAGGCACGCTGATCGCCCCGGCCACGTGGCCGGCGGTGAACTCGTCGGCGGACCGCGCGTCGTGGAGGACGGCACCGGAGGCGAGCGCAGCAGTCACCTCCTCGTCGGAGAGGGGGGGAACCGTGGCCTGCACCGCGCGCAGCTCGCGCGTCTGCTTGTTGAGGGTCGCGTTGAAGAGGAAGTAGCCGGGGGCCGTCGGCTGTCCCTCGGTGACGACGTCGACGAACTCGGCCTCGCTCATCGGCTGGCAGGCGTAGTTGGTGCGCCGCTGCTCACCGATCGTCGACTGCTTCTCCGTCGAGAGGTTCTTGCCGCACGCCGAGCCGGCGCCGTGGGCCGGGAAGACCCTCACCTCGTCGGCCAGGCCCATGAGCTTGGTCTGGACCGAGTGGTAGAGCCGCTTGCCGAGCTCCTCGGCGGTGGTTCCGACGGAGGCGAGGAGGTCGGGGCGGCCGACATCGCCGATGAAGAGCGCGTCACCGGTGAGGACGCCGTAAGGGATCTCGTCGCCGGCGTGCTCGTAGACGAGGACGCTGACCGACTCCGGGGTGTGCCCGGGGGTCGTCATGATCTCGAGCTCGACGTCGCCGAGAGAGATCCGCTCGCCCTCGCTCAGGGAGCGGTGCTCGAACTCCGGGGTGGCGGCGTCGCCGTAGCCGATCCAGGCACCGGTGGCCGCGGCGAGCTCGAGGTGGCCCGAGACGAAGTCGGCGTGGAAGTGGGTGTTGATGACCCCGATGATCGTCAGACCCTTCTCCCGGGCATCGTCGAGGTACTCCTCGACGTCACGACGAGGGTCGACGATGACCGCCCGGCCCGTCGTCTCGTCGGCCACGAGGTAGGAGGCCTGCGAGAGGCAGTCGAGGTAGTACTGGGTGAAGAGCATGAGTGTGTCGCCTTTCATCGATGTCGATCTACCATACCCCCTGGGGTATATTCATCGTCAAGAGCACCCCACGAGAAGGACGTATTCCCTCGACGGCGGGATCGGCGCCTGGCAGGCGTGGGGCGGCGAGGTCGCACCGACTGATCTGCAGGACGTGTCTCATGGGTCACAAAACCCATACCCCTAGAGGTATTGGGAGCAGGATGGAGACATGGCCACTCTGATCATCCTTGGAGGCGGCACGGCAGGCACCATGGCAGCAAACATGCTCCGCCGCCGCCTCGACACGTCCTGGTCCATCACGGTCATCGACCGAGACGACCACCACCACTACCAGCCCGGGTACCTCTTCATCCCCTTCTGGATGGACCCCGAGCGGGTGGTCAAGCCCCGCGGGGCCCAGATCCACGACGGCATCGACGTCGTCCACGCCGAGATCACCGGGGTGCGACCCGAGGAACGCGCCGTCGACCTCGCCGACGGACGCTCCCTGAGCTACGACTGGCTCGTCGTCGCCACCGGTGCCCAGCCCCGACCCGACCTCGTGCCCGGCATGGCCGACGGCTCGCTGTGGCGGGACCGGGTCCACGAGTTCTACTCCCTGGAGGGCGCGAAGGCGCTGCACGACGCGCTCGAGAGCTTCGAGGGCGGCCGGCTCCTCGTCCACATCAGCGAGATGCCGATCAAGTGCCCCGTGGCACCCCTGGAGTTCGCCTTCCTCGTCGAGGACCACCTCCGCAGGCGCGGCATCCGGCACCTCGTCGACATCACCTTCGTCACCCCGCTCGACGGTGCCTTCACCAAGCCCGTCGCCGCGGCGACCTTCGGCGACCTCCTCGAGGACCGGAGCATCCGGATCGCACCGGACTTCGCCGTCGAGCGCATCGACAACGAGGCCTTCACCCTCAACTCCTACGACGGGCGGGCCCTCCCCTTCGACCTGCTCGTCACGGTCCCGCCGCACACCGGCGCGCGCTTCCTCGTCGGCTCCGAGCTGGGCGACCCGATGGGCTGGATCCCGGTCGACAAGCACACCCTGCGGGCGGTCGCCGACGAGCGGGTCTTCGTCCTCGGCGACGCGAGCGACATCCCGACCTCCAAGGCCGGGTCGGTCGCCCACTTCGCCACCGAGCTGTTCGTCGAGAACTTCCTCGCCGCGGTCGAGGGCAAGGAGCTGCCGGAGTCCTTCGACGGGCACGCCAACTGCTTCCTCGAGTCCGGGCGCGGCAAGGCGATGCTCCTCGACTTCAACTACGACACCGAGCCGCTGACCGGCCGCTACCCGGTCCCCCGCGTCGGGCCGCTCTCCCTGCTGCGCAACACCCGCGCCAACCACCTCGGCAAGCTGGCCTTCGAGCAGATCTACTGGAACGTCCTGCTCCCGGGCTACCAGATGCCGGTCTCCGCGACGATGTCGATGGCCGGCAAGGTCCCGGCCGGAGGGAAGTGACGACATGCCCACGAACACCCTCAACGGGCGCACCTTCGAGGTCGACGCCGAGGGCTTCTTCACCGACCGCGGCGACTGGAGCGAGGAGCTCGCCGTCGACCTGGCCGCCCTCATCGGCGTGCCCTGGGACGAGGAGCACGCCCGCCCCATCCGCTTCATGCGGGAGGACTCGGCGTCCTCCGGCGTGACCCCGACGCTGCGGCGGATGCAGACCGCCGGCGGCTTCGACATCAAGGACCTCTACCGGCTCTACCCCGGCAAGCCGGCCAAGAAGATGGCCTGGCTGGCGGGGCTGCGCAAGCCGGTCGGATGCGTGTGAGGAGCGTGCAGCGATGACCACAGAGACCGTACGAGCCCCGATCCCCGAAGGCTTCGTCATGCCGGACTTCGGAGACCGTGCAGCCGCGGAACCCCAGGCGAAGGGGGAGCGCGCGTCCGGCGGTGGGTACAGCGGTCCGCGCAAGATGGCCTTCATCTGCTCGAAGGGCAACCTCGACATGGCCTACCCGGCGCTCATCATGGGCAACGCGGCGCTGAGCGAAGGCGTCGAGGTGCACATCTTCTTCACCTTCTGGGGCCTGGACATCATCAACAAGAAGACGAACAAGGACCTCAAGTTCACGATGCTCGGGAACACGGCGATGCACATGCCGGACCTCGGGCGGCTGCGTCCGGGCCTGGAGCACCTGTCGATGCCGCAGGGCATGGGGATGGTCCCCGGGATGACGGGAATGGCCACGAAGATGATGAAGCAGCAGATGGCTGACCTCGACATCCCCGACGTGCCAGAGTTCCTCGACCTGCTCCAGGCCGCCGGGGCGCGCATGTACGCGTGCCGGCTGACCTTCGACATGATGAAGATCATCGAGGCCGACCTGCACCCCGGTGTCGAGGGCGTCATCAGCGCCAGCGACTTCATCGAGATCGCCGAGGGCGCGCAGGTCGTCTTCGTCTGAGCGCGCGCAGCGGAAGCTGACTAGACCGAGCAGCCGTCGGGACCGCAGGCCCCGGCGGCTGCGTCCTGTCCGGCGATCCTCTCGATCGCAGGCTGCGACTCGTGCCACGCCCTGCCGAGGGCCTCGGAGAAGACCTCGACCGGCTGGGCCCCTGAGACGCCGTACCGCTGCCCGAGGACGAAGAAGGGCACGCCCTGGACCCCGATCTGCCCGGCGGCGGCGAAGTCCGCCTGCACCTCACGGGCCACCGCGGGGTCGTCGAGCCCGGCCCGGACCGCCGCCTCGTCGAGCCCGGCCGCCGTCCCGATGGCGACGAGCACGTCGTCGTCACCGATGTCCTGGGCGTCGACGAAGTGCGCCTTGAGCAGCGCCTCCTTGACCTCACCGGCGGCGGGAGCGCCGGAGCGGGCGGCGACGTGGAGCAGGTGATGCGCCCGGAGGCTGTTGGCGACGACAAGCCCGTCGAAGTCGTAGTCCAGCCCCTCCCCCTTCGCCTGCTCGACGACGTGAGCCATCATCTGGCGGACCTGGTCCACGGGCATCCCCTTGCGCTGCACGAGGTAGTCGACCTCGGTGCCGTCGTAGTGCCGCGGGATCGTCGGGTCGAGCTGGTAGCTGTGCCAGACGACCTCGACGTCGTCGCGGTGCGGGAAGTCGGCAAGCGCGGTCTCGAAACGGCGCTTGCCGATGTAGCACCACGGGCAGGCGATGTCGGACCAGATGTCGATCTGCAAGGTCATGTCAGCCTCTCGAAGGGGGATCAGCCGTCGGCCGTGGCGAGCTGGGACTTCCACTGCCGGAAGCCCTCCTCGGTGCGGCCCCGGCGCCAGTAGCCCGAGACGGAGACGTCGGCGCGCGGCAGTCCGCGCTCCGCGAGGAGGTAGGGCCGCACGCCCTTCATGACGTCCTCGCCCTCGCCGTGGACGAAGGCCTGGACCCGACCGTCGCGCCACTCGAGCGCGCGGACGGCTGCGGCGAGAGGGGCGTCGGACCCGTCGCGGTGGTGGAAGCTCACGGTCACGCCCTGCGGCGCCTCGAGCCTCGGCTCGTGCGCCGGTGAGTCGACGAGGACGACGCACTCGCCGACGGCGTCCTCGGGCAGGGCGGCGAGCGCGGCCGAGATCGCGGGGACCGCCGACTCGTCGCCGGCGAGGAGGTGCCAGTCGGCGTCGACGTCCGGCGTGTAGCCGCCGCCCGGTCCGTTGGCCAAGACGCTCTCACCCGGCTGGACGCGGGCCGCCCACGGGCCGGCCACCCCTTCGTCGCCGTGCACGACGAAGTCGATCGCGAGGGTCCCGGCGGCGACGTCCGGGAAGAGCGCGGTGTAGGTGCGCACGACCGGCAGGTCCTCGGCCGCCCAGGTCGTGCGGGCCGCCTTGACGTCGAAGTCGTCGGGGACGACCGTGCCGGGCTGGGGGAAGATCAGCTTGACGTACCGGTCGGTGTCCGTGCTCTCGGCGAAGGCGGAGAGGTCGTCGCTGCGGAACCACACCCGACGCAGGGAGGGGGTCAGCTCCTCCGTACGGGTGACGGTGAGCTTGGTGGGCATGGGGACTCCTTGCGACGACGACGGGAACTTAGGCTCACCTTATCTACGCGGGGGAGCGGACGATCATTCCCGTGCCCTGCTCAGCAGATCGGCGTAGCGGGCGAGGTCGACGTTGCCGCCGGAGAGGACGATCCCGACCCGGCTGCCCGGCGCGATCGGGATGGCCCCGGTGAGGACGCCGGCCAGGGCGAGGACCCCGGTCGGCTCGACGACCTGCTTGAGCGTGCCGGCCATGACGCGCATGGCGTCGACGAGGGCCTCGTCGCTCACCGTCACGATGCCGGTGACGTGCTCGCGGATGATCGGGAAGGTCAGGCTGCCGAGGTAGAGCGTCTGGGCGCCGTCCGCGATGGTGCGCGGTGCCTCGATGCGGATCACCTCGCCGGCCTCGAGCGAGCGGCGGCCGTCGTCCCCAGCCTCGGGCTCGACACCCCACACGGCGGTCCTTGGCGAGAGTGCGTGCGCGGAGAGGAGCGACCCGGCGAGCAGGCCGCCCCCGCCGAGCGGGGTGACGATCACGTCGAGGTCTGGCGCCTCCTCGAGGAGCTCCTTGACCGCGGTGCCCTGGCCCGCGATGACGTCGGCGTGGTCGTACGGCGGGATGACCGTGGCGCCGGACTCGGCCGCGATGGCCGCGCCGATCACCTCGCGGTCCTCGGTGTACCGGTCGTAGGTCACGACCCGCGCGCCGTACCCCTTCGTCGCCGTGACCTTGAGCTCGGGCGCGTCGAGCGGCATGACGATGGTGACCGGCAGGTCGAGCTCACGGCCCGCGAGCGCGACGGCCTGGGCGTGGTTGCCGGAGGAGTAGGCGACGACACCGGCAGCGCTGCGGTCGGCGGGGATGCGCGAGAGCGCCGTGTACGCGCCGCGGAACTTGAAGGCGCCGACGCGCTGCAGGTGCTCAGCCTTGAGGTAGATCTCGCGCCCGGCGAGCTCGTCGAGGCGGCTCGAGCGCAGGACCGGCGTGCGGTGGGCGACGCCCGCGATCGTGCTCGCGGCGGCCTCGACGTCGGCGTAGGTCACGGTGGTGCTCACCCGAGGCATCCTCCCACCGCCGTACGACGCGGACGTCCCGACAGGCCGCTCGACCCCCTCCGCCAAGGGGGCGAAGGGGGTCGGGACGGCGCTCGGAAGGTCAGGCCGTGGTGGCCCGTCCGGTCTCCATCTCGCGTCGCTGCGCGGCCCAGGCGGTCGTGCCGCCGACGACGGAGTAGGCCTCGACGCCGGCCTGACGGAGGTAGTCCGTCGCCTGGAGGCTGCGACCGCCGGAGGCGCAGATGACGTAGACCGGGCGGCCGTCGGGCAGCTCGCCCATGCGCTCGGGGATGGACTGGAGGGGGATGTGATGGGCCCCGGCGACGTGGCCGCCCTCGTACTCGGCGGGCTCGCGGCAGTCGAGGACGAAGGCACCCTCGGCCCGAGCCGCCGCCATGTCCTCGGTGCTCACCTCGCGCGGCTTGTCGTGCAGGGCGCGCTGTGCGGCCACCTGCGCGTGGACCTCGGTCATGTCCAGGCCCTTGACGCCCTCGATCACCTGGTCGAGCGCCTGCGCGGGGAGGGCACCTGGCTGACTGAAGACGAGGACCCCCTCACGGAAGGCCATGAGCGTGGGGATGGACGTGATCTGCGCGGCAGCGGCGATCTGCTGCTCGGCCTCGGTGTCGACCTTGGCGAAGACGACGTCGGGGTAACGCTCCGAGGCCTCTTCGTAGACCGGCGCGAACTGCCGGCACGGGCCGCACCAGGCGGCCCAGTAGTCGACGAGGACGATGTCCTTGCCGGTGATGGTCTGCTCGAAGTCGGACTCGGTCAGCTCGATGGTCGCCATGCGACCCCCTTCGTCTGTCGTCTGGTGAGGCGGCGTTCCCCGCCCGGTCGGTATGGGTAAGGATAATACCCCCTAGGGTATTCCGGGCGACGGCCGTGAGGACCGTCGGCGCGGGCCCGACCACTCCGCGGGGGCGGACCTACCAGCAAAGCTACCCCTGGCCGAAGTGCCGCCGCCGACCCGCGGCGCGGCAGAGGGGACTCGTGAGCCAGACGCATGACGGCACCGTGCCCGACCCGGCCAAGGACGACGTGCGCCTGCTGCCGGACAGATGAGGATCGACACGAGCGCGTCGAGAGGTGGTCGGCGGGTGGCTGGTGATGCAGGCTCCCGGTGCGAAGGGATGGGGGCTCACCTCGAGCCACCCGCACCGGGATGCGGCGCATCAGCCCTCGGTCTCGACCTCGGCGGGGTCGTCTCCGTCCTCGGTCGGAGTCTCCTCCCAGCGGACCTCGATCTCGAGCTTGCGGCGCCGCTGGCCCTTCTTGCTCGAGTCCTTGACCTCGACGGTGACCTCGACGCTCTCCGGGAGGGGGACGGTCGTCTGCTCCCCGGCCTGCTCGAAGATCAGCTCCCCGGATCGGACGCGCTCGGCGAGCGCCGCGAGGAGGTCCGCGAGCTCCTCACGGGTCTGGGTGTCCTTGGTCTTGACGAGCTTGGCCTTCGACATGCCGGTCTCCTTCCGAAAGGAGGGCGGCGGGCGGGTCCCAGACCGACCCTCCGGGGTCTATTGTCCCAGGTCATGAGCACTCAACGACCTGATGCCGTGTCCGATCCTGCCAAGGATGACGAGCAGGGCTCGGACTGGAGCGACGAGGGCGGCGCGACGCCCGAGGGTCCCGCGACCGAGGACGACGACACCACCGACCAGAGCTGACAGGGCTCACCCCTTCGTCCCTGGCGATGGGGACGAAGGGGTGAGTCGCTACCTCGCGAGGTCAGCGGCGGCGCAGACCCTGGGCGAGCAGGGAGAGGCCGGCGCCGACGAGCCAGACGTCCTTGGCGACCGCGGTGCCCTCCTGGGTCGGGCGGATGCCGTCCTCCTGGGTCATCGACGGGGTCTTGAGGTACATGCCCATGAGGCTCGAGCCGAAGCCGGCCAGGCCCGCGCCGGCGACCGTGGCCGGGACGAAGGGGGTGAGCAGCGCGGCGCCGACGGCGATCTCGCTGACGGCGAGGAGCTTCGCGAACTTCTTCGGCTCCATGCCCGCGAAGACGGGGTAGGTCGAGGCGGCCGCGCCGTGGAGGAACTGGGCGGTGCCCTCGTCGGCCTTGAGCTTGCCGAGGCCGGAGTTGAGGATGAAGGCGCCGGTGGCGACGCGGACGGGGGCGTTGGCGAGGGTCATGACTGCTCCTTTGATTGTGTCTTTAATTGAATCCTAACTGATAGGAGAGGTTCTCGTGACATCGGTCCTCATGGTCGTCACCGGCGCCCGGCACTGGACGCTCAAGGACGGCACGCAGCACCCCACCGGTTTCTGGGCCGAGGAGCTGCTCGTGCCCTACCGCACCTTCACCGACGCGGGGTGGGACGTCACGATCGCCACGCCCGGCGGCGTCCGGCCCGTTGTCGACGAGCTGAGCCTGAGCCTCAAGAGCGGCGTGACGCCCGGCAAGGCCACGGAGCACAAGGAGCAGCTCGCCGCCCTCGAGCCGGTCCTCGCCCAGCCGGCCGTCCTCGCTGACGTCGACGCCGACGACTTCGACCTCGTCTTCTACCCCGGCGGGCACGGGCCGATGGAGGACCTCGCCCACGACCCGGTCTCGGGGGCGCTGCTCACCGCGCGGATCGACTCCGGGCGCCCCCTGGCCATGCTGTGCCACGCGCCGGCGGCGATCCTGGCGGCGAGCCGACCGGACGGGTCGAATCCCTTCGCCGGACGGCAGATGACCGGGCTGTCCAACGCCGAGGAGCGGCTCAACCCCTTCGCCTGGAAGGCCGGGTGGTTCCTCGAGGACAAGGTCAAGGAGGCGGGCGTCGAGTACTCGAAGGCGCTGCTGCCGCTGCGGCCGCACGTCGTCGTCGACGGCGCCCTCTACACCGGCCAGAACCCGCAGTCGTCGCAGGACCTCGCGGAGCGGCTCGTCCACGACCTCGGCTGAGCTCGGTCAGAAGCCGCTGTCGCGCTCGAGGTTGGAGAAGCGGGCGAAGTGGCCCTGGAAGCCGAGCACGATGTCGGCGGTCGGGCCGTTGCGGTGCTTGGCGACGATGACATCGGCCTCGCCCTCGCGCTCCGAGTTCGGGTCGCGGTCGCGGTGCAGGAGGATGACGACGTCAGCATCCTGCTCGATCGAGTTGTGCACGGCGATGCCGTCGGCGATGAAGTTGTGGCTCCCCATGACCGTCGCGTCGAAGACCTCCTCCACACCGTCCGCCTCGATCGAGACCACCGAGTCCCAGAAGACATCGTTGACCGCCATGAGCTCGAGCTCGGCGGAGTCGAGCACCTCGGCCACCTTTGAGAGCCGCTCCCGCGAGGGGGCCGACGCGTAGAGGGCGGACCCGCAGTAGGCGGTGCCCAGGGCGGACTGGAACTCGCGGTGCGTCATCCCAGACCCGGCGACGACCTCACGGACGTCGTCCCAGACCTGCTGGGGGACGGTGTCGACGTTGGTGTTCGCCTTGACCTCACGGACCGCGTCGAGCAGACGGGCCGCCTGCTCACCCCGCGCACCGTGGACTCCGATCTCCTGGAGGAAGCGCCGCTGGCTGTCGACCCCGGAGATGTCGATCGTGTACCCGTCGCGGTAGCCGCTCTTGCGCGTCACCCGGGTGCGGGTCTGGATGCCGAAGCGCAGCAGCAGTCGGCTGAGGTCGTCAACGAGGCGGCGGGAGGTCGAGGCGTAGTAGATCCGCCCGCTGCGAGCGTTCTTGTTGACGGTGACCGAGCCGTCCGTCGCCCAGATGTGCCGGATGAAGTGTGCGATCTGTGCCTTGGGCAGCGAGGCCACCTCGTCGGGCACGAACTTCTCGTGCGAGCGCAGACCGAAGAGGCCGAGCGCATCGAGCCACGCAGCGATGGGGTTGCGGCGACCACGGGCCAGCTTGAAGGGAGCGGGCAGGCGCAGGGTCGTGACCCGAGCGGCGGCGTACTCGTCGCGCACGGCCGTGATGCCGAACGCGCGGCCTGCAGCCTCCGCGACAGCCTGCAGGTTGGCCTCGTCGATGCTCGCATAGCGGATCGGCTGGCGGCGCACGAAGGAGCCGTCGCCCAGGAGGTGGGCAAGGACGGTGACCTCGTCGTCGCTCCACTCGGTGAGCGCCCGCGGAGCGGGCACGTGACGGGGGACCGCGATCCGGTCGCCGGTCCGAAGGTCACCGAGCTGGGTCCACCCTTCGTAGCGGAGGAAGGGGTGGTTCTCGGTCGCGCGGACCGTCTTGCCCGACGCGAGGGTGAGACGGAAGACCGGACGGATCCCGGTCGGGTAGGCACGGATCATCGTCCGTCGGACGTAGCGCAGCGAGTCGTCGAGCCCCCACACGGAGATGTCGCGCTCGCCGCTCGCGGCGAGGTCGCCGATGGTCGTCTCGGCGCCGTTGTCGGCCCGAAGGATCCGGGTGTCACCGGTGAGGCATCCCGACTCGCGAAGGTCGCTCATCGCCGGGCGCTTGTCGGTGCGCTGCTCGGGACCACGGTTGAGCTGGCTGATCGCGATGACCGGCACCTCGAGCTCCTTCGCGAGGAGCTTGAGCGCCCGGGAGAACTCGGCGACCTCCTGCTGACGGCTCTCGACCTTCTTTCCGCTGCTCATGAGCTGGAGGTAGTCGATGACGATGAGGCGCAGGTTGTGCTGCTGCTTCATCCGGCGGGCCTTGGCCCGGATCTCCATGAGCGCGAGGTTCGGCGAGTCGTCGATGTAGAGCGGGCTGTCGCTGATCTTGCCCATGACCCGGCTGAGCTTCTTCCACTCCTCGTCGCGCATGCGCCCGCGGCGCAGCGACTGGAGCTGGATCGAGGCCTCCGCCGAGAGGATGCGCATCGTGATCTCGGTGCGGCTCATCTCGAGCGAGAAGACGGCGGTCGCCATCTTGTGATGGATCGCGGCTGCCCGGGCGATGTCCATGCCCAGGGTGGACTTGCCGACCGCTGGCCTCGCCGCGAGCACGATCATCTGCCCGGGGTGCAGGCCGTGGGTCAGCTCGTCGAGCTCGGTGAATCCCGTCGGGACGCCGATGAGCTCGTCGGTCCGGCCGGCCGCGACCTCAATCTCGGCCATCGTCTCGTTGAGCGTGTTCCACAGCGGGACGTAGTCCTCGCCGCCACGCTTCTCCGCGACGCCGTAGACCTCGGCCTGCGCGGCGTTGACGATCTCCTCGACGTCACCGCCGCCCTGGGCGTAGCCCATCTGCACGATGCGGGTGCCCGCGTCGACGAGGCGGCGCAGCACCGCGCGCTCGGCGACGATCTGCGCGTAGAAGCCGGCGTTGGCCGCGGTCGGCACCGACTGGATGAGGTCGTGGAGGTAGGCCTGGCCGCCGGCGCGCTGGAGATCGCCGCGCTTGCTCAGCTCGTCGGCGACGGTGATCGCGTCGGCCGGCTCGCCGCGGCTGTAGAGATCGATGATCGCGTCGAAGATCAGCTCGTGCGCCGGCTTGTAGAAGTCGTGCCCACGGACCTCCTCGCCGACGTCGGCGATGGCGTCCTTCGACAGGAGCATGCCGCCGAGGACGGACTGCTCGGCGCCGAGGTCCTGGGGCGGCAGCCTGTCGAGGAAGCCGCCGGAGCTGTGCCCGCCCCCGCGCTCGGCACTCGGGTCGGCCGGCATCGAGGCGAACATCGACTCGATGTCTCCCTGGATGTCACTGCTCACGCGCTGTCCTCCACCGTCCCCCGCGAAATGCGATCAGGTCACTGTCGCACCGGGCACCGACAACGCCGAAACGTCCCTGTGGACGGTCTGTGGACAGACTGTGGAGGACACGCCATGGGCTTGTGCACAGGTCGTGGACAAGCCTGTGGATCTGACTTTCGGCCGTCGCTGGGCGATCCGCTGTCCCCCCATTCCCCTAGCGAAATCTCACGCACACGCTGTGCATGGAGGAAAGTTTCGGGCGTGTCGGGCTGTCCACACCTGTCCACACCTGTCACGGACGGTCCCGGGGACCGGTGGGACGAAGGGGGTTCAGCCGGCGGCCCCGTAGCGCTTCTGAGCGCGCTCGCGCGCCTTCGCCGCCTCGACCTCGCGGTCCTTCGGCGGGGCGCTCGTCGTGAGGTGGTCCAGGAGGTGCTGGGTGGCCTGCGCGACCGCCTCGACGGCCTCTGCGAAGGCCTCTTCGTTGGCCTGCGACGGTTTCGTCGACCCGCTCACCTTGCGCACGTACTGGAGCGCACCGGCGCGCACCTCGTCGGTCGTGGCGGGCGGCTCGAAGTTGTGGAGCTGGCGGATGTTGCGGCACATGCCGCCCAGTCTCCTCCTCCGAGCCGCCCCCGGACCACCGCTCAGTCGCGCGCGTTGGACGGGCGCCCCCATGGCCCGGTGATGGCGAAGGTCCGCCCAGGCTCGCCCTGGATGTTCGCGAAGAGCGTCGTGCCCGCGGCGTTGAACGTCGGCCCGGCCCACTCGCTGTCGTCCTCGAGGTTGAGCGCGAGCCGGTAGGCCTTGCCCTGGTCGGTGACGCCGATGAGCTGCGAGGCTCCGTCGCCGTCCTCGGCGAGGATGATGCCGCCGTGGGGCGAGACGGTGATGTTGTCCGGCCCGTCGACGCCGGCGCCGTCCTCGTTGACGACGAAGATCGTCGTCAGCGTGATCGTCTGCTTCTTCGGGTCGAAGAACCATACCTGCCCGTCGTGCTCGTGCAGCGATCCGTCGTCCGTGCGCGCGTAGCTCGAGACGAAGTACACGCCGCCGTCACCCCACCACTGGCCCTCGAGCTTGCGGGCGCGCGTCACCTGGTCGTCGGCGAGCTGCTCGCGGATCGGCAGGTCGCGTGCGTCACGGTCGGGGACGTCGACCCACCGGACGGTGTAGGTCGTGCTCGTGCGGGTCGCCCGCGAGAGATCGGTGACCTGGCGGCCGTTGCGCTCGAAGGCCACCATCGCCTCGAGCGTCCCGACCTCGACGGCACCGTCGGCGGCGAGGGCGTGGAGAGCTCCCTTGCCCTGGCGGTACCCGGCGGGCGGGGTCCACCGGAAGAAGAGCCCGTTGGGCTCGTCCGCGTCCTCGGTGAGGTAGATCTGCCCGGTGGCCGGGTCGACGACGGCGGCCTCGTGCTCGAAGCGGCCGAGGAACTTCAGCGGGATGTTGGCCTTGCCGACGTTCGCGGCCTGGCTCGTCGGGTCGACCTCGAAGACGTAGCCGTGGTCCTTCTCGAAGGTGTAGGTGACACCGTCGTCCTCGTGGGTCCCGGCCCGCTCGTCGGTCTCCTCGCAGGTCAGCCACGTGCCCCACGGCGTGATGCCACCGGCACAGTTGTCGACCGTGCCAGCCACCGAGGTGTAGTGCTCGAGCACCTCGTTGTCCTTCGACACGACGAGGGTGGACGTGCCCCCCTTCGCCCCCGCGTCGTAGACGAGGCCCTCGACGTGCGGGACGCGCTCCTCGGCGTCGCCGCCGACCTCGTGGTTGCACACGACGACCGAACCGCCGTCAGCACCCGGGAAGGCGCCCATCGCGTCCTGGTCGCCGGCCACCCGGTACCCGCCGACGGTCGTCGTGCCCGACTCCGCCAGCACCGTGTACGAGAAGCCCTTGGGCAGCGCGAGCAGCTCGCCGGCGCGCACGAGCGGGCCGTAGCCGGCGGCCAGCCGCGTGGTCTGCGCGGCCGAGGCGTGGGAGGCGAAGGGGGCCGCGCTGCCGGCGACCATGAGGCCGAGGGTCCCGGCGGAGGCGCCGAGGACGGTGCGGCGGTCGATGGGGTTGGACGTGGTCATGTGGTCTCCTGCGTGGGGTGCGGGTTCCGTCACCCCAGCAGCCCCAGGTCCCCGGCAGACGACCCCCACGGGTCCACGCCGCGAACGCCCGGTGAAGTCTCCCCGGCCCTCCCCCCTTCGCCCCGGACGGACCATCCGTGGCACGGTGGGGTGATGACTCGCATCGCCATCATCGGCGGCCACGGCAAGGTCGCCCTGCTCGCCAGCCCGCTCCTCCTCGCCGACGGCCACGAGGTCTCCGCCGTGATCCGCAACCCCGACCACGCCGACGAGGTGAGCGCGACGGGTGCGACCCCGGTCGTCGCCGACGTCGAGCGGCTCACCACCGAGGAGATCGCCGACCTGCTCCGTGGGCACGACGCCGTCCTGTGGTCCGCGGGCGCGGGCGGGGGCAACCCGGCCCGGACCTACGCCGTCGACCGGGACGCGGCGATCCGCTCCATGGACGCTGCCGCAGCCGCCGGCGTCCGCCGCTACGTCATGGTCAGCTACGCCGGCGCGGGGCCGGATCACGGTGTGCCGGAAGGGGATTCGTTCTACCCCTACGCCGACGCCAAGTCCGCCGCCGACGCCCACCTGCAGGACAGCGACCTCGAGTGGACGATCCTGCGCCCGAGCCGGCTGACGCTCGACGAGCCGACCGGGCGGATCGAGGTCGTCGGCGGCGACGTCGCGCCTGGCGAGGTCTCCCGGGCCAACGTCGCGGAGGTCGTCCGGGCGGTCTTCGCGTCGCCGGGCACAGCGACGGGGCGGGTCGTCGAGTTCAACGACGGACCCACCCCGGTCGCAGAGGTGCTCGGCTAGAGCGTCAGGGCAGCTTGTCGCCGCCCGGGCCGAAGCCGCTCGTGTCGGCGTGCAGCTGACCGTCGTCACCACGGTGGATCGTCTCGGGCAGGTCCTCGCCGCGGCTGACCTTGTCCTTGACGGTGCCGGCGGCGTCCTTGGCCGCGTGGGTCACCTTGTCGGCGACGACCGGGGCCTGGGTCTGGACGGTGTCCTTGGCCTGGCCGACGGCCTTCTGGGTCTTGGGGCTCGACCAGAGCTGGCTGGCCTGACCCTTGATCTGCTCGTAGCGCTCCTTGCCGGCGCGGGCGCCGAGGACGTAACCGGCAGCCATGCCGGCGAGGAAAGACATGCGGGCCATGAGGGCCTCCTTCGATCGGGTACGTCCATCACGGTGCCACGTCGAGTCCGCCAGCGGCGGGGAGCGAAGGGGGTGATTTCGCAGGTCAGCGTGCCCTTCGGTCAGGTGTTCTGCGGGAAACCGAGGTTGATGCCGCCGTGGCTCGGGTCGAGCCAGCGCGAGGTGACGACCTTGCCGCGGGTGAAGAAGTGCACGCCCTCCATGCCGTGGGCGTGGCTGTCGCCGAAGAGCGAGGCCTTCCAGCCGCCGAAGGAGAAGTACGCCATCGGCACGGGGATCGGCACGTTGATGCCGACCATGCCGACCTCGACCTCGTGCTGGAAGCGCCGAGCCGCGCCGCCGTCGTTGGTGAAGATCGCCGTGCCGTTGCCGTACGGGCTGTCGTTGATGAGCTTGAGCCCCTCCTCGTACGAGCCGACCCGCACGACCGAGAGCACCGGGCCGAAGATCTCGTCGTCGTACTGCCGCATCCCCGGCCGCACCTTGTCGATGAGCGAGGGCGCGATGAAGAAGCCGTCACCGTCCGCGTCGACCTCGGCCTCACGGCCGTCGACGAGCACCTCCGCCTCCGAGCCCTCGTCGAGGTCGAGGTAGGAGGCGACCTTGTCGCGGTGCTCGGCGGTGACGAGCGGGCCCATGTCGGTGCCGCGGGTGCCGTCGCCGGTGACGAGCTTGCCCATCCGGTCCTGGATCTTCGCGATGAGGTCGTCGGCCACCGGCTCGACGGCGACGAGCGCGGAGATCGCCATGCACCGCTCGCCCGCCGACCCGAAGCCGGCGTTGACCGCGGCGTCCGCGGCGAGGTCGAGGTCGGCGTCGGGCAGGACGAGCATGTGGTTCTTCGCCCCGCCGAGCGCCTGGACCCGCTTGCCCGCGGCGGTCCCCCGCTCGTAGACGTACTTCGCGATCGGGGTCGACCCGACGAAGGACACCGCGCGCACGTCCGGGTTGTCGAGCAGCGCGTCGACCGCCTCCTTGTCGCCGTGGACGACGTTGAGCACCCCGTCGGGCAGCCCGGCCTCGCGCCACAGCTCGGCGACCGCGTTGACCGCCGAGGGGTCCTTCTCCGAGGGCTTGATGACGACGGCGTTGCCGCACGCGATGGCGATCGGCACGAACCACAGCGGCACCATCGCGGGGAAGTTGAAGGGGCTGATGACCGCGACGACGCCGAGGCTCTGCCGGATCGAGTAGACGTCGACCTTCGTCGAGACGTTCTCCGAGAAGCCGCCCTTGAGGAGGTGCGGGATGCCGCAGGCAAACTCGGCGACCTCGAGCCCACGGGTCACCTCGCCGAGCGCGTCCGAGAGCACCTTGCCGTGCTCGGCGGTGATGAGCGCCGCGATCTCCTCCTTGCGGGAGTTCAGCAGCTCCCGGAAGGCGAAGAGCACCTGGGTGCGTCGTGTCAGCGACGCCTCCCGCCACTCGCTCTCCCACGCCCCCTTCGCCAGCGCGACGACCTCGTCGACGAGGCCGGCCGGGGCGAGGTCGAGCTCACCGGTCTGCGCACCCGTCGCCGGGTTGTAGACGGGCGAGGTGCGCTCCGCGGAGCCCTCCCAGGGGGAGCCGGAGACGAGGTGCGTGATACGGGTGACGGTGCTCATGGGGCATGTCTAGCAGGGCATCCGCCGGCCACGACAGGGCCGGGGACCACCCGGCGGGGCGGAGCCCTCGCACGACCCTGCGCACCCGCCCCCATGGGCTCTCGGAGATGCCGCTACCAGGGCTTCTCCACGGACCGGTCGCTGGGCGGGCGGCGGGCCTCGTCCCGTCGCTGCTGAGCCTCGGCCTCCGCCTGGGCGGCGCTGTTCTTGTCCTGGAGCTCCTCGGCCTTGCGCTGTGCCTCGGGGTCCTGCGGCGGCTCGGTCGGCTCCGGCTCCTCCGGCTCGTCCTGCTCGTCGCCCTCGTCGCCGTCCTGCTCCTGGGCCCGCTCCTCGAGCCGCTGCTGGGCCTCGCGCTGCTTCTCCCCCGCCTCGCCGCCGTTGCCGTCCTGGCTGCCGTCGAGGCAACCCTTCGGGCCCTCCTCGATGAGAGCCAGCGCCTCCTCCGCGAGGCGCTGCTCGGCCTCGGTGTCCTCGGCCTCCCCTGCGGCGGCGGACTGCCGCTCGATCGTCAGGACGAGGTTGGTCCGCACGGTGCAGTCGTCCTCTGGGGACGAGGTCTGGTCGAGCGCGCGCTCAAGATCGGCCCGGCCGTCCTCGAGATCGCCGGCCATCGCCTGCCCGGTGCCCTCGATGTAGGGGGCCCGCCAGCGCTCGACGAGGTTGGCGACGCCGAGGCGCTCCCCCGCGCTGCGGACCCCGCCGCCGTCCCCGGACTCGTGAGCGCCCGCGGCGCTGCCCGTGAGCACCGGAAGGCTGACGAGCTTGACGGCGAGGAGGAGGACGAGCACCGCGGGCAGCGCGGTCGCGAGGAGCAGCCGGCGCCGGCGGCGCACCCAGGGTGGGCGGGCGCTCATGTCTCGTCCCCCCCTCGGGCGGCGCGGGTGATCCGCGAGGTGTCCCGGGCGAGCAGCCAGAGATCTCCGAGGAGGAGCAGGGCGGCCAGGGTCGCGAGGACCCACACGAGCGAGACCTGGCTGGGCGCCAGCGGCTCGTCCTCGGCGAGGGCGTCGGCCTCGGACGGTGTGCGCGCCGCCCCGATGTCACCACCGGCCCGATGGACGTAGGGGATGCCGAGCTGCTCCGCGATCCGGCGCAGGGCGATCGCGTCCGCGTGCGAGACCGCCGGGTCACCCTCCGGAGTCGTGATGTCTCCGTCGCTGCTCCCGAGCGAGGACAGGCTGGCCATCCGGCCCCCTTCGGCCGTCCCGTAGCCGAGGACCGCACCCCCGTCGACGAGATCGGCGAGGGCGAAGGGGGTGGGCGGCTGGCCGCTGGTCTGCTCCCCGTCACCGAGGTAGTACACGAGCTGCGCCCGGCCGGGGCGGCTCGCCTTCGTCCGCTCGAGCGAGGCCCGCAGGTGGTCCTGGGCGACCGTGATCGAGGATCCGGCCGAGTAGAGCGTGATCTCCGGGCTCAGGGTCTCGACCGCGGTGGCGAGCGCGTTGGTGTCGGTCGTGAGGGGCATGGCCGTCCGCGCGGTGGAGTCGAAGGTGACAAGGGCGAACCGGGCACCCGGCAGGGCCTCGGCGATCTGGGGGATGTCCTCCTTGTAGCCGTCCATGCGCGGCCGCCCGTCGGGGTGGTCGCGGGCCATCGACGAGCTCGTCGTGTCGACGACGAACCACACGTCCATCGAACGGCTGGCCTGCGGGGCGTCGGCGCCGGACACCGCTGGTCCGAGCAGCGCGAGGGCCACGGCGACGGCCGCGCCGGTCCGCAGCCCCCACTGGCGGCGGCGAAGGGGTCGGGTGAGCAGGCCGGCGACGGCCAGGCCGACGAGGAGCGCGGCGAGGAGCGCCGCGGCGGGCCATGGGAGGACGGGGTGGAGGCCGAGGCCGCTCATCGACGCCACCTCCACGCGAGCGGCAGGTACCCGAGCAGGCTCGCGACGAGGAGGAGCACCGGCCAGCGCGGGGTGTCGGTGCGCAGGTACTGCGGACGCGAGTCGGGCAGCCGGGCCGCCTCGAGCCGCTCGATCTCCTCGGTGATGAAGGGGACCGCACCCTCGTCGCCAAGGCCGAAGGTCCGGCCCCCGGTCCCCTCGGTCGCGACGACGAGCTCGTCGTGCTGGGGCCCGAAGGCGAGCGGGTCGAGGGCGTAGACCCGCACGCCGAGGGCCTCCGCCTGCTCGAACGCCTCGTCCTGGCTGTAGACGCCGCGACCGACGACCATGTTGTCCGTGCCGAGGATCAGGGCACGCGGGCGGCGGGTGTCCTCGCGCTGGTCGAAGCCGAGGACGCAGCTCGCCAGGCCGTCCGGGACGAGAGAGGTGCCGGGGCTGTTGAGGTTCCACGTGCCCGCGCGGGGGTCGAGGCCCGACCCGCCGTAGGACCCGAAGCCCTTGGCGTACTCCTCGAGCTGGGTGCGGACGAGGTCGTAGTCGTCGGTGAGGGGGAAGGCGGTCACGGCCTGGCTGTCGAAGAGGATCAGCCCGATCCGCTCCCCCTGGAAGCCGCCGACGAGATCCGCGAAGGAGTGCAGGATCGCCTGGTCGGTGACCGCCATCGAGCCAGAGACGTCGAGGCACAGCATGATGTCGCGATTGCGCTTCTCCGGCTGGACGAGCTGCGCCTCCGCCGGGCGGGAGGCCGCCCACGCCGCCGGGACGAGGGCGAGCACGAGCAGCGCGGTGAGCGCGAGCAGGCGCACCCGGGTCCGGGCCAGCGCGTTGCGGTAGGCCCCGAGCTCGGTGAGCCGTCGGGTGTGCGCGGCGAGCACGGCCTCGCCCGGCTGCTCCTGCCGGGCACGCCACCACGAGAGCCCCGCGACGACGACGGTCGCCACGAGGAGGAGCAGCCCGAGCCACCCCCACGTCAGCTCCATCCGCCGACCACCTCCCGGCCGGCACCGGCGGCGGTCGTGATGCTCGGCGGCTCGCTCTCCCGCGAGCCGAACTGGCTCGGGTAGTAGGTCTCGATGAGCGCCGCGAGGTGCTGCGGCCCGCGGGCCCTGAGGTCGGCGGCGGTCATCGTCTCGACGTCGAGCCCAGACACCTCGGCGACGAAGGCGCGCACGGTGCGCGAGAGGGCGTGGTGGCCGGCGCGGGCGGACCGGGCCCCGGAGTGCACCGAGCGCTCGATCTCGTCGATCTCGGCGAGCGCCTCCGCGCGGGCCTTGGCGAGCGCGCTCGGCGGCATCGGGGCACGCCGCAGCTCCTCGGGCGCGCGACCCGCGAGCCAGACCACCGCCGCCCACACGACGAGCGCGAGCAGGAGGAGCCCGCCGAGGAGCGGCCAGGTCAGCGCATAGCTCCCGGGGGGCAGGAAGGTGGGGTCAGCGTCCACGACGCCTCCGCTCGAGGAGACGGATGACGGCGGGGACGACCTCGTCCCGCGACCCGACCCGGGCGGTGCCGATGTCGAGCCGGCGCAGGGTCGCCTCGAGGTCGCCGCGGCGGGCCGCCTCCTCCCGGGCGAAGACCTCGCCCACCTCCGGGGCGATCTCGAGGAGCGACGGCAGGACATGCCCGCTCCCGACGTCGCGGACCCGCGCCCCGCCCTGGACGGCGACGGGGTCGACGTCCTCGACCGTGAGCCAGAGCACCTCGTGCCGCAGCCGCAGGGTCCGCAGGACATCGTCGACGTCGCGGGCCCGGACGCCGTCGTCGGCAAGGACGAGGAGGATGCGGCGGCCCCCGACATGGCGCGCGACGTGCCGCAGCAGACCCGGCAGATCCCCCTTCGCCCCGTCCTCGGAGGACCGCGCGACCACCTCCTGGAGCAGCCGCTCGAGGTGCCCCTCGCTCGACCGCGCTCGCGTGGCGTGGATCGATCCCGGGGCTCCGCCGACGAGCGAGACCTCGTCACCGTGCCGCACCGCGAGCCAGCCGATGACCCCGGCGGCGAGCGCCGCGACGTCACGCTTGCGCTCCCCCGACGTCGTCGCGGCGGCCATCTCGCGGCCACCCGGCGCGACGACGACGAGACCGAAGTGACGCTCGGCGACGTAGCGCCGGATGAGCATCGAGCCGTGCCGGGCCGACGCCTTCCAGTCGATGTCGCGCACGTCGTCGCCGGGCGCGTACTCCCGCAGGTCCTCGAAGTCCATGGACCGGCCCCGGTGGATCGACGCGTAGCCGCCCTCGAGCAGCGCCAGGGAACGGCGCCGGACGTGGATCGACAGCCTCCCCTTGACCTGCTGGACGAGTGACGTCATGGGCGTGCCCGGGCGGCTACGGCGTCCGGACGGCGCGGAAGACGGCGTCGATGATCGTCTCGACCCGCACGTCGTCGGCCGTGGCCTCGTAGGTGAGCAGCACCCGGTGGCGCAGGACACGACGCGCGAGGTGACGCACGTCCTCGGGGATGACGTGGTCGCGCCCGCGGAGCAGCGCGTTCGCCCGGGCCGCCCGGGCCAGCGCGATCGAGGCGCGCGGGGAGGCGCCGACCTCCACGTAGCGGGCCAGCTCGGGTGCGATGGCGTCGTGCGCGTGCCGCGTCGCCGCGACGATGTAGGTGATGTAGTCGAGCACCGCGGCGTCGAGGTAGACCGAGCTCGCGATCCGCTGGAGGTCGCGTGCGTCGTCGAGGCTGATCATCGCCTCGTCCGGCCGCTCGAAGACCCCCGAGTCGACCCGGCGCACGATCTCCGCCTCCTCGGCCGGCGAGGGGTAGTCGAGGAGGTCCTTGAGCATGAACCGGTCGAGCTGGGCCTCGGGCAGCTGGTACGTGCCCTCCTGCTCGATGGGGTTCTGCGTCGCGAGGACGAGGAAGGGCTCGGGCACCTTGTAGACCGCGCCGCCGATCGAGGTCTGCTTCTCCTGCATCGCCTCGAGCATCGCGCTCTGCGTCTTGGCGGAGCTGCGGTTGATCTCGTCGAGGAGGACGAAGTTCGCGTGCACCGGCCCCAGCTGCGTGACAAAGGTCCCCTGGCTCGCGTCGTAGATCTGGGTGCCGACGATGTCGCTCGGCAGGAGGTCGGGGGTGCACTGGATCCGCTTGAAGGACCCGCCGATCGCCGCGGCCAGCGCGTGGGCCGCCGTGGTCTTCGCCAGTCCCGGCACCGACTCGAGCAGCACGTGCCCGCCGGTGAGCAGCCCGACGAGCAGGGTCTCGCGTAGGCGGCGCTGCCCGACGACCTTGCTCTCGAAGCCCCGGTCGACGGCCTCGATGAGCTCACGCGCCCGGTCGACGTCATCCTCGGTGATCCTCGCGGGCACCGTCATGGCTCCCCCTTCGCTCTCGACTGCCCGCAATCGTAGGCGGCCTCGAGAGGAGGGATGTCAGCTGAAGAGCCTGACCTCGTGGATCGAGATGCCGGAGCTCGTGGCCGCTGGGTGCTCTGGATCCGCGGCGCATGTCCTGATCGGCGTTGCGTCCGCCACGGTGGCGGTCGTCGACCCACGGTGGCGGACGGTACTGGCGAGTAACAACATGCGCATCCGCACGGGCGACGAGCGGTCCTACAGTGACGCAGTGGACCAGACCCAGAGGGCGCTGCAGCGCAGGACCGTGGGCACCCTCGTCACGAGCCAGGTCCTCGGTGGCGTCGGCACCGCGAGCGGCATCGCCGTCATGGCCCTGCTCACCAAGCAGGTCAGCGGGTCGGAGGCGCTCGCCGGGCTCGGCACGACGGCGCAGGTGCTCGGCGGCGCCCTCCTCGCGATCCCCGTGGCCCGGCTCAGCGCCGCCCGGGGCCGCCGCCCCGGGCTCGTCCTCGGCTACGGGGTGGCCACCGCCGGCGCGGCCCTGGTCATCGCAGCCGCCATCCTCGCCTCCTTCCCCCTGCTGCTCCTCGGCAGCCTCCTCTTCGGCGGCGGCACCGCCGCCGGCAGCCAGAGCCGCTTCGCCGGCGCCGACCTCGCCGCGCCCCACCGCCGCGGCCGCGACCTCAGCCTCGTCGTCTGGGCGACGACGATCGGGTCCGTCGCCGGACCCAACCTCGTCGGCGTCGCCGACCGCCTCGGCCTCTCCCTCGGTCTGCCCGAGATGGCCGGCTCCTTCCTCTTCGCGCTCGCGGGCTTCGCGGCCGCGGCGCTCGTCCTCACGCTGCTCCTCCGGCCCGACCCCCTCCTCGAGGCCCGACGACGGGCAGCGCTCACCCCTTCACCCGGACCTGCGCCGGCAGCACGCGGCGGGGTCGCCGCCCTGCGTGCCCACCCGACCGCCCTTGTCGCGGTGCTCGTCGTCGCCCTCGGGCACGCCGTGATGGTCGCCGTCATGGTCATGACGCCGATCCACATGGACCACGGCGGCGCGTCTCTCCAGCTCGTCGGGCTCGTGATCAGCGTCCACATCTTCGGCATGTACGTCTTCTCCCCGCTCGTGGGCGGGGCCGTCGACCGGCTCGGGCCCCGCCCCGTGGCCGGTGCCGGCGGGCTCGTCCTCGTCCTCGCCTGCGTCCTCGCGGCCACCTCGGACGAAGGGATGTCCACTCACCTCACCGTGGCTCTCTTCCTGCTCGGCCTCGGCTGGTCGTGCACCCTCGTCTCTGGCTCGACGATGCTCACCGACGCGGTCACGCTCGCCGAGCGCCCTCAGGCGCAGGGCGTCTCCGACACCGTCATGGGGCTCATGGCCGCGGCCGGCGGCGTCCTCGCCGGGGTGGTCATCGCGGTGGCGAGCTACTCCGTGCTCGCCTGGGCCTCGGCGGTACTCGCAGCCCTCGTATGCGTCGCTGCCGCCCGCCCGACCGGGCGGAGGGTCGGGTGAGCACGACCCCGGCCGGCGCCGGCACGAGCTCGCGCGAGATCCTCGCCCTCGCCGTCCCCGCGTTCTTCGCGCTCGTCGCCGAGCCGCTCTTCCTCCTCGTCGACTCGGCCGTCGTCGGCCGGCTCGGGGTCACCTCGCTCGCCGGTCTCGGCGCGGCGAGCGCGGTGCTCCTCACGGCCTCGGGCCTCTTCGTCTTCCTCGCCTACGGCACGACCTCGGTCGTCGCCCGGCAGCTCGGGGCGGGCTCCCGGCGCGGGGCGCTCGAGGTGGGCGGCGGCGGCGTGTGGCTTGCCGTCGGCCTCGGGGCGCTCGTCGCGGCCGTCGTCGCCGTGTGGGCGCCGACCTGGGCGTCCGCCTTCGGCTCCTCCCCCGAGGCTCTCCACGAGGCCGTGACCTACCTGCGCATCTCCGCGCTGGGCCTGCCGGCGATGCTCGTCGTGCTCGCCGCCACCGGGATCCTGCGCGGCCTGCTCGACACCCGGACGCCGCTCGTCGTGGCGACGATCGGCTTCACCGCCAACGCGATCCTGAGCATCGTCCTCGTCCACGGCCTCGGGTGGGGCATCGCGGGCGCCGCTTGGGGCACGGTGCTGGCCCAGACGGGGATGGCGCTCGCGCTCGTCGCAGTGATCCTGCGTCATGCCCGGGAGAGCGGCGCCTCCCTCCGCCCCCACCCTGGGAGGGTGCTCGCCGCGGCGCTCGACGGCGTGCCCCTCCTCGTCCGCACGCTCGCCCTGCGCGCGATCATCCTGCTCACGGTGGCGGCGGCGGCCACCTTCGGCGACGAGCCGCTCGCGGCCTACCAGGTCACCGCGACCGTGTGGAGCGCGCTGGCCTTCGCCCTGGACGCCATCGCGATCGCGGGGCAGGCGCTCACCGGCCGGGCGCTCGGGCAGGGCGATGCCGAAGGGGTCCGCGCAGCCACGACGACGATGGTCCGGTGGGGATGGTGGTCGGGTGCGGTCCTGGGGGTCGGACTGCTCCTGCTCGCCCCGGTGCTGCCTGCGCTCTTCACGACCGACCCCGGGGTGCGGGAGGCGATCACCACGGGGCTCGTCGTCGTCGGGCTCGGGCAGCCGCTCGCCGGGTACGTCTTCGTCGTCGACGGGGTGCTCATCGGGGCGGGTGACGGCCGCTGGCTCGCCGGGGCGATGGTCGCCGTGCTCGCGGTCTACGCACCGGTCGTCTGGGTGGCGCGCGAGCTCGTCCCGGTGCTCGGTGGCGGTGGCCCGACCGCGGTCGCGGTGCTGTGGGTCGCCTTCACCGTCTTCATGCTCGTCCGCGCGCTCTTCATGGCGTGGCGGGTCCGCGGCGACCGGTGGGTGGTCCTCGGCGCGACCCGCTGACGAGGTCACAAGGGCACAACGTCGTCGGCGCGGGGGTTGTCTCGGCTCGTGTTCTGCGCTTGCGTGGTTGCCCATGATTCCGCCCCAAGCGCCGTCACTCATGCCACCGACCGCCGACAGCGGTGCCCTCAAGGGGATCGAGGACGCTGTCAACGCGTTCTTCGACCCCTTCGCCGACTGGCTCGCGTCGGTCGTCTTCTACGCCATTCCGCTGCCGGGCGGGGCCTCGCTGCCGATCGTCGTGATCTGGCTCGTCGCCGCCGGCATCATCATCTCGGCGTACTTCGGCCTCATCCAGCTCCGCGGTTTCAAGCTCGCGACCGAGGTCGTCCGCGGCAAGTTCTCCCGCGACGACGACCCCGGCGAGATCACCCACTTCCAGGCTCTGTCCTCCGCGCTCTCCGGCACCGTCGGCCTCGGCAACATCGCCGGTGTCGGTGCCGCGCTTGCGCTCGGTGGGGCCGGCGCGACGTTCTGGATGATCATCTGTGGCCTGCTCGGCATGGCCACGAAGTTCGCCGAGTGCACGCTCGGCGTGAAGTACCGCTCGGTCAACGAGGACGGGACGATCTCCGGCGGGCCGTTCAAGTACCTTCCGGTGGCCTTCGAGCGGTTCGGCCGGGTGCCGGCCACGATCCTCACCGGCGCCTTCGCCATCGCCATCTTCTTCTTCGGCGTCGGCGGCGGCAACATGTTCCAGGCCAACCAGACCTTCGCCCAGGCGCGCGAGGTGACGGGTGGCGCGGACGGCTTCCTCGGCTCCGACGGCTCGGCGCTCGTCTTCGGCCTGGCCCTGGCCGGCCTCATCGGCGCGGTCATCCTCGGCGGTATCAAGTCGATCGCCAGCGTCACGGCTCGTCCCGATCATGGGCATCGGCTACATCGCGGCCTGCCTCATCGTCATCGCCTCGAACATCAGCCACGTCCCGGCCGCGTTCGGCGAGATCTTCACCGGTGCCTTCACCCCGGAGGCCGGTCTCGGTGGCCTCGTCGGTGTCCTCATCGTCGGCTTCCAGCGCGCCGCCTTCTCCAACGAGGCGGGCCTCGGCTCCGCGCCGATCGCCCACTCCGCGGTGAAGACGACCCGCCCGGTCTCCGAGGGCTTCGTCGCCCTGCTCGAGCCCTTCATCGACACGGTCATCGTGTGCACCATGACGGCGCTGACGATCATCATCGCCAACCCGCAGTCCTGGCGTGACGGCATCGAGGCCGTCAAGGCCGGTGAGGGCGCCCCCGACGGCGTGCTCCTCACGAGTGACGCCTTCGCGACCTTCCTGCCGCAGTTCCCCGTGATCCTCGCGGTCATGGTCGCGCTCTTCGCGTTCTCGACGCTCATCACGTGGAGCTACTACGGCGAGAAGGCATGGGAGTACTTCTTCGGGCACAAGCGCAGCAGCATCCTGCTCTACAAGCTGGTCTTCGTGACCTTCACCGTGCTGGGCACGATCCTCACCTTCGGCTCGGTCCTCTCCATCGCGGACTCCTTCCTCTTCATCTGCGGCTTCATCAACCTGCTCGGCCTCTACCTCCTGCTGCCCGAGCTGAAGACCGAGATGCAGGCCTACCTGGCCGACCGCAAGAGCGGACGTCTCTACGAGCTCGGCGCGGCCGACGAGGCCGAGCTGGCCGCGATCCGCGAGCAGCACGACAACACCGACGAGCTCCCGGAGATGCAGTCCAAGTCGGCGCACGACACCGGTCTCACCATGGAGGAGCGGGCCCGCGAGGGGACCCGCCACGACGTCGAGTAGCCACCTCGGTACGGCGAAGGGGGAGGGTCCGGGTCACCGGTCCCTCCCCCTTCGTCGTCGGCTCAGTCGGCGTAGCGGATCTCGACGCGCCGGTTCTTCTCCCGGCCCTCCGGGTTGTCCTCGTCGCCCTGGGTGTTCGGGGCGACCGGGTCGGACTCGCCCTTGCCGGAGACCTTCGTCGTGAGGTCGTCGCGCTCGGCGGTGATCGCGGTGGCGGCGGCCTGGGCGCGCTTCTTCGACAGGGCGAGGTTGTCGGCATCCGAGCCGATGGAGTCGGTGTGACCGACGACCTCGATCGCCGCGTCGTCGGGCACGTCCCGCACCGCGTCGACGACCGCCTTCTTCGCCTCGGCAGAGAGCTCTGCCTTGCCGAACTCGAAGAGGACGTCCGTGTCGAGGCTGACCACGGTCTCATCGCCGTCGGAGGTGACCTCTGGCACGAAGGGCTCGATGTCGGGGATGTCGACGGCCTCGATGTCGGGAAGGGTGATCGCACCGCGGTGACCGTCGATCTCGGTGTCCGCCAGCGTCGGGAGGGAGTCGATCGTCAGCTCGTCTCCCGGGTCTCCCGGCTCTGCGTGCGCCGCACCGAGGGGCAGGACGAGCGCCAGACCCAGGGCTGTGGCTGCACCGGCACGCCGGCGTCCGTGCGGGGAGGTCATCGAGGCCCTCATGGCATCGGGATGTCCGCGACGACCGCGGCCGCCCCGGTCATCTGGAGATCCATGCTCGTCACGCCGTCCCGCGGCAGCGGGAAGGCCGTGAACATGAAGATCGGCTCCCCGAGCCGGGCCTTGACGTTGCCCGGCCGGGTCGTGAGGTCGTCGACGTGGCGGTACTTCTCGAGCTTCTTCATGTCGATGAAGACCGGCTGGAAGCTCGAGTAGCCGAGCAGCTGGTGAGCGTTCTTCTCCTCGTTGCCGCGCCCCTCGCCGGTGAGCCGGAAGGTCGCGAGCATGACGTTCTCGTGACGCTTGAGCTCAAGGAGCTCGATCGTCGTCGTGTCGATGTCGTCCTGACCGGACGGCTTGAAGGTCACCTTGGCGATGGGCGCCGGCGGGTTCGCGAGGTCGATCCCCGCCTCCCTCGCGCCGTCCTCGGGGTTGCCGGTCACGGCGACGGAGGTCTGCTGCTCGCCCGCGCCGTTGCCCGAGGACGTCTCGTCGTCACCTCCCGGGAGGCATCCGGCAAGCACGGTGGCGCTCAACGCGAGGACGGCGACAGGTCGACACAGAGACTTCATGGGGTGCATTCCCTTGCGGATCGGTTCGGTAGGACGGTAGGTGGTGGCCACCCGACGGCGCCCACGGTAACCCGGGGCCCCACCGTGTCCCATGGGGAGGACTCCCCGGGCACGACGAAGGGGGACCCACCGGAGCGGCCGACGGATCCCCCTTCGTGCGGTGCGGCTGGGTTCAGCCCGCGACGACGTCGAGGGTGACGGTCGCCTGGACCTCCGGGTGGAGGCGGACGAGAGCCTGCGCCGGGCCGACGGCCTTGATCGGCGTGGGGATCTCGATGGTGCGACGGTCGAGCTCGGGACCGCCGCCGGCCTTGACGGCCTCCGCGATCTCCTTGCTCGTCACGGCACCGAAGAGGCGGCCGGAGTCACCCGCGTGCGCGGCGACGGTGACGGCCTGCGACTCGAGGTTGCCCTTGATCGACTGGGCCTCCTCGAGGGACTTCACGGCGCGAGCGGCGCGACCGGCCGCGATCGCGTCGACCTGCTTCTGGGCACCCTTCGTCCACGCCGTGGCCAGGCCACGGCGGAAGAGGAAGTTGCGGGCGTAACCCGGCTTGACGTCGACGACGTCGCCGGCGGTGCCGAGGTTGCTGACCTCGTGGGTGAGGATGACCTTCATCTGCATATCTCCTTGATCTCGTCGCTCGGGGCTCAGCGCGAGCTGGACGAGTAGGGCAGCAGGGCCATCTCGCGAGCGTTCTTCACGGCCTTGGCGATGAGGCGCTGCTCCTGGACGGAGACGCCGGTGACGCGGCGGGCGCGGATCTTGCCGCGGTCAGAGATGAACTTCCGCAGCAGCGCCGCGTCCTTGTAGTCGATGTTCTCGACCTTCGCCGCCTTCAGCGGGTTGGCCTTCTTCTTGGGCTTGCGCACAACGGGCTTGGCCATCGTGGTGCTCTCCTTTTGGTCAGGTGAGCCCGAGGGTTGTCCTCGGGATGGGGTGGTGCTGGATGGGGTCGACGCGAGGAGCGGTCAGAGATCGATCAGAAGGGGGGCTCGTCGTAGCCGGGGGCGTTGCCCCAGCCACCCTGGCCACCCTGGGCGGGAGCCGAGGGGCCCGGCTGGCCGGACTGGCCACCCTGACCGCCGAAGCCGCCACCCTGGGCGCCGCCACCGCCGGCCCACGGGTCGTCCGAGCCGCCGCCGAAGCCGCCGCCCTGACCACCCTGACCGCCGGACGCAGCCTGCTGGCCGCCGCCCCAGGAACCGCCACCGCCACCGCTGCGCTGGGTCTTGTTGACCTTCGCCGTGGCGTAGCGCAGCGAGGGACCGACCTCGTCGACCTGCATCTCCATGACGGAGCGCTTCTGGCCGGTCTCCTTGTCCTCCCACGAGCGGGAGACGAGACGGCCCTGGACGACGACGCGGGTGCCGCGCGTCAGGGACTCCGCGACGTTCTCGGCCGCCTCACGCCACACCGAGCAGCGCATGAACAGGGTCTCCCCGTCCTTCCACTCGCTGGTCTGGCGGTCGAACTGCCGCGGCGTCGAGGCCACGGTGAAGTTCGCGACGGCGGCCCCGCTGGGCGTGAAGCGCAGCTCGGGGTCGCCGGTGAGATTGCCGATGATCGTGATGACGGTGTCGCCTGCCATGCCGGTTCCTCAATCGATTCGTAGTGCTGATCGTGTCCGGTTCAGCCTGCCGGAGACCTCCGACAGCGCTGGGGTGATCGAGGCCTCAGGCCTCGACGCGCATGAGCTTGGTCCGCAGGACCTGCTCGTTGAGACCGAGCTGACGGTCGAGCTCCTTGCTCGTGGCCGGCTCGCACGTGAAGGTCGCGACGGCGTAGAGGCCCTCGGCCTTCTTGTTGATCTCGTAGGCCAGGCGACGACGGCCCCAGGTGTCAACGTTGTCGACGGTGCCGCCGTCCTTGGTGATGACGGTGAGGAACTTCTCGAGCGTGGGCCCGAGGGTCCGCTCCTCGAGCTCCGGGTCGAGGATGACCATGAGTTCGTACTGACGCATGCTGATAACCCGCCTCCTTCGGTCTTGACGGTCACGGTCTCTCCGTGACAGGAGGGTTGCTGCGTGTGGCCCCGCGGGCGTGACGGATCGTCTCGTCGCAAGGCAACCCCCCAAGGGTAGCCGCTCCCCCACCGGGGCCAGAAATCAGTCCTCCGGATCGGCCGGGGTATACCAGACCGACCACAGGACGAAGCCCCACGTGAGGACCCGCCCGAGGATGACGACGGCGTACCACGGCGCCGGCAACCCCTTCGCCGCGTCCGAGAGCCCACCGAGGTAGAGCCAGAGCGCGCTCGCGTGCACCGCCTCGACCGCGACGAGACCAAGATGCGTCCGCCAGCTGACCCCCGCGAGGATCACCATCGGCACGATCCAGACCGCGGCCTGGACGGGCGTCGCACGACCCGTGATCGCGACGACGGGCAGGACGAGCGCCACGAGCTGGGCCCAGGTCGGGGTGCGCCAGGCGGCGCTGACGAACCACAGGGCGAGCACACCCGCCGCTGCCCATCCCAGGAGGCTCAGGGTGATGACCGCCCAGACCGGCAGCGGGTGCTCGAGCAGGGCCGGCACGTGCCACGGGGACCCGTAGCCGCTCCCGTTGCCCCTGAGCACCTCGAGCGGCCGCGACCACACCCCCGGTGCGAGCAGCGCGGTGAGCAGCGCCCCCGAGCCCGCGACGCCGGCGAGCGGCACCAGGGCGCGTCGCAGGTCACCGCCGCGCCGGCCCGCGAGCGCGGACAGCACGAGGAGCAGGGTGATCGGCACGACCCACAGGTGCGCGAGGAGCCCGACCCCGAGCAGCGCTCCGGTCAGGCGGGGACGCCCCCGGGCCCAGGCCCACATCGCCCACAGGACGAGGGCGACGACGAGCAGGTCGGGACTGATGAAGGCCGCCACGACGTAGACCGGGCTCAGCGCGAGCTGAGTGGCCAGGTCGAGGCGCCGTGGACGGCTCAGTCCGACGGCCACGACCGCGGCCACGGCAGCGGCGGCGATGAGCACCGCCCAGATCGCGAGGTACCACCGCGTCTGGACGACCCAGTCGCCGTCCGGCACGAGGCCGGCGAGAGCGGTCATGAGACCGGAGAGCACCGGCAGCTGCTCCAGCGGGACGTCCCCGGCGGCCCAGGCCCCGAGCCCCGCGTCGAGCCCGGCGATCTGGTGCTGCGCGGGCAGGTCGGAGAAGCATCCCCGCCAGAACTGCTCGTCGCCGCTCCACCCGTTGGCGATGCAGTGGCCCTGCCGGGCGATACCGAGGACGAGCGGGATCCCCGTCATCGCGGCGATGAGGGTCAGGAGGCGCAGCGGCCCGCTCGACCGGGAGGACACCCGGCGACCCAGGGGTCCGCCGATGACCGCCGAGACCTGCTCGGGGAGCAGGTCCTGCCGCGTCACTGCCCGTCGTCCCCGTCAGTCGTGGGTGTCGGAGGCCCAGGGGGAGTCGGGGGCGGCGGCGGGGCAGTCGGCGGGCTCGTCGTGGTCGTCGGCGTCGGCGTCGTCGTCGGCGGCGGGGGCGGCGGGGCGGTCGTCGTCGTGGTCGTCGGCGGCGTCGTCGTCGTGGTGGTCGAGGACGTCGTCGTCGACGAGGTGGTCGTCGACGTGCTCGTCGAGGTGCTCGTCGGACGCGGCGGCTGCGTCGTGCTCCGGACAGGCGGGGGGACGTACGTCGGCTGGGTCGTCACCCCGGCCTGCGGCCGGTACTTGACGTTGCCGGGCGGCGGGAGCTGGCGGACCGGCTGACCCTGCAGCGCCCCCGTCATGTAGTCGGTCCAGATCGTCGCGGGCAGGGTGCCACCCGTGAGCTCGCCGTAGATGCCGATGTTCACGAGACGGTTCTTCGGCACGAGCGAGCCGTCGCCCTTGTAGATGCCCACCGCGGTGGCCAGCTGGCCCGGGGTGAAGCCGGTGAACCACGCGGCGTAGTTGCTCGACGTCGTACCCGTCTTGCCGCCGACGGGACGACCGAGGTTGGCGACCGTCGGGTAGGCCGTGCCGCCGGGCTGCCCGACCTGGCTCAGCGCCTGGATCGCGTCCCTCGAGACGTCCTGGGGGAAGGCCTTGCGGACGTTCTTCTTCACCTCGTAGTCGATCGTGAAGGCGCCCTCGCCCTTGACCGACTGGATGAAGTACGGGGTGGCTCGGTTGCCCTGCGCCGCGATCGTCGCGTAGGCGTTGGCCATGTCGATGACGCGGACGGAGTCGGTGCCGAAGACGTTGGACGGGTCGGTCGACAGGGGGATCTTCTTCTGACCCAGGAAGCCCTGGACGCCGGCCTTCTCGGCCGCCTCGGCGCTCGCCTTGGGGGTGACGACGAGGTTGAGCTTGGCGTAGTAGGTGTTGATCGACTTCTGCGTCGCGGTGCGCATCGTCGACGGGCCGTAGCTCGTGTTGCCGTAGTTGACGACGCCGCCGGCCTTCTGGATGTCGGTGGCACCCGGACCGTCGTAGATGAAGGCCCGGTCGTAGAAGGGGCTCGCGCCCGAGTACACCGTGGAGAGCGGGATCCCCTTCTCGAGGGCCGCGAGCATGGCGAAGGGCTTCATCGTCGACCCAGCCTGCATCTTGCCGTCGATCGCGTCGTTGAAGTAGCTGCCCTCGCCGAAGCGCCGGCCACCGTACATCGCCCGGACGGCACCGTCGCCGGGGGCGAGGGAGACCAGGCCGATGTTGAGGTCCTTCGCGTTGTCGCCCTCGGGCCAGTTGTCCTGCACGGCCTTGCGGGCGGAGTCCTGGGCCCGCTTGTCGATGGTCGTGACGATCCGGAAGCCGCCCTTGGCGATCTGGGCGTCGGTGAGCTTGAGCTTGTTGCGCAGCTCGTCGCGCACCTCCTCGGTGATGAACCCGAGATCGTTCGTGGCGCCCTCGACGGCCTTGGTCTTGACCGTCTTGGGGAACTTCGCCTCGTCGTGCTGGTCCTGGGTGATCCACCCCTGGGAGAGCATGCCGTCGAGGACGTAGCGCCAGCGGTCCTTGGCGAGCTGGCGCTGCTCCTCGCCGAGCGCCGGGTCGTAGAACGACGGTCCACGGATGACGCTGGCCAGGAGGGCACCCTCGGAGATCGTCAGCTTGCTGACGTCCTTGCCGAAGTAGGCCCGGGCCGCGGTCTGGATGCCGTCGGCGTTGCGGCCGAAGTAGATGGTGTTGAGGTAGTCCTCGAGGATCTGGTCCTTGCTCAGCTCGTTGTCGATCTTGACCGCGATGAGCAGCTCCTTCGCCTTGCGGGTCAGGGTCTGGTCCTGGGTGAGGTAGTAGTTCTTGACGTACTGCTGCGTGATCGTCGAGCCGCCCTGGCGCTCACCGCCGGTGACGGCCAGCCACACCGCGCGCGAGAGACCCCGGGGGGAGATGCCCTCGTTCTCGTAGAAGGAGCGGTCCTCCGCCGCGAGGAAGGCCTCCTGCACGTGTTGCGGGACCTTGTCGATGCTGACGCTCTCCCGGTTGACCTGGGCGACCCGGTCGAGGACGGTCTTGCCGTCGGAGTAGTAGAGCGTCGAGGCCTGCTGCACGGCACGGTCGTTGGGCTCCGGCACCTCGGTCATCGCGTAGGCGATGCCGACGCCGGCCAGCCCCAGCACGACGAGGGCCAGGAGACCGAGCCCGAGACGCTTCAGCCAGCTACGCCGGCGCCCCGGGCGCCGGCGGGCGCGGGCGCTGCGCGCGTCGGCGCGGTTACGGGGTGTCTGGGACATGCGGGACTTCCTGTTGGCGGGCGAAGGGGGCGACGCGTGGTCGCTGATCGTCACGTCAGTATGACCGGGTGACCTGGGATGTCGCTCGAAGTGCGGGGAGCCGATCACTCACCAGGACACGCGTCCGGAGGTCGCCACCCGCTCGCCCGAGGCGTCGTGGACCTCGACCTCGACCGCACCGATCGAGGTGCTGGCGTAGCACCCCGTGCGGGTCGTGGTGCGCTCCGGGCCCAGGCGCGCCGTCGTGACCGTGGACCGGGCCTCGGCGCGGTCCGGCCAGGCGATGCAGCGAAGGGAGTACTGACCGTCGAGGAGGGCGGTCGTCGTGACGAGTATCTCTCGGCACTCGCCCGGACCGGTGCACAACGAGCCCGCGCGCCCCGCCTCCCCGCGCTCCAGGCGCACCGTCGGCGAGGTCACGGACGGGGTCGGCCTCGGTGAGGTCGACGCCGGGGACGTCGGGGTTCTCGTCGGCGTCCCGGACGAGGTCGAGACCGTCGGCGAGGGCCTGGTGGGTGTCGCGGAGCGCCCGGTCGTCGTGGCCGGCGGCACGGACGTCGACGTGGGACGCGGCTCGGGGACCTCGGGCGGGATCACCGGCGCCGGGACGGGAGGAAGCACCGGCAGGCCCGTCGGACCGGGGCTCGTCGAGGGGGTGCCCGTGGACGACGTGCTGCTCCGGGTGGTCGAGCTGCTCTCGGTCACGGTGGAGCTCTCGGGCAGGGGCGGCTGACCGGGCTCGCTCGGCGAGGTGCTCGGCCGCGCACCCACATCGTCGCCGCCAGAGGCGAGCGAGAAGGTCACGACCGCCGCGGCCGCGAGGCCGACGAGCCCCAGGCCCGTGGTCACCATCGCCGTGGTGCTCACCCCGGTGCCCGCGCTCGCCGCGGCCGCCGGCGCGCCGGCCGCCGACTCTCCCTCGAGGCCGGACAGGGTGGCCGCCCACTGCGTCGCCTCGAAGGACACCTCGCCGGCCCGCTGCGCGAGCGTCTCGCGCAGGAGCTCTTCGACCGCTCGTTCCTCGAGGGTCACCGGGCACCCCCCTTCGTCCGGAGCTGGGCCAGGGCCCGGCTCGCGTTGGCACGGACCGTGCTCACGCCGATGCCCAGCGTGTCGGCGATCTCGGCGTCGCTGAGGTCCTCGAAGTACCGCAGCACGAGGACGGCACGCATCTTGGGCGGGAGCATCTCGAGGAGTCGCCACATGGCGTCCTGCCCGTCGACCTCCCGGGTGGGGTCGGTCGATGACTCGTCGAGCGCCACGACGTCAACCGGGTCGGTGGGTCGCTCGCCGTGCCACTTGCGCCGCCGCGAGGAGATGAACTTGTTGTTGAGCATCCTGCGCACGTAGGCGTAGGGGTGCTCGGAGGCGGCCACCCGGGACCACTTGCGGTGCACCTCGGCGAGCGTCTCCTGGAACAGGTCCTCGGCGTCCGCGTGGTTGCCGGTCACGAGGTAGGCCAGGCGGAGGAGCTGCTCGCCGCGCTCCTCGACGAAGCTCTCCAGGGTCAGCTCGCTCGACTCCTCGTCCACGAGGACCGGCGCCTGGGCAGCACGGGAGGCGGGACCCCCCGCCCGCCGCCCGATCGCCATCGTGGTCACATCCTGTAGACGCTGCCTCGGCCCTAGTTTGCTGCATCGAGGTGATCGGGGTCATCCGCGAGCCGACACGCTGCGTCCATCTGTGATCTATCGGACCGATATATCTGCGCTAGACTCGCGCCTCGTGCCTGAGACATCGAAAGGGGGCCGCGTGCGGCGCCGCCAGCTGCTGGACTTCGCCGTCCTCGGTCTCCTCCACGAGTCGCCCATGCACGGCTACGAGCTGCGGCGGCGGCTCAACGCGGCGCTCGGGACCTTCCGGGCGCTCTCATTCGGGACGCTGTACCCCTGCCTCAAGGCGCTCCTCGGCGGCGGTCTCATCGTCGAGGACAGCACGACCACCGCGCCCACCGGCAAGCGACCCCGCATCACCTACGCCCTCACTGACGCCGGCCGGGAGGAGTTCGCCCGACAGGCGGCCCTCATCGACACGGCGGCCTGGGAGGACGACGGCTTCGACGTCCGGGTGGCCTTCTTCTCCCGGACCGACCGGGAGATCCGGCTGCGGATCCTCGAGGGCCGACGGTCTCGTCTCGAGGAGAGGTTGGCGACGATGCGCAGCTCGTCTCAACGCTCCCGGGACCGCATGGACTCCTGGACCGCCGCCCTCCAGCGGCACGCCGAGGACTCCACCGAGCGCGAGGTCCGATGGCTCACCGAGCTCATCGACGCCGAGCACCAACCAGGACGGTCCGGCACCACCCAGGCCTGACCGCCCCCTTCGCAGACCCTGAAGAAAACTAAGGAGCACCACATGAGTTCCATCCGCGTCGCGATCGTCGGCGTCGGCAACTGCGCCAGCTCGCTGGTCCAGGGTGTCGAGTACTACAAGGACGCCGCCGCGGACGCCCAGGTCCCGGGGCTGATGCACGTGCAGTTCGGCGACTACCACGTCTCCGACGTCGAGTTCGTCGCCGCCTTCGACGTCGACGACAAGAAGGTCGGCAAGGACCTCGCCGAGGCGATCAACGCCAGCGAGAACAACACGATCAAGATCGCCGACGTCCCGACCTCGGGCGTCGAGGTCCAGCGCGGCCCGACCCTCGACGGCATCGGCAAGTACTACGCGATGACGATCGACGAGTCGCCCCGCGAGCCCGTGGACGTGGTCCAGGCGCTCAAGGACGCCGAGGTCGACGTCATGGTCTCCTACCTCCCGGTGGGCTCCGAGGAGGCCGACAAGTTCTACGCCCAGTGCGCGATCGACGCGGGTGTCGCCTTCGTCAACGCCCTGCCCGTCTTCATCGCCTCCGACCCCGTGTGGGCCAAGAAGTTCGAGGACGCCGGCGTCCCGATCATCGGTGACGACATCAAGAGCCAGGTCGGCGCGACGATCACCCACCGCGTCATGGCCAAGCTCTTCGAGCAGCGCGGCGTCGTCCTCGACCGCACCTACCAGCTCAACGTCGGCGGCAACATGGACTTCAAGAACATGCTCGAGCGGGAGCGCCTGGAGTCCAAGAAGGTCTCCAAGACCCAGGCCGTCACCTCGAACCTCGAGGGCCCGCTCGCCGGCAAGATCGACGACAAGAACGTCCACATCGGCCCGTCGGACTACGTCGCGTGGCTCGACGACCGCAAGTGGGCCTACGTCCGCCTCGAGGGTCGCGCCTTCGGCGACGTCCCGCTCAACCTCGAGTACAAGCTCGAGGTCTGGGACTCCCCGAACAGCGCCGGCATCATCATCGACGCGATCCGGGCGGCGAAGATCGCCAAGGACCGTGGCGTCGGCGGTGCGCTCCTCTCCGCGAGCTCGTACCTCATGAAGTCGCCGCCGGAGCAGCGCGAGGACACCCTCGGCCGCGAGATGCTCGAGGCCTTCATCTCGGGGGTCGAGGAGCGCTGAGGCACTGAGCTCGGCCCTAGACTCTGTGGCATGAGTCACGTCGTCGAGTCCGAGCTCGTTGCCAACGTCATCGCCGTCCAGGTCGCCGAGGGTCAGCGGGTCGAGCCCGGTACCGAGCTCGTCCTCCTCGAGTCGATGAAGATGGAGATCCCGGTCCTCGCGCCGCTCGCCGGCACGGTCGGCGCGGTGCGGGTGGCCGTGGGTGACGTCGTCCAGGAGGGCGAGACGCTCGTCGTCCTCGACGACTGAGCGTCGGGCGGGCAGGACGAAGGGGTTCGGACCAGTGGTCCGAACCCCTTCGTCGTGCGCCGACTGGATCAGCCGTTGTCGTTCTCGGAGCGGCGGTCCTGGGCGTCCGCCTGGGTGTTCGCGGCCTTCGCGAACCTCTGCAGCTCGGTGGCGACGAGGTCGATCTTCTTCTTGGCCTTCGCCCACTCGTTCTGGAACTGGTCGCTGTCCGGACCGAGCCAGTCCTGCTTGAGCTGCCCGGCGACCTTCTGCGCCTCGCTGCCCTTGGCCTCGATCTCGCTGGCCTTCGTCTTGATGATCGCGGCCGACGCGCGGACCTTGGTGGTCTGCATTCCCTGCTGAAGCATGTTCTTCTCCCCTGTGGTCTAGGTGGGTCGCTGGTGGGTGGTCGTCAGCTGGTCAGCTGGCAGACTCGGTCTTCTGGCCCTTGGCGTTGCGCTCGACCTTGTCGGCCATGTCCTCGAGGAGCTTGATGGCAGCCTCGATCTTCGTCTTGTGCTCGCCGTCCCACTCCTTGACGAACTTCTTCGAGTCGTCACCGTTCCAGTTGCTGTCGATCTCGCGGACCTCCTTGTCGAGGGCCGTCTGGATCTTCCGCAGCTCCGCGGCGATCCGGTCGAGGTCGCGACCTTCCCGGACGACCTCGGCGACGTTCATGCCCTTCCAACCGTTCATGCGAGTCTCCTTCTCAGAGGTGGGCGGCGCCTGCCGCTCCAGTTCTGGTGGTCGGCCTTGGGGCCGTCCCCCTGCTTGTGCTCATCACACTATGTCGATGTCCAGACGAGTGGAATGGGGAGCACTCCCCATCAGCTCCCCATCGCCGACGGTGTGCTGATCAGACCCTTCCGTCTCGCGACTCTCCTTGTGCAGCAGCGTCTTTCAACCCAGGGAGGGCGACCTGCACGAGGTCCTGCTGGCCGCGCTGGACGATGAATCCCCGCCCCTCCGGAGCGCCTGTGGCGTTGAAGGCGGGGAAGGACGCCCGGAAGATCACCGAGGCGTCCCCCTCGTCGGGGTGCAGGATGAGCCCGGAGCGCGAGGCCCGGAGCATCCCGGGCAGGCCGTAGCCGGAGTTGAAGAACCCGCTGTCACCCTCGGCGACGACGAGGTGCTCGGAGTCGAGGGCGCGCTTGACGACCTTCTCGATCTTGTCCTCCGCCATGGAGTCACCGAGGTCGTTGACCTTCTCGAGGAAGATCGCGACCCGACCGGAGACCTCGTCGTCCTGGTAGCGCATCACGAGATCGCCGGCGGCCTCGATGATGTCGTCCTCGGTGGTCGCGGTGACGGTCCAGCCCGGGAGGTCGAGGAGCTCGGAGCGCTTGCGCAGCGTGTAGAGGTGCACCTCGTCGACAGCGCCGCATCGGCGCAGCGCCTCGAAGACGGTCGCCACGGCGGTCGTCCGGCCGCTGCCCGACTGGCCGGTGATGACGAAGCCGCCGCTCGGCTCGAGACCCACCGGCGCGAGCTCGCGGGCCCCCACCCCGACGACGACCTGGCCGCCGGGGGTGCGCTCCGGCAGCTCGGCGAGGGCGACCCGCTCGGTGAGCGAGCCGATCTCGGGTGCCTCCGCAGCCCCGGCCCGGCGCATCGTGCGGGCGAAACCCTCGACGGCGCGGGCCTGGTCCATGACGGTCTGGGTGCCGCCGAGGACGGCGCACTGGACCTCGCGGCCGTTGTACAGCGCGCGTCCTGGCGGGGAGGCCTGCGTGAGGACGTCCGAAGGGGCGTCGAAGCTGCTGTAGTCGTCGGCGCTGGCCATCCGCAGGATGATGCGGCTCTGGACCGAGGAGCCGAGCTGGTTGGGCAGACCCGTGCGCTGGTCGACGCTGAGGACGAAGTGGACACCGACGGGGCGGCCGTCGGAGAGCAGCGCCTGGAAGAGGTCGATCCAGTGCGTCATCCGGGGACCCTCGTAGATCTGTCGGAAGGCGACCAGACCGTCGAGGAGCACGAGGATCCGGGGTTCGTCCTGCTCGCCCGTGAGGCGTCGGTACTCGGTGATGCTGGCCGCGTTGGCCGCGCTGTAACGCGCGGCACGCTCGTCGATCGTCTGCCGGAGCGTGCGCAGCAGCCGGGCCACCCGCTCGTGGTCGGCACCGTTGATGATGCTGCCGACGTGCGGGAGCGACTCGAGCATCGTCAGGCCGCGGTTGCCGAAGTCGAGCCCGTAGACATGGCACGGTCCGCCTCGGACGGTGAAGCCGGCCGCCACCGCGAAGGTCCGCAGGAGGGCGGACTTGCCGGATCCCGAGGCGCCGAAGACCGCGAGGTTGCCCTCGAGGTCGGGGCGGAAGGAGACGGTCGGCTGCTGCTGACGGTCCGGGTCGTCGAGCACCCCGAAGACGAGGTTGTCGTCACGACGCCCGGTCGGGAGCTCGGCGAGGTCGTACACGTCGAGCATGTCCGGGAGCCACGGCTTGCGCGGCTCGGGGATCTGCGCGAGCTCGCTGGCGGCACCGATCGTCTGCACGAGGCGCTGGATGTCCGTCGGACCGCGGTCCTCCTGCTCGATCGCGATCTGCTCCTCCGGGCTCACCGGGGGCAGCTCCCACTGCCGGGGGGTCCCGAAGGTGAGGGTCTCGACCCGGATGTCCGCCGGGGGCGGCGCGTCCGACGTCCAGCCGCCCGCGTAGCCGGACTGGAAGGGGACGAGGCGGCCCGGTCCCGACTTCGCCATCCCACGGCCCGGGATGGCCGGGTCGAAGAAGGCCGCCTCCGGCGTCCCGAGCACGTCGTCGGAGTCGGACTCGTCGGCCATCCGCAGGGCGATCCTCAGGTTGGTGTTGGCCCGGAGGTTGTCCTTGATGACGCCGGCCGGCCGCTGGGTCGCGAGGATGAGGTGGATGCCTAGCGAGCGGCCACGCTGAGCGATGTTCACGACGCCGTCGACGAAGTCCGGGACCTCCTGCACCAGGGCCGCGAACTCGTCGACGATGATGATCAGGCTCGGTGGCGCCTCGACCTCACCGCGCCGCTCGAGCTCGACGAGGTCCTTCGCCCGGTGGCGCTCGAGCAGGTGCTCGCGGTGGTGCAGCTCCGCCGAGAGCGAGGCGAGCGCCCGGCGCACGAGGTGCGGGCTGAGGTCGGTGACCATCCCCACGGTGTGCGGGAGGTTGACGCAGTCACGGAAGGCCGAGCCGCCCTTGTAGTCCACGAGGAGGAAGGTCACCCGCTGCGGGGAGTGGGCCGACGCCATGCCGAGGATCCAGGCCTGCAGGGTCTCGGACTTGCCGGCGCCCGTCGTCCCACCGACGAGGGCGTGCGGGCCGTCGGTGCGCAGGTCGAGGGAGTAGGTGCCCTGGCTGCTCTGACCGAGGATCGCCCGCAGGGAGCCCGGCTTCTTCACCGGGTGGGCGGGCGCGTAGGGCCCGGTGAGGATCGAGCGGTTCTCTCCCCAGCGCTCGACGACGGCCGCCTCGCTCGTCGCGAGCTCCGGTCCGACGAGGGTGAGGAAGGAGACGGACCGGGGCAGGTCGGAGTCGTCGGAGACCAGCGCACCGGCATCCGTGGAGGCGGACATCTTCCGGGCCAGCCGGCCGGCGCTCTCCGCGTCCATCCGGTCGGCCTCGACCGGCACGACGATGGTGGCGTCGCCGACGAAGCCGACCAGGGCTGCGCCGTCCTGACCGATCTCGACGTAGGTGCGGCAGGCCGCGGGGAGCTGGTCGGTGACCGGGGAGACCCAGATGAGGGCGATCCCCCGGCGGTACGCGGCCTCGGCGAGCGTCACGAGCCGGGCGCGCGAGACCGGTGCGTCGTTCTCGACGACGAGCACCATGTGCACCCCGCCCTCGGCGACGTACGGCTGGCCGGTCTCCGGCTGGGTCTTCGCGGCCGGGAGGGCCTCCTCGATCTCCTCGAGCAGCGCCGCGGCTGCCTGCGCCGAGGCCGCGGTGTGCCGCACGCTCACGGGGCTGTGCACCGAGCTGACGTGCGGGAGCCACTTGAGCCAGGCCCAGTCCGCGGCGGTGGTCGTCGAGGTGATCGCCCCGATGATGATCTCCGCCGGAGAGTGCAGCGCCGCAGCCTGGACGACGAGGGCGCGCGCGACGTCGAGGGCCTGGGCCCGCGGGCCCGAGACGCCGATCGCACCGTGGTGCATGGGCTCGCCGAGGACGGGGACGGACCCGACGGTCGAGAGACCCTCCATCTGTCGTGAGAGCTCCAGCCACGCCTCGGCCTTGCTCCGGCCGATGGTCGGCATCTCGATCGTCGAGCGGCTGGGCAGATCGGCCAGGCCGAGCCGGAGCTCGAGGAAGCCTGGCTCGCCGGGCCGGCGGCTCCACGTGAGCGGTGCGTGCCGCTCGGCCGCCTCCAGCGCCTCCCGGGCGCTCGGGTTCTCGCGCCGCCGGGACTCCTCCTCCACGGCCTGGTCACCCTCGATGTCCTCGACGAGGAAGCCCACGTCCTCACGGAAGTCCTTCATCGCCTCCTCGAAGTCGAGGCGGTTCGAGCGGCGGGCCTCGTAGTTCATCGCCACGTACATCAGCGGCATCATGAGCATGAAGATCAGCGAGAAGGGCGAGCGCGTGAAGGTGAACATCATCATGCCCATGAGGACCGGGATGAGCATGATCGCCCACGGCATCCGCGGCGGCTTGCCACGCTCCGGCAGCTCCGGCAGGGCATAGGTCTTGCCCGCGTAGATCGGGTTGATCACCGGCGACCGGCTGAAGGCGAGGAGCCCACCCTCGGCACGGGTGATGGACGCTGCCACTCCCCCGGTGCCGCTCACCCGCAGGCTCGTCTCGCCGAGGGTCACCACGTCGTCCTCGCCGAGCACCGCACGCTCGACCTGCTCGTCGCTGACGAGGATCCCGTTGGAGCTGCCGAGGTCCGCGACCTCGATCTGGTCGCCGACGACGATCTTGGCGTGGCGCCGAGAGACGGACTGGTCGCTCAGCTGCACCTCGCAGCCGCGGCCCCGTCCGATGTACGCGGACCCGCCGGCCAGCGAGTACTCGCGGCCCTCGTCGGGACCCGAGATGACGACGACCTTCGCCGCCACCCGGTTGGGGTCGGTGTAGCCGGCCGTGCGCCGGGTCACCGACACCCTGGAGCCGGACGTCAGCCCGCTCTCGGAGACCGTCGCCCGCGGGTCCATCGCCCGGTGGCTCTCGTCGACGAGCGCGAGGGTGTGCTCACCCGTCGGCAGGCGCGAGCCCGACCCTCGGGAGGGGTGGACGGCGACCAGGTGGTCGGCCAGCTGCCCCACCGTGGTCTGGCTGTCGAGCGTGATCGCGAGATCCGTCGGGTCACCCGACCCCTCGAGGGTCAGCTTGAGCTTCATCGAGCGCCTTCCACGGCAGGGGACTGGGGCACTGCCCGGCGACCACGCCGGCCCCCACGGGGCTGGGTACGACCGGCGAAGAGCGGGCGGACGTCGACGTCCGAGCGCAGCCGGCGCCAGCGGGAGGCCTGACCGCGCATCTCCTTGCGCACCGCCTCCGCCTCGACCCGGTAGGCCTCGACGGCGTCCTCGGGCGGCTCGCCCGGCCCGAAGACGAAGGCGTTGCCGCGAGCGGCGAGCGCCACGGCGGCCGGGACCCCGAGGGCCGAGGCCTGCTCGAGGTTCGTCGACCCCTTTGTCACGGGGGCACCGAGGGACCTGGCGTCGGCGACGAGGTCCTGCCAGATGTGCGCCGCCCGGGCCGCGGTCGGGCCGGTCGTCGCCCGCCGCCGACGCCGCCGACGCTTCAGCCCGCGGATCGTCGCGTAGGTCGCGAGGAGCAGGAGCGCGGGCAGGACGACGAAGAAGACGAGGTAGCGCACCCACGCCGGCCAGCTGGCCGGGTCGAGCGGGTTGCGGGTCTGCTTCTTGCGCAGGTCCGTGTCGTTCTGCGCCTGCTCCGGACCCTGGAGGACGCTCGGCGGGTTGACCCCCGCCGGCGGCGGCACCTGGGCACCGACGCGCTGCTCCTCGGTCTGGATCTGCTGCTGCTGCGGCTTCTTGTTGCGGTCCGGGACGAAGGCCGACGGCAGGACCGGCGTCCACCCGTCGGTCGAGCGGACCTCGACCCACGCGTGGACGTCCTTGCCCTTGACGACGCCGTCCTCGGGCACGATCGCCCCCATGACGACCCGCGTCGGGATCCCGAGGCGGTTCGCCGCCAGGGCGAGCGTCGCAGCGAACTGCTCGTCGTTGCCCGCGAGCTGGGTGCTGCCGACGAAGCGCGCGATCCGGCCGGTGGAGTGCCCAGCGAGGTAGACCTTCTCGTAGGAGTTCTTCTCGCCACCGTCGGTGTAGGCGCCCTCGCGGCTCATGTAGGCGGCGATGTTGCGCACCTGCTGCCAGCCGGAGGTGGCGTCACCGGTCCAGGCGTCGACGCGGGCGTCGAGGTAGCCGCCGTCGTACCCCTCGATGAGCGACCCGCTGTCGACGTCGAGCTGCTCGGGCAGCTCCGTGGCCGGCGGCGGGGTGACGAGGGCCGTCATCGTGTAGCGGTCCCCGGGCCGCAGCTGCGCCGGGACGATCGCCGTGCGGCTGTCGACGTTGAGCCACATCTGCCGGCTCAGCTCGCGGGCCCGAGGACCGGCGAACTCGACCCCGCGCAGGACGCCGGCCGTCGGCAGCCAGACGTCGGACCACCCGCCGTCCGGGACGGTGACGGTGACCCGACGCTCCTCCCCCGGACCTTCCGCCGCGATGCGGGTGCCGACCTGCTGGAAGGCGGTGCCGGGATCGAGCGATCCCTCCTCGGCCCGGTTGCCCGCGCCCCACGCCGAGCCGTCGTAGCGGTCGAGCGTCGCGATGCGCAGGGTGTGACCCGCGTCGAGGCCCTCGACCTCGAGCAACGGCTTGTCGTAGAGGTCGGCGAGGTTGGGCTCGGTGTACTTGCGGAAGCCGGCGAGCGGGCTCGGGTACTCGGCGATGTCGAAGGGGGGCTCGAGCTGCGAGCGGACGACGGTCCGGGCCTCGGCCGCGTCACGACCGGGCAGGAGCGGGCCGAGGAGGGTCGCGGCGAGCGCCGCGACGAGGACGAGCGCCGCGCCCGTGACCAGGCGCGCCCGGGTGCCCGCGCCGTTCTGCAGCTTGGTCCGGCTCCGACGGTCACGCACGACGAGCCAGGCGAGGAGCACGAGGCCGAGGAGCGCGCCCTGGAGCAGGGTGCCGGCGGGAGCGAGGGTGCCGAGCACGATCGAGGCGGCGAGGAGGCCGAGCACCACGACGGCGAGCAGCCACAGCCGCCGCGTCGAGCGTGCGACGGAGTAGACGACGGCGCTGCTCACGAGACCGATGAGGAAGGGCAGCGCGACGAGCGGCCCGCGCGCATCGACCGGCGGCATCATCGTCAGCCACTTCTTCCAGCCGACGATCGCGGCGCCGAGGAGGTCGCTGAGGGTCTGGCCGGAGGGGATCACCCCGCCGATGAGGTCCTCCCGCACGGCCAGCGGGCCGCCGAAGAGGAAGTACACGACGACCAGCCCGACGAAGGTCGCGAGCACCGACCAGCGGTGGCTCACGACGATGTGCGCGACGAGCAGCCCGAGGACCGCTCCGCCCACGGCGGCCAGGACCCACTGCCAGCCGATGAAGCCGGTCCGCAGACCGAGCAGGAGCAGCGCGGTGACGACGACGGTGAAGCCGAGGTCGACGAGGCCGTCGCGGTCGAGGGCGTACCGGGAGAAGAACGAGCGGGTCCGCTGCTTGGCGTCCGGCTGCTCCTCGGGGATCCAGGACTCGCGGACCGTGGGGATCGGGTTCGAGCCGCTCATGCCGCCACCCCGCTGAGGAGCACCCGTCGCAGGTCGACGAGCCGCCCGATGGTGAGCACGGTGAGGCCGGCGATCTGCTGGACGGCCGGCTGCGCGGCCGGGTCGACGACGATGACGAGCTTGCCGACCTCGGTCTCGAACTGCGACAACGCCCGCTGGCTCTCGATGAAGGCGCGGCCCGGCCCGGTGACGATCGCCGCGACGCTGGCGTCGGGGGCGACCATCGCGGCCTCCGAAGCCCGCCCGAAGAGGTCGACGCGGCCGACCGTCGCCCGCGCCAGGGTGTCGAGGAGCAGCGGTGCCGTCGTCCGTGAGGCGACCTGGTCGTTGCAGACGACCGTGCCGTCCTGCTCGTCCATGATCGAGCGGACGATGAGGCTGGCCGCGACCTCGATGGCGACCTCCACCCCTTCGTCCCCGTCGCTGTAGACGTCGGGGGTGGTGTCGACGATCACCGCGAGGTGAGCCCGGCGGGTGTCGAGGTACTGCCGGACCATGAGCTGGCCGATCTTGGCCGACGACCGCCAGTGGACGTGGCGCAGGTCGTCGCCCGGCTCGTACTCGCGCAGGGCGTGGAAGGCGAGGTCGGAGCGCGACATGTCCTGCGTCGCCTGGCCCTCCAGGTCGCGAAGCAGGCCGTGCTGGTGGCTGTCGAGCGGCACGGTCCGCGGGTGGACGAAGAGCTCGGTCCGGTCGGTCCAGCGCAGCTCGCGACGGACGAGGCCGAAGGGGTCGCCCTGGACGGTCTTCGCCGGACCGACGGGGATGACGCCGCGCCGCTCGGTCGGCACGACGAAGAGCTCCTCGTGCACCGCGCCGCTGCGCAGGCTCGGCATGGTGAAGCGGGCGTCGGAGCGCCCGACGGGCAGCTCGACGACGATGGGCAGGAGCGGGACCTTCGCGAGGTTCTCGATGTCGACGCGTCCGGTCGCGGGGTCGCCGACGGTCACCCGGCGCGGGTCGACATGGGTCTCGATCCGCACCTTCGTCCGCCCGATCGCCAGGGCGACGCACGCGAGGACGAGCACGAGGCAGGCCGCGGCGATCATCATCAGCTCGACCCACTGCCAGCGGGCTCCCGCCCACCAGGCCAGCAGCCCGAGCGCCACGATCGTCCAGCCGAGCGGGGAGACCCAGCGCAGGACGGAGACGACGGGCTCCCACCCGGGGCGGGTCTTCTCGGCCACCGGCCCGAGGCGCGCACCGGCGACCCGGCGGACGCCGGTGATGCTCTCGCCGACCTCCTTGGGGACGGTGATCTTCGGGATGGTGATGCTCGGCAGGGACGGGCCGCGGCGCTTCGGCTCGTGCGTGCGCGCCATCTTTTCGGCCCGCTGCTGCTCCTTGCTCGGGCCGGACCCGGAGCGGGCGGACGCGCGGGAGCGCCGGGAGCGCCGGGAGTCCCCGAGGGCCTCCCGGCTCGTCGTGCTCTCGTCGACCTCGCTGACCTGCCGCCGGGGACGGGTCATCGTCGGGTCGTCAGGGTCCGGCGCGCTCATCAGGCCTCAGCACGCTCCGACGGGGCCGGGACCTGGGCGAGGAGCTGGTCGATGACCTGCTGCACGGTGATCTCGGCGAACTGGGCCTCGGCCGTGAGGATGAGTCGGTGGTTGAGCACCGGCTCGGCGAGGAGCTTGATGTCGTCGGGGATGACGTGGTCGCGCCCCTGGCTCACGGCCCAGGTCTTGGCGACCCGGACGAAGGCGAGGCAGCCGCGCACCGATAGCCCGAGACGCACGCTCGGGTGGCGGCGCGACTCCTCGGCGAGCCGGGAGACGTAGGCGAGGATCGCCGGGTCGACGTGCACCTCGTCGGCCAGGGCCGCCATGTCGTTGACGACGTCCGAGGTGACGATCGGGGACAGGCCGGCCGCACGGTCTCGGGTCTTGGCCTGCGCGAGGACCGACATCGTCGCCTCGTGGTCGGGGTAGCCGAGCGTCGTCTTCATGAGAAACCGGTCGAGCTGGGCCTCCGGCAGACGGTAGGTGCCGGCCTGCTCGATGGGGTTCTGCGTCGCGATGACCATGAAGGGCTCGCCGACGGAGTGGGGCGTACCGTCGACGGTGACCCGCCCCTCCTCCATGACCTCAAGGAGCGCGGACTGCGTCTTCGGCGAGGCGCGGTTGATCTCGTCCGCGAGGACGATCGTCGCGAAGATCGGACCGGGGTGGAAGGTGAACTCCCGCTTGTCCTGGTCGTACACGGTGACGCCGGAGACATCGCTGGGGAGGAGGTCGGGCGTGAACTGGATGCGGCTGTTCGTCCCCTGGACCGTGCCGGCGACCGACCTGGCGAGCTGGGTCTTGCCCGTGCCCGGGAAGTCCTCGAGGAGGATGTGCCCCTCGGAGAGCATGCAGGTCAGCGTCAGGCGGATGACGTGCTCCTTGCCGACGACGGCCTGGCCGACGTTGGCGACGAGCTGGTCGAAGGTCTGGGCGAACCAGGCTGCCTGGTCCTGGGTGACGGTCATCGGTCTCTCTTCCGGGTCGAGGTGGAGGTGGCGGTGGCGAAGGGGTGGTGACACGCTGGCGCCCCCATAGGTGGTCGTCGGTGGGTCACCACGGGTGCCACCCGGAGGTGATGGTGCCGGAGGGGCCGTAGAGCTGGATGCGCATCGTGCTGTTGTTCTGGGTCGCGCCGCACCAGTTGCCGTTCCACTCCCACGACGACGGACCCGTGACGAGAACCCGGTTGTCCTGGTTCCAGAACCACGTGCTGCTGCCGTTGACCGCGCACCTCAGGCCGTACGTGCCGGGCTTGAAGTTCTCGATCGAGAACGCCGGCTTGTGGCATCGGGTGTTGCCCGCGCAGTCGCCGCCCGAACCGTAAAAGCTCTCGCCCCTCCACACCCGGGTGATCGCCGCTGGCGGCGGCGGCGGGGCCGATCCCGAGCGGACGCTGATGCGGTGCCAGGGGGACCAGCCGGCCGCCGACTGGTTGCGCACGCGGATCACGACGTTCCGGTCGTAGCCGTTGGCGTCGAGGTTGATCGAGTTGCCGACCCCACGGTTGATCGTCCGTGCCTGGCCCGCAGGCTGGAGGACCTCGACCTGCTGTGCGTTGAGGGCGCGCCCGTTGCGGGGGTTGTTCCAGGAGAAAGAGACCTGGGTGCTGCCGTTGGTGCTCGACCCGCGGCCGTTCGTCGGCTCCAGCGTCGGGCCGTAGACGGTGAACTGGTTGGAGGTCGCGGTGTTGCTCGACTTGCCGGCGGCGTTGACCGCGGTCACCGTGACCGTCTCGGGTCCCTCCTGGGCGGCGGCCGAGGACAGGGCGGGCGAGGCGATCGTCACCTGGCCGGAGCACGGGCCGCAGGAGTAGGTGCCGCTGGCACCACGCGAGGTGCTCCACCGGATCGCGGAGTAGCCCGAGCTGCGCGAGGACCCCAGGGTGACCACCCACCGGGCCTTGTAGTCCGCCGCCGGGGTGCTGGCCGACACGGTCGGGTTGGCCGGGATGCCGTTGGAGGAGAAGGAGGCGGGGTTGGCCTGCGGGGAGGTGTTGCCCGCACCGTTGGTCGCGGTGACGACGAACTCGTAGGTGTTGCCGTCGTAGGGGACCGTCGTGCTGGCACTGGTGGCCTGCGGCGAGGTCGTCGTGACCAGCGCCCAGGCGCCCCCGGCAGCCCGCCGGTACAGCGAGTACTGCGTCAGCGGCGGCCCGTTGGCCGAGACCGCCGGCCAGGAGATCTGCAGCGCTGCAGAGTCGTCGGCGGCCGTGGCACCGCGAGCGGTGATGCTGGGGGTGGGGACGGCCGGCGGGGTGCCGGCCGACTGCATCGCCACCGCCGTGCCGAAGGGGCCCGCGCCGGCGCTGTTGATCGCCTGCACCTGGACGTTCTGGACCTGGTTGTTGTCCAGCCCGCCGACCCGCACGGGACCCGTGGAGGGTGCGGCGACGGACTGGGTGGTCACCTTGCCGGCGGCGTCGACGGCTCGCACGGTGTAGCGGATCGGTGCCGAACCCTTGTTCTCCACGCCGGCCCAGGCCACCTCGACGTAACCATCACCGCGCGAGGCCATCCGGGTCCCGGTCACGGCGCCGGGGCGCGTGTCCGGGGTGACCGCGTTGGAGGGCTGGCTCTTCTCACCCTCGCCGACGCTGTTGACCGCCATGACCGTGAAGCGGTACTCCTGACCGTTGGTCAGACCGGTGATCGTGCACGGGCTGGCCGTGCACGTCGTCGACCCGCCCTCCCACGACACCTCGTACCCGGTGACCGGCGAGCCGCCGTTGTACGTCGGCGGCGCGAACCGCACGCTGGCCTGACCACCGCTGTCGCGGTCCGCGCTGGCCGAGACACCCGTGGGCGCCGACGGCCGACCCAGCATCGTCACCGTCGCCCGGCCGATCGCGGCGCGGTCGGGGCCGTCCGTGACCCTCAGGATGATGCTGCCCGTCCGCGACGGCCTCTCGCCTGCAGCCACGGTGAGCTCGCACCCGGACGCGGTGGCACTCAACCCATCACCGGACTCGACGTCCGCGGACTCGATCGAGCACTCCGGCGCCTCGAGCGGCGACTCGAGGTAGCCACGCAGGTCGATCGTCTGGGAGTCACCCTCCTGGAGGCCCTGGATCGCGACGGGGCGCAGCCGCGGCAGCGGGACATGGGGCTCCGGCTCGTCACGCTCGTCGGCCTGGGCCTGGTCCTCGTCGTCCTCGTTCTCCTCGTCGCCGCCGCGGACCCGGTCCGGTTCCGGCTCGATCGGGATGACCTGGACGCCGATGCTGCCCTGCTCGGCCTCGGGGGCACCCTTCGCCCGGACGACGAGGATGCTGGTGGCGCCGGGGGCGCTGCGCTCGGCCTGCATGATGACCCGGCGACCCCCGTCACCGGTCTGCTCGGTCCGGACCCCACGCGGCTCGTCGTCCCAGCGTGCCTCGAACTGGGCGTCGGCCAGGCTCGTGCCGATCGGGACCCACGCGTGGCACAGCGACGGGATGTCGATGTCCCGCGCGCGACCGCCGGCGAAGAGCTGGACATCGAACCCGACCGGGCAGCGCAGCAGCGGGACCTTCGGTCCGATCTGCACCGGGATGGTGACGTAGGCGGTGCCGAAGTCCTTCTCCTCGGCGGTGGACTGGGCGTCGCTCTGCTGGTCGGAGACCTCGAGCATGAGCGCTGCGGGGCCGACGTAGCCGTTCTTGCTCGTCAGCTTCACCGAGTCGGTGCCGGTGACCTCGAAGGTCAGGTGCTCCTCGGGGGAGGCGCTCACCGTCGCTGCGGCGGTGATGGCGACCTCCCGGTCGCGCGGCGACTTCACGTAGTCGTTGATCTCGACCTGCTCGGAGGAGTCGGCATCCATCTCGACGACCTTGTCCGGCACGAGGAAGGGCTTGCCGTCGTCGCCCGTCGGCACGTAGATCAGCGCCATCGCCTCGGCCTCGTCAGAGTCCTGGATGACGTAGGGGACGACGTGCGGGTGGTCGAGGATGTCGACCTGTACCTTCCCGGCGAGCACTCTCGCGTGCTCGGACAGCACCCGGTCGATCCTCAGCTGACCTGGCTCGGAGTCGATGTCGTGGTCGTTGACCAGCACGTCGACATCGGCCGTGGTCTTCTCCGGCTCGGGCTTGGCCACGTCGTCGACGGCGGTCGGCGGGTTGATCCACCCCTCCTGCCCACGCACGAGGACGCTGGCCCGGGAGGGGTCGAAGATGCCGTTGTCGATCCCGTACGTCAGCTGGTGCACCGGGGCGCCTGGTTCGGGGGCCTTGGTGCGGACCTCGTAGGACTCCTCGTCGACCGTCCAGCCCGTGAGCTTGTCGGGGGCGTTGAGGTCCTTGTACTCGACGTTGACGGAGTCGCCGCGGGCGATGAGGTCGTTCTTGAGGATCGAGACGTTGACCGTCCGCCCGGGCTGGGCGACGACCTCGTCGAGGACCGCGACCGGAGGCTGCGGGTCGCCGGGCTGGACCACCCCGACCCGGACGTACCCCTGGCTGGAGGCTCCGAAACGGTCGGCGACCTCGTAGGTGATGACCTCGGTCCCGGCCTCCTTCGGGTACGCCTCGTAGACGATCGTCGAGGCCCCGACGGAGGTGATCCGGCCACGCGTCAGGTCGATCGTGTCGCCCCCTTCGCCGACGACCCCGGCGATCGTCACCGAGTCGCCGTCCGGGTCGACCCCAGAGGTCGGCACCGTGATCGTCAGCCGCTCGCCCGCCACCACCGAGGCAGAGAAGGAGCGCGCGGCCGGGGCGCGGTTGGGCATGACCTCGGTGGGCTCGGGCATCACCCGGACGCGCACCCGGGCCGTCTGGGCCAGCGCAACGACACCTTCGGGCTGGGCCGCATACTCCAGGACGACCTGCTGCTCGGAGGTCACCGTGCTCGGCGGGACGTACCGCACGAGGTTGCCCGAGGCGAACGCGTCCCCCTTGCCGGTGAGGACCTTGACGCTGCCCGGTACGACGGCGAGCGGGACACCCGAGGACATCGTGTCGTTGTCGAGCACCGGCACCGTGACGGTGTCGCCCGCGCGCACGATCGCCTCGTCGTCCTCGACGACCGGCAGCTCCTGGGCCAGCGGCGGCTTCTGCACCACGCTGATCGTGGCCCTGGCCGTCTTCGTGCCGTCGCTCACCGTGTAGGTCACCCGACCGGTCCGCGGCTCCTCGGCGCTGTCGAGGGGTGCGGGCGATGTGGCCTCGAGGCGCACCCAGCGGCCCTGGTAGATCGTCGGGCGCAGCCACGAGCTCGCACCGGCGATGTCGACCGACCGGGTGACGAGGACGTCGGAGCGAGGGCTGTAGTCGTTGGCCAGGACGTCGACCATCGTCGGCGCCTGGTCGCGCACCGTCGCCGCATCCGGCACGGCGACCGGCGGGGCGTCCTGGTCGGGGGCGGCCTCGACGTCGATCCGGATGCGGCCCGGGTTGACCCCGCCGCCGACCCGCGCTGCGTACGAGAGCTCGTGGACACCGGCGGTGTTCGGTGTGATCGTCACGACCCCGGTGTCGAGGTCGGTGTCGACCGTCACCTCGCCCTTCGAGGTGATCTCGGAGGCGAGCTGCATCCCGGCCTGAGGGTCGGAGGGGTCCGCGCCGGGCACGTCGTTGGCCAGCGGCTCGATCTGGACCGGCTTGCCCAGGACCGCCCGCACGACGTCCGGCTGGGTCTTCGGCGCCACGAGCTTGCCGTCGACCGGGTCGATGACGTTGACCTTCGCCTTCCCGTCCGAGCGACCACCGTGGCCGTCGTCGACCCGGTAGGCCACCTCGCGCTTGCCCGTCTCGTCCGAGCCGACCACCGTCAGCTTGCCGCTGCCGTCGACGAGGGACTCCGGGTCGACCGCCTCGAGCGTCACCGGGTCGGACTCGGGGTCGCGCCAGTCCCCCAGGACCGACATCCCCACCCGCTGCCCCGGCGGCACCGGGTAGGTGGTCTCGCTGAGTGTCTTCTTGCCCGGACGCAGCGCCGGCGGGGAGTTGACGTCGTCCCCGACGACGCGGACCTTGACCACGGCCTTCTCGGAGGTGGCCTTGCCGTTGTTCGCCTTGTACGTCAGCTCGAAGGAGCCGCCGTCAGCACCGTCTGCGACGGTGACGTCGATGCTCTGCGAGTCGCCCGAGACCGAGGCAGAGGCGTCGTCCCCGCTCGGCTGGGTGAGGTCCTTGGGGCTGATCGCCAGGATCGAGCCGCTGGTGTCGGTGTCGTTGTCGAGGACATGGAGCTTGCTCGTCGTGCCTGCGCGCACCGTGAGGTTGTCCGGCTGGGCCTTCGGCGGCTGCTTGAGCAGGATGTCGTCGACGAGGTTCTCGTCCTTCTTCTTCGTGTCGTCCTGACGCTTCGGCTGGACCAGGCTGTCCCAGTTGTCGATCCGCTGCGGCGCCTGCGAGAGGTCCCACACCCCACCGGTGTCGAGGTCGTTGAGCACGAGCTGGCGCCGGTTCTGCCGGAACTTCACCCCTGCCCGGACCTCCTCCCCCTTCGGCCGCTCGAGCTGGACCGTGGGCACCGGACTGGCATCGTCCCCACCCTGGGAGCAGTCCGCGCCGTAGTACGCCCGGCCGCTGGCCGCCCACGCGGCGTGGAGGCACCCACCGGTGACCACCGGTCGGCTCACCTTCGCCGGTGCCCCAGCACTCTGGTCCCCGAGCTGGATCCCTGGTCCGACGTCCGCGTCGCCGAGCGGGGCCCGGGAGGCCTGCGCCTGACCGGCGATCCCGACGGACTCCGCCTCCGGTCCGGGCACCTGGAGCGCGGCGTACGCGACGCCGCCCTCGCCGGAGACCCCGCCACCGGCACCGGTGACCGGCTCGTCCTTGCCGGCGACGTGCAGGGCGTCCTTCGTCGGGTCGTAGACCACCCAGGTCGAGCCCACGGCCGTGATGTCGACGGCCTTCGCCTCGAGCCCCTCGATGGTGGTCGTCGTCGGCTTGCCGAGCGCGCCCTCCGCATCCACCGGGATGGTGGCGACCTTGCCGGTCTGACCGGAGACGACGTGCACGGCCCCGTCGACACCCACCGCGAGGGCAGCAACCCCACCCACCGTCGCCAGCGGCTTGCTCGTCGTCGTCAGACCGCTGAGGTCCCGCACTCCCTCGGCCGGGTCGAAGCGCGACGCCCACACCTTGCCCGTCTTCGGCTCGACCATCGCCATCGTGCCACCGCGCATGTCGACCGTCGCCGGCTCGTACACCCGCAGCTCGGTCCCCGAGCCCGCGGCCGGAGCTGCTGTCGAGCTCGTCGACGCCTGTGCCGTCCGTGTGTCGATCGGGACGAGCTGGTTGCCGGCAGAGACACCGACGACCGCCGACTCGTCCTGGAGGACGTCGATCGAGGTGTCCTCCGCGACATCGGCCGCGACCCCCGCGTCGAGCTGCTTGATCGCCGTGTTGAGACGACCGAACCGCGCCTGCTGCGCAGAGGTGACCCACACCCCACCGTCGTCGAGGTCGCTGCGGTGCACCGTCTCGCCCTCGGACCGCACCGCCGCATAGCCCAGCCCGCCGACCGCCACCGCGACCACGAGCGCCGACGCCATGCCGCGGGTTCGCCCGCGCTTCTCGGTCGCCGGCCGGCCCTGTGCCCTGGCGTTCATGACGGTCGGTCCCCCTGCGGATCGTGCGCGCGTCTGGCGCAGCGTACGGCACGCCCGGCAGCGGGCGTGCCCGTTGCGGTCACCGACAGGCCGGACACGGGCCCACGTCGGAGCCGCCCAGTCTGCCTCAGAAGGAGAGAGGGCGGCACTCCCCGTGACCACAGCATCCGGATCAGTCCGTGACGGGCAGCAGGCCCAGGTCGCGGGTCTGGACCACCCTGGTCGCGAGCGCGTGCTCGGCCAGTCGGCTCTTGCGGTTCGAGGCGAGCCTGCCGGGGCCGCCGTGCAGCCCCCGGACACCGGCGTCGGCGAACTTCTGGGAGACGTTGTCGAGCTTGCGGTTGAAGCGGGTCAGCGCCCAGCCGAGACGCTCGGCGGCCTGCGCGGAGGTGGGGACCGTCCCGGTGCCCGCAGAGGGTCGGCGCAGGAAGTCCTCGCACAACGCCACGAGGAGCAGCTTCTGGTCAGGGGTCAACGAGACCCGCCCGACGGTGGTCTCGCCGTGCACGTCGTCAGCAGGCTCCGTGACCTCAGACTCCACCCGCTGGAAGGCGGGCGAGGAGACGACGATGTCCAGCTCGTAGGTCGTGGGGCCGGCCGTGAACCACGCGGTGAGCCGCTCGAAGGCGAGCGGGATGCGCGCTCCCGGGGCCAGCCACGCCTGGAAGGCGCCCGACGGGTCCGCGACGGTGGCCGTCAGCGTCGACCCGACGTTGCGGAGCCACCACAGCCCCGCGTCGTGCTCGACCTGCAGGAAGGAGCGGTGGAGGTACGGGTTGTCGTCGACCTCGACGTCTCCCTCACGCCCGATGACGAGCGGCTCCCCCGGGCTGACCGGGAAGGTCTCGCCACAGAACTCGACCGTCACGACCGCCTCGACCTCGCTGCTCACGACTGCTGCATCCCTCTGCTCAGACATCTCATCCATGCTCTCGCGTCTACCCTGCGACGTCGCACGCCACCTGCGACCAGGTGCTCGCCACCCCTTCACGGTCCAGCCGCACCTGGGCGCAGACCTTCGTCCCCTTCGAGGCCTCGACGACGTGTCGTCGGGCGCTCTTCACCGAGACGACCTGGCCCTCCTCGATCGAGGCGTCCTCACCCGTGGCGACCCGGACGGTGAAGCGGTCGGTCCGCTCGAGGTTCGCGCTCGTCCAGGTGAGCGCGACGGCGCCCTTTCCCGGGGCAGCCGAGACGGTCGGCGGCATGGGGATGTCGACGATCGGCCCGCCCCCGGTGGGGACGGCGGCACTGGTCGGCGACGACGTCGGCGATGGCTCGCTGCCGTCGCGGGTGAGGGCAAGGACGCCACCGCCGACGACGAGGACGAGGGCGAGCAGCCCCGCGACGAGCACGCCCGGACCGATCCGGATGCTGTCTCCCTCGGCGACCGGGGCAGGGATGCCCTCCTCGGCCGTCGGCCGGTCCCGTCGGACCTGGATGGTCCCCTCGTCCGCGGGGTCGGGCGGACCCCCGCTCGTGCCGGTCGGACCGTCGAAGCGGGGGCCCGCGAACGACGACGCGGGGCCCTGGCCGGTCGGCGGCAGGCCGGCTGGGGCGGGGTTCGCCCCCGGCCCCCACCGTGCCCCCGTCCGGTCCCCGACCTTCGGGTCGAGCGCCTGCGCGCCCCGCACCGCCTGGGGCGCACGAACGCGCGTCCGGTCCTGCTGGTCGAGCCCGCCCCTCCGGTCCGCGACGGTCGTGTGACCCTGCTCGTCGAGGACGACGATCTGGGTCCGCGGGAGCCGCTGCTCCTGCTCGATCGCCTGGAGCGCACGGGCGAACTCGATGGCGCTGGCGGGTCGCGCCTCGGGACGCTTGGCCATGGCCTGGGCGAGGAGCCGTGTGAGGGAGGCCGGGACGTCGGCCCGCCCGGTGCTCGGGACGACGGAGTCACGGATCCGCGGCATGAGGGCGTACGCCGAGTTGTCACCCCCCGGGACCTCGAAGGGAGACCTGCCCACGAGGAGCTGCCAGAGGGTCGCCGCGAGGGAGTAGACGTCGGCCCGCTCGGACCCGTTGCTCTGCCCGAAGAGCACCTCGGGCGGAGCCCACGGGACGGAGACACCGATCTCGTCCGTGTCCTCCTCGAGGGCAGCGCCGCGCCCGGCGATGCCGAAGTCGGTCAGGCCCGGGGCGCCGTAGCTGCTGACCAGGACGTTCGCGGGCTTGATGTCCCGATGGATGATGCCCGCGCGGTGGGCGGTCTCGACGGCGCTGGCGAGCTGGATACCCGTCGTGAGGACGCGCTCGACGCTCAGCCGCTCGGTCCGGGCCCGGGCGGCGAGGTTGGGCGGCGGGTAGTACTTCATCACGAGGAAGGGACGGCCGTCCTCGGCCGTCCCCGCGCGGAAGATCTGCACGATGAAGGGATGGTCGGCGAGATGGGCCATCGTGTTGGCCTCGTCGATGAACTGCCGCTTCAGGGCGTCGGTGAGGCCCTCGCTCTTGAGCACCTTGACCGCGACGGGCATGCGCGGCATGTCCTGCTGGTAGAGGTAGACGTCCGCGTAGCCACCGGACCCGAGCGGCTGGACGTAGGTGAGCCCCGGCAGGTCCGGGGGCATGCCGACGCTCACGGACCGACCTCGAAGGTCACCGAGACGACATCGGCGAGGACCAGGACAGCACCGGGCTCCAGGGCGACGTGCTCGTCGGGGCGCAGCCGGGTCGGCGCGGCGCCCGGGAGCTGGACGGTCGTGCCGTTCGTCGAGCCGAGGTCACGCGCGAGGACGTGCCAGCCGTCGATGACGATCTCGAGATGGTTGCGGGAGAGGTCGTTGTCCGGGCTCGGGAGCTTCACGACGTGGGGCTGGCGGGCCACCTCGAGGTCGGCCTTGGCCTTCGGGGAGCGTCCGAGAAGGACACCCCGGTCGAGCGGGACCTTGTCGCCGGACTCGAGGCGGAGCACGCCGAGCGCCGGCCGGGCAGCCTCGAAGGCCTGCTGGTCGGCGACCTGACGGGAGCACACCCGGCAGGTGTCACGGTGCGGCGGGCTGAGATGACCTGCGGGGCAGATGACGGCGAGCACCTTGGGCCCGTCGACGGACGCGGCCTGGGCGATGAGGGCGTCCCGACCCCGGGTGACGTCTGCGGGCTCCTCGCTCGGAGCCTGCTCGGTGGAGACCGGCGACGGGGGCGTGCCGCCCGACGGGGGAGCAGGAGGAGCGGGGCGTTCCGGCTGGACGGACGGCACCGGGGGAGGCGACTCCGGGAGCGACGCCTCGGGGCCCGCCCCGGACCTGGCCCACGGCACGGAGGAGATGAGTCCTCCCCTGACGGGTCCCGGGGTCGGGACGGGCTCAGGGACGAGGCCGCCTGCGGTCGGGGCCCCTGCCGGGGCCTCGTCGGAGCGCTCGGGCTCGGCCTCGTCGCTGGGCAGGATCGTCGCGTCCCCGTGGTCACCGCCCCGGGTCACCCCCGCCGCGGCGTCGACCTCATCTGGGGTCAGAGGAGCTGCTGCCGGGTCCTCCCCCGCAGGACCGGGTGCGCCGGGTCGGGCCGCCTGGGTGTCGCCGAAGAGGAAGTCGTAGTCCGGGACACCGGTGTCCTCCGGGTTCCTCGCGGGGGCTGGGAGCCGCCCCTCGGGGGCGCTGGGGACGGCCTCCGGGGCGGCCGCTGCGGGAGTCGCTGCCTCGCCCGTGGGGGGCGGCACCTCGGACACGTCCTCGGCGGGCTGCTGGACGGCGCCGCTCTCGGGGCCGTCCTGCGGCGCCGCGGGCCCGGGGGCACGCGACGGGCCCGGCACGCGCGTGACGGCCACCTCTCCGAGCACGCTCGGCGGCTGCCACTCGGCCACGAGGCGCAGGCCCTCGGTCTCGCCGGTCGCGCGCGTGGTCACCCCGGGTGCGCGGAGCTCGACGTCGGTGACGTCCGGCGGGACGTCGACGTCGACCCAGGGCCCCCGGCCGTCATGGGCGAGGGTCCCGGCCTCGTCGCCCTCGCCGAGCCGCACGGTGCAGCCACCGCGGACGACGACCCGTCGCCCCTCGGCGAGCACCGCGTCCGGCGCCCGGCGGATCCCCGAGGCCACGAGCGCGTCGAGGAGGTCCTCGAGCGAGGAGGGTTCCTCTGAGCTCTCGAGGACCGCGACGGCCTCGGCGACAGCCGGCGGCAGGTCCTGCGGCAGCAGTCCCTGAAGGTGGCCGATCCGCAGCTCGCGCCAGCCGGGCGCGTCCGACGACGTGATCGTCAGGTCAGCCATGTCGTACCCCGCTGCCTCGGGGTGCGGTGTCGACGTCGTCGGCCTCGGCGGCGTCGTTGACGAGGACGATGACGGAGATGTTGTCGCGGCCGCCCGACGCGAGCGCTCGCTCGGTGAGCTCGTCGGCGATCTGCTGCGGGTCGGTCCCCTCGAGGAGGACCGCGGCGAGCTCGTCGTCGGTCAGCTCGTTGGTCAGCCCGTCGGAGCAGACGAGGAATCGCTCGTCGGATGCGGGCGGCAGGACCCACAGGTCGACCTTCGGCAGGTCGTGCCCGCCGAGGGAGCGGGTGACGACGTTGCGAAGGGGGTGCGTGCGCGCCTCCTCCGCCGTGATGAGGCCGGCGTCCTGCAGCTCCTGGACCTCGGAGTGGTCGACGGTGACCCGCCGCAGCGTCGAGCCAAGGGCCCGGTAGACCCGGGAGTCACCGATGTTCACGACGGCCCAGTGAGCGGTGCCGCCCGTGTGCACGAGCACGACTCCCGCGGCTGTCGTCCCCATACCGGCCCGCGAGGAGTCCTCGACGACGGCTGCGCGGATCCGCCGGTTGGCGACCTCGAGACGCTGCCGAACCTCCTCAGGGTGGATGTCGCCACGGCCGACGAGCTCGCGGAAGGCCTCGACGACGATCCCGCTCGCGACCTCACCGGCGGCATGCCCGCCCATGCCGTCGGCGACGACGTAGACACCCCCCTCGGCGATGAGCGCATCCTCGTTGTCGCGGCGCACGCGACCGACGTGGGTGCGCGAGCCGACGGTGAGAGACATGCCCTGACCTTCTCCCGTGGCGAGCGCAGCCGTCAACGCGAGACCCTCACGGAGACGAGGACGTCGTGGAGCGACTGGTACGCGCGCATGATGTCGCCCCCGCCGACGGCTCCGACGACGTGCACGAGGTCGAGGAAGGTGCCTCGCTCCCAGCCGGCGATGAGGTGGGCCTGCAGCAGCTGGCCGATGTCTGGGTCGACCCACGAGACGTTGACCCCGAGCCACGGCACACCCCCGAGGGTCAGCCGGAAGGGCTCGTCGACAACCCCGGAGGCCTGCCCGTCGGCGAAGGCGCGCAGGTCCTGCATCACCTCACGGACGTCGAAGTGCAGGTCGCGCGCGTAGCCACGGACGACGACGTTGCTCGCGAAACCGGTCGGTGCAGCGACCTCACGAGCCGCCATGAACGATCCCGCCACCCGCAGCGGTGCCCAGCCCTCCGGCAGGTCGAGCTCGACGGACGGAGGCCCGGGGAAGGCCTCGCTCGGGTAGGTGATGGTGCGCATGGGGGTCGATCGGTCCTTGCTCCGGTCGGGGGGTGGATCAGGGGTTGATCCGCAGCGTCTTCATGATCGAGCGGATGAGGTCGACCTCCGTACCGGCCCGGGCGCCGGCGCAGCTGCCGGTGAGCTGGATGACGGCGAGCACCGACCCTTGGGGCTGGGCGGCGAAGAGGTGGACCTGGACGATCGTCCCGGCGTTCTCGTCGACGATGCTCGTCGCCGCACCGAAGAAGGTCGTCCCGTCGATCTCCGTCTCGAAGGTCTGCCCGAGCTCTCCCCCCTTCGCCTCGGCGTCGGCCTTGAGGTCGGCCACGGCCTTCTCCGGACCGAAGTCCCCGCCGCGGTGGTAGTGGCGGGCGACGATGTTCGTGAGGAACGACCCGTCGGTGCGCTCAGGCTCGCGGATCGCGAAGAGCGTCTCCGGCGCCCACACCTGCTCCCAGGTGTCGGGCATCTCGATGGTCAGGGGCGGCGGCCCCGGGACGACCGGGCTCGGGTAGGTGACAAGCGGCATGGTGGTGCTCCTTCAGGTCGTCAGCGGTCAGAATAGGTCGGGCAGCATGTCGAGAGCTTCCTTGGGGCTGAAGCTGATGTCGAACTTCACGCCGCCACCGATACCGAGGGTGGCGCCGATGTCGACCGACACGTCGACCTTCTCCATGCTGATCTCGGCGTCGATGTCGGCGTGCGCGCCGACCCCGACGGACAGCTCACCGCCCGCGGTGACCTCGGCGGGGCCGACCTTGCCCGTGACGTCACCCTCCATCTTGGCGCCGGCGAACGCCTCGGCGTTGACGCCGACCTTCGCGCCGCCGGGACCGATCGAGGCCTCGCCACCGACCTTGGCCTCGGCACCGGCGTACGCAGAGCCGCTGCCCTTGGCGCTCATGCCGTTCCACTCCCCGGACTGGAACTGACCGGAGGCCCGGGCGAGGTACCCGCCCGCTGCCACGGTGGCGGTCGCGCTCGCCCCGGTGGGGCCGATGCCGGCCTCGGCGTTGGCCTCCGCGCGGGCAGAGAGGGCTTCGACGCGCACACCGTTCTTGTCGTCGCCCCACTGCTTGCTCGCGAGCGCGCCCTCCCACTCGGCGCCGGTCTCGGCCTTGACGAGGTCGTTCTTGATCTCCCCGCTGACGTTGTGCCGGTCGGCCCAGTCGCTGGCCTGGCCGGGCACCTGGGCAAGCGAACCCTCCTGGTTCCACGGCCGCGCGTCGTCCATCTTCCACCGGGTGTAGGCGGTGTCGTGGTTCCGGCTCCAGTCGTGCGTCGCGCCCTGACGCTGCTGCCAGCCATCTCGCTCGGAGTAGACCCGGCTGCTGCGCTCGGTCCCGCCCGGTCCGTCCTTGTTCTCCCACCTGCCCGAGCCGTAGTCGACGCCGACCGGGTTGCCGTCCTTGTCGAACCGGATCGCGGTGCCCTGGGGGTAGACCTTGCCCGTCGTGTCCTCGTACCAGACGTTGCCGTCCTTGTCGGTGATCATCGTCCCGCCGTCGGACAGCGGGGTGCGGGTGTTGCCCGAGTCGTACGGGTTGCCCGGGGACTCCGAGTGGCCCGGGTCGATCTGCGGCTCGGGCGTCTTCTTGTCGTCGCCCCCGGTGGCGCTGGAGGTGGACCCCGACGAGCCGTCACCGGCGGTCGGGCTCCCTCCCTCGGTGCCCCCTTCGTAGTCCTCGCTCACGCCCTCCTGGCCATCGGCCTGCCGGTTCAGCTCGCGCGAGGTCGACCGCAGGTCCTCGGAGATCCGCGACAGGGCCGTCTTCGTCGACCCGTCCCACGTCGACTTGAAGGAGACGAAGTCGTTGCCCTCCCACTTGCTCTCGAGCTTGCCGATCGCGCGGGTGGCCTGGGAGACGAGCGAGTCGACGTCACCGGCGTACCGGCTCAGCTCGCGTGCGGACGCCCGAACGGCACGGACATCCATGCCTTGCTGCACACTCATCGGTTCCCCTGGTCGGTCTGGGCGTTGGGCTGCTGGTCAGCCTATGGACGGACGGGCGCCACGACCATGGGGAGGACTCCCCATGGGGGAGCGTCGCCGGTCCGGGCGAGTCACTCCGGCGGGTCGCCGACGTAGATCCTCACCTTGAGGTGGTCCTCGCCGACCTCCAGGCAGTCGGCGAAGCCCTTCCCCACCGGGATGGTCTCGCCCTGCGTGCAGCTGAAGTCCTGCCCCATGGCGGAGAAGGACGCGACGCCACCCTCGACCTGCCGGAAGAGGTAGCTGTCGTTGAAGTCGTTGCCGCTCTTGGCCGGGTCGATGTGGAAACCGAGGTCGACGGACGAACCGCCGCCCGTGGTGTCGATCGTGCACACCCCGTACTCGCCCGTCCTGAAGTCGCACTTCTTGGACTGCTGCTGACAGGCACCGAGCGAGCCTGCCATCGCGAGCACCCCGGCGAGCGCGAGCGTGCGCCTGACCCGGCCCATGTCCATCCTCCCTGCGCGGCCGGCCCATCCCGGCCGACCGTTCTCTGTCGTTGTGGCCAGTCTGCCGCACGGCCCGAAGGAGCTCACCTGGTGGCGTCCCGCTCGGCCCACCACTCCCGGAGCCGCTGCGCCGCCGCCTCCTTGCCGATGACCCCTTCGTCGAGGCGCACCGACAACAGGTACTTGTACGCCTGCCCCAGGTCGGGTCCGGGCTCGATGCCGAGCACCTCGGCGATCTCGTGCCCGTCGAGCTCCGGCCGGACCTTGCCGAGCTCCTCCTGCTCCAGCAGGCGCTCGATCCGGACCTCGAGGTCGTCGTAGGCCTGGGACAGTCGGCGGGCACGCCGCTGGTTGCGGGTGGTGCAGTCGGCGCGGGTCAGGCGGTGCAGGCGCTCGAGCAGCGGGCCGGCGTCGGTGACGTAGCGACGCACCGCGGAGTCGGTCCACTGGCCGTCGCCGTAGCCGTGGAAGCGCAGGTGCAGCTCGACGAGCCGCGCGACGGCCCTCGTGGTCTCCTTGTCGAAGCGCAGCGCCCGCATCCGCTTCGCGGTGAGCTTGGCCCCGACGACGTCGTGGTGGTGGAAGGTGACCCCACCGCCCGGCTCGAAGGCCCGCGTCGCCGGCTTGCCGATGTCGTGCAGGAGAGCGGCCAACCGCAGCACGAGGTCCGGTCGGGGCACCGGGCCGTCAGGGCCGGTCTCGAGGTCGATCGCCTGCCGCAGCACGGTCAGCGAGTGCTCGTAGACGTCCTTGTGCCGGTGGTGCTCGTCGATCTCGAGCCGTAGCGCAGGCAGCTCGGGCAGCATCTCCTCGGCCACACCGGTCTCGACGAGCAGCCGCAGCCCGGCCACGGGGTCGGCCGCGAGGATCAGCTTGATCAGCTCGTCCCGGACCCGCTCGGCCGAGACGATCGAGAGGGTGGGGGCGGCCTCGGTCATCGCCGTGACGACCTCCGGAGCAGGGGTCAGCCCGAGCTGGGCCACGAAACGCGCCGCTCGCATCATCCGCAACGGGTCGTCGGAGAAGGAGACCTCGGGGGTGCTCGGGGTGCGCAGCCGTCCGGCAGCGAGGTCGAGCATCCCGCCGTGCGGGTCGACGAGCTCGAGGCCGGGCAGACGCAAGGCCATCGCGTTGACGGTGAAGTCGCGGCGGACGAGGTCCTCCTCGAGGTTGTCGCCGAAGGCGACGACGGGCTTGCGGGTCAGCCCGTCGTAGGCGTCGGCCCGGTAGGTCGTCACCTCGACGACGGTGTCGCCCCGACGCGCGCCGATCGTCCCGAACTCGCGGCCCATGTCCCAGTGGGTCTCCCCCCAGGCCATGAGGATCGCCTCGGTCTCCTCGGTGGCGGCGCTCGTCGTGAGGTCGAGGTCGGTCGAGACCCGGCCGAGGAAGGCGTCGCGGACCGGACCCCCGACGAGGGCGAGCTCGTGCCCCGTCGCCGCGAAACGCTCACCGAGGTCCTGCAGCAGGGGCAGGACGGGGGCGAGGTGCGCGACGGCTGCCTCGATCACCTCACGGGGGATCTGCGGCGGCAGGGACGAAGGGGTGGGCACGGGCGCAAGGGTAGGTCACCCCTTCGCCGCCGATGGGTCGCGCACGGCTGCGGGGACGCTCACACCCGCTCGTGGACCGCCCGGAAACCCGGCTTCTCCTGGGTGAAGGTGTCACCCGAGCACGTGTAGGTCACGGGGTCGGTCCCCATCGGCAGGTTCTGCTCGATGGGGCCCACCTTGGTGATGACGTCGTTGCGCACGACCCGGAAGGTCATCCGGCCGTCGTCGGTGCCGATCTCGTAGACGACCCTCCCGTCGAGCACCACCGACGTGCCCTGGACGGCGGCCTCGTCGTAGACGACCGTCATCTGGCCGTCCTCGGTGATCGTCGTGTCGCGCTGAAGGCCGGTGGCCGTGCCGGCCAGCGACTCCTCGCGGTACTCGGTGATGCGCCAACGACCGACGACGCAGCGGTCGATCGCGGTGCTCGACGTCGACGAGCCGGTCGAGGTCGGCGCTGGTGTCCCCTCGGCGCGAGAGGCCGAAGCTGACGTCTCCGCGGTCTGGGCCGGCGTCGCCGCCTGGTCCGTGGGGGCGGGGTCCGGGTCGTCGTCGAGGAGGAGCAGACCGCCGACCACGCCGCCGGCGAGGAGGAGGACGGCTGCCGCCGCCGCGACGAGCCACGGCCACCGACGGCGGGCGCGGTCCGGGGAGGAGCCGCTCGCCGCGAGGATCGGGGTCAGCCCACCGACCGGGGTGCGGACGTAGGCGGGTCGCACGGTCGTCGGGCGTCCGGTCGCGGTATGCAACCCCTCGTGCTCGTCGAGGACGACGATCTCGGTGCGCGGCAGACCGAGGGACTGCTCGACACGCTGCAGCTCGATCGCGAGGCTCATCGCGTCCGGGGGACGGTGCGCCGGGTCCTTGGCCATCCCCTGCCGGAGCACCTGCTCGAGCACCTCGGGCACGTCGTCCCGGCCGGTGGACGGCGCGGGCTCGTGGATGGTCCGGGCGAGGAGAGCGTCCTGGGAGTTGTCGCCGTCGACCGACTCGAAGGGGGTCCGTCCGGTGAGCAGGTAGGCGAGCGTGGCGGTGAGGGAGTAGACGTCGGCGGCCACGGAGCCGTTGGAGCGTCCGGTGAGCACCTCGGGCGGCGCCCAGGCAATCGACACCCCGACCGCGTCCTCATCGTCGACGGCCCCGGCGCGGCCGGCGACGCCGAAGTCCGCGAGCGCGGGCGTCCCGTAGGAGGTCACGAGCACGTTCGCCGGCTTGATGTCGCGGTGCAGGACCCCGGCGCGGTGGGCGGTCTCCACCGCCGACGCGAGCTGGACCCCGGTGCGCAGGGTCTCGGCGACCGACAGCGGCGCCTGGCGGGCCCGGGCCGCGAGGTTGGGGCGGGGGTAGTAGGCCATGACGAGATAGGGGCGGCCGTCCCCCGTGACGCCGGCGCGCATGATCGTCACGATGTACGGGTGCTCGGCGAGCTCGGCCATCGTGTTGGCCTCCGCGACCAGCTGCTCGCGCAGGTCCCCCGACGCGGTGCGCAGCACCTTGACGGCGACGAGCATCTGCGGCAGCTCCTGGCGGTAGAGGAGCACGTCGGCGAAGCCGCCGGACCCCAGCCGCTGGACGAAGCTGAGACCGGGGATCTCCGGAGGTGGCTGCCCGATCACCCGCCCGAGGCTAGCCGCCCTGCCCAGCCTCCCCCCTCGCTCCTCCTTCTCGCACGAGCCAAGGCTCGTGCGAGAAGGAGGACGCCAGGACGACCGCACGAGCCTTGGCTCGTGCGACCGGGTTGGGGCCAGGACGACCGCACAAGCCTTGGCTCGTGCGACCGGGTTGGGGCCCAGCACGCTCCAGGGGCCTCTCAGACTGGTGTGGCTACAGTGACCACATGGCACACCCGGCCCATGCCCCTCGATCCCCGCGGCGACTGCCCGCGGTCGAGGAGCGCAGCGCCGGCGGGGTCGTCGTCGACATCCACGAGGGTCAGGCCCGGATCGCCGTCATCGCCCGACGCAACCGTGCCGGCCGTCTCGAGTGGTGCCTGCCCAAGGGCCACATCGAGGGCGAGGAGACGCTCGTCGAGACCGCGGCCCGCGAGGTCGCCGAGGAGACCGGCATCGAGGCCCGGGTCCTCGTCGAGCTCGGCACGATCGACTACTGGTTCGCCACGAGCGACCGCCGGATCCACAAGTTCGTGCACCACTACCTGCTCGAGGCCATCGGCGGGTATCTCACGATCGACAACGACCCCGACCACGAGGCCGTCGACGTCGCCTGGCTGCCCCTGCGGGAGGCCCACCGGCACCTGACCTTCCCCAACGAACGACGGATCGCGAGGGAGGCGTGGCAGCGTCTGGCGGGCGACGCCTGAGCGCGACGGCCGCTGCGGCAGCCCTGCTCGGCCTGCTGACGGCGACCACGCCCGCCCAGGCCACCCCCTTCGCCCCGCCCGGTGACGACCCGGTCACCGCCGCACCGACGATCACCCTCACCGAGGTCACCCCCGTCGTCGACGCGACCGAGGGCACGCGCGACGACCCGGCAGCGGCGACGATCCGCGGACGCCTCACCAACCGCGGCCCCGACGCCCTCGTCCGCCCCTCCGTCTCTGTCGTGCTCGGCACCCCCACGGGCGATCGCGCCGAGATCGACGCGTGGGCAGAGGCCGAGGAGCCGGCCCCCGGGTCACCGGTCGACGAGGCGACCCTGCCCTCCGTCGCCCCCGGACGGAGCGCGAGCTTCACCCTCACCGTGCCGGCCTCCGACCTCCTGCCCGGCCGCTCGTGGGGCGTCGCCCCCGTGAGCGTCCAGTCCGGGCAGAGCGCCACCCGGACCTTCGTCGGGGTGCACCGGGCCAAGGAGTACGAGCCGCTCCGCCTCCTCTGGGGCGTCCCGGTCACCCTGCCGGCGACGACCGAGCTCTGGGAGGCCCCCGGCGTGGAGCGCTCCAGCGCCTGGGAGAAGGCCGTCGGGGAGGGGTCACCCCTCGCCACGACCACCGACCGCGGCCCGGGCCCGGGCGAGTTCTGGCTCCTCGACCCCCTGCTCCTGCCCGACGCCCAGCCGGAGCCCGAGCGAGGGCTCCCGGAGCGTGAGCAGACCGTGCGGGTCGCGCTGGCCGAGGCCGTCGGCGACGCGCTCGACCCCGAGCGCACGATCGTCCTGCCCGAGGCTGACGCGGACGTCACCGCCGCGACGTCGGTGCCCGGGCGGACCCTCATCGCCCCCCGCGTCGAGGGCGGCACGGCCGCCGCCGAGGACCTCGGGGCGCGCAGCGACGTCGTGTGGCCGGCCGACGGGCTGATGTCGCGCGAGCGCGTGTCCCTCCTCCGCGAGCTCTACGGACGAGCGACGACGGCCCTCGTGCCACGCACCGCCCTCGCCGGGACGAGCCGGACCCCCCATGCCTTTCAGGCGGGCCCGGAGGGAACGCAGCTCATCGTCACCGACCCGGAGCTCGGCGTGCTCGCCGCGGACGCCGGCGGCACCGAGAGCCCCGTCCTCGCCCGGCAGCGCCTCGTCGCCGACAGCGCGGCCATCCTCGGGGACCTGCCCGGCACCGTCCGGACCATCGCGGTCGTCCCGCCCCGTGGTCGCACCCCTGACCCGGACGGCTACGCCCAGCTCCGGGCCGCCACGGCCGACATCCCCTGGGTCGAGCCGGGGGAGCTGAGCGACGGTGGGCAGCCCGGCGGCGCCCCGGTCGACCTCCCGCGCACGGTGGCGGACGACCCGCCTCCCGTGCTGACACCGGGCCGGGCCACCCAGCTGCTGCAGGACGTCAACCTGCGGGACTCGCTGGCCACGGTGCGCGGGGACACCGCGACCTGGACGCCGACGATCACCGAGACCCAGGTCCAGCTCACCTCGGCGCGCTGGCGAGCCCAGGCCCGACCGGCCCGAGAGCTCGCCGACCGGCTCCACACCGACCTCACCCGGACCGAGCGAGACCTGCGCGTCGCCTCCGGGGACGTCAACTTCTTCGCCGACACCGGTCGTCTGCAGGTGACCGTCGAGAACCACACCGACGTCGAGCTCGACCACCTCCAGGTCCAGCTCCGGCCGGACACTCACATCCTGCGGATCGACGACGCGCCGGAGCCGATCGCCGTCGGGCCGCGGTCCCGGCACACCGTCACCGTCCAGGCCACCGCCCTCGCCCCCGGGCGGGTGCCGATCGTCGTCGCCGTCACCGACCCCGCCGGACGCCAGCTCGCGCCGCCCGCCGAGCTGCGCGTCCGCGTCAGCCCGACGGGCAGCTGGATCTACTGGGTCATCGGCGCGTCCGCGATCGCGCTCGTCGCCCTCGGACGGTGGCGTAGCGTTCGTCGTCGGTCCTGACCGCCCGCACCCCCGCCGAGGAGCCGATGACCGAGCGCCCACGCCCCACCCCGGAGTCGCCCTCCATCGCGCGCTCCGGCGCCCTCATGGCATCGGGCACCCTCGTGAGCCGCGTCCTCGGGCTCGTCCGGCAGACGATGACCATCGCAGTCGTCGGCATCGCCGGCCTCGTCGGCGACGCCTGGAACGCTGCGAACACCCTGCCCAACCTCTTCCACCTCATCCTCGCGGGCGGCGTCCTTAACGCCGTGATCGTCCCGCAGATCGCCAAGGCGGCCCGGCGGGACGACGGCGAGGTCTACGTCAACCGCCTGCTCACCCTCGCGATGACGATCATGGGAGTCGCCACCCTGCTCCTCACCCTGGCCGCGCCCCTCCTCGTGCGCCTGGTCGTCAGCTCGGGGTGGAGCGACGACGCGCGGGGCCTGGCCATCGCCTTCGCCTTCATCTGCCTGCCGCAGATGTTCTTCTACGGCCTCTACACCCTGCTCGGGCAGGTGCTCAACGCGCACAGCCGCTTCGGGGCGTACATGTGGGCGCCCGCCGTGGCCAACGTCGTCGCCATCGCCGGGCTCGCCTGGTTCCTCGTCACCGACCGGGGTCAGTCCACCGCGGTCGGCTCGTGGGACGCGACGATGATCTGGGTGCTCGCCGGGACGGCGACCCTCTCGATCGCCGTGCAGGCGCTCGTCCTCGTCCCGCCGCTGCGCTCCATCGGCTTCCGCTACCGCCCCACCTGGGGTCTGCGCGGCAGCGGTCTCGGCGCGGCCTCCCGGATGGCCCTGTGGGCCTTCGCCGCCGTGGCGGTCGGGCAGCTGGGCTACTTCGTCACCACGAGGGTCCTCACCGGGGCCACGGACCGGGCCGAGACGGCCGGCGAGCTCGCCGCGGGCCTCAACGCCTACAGCTTCGCCTTCCTCATCTTCATGCTCCCGCACTCGATCATCACGGTCTCGCTCGTCACGGCGATCTTCACCCGGCTGAGCCACAGCGCCCAGGACGGCGACACCGCCGCCGTCACCGCCGACCTGCGCCGCGGCATGCGGATGCCCGCGGTGCTGCTCATCCCCGGCACCGCCGCGATGGTCCTCCTCGCACCGTGGATCCTGCGCGCGATCCTGCCGGGGACGCCCGGCGACGAGGCCGCCCTCGCGACCGGGGTCTTCGTCGCCATGGCCTTCGGTCTCGTCCCCTACGGCTGGTTCTACCTCGTGCAGCGGGCCTGCTACGCCTACGAGGACGGACGCACCCCCTTCGTCCTCCAGATCCTCGTCACCGGCACCGCCGCGGCGTTCACGCTCTTCGCCATGACCCGGCCCTTCACCGAGGCCGCGACCTGGGTGGGCGTCGGCCAGACCGTGAGCAACCTCCTCGGCGCCGCCATCGGGCTCACCCTCCTGCGCCGCCGGCTCGGACCGCTGGGCCTCGCCGGCGTCGTGCGCCAGAACGTCCGGCTCCTCGTCGCCACCGCCGCCGCGACCCTCGTCGCGGTCGCCGCCGTCGTCCTGCTCACCCGCACGCTCGGGGACAGCTGGCTCGCCTCGGTCGTCGTCGTCGCGGTCGCCGGCCCGGTCCTCGTGCTCGTCGCGCTCGCGGGCGCCGCCCGGATGCGGGTCGCCGAGGTCACCAGCGTGCTCGCACCGGTGACCCGCCGACTGCGGCGCGCATAGCGGGCGGCCGGGCCACCTCAGCCTAGGATGGCGCGGCAGCGACCGTGGCCGGGCGACCCCCGCCGCGACCAGAGACGACGGAAGGGGCCCTGACGTGCACGGAGTGCACCCGGGAACCACGCTGGGGCGGTACACGCTCGGGCGACGCGTGGAGCAGCGAGCGACGAGCGAGCGCTGGCTGGCGCGCGACACCGACCTCGAGCGCGACGTCGTCCTGCACGTCGTCCCTGCCGACGGCGAGCACACCGAGGCGACCCTCGACGCGGCCCGCCGGGCCAGCGGCATCGGCCACCCGGGCCTGACCCGCGTCCTCGACGTCGACACCGACGGGACCCTGGCCTGGATCACCGAGTCCTACCGCCACGACGAGCGTCCCCTGAGCGCCCTCATCGGCACCGGCCTGCCCGCCGAGGAGATCCGACGCATCACCGGCGAGGTCGCCCTCGTCCTCGAGGCCGCCCGTGCCCGCGGTCTGCACCACCTCGCTCTCGTCCCCGAGTCGGTCCTCGTCGGTGAGGACGGCTCGGTCCGGGTCCGTGGCCTCGCCGCCGACGCCGCCCTCGCCGGGATCGACGAGGACGAGCACGACGGCGACGCGGAGGACGCCGCCGCGGTCGTGGCGCTGGCCTACGCCGGCCTCACCGGGTCCTGGCCTCTCGAGAGCCGCACCGCCCTGCCCGACGCACCCCGCGACGCCACGGGTGTGCTGCCCCCCTCGCACCTCGCCGTCGGCGTCCCGAGCGACCTCGACACGATCTGCCGCGAGACCCTCTCCGACGCCGCCGGCCCCTCCTCCCCCGGCGACTACGCCGCCTCCATCGCCCCCTGGTCGCGCACCCCCGTGACCGAAGAGCCCGTCCCGGGCGAGGCGGCACCCTCCGGGGAGCCCGCCGCGCACGAGCCGGAACCCGAGGACCCGGCCGCGGGGACCGACGACCCCGTCGACACCTCCGCCCCCACCGCCGACGACGAGGGCGGCACCCCCTTCGTCGGGACCGTCGCCGCGGCCGCGGGCGCCGGGACCCGCGCCGAGCCGACCGAGGGCCGACCCGAGGACACCGCGGTCCTCCCCGCGGCGCGGACCGACCGCGACCGTGAGGAGACGGCCGACGAGGACCGCCCGGGCCATCGCCCCACCGCTGCCGCAGCGGCGGCTGCGGCTGCGGCCGCCACGGTCGCCGGCACGCTCAGCGTGGGCGGCAAGGTGCTCGGCGAGCGGGTCGGCAAGGTGGCGCAGCGCACCCGCGAGCGCGCCGAGGTCGTCGCGGCCGACCGCCGCGCCCAGCGTGAGGCGATCCGCAGCTCGGAGGCCCGCGACCGGGTCAGCCTCGGCAGCGCCGGCAGCCAGGACGGCATCGAGGCCCCCGCACCGCTCCTGCCCCCCGAGACGGGCGAGAGCCCCTCGCCCGAGCAGTCCCGCATCGTGCTCGCGATCATGGCCGGGCTCGTGACGCTCGCCCTGATCCTCGGGTGCTTCGGTGTCACCCGGATCGGCAGCAACACCGACCTGGGCGCCATCTTCGGCTCCGACACGCAGCAGACCGCGGCCCCATCGCCCGAGCCGGCTCCCTCCGCGCCCGCGGAGGAGGGCAGCTCGAGCAGCGAACCGATCCAGGTCCTCAGTGCCATCGGCTTCGACCCCGACGGCGACCAGACCGAGCACAACTCCGAGGCCCAGCGGGTCTACGACAACGACGTGTCGACCGCGTGGACCTCCGAGGGCTACAACGCGCCCGACTTCGGCAACAAGCGTGGCGTCGGGCTCGTCCTCGACCTCGGGCAGGCTCAGCCGATCCGGTCCGCCACCCTCCAGCTGCCGACCGCGACGACCCTGCAGGTCTTCGTCGGAGCCGAGCCCGGCATCGATGGCAGCCGGCTCGGCGAGAGCTCCGGTGCCGACGGGTCGGTGACGATCGCCGCCGACCAGCCCACCGAGGGCCGGTACGTCACCATCTGGTTCACGACGACGGCGCAGGGCTCGGACGGCCGCCACCGCGCCTCCCTCGCCGAGGTCGTCCTCCGGTAGGTCCGGCCCGGTGAGCCACGGCCCCTTCGCCGACGTCGACGACCGTGAGCTCATGCGCCGGCACGTCGCCGGGGACACCGACGCCTTCGGCGAGATCTTCGCCCGGCACCGCGACCGGATGTGGGGCGTCGCCCTGTCCGTGTGCTCCGACCCCGACCTCGCGGCCGACGCCGTCCAGGACGGCTTCGTCAACGCCTTCCGCCGGGCCGCCTCCTACCGCGGCGACGCCCAGTTGACCACCTGGCTGCACCGCATCGTCGTCAACGCCTGCCTCGACCGGCTCCGGGCCGCCCGCGCGCACGCCTCGACCGACGAGCTCGAGGAGCAGGGGGGCGTCGCACTGCCGTCCCTCCCCGACCGGACCGCGGCCGTCGACGACCGGCTGCTCGTCGCGGAGGCCCTCGCCGCCCTGCCCGAGTCTCAGCGCCTCGTCCTCGTGCTCGTCGACATGCACGGCGTCCCCGTCGCCGAGGCCGCCGCGATGCTCGGCGTCGCCCCGGGCACGGTGAAGTCCCGCGGCAGCCGAGGTCGCGCCGCCATCGCCGACCACCTGCGGCAGGGAACCAGATCCCCCCGTCGCTCGTCAGATGACGAGGGTCACCCCGACCGACGAGAGGAGCGACGATGACCGAGCGCGATGACGACGCCCGCGTGCGCGAGCTCCTCGCGGGCCTCCCCGCCGACCGCGACGCGCCCGCCATGCCGCCCGAGCTCGTGGCCCGCATCGAGGCCTCGCTCGCCGAGGAGCGCCGCCCTGCGGGCGCACCCGTCGTCCCGCTCGCGACCCGGCGACGACGACGCGCCGTCGGCCCCTGGGTCCTTGGCGCGGCCGCGGCCGCAGCACTCGTGATCACCGTCCCCGTCCTGGTGGAGCGCAGCGGGAGCGACGCCGACGAGTCCGACGCGGGACAGGCCGTCGAGCATGCACCTCACGAGTCCGGGAGGGATGCCGCGGAGGAGTCCCGGCGCCCCCCCTTCGCCCTGACCATCAGCGACCGGGCCTACACGGAGCGCGACCTCGGCGAGCAGGCCGCCCGGGCGCTCTCACCCCAGGACCTGGTGCGGCACGCCGTGCCCTCGTTCTCCGCCGAGTCCCCGTCGCTCGGGCCGATCGCGACCGAGCAGGGGGCCGCCGACTGCCTGGCGCGGCTCGGGGCGGGTGAGGTGCGGCCGGTCCTCGTCGACGTCGGGAGCTTCGACGGTCAGCGTGGCTTCCTCGTCGTGGCCGAGGGCGAAGGGCTGACCCGGGCCTGGGCAGTCGCCGCCGGGTGCGAGCCGATCTACGACGAACCCACGACCCTGCCCTGAGGCGCCGCCCGGCGCGCCCTGGTCAGTCCCGGACGCGTCGGGAATCCCTCGCCTACGATGGGCGTTGGTCTCCACAGACCACAACATCTGCCCCTGCCCCGCCGTTCAAGGACTACATCTGTGACTGCCGACGTCCGCAACGTCATCATCATCGGCTCCGGTCCCGCCGGCTACACGGCCGCCGTCTACGCCGCCCGAGCCAACCTCAAGCCGCTCCTCTTCGAGGGCTCGGTCACCGCCGGCGGCGCGCTGATGAACACCACCGAGGTCGAGAACTTCCCGGGCTTCACCGAGGGAATCATGGGGCCGGACCTCATGATGTCGATGCGCGGCCAGGCCGAGCGCTTCGGCACCGAGATCGTCACCGACGACGTCACCTCCGTGCGTCTCGAGGGCGACGTCAAGATCGTCACCGACTCCGAGGGCACCGAGCACCGGGCCCGTGCCGTCATCCTCGCCATGGGCTCGGCCTACCGCGAGCTCGGGCTGCCCGACGAGAAGCGCCTCTCCGGCCACGGCGTCAGCTGGTGCGCCACCTGCGACGGCTTCTTCTTCCGCGACCAGGACATCGCCGTCGTCGGCGGTGGCGACTCGGCGATCGAGGAGGCCACCTTCCTCACGAAGTTCGCCCGCTCGGTCACCCTCGTGCACCGTCGGGACGAGCTGCGCGCCAGCAAGATCATGGCCGACCGGGCGCTGTCCAACGACAAGATCCGCTTCGCGTGGAACTCGGAGGTCACCGCGATCCACGGCGACGCCAAGGTCTCCTCGGTGACCCTGCGCGACACCGTCACCGGCGAGGAGCGGCCGCTCGCGGTGACCGGCCTCTTCGTCGCCATCGGCCACGATCCCCGCAACGAGCTCCTCAAGGAGACCCAGGACGCGACGAAGGTCGAGCTCGACGACGAGGGCTACGTCCTCGCCGAGGGCCGCTCCACCCGGACCAACATCCCCGGCGTCTTCGCCTGCGGAGACCTCGTCGACCACACCTACCGCCAGGCGATCACCGCGGCCGGCTCAGGCTGCGCCGCAGCGCTCGACGCCGAGCGCTGGCTCGCCGAGCACGACCAGGCCGCAGCCCCCGCCCCCGACCAGGCCCTCATCAGCCAGGACGACCCGGTCGAGGGCACTGTCGGCGCGCGCTGACACCCTGGACCCAGACCACCCACCGACCCCCGAACCCGAGCAGAGAAGGAATCACCATGGCAGGCACCAAGGCCACCACCGACGCCACCTTCGAGGCGGACGTCCTCAAGAGCAGCACCCCGGTCCTCGTCGACTTCTGGGCCCCCTGGTGCGGCCCGTGCCGCGCGGTCGCCCCCGTCCTCGAGGAGCTCGCCGGCCAGTACGACGGCAAGCTGAGCATCGTCAAGCTCAACACGGACGAGAACCCGCAGATCACCGCACGCTACGGCATCACCTCGATCCCGACGATGCACGTCTACAAGGACGGCGAGATCGTCAAGACGCTCGTCGGCGCCATGCCGAAGCCGAAGCTCATCAAGGAGCTCGAGCCCTTCCTGGGCTGAGCCCCGACCCAGACCGAGGGGCGCTGCCCCGAGGTGCGAGGAACGCGCCTCGAAGGGGACTCGCCACGGCCGTGAGGCCGGGCGGGTCCCCTTCGTCATGCAGGATGAATTCTCTTGTGCTGCACGGGATTACACGATGTGCGCGCTGTCCATCCCGATCTTCTCGAGGATCCGGGTGAGGTCGTCGACGGAGGCGAACTCGATCGTCATGCGGCCCTTCTTGGCCCCCATGGTGATCTTCGCGCGGGTGTCGAGGTGATCGCTCAAGGCTGCGCCCAGGTCGTCGAGCTCGGGGTTGTCGGCGCGGCTGCGGGGCGCCCGGCTGCGCGCCTCCTGCTCGGGCTCCATGCCGAGCGCGACGATCTCCTCGACGCTGCGCACCGAGAGCCCCTCGGCGACGATCCGCTGCGCGAGACGCTCCATGCTCGCGCCGTCCTCGAGCCCGAGCAGCGCCCGGGCGTGGCCGGCCGAGAGGACTCCCGCCGCAACCCGCCGGGCGACGAGCGGGGGCAGGCGGAGCAGGCGCAGCGTGTTGCTGATCTGCGGCCGGGACCGGCCGATCCGGCGGGCGAGCTCGTCCTGGGTGCAGCCGAAGTCGTCGAGCAGCTGCTGGTAGGCGGCCGCCTCCTCGAGCGAGTTCAGCTGGCTGCGGTGGAGGTTCTCCAGCAGGGCGTCGCGGAGGAGGTCGTCCTCCTCGGTGTGCTTGACGATCGCCGGGACGCTCTCGCGGCCGGCCGCTCGGGAGGCACGCCAGCGGCGCTCACCCATGATGAGCTCGTAGGTGACCCCCTCGGGGGCGTCCGAGCCCTCGGGCAGGGGCCGCACGACGACGGGCTGAAGGACCCCGATCTCACGGATCGAGTGGACGAGCTCGGCCAGCTCGTCCTCGTCGAAGACGGTCCGCGGCTGCTTGGGGTTGGGCCTGATCGCGTCGATCGGCACCTCGGCGTAGCGCGCCCCGGGCACGGGAGCAAGCCCCGCGTCCTCGGCCACCGGCGTCAGGGTCGGGCCGGCGGGTGGTGCCGTCGTCCCGCCGTGCTCGGCGAGCATCCCGGCCGCGGTGTGCGACGGAGGAGCGTCATCGGCCGGCTGCTCGTCGCGGTCGGCGAAGAAGACGTCGACCGGCCGCGCCCTGGCCGCCGCCTGGTCCGGGATGAGAGCGCCGAGACCTCGTCCTAGCCCGCGTCGCTTCTCGCTCATGCCTGCTCACCCTGTCCTTCGGTCGTGCCTACCCCGCGGTCGGCGATCTCTGCTGCGGCCTCGAGATAGGCCAGCGCCCCAGTGCTCTGGGCGTCGTACGTGATGACGGTCTGCCCGAAGCTCGGGGCCTCGGAGACGCGCACGGAGCGCGGGATCGTCGCTCCGAGGACCTGGTCCGGGAAGTGCGTGCGGACCTCGTCGGCGACCTGTCGCGAGAGGTTGGTCCGGCCGTCGTACATCGTCAGGAGGATCGTCGAGACGTGCAGGGCAGGGTTGAGGTGAGTCTGGATGAGGTCGATGTTCTTGAGCAGCTGCGAGAGGCCCTCGAGCGCGTAGTACTCGCACTGGATGGGGATGAGGACCTCCTGCGCGGCCACGAACGCGTTGACCGTGAGCAGCCCCAGGCTCGGGGGGCAGTCGATGATCACGTAGTCGAGCCGCGGCTCGTCCCCCTCTGCGCGGGTCGTGGCGAGACGCTCGAGCGCACCGCGCATCCGCGACTCGCGGGCGACGAGCGAGACGAGCTCGATCTCGGCGCCGGCCAGGTCGATCGTCGCCGGCACGCACCAGAGGTTCGCGACGTCGGGGCAGGGTTGCATGACGTCGGCGATCGGCGTGCCCTCGATGAGCACGTCGTAGATGCTCGGCACCTCGGCGTGATGGTCGATGTTGAGCGCCGTGCTCGCGTTGCCTTGCGGGTCGGTGTCGACGAGCAGGACGTGCAGACCGTTCTGCGCCAGGGCCGCAGCCAGGTTGACCGCGGTGGTCGTCTTGCCGACCCCGCCCTTCTGGTTGGAGACGGTGAGGACCCGCGTGCGGTCCGGTCGGGGGAAGGTCTTCGCGGCCAGCCGGGCCCGCGCCTCCTTGTCCGCCCGCACTGCGGCGAGCACGGGAGACTCGGTGTCTGACGCGTTCTCCGCGTCGGCGTCGCCCTTGTCGGCGTCGCCCTCGTCAGCGTCGCCCTCGTCGGTGGCGGGCTCGTCGGCGGCAGGCTCGTGCACGGCGACGTCTGCCCCGTCCTGCGTTTCACGTGAAACAGAGGTGTCTGGGGTCCGAGGAGTGCTCCGGTCGCCCATCCACCCGATGGGTGAGCCGCCGGGCGTCGCGGGGACCGCGGGCCACCCCATTCCGGGGGTCACCGCTCGCTCGCCCTCGTGCTTGCGTCCGTCGATCGTCGTCACCCGCCCATCTAACGTCACGCGAGGCCGACACGCCAAAGCGGCTGGGTGCGCTCGTTTCACGTGAAACATGCGCCCGGTGTTTCACGTGAAACGCGGTCCCTCTGGGGCGGTACGGGTCTCGATGGGGCGGGTCCGCGGCGAACTCCCGAACGGGGAGAGACGGCCAGGCGGCTCGTCCCTGCGCGCCTCGGGGGTCATCGGCGGGGCTTCTTCTGCTTCTTCTGCCTGGGGACGACGACGCAGTCGACGGTGAGGGTCGGCGTCTCGAGGACGTCGGCGCCGTGCTCGCTGATCCGTGCCTCGGTCATGCCGAGCCGGCGCAGGGTCGAGGTGACGTCGGTGAGCTCGTCCTCGACGGACCGGCCCTTCATCGCGACGAGCGAGCCGCCGGGGGTGAGCAGCGGGAAGCACCAGCGGGCGAGCTTGTCGAGGCGGGCGACGGCCCGGGCCGTGACGAAGGGGGCGCTCAGCATGCCGTGGACCTCCTCGGCCCGGGCGCGGTGCACGGTGACGTTCGGGAGAGCGAGGTCGGCGACGACGGAGTCGAGCCAGTCAGTCCGGCGCTGCATGGGCTCGACGAGGTGCAGCTCGAGGTCGGGCCGGGCGATCGCGACGGCGATGCCGGGAAGGCCGGCGCCGCTGCCGACGTCGATGACCGAGGCCCCCTCGGGGAAGGCGTCCTCGATGACGGCGCAGTTGAGGATGTGCCGGTCCCAGAGGATCGGGACCTCGCGGGGGCCGATGAGGCCGTGACTCACTCCGGTGTCCGCGAGGATCTCGGCGAAGGCCTCGGCGAGCGGAAGGCGCTCGCCGAAGAATCGGCGGGCGCCTTCCGTGGGCTCAAGAGCCTGTTTCACGTGAAACGTCACGCGTCCTCGTCGTTCGCGGCCTCGTCCGATGCCGGGTCCGCTGTGTCGGCAGTCCCCGTCTCGGCGCCGGTGGGCGGGAGGACGACGACGTAACGGCGCGGCTCGGAGCCGGAGGACTCCGACGCCAGGCCCGCTGCGAGGACCTCGTCGTGGACGACCTTGCGCTCGAAGGCGCTCATCGGGTGGAGGGAGATCTCGGCGCCGGTGGAGCGGCACTCCTCGATGGCGGTGCGGGCGATCTCCACGAGCTCGGCGCGACGCCCGGCACGGTGACCGGCGATGTCGAGCATGAGGCGGCTGCGCTCGCCCGTCGCCGACTGGACGGCGAGGCGGGTCAGCTCCTGGAGCGAGTCGAGGACCTTGCCGTCGTTGCCGACGAGCCGGCGTGGGACGCGCCCGTCCTCGGAGTCGACGATCGCCACGGCGGCGCGGTCCCCGTCGATGTCGAGGTCGATGTCCCCGTCGAGGTCGCAGATGTCGAGGAGCGTCTCGAGGAAGTCGGCCGCGACCTCGCCCTCGCGCAGCAGCACCTGCCGCTTGTCGGTGGTGGTCGAGCTGTCCTGCTCGGGGGTCTCACTCATGGGTCTCTCCTGGTGGTCGCGGCGGGTCGCATGCCTGCCGAAGGGGGATGGGTGGGTCAGTCGGATCCGCCGCCGGTGGCCGCGGTCGAGCCGCCACCGTCCCTGGGCGCCGGCTGGGTGGTCTTGCTCCCGGACTTCTTCGCGCGCTTCTTGCCCTTGGGCTGCGCGCGCTGCCTGCTGATGACGCCCTTCTCGGCGAGCTCCTCGGCCATCTCGACGTCGTGCTCACGCTCGCGCCTCTCCTCCGGGGTGTCGAGCGGCTTGCCGGCCTTGCGGCGGCGCTCGTGCATGGCCTTCTCGGCAGCGGAGCCGGGGGCCGGCATGCGGCGGATGACGTAGAACTGCTGGAGCATCGTCCAGAGGTTCGTCGTGAACCAGTAGATGAGCACACCGATCGGGAAGTTGACGCCGGAGACGGCGAAGATGATCGGGAAGAGGTACAGCATGATCTTCTGCTGCTGCGCGAAGGGGCCCTCGAGCGCGGCGGCCGGCATGTTCTTGCGCATCAGCTGGTGCTGCGTCGTGAAGGTCGTCGCCGACATGAGGATGATGAGGACGACGGTGACGATCATGACGTTGACCGAGTCGGCGCCGAGGAAGATGTCGGAGAGCTTCGCGCCGAAGATCGTCGAGCTCTCGGCCTGAGCGGCGAGCTCGCTGGTCAGCGGGCCGATCTGCTGCTTGGAGCCGTTCGCCATCTCGTCGAGCCCGTTGAGGACGCGGAAGAGACCGAAGAAGAACGGCGACTGGATGAGGATCGGCATGCAGGACGCGAGCGGGTTGGTCCCGGTCTCGCGGTACAGGGACATCATCTCCTGCTGCATCTTCTGCTGAGACTCAGGATCCTTCTTGCCCTTGTACTTCTTCTGGATCTTCTGCATCTCGGGCTGGATGAGCTGCATCTTGCGCGAGGCGTGGATCTGCTTGACGAAGAGCGGGATGAGCGCCGCACGCATGACGAGCACGAGACCGACGATGGACAGGGTCCAGGTCCAGCCGTTGGCCTCCGGCAGACCGATCGCGGTGAGGCCGGAGTGCCACAGATACATGATCCAGGCAACGATCCACTCGAAGGGATACATGATGTCGCTGAAGCTCACGAGGAGGTCGTCCTTCGCTGTCGGGGTGCGCCGGTGCGGCGCCGGAGGTCTGCAAGGTCGGCCTCGGAGAGGGCCGGGGTGTCATCACCGAGCCGGGGCTCGCGCAGCGCGGGTGACCCGCGCTCGGCCCAGCGGTCGGGGACGAAGTCGATCCCGCCGGCCGACCAGGGGTGGCATCGGAGGAGACGGTGGAGGGTGAGGTAACCACCGCGCAGCGGCCCGAAGCGGCGCAGGGCGGTGATCCCGTACGCCGAGCAGGTCGGGTAGTAGCGGCAGCGGGCGGGCAGCAGCGGGGAGACGAACCGCTGGTAACCGCGGACGAGCAGGACGAAGGGGGTGGCGAGCACCGAGGCCGAGGTCATCGGCCGGCTCCCGCGGGGGCGATCTCCGCGGTGAGGCTGCCGATCGCGCGGGCCAGCGCCTCGCCGATCTGGGCCGACGTGGCGCCGGCGGCCGCCGGGTTGGCCCGGAGCACGAGGTCGGTGCCCGGCGGGACCGCCGGGAGGAGGGGGGCGACCTGGGCGCGGAGCCGGCGCTTCACCCGGTTGCGGGCGACGGCGTTGCCGACGGCCTTGGACACGACAACACCGACGCGCGGTGGCAGTGCCGACCGTGCGTCGGTGTGACGGGCGTGGACCACGAGCAGCCGGGATCCCTGGCGACGTGCGCCGGGACCGCGGACCGTTGCCGTGAGCTCCCCGCGCTCCGTCAGTCGGTGCTGCGCGGGCAACACGGGGATGTCAGCAGTGGCTCAGGCGGAGAGCTTCGAGCGGCCCTTGGCACGACGGTTGGCCAGGATGGCCCGGCCGGCGCGGGTCCGCATGCGGAGGCGGAAGCCGTGCGTCTTGGCGCGGCGACGGTTGTTCGGCTGGAAGGTGCGCTTGCTCATCGCGATACTCCGTGGTGGTGGTGGACGCGCGGCGCGCGACCGTGGATGTGCGGTTCGTGGGTGCTCGGCCGCGATCGGAGACCCACATCGGCGACGTCGCAGCACGTCGCGAGATCATGGGCATGCGAAAGCGGCCGATCAGGCCGTCGTCCAGGCTACGGGAGCGCCGTTGGCCCGGTCAAACCGAGGAGCGCGCCGCGACCTCTCCGGGCCAAACGCACCAAGATCACAGATCCCCGGCACGCTGTCCGAGCGACACGCCGATGATGTCGACGAATTTCGCCGACCAGGTTGCCGCGAGCCGGATCATGTTGTTAGCGTCACCCTTCCAGACCAGAGTACCCACAGCTTGTGGACAACGGTGTGGACAACCCCGATCCAGGCAAGAGGTCACCCCTTCGCGCCTGTGTGAGCACCGACGAACCCGACAAGGTGGGACCAGCGTGGCGGATGCCGAGACGGACTTCGCCGAGGTCTGGCGTTCCACCCTCGACTCCCTCGACGCAGACGGTGTCCCCGTCGGCCGCCGTGCCTTCCTCACCCTCGCCCAGCTCGTCGGGCTGCTCGACAGCACGGCGCTCATCGCCGTGCCGGACGACTTCAGCAAGGAGTTCGTCGAGCAGCGGCTGCGCATGCAGCTGACCCAGGCGCTCTCCGCCCAGCTCGGCCGCGAGGTCCGGATCGCCGTGACGGTCGACCCCAGCCTGGCCGGCGACGAGGACGAGAGCCCCGCCGAGGCGGAGGACAACCCCTTCGCCGGAAGGCTGCGCGACGAGCGCCCCGAGACCACCGCCGACGTGACCGAGCACGGTCGGCCGGCCGAGGCCGACCCGATGGGCCGGCACGGACTGGCGACCGAGGAGCCGCTGCCGCTCGGTGACCTCACGCCGACGGCCACGGTCACGCCGATCTCGACCGCGACCCGCAACGGCCGGGCCGTGCAGGCCGAGAACGTCGAGCTGACCCGGCTCAACCCGAAGTACCTCTTCGACACCTTCGTCATCGGCTCGAGCAACCGCTTCGCCCACGCCGCGGCCGTCGCGGTCGCCGAGGCGCCGGCCAAGGCGTACAACCCGCTCTTCGTCTACGGCGAGTCCGGGCTCGGCAAGACCCACCTGCTGCACGCCATCGGGCACTACGCGCGCAACCTCTACCCCCACGTCAAGGTGCGCTACGTGAACTCCGAGGAGTTCACCAACGACTTCATCAACTCGATCCGCGACGACAAGGCCGCTGCCTTCCAGGCCCGCTACCGCGACGTCGACGTGCTGCTCATCGACGACATCCAGTTCCTCAGTGGCAAGATGCAGACGCAGGAGGAGTTCTTCCACACCTTCAACACGCTGCACAACGCCAACAAGCAGGTCGTCATCACGAGCGACGTCAAGCCGAAGCTGCTCTCCGGCTTCGAGGAGCGCATGCGCAGCCGCTTCGAGTGGGGCCTGCTCACCGACGTGCAGCCGCCCGACCTCGAGACCCGGATCGCGATCCTGCGCAAGAAGGCGATCCAGGAGCGGCTCTCGGTGCCCGACGAGGTCCTCGAGTTCATCGCCAGCCGGATCTCGACGAACATCCGCGAGCTCGAGGGTGCCCTCATCCGGGTCACCGCCTTCGCGAGCCTCAACCGGCAGCCGGTCGACCTCGGCCTGGCCCAGATCGTGCTCAAGGACCTCATCCCGCACGAGGTGCCCAACGAGATCGACGCGGCGACGATCATGGCGCAGACCGCCTCGTACTTCGGCGTGACGATCGAGGACCTCCAGGGGCCGTCCCGCACCCGGGCGCTCACGACGGCCCGCCAGATCGCGATGTACCTCGTCCGAGAGCTGACCGACGACTCGCTGCCCCAGATCGGCAAGCTCTTCGGCGGGCGCGACCACACGACGGTCATGCACGCCAACCGCAAGATCGGCGAGCTCATGGCCGAGCGCCGGGCGATCTACAACCAGGTCACCGAACTGACGAACCGGATCAAGCAGCAGTCGAGCAGCTGAGCACCGGCTCCACGATCGCCACCCCCCGTACCCCTCATCTGAGTCCGCGTCCCTGGGTATCCACACCCTGTGTCCACAGCTGTGCGCTGTCCCGCCCTGCCCGTTCATCCGCTCGTCGCCAGAGCGTGTGACTCACGGGTATCCCCGACGTTCTCCACAGATCCACAGCCTGTGGAGAACCCTGTGGGCCGCCGTGCAAGGCCGATCTCCTCGGCGACACCCCCGGGACGATCCACAGGAGGGTGGTCACCGGACCCGAATCCCACGAATCTGCGGACGAGGACGGGGAGGAACCTGTGGAGGCATGTGGAGCTGACGACGCACCCTGCGGACGCCGGTCCTCGGTCCACACCCCACCCCGTGCGTGCACATCACCGTCGACAGGCCGTCCACAGAGGACCGCCCCCGACGATCCTTGGGACACGGCCCTTGCCGGGCCGATCCGGGGAGTTGTCCCCAGGATCCACAGGACCTATGACAACGATGAGTCCTCTCCATCTCGACTCCTGTCCCCACGCATGGCGGACGGGCGGTCTGTGGATCTAGGGTTGGGCTCCCGGGGCGGATCACCGGCTGCCAGGAGCGGTCGAGCGTGCCAGCCCGTGGGAGATGCCACACTGAGCGCACACGCGCGCGACCGACGCGCGGGAAATGGGTAGGTCTGTCGTGAAGTTCCGCGTCGAGCGTGACGTCCTCGCCGAGGCGGTCACCTGGGTTGCTCGTGGTCTGCCGGCGCGCCCGCCGGTACCCGTCCTCGCTGGTGTCCTCATCACCGCCGACGAAGGGGGGACCGTCACCCTGTCCGCCTTCGACTACGAGGTCTCCGCCCGGATCACCGTCGCGGCCGACGTCGAGGAGGCCGGCACCGTGCTCGTCCTCGGTCGACTCCTCGCCGACATCTCCCGCAACCTCCCGGGCAAGCCGGTCGACGTCGTCACCGACGGCAGCAAGGTCCAGGTCACCTGCGGCAGCTCGCGCTTCTCGCTGCTGCAGATGCCGGCCGACGAGTACCCGACCCTGCCCACCGCGCCCGAGGGCTCCGGCACGATCGACGGCTCCGTCTTCACCCAGGCCGTCTCGCAGGTCTCCATCGCCGCCGACCGCGGCGACTCCCTGCCGATCCTCACCGGTGTCCGGGTCGAGGTCGAGGGCGAGACGATGACGCTGCTCGCCACGGACCGCTACCGCCTCGCGATGCGCGAGCTCACGTGGTCGCCGGGCACCTCCGACGCCAGCCACGTCGCGCTCATCCCGGCGCGCACCCTCGCCGAGACCGCCCGCTCCCTCGGCGCCGTCGGCACGATCGACATCGCCCTCGGGTCCGCCGCCGGCGGCGACGGCCTCGTCGGCTTCGAGGCCGGGCAGCGCCGCACCACCTCGCGTCTGCTCGACGGCGAGTACCCCAAGGTCGCGAAGATCTTCCCGACGAGCAGCGAGACCGAGGCGGTCATCGCGACCGCAGACCTCATCGAGGCCGTCAAGCGCGTCGCCCTCGTCGCCGAGCGCACCACCCCGGTGCGGCTGCGCTTCTCCGAGGGCCAGCTGGCGATCGAGGCCGGCACCGGCGAGGACGCCCAGGCCTCCGAGGCGCTCGAGGCGAGCGTCACCGGCCCGGACATCACCGTCGCCTTCAACCCCGGCTACCTGCTCGACGGGCTCGGCGCCCTGGGCAGCGACTGGACCCGGATGTCCTTCACCGGCGCGCTCAAGGCGGCGATGATCACCGGCCAGACGAGCCAGGACGGCGAGCTCGACACGACCTACCGCTACGTCCTCCAGCCGGTGCGACTCGCCGGCTGACCCCCTTCGTCGAGGACCGTCACCTGGTCCCGACCCACGGACCCAACCCCAGGAGCACCCATGCAGCTCGGACTCATCGGCCTCGGCAAGATGGGCGGCAACATGCGGGAGCGCATCCGCCGCGCCGGTCACGAGGTCGTCGGATACGACCGCAACAAGGCGGTCTCGGACGCCAAGAGCGTCCAGGACATGATCGACCAGCTCGAGGCGCCGCGCGTCGTGTGGGTCATGGTGCCCGCCGGCGAGATCACCCGCTCGGTCGTCCAGGACCTCTCCGCGCGGCTCGAGCCCGGCGACCTCGTCATCGACGGTGGCAACAGCCGCTTCACCGACGACTTCGAGAACGCTGCGATGCTCAAGGACAAGGGCATCGGCTACCTCGACTGCGGTGTCTCCGGTGGCATCTGGGGCCTGGAGAATGGCTACGGCCTCATGGTTGGCGGGCTGAAGAAGCACGTCACCCGGGCGATGCCGATCTTCGACGCGCTGCGGCCCGAGGGCCCGCGCGACGAGGGCTTCGTCCACGCGGGCGAGGTCGGCGCCGGCCACTACGTGAAGATGGTGCACAACGGCATCGAGTACGGCCTGATGCACGCGTACGCCGAGGGCTACGAGCTGCTCGAGAAGAAGGACATCGTCAAGGACGTCCCCGGGGCGTTCAAGGCGTGGAGCCGCGGCACCGTCGTGCGCTCCTGGCTGCTCGACCTCATGGTCAAGGCGCTCGAGGATAACCCGGAGATGGACGACGTCTCCGACTACACCGCCGACTCCGGCGAGGGCCGCTGGACCGTCGAGGAGGCGATCGCCAACGCCGTGCCGATGCCGGTCATCTCGGCCTCGCTCTTCGCCCGCTTCGCCTCGCGGCAGGAGGCCAGCCCGGCGATGCAGGCCGTCGCGGCGCTGCGTGGCCAGTTCGGCGGGCACCAGGTGATGACGATCGACGAGGGTCACGACCTGCGCAAGGAGTCCGCGGTCGGCGGGCCGAAGAAGGCCACGACCGCCCAGCGCAAGGAGGCCTCGAAGGAGAAGAAGGCCTCGAAGAAGACGGCCGCGAAGAAGGCGGCGAAGGCGGGCCCGTCCTCCGGGTCGGGCAGCACCGGCGGGGCGACGGGGCCGACGAGCGGGTCGCGGTCCACGCGCTCGCACTGAGGTGCACGTCCGGCACCTCTCGGTCGCGGACTTCCGCAGCTACGAGAGCGCGGAGCTGCCCCTCTCACCAGGGGTGAGCACCCTCGTCGGGCTCAACGGCCAGGGCAAGACCAACCTCGTCGAGGCGATCGGCTACGTCGCGACCCTCTCGAGCCACCGGGTCGCACAGGACCAGCCGCTCGTCCGCTTCGGTGCCGAGCGGGCGATCGTCCGGGCCGCGGTCGTGCGCGAGGGGCGCGAGCAGGTCGTCGAGCTCGAGATCACTCCGGGACGGGCCAACCGCGCCAAGCTCGGCCGGGCCCCCGTGCCGCGGCCGCGGGACGTCCTCGGGACGCTGCGGACCGTGCTCTTCGCCCCCGAGGACCTCGCGCTCGTCAAGGGTGACCCGGAGCAGCGGCGCCGTTTCCTCGACGACCTCCTCGTGCAGCGCCAACCGCGGTGGGCCGGGGTGCGCGCCGACTACGACAAGATCGTCCGCCAGCGCTCGGCGCTGCTCAAGCAGGCCGGGGGGACGATGCGCGAGGGACGCGGCCGTGGTCGCCGGGCCACGCGTCTGCCGGAGGGGCTCGAGCCCGACGCCGCCCGCGAGGACGCGCTGCGCACCCTCGACATCTGGGACGACAACCTCGCCACCCTCGGCTCGCAGCTGCTCTACGCCCGGCTGCGCCTGCTCACCGACCTCGTCCCGCACCTCGCTGACACCTACGGCGCGGTGAGCGCGAGCTCGACGGACGCCACGGCCCGCTACCGCTCCTCGATCCCCGGCCCGGCGGGCGAGGCGCTCGCCGAGGGCTTCGGGTCGGGTGAGGACGTGCCGACACCCGATGTGCTGCGGGGGGAGCTGCTCACCGCGATGGGCGCGCTGCGCGACCAGGAGATCGACCGCGGCGTGAGCCTCGTCGGGCCGCACCGGGATGACGTCACCCTGGCCCTCGGTCCCATGCCGGCGAAGGGGTACGCGAGCCACGGCGAGTCGTGGTCCTTCGCCCTCGGGCTGCGCCTGGCCGCCTACCGGCTGCTCCAGCACGACCTCCAGGACGACCCGGTTCTCATCCTCGACGACGTCTTCGCCGAGCTCGACTCCGGCCGGCGGGAGCGGCTGGCCGGCCTCATCGGTGACTGCGAGCAGGTGATCATCACCGCCGCCGTCGGCGAGGACGTCCCGTCGGGGTTGGCGGGCGAGCGCTTCACCGTCACCACCGGGCAGGTCTCCCGGGAGAGCGGCGAAGGGGTGCCCGCTGCGGGTGCCGAGGCGGTGGCCGATGAGTGAGCCTCCGCCCACGGAGGACCCGCGCCCGGACGACCCCGAGTCCCCCGACGAGCCGGGACCCGAGCCGGACGACGGTCCGCTCGGACAGGTCGAGGACGCCGCCCGCGCCGCGCTCGCCCGTGCCCGCGCCAACGCCGCCGCCCGCGGGCTGCGACCCGGCATGAAACCGCGCCGTCGGCGGGTCCGGCGCGGGATGGAGCCGGAGGTATCCCCCTTCGCCACCGGCCGTGACCCTGAGCTCCTCGGGGACCAGATCGAGCGGATGATCGCCGACCGTGGGTGGCAGAGCGACGTCGCCGCCGGGTCGGTGATGTCCCGCTGGCCCGACCTCGTCGGCGAGCAGGTCGCCGCCCACAGCGAGCCGGTCGCCTACGAGGACGGGGTGCTCACCGTCCGCGCCGACTCGACCGCCTGGACCACCCAGCTGCGGCTGCTCACCTCGACGATCCTCGCCCGGCTCGCCGAGGACGTCGGCCCCGACACCGTCTCCGAGCTGCGGATCGTCGGGCCGAGCGCCCCCTCGTGGCGCAAGGGTCTGCGACGCGCCCCCGGCGGCCGCGGGCCGCGGGACACCTACGGCTGACGTTCCGCGACGGGGAACGTCGCTAGAGGCACCCCCTTCGCCCCCGGCACGCTCAAGGACACGACAGCGGCAGAGGTGCCGCCGGCGAGCGCAAAGGAGCGGCAGTGCCGAACGTGTCCATCCCCGCACTGGACGAGGTGATCTACCTCGGCCCGGACGAGACGCTGCTCTCGGGCCTCTACAAGGCCGGGTACAGCTACACCGTCGGGTGCAAGCGTGGTGGCTGCGGCATCTGCAAGGTCGACGTGCTCGACGGCGACTTCTCCTACAACCGCCCGATCGCCGCGACCGTCATCAGCGCCGAGGAGCGCACCGACGGGACCTGCCTGAGCTGCCGAGCCGTCCCGGACTCAGACGTCACCATCCAGATGCGCGACGACGAGATGCGTCTGGTCAATCCCTTCCTCCGTCAGATCAACGAGAAGGCACGACGGCGTGCCGAGGCGCTGGCGGCCGGCACCGACATGGAGCAGTAACCATGGGAATCATGAGGATGGGTTACGCGCACGTGCGCGTCACCGACATGGCCGAGGCCAAGGACCACTACGCCAGCACGATGGGTCTCTACGAGACCAGGTCCGACACCACCGCCGAGGGCGCCCAGCGTGTCTTCTACAAGGGCTGGGACGAGTGGGACCACCACTCCGTCGTCCTCGAGGAGGGCGGCGTCGGCGTCGTGAAGTACGGCTGGAAGGTCGAGCACGAGACCGACATCGACGACATCGAGGCCAAGGCGACGGCCTTCGGTCTGACCGTCGAGCGGATGAGCACGGGCGAGAACCCCGAGATCGGTGACGGCATCCGCTTCACGACGCCGTCCGACCACGTCTTCGAGGTCTACCACCAGGCGACCGCGTACGGCACCGAGGTCGGCACGCACAACCCGGACGCCTTCCCGCGCCACCTCGTCGGAGTCGGCGCCCCGGCTCTGGACCACTCGCTCATCACCGCCGAGGACCCGGCGCGCATGGAGAAGATGCTCATCGACGTCTTCGGCTTCTACGCCACCGAGCGCGTCCAGACCAGCCTCGACGCCGACCACGACCTCGTCGGCACGTGGATGACGAGCAACAACCAGATCCACCAGCTCGCGGTCATCGGCGGTCCCCAGGGCAAGCTGCACCACTTCGCCTTCCGCCTGGACAACTGGAACGACGTGGGTCGGGCCGCCGACCTCATGACGATGGACGACGTGCCGATCGACGTGGGCCCGACCCGCCACGGCATCACCCGCGGCCAGACGGTCTACTTCTTCGACCCGTCGGGCAACCGCAACGAGGTCTTCGCCGGCGGCTACCTCGCCTTCCCGGACCGCCCGACGACGGTGTGGACGGTCGACCAGCTGGGCAAGGGGATCTTCTACCACGCCCGCGAGCTCAACGAGCGCTTCACGACGGTGCTCACGTGACCGATGGGATGACCCGCCCCACGCGGGCGCTCACCCTCGCCGGGGCCAGGGCCGCGCTCGACGCGGCCCTGGCCCGCGCCGAGGAGATAGACGCGCGGATGAACGTCGCCGTCGTCGACGCCGGGGGCACGATCGTGGCCTTCGCGCGGATGGACGGTGCCTTCAACCTCTCCGGCGGGATCGCACGGGACAAGGCCAAGACCGTCGTCGGCTTCGGCGGGGTGCCGAGCGCCGGGCTGTACGAGGGGCTCAAGGACGAGCCGGCCGTGCGCGACGGCATCGCGAACCGTGAGGGCGTGGCCGCCTTCGGCGGGGGCGTGCCGATCGTCGTCGACGGCGAGCTCGTCGGGGCCGTCGGGGCCTCCGGCGGCAGCGCCGAGGAGGACACCCAGGTCGCCCAGGCGGGCGCCGACGCCCTCGCCTGACCCAGGTTCTCGAAGGGGGGAGGTCCGGATCATCCGGGCCTTCCCCCTTCGTCGTCCCCCCCGGTTCGCACGAGCCAAGGCTCGTGCGAAGGGGGGGTGGGGGCGGGGCGGGGGGTGGGCGTTCCGCGCTGCGCTCCGATGCCTGGCCCGGCGGGCCTGCGGCTCCTAGCGTCGTGGCCGTGAACGAGAACCCCGAGATCGGCCGGAGCATCCAGACCGGCCCGCTGGCGACCAACTACCACGACACCGGGCCCGCCCCCGAGCCCGTCGACGGCGAAGGGGGGACCGTCCTTCTCCTCCACGGCTCGGGACCGGGGGTCTCGGCCTGGGCGAACTGGCGAAACCAGCTGCCCCCCTTCGCCCGTCACCACCGCGTCGTCGCACCCGACCTCGCCGGGTTCGGGTTCACCGAGGTGCCCGAGGGGCAGGAGTACTCGCGCGAGGTGTGGCTGCGTCAGATCGTCGACCTGCTCGACGCGCTCGAGATCGAGCGCGTGCACGTCGTCGGCAACTCCTTCGGCGGGTCGATGGCGCTCGCGCTCGCGATCCACCACCCGGAGCGGATCGACAAGCTCGTCCTCATGGGCAGCGTCGGCATCCCCTTCGAGCTGACCGCTGGCCTCGACGCGGTGTGGGGGTACGAGCCGAGCGAGGCCGCGATGGGCCGGCTGATGCGCGAGACCTTCGCCTACGACAGCTCGCTCATCACCGACGAGCTCGTCGCGAGCCGCTACGCCGCGTCGACGCGGCCCGGGACGATGGAGGCCTTCGCATCGATGTTCCCCGCGCCCCGGCAGCGGTGGGTCGAGGCGATGGCCCATCCCGAGGAGGCGATCCGCGGGATCACCGCGCCGACGTTGCTCGTCCATGGCCGCGACGACCAGGTCATCCCGCTGTCGACCTCGCTGACGATGCTCGAGCTGATCGACGACTCCCGGCTGCACGTCTTCGGCCGGTGCGGGCACTGGACCCAGATCGAGCACGGGGCGGCCTTCACCGAGCTCGTCCTCGACTTCCTCGCGGAGTAGCTCGGACCCGGGCAGACTCTGCCCATGGGGCTCCTCGACACCGACGTCATCGTCATGGACCAGATCCGGTCCTTCATGAGCAACGACTTCGCGATCCATGACGGTCATGGTCAGGTGATCGGCAGCCTGCAGACCGAAGGGGGCATCGGCTCGCGGATGCTCATGGGCAACCGCGAGCTCGCGGTGCACGACGCCGACGGGTCGCTGCTGTGCCGGGTCACCGACCCGCCGGACCTCGGCTTCGACACCTTCGAGGTGCACGACCCGCAGGGTGGTCGGGTCGCGCGGATCGTCAAGGAGTTCACCTTCTTCAGCAAGTCGCTGCGTGTCGAGCTGGCGACCGGCGGGGTGATGGGGCTCAAGGGTGAGCTCTTCGACCGGGAGTTCACCGTCCAGGGCCCGCTCGGCGAGGCGGCCCGGGTGAGCCGGCGCTGGCCCGGGGTCGCCGAGTTCCTCCTGTCCCGCGAGCGCTACGTCGTGGCGTTGGCTCCGGGGCTGCCGGTGCCCGAGCGGCTCGGGACGATCGGGGCGGTCATCGCGCTCGACCTCATCCGCGCCAAGGAGCGCAGCTCCGGGAGCTAGAGCCCGGAGTCGCGCAGCGTCCGGCTGAGCGTGAAGGCGGCCGTGCGGACGGCGACCCCGAGCCGGGTCGGCTCTATGGAGCGGGTCGGCCCGGTGACGGAGAGTCCCGCGCGGATCTTGCGGTCGGAGCCGAAGACCGGGGCGGCGACGCACGAGACGCCGATCGTGGACTCCTCGAGGTCGAGGGCCATGCCGACGCTGCGGATCTTGCGCAGCTCGGCGGCGAGCCCGCCAGGGGTGGTGATCGTCCGAGGGGTGAAGCGCTCCAGCCCGGCGTCGACCCGAGCCTTGACCTTGGCACGCGGCGAGTAGGCGAGGATCACCTTGCCGACCCCGGTGGCGTGCGCCGGGAGCCGACCGCCGACCTTCGACCCGAGGCCGATGTTGGGCCCGAGGATCCTCACGTAGACGACGTCGACCCCGTCGAGGATCGCGAGGTGGACGCGTTGGTGGGTCACCTGCCGGAGGTCCTCCATGATCGGCTCGGCGGCGTCGCGTAGGTCGCGGTGCGTCGGCACCTGGGTGCCGAGCTCGAAGAGCTTGGCGCCCAGGCGGATCCGGTCGCCGGCCTTCTCCAGCACCCCGGCGTCGACGAGCTGGGCGACGAGGCGGTGCACCGAGCTCACCGGCAGGCCGGTCTCCCGGGCGATGGCGCGCACCCCGGTCGCTCCCCGACCGACGGCCTCGAGGATGGCGGTAGCACGGGCGATGACCCCTTCGTCGCCCGTGTTCCGCTCATCGGTACGCATTGCTTGATGATGCCGCAACCGAGCGGGATCGTGGCCGAAACAGCCTTCCCCGAACACCGGCGTTTGCGAGGAGCAACCATGGCCGCTCAGCCCGTCATCGAGACCGAGGACACCGCGTGGTACACCTCAACGCCCATGCGCAGCAGGCCTGCCGACGGCGGGCTGCGCTCCGTGACGACGGCGCTCGACGTGCTCGAGTGCTTCGCCGTCGACGGTGACCTCGGCGTCTCAGACATCGCGCGCCGGCTCGGCATCGCCAAGAGCACCGCGCACCGGGTGCTGACGACGCTCGCCGGACGGGGCTTCATTGAGCAGGACCCCGACAGTGGCCTCTACCGCCTCGGCCTGCACCTCTACGAGCTCGGGCAGCTGACGATCAGCCGCAACCCGCTGCGCCACGCGGCCCTGCCGACGCTGCGCCAGATCGCCTCCCAGACGAGCCTCACCGCCAACCTCGCGATCGCCGACGGCCCGGACGTCGTCTTCCTCGAGCGGGTCGAGCTCGGTGCCGGCGAGCGCATCCTCGGCCACGCCGGACGTCGCTTCCCCGCGCACGTCACGAGCTCGGGCAAGGCGATGGCCGCCTTCAGCCTGACCCTCGACCGGGCCCGCCGGGAGGCCGGCTTCCCGCCGCGGGTGCGGGCGACCGTGCGGACCGAGCAGGACTGGGCCGGGGAGCTGGCCCGCGTCCGGGCGAAGGGGTATGCCCTCGCCTCCGACGAGTCCTTCGACGGCGTGACGACGATCGCCGTCCCCGTGCTGCGTGGGGAGCACGCCATCGCCGCGATCTCGGTCTTCGGCCCGCACGAGAGCGTCACCCCCCGGGTCGACCGGATCGTCCCCCTCCTCGTCGCCGCCGCCCGGCGTATCTCCCTCAACGCCCCCCACTGACCACCGCGGCTTCCTCACCCCTTCGCCCCCCACCCCCCTCCTTTCGCACGAGCCAAGGCTCCTGCGATGGGGGTACCGCCGAACGACTCGCACGAGCCAAGGCTCCTGTCCGTTTCTGGGTAGGAGCCTTGGCTCGTGTGAGTCCGGGGGTCCCGTGCTGGGGTACGAGCCTTGGCTCGTGCTAAGGGGGTTCAGGGGGGTGTCGGGGTGGTCTGAGGCGGGTGTCCCGCTGATCGGAACAGATAGATAGCCGGGCCGGGAGGTGCTGCGGGAGGCTCGATGCGTCGCACCGCAGCGTCACCCCACATCGTTCCCACGGCCGGAACGAGACTCCCGACCCGGTGCCGGCATCCCTAGTTTTGACAGCAGTCCGCACCGTCGAAGGAGACCCATGGGCGAGCCGAGCCAGATCCAGCAGGAGGCAGCGCAGCGCCTCCTCACGGCCTACGAGAAGCACACCCCGATCCCGCCGCTCACCTCGGACTTCTCCGAGCTGACCGTCGAGGACGCCTACGCCATCCAGCTCGAGCAGGTGAAGCGCTGGACCGCCGACGGCCGGACCATCGTCGGTCACAAGGTCGGTCTCACCTCGGCCGCGATGCAGAAGCAGCTCGGCGTCACCGAGCCCGACTTCGGCCACCTCCTCGCCGACTTCGTCTACAGCGAGCACGAGGCGGTCCCCGCCGGTCGGTTCCTCCAGCCGCGCGTCGAGCCTGAGATCGCCTTCGTCCTCGGCGCCCCGCTCGCCGGCCCGGGCGTCACGGTCACCGAGGCCATCGCCGCCGTCGACTACGTCATCCCGGCTCTCGAGATCGTCGACAGCCGCGTCGCGGACTGGAAGATCACCCTCGCCGACACCATCGCCGACAACGCCAGCTCGGGCGGCTACGTCCTCGGATCCACCCCCACCCCGCTCCACGAGGTCGACCTACGCCTCGTCGGCTGCAACTTCTACCGCAACGGCAACGTCGTGGGCACCGGCGCCGGTGGCGCCGTCCTCGGCTCGCCGATCACCTCGCTCGTGTGGCTCGCCAACACCCTCGGCCGGCTCGGCACGACCCTCGAGGCGGGCGAGGTCATCCTCCCCGGCTCGGTCACCTCGATGAGCCCGGTCGCCCCGGGCGACACCTTCACCGCGACCTTCGCCGGCCTCGGCAGCGTCACGGCCCGATTCGCCCGCGACTGAGTCCCGAAAGGACCACGACAATGACTGCACGCACCAAGGGGACCGCCGCGATCGTCGGCCCCGGCAACATCGGCACCGACCTGATGTTCAAGCTCATGCGCCGCTCGGAGGTCATCGAGCCGCGCTACATGATCGGCGTCGACCCGGCCTCGGACGGCCTGCGTCGCGCCAAGAGCGTCGGCCTCGAGGCCAGCCACGAAGGGGTCGACTGGCTCCTCGCGCAGGACGAGCTGCCCGACGTCGTCTTCGAGTGCACCTCGGCGAAGGCCCACGCGGCCAACGCGCCGCGGTACGCCGAGGCCGGCATCCTCGCCGTCGACCTCACCCCGGCCGCCGTGGGTCCCTACCTCTGCCCGCCGGTCAACCTCGACTTCAACCTCGACGCGACGAACGTCAACATGATCACCTGCGGCGGCCAGGCCACGACCCCGATCGTCGCCGCGGTCTCCTCGGTCGTCGACGTCCCCTACGCCGAGATCGTCGCCTCCATCTCGAGCAAGTCCGCCGGCCCCGGCACCCGCGCCAACATCGACGAGTTCACCGAGACCACCTCGGAGGCCCTCGAGGTCGTCGGCGGCGCCAAGAAGGGCAAGGCGATCATCATCCTCAACCCCGTCGAGCCGCCGCTCATGATGCGCAACACCGTCTTCTGCGCCATCCCCGAGGAGGCCGCCGAGGCGGGCGAGCTCAACGACAAGGTTCGCGCGTCCATCGCCGCCATGGTCGAGCGGGTCCAGGAGTACGTGCCCGGCTACCACCTGCGCGCCGAGCCGCAGTTCGACCACGCGCGCGACCTGTGGAACGGCATGGCCCGGGTCACCGTCCCGATCGAGGTCAAGGGCCGCGGCGACTACCTGCCGGACTACGCCGGCAACCTCGACATCATCACGGCGGCCGCCGCCCGCGTCGGCGACATGATGGTCGCCCACCGCCTGGGCGTCGACTCCGGCTGGGTCGCCGCCGACGCGTCGACCGATGCCGCCGCCACCACCCCTTCGACCACCCAGGAGGTCTCGGCATGAGCGCCCTCAACGACCCGACGCACCCCATCCCCGACTTCACCGGCGACGTCGACGTCCGCCTCACGGACACGACCCTGCGCGACGGCTCGCACGCCATGTCGCACCAGTTCACCGAGGAGCAGGTCCGCACGACGGTCCGCGCCCTCGACCAGGCCGGCGTCCAGGTCATCGAGGTCACCCACGGTGACGGGCTCGGCGGCTCGAGCTTCAACTACGGCTTCTCCGCCGTCGACGAGATGTCGCTCATCAAGGCGGCCAGGGCCGAGGCGGAGCAGGCCAAGATCGCCGTCCTCCTCCTCCCCGGTCTCGGCCGGGTCCACGACCTGCAGCAGGCCCGCGACAACGGGGCCGACATCGCCCGCATCGCGACGCACTGCACCGAGGCCGACGTCTCGATCCAGCACTTCGGTGCGGCCCGTGACCTCGGCATGGAGACCGTCGGCTTCCTCATGCTCAGCCACATGATCAGCCCCGAGGCCCTCGCCAAGCAGGCGCGGATCATGGTCGACGCCGGGTGCCAGTGCGTCTACGTCGTCGACAGCGCCGGCGCGCTGATCCTCGAAGACGTCTCCGACCGCGTGGAGGCGCTCGTCTCCGAGATCGGTCAGCACGCCCAGGTCGGCTACCACGGGCACCAGAACATGTCCTTCGGCGTCGCCAACTCGGTCCTGGCCTACCGCGCGGGCGCCCGCCAGATCGACGGCTCCCTCTGCGCGCTCGGCGCCGGTGCCGGCAACTCGCCGACCGAGGTCCTCGCCGTCGCCTTCGAGCGGCTCGGGATCAGCACCGGCGTCTCGGTCGACGGCATCCTCGGCGCTGCCCAGGACGTCGTCCGGCCCTACATCCGCCGCCTCCCGTGGATGGACCGCAGCTCGATCACGCAGGGCTACGCCGGCGTGTACAGCTCCTTCCTCATCCACGCGGAGCGGGCCGCCGAGCGCTACGACGTGCCGGCCCACGAGATCCTCCAGAAGGTCGGCGAGTACGGCTACGTCGGCGGCCAGGAGGACATGATCATCGACGTCGCTCTCGAGCTGCAGAAGGCTCGCGAGCTCGACATGGGCGACCTTGCCGCCCTGGGAGCGGGTGCCTGATGGCCAACCAGAAGTGGGACATCGAGTCCGTCGCCGCCGAGCTCCTCGCCTGCGAGGACGAGCGCCGCGACCGCGTGAAGTTCACCGACGAGTGGCCCGAGCTCGACGTCGAGACCGGCTACATGATCCAGGACCTCAACCTCGAGAAGCGCCTCGCCCGCGGCGAGAAGCTCATCGGCGTCAAGCTCGGCCTGACCTCCCGCGCCAAGCAGCAGCGCATGGGCGTTGACACCCCCTTCGTCGCCTGGCTCACTGACGCCATGATCCTGCCGGCCGGCGACCCCGTGCCCCAGGACAAGCTCATCCACCCGCGGATCGAGCCCGAGATCGTCTTCGTCATGGGTGAGCGGCTCGAGGGCCCCGGCCTGACCGGCGCCCAGGCCATGGCGGCCGTCGCCTCCGTCCACGCCGGCGCCGAGGTCATCGACAGCCGCTACAAGGACTTCAAGTTCGGCGCCGGCGACGTCATCGCTGACAACGCGAGCTCTGGGGCCTTCGTCACCGGCGGGCTCGGCCTCCCGCCGGGCGAGATCGACCTCGGTCTCGAGGCGGTCCTCGTCGAGGTCGACGGCGAGATCGTCGACTCCGCGACCGGCGCAGCCGTCCAGGGCCACCCCGGTGAGGCGCTCGCCCTCGCGGCGAACGACCTCGCGAAGCGCGGCCTGGCCATCGAGGCCGGCTGGATCGTGCTCACCGGTGGCATGACCGACGCGGTCCTCGCCCCGCCCGGATCGACCGTCGGCTGCCACTTCACCAACCTCGGGTCGGTCTTCATCAGCGGCGGCGAGATCTGATGCCGCTCGTCGAGGTCACCCTCACCGAGGGCCGCGGACCGGAGAAGATCCGCTCCCTCATCTCCGCCCTCACCGAGGCGGTCGTCGCCACCGACGTCGCCCCCAAGGACAACGTCCGCGTCATCGTCCGTGAGATCCCGCGCGAGCACTTCGCCGCGGGCGACGTGACGATCGCCGAGCGACAGGGAAGGAACAACCCATGAGCGCCGTGTCGTCTGAATTCTTCGGGCACATCATCGACAACGAGGAGGTCGAGTCGCTCGACGGCGGCCGCTTCGACGTCTACAACCCGTGGACTCAGGAGGTCTGGGCGCAGGCCGCCGAGGGCAGCGCGGCCGACGCTGACCGGGCGATCGCCAGCGCCCGCAAGGCCTTCGACGAGGGTCCGTGGCCCCGGATGGGCCGCGTCGAGCGCGCCAAGCTCATCCACAAGCTCGCCGACCTCATGGAGGAGCGGGCCGAGAAGATCGCCACCCTCGACAGCACCAACATGGGCAAGCCCCTCGCTCAGGCGCTCCACGACGTGGGTCGCTCGGTCGCGAACTTCCGCTTCTTCGCCGACCACCAGCGTGACCACGTCGGCTCGGTCTTCCCGATGGACTCCGGCCACCACACGTACAGCGAGTTCGGCCCCGTGGGTGTCGTCGCGGCGATCAGCCCGTGGAACTTCCCGCTGATGATGGCGACCTGGAAGATCGCGCCGGCCATCGCGTGGGGCAACACCTGCATCATCAAGCCGTCCGAGGACACCCCGGCGTCGGTGACCCTGCTCGGTCGCCTCGCGGTCGAGGCCGGCTTCCCGCCCGGCGTCCTCAACGTCCTCAACGGTCATGGCGCCCCGGCGGGCTCCTCGCTCACCGGTGACGACCGCGTCGACCGGGTGACCTTCACCGGCTCCTCGCAGACCGGCAAGGCGGTCATGGCCTCGGCCGCGACCCACCTCGCCCCCGTCTCCCTCGAGCTCGGCGGCAAGGGCGCCAACGTCGTCTTCGACGACGCCGACATCGACAACGCCGTCTACTGGGCGGTCGAGGCGATCTTCCGCAACAGCGGCCAGATCTGCCTCGCCGGCTCGCGCCTCTACGTCCAGTCGGGCATCTACGACGAGTTCATGGAGCGCTTCCAGGCCGCGGCCGAGGCGCTGCCGATCGGCGACCCCTTCGACCCGGGCACCAAGTTCTCCGTCCTCGCGAGCAAGCGACACTTCGACAAGGTCAAGAGCTACGTCGAGGGTGTCGAGGGCGACGGCGGCACGATCCGCACCGGTGGCGTCGACGACCAGGGCCGCTGGCTCGTCCGCCCGACGATCATCGAAGACCTCCCGCTGGACGCCTCGGCGTACTGCGAGGAGATCTTCGGCCCGGTCTGCGTGGTCAACAGGTTCGACACCGAGGACGAGGTCGTCCACCTCGCCAACGACACCCGCTACGGCCTCAACGCGATGCTCTTCACGGAGAACCTCTCCACGGCGCACCGCGTGAGCAGCAAGCTCAAGGCCGGCACGGTCTGGGTCAACTGCTTCTTCATCCGCGACCTGCGGACTCCCTTCGGCGGCGTCGGCGACTCCGGCGTCGGGCGCGAGGGCGGTGACTTCAGCCGCGAGTTCTTCACCGAGCCCAAGGCCGTCGTCATGCAGATCAAGCGCTGAGACCACAGGGAAGGGGGTGTGCCGGGCTGGCCCGGCACACCCCCTTCGCTCATGCCTGGGTGCCGTTGCCCTCGGGGGTGCGCCGGGGCAGCAGGGCGACGACATGGGTGGCCGTCTCCGGGAGGCCGGTCTCCTCACGGGCCACGGTGACCTTGCCCGAGGGTGTGACGAGGAAGAGGACGACGGCGTCGTCGCCGTAGCGCTCGGCGAAGTCCTCGCCGGTGAACTCCTTGGACAGCCGGGTCCGGCGCACCTGCATGCCGTCCTCGTGCCGCTGGCTGATCTCGTCGAAGGTCAGCGGGGGGTCGAAGGCGAGCCGCGCGGCCAGGTGGTCGCTCGGCCGGCGCTTGCTCGACGCCGCGGAGGTGTCGGCCCGGCGCAGCTGGTACGTGTGGGCGCTGCCGAAGAGCGAGCTGTACTCCCGGGCAACCGTGGAGTTCATCTCGTCGTCGGCGGTGACGGCGAGGAGGTGGCCCATGCCGGAGGGGTCGAGCTCGTCGCTGGTGATGTCGGAGAGGATGTGCCCGTAGTACGTCTCGAGGCCGCGCTGCCGGGCCGCGCGGATCCCGGTGTAGACGTGGCTGACGACCCGGACGGGGACGCCGAGCTCCTTGAGCTGCTCACCGGCGTCGATGACCCACGGCGCCGACCCGGCGAAGAGCACCCCCTGCGGAGAGGTCGAGGCGAGTCCCAGCCGCTCGGCGAGACGGCCCACGCCGAGGCCGTAGATCGCGACCGTACCGACGACGACGAGGAAGACGAGGGGGACGAGTCCCTGCGCCTGCCCGGCGAGCCCGGTGAGGTCCTCGGCGCGGGCGGTCAGGGCGTCGGCATCGGCGGCACCGCTGGCACGGGCTGCACGGGCGGCTGCGGAGACCTCCTGCGCGCGGTGGCCGATCTCGATGGCGAAGATGCTCGTCACCGCGGCGGCGACGATGCCCCGGGGGGCCATGAAGGCCAGGAGGGTGCGCTCCCGGACGTCGGAGTCCGATCCGCGCAGCGAGAGGTAGACGCTCACCGGCCGCACGACAAGGACGAGCAGGGCGATGAAGATCGCTGCCTCGGGGGCGATCTCGACGATCTGCTCCCAGCTGACGAGACCGCCGAGGAGGATGAAGAGCGAGCCGACGAAGAGCACCTGGAGGTGCTCCTTGAACTCCACGACCCGGTGGAGGTGGATGTCCGGCGAGTTGGCGAGGTAGACGCCGAGGACGGTGATCGTCAGCAGGCCGCTCTCGGCGGCGACCATGTTGGAGGCGACGAAGACGGCGAGTGCGACGGCGAGGAAGAAGACGCCCTGGAGGAAGTCGGGGATGAGGTGCCGCACCATGGCCATCCGCAGCAGGTGGCCGACGCCGATGCCTAGCCCGACCCCGAGGATCACCGTGACGAGCAGCCCCCGGGCCGCGGCCTCGAGGGGCGAGCTGCCGGCCCCGACGATGGCCTGGAGGACGAGGGTGGCCAGGACCGCGCCGATCGGGTCGACGACGATGCCCTCCCAGCGCAGCAGGGCGGCCGTGCGGCGGGTCGGCCGGAGCTGGCGGACGATCGGGTTGATGACCGTCGGGCCGGTGACGACGAGCAGGGCGCCGAGGAGCACGGCCAGGCGGGGCTCGACCCCCGCGACCCAGGCTGAGAGCGCGATGAGCGGGGCCGCGATGACGACGGTGAGGGTGCACAGCCGCAGCACGCTCTGACCGAGGTCACGGACCTGCTGGATCTTCAGCGAGAGCGACCCCTCGAAGAGGATGATCCCGACCGTCAGCGAGACGCCTGCGTAGAGGACGTCCTGCCCGACGACGCTGACGGCGTCGATGACCGTCCCGAGACCGAAGCCGGCGATGAGCAGGACGAGGATCGACGGGATCTTCAGGTGCCAGGCGAGCAGCTGCGCGAGGGCTGCGATGAGGACGATGCCCGCGAGATAGCTCGCGGGCATGGCAGCGGTGAGGGTGTCGAGGAGGCCGTCCACGGGGCAGACGCTACGTGCTCCCTGTGGCAGGGTGGAGCGGTCCCGGCCACCGAGAGGACGTGATGATGGCCCGCGATCACCGTGGTGACGAACCCACCCCGCTCGAGCCGAACCCGCTCGACGACCTTCTCTTCGGCCGTGCGGACGAGGTGCCCCCGCCGGACCCGACCGAGGTGATCCCGCGCTCGAGCGAGCGACCCGGCGCGGAGGAGACCCAGGTGGTCCCCCAGGCCTCCCCCGGCCGCCCGCCGACCACTCCGGCCAAGACCCCTTCGTCGGTTCCCACCTCTGCGCCGGCCCCCGCGGCGGTCCGACCATCGGGCTCCGTCCCCGAGGACTGGTGGAGCGACGATGCCGCCCCGTCCCGCGGCGACGACGCGGCGGCCCACCAGGGTGGCGCGGCCACTCCCCCGCCGACCGCGCCGAGGCCGGCCCGGGCGCCGCTGCCTCGCATCCCCGAGGACCGGCCGCGCCGCGCCCGGGCGCTGGGTATCGTCCTGCTCCTCCTCGGCGCGCTCGCCGCCGGTGCCCTCATCGCCCTCGGGGTCCTCTACCTCATGGAGCGCGACGAGCCGGTCGCCTCCCCCACGACCTCGCAGACCTCGGAGCAGCCGCCGGCCGAGGAGGAGCCCACCGAGCAGCCGGCGGAGGAGCCGACCACGTCCTCGCCGACCTCCTCGGAGACGACCCCTCCCGAGCGCACCGGTGAGCTCCCGTCGGGTGCGACCGCGTGCGGCGGCCCCAAGGACGGCATCTCCGCGGGCCGGACCAACGACGTGACGTCCTGCCCCTTCGCCATGGCCGTCCGGGACGCCTACCTCGCCGCCGACCCCGGCGACGACGGCGCGGCGACGCTCACCGTGGCCAGCCCGGTGACCCTACGTAGCTACACGATGCGCTGCTCGGGCGCGGTCGTCACGACCTGCACCGGCGGCAACGACGCCTCCGTCGTCCTCTACTAGGCCCGTGCGCCGCCGGCTGCTCGTCGCCGTGACGGCGGCCTGCGTCGCGCTGAGCGGCTGCGGCGCCGTGCGGGTGAGCGTCGAGCGCGCCCCCTCGCCCACCACGGACGAAGGGGTGCCCGCCCCGTCGTGCTCCCCCTCGCCGTCGTCGTCGGGCCGGGTGGTTGTCGGAGCCGAGGCGCGCCGGGCCCTGGAGCGGGTCGTCGAGGACCATCCGGAGGTCGCGATCTCCCTCGCCCCGGTCGGCGGGGACGGCACCCCGGTCACCGTCGGGGCGGACGAGACGCTCCCCGCCTGGTCGACGATCAAGGTGCCGCTGGCGCTCGCGGCGCACCGGGCGCACCCGAAGGACGCCGCGGCCCGCGCCGACATCGAGGCCGCGATCACCGTGTCGGACAACGAGGCCGCGGCCCGGCTGTGGACGGGGCTCGGAGAGCCGGCGCAGGCCCGGCGGGCCGTCGAGCGGGTGCTGCGCGAGGCCGGCGACCGCACCACGCGGGTCCAGGACCGGCAGGTGGTCGCGGGGTACTCCCCCTTCGGCCAGACGCGGTGGCGGGTCGAGGACCAGGCGCTCTTCCTCGCCGGCGCCGCGTGCGCGCCGGACGCGGCGGTGGTGACCGACCCGATGGGCCGGCTGGTCGGCGGCCACACCTGGGGACTGGCCGGGTTGGACGGCGCGGTGGCGAAGGGGGGATGGGGGCCGACCGCGGACGGGTACGTGCTGCGGCAGATGGGCCTCCTCCCCGGGGCGAAGGGGGGTCGTCTCGCCGTGGCCGTCCAGCTGCGCACGAGCGACCACGCGACCGGGACCGCGCTGATGGACGAGGTCGCGGCGGTCCTTGCGGAGCACGTCGCGGACCTCCCCGGCGGCCGCTGCCCGCCCTGACCTCACCATCTCGCACGAGCCAAGGCTCGTGCCCTCCCCTGACCTCACCATCTCGCACGAGCCAAGGCTCGTGCGCTTCCCGGACCCAGCTCGTGGCGGTACGAGCCTTGGCTCGTGCGAAGGGTCGTTGCTCGCCGCCCTGGTGGGCGCTGCGAGAAGGCGTCTCAGGGCCCTTAAGGGGGTGGGCGGCATACGGGGAGTCGTGAGGCGGGGATTTCGCCGCTCAGATCGGCCGCCACGGGCCTGCAAATGCGTGCGTTGTCGTCATGGAGCGGTAAGATCTGACGGAGATCACGACACCGGCTGACGGCGCGCGCAGGCGCGCCGTCCCCATGATGACGAGGAGACCTGTGGCAGAGCAGCAGGGCGACAACGAGACCTTCTCCGCCGCCGAGGCGGAGCAGGCACGGGTCGAGCAAGAGGAGGCCGCCACGGCGGCCCTCGCCGCGGAGGGCAAGGACCCCTCGGCCTACGACGCCAGCGCCATCACGGTCCTCGAGGGGCTCGAGGCGGTCCGCAAGCGGCCCGGCATGTACATCGGCTCGACCGGTGAGCGGGGCCTGCACCACCTCGTGTGGGAGATCGTCGACAACTCGGTCGACGAGGCTCTCGCCGGCTACGCCGACTCGATCGTCGTCACCCTCATGGCCGACGGGGCGGTGCGGGTCAAGGACGACGGTCGTGGCATCCCCACCGACGTCCACGTGGGCGAAGGGGTGAGCGCGGTCGAGCTCGTCCTCACCCAGCTCCACGCGGGCGGCAAGTTCGGCGGCGGCGGCTACAAGGTCTCCGGCGGCCTGCACGGTGTCGGCTCCTCGGTCGTCAACGCGCTCTCGACCCGTCTCGACGTCTGCGTCCGGCAGAAGGGCTACGCCCACCGGATGACCTTCGACAACGGCGTCGCCGTCGCTCCCCTGGAGCGCATGGAGGAGACGCAGGACACCGGCACGACGATCACCTTCTGGGCCAACCCGGACATCTTCGACTCCGTCGAGTACGACTACGAGACGATCCGCGCCCGCTTCCAGCAGACCGCCTTCCTCAACAAGGGGCTGTCGGTGACGCTCATCGATGAGCGCGTCGAGCAGCGGCCCACCGCCGGCGAGGACAGCGACCTCGACGAGGACCTCGACGCCGTCGACGCCGACATCACCGAGGTCGAGGACGAGGAGGCGGCGCAGGAGGGCACGGCGAAGACCAGGACCGCGCGCACCGTCACCTACAAGTACGACGGCGGGCTCGTCGACTACGTCAACCACCTCGTCGGCAGCAAGAAGGCCGAGCCGGTGACCAACAGTGTCATCGCCATCGAGACCGAGGACACCGAGCGCTCGCTCGCCCTCGAGATCGCGATGCAGTGGACCTCGGCGTACAGCGAGTCGGTGCACACCTACGCCAACAACATCAACACGCACGAGGGCGGCACCCACGAGGAGGGCTTCCGCGCGGCGCTGACGAAGATGATCAACGACTTCGCGCGCAAGCAGGGCCTGCTCAAGGACAAGGACGACAACCTCACCGGTGACGACATCCGTGAGGGCCTGACCGCGGTCATCTCGGTCAAGCTCGGGGAGCCGCAGTTCGAGGGTCAGACCAAGACCAAGCTCGGCAACTCCGAGGTCAAGGGCTTCGTCCAGCGAGCCATGACCGACGAGTTCGGCCACTGGCTCGAGGCGCACCCGAACGACGGCAAGGACATCGTCCGCAAGGCCGTCCAGGCGGCGACCGCCCGTATCGCGGCCCGCAAGGCGCGCGACGCCACCCGCCGCAAGGGTCTGCTCGAGTCCGGCGGCCTGCCAGGCAAGCTCTCGGACTGCCAGAGCAAGGACCCGACGGTCTCCGAGGTCTACATCGTCGAGGGTGACTCCGCCGGTGGCTCGGCCAAGGCCGGCCGCAACCCGGAGAACCAGGCGATCCTTCCGATCCGCGGCAAGATCCTCAACGTCGAGAAGGCCCGGATCGACAAGGTCATGGCCAACACCGAGGTCCAGGCGCTGATCTCCGCCTTCGGCACCGGCATCGGCGAGGACTTCGACATCGACAAGGCGCGGTACCACAAGATCGTGCTCATGGCCGATGCCGACGTCGACGGGATGCACATCCGGACCCTGCTGCTCACGCTGCTCTTCCGCTTCATGAAGCCGCTCATCGAGGCCGGCTACGTCTACCTCGCGCAGCCGCCGCTCTACCGCCTCAAGTGGAGCAACCACGAGCACGAGTTCGCCTTCTCCGACCGCGAGCGCGACGCGATGGTCGCCGAGGGGCAGAGCCAGGGCTGGCGCCTGCCGAAGGAGAACGCCATCCAGCGCTACAAGGGCCTCGGCGAGATGAACTACCAGGAGCTGTGGGAGACCACGATGGACCCGGACACCCGGACCCTCCTGCAGATCACCCTCGACGACGCGGCCGCCGCCGACGAGATGTTCTCGATCCTCATGGGCGAGGACGTCGAGTCCCGCCGCTCCTTCATCCAGAAGAACGCGCGCGACGTGCGCTTCCTCGACATCTGACGCGCGGCACTCCCCCCTTCGCCCCGCTCCCCCTTCGCACCAAGGTGACCGATGACTGACACGCCTGACACCCCCATCACCGACCGGATCGACCCGGTCGACCTCAACACCGAGATGCAGCGCAGCTACATCGAGTACGCGATGAGCGTCATCGTCAGCCGCGCCCTGCCGGACGTCCGCGACGGCCTCAAGCCGGTGCACCGTCGGATCGTCTACGCCATGTACGACGGCGGCTACCGCCCCGACCGTGGCTACAACAAGTGCAGCCGCGTCGTCGGCGACGTCATGGGGCAGTACCACCCGCACGGTGACACGGCGATCTACGACGCGATGGTGCGGCTCGTGCAGCCGTGGTCGCTGCGCTATCCGCTCATCGACGGGCAGGGCAACTTCGGCTCGGCGGGCAACGACGGCGCGGCCGCGCCCCGGTACACCGAGTGCAAGATGGCCCCGATCGCGCTCGAGCTCGTCCGCGACATCGACCAGAAGACCGTCGACTTCGTCCCGAACTACGACGGCAAGACGATGCAGCCTGACGTGCTGCCCGCGCGCTTCCCCAACCTGCTCGTCAACGGCTCGGCCGGCATCGCCGTCGGCATGGCCACGCAGATCCCGCCGCACAACCTGCGCGAGGTCGCGGACGCCGCCCAGTGGCTGCTCGCGAACCCCGAGTCCTCCCGCGAGGAGCAGCTCGAGGCCGTCATGGCGCGGGTCAAGGGCCCGGACTTCCCCACCGGCGCGCTCATCATGGGCACGCGCGGCATCGACGACGCCTACCGCACGGGCCGCGGCTCGATCATCATGCGCGCGGTCGTTGAGGTCGAGGAGATCCAGGGCCGCACCTGCCTCGTCGTCACCGAGCTGCCCTACCAGGTCAACCCCGACGCGCTCGCGCTGAAGATCGCCGACCTCACCAAGGAGGGCAAGCTCGCCGGCATCGCCGACATCCGCGACGAGACCTCGGGCCGGACCGGCCAGCGTCTCGTCATCGTGCTCAAGCGCGACGCGGTCGCCAAGGTCGTCCTCAACAACCTCTACAAGCACACCCAGTTGCAGACGAACTTCGGCGCGAACATGCTCGCCCTCGTCGACGGGGTGCCGCGGACGCTGCCGATCTCGGCCTTCATCCGGCACTGGGTCGAGCACCAGGTCGAGGTCATCGTGCGCCGGACGCAGTACCGGCTCGACAAGGCCGAGGCCGAGATCCACATCCTGCGCGGCCTGCTCAAGGCGCTCGACGCGCTCGACGAGGTCATCGCGCTCATCCGCCGCAGCCCCACGGTCGAGGCGGCCCGCGACGGGCTCATCGAGCTGCTCGACATCGACGAGCGGCAGGCCCGGGCGATCCTCGAGATGCAGCTGCGTCGCCTCGCGGCCCTCGAGCGGCAGAAGATCATCGACGATCACGACGCCCTCGAGGCGCAGATCATCGACTTCACCGACATCCTCGCCAAGCCGGAGCGGCAGCGGAGCATCATCTCCGAGGAGCTCCAGGAGATCGTCGACCGCTATGGCGACGACCGGCGCTCGCGGATCATGCCCTTCGACGGCGACGTCGCGATGGAGGACCTCATCCCCGAGGAGGACGTCGTCGTGACGATCACCCGCGGCGGCTACGCCAAGCGGGTCAAGGTCAGCGAGTACCGCAGCCAGCGTCGTGGCGGCAAGGGTGTGCGGGGCGCGACCCTGCGCGGGGAGGATGTCGTCGAGCACTTCGGGACGACGACCTCGCACCACTGGCTGCTCTTCTTCACCAACTTCGGCCGGGTCTACCGGGCGAAGGCCTACGAGCTGCCGGACGCGAGCCGGGACGGCAAGGGCCAGCACGTCGCGAACCTCCTCGCCTTCCAGCCGGAGGAGAAGATCGCGGCGGTCATGGCGATCAAGGACTACGAGGCCGCCCCGTACCTCGTCCTCGCGACCCGCAACGGTCTGACGAAGAAGACCCGTCTCACCGAGTACGACTCGCCCCGCTCGGGCGGTCTCATCGCGATCAACCTGCGCGACGGTGACGAGCTCGTCTCGGCCGGGCTGGTCTCGGCGGAGGACGACCTGCTCCTCGTCTCGCGCAACGCCATGTCGGTGCGCTTCCACGCCACGGACGCGCAGCTGCGGCCGATGGGTCGAGGTACGAGCGGTGTGACGGGCATGAAGTTCCGCGACGGCGACTCGCTGCTCTCGATGCAGGTCATCCCGGCCGGCACCGACCCGGACGTCTTCGTCGTCTTCGAGAACGGTGTCGCCAAGCGCACCGCCGCCTCGGAGTGGACGGCGAAGGGGCGCGGGACGCTCGGTGTCATGGCGGCGAAGTCCGGCAAGGGCGGCCAGCTCGTCGGGGCGCTCACCGTCGACGAGGGTGACGAGGTCATGGTCGTCATGGAGAAGGGCAACATCGTCCGCTCCGCGGTGGCCGAGGTCTCCCGCACGGGCCGCAACACGATGGGTGTCTCCTTCGCCACGCCCCGCAAGGGCGACTCGATCGTCGCGGTGGCCCGCAACGTCGACCGGGGTGTCGCGGACGAGGTCGAGGCCGCGCTGGAGGGTGACGCGGTAGCGTCTGACCCTGCAGCAGCAGAGGTCGAGGGCGAGAGCCCGGCGACCGACGCGACGACGGATGGTGGGACGGACGTCCCCGGAGGTGACGAGTGAGCGACACGACGGTGATGCAACCGCGTGACAGCGAGACGGCGAAGGGGTCCGGCCCGGCCCGCCCGGCGGCGTCGCGTCCTGCGCGGGGTGGGCGGCGCGTCAAGCTCATGGTCTCTCGCGTCGACCCGTGGTCGGCGATGAAGGTCGGCTTCCTCCTGTCGGTCGCGCTGGGTATCGCGATGGTCGTCATGAGCGCCGTGCTGTGGAGCCTGATGTCCGCGATGGGCGTCTTCGACTCGGTCAACAGCCTCGCGAGCCAGATCATCGGTGAGGGCTCCGGCCAGGAGTTCGACATCATGGACTTCCTCGGCTTCGGGCGGGTGCTCTCGCTCTCCGTCGTCATCGCGGTCGTCGACGTCATCCTGCTCACCGCGCTCGCGACGCTCGGCGCCTTCCTCTACAACATCGTGGCCAGCCTCGTCGGCGGTCTGCACCTCACCCTGACCGACGACTGATCCGCGTTTTGGCCGCCGCGCACCCCGTGAGGTAATCTCGGGCGTCGCGTCAGCGCACGGGCCTATAGCTCAGACGGTTAGAGCGCTTCCCTGATAAGGAAGAGGTCAGAGGTTCAAGTCCTCTTAGGCCCACCCACTCCCCCTTCGCCGCCGGCGATCCTTCGGAGGTCACGATGAAGAGGCTCCTCGTCCTCGCTGCTGCCGCCGCAGGCGCTGCCTATGTCCAGCGCAAGCTCGAGCAGCAGCGCTCGGAGAAGGACCTCTACGCCGCGGCCTCCGCCGGCCGGACGCGGACCGCGGACCCCGCTCCGCCGAAGGACGTGTGGGCGGCGGCGACGGACTCCCGGGTCTGATACCAGCGACAACTGAAGAGCCCTCGGGGGCGTGGCGCAATTGGTAGCGCACCTGCTTTGCAAGCAGGGGGTTAGGGGTTCGAGTCCCCTCGCCTCCACCGAGTGAGAGACGGTCCCTGACCTCCAGCGTGCACAGATCGCTGTCCAGCGGTCGCAGCCGCGGATATTACGTGCCAACAGCCGTGAGACGGCGATCCATGCACACTCAGCGACCTGCGGCTCAGATCTTGTCCGCCGTCCGGCCGGTTGGCTTCTGAGGTGCTGCCTTCTTCGTCGCCCTCTTCCTCGAAGGCTTCGCCGCCGGCACCACCTCGAGGATCGAGGGCAGCGAGGCGTAGAAGGGCTCCAGGTGAGCCCGGACCCGTTCCTCGAGCAGCCCGCTGGTCCGGGCGTGCTCCAGGCCGGGACGGATGATCTCGAGGACATCGGCGACGACGGACTCCACCGCGATGCCCCACTCGTCGAGGAGCTCGCCGATCGGCCGCTCCGCGTACCACTCGAGAGCCGCGTGGGTGACCGACTCGACGACCTCGGCGATCACCCCTTCGTCCTGCCAACGGCGGATCACCGGGCCGAGGGCGAGGAGGAGCTCGCGGGTCCCCCCGGGGTCCGCCACCGCGAGGAGCTCCCCGGTCCGCCGGTCTGCGATCGTCGTCCAGACCTCCTCGGCCATCTCGGTGAGCAGCTCAGGGGTCAGCGTCGCCTCGAGGTAGCGGCGGCTCTCCCGGAGGGTCTCGCTGAGGTTGGCCTCGACGAAGGCGGTGAGCCGACGGTCGACCCCGTCGCCGAGTCCCGGGGCGGCGGTGCTCATCGTCTTCTGACCGAACCTCACCAGCGTCGAGGCACCTGGCACCCTGCGGGCCACGACGTTCTCCGTGAGGAGGTAGCCCTTGACCCCCTGGTAGAGCACGTGGGAGACGAGCTTGCGGTAGCCCGTGCTCTCCGTCACCGCGGCGATGACGGCGTCCCGCACCGAGCGCTCGTCGGCGAGCAGGCTGACGAGCGCGTCGTAGTCGGCGGCGTCGACGAGCTCGGCGACCGGCGCGTCGAAGCTCGTGAGGACCTCGTGCCCCGCGGCGACGACGTCGGCGACCACCTCGAGGAGCGCGTCGCCGAGGTCCAGCCCGGCGACGAGCTGCCCCACGGCGCGGGCCGTCGGCTCCGCGGGCGCGACCTCGGCGACGGAGGTCCCGGCGAGCCGCTGCCGCACCGCGCCGGCGTGCTCCTGCACGGTCTCGTCGAGCCGGTCACCGCTCCACCGGGCCAGCTCGAACGCGACATGGGCCTCGAGCAGTGCCTGGGGGTCCGTCATCCCTGCACGCTAGCCGAGGTGGGGTCGCCGGCGGGGTCCCAGCGCACGCGGCCGCACGAGGCCCGCCTCGCCCGACCGGTCGCACGCACCTCAGGCGTCCAGCGCGCCCCGGGCCAGGGAGTCACCCGAGTGCTCAGGCTTGTCGTCGTACGGCTCTCGCGAGATGTCGACGATGGTGTAGCCCTGGTCGATGAGCTCCTGGGTGACCTGGTAGTCCCGGCGGTCCTGGCCGTCCATGACGCCGATCGAGACCATCCTCGTGCCGTCGGCGTTGATCAGCCACAGCTCGAGGTATCCCTCGCCATCTGGGATGGAGTCCGGCACGACCCTCACCGCGAGGTTCTCGCCGGTCCGGACGAGCTGCGCCTGACCGCGCGGGACGGCGGCCGGGTCCACGGTGCGCAGCTGGGCCACCCGCTGCACCTCCTCCTGCGGACCGGTGGCCATCTCTCGCCCCAGCGAGATCCCCAGGACCAGGGCTGCGGCCGCAGCCAGCCACGGGAGCGAGCGCCGCACGAGCGCCGGACCCGCCGATCGGGGTGCGGGGGCGCCGGCCACCTGTGCCGGCGGCACCGAGGTCAGCGGCACCCCTTCGCCCTCGCGCAAGGTGCTCGAGATGCGCGACCAGACGTCGTCGGCCGGGTAGCTCCAGACCATCGAGAGGTCTGCGTCAAGGGTCTCCGAGAGCGGTCGGCTCTCGCCCGGCAGACGCCCGGACGCCAGATCCCTCAGCTCGGCGTGCACGGTCGTGCACCGGGGGCACCCGGCGAGGTGGGCGGAGACCGCGGGGTCTGGGACCAACCCGTCCTGGACGTCGATCGCGTGCCCCGCCAGGTCCTCATCGGTCGGGTGGCTGACTGTGCGCTCGTGCTGATCACTCATCGACAGTCACCTCCTTCAGCTGCTCGCGCAGGTGGATCAGACCCCGGCGCGCGTGACTCTTCACCGTGCCGAGGGGGATGTCTAGACGGTCGGCGACCTCGGCGTGCGTCATGCCGCCGAGCACGGTCATGCGCAGGATGGCGCCGCGGGGATCACCCATCGCCTCCAGCTCGGCGATGACGGCGATCTCCAGGGTGCGGTCCCTGGTCTGGCCCTCGCCACCGGCGACGTGCTCCTCCGCCGCCACCGCCCGCAGCCGCCGGGCCTCGCGGCCACGGGCGGTCAGGGCGTCGGCGACCTTGTGGCGGGTGATCCCGAGCAACCAGGCAGGCAGGGCCGTCGGCGAGGGTTTGATCGTGCGCGCCCCACGCCAGGCCGCGAGGAACACCTGCTGGGTGACATCCTCGGCGTCGGCACGGTCACCGAGCGAGCGCAGTGCGATGGTGTAGACGAGGTGGCCGTAGTGTCGGTAGATCTCCTCCACGGCGTGCGGGTCGCCCGCGCTCAGGGAGAGGGACATCTGCTCTCGCCTCTCCGGCGTGACCTCCCTCGTGGGGTGGCGGGATGGGTGCACATGGCCGATGCTATCCGGGCTCAGGACCTGAGCGGTTCTGCGACGGCGATGACGTTGTCCTCGTAGTGCCCGGTCGCCGGGTCGAAGTCGCCGCCGCACGTGACGACGTGCAGCGCCGGCGGGCCCTCGCGGCGGAAGAGGCGGTCGACGTCCAGCTCCTCCTTGCCGGCCGAGTAGACCGCCTTCACCCGGTAGGTGCTGCGCTCCTCGCCCGTGGTCACGGTGATCACCTCGCCCGCCCGCACGTCGCGCAGCCGCGCCAGCGGTCCGGGGCCGAGCTCCTTGCTGTCGACGTGGGCGGTGATGACGGTGGCCCCGTCCTCCCCCGGTCCCGGGCCGTACCGGTACCAGCCGGCGGTGGCCGGGTCGTCCGGGACCACCATCGCGCCCCGCTCGCCCACCCCGACGGGGACGACCCTCAGGGCCGCCCCGATCGCCGGGATAGACAGCCGGGTGGGCGGGGAGGGGGTGGTGGGCCGGCTCTCGAGCGGGGAGTCTGGCGGTGCAGCGCCGCGGGCTGTGCCGCTGGGCGTGGCGGCGGTGGCGGTGGGGTGGGCTGCCTCGCCGGCGACGGCAGCGTTGACGACGGCGGGGTCGTCCGAGGACGGGCGGGTCAGCCAGAGCAGCACCGCCCCCACGAGGACGACGGTCAGCAGGGCCAGACCGGCGCGGCCTCGTGGGGTGCGGTGCGTGCTCATCGGGCTCAGGCCCTCTGACGGGCCGTGCGGCGGGTGGCGCCCAGCACGAGTCCGCCCGCGGCCAGAGCGCCGAGGGCGACCATGCCGTAGCGGGCTGCCTCGTCGGCCGCGGCGACCTGGCCGCCCTCGCCCGAGGGAACCCCGGTGGGGGCGGAGTGCATGCCCGTGATCGACTGCGTGGCCAGCTGGAGGGTCTCCTCCTCGGCGCTTCCCCACGCGTAGACGATGGTGTGGGTGCCTTCGGCGAGGTCGAGGTCGGCCGGGCCGAGCGCGACCGTGTCGGTGCCGGCGAGCACGACGTCGGCCTTGATCGTGCCGGCTGCCAGGTCGGCCGAGACCTCGTCGGGGTTGGTCAGGCCGGGGAAGGCGACCTCGCCGTTGGCTCGCACGTCCACCGCGGGGGCGGCCGCGGTGTGGCGAACGGTGAGTCGGGACTTCCCGGCGGCGATCGGCTTCGTGTCGTTGACGAAGGGGGTCAGGGCCGGGTTGCCGTCAGCGTCCAGGTGGGCGACAACCGTGATGTTCGCCCCGGCCGGGACGGTGACGTCCTGGGCCTCGATGATGGCATCGCCGTCAGCGCCGGCGTCCGGGGCGGTGACCTTGAGGTCGTACTCACCCTCGGGGAGGGCCTGCGGGTCGGTGAGCGTGCCGGGCTTGAAGTCCTCGAGCAGGACATCCCCGTTGACGTAGACGTCGACCGTGGCGCCGGGGACCCCGTGCAGGATCGAGACGTGGGCGTCATCGGCTGCGTGAGCCGGAGCCGCGGCGGTCAGACCGACGAGGGCCATGGCGGCGGTGGCACCGAGGGTGCGGGCGGTGGTGAGCATGATGACCTCCTGTGTGGGGGCGCCGTGTGCGCCCTTCACCCTCTACTTCCGTCCATGGCGCGCTGCCGGATGCACCTGATCCCAACTTTTTTGCCAGCACGACGAAGGGGGCCGCCCGGATCACCCGGACGGCCCCCTTCGTGCGACTCAGCGGTTGTCGTCGCTACCGAGGTGCTCGGTGTGGACGTCGGCCTGCTTGGAGTCGTCGGCGACCGACGGGACCGAGGAGTCACCGGCCCAGTCCTGGGCGCTGCTCCAGGCATCGCCGTCCTGGGGCGCGCCGGCCTCGGCGGGGTTGTCCGAGGCGAGGTCGTCGATCTCCTCGGAGGTCAGCGGGCGGGTGCCACCGAGCTCGCCGGTGGCCAGTCCGTCGTCCGGGGTGGACGCGTCGACCTCGGTGACCGAGGCACCGTCGATCGCCTCGTCGGTCGCGAGCGCGTCGGCGGCGAGCGGGGCGCTCACGGCCGGGGCAGCGGCGGCAGGGGCCGAGGCGGCGAGGCTGGACTCACGGCCGGTCTCGGGCGCCTTGTACGGGTCGCCCGCCGGCACGGCCCACGGGTCCTTCTTCGGGGCCTGCTGCTTCTTGGCGACGTAGGCGGCGGCGCCACCGGCGACCAGCGCGAGGAGGAAGAGCTTCCAGCCCTTCTTCTTCTTCTGACGCTTGCCCTTGAGGGCCTCCATCGCGGCGTGCGCGTCACGGTCGTCCTTGAGCGCGGCGAAGGCCTCGGGGGCCCGCTTGCCGGTCTCGTCGGCGATGTTCTTGCCCGCGACGGCACCTGCGGCAGCCAGACCCGCGGCGGTCTCCACGACCTTGGGCAGGATGTCGTCGACAACGGTGCTCTTGAGGTGGTGCGCGTCGCTGCGGGCACGCTTGCCGGCCTTGCGGGCGTCCTTGCGCAGGACCTTGCTCTTCTTCTTCGCGTCCTTGCGCGCCTGCTTGCGGGCGTCGGCGGCCTGGGCCTTGAGCTCCTGGCCCCTCGCGGCGGCGGCGGCCCCTGCGACCGATGCCTTCTCGCTGCCGACCTCGGCGCGCTCGGCCACCTTGTCGATGAGCGTGTGGATCTTCTCCACACCCGACTCGGCACCTTCGTGGGCAACGACGCGCCCCTTCTCGACCTTGCTCTGCGTACGGAACACCGGTCCTCCTTCAGGCTGTGGGGGTTCCCTTTACCTCCCCCATCCTGCCCCGGATGGCTCCCGGGATCGGAGGTCGGGGGGAGGGAAATCGGTGAACTTCTCCCCGGGTGGTGCCGATCAGGCTCCTGTCAGACCCCTGTGCCAAGATCGGGGCATGCAGGCGATCCTTCACACCAACCACGGCGACGTCACCATCGAGCTCTTCCCCCACGCCGCCCCGAAGACCGTTGAGAACTTCGTGGGCCTGGCGCAGGGCACCAAGGAGTACAAGGACGACGCGGGCCGTACCAGCCCGACCCCGTTCTTCGACGGTCTGACCTTCCACCGCATCATCCCCGGCTTCATGATCCAGGGTGGCTGCCCGCTCGGGGAGGGCTTCGGCGGCCCCGGCTACGCCTTCGACGACGAGCCCCACCCGGACCACACCTTCGACAAGCCCTACCAGCTCGCCATGGCCAACGCCGGCAAGCGGATGGGCAAGGGCACCAACGGTTCTCAGTTCTTCATCACCGTCGCCCCGACCCAGTACCTCTACGGCAAGCACACCGTCTTCGGTGAGGTCGCCGACGGCCCGAGCCGCGAGGTCGTCGACAAGATGGCGGGCGTCCCCACGGGTGCCAACGACAAGCCGATCGACCCGGTGGTCATCGAGTCCGTCGAGATCGTCGACTGACCTGACTCGCCCCCCTTCGTCGACGCCGATGACCCAGCCGCACGACCCCGCTCCCACCTGCCCGCGGCACCCCGAGCGGGTCAGCTACGTCCGGTGCCAGCGGTGCCGGCGCCCGGTGTGCGGCGACTGCCAGCGGCAGGCCGCCGTTGGCATCCAGTGCGTCGACTGCGTGCGCGAGGCGTCCCAGGCCGACCGGCCGCAGGTCACTGCGGTCGGCGGCCGGGCCCCGCGCACCGACACCCCCGTCCTGACGATCGCGATCATGATGATCTGCGCTCTCGTGTATGTCGGAGAGCTGGCCTCGCCCCGCGTCTACGGCGACGGGGCACTGGCACCCTTCATCGCGACCCACGAGCCGTGGCGGATCCTCACGTCGGCGTTCCTCCACTCGCCGAGCCAGATCTTCCACATCCTCTTCAACATGTTCGCCCTGTGGATGATCGGGCCTTACCTGGAGACCCTCCTCGGGCGGGCGCGTTTCCTCGGGCTGTACCTCGTCTCCGCGCTGGCCGGCTCGATCACCTACCTGCTCTTCCAGCCGACCGACTCGACGCAGGGTGTCGTCGGGGCGTCGGGGGCGGTCTTCGGCCTCTTCGGTGCGTTCGTCGTGCTGCAGCGTCACCTCGGTCGTGACTCCTCGGCGATGATCGGCACGATCGCGATCAACGCGGTCCTCGGCTTCGTCATCCCCAACGTCGCCTGGCAGGCGCACCTCGGCGGTCTCGTCGCCGGCGCCGTCATCGCCGCGATCCTCACGACGGCCCGCAAGCGGCGCAGCGCGACGATCGCGTGGGCCGGCATCGGCGCGGTGGCCGTCCTGAGCATCGCGCTCTTCGTCCTGAAGTACGTCGTCATCTCGCCGGCGCCGGTGCTCATCTCGGGCTGAGCCAACCCTCCTCGCTCCGGTGACTCTCCCCATCGCACGAGCCAAGGCTCGTGCGCGTTGTCCACAGGTTTCTGGGGACGGCGGTGTGGACGGCGCGATCACCGAGGGACGAAGCCCCAGTTATCCACAGGCTTGTTCACAGCTGGGGACAAATCACACCCGTGTAATCCGCACGAGCCTTGGCTCGTGCGAGAGAGGGAGGGGGCGGTCAGGGTTCGCACGAGCCTTGGCTCGTGCGAGAGGGGGGGGTGGGGTCCGTGAGGGCGGGCTACTTCCAGCGGGTGGTCATCGCGAAGCCGGCCATCATCAGGGTGAACCCGGCCCCGAGGTTCCACCGGCCCCAGGACTCGACGGGGTACTGCTCCTGGGTGATGTAGTAGGTGACCACCCAGATCAGGCCGACGAGCATGAGACCGAGCATCACCGGCACGAACCAGCTGGGGTTGCCGATCTTCTGCGCCTTGGGCTTGTCCCGCCTCACCGGCCGCGTCGTCCCGTCGACCGCCGCGCGCTTGCTCGGGTCACCGGAGCGCCGGGCCTTCGTCGCCTCCGACACCTCGCCGCTCATCTTGTCGGCCGGCTTCTCGTTCGACGCAGCCACGTCTGATGCTCCTCGTCCACGGGGGAGGGGCGCCTCCACGGCGCCCCCAGGTCTGTGGCTTAGCGTAGATGCTGACCGGCAGCAGACGAGGAGAGGAGGGCGCCGTGGGAGAGTCGAGCACCCGACGCGACCGCCTCCGGAGCTGGTTCCTCGACCACCGGCCGTCCCGCTGGTCCGCCGGCGTCCCCGTCATCGCCCTCTGCGCCGGGCTCCTCTTCGCGACGAGCGGCACCGCCGCCAAGGGTGGCGACCTGCGCTCCGAGGTGACCACCCTGCCGGGTCTCATCCGCGAGCGCACCCACGACAACGCCCTCAAGGCCCGTCAGGTCGAGGACCTGCAGGCCACGGTCAGCGCCCTCACCGAGGAACGCGCCCCCCGGACGAGCGAGGCCGAGCGGCTCTCCCGCGACATCGCCGGGCTGAGGCACGGCACCGGCTTCGGCGAGGTGAGCGGCCCGAGCGTGACGGTGAGCCTCGACGACGCCCCGCTCGACTCCGACCAGATCCCCGAGGGCTTCGACGTCGACGACGTCGTCGTCCACCAGCAGGACGTCCAGGGCGTCGTCAACGCGCTGTGGCGCGGTGGTGCCGAGGCGATGATGATCATGGACCAGCGGATCATCTCGACGAGCGCTGTCCGGTGCGTCGGCAACACCCTGATCCTCCAAGGACGCGTCTACTCACCCCCCTTCGTCATCACGGCGGTCGGTGACCCGGCCGACCTGCAGGCCGCCCTCGACGCCGACCCGACCGTCTCGGTCTACAAGGAGTACGTCGCCCAGCTCGGCCTCGGCTACGAGGTGAGCTCGGCCGAGTCGACGACGCTGCCGGCCTATGCCGGGCAGAGCCAGCTCAAGCACGCCCGCGCCGTGCGCTGAGGCGCCCGGCATACTTGCCGGGTGAGCACCATTCTCGTCGTCGACAACTACGACAGCTTCGTCTTCACCATCGTGGGCTACCTCCAGCAGCTCGGCGCCGAGACGACCGTCGTGCGCAACGACGCGATCAGCGCGGCGGAGGGTGCCGACTTCGACGGCGTGCTCATCTCGCCCGGCCCCGGCACGCCCGAGGAGGCCGGGGTGTCCATGGCGATGATCGAGGCCTGCGCGGAGCGGGCCCAGCCGATGCTCGGTGTCTGCCTCGGCCACCAGGCGCTCGGCGTCGTCACCGGGGCGACGGTCGGCCGCGCCCCCGAGCTGCTCCACGGCAAGACCTCGCAGGTGCACCACCAGGGGGACGGCGTGCTCGCCGGCCTGCCCGACCCCTTCACGGCGACCCGGTACCACTCGCTGACGATCGACCCCGCGACCGTGCCCGACACCCTCGTGCCCACCGGGCACACCGAGAGCGGCATCATCATGGCCGCCCGGCACCGTGACCTGCCGCTGCACGGGGTGCAGTTCCACCCGGAGTCGGTCCTCACCCAGGGTGGGCACCGGATCCTCGCGAACTGGCTCGAGATCGTCGGCGACACCGGCGCCGTCGCCCGGTCCGAGGGCCTGAGCCCGCTCGTGCGCGATGCCGAGGGCGTCGCGCGGATGGTTGCCGCGGGCTGAGCGAGGTGAGCGAGCAGGGGAGCGACCCGACGGCGACGGGGGAGGACGACGCGATCGGCCGCTTCGACGCCTTCCAGCGCAAGCACACCGTGCTCGGCTTCCCCCTCGGCGTCGCCTACAAGTTCCTCGACGACTTCGGCGGCTACCTCGCGGCGCTCATCACCTACTACGGCTTCCTCTCGCTCTTCCCCCTCTTCCTGCTCTTCTCGACGATCCTCGGCCTCGTCCTCGAGGGCTACCCGCAGTGGCAGCAACGGATCCTCGACTCGGCGATCTCGGAGTTCCCCATCGTCGGCGAGGAGCTGCGCAAGACGGGGACGCTGAGCGGCAGCCCGATCGGCCTCGTCGTCGGCTCGGTGGCGGCGATCTACGGCGGTCTCGGCGTCGGTCAGGCCCTCCAGTACGCGATGAACACGGCGTGGATGGTCCCGCGCAACAGCCGCCCCAACCCCTTCCTCTCCCGCGCGCGGGGCGTGCTGATGATCTGCACGGCGGGGGTGGCGGTCGTCGCGACGAGCGTGCTGACCCAGGTCGCGAACCGGCTTGTCGTCGACGGCTGGGAGTCGATCGCCGTCGACCTCGGCTCGATCATCCTCAACACCGGCGTCTTCGTCCTGCTCTTCATCGTCGCGACGTCGAAGACGCTCACCCCGCGCCAGGTGCTGCCGGGTGCGGTCATCGCCTCGGTGCTCTTCTACCTCCTGCAGGGCGTCGGCGTCACCTACATCGGGACCGTCGTCGCCCGGGCGAGCGACCTCAACTCCGTCTTCGCCATCGTCTTTGGCCTGCTCGTCTTCATCTACAGCAACGCCGTCGTCGTGCTGCTGTGCGTCCAGCTCAACGTCGTCCTCGTCGAGCGGCTGTGGCCGCGCTCGCTGCTCACCGTCTTCACCGACGGGGTCGTCCTCACCGACGCCGACCGGCGCGCCTACGAGGGCCAGGTCAAGGCGCAGCGGCTCAAGGGGTTCCAGGAGATCTCGGTCGGCTTCGAGCGTCGCCACCCTGACGAGTCCTAGGGGGTCGGCGGGGTCGTCGGCTCCGGGTCGGGTGCCGTCGGTGACGAAGGGGGATCCGTCGGCGCCGTCGTCGGCGGTTCCTCCGGCTCGGTGGTCGTCGGGGTCTCGGTGGGCGTCGGCGTCTCGGTCCGGGTCCGGGTCACGGTCCGGTCCTGCGGGCGGGCGACGACGAGGACGACCTTCGTGCCCTGGTCGACCTTGCCGGCGCCGGGTCGCTGCTCGAGGATCTGCCCGGGGGGCTCGTCGGAGGCCTGCTCCTCCTCCGTGATCTCCAGCTCGAGGTCGTAGAGCAACGCGCGCACCTCGCTGACCTGCCGGCCCCTGAGGTCGGGCAGCTCCACCTTGCCGGTCGCGATGACGAGGTTGACCTTCGCGCCCTTCTCGACGGTCTCGTACTCGGAGGGGTTCGACGAGACGACCCGGTTCTTCGCCTGCTCGGGGCTGTCCTCGTTGGTGACCTCACCGACCTCGAGGCCCGCGTCGGTGAGCGCCTTCGTGGCCTCGGCCCGGGTCTTGCCGACGATCTGCGGCACCTGCGACTGCTCGGGACCGAGTGAGACCTTGTAGGCGATCGAGGTGCCCTCGGGCACCCGGGCACCGGCGTCGTGGCCCTGCTCGAAGACCTCGCCTGCCGGGGCCTGGTTGTTCTCCGAGGTCGCGTCACCGTCGAGCCCCAGCTCGTTGAGCTTGGCCTCCGCCGCGTCCTCGTCGAGCCCGACGAGCTGCGGGACGGTCACCACCGGGACGGGGTCCGGCTGGTTGGCGTCCCAGGCGTACCACCCGAGAGCGGCGATCGGGATGAGCAGGAGGAGGGCGAGCACCCAGCCCAGTCCGCGGCGGGGGCGCTGCGGCTCAGCAGCCAGCGGCTCGCGCACCGGGGCGAAGGTCGAGGTGTCACCGGTCACCCCTGCGCCGGCGGCGCCCGCGGCCCCGGCGGCCGGCAGCGCCATCGTCGGGTCGGCGGGTGCGCCGGAGCGGGTCTCGCCCGCCCCGAGGACGCCGGCCAGGGCCCCCTTCGCCAGGGCGCCGACCTGACGGCCCGAGCGGAAGGCGCGCAGGTCCTCGGCCATGTCGCCGGCGTCGGGGTAGCGGTCGTCGCGGTCCTTGGTGAGAGCGCCGGCGACGACGGCGTCGAGCGCGGGCGGCACGTCCGGCTCGAACGAGCTGGGCAGCGGGATGTCGGCGTTGACGTGCTGGTAGGTCAGGCTGATCGGCTCGCCGACGTAAGGGGTGCGGCCCGTGAGGAGCTCGAAGAGCAGGCAACCCACGGAGTAGACGTCGCTGCGGTTGTCGACGGTCTCGCCGCGGGCCTGCTCCGGGGAGACGTACTGGGCCGTGCCGATGACGGCCGCGGTCTGCGTCATCGTGGCCTGGGCGTCGGCGAGCGCGCGGGCGATGCCGAAGTCCATGACCTTGACCGAGCCGTCGGCACCGAGCATGACGTTGCCCGGCTTGATGTCGCGGTGGACGATGCCCATCCGGTGGCTGTACTCGAGGGCGTCGAGGACGCCTTCGCAGACCCGGGCCGCCTCGTCCGGGCTCAGCGGGCCCTCCTCGTTGAGGACCTCGCGCAGGGTGTGGCCCTCGACGAGCTCCATGACGATGTACGGGACAGCGAGCTCGGCCCCGCCGGACTCGGTCATGCGGTCCTCGCCGGAGTCGTAGACGGCGACGATCGAGCGGTGGTTGAGGCCGGCGACGGACTGGGCCTCGCGGCGGAAGCGGTGGAGGAAGGAGGCGTCGCGGGCGTGGTCGGTGCGCAGGATCTTGATGGCGACAGGTCGCCCGAGACGCGTGTCGTAGCCACGGTGGACCTCGGCCATTCCTCCCCGACCGATGAGCTCACCGAGCTCGTAACGGCCGCCGAGCAGCCGCGGGGTGGGAGTAGTCACGAGTTCCTCTCTTCCTGTGCGGCCATTGTCGCTGATCGGGCCACACGGAGCACGTGCGGTCCGTCGCTCACTCGAGCACCGCCCGCATCACGGCCGCGCTGATCGGTCCCGCGACCGAGCCGCCGTAGGCCTCGCTGCCGGCCCGGCCGCCGTCCTCCACGACGACGGCGACGACCACCTCGGGGTTGTCCGCCGGGGCGAAGCCGGTGAACCAGGCGTGCGGTGCCGCGCCGGCGGCGTGCTGGGCCGTGCCGGTCTTGCCGGCGACGCTCACGCCGGGCACCGCGGCCTGGCGGCCGGTGCCGGACTCGACGACGGCCGTCATCATGTCGGTCAGCTGGGCGGCGGTGTCGGGCTCGACGGCCCGGGAGAGCTGCTCGGGCTGGGTCTCGGAGATCACCGAGAGGTCGTCGCCCTGCACGCGCTCGACGAGGTAGGGGCGCATGACGATGCCGTCGTTGGCGACCCCGGCACTCATCATCGCGACCTGGAGCGGCGTGGTGCGCACCTCGTACTGACCGATCGCCGACTGCGCCTCCTGCGGGGGGTTGAGGTCGGCCGGGAAGATCGACGGGGTCACCGACATCGGGATCTCGAGCTTGTCGCCGAAGCCGAACTTCTCGGCCTGGTCGGCGACCGCGTCGCCGCCGAGCTCCATGCCGAGCCACCCGAAGGCGGTGTTGCACGAGTTCTGCATCGCGATGCGCAGGGTGACGCGGTCGTTCGGACCGCAGGGGCCGGGGCTGCTGTTCGGCAGGTCGGAGGTGGTCTGCGGCAGGTCGAGCCGGGCGGGGCCGGGGATCGAGGAGTCCTCGTCGAAGTCACCGGACTCGATGGCCGCGGCAGCGGTGACGACCTTGAAGACCGAGCCGGGCGGGTAGAGGTTGCCGGCGATGGCCCGGTTGACCATCGGCCGGGTCGGGTCGGAGGTCAGCCGCTCCCACGCCTTGGCGGCGTCGCCGCTCTTGTGGCTGACGAGGGGGCTCGGGTCGTACGACGGGGAGGAGTACATCGCGAGGATCGCCCCGGTGCGCGGGTCGAGCGCAACGACGGCGCCCTGCTGGTCGCCGAGGGCCTCCCGGGCGGCGCGCTGCGCCCTGGGGTTGATCGTCAGCTCGAGCGAGGCGCCCACGGGGCGCTTGCCGGAGAGGATGTCGGAGACGCGGCCGTAGAAGAGCCTGTCGTCGGTGCCGGTGAGCAGTGAGTTGGCGGCCCCTTCGAGGCCGCCGCCGGCGCCGTACTCGAAGGAGTAGTAGCCGGTGAGATGGGCGTAGAGCTCGGGGTCGCTGTAGACGCGCTGCCAGCGCAGCTCGTCGTCGGAGGGCTCCGAGCGGGCCAGCGGCTGGCCGTCGATGAGGATCTGGCCGCGTTCCTGCGCGTAGTTCTTCAGCGCGGTGCGGCGGTTGTCGGGTCGCTCGTTGATCGACTCGGCCCCGATGACCTGCAGCCAGGTCGAGGCGACCAGCAGCGCGACGAAGAGCGCAGCGGCGAGCGTGGAGAGGCGTCGGATGGGCTCGTTCACCCGGTCCTCACCACCTCGGTGGGGGCGTCCATCGACGCCGTGTCCAGCTCGGGCTCGGGGCGGCGCGCGTGGTCGCTGATCCGCAGCAGCAGGGCGGCAAGCGTCCAGTTCGCCAGCAGGGAGGACCCGCCGTAGGCGACGAAGGGGAGGGTGAGACCGGTGAGCGGGATGACCCGGGTGACACCACCGACGACGACGAAGACCTGGAGGGCGACGGTGAAGGCCAGGCCGGTGGCGAGCAGCTTGCCGAAGCCGTCGCGCAGGCCGATCGCCGAGCGCATGCCGCGCTCCACGAGGATCGCGTAGAGCGCGAGGATCGCCATGATGCCGACGAGCCCGAGCTCCTCGCCGAGGCTGCTGAAGATGAAGTCGGTCTCCGGCAGCGGGGTCGACCACGGCCGCCCCCGGCCGAGGCCGGTCCCGAGGAGGCCACCGGCCGACAGGCCCATGATGCCGCTGACCAGCTGACCGCACTTCTCCACCCCTTCGTCGCTGAAGGGGTCGAACCAGCACAGCACGCGGGTCTGGAGGTGGGAGAAGAGCCGGTAGGCGACGAAGGCGCCGGCCGCCGCGAGGGTCAGGCCGATCGCGATCCAGCTGATCCGCTCGGTCGCGACGTAGAGCATCGAGACGAAGAGGCCGAAGAGGAGCAGCGAGGTGCCGAGGTCGGTCTCGAGGACGAGGACGAGGACGGAGGCGACCCACGCGAGGAGGATCGGGCCGAGGTCGCGGCCACGAGGGAGGGTCATGCCGAGGACCTTGCGGCCGGCCAGCGCCAGGACGTCGCGCGTCTGGACGAGGTAGCCGGCGAAGAAGATCGCGAGCGCGATCTTGGCGACCTCGGCCGGCTGGAAGGTGAAGGGACCGATCTTGATCCAGATGTTCGCGCCGAAGGCGTCGTGACCGATGACCGGCAGGAGCGGCAGGAGCAGGAGGACGAAGCCGGCCAGGCCCGCGGTGTAGGTGTAGCGGCGCAGCACGCGGTGGTCGCGGAGCAGGACGAGCACCGCGAGCGCGATCGCCACGCCCAGCGCGGTCCACTGGAGCTGCTTGAGGGCCAGCCCGTCGCTGAAGTCGCGCCCGGCGGCGATGTCGAGCCGGTGGATCATCACGACCCCGATGCCGTTGAGCAGCGTGACGATCGGGAGGATCAACGGGTCGGCGTAGGAGGCCCGCCAGCGAAGGACGACGTGGAAGACGAGCGCGATGACGGCGAGCAGGCCCGCGTGGCCGAGGAGGCCGGCGGGGACCGAGCCGTTGGCGGCGACCTCGACGTTGACGTAGGCGAGGACCACCACCCCGATCGCCAGGGCGATGAGGAGGAGCTCGACGTTGCGGCCCCGCTTCGGGGCGATCGTCGTGACCGTCCTCAGCGACCGCATGGCTCTCCGGTGCTCCGCAGGGTCGCGCACCGCTTCGCGGCGACGCGCAGGTCGTCGACCTTCTTCTGCGCGTCGCGCTCGGAGTCGACGGTCACCGTCTCCTCGACGCTCGTGCGGTAGAAGTCGGGCAGGTCGGACAGGAGGACGTCGGTCTGGTCGACGGGGGAGGAGAGCGAGATCGGCCCGAGGTCGGAGGGGATGCCGCGGTAGATCGTCACCCGGCCCTCGGAGTCGCCGATGTAGTACTGCTGCTGGGTCCAGGCCCACGCGCCGTAGCCACCCGCGCCGAGGATCAGCGCCACGACACCGAGGGCGGCGAGCCGGCGCAGCCAGCGGCCCGTGCGCGAGGATCTGCCCTCCTCGGCGAGCTCGGGTCGCTCGTCGTCCTCGGTCTCGCGGGTCAGGGCGGCGGCCTTGGCGGCGGGGGTCGTGGGGACGGCCCGCGTCGCCGAGCTGCGCTGGGCGGCCGCGCCGACGACCTGCGGCTGGGTCGAGGGCGGCGTCGGGCCGGAGGAGTTGACGACGTCGGCGACGATCACGGTGACGTTGTCGGGGGCGCCGGCCTTGAGCGCGAGGGCGATGAGGTTGTCCGCGGTCTCGGCCGGGGAGAGCCCCGCGCTCAGCTGCTCCTCGATGGTGTCGCGCGCGACGAAGCCGGAGAGCCCGTCGGAGCACAGCAGGTAACGGTCGCCGATGCGGGCCTCGCGGGCACCGACGTCGGGCTCGTCGTCCTCGTCGCCGGTGAGCACGCGGGTCACGACTGAGCGCTGCGGGTGCGTGGAGGCCTCGTCCTCGGTGATCCGGCCCTCGTCGATGAGGGTCTGGACGAAGGAGTGGTCAGTGGTGATCTGGGTGAAGACCTCGTCGCGCAGCAGGTAGGCGCGGGAGTCGCCGATGTGGGCGAGGATCAGCTTGTTGCGGGCCCGCATGAGGGCCGTCGTCGTCGTCCCCATGCCGGTGAGCTCGCTGCGCTCCTCGGCGATCCGCGCGATCTCGCGGTTGGCCCGGGCGAGGGCGCGGCTCAGCTGGGTGCTCGCCTCGCCGGCCGCGAGCGAGTCGTGGTCGATCTCGACGAGCTCGGTGATGACGGTCGAGGAGGCGATGTCACCCCCGGCGTGCCCGCCCATGCCGTCGGCGACGACGAGCAGGTGCGGCCCGGCGTAGCCGGAGTCCTGGTTGTCCGAGCGGACGAGGCCGACGTCGGAGCGGGCTGCGTAGCGGAGGCCGATGGGCATCGATCAGCTCCGCAGCTCGAGGAGCGTCTTGCCGATGCGCACGGTCGTCCCGGCCTCGACGGGGATCGCCTCGCCGACGCGGAACTGCCCGATGAAGGTGCCGTTGGTGCTGCCGAGGTCCTCGACGAACCAGCCGTCCTCACCACGGATGATCCGCGCGTGCCGGCCCGAGGCGAAGTCGTCGTCGAGGACGAGGCTGCACTCGGGGTTGCGGCCGATGAGGACGCCCTTGTCACGCAGCGGCAGCCGCGTGCCGGTGAGCGTCCCGGAGGTGACGACGAGGTGGGTCGGGGTACGGGGGTTGCGCCGCGGTGAGGCGACCTTGTCCCCCTTCGCCCGGCCGTTGCCGGCCGAGGACGGACCGCTGCGGTTGATGACCCGGGTGCCGTAGAGGTCGGAGCGCAGCACCCCGGCGAGGGAGAGCACGAAGGCCCACAGGAGCACGAGCAGGCCGAGGCGCAGCACGGTGACGGTCAGCTCGCTCATTCACGCTCCTGTCTCGGGTCGGGCGGCGGGGCCGCTGGGGCAGGGTAGCCGGGCTACCGGCGTGCCATCCGGAAGATGGCGCTCGTGCGCCCGACGGTGATCCGGTCTCCGTCGGCCAGCGGGCTGGCGTCGACCTTGTCCCCGTTGACGTACGTGCCGTTGGTGCTGCCGAGGTCGCGCAGGTGGGCGACCTGGCGGGGACCGTCGTTGGTCACCCGCACCTCGGCGTGGCGGCGGGAGATGCCCGGGTCCTCGAGGATGACGTCGGCGCTCTCGTCGCGGCCGAGGACGGTCATCGCGCTCATGAGCGGGTAGCGCTCGCCGTCGACCTCGAGCCACGGGAGGTCCTGGACGCGGGGGCGGCGGGGCGGGGCGGCCGGGGGTGAAGGGGGTGCCGGCTGGGGCGAAGGGGGTTCCCAGGCCGCGTGCTCGGCCGGCTCGTCCTCGGCCTCGTCGTCGTCCCACCACTCGTCGTCGTCGTGGGCGTCGGCGGCGCCCTGCTGGGGGATGGGCGCGGAGTACTCGTCGTAGTCCTCGCCCTCCTCCTCGACGTAGTCCTCCTGGTAGTCACGGACGGACGAGCGCGCGGCGGCGGCATCCTCGACGCGGCGGCGGGCCGTCGCGGGCCGGACCCGGAAGACACCGGTCTCGAGCGCCTCGTCGGACTCGAAGATCACCTGGAGCGGGCCGCCGGGCCGGTAGCGCTGCGTCTCGGCGTGCTCCTCGGCGGCCGCGATGAGCTCGTCCTCGAGCTCTTCGTCGTACTCGAGGAGCCGGTCGTAGTCGCCGGGGGAGAGCTCGATGGTGAAGAGGTTGGGCACCGCGGTGCGACCACGGCCGATGAGGGTGGCGCGGTCGTCCATCGCGCGGCGGACAGCCGAGGCGAGCTCGAGGGGCTGGACCTCGGAGCGGAACGCCTTGGCGAAGACGCCGTTGACGGTCCGCTCGAGCTTGCGCTCCATGCGCTCGAAGAGGCTCACGCGGACCTCCCTTCGGCTCCGGTCGCGCTGACGGTCACAACTGACCTGCCGATCCTAACCACGCAGCCTGGCGGATCCCTGGACGCGTCAGGGCGGGTGCGAGCGCGCCCCTGCCCGCGCTCGCACCCGCCGGGTCCGTGATCAGGCGTCGACGGCCTGCTGCTCGGCGCGGCCCGGCTTGCGCGGCCACCAGAACGTGTCGCCGAGCACGAGGGCGATCGCGGGGACGACGACGGTGCGCACGAGCAGGGTGTCGAGGAGGACACCGATGCAGATGATGACGCCGACCTGCGCGAGCACGACGAGCGGCAGCACGCCGAGCACCGCGAAGACCGCGGCGAGCAGGATGCCGGCGCTCGTGATGACGCCACCGGTCGCGGCGAGCGCCCGGAGCATGCCCTCGCGGGTGCCGTGCCCGGGCGCCTCCTCCTTGGCCCGGCTGACGAGGAAGATCGTGTAGTCCACGCCGAGCGCCACGAGGAAGAGGAAGGCGTAGAGGATCGTCGTCTGGTCGAGGGCGCTGAAGCCGAAGACCTTCGTGAAGAGCCACCACGAGACCCCGATCGCGGCGACGTTCGTGGCGAGCACCGCCGTCACGAGGATGATCGGGGCGACAAGGGACCGGAAGATCAGGACGAGGGCCAGGAAGACCAGGCCGAGGATCAGCGGGAGGATGAGCAGCCGGTCGCGCTGGGCGCCCTCACCGACGTCGATCGCCTCGGCGGTCGTCCCTCCGACGTAGGTCTCGGGGATGTCCGAGAGGGCGTCGCGAAGGGAGGCGACGGTCACCTCGGCCTCGTCGCTGTCGGGGGCGTCGGCGAGGACCGCGGTGACCTCGGTGAGCCCGTCACCCTCGGCGGCGGGACGGGCCGAGTCGACCCCGTCGACCGACTGGGCGGCCGCGACGACCGCCTGCGGGTCCCCCTTCGTCATGATGACGGCGGGGTCCGAGGCGCCGGCGGGGAAGGACTCGGAGAGCCGCTCCGCGGCGGCGATCGCCTCGGGCTTTTGGAGGAACTGCTCCGACTGCGGCAGGCCGAGCTTGACGAAGCCGGCGCCGAGCGAGAGCAGGAGGAGGAAGGCGGCGGCGCCCGCGACGAAGGTCTTGGGGCGCGCGGCGACGTTGTCACCGATGCGGCGCCACAGCGAGGTGCCGTCCGAGAGGGTCGTGTCGCCGACCTTGGGGGTCTTGGGCCAGAAGACCCAACGGCCGAAGAGCGAGAGGGCGGCAGGCAGGACGACGAGCGCCGAGATCGCAGCGACGATGATGCCGACCGCGGAGGCGAGGCCGAGGCCGCGGGTGCCCGGGGTGAGCGAGAGCAGGAGGCAGAGCACGCCGACGACGACCGTCGTGGCGCTGGCGAGGACCGGCTCGAAGGTGCGGGCCGTGGCGCGGGTCAAGGCGACCCGGCGGTCCTCGTGGGTGCGCAGCTCGTCGCGGTAGCGCGACATGAGGAGCAGGGCGTAGTTCGTGCCCGCGCCGAAGACGAGGACGGAGAGGATGCCGGTCGTCGAGTCGTCCCACGCGGTGCCGGTGCGCTCGAGGACCTGGGTGGCGAAGAGGGTCGCGACGCGGTCACCGATGCCGATGACGGTCAGCGGGATGAGCCAGAGGATCGGGCTGCGGTAGGTGAGGATCAGCAGGACCGCGACGACGGAGGCGGTGACGGCGAGGAGGCGGAAGTTCGCGCCCTCGAAGACGGCGGAGAGGTCGGCCTGGACGCCGGCCGGGCCGGTCACCTGCGCGGTGATGCCGTCGGGGGCGGCCTCGTCGAGGTCGGCGCGCAGGTCGCGGACGGCCTCGCGGATGCCGACATTGGAGGTCTCGTCGATCGGGACGAAGGCTATCGCTGCAGTGCCGTCCTCGCTCGGGATGACCTGGGCGTCGGGCATACCGGTCGCCTGGGCCAGCGCGGGGAGCTGGCGCTTGTCGATCTCGCCCTCGTCGGCGGTGAAGAGGATGAGCGCGCCGACGCTCTCCTCGTCGGGGAGCTCATCGCGCAGCTGGGCGGCCACGGCGCTGTCAGAGCCCTCGGGCAGGGAGTCGGTCGGGGAGACGCTGCGCTCGGCCTGCCCCATGCCGAAGACCAGTCCGGTGAGCACGAGACCGAGGAGGAGCACGGCCCAGGCGGACCTGCGCCCGGTGAGGAAGGCGGCGATGCGGTCAGCCACGGGGCTAGACTCCTTCGGGCGATTAATGTTGGTTCAACTAAGTAAGTGAGATATCTCGTGAGCGAAGATAGTGCACGCCGGATAAACGTGTCCAACCTGCGTCCAGCGTTTGTCCTTCGCTCGCTCGTGCAGGTCGCGGGGGCCGTGCCGGGAGCGATGGCTCGCCGGGCGGGCTTGTCCTACAACGAGATCGCGGTGCTCGACCTCCTGAGTGATCATCCTCGCGGGCCGGGGGAGATCGCGCGCTCGCTCGCCGTGACGTCCGCCGCGGCCTCCGGGATCATCGACCGGCTCGTCGCCCGGGGCTATGCCGTGCGCGGACCGCACCCGCAGGACCGGCGCCGCACGGTCGTCGAGATCTCTGAGTCCGGTCGCGCCGAGATCGTCGGGCACCTCATGCCGATGATCACCCAGCTCGCCGCCCTCGACGACGACCTCTCCGAGAGGGACCGCGAGGTCGTCCTGCGCTACCTCACCGATGCCACCGCCGCGATCCACCGCCTCCTCTGACGGCCCCCGCACTCCTGCCCCACCCGCCCCACCCCAACCGACCCCACCCCACCCCAGCCGACCCCACCCCACCCTTTTCGCACGAGCCAAGGCTCGTACCGCCCCCTTCGCCTCCAACCCATCGCACGAGCCTTGGCTCGTGCGATCCGGGACGGCCACTTTCCATCGGACGAGCCTGGGCTCGTGCGAAGGGGTGGGACTGACCTGGGGAAACGTCCTCCCGGTCACCTAGCGTGGAAAGCCCCCGATCGAAGGAGGCCCCCTGATGGCCAGCAAGAAGGTCGCATTCCTCGTCGCCCCCGAGGGCATCGAGCAGGTCGAGCTCACCGAGCCGTGGGCCGCCGTCACCGACGCCGGGCACGAGGCCGTGCTCGTCTCGACGGAGAGCGGCGAGGTCCAGATGTTCCACCACCTAGACAAGGGCGACACCAGGCCGGTCGACAAGACCGTGTCCGAGGTGAGCGCCGACGACTTCGACGCGCTCGTCCTCCCGGGCGGCGTCGCCAACCCCGACGTCCTGCGCATGGACAAGGGCGCCGTCAGCCTCGTCCGCGACATGGTCAGCGCCGGCAAGACCGTCGCCGCGATCTGCCACGCCCCGTGGACGCTCGTCGAGGCCGACGTCCTCAAGGGCCGCACCCTCACCTCGTGGCCGAGCCTCAGGACCGACATCACCAACGCCGGCGGCACCTGGGTCGACGAGCGCAACGTCGTCGACGGCAACCTCATCACCAGCCGCAACCCGGACGACATCCCGGCCTTCAGCAGCGCCCTCGTCGATGCGCTCGAGCACGGCTCGGCCGGCGACGCCGCGGAGTAGCCCCGGGTCTACCCCTTCGTCAGCATCCGCCGGACGGCCCGCTCGACGTACGCCTGCTCCTGCTCGGGCGTGCGCCTGCGGGCCGTCAGCTGCACCACGCGACCGTTCTCGTAGAGGTCGAGGACGCGCGGGTCGATGTAGCTGTTCTTCGCGATGGTCGGGGTGTTGCCGAGGTAGGCGGAGACCTCCTCGACGGCGGCCTTGACCGCGCGGCGGCGGGAGGCCTTGGTGTCGCCGGGCTCCTCGGAGCGGGCGAGTGCGACCGCCGCGTGGACCGTCGCGTGCCACGTCCGGAAGTCCTTGGCCGTCAGCTCTCCGCCGAAGAGCTCCGCGAGGTAGGCGTTGACGAGCGCGGCGTCGAGGTCGGCCCAGCGCCGCCCGTCGCGGTAGGCGAGCAGCCGGGTGCTGCCGCCGCGCCGCGTCCGCAGCACCGTGAGCGCGCTCGTGACGACCGGGTCGTCGATGACGACCTCCTGCTCGATCCCGCTCTTGCCGGTGAAGGCGAAGACGAGCGCGCCCTTGGTCGCCCGGACGTGGCTGCGCTCGAGGGTCGTCAGGCCGAAGGAGCCGTGCTCGTCGGTGTACGTCTGGTTGCCGATCCGGAAGGAGCCGAGGTCGAGCAGGCGCACGGCGGTCGCGGTGGCGCGGGTCAGCGGCATCCCCTCGAGGGCGAGGTCATCGAGGACCCGCGCCCGGACGGTCGGCAGACGCCCGGCCGCAGCGATGACCCGGTCGAACTTCGCCTCGTCGCGCTGCGTGCGCCAGGCCGGGTGGTACAGGTACTGCCGCCGCCCGGCCGCGTCGGTGCCGACGGCCTGGATGTGCCCGTTGGGCAGCGGGCAGACCCACACGTCCTCCCACGCGGGCGGGATGGCGAGCGAGCGGATCCGCTCGACGTCGGCCTCGGGGAGCCGCCGCCCCTCGTGGTCGAGGTAGGTGAAGCCGCGGCCGGCCCGCCGGCGGGTCCACCCCCGGCTCCGTGGGGACACGGTGCGCAGCCTCATGCGCAGATCGTGCACCGGGGTGGGTGGGCTGCGGGGCGAAGGGGGGACCCCCCTCGCCGGATCGGCTTTGGTGATCGCCGCGGGAGTCAGGCACAATAGGCGGGTTCCCTGGCGGCTCGGCCGTGCAGCGGAGCACCACGCGCAAGTGGCGGAACGGCAGACGCGCTGTCTTCAGGTGGCAGTGTCCTTACGGGCGTGGGGGTTCAAATCCCCCCTTGCGCACCCGCCGGGATGTTCCCGAATGTCGGGGTCATCTCCTCCCGAAAGTCCCCGGTCAGAGCGATCTGACCGGGGACTTCGTCGTTGCTGTCAGTTCGAGGACGCCGGACGGGTGGAGCGTGTTGTCCGGGGCCGGTTGAGGAGGGCTGACGCACCGGAGAGACGTCATTGAACCCGTGCGAGAGCGCGTTCGAGTTGTTGGAGAGCCGATCCGGGCAATAGTGCAGCAGGTTGCTGCACAACTGGATCAAGCGTTGGGAGGAAGCGCGGCTACGGACGCTCACCGGGGCTGCGAGCTCGCCGATCGGTGCGGTAGTAGTGGTCGAGGGGCCGGTCGTCTGGCTGTTCGTCGAGGACCAGCCGCCAGGGGTCGTCGAACTCGCGGGTGGTGTGCCACTTGTGCAGACGGCGAACGTTCATGCCCAGCAGCGCGAAGGCGGTGAGCAGTCCGGTGGCGGCGCGTCCGCGGCAGCGGATGAAGCCGCGGTTGAGGTTGACGTCGAGGTAGCGGGCCAGGCCGTTGAGTCCTTCGATGCGGCTGCGCCGGTTCCAGGACTTCGCCCAGGCAGTGCTCTGCCAGGGCAGCGGTTGGCGGTCGCGTTCCAAGGTGGTGACGGGCACGGTGACGGTGGCCCCGCATCCGCACGGCGTGCCCTTCTGGCAGGCGGTGAGTGGGCGGGTTGTGGGGTCGTTGCGCATGCTCTTGGGCACGTTCCGGCATCGCACTCGTCCCGCCAGGGCTGGGCCTTTGAAGCGTTGGGCGCCGGTCACCGGGTCCGGTGCCTTGTGCGCGACGAACTCGTACTTGCGGCGTCGGTCGAACTCCTCGCGACGGCGGGCTTTGGTGGCGGCGGGGTCGGCGGGTCGTGGCGGGTCGAGCTCCCGTAGATCGGTGGGGATGGCGGCACTGTGGAGGCGACCGTCGAGCCAGATGGTGTCGGGCACGGGGCCGGGTCGGACGCCTCGTTGGGTCTCGTGCAGATCCTTAGTGTCGGTTATACCCATGGTCCGGAGGGGCCGTGCCCAGTGCTCGGGCTTGGCGGTGGTGTAGGCGCGGTCAGCGAGGACTTCGGTGACGGTGCCGAGGCGGCGGATGATCGCCAGTGCTGCTGGGCACCTGTCTCGGACCCCGGGTCGCAGCGCAAGGCCCACTGCCAGAAGCGGGATCTCTTGGTCGGTGCCGGTCGGGACGATTGTGGCGATGTGGGCTTCGTATCCGAGGTAGAACTCGTTGCGGCGTCGGTCGGTGGGTGTGCGTTTGCCCAGGGCGACTTCGGTGTCGACGCAGTCCCACTTCTGGCCGGCTGGCGTGGTTGGGCCGTGACGACGGCTCCGGTAGTGCGACTCGATGTCAGTGCCGTCGACGGCGACGGCCGTCGGCAGTGAGGACAGGTACTCCGTCGGCAGGCTGGCCAGGACGATGTCGGTGAGGATCTCGTCCAGCCCGATGTCCACATGGGGACAGCTAGGACCGCAGTCGATGACCTCGCCGGTGACGGGATCGGCTTCGGGGTGGTCGTGCGAGATCTGCAGACCGGCGGCCGAGCGACCGATGAGTGCGGTCACGCCACTGCGGATTCTCTTGTCGCTGAGGGCGACCCCTTTCGGGATGCCGATCATGTGTCGCTCGCTCGGGGTGAGGTCGTCGGCTGTGCTGACGACCCGGGAGATGATCATCGATGAGCCGGTGCGGATCGCATGCAGGGCGAGCAGGATCGCGATCGACCGCAAGGGGATCTTGCGAGGACGACCGAACCGGGGCGCGGCGTGGTCCAATAGGCTTCTCATGGCGGGACTGTCGGCACATCCGATGGCGCGGGCGATCTGCTGCGCCTTGGTCAGCCTCCTTGCGATCAGGACCCGGCTGGCCGCCGTACCTGACCCTTGAGGATTCTTGGCCGCTCGGCTCATCGCCTCGTCATCTGGGCGAACACCTCGGCCTCGGGAAGGTCGGGGAGGTAGCGCATGAGATGGCCGAAGGTCTTCGCCGTGCTGAGTCCAGCGACTTTTGAGAGCTCGTTGAGAGGAACGAGGTTGCGCATGTGGTGCAGGAACCACGTGGCTCGTAGCCGGTGTAGCTTGATCACCGGTGTGCCGGGAGGGAACTCGCTCTTGCCGAGCAGGTTGCTCAGCCGAGACCTGTCCCATTCCGGCGCGACGTAGCCGAGCAGTGTCGAGCCTGGATCATCTCGGCAGATCGCCCGCAGCGTGTCGTCGTGGGGCGGGAGGATCGGCACGACCCGGGGTCGGTCCCCGGGCACCGTCAGGCAGAGGAAGCCGTGCTTCTCCATCAGATCATCGGTGGTGACCGACCATGACTCCTTGGGGAAGAGGCCGGCACCGAGACCGAGTGCGAGGAGCGCCTGCAGATGGCGTCGCTGGGTTGTAGTGCGTTGCGATGCGGCGACTTCGAGCAGCCTGGCGACCTCGGCGTCGCTGTAGGGCACGACCGCGTAGTCCTGGCGCAGCGGCCGGATGGACGGGGGCCAAGGTGCTGTGGTGGTGATCTGTCGTCCGTAGCTGCGCAGGTATGCGCGCCGTGTCGCTCTGGAGGAAGCAGCGAGGTGGGGGCAGCCACCGGCGATGTAGCCCTCGACCGTGTCGGGGTCGAAGATCAGCTCCACGTCGAGCGGGAGACCTTGGGTGCGCGCCCAGTGAATGAACTGCGAGAGTGTGCGCATCGACTCGATGGCCCGCTTTGGGTGACTCGCGCCGAGACGAAGCGCGATGTCGACCGTGAACTCAGATATCGCCGCCCACTGATCCGGGCGTAGGGAGTTCGGCACGTAGCGGCGCACGGCCAGCTCGGCCGCGGAACGCGACTCGCCGACCGTGTCATGGTTGACGTCGGCAGTTCTGGAATCGGAAGATGGCATGGCAAAGCCCTCCGCATGGGGGTGAGTATTGCGAAGCAGCGGTGTCGTCCGCTGTCAGGGCGAATCGGCCGGGATGGCACTCCCGGCCTTTCGCATGATCGGCGTCCTGCGCCGACCGGGTCATGTCACGCAGGGCCCCTCTCGCGCGGCGAGAGCGGCAGCCAGGAGGTCGGAGGCGGTGGCGCTCACGGGCCGGCCGGTGTCGGCAGCGAGGGCGAACACCTGGGCGGCGATCGTCGCGGGCATGCGCACCTCGACGCGGACGATCTCGTTGGGTGCGAAGCGCCGCGACCGAGCGGCTGGTCGACCGGCACGCGCAGGCGCGACCGAGACCTTGTCGTCTTCGCTGGTCCTCACTCGCCTCACCTGCTCCCGTCGATCACGTCCGCCATGTCGCTTCGCTGCGCTGGTCAGACGCTGATCTCATCGGGGTCTCGGCTGGTGAGGCCGACTGATAGGTGCAGACTACCGCCGCGGCCGACGCCCATTCCGGAACGCGTCGCGGTCGGCGTGCCCGACTCAGACGGCTGTGGCGAAGAGTGCGTCACTTGCGGCGAAGTGACGCACGTCAAGGACCGCTGTGAGCGATGCCCACGGGCGGCCAGGTGCATTGACGCACAGACTGGGGGGTGTCGTCGAGCGGGGCGTTGCTCGGGTCCTCTGATGGTTCGGGTGGGATGGGCTGCTAGCGCGTCGTGCGCTTCCGTCAGGGGTTGCCGGTCGTCGGGGTCTTGCGGCGCGACCAGCTGCTGGGGGTGGGTAGGTTGCCGTTGATCACGAGGGTGACCACGACGCTGGGAGAGTGCGGGTCGGTCATCCCGTGCTGCTTGGGGCCTAGGACGAACAGGTAGTTCTCGGGAGTGCCGATGGGAAGCACTTTGCGGCTCATGTCGAGGACGACGAGGATGGAGAGGCGGGCGCCGTCGGCCGCGGCGTACTGGGTCGGCTGTCCGATGTACTTGGTGGCTGACTGAGGGGTGACGGGCTGGTCGCGGGCGACCTTGAGTTCGGCGGTGATGCCGTCGTGTCGGGTGTCGAGGAACCCGTGCCCGAGCGGGGTGCCGCGTTCGACTCGCCCTTCGAGGGTGGGGTCGGCGAGGAGGGCGGCGTGCAGGTCGTCGTGGAACTGGCGTTCCCTCACGTACTGGCCACGGCGGTACTTCTTGTTCCAGGTCATGGCGAGCCCGGCGCGTGAGACGGCGTTGAGGAGGCGGGCGAACGGCTGGAGCTGGTTGTGCGGGTAGCCGGCGGCGGCGAGCTTCTCGTAGATGCCGAGGAGGTGCTCGTCGAACACCTCGTACTGGGTAGTGGCGTCGCGGGCGGGGTCGTAGGGACGAACACGGAACTCGCGGTGGCCAGCGACGTCGAGGGGCTGGCTCTTCGGGTTGCCGTTCTCGTCGGTGCCGCGCCAGGTGAGGCGCACCAGGACCGGCGGTGCGTGCTGGGTGGTGGGGACGGCATAGCGCACGTGAAGGCTGCCAGTTCCTTCGTAAGTGTCCGGGTCACCGGCCTGTTGGTGGCGCTGCCAGGTGAGCGCAGGCCGCTGGAGCTCGGTCTCGTTCAGCGTGCTGATGAGCTCGGCGTCCAGCCGTTCGACCCAGGCCGGCCATGGGTCCGTCTGCACCTGCAGGCTCAGCGTGTGGGTGAGGGCCGGGTCAACGATGGCAGGGCCGGTGAGGAGCGTGTCGTCGATCGAGACCAGAGCGACCGCGACTGTCGTACTGTCCGGCTCAGGTTCGGCGGGCGGCGTCCATGGCCCGAAACCGCGTTGGCGTTCGGGTTTTCGGATGAACAGCAACGGCGCTGGCAGACCGGCCGCAGCGGTGAGAACCGTGCCCAGGTCGAGGGTTTTGGCCGGGTCGGGATCTGCCGCGAGGATGGCCCGAAGGGCTCGGGCGCGAGGCAGGAGCGGGTCGTCGTCCCGGTAGGCGTCGAGGTCGATGGCGGCGGCGCGGCGTGCTGCTGCGGTCCGGTGCGCGATGGCCTGCTTGGCGTCGGCGTTCAGGTCGGCACCGTCGGCGTCTAGGAGGTGCGCGACAGCGTGGAGCAGCCGCGCAGTGATGACGAGCCCGTCGTGGGTCGCTGTCCCGGTGGATCTCCCGCCGCGCTGGAGGACGGCCGCTAGGTCACGCAGCCGTTGTGCGCGCGCCTTTAACCCTTCGGCCGGGTCGGTCGGCTCGACAGAGGTGATCGAGGACTCGTCGGCCGGGATGTCCGCGAGGGCGGCGGTGACCGGGGCGGGCGTCGGAACGTGGAGCAAAGTGCAGACGATCGCTGCGCGCGTTGCGGCGGCCGTGGCAAACGGCCGCAGCCATCGCAAGGCATCCTCGGGGTGACCCAGGCAGATGCTGATCGCGGCGCCGACCTCGTCGACCGCGTCGCGGACCTTCGCGTCGTCCGGTACGTCCGGCTCGAGGGTCACGTGCAGGCGTGCGACCGCGGCCGCGAGGGCGGCCAGCGCGCGTTGTGAACTGCGCGCCGGCTCATCCGGGATCCGAGTCAACGCACTCTCGAGCAGCGCGACGACATCGTCCCGCCGTTCTGCTCGGGCGAGGACCTCGGCGTACTCCATCGACCCGTAGTGCGACTCCGGCGAGTGCGCCGCGCCGATGTTGATGATGTCGGCGGCCGGGAGGCCGAGGAGGCCGACGCCGCAGTCGAGAAGTCCGTTCAGCGCCTCCTCGGCCTCGTCGCGCTGCCGGAGCCCGTAGGTGTCTCGCGGTGCCAGCGCTAACCACACCACCGCGAGCTCCGGCGCCACCCGTGCATCCGGCTGCCACGGCTGCTCGATCACCTTCCTCGCCTGGTACCACTCGAGTTTCGGAACCCGAACCAAGGCCTTCTTCTCCAGCTCAGCGAGCGCGACGGGGTCCGACACATGGTGCCGCAGTGCGGAGATTGACGTCAGGAACGTATCCAGGTGGTCGGAGACGTCGATGCCCTCCATCACGGTCGCAGCGTGTAAGGCCAACCGGATCTTGGACTCTTGGTCCGGCCACGGGAGTCGGCACGCGGCCGCGAGGACGGCATCAATCATCACGACGTATGCGTCCGAGACCAGCGCGGGGAGGAGGTCCGCGACCGTCGATGGGAGGGCGTGAGATCTGCCAATCGTTGTCCATGCCTCTAGCGCCGCGGAGCGAGGTCTGGGGTCGGCATCGACCAGGTAGGTATGGAGGGTCGGCAGGATGGCCTGGAGCACTCCGGGCTGGTGCCCGTGGCGTCGGCCGACCTCGCCGAGCGTGGCCAGCAGCGGGGACACCACCTCGTCGCCCAGGTCGCTGTCACGTTCGCTTGTGATGAGCGCCGTGATGGTTTGGCACACGGCCAACGGGTTAGTCGATGAGGCGGCCTCGACCGCGCTCAACAGGCGTCGGGCGGACTGGTACAGGCTGTGCTTGCGCGACCACGCCTCCATCGGCGCGAGCGGGTCTGGCGCAGCGGTCGAGGTGAGCACGCTCCTTTGTTCGGTGAGCCGGTGCCGGGTCAGTGTCACGAACGATCCGAGGGTCGCGTCCACGTGTCCTGCGAGGGCGGTGCGGTGCCAGCGGCCCATCTGCTCGATGGACTCGGCGGCGGAGAACGTCACCTGATGCCCCCACGACTCATCGAGGCGCGCGAGGAAGAACGCGAACGCCGCATCGGCGACCGCCGCCTCCTCCTCGGGCGTCGGCACCGGGTCGTGAGCGCGACGGTGGACGTACTCGGTATCGATCATCTCCAAGGCATGCCGGACCGAGCCGACGAGACCGTCCCGAATCTCATTGGACGAGTGCCGGCCCGCATCCTCCAGCATCCCGGCAATCCGGACGGGTGCGGCGATAAACATCCGGGCGAGCGCCCTTTCGGCGGTCCCGACCGTGTCTGGGTCGTAACTGTCCTCCGCTGGAACGCCGAGAGAGACGGCCAGGTTCGGCAACAGCCGGATAGCCAGCCCGAGGTGGGTGCTGGCGAGATGCTCGACTGTGCCAGCGGCGGCCCGCCGGTCGAAGTCGGAGACCTGTCGCGGCTGGAGCGCCGGGTTGATGATGATCCCCGTCACCGCGGGCCGCGGCAGCATCTCACCCAGCCGTGCGACCAATCTGTCCGGACATAGGTCCGCGAGTACCCGCAACGGTCTTGGGTCGTTCGCCTGCACCACCGGCGTCGGGCCGGAGAAGTGATGGTCGCCCGGTGTCTTCGACCCCGCCAGTGCCACGACCGCCCAGATGACGGCATCGTCGACAGCCTTAGCGTCCACTCCGTCCGGGTGGTCGGTCAGGCAGCGGCCCGCCTCCGGCGACGGGAACGTGCGCAACGCCGCCAGCGCGGCAGTCAACAAGCGCCCCGTGAGTTCTGGGCGCCGCGCCGCCAGGTGCCGCAACGGGTCCAACAGCTCGGCAAGCCCGACGCTCTCCACGGCGTCGAACAGCTCGTCGATGAGGCGCTCGTCGAACCGGTCCGCCGCACGGCCTGCAACCGTCGTCAGCCGACGTCGCGCCGCGGCCGTCGCCTCGGCGTCGACCTCAACCGCAGGGTCCGGATCGAGAACATCGAGGTCGTCCAGGATCCCGATGGTCGCCGGGTCTGCGGTCGCCCGCAAGCTCCGCCGTCGCTCCACTCGCTCAGCGCGCGCAACGCCCCGGACCCGAAGCTCCTCAGCCCGTTCGGCTTCCTGAGCCTCGGCCTGTTGCTGGCGTGCCAGAGCCTCGGTCTCCAGGTTCGGCAGTCGCCCCGTCGGGTCCCGCATGTCGCAGCCCACGCAGTGTTCGGCGTAGAACTCGAATGTCACGTAGTCCAACTGCATCCCGGACGTGTTCCCGATGGCGACTGGGCACTCCACCCGCCTTGAGTTCAACGGCAGCCCGGACACTTCCTCGAGCATCCCGCGTCCGCTGGACTCCACGAACCGCATGTGCCGGCAGTGATTCGCGCAGAGCTCCATGATCCGGGCGTTCTTGCGCCCCAGGTCGAGATGCCTGGCGAACTCTGCCTCGTCCATCCGTCCACTTCCGCTCGCGGGGTCACCACCACACCGCCAGTCTGACGGACATCACCGACACGATCCCGGATCGGCGATCGCTAGCCCGGGTCGTCGCAGGCGGAGGGCCAGAGCGCTCCCGAACCGCGCAGCGATTTAGTCGGAGCCGGCGCGCTCGGAGTCGGCCCGGGCGCCGTCGCGACGAACCGCGGTGACCAGGTCGGCAAGGGTCGTGAAAACGGTCTCGGGACGCCCGAGCGCGCGCTGTGCCTCTCGGAGTTGCGTGCCGGTGTGAGCCTCAGCGCACACGTAGTCGGCGTAACCCGCCGCGCTGGACAGGTGGAACATGTCGACCAGGTCGTTGCGCTCCCACTTGCCCATGTGGTCGATGAAACGGCGGATGAAGAGTTCGGACACCAGCCCCACCATTGGCGAGTCGGCGAACAATCGTGCCAACTCCGCGTCGCTGAACGTCGGGAAGTCTGCGGAGCTCATGAGCCGCCGGTACGCCGATGTGTAGAAGGCGATGTTCTCATTCCAGTAGCGGCGTCGCGCGAGTCGCCGACGCTGTTCCTTCGGCAAGTCCTCTGCATGGATTTGCGCCGTAATTGTGGCGTGATGGGTCACCCACTTCGTGAGCGAATTCTTCGGGATCCGCTCACGGTCGACGAGCACATCCAGGATGACGCTCGGCATGGTCAGCATCGCCATGAACTTATCGATCTCCGGAGTGTCATCGGTGATGCCGAGAGACGTGTCTGTGCCGAAGAGCGCACCGGGTTCCGTGACGATCGGGTACAGCACGGGTGCCTTCTCCACTCCGCCCAGACGCTCTCGGATCGACCGGTCGACCTCGTGCTTCCACAGGTCTAGCGGGTTCCGGATCTGCCACCCGTGGGCCAAGTGGGCCATCGCTACGCCGATCTCGTAGCGGCGGTCGCCATGCAGCCCCGCGGTCTCGAGCAAGTGCCCTGTCGACAGGGGCAGGACGATGCCGCCGCCATCGGCGAGTCGGATGAGATCTTGAGCTGCGCGTCGCTCGCTGAGGTCTTTCACGCGGGCCGGTTCGTGCAAGACATCGGCGACGGTCCGCCACCGGTTCTGGTCGAGATAGACGGCCGGTCGGCCGTTGAGAGGGGGTGGGGAAGCGGGGTTGAACCCTTCGGTGAGGATGACGTCGTTCCTGGTCGTGGTCGACCAGATCCACCAATTGTCCCAGTCGAATGTCGAGGTGGCGACCTGAGAGTTGGTCGGCCGGTGCCGGTCCGCGAGTTCGTCCTGGATGACCCGACCGTCCTGGCAAACGATTCGGATGGCCCCGTTCTGGTAATCGACGTGCCAGTACCTGTAAAGGTCAGCGGAGATGACCAGCGATGCATCCACGAACGCAGGTTAGCCGCGGGGAGTGACGCAACCGACCGGAACGCTCGCTCAAAGCAATTACACCCCTCGCTGCTTCTTGGTTACGTCAATCTGGGCGGTGTGACGCGAGCCCGACGGCCACGATTGGTTGCGATGCCGCGGTGCTTGGCCGGCATCGCCGCCTGTGCCAGCGGTGAGCTTGGTCGCGAGGTCGCCGCAGGTCATGGACTTTCGGGAACCACCCACCCGCCGAAAGAGCCCGGATCCCCTTGGGGTCCGGGCTCTTTGGCATTGGCACGGGCAGGGGACGATGACATCCACGGCGCCGGCGTGCGTCGATGTGCATCAGAATACCCCAGGGGGTATAAACGTCTCCATGAGGACAGTGATCATCGGAGGGGTCGCCGGCGGCATGAGCGCGGCGACGAGGTTGCGCAGGCTCGACGAGCAGGCCGAGATCGTGGTGCTGGAGCGCAGCGGCCACGTCTCCTTCGCCAACTGCGGTCTGCCCTACCACGTGGGCGGCGTCATCGAGCAGCGCGACAGCCTGCTGCTGCAGACGCCCGAGTCGCTGGCGGCGCGCTTCCGCCTCGACGTGCGGGTGGGCACCGAGGTGACCGCGATCGAGCGTGACCGGCAGGTCGTCGAGGTGCGCGACACCCGCACCGGCGAGACGAGCGAGCTCGCCTACGACCGGCTCGTCCTCGCGCCTGGCGCCCGCCCGGTCCGCCCGCCGATCCCCGGCATCGAGCGCGCCCTCTCGCTGCGCGACGTCGAGGACACCGACGCGATGGTCGCCGCGACGGCCGGCGCGCAGACCGCGGTCGTCATCGGCGGCGGCTTCATCGGCATCGAGATGGCCGAGAACCTCCACCGCCGCGGCCTGCGGGTCGTCGTCGTCGAGGCGGCCGACCAGGTCATGGCGCCGCTCGACCCGGAGATGGCCGCGCCCGTGCACGCCGTCCTGCGCGAGGCGGGCGTCGACCTGCGCCTCGGCGAGCAGGTCACGGCCATCGGGGCGAAGGGGGTGACCCTCGCCTCGGGCGAGGAGCTGCCGGCCGACCTCGTCGTCGCCGCGATCGGGGTGCGCCCGGACAGCACGCTCGCCGAGGCAGCCGGCCTCGAGGTCGGCGAGCGCGGCGGGATCGTCGTCGACGAGCACCACCGGACGAGCGACCCCTTCGTCTACGCCGTGGGCGACGCCGTCGAGAAGCGCGACGCCCTCGACGGCAGCGAGGTCCTCGTCCCGCTCGCCAACACCGCGAACCTCCAGGGCCGGCGGGTCGCCGACCACATCGCGGGGCTCCCCGGCCGGGGCCGTCCGGTGCTCGGCACCGCGATCGTCGGCGTGCTCGGGCTGCAGGTCGCGACGACGGGCTGGAACGAGAAGCGGCTGCGCGCCGCCGGCCGCGCCTACCGCGCGATCCACACGCACCCCGCCTCGCACGCCGGCTACTACCCGGGCGCGGACCAGCTCGCGATCAAGCTGCTCGTCGACCCCGAGAGCGACGCGATCCTCGGCGCGCAGGCGGTGGGACGCTCCGGCGCGGACAAGCGGATCGACGTCATCGCCACGGCCATGACGGGCGGGCTCACCGCGAGCGCCCTCGCCGACCTCGAGCTCGCGTACGCGCCGCAGTTCGGCTCGGCGAAGGATCCGGTCAACATGCTCGGCCACATCGCCGACAACCTCCGCGCCGGCACGACCCGCTCGGTCCAGTGGCACGAGGTCGCCGGGCTGCAGGACGAAGGGGTGAGCCTGGTCGACGTGCGCACGCCGGGCGAGTTCGCGCAGGGCTCGCTCCCGGGTGCCGTCAACCTGCCGCTCGACGAGATCCGGGAGCGCGCCGACGAGCTGCCCGAGGGCCCGCTCGTCGTGACGTGCGCCGTCGGCCAGCGTGGGCACGCGGCGACCCGGCTGCTCACCCAGCTCGGCCGCGACGTCCGCAACCTCGACGGCGGTCACCGCACCTGGTTGGCGGGGCAGGCGACGACGATCTGAGATCCGTCCAGGTCAGGGCGCCCGCTACCCCTCCCGTCGAGCCGCTCGAGGGAAGACATGGCACGTACCTGGACCGCCCCGCCACAGGTTCGGCGTCGCACCAGCCCGCGGGACGACCCGGACGTCATCCGGGCCGAGCTCTTCAGCCGGGAGCGGTTCGTCGAGCACGCGGTGAGCCTCGCCGACAGTCACGTCGTCGTGCGCCGGGCGCCGCGGGTGCTCGGCCTCCTCGACCGGCTCGAGGCGAACAGCCGCGCCCTGGTGCGGGCCCAGCGCAGCATCGCCCTCGACGGCGACGGCTCGGGTCCGGCGACCGGCTGCCGATCACCGACGACGGTGAGATCCACGACGTCCTCGTGGTCCTGCGCTGACCCCGGATCACCGTCCGAGCACCCCCCGGAGGGTGGACACGTGTCAGAGGGCCGTCGACGACAGCGGATACTGAGGTCTTCCACCCCTTCGCACCACCTGGGAGTCCCCGTGCGCCACACCCCCCTCGCCGTGTCCACCCTCGCCGTCGCCGCGCTGGCGATCACCGGCTGCTCCGCCCCGGCCGACGAGGCCCCGTCGTCGAGCACGACGAACGCCGCCGCGGAGAGCTGCACGCCGGAGTCCATGGAGACCCTTACCCAGGGCAAGCTCACCGTGGCGACCGACGACCCGGCCTACGAGCCCTGGTTCGTCGACAACGACCCGAGCAACGGCAAGGGCTACGAATCGGCCGTCGCCTACGCGATCGCCGAGGAGCTCGGTTTCGCCAAGGGCGACGTCACCTGGGTCAAGGTGCCCTTCAACGCCGTCGTGAGCCCGGGCGAGAAGAAGTTCGACCTCGACCTCAACCAGGTCTCGATCAGCGAGCCCCGCAGGAAGGCCGTCGACTTCTCCTCCGGCTACTACGACGTCACCCAGACCGTCATCACCACCAAGGGCTCGAAGATCGACGGCAAGACCGCGATCGCCGACCTCGCCGACGCCAGGCTTGGCGCGCAGGTCGGGACGACGAGCTACACGGCCATCACCGAGCAGATCAAGCCCGCCGACAGGCCGAGCACCTACGACACCAACGACCAGGCCGTGCAGGCGCTGAAGAACGGCCAGATCGACGGCATCGTCGTCGACCTGCCCACCGCCTACTACATGACGGCCGCCCAGCTCGACGACGGCGTGATCGTCGGTCAGCTGCCGGCCGGCACCGGCGAGACCGAGCAGTTCGGCGCGGTCCTGGCGAAGGGGTCCTCGCTCACCTCGTGCGTGACGCAGGCCGTCGACTCCCTGCGCGAGGACGGCACCCTCGACAAGCTCTCCGACGAGTGGCTGAGCCAGCAGGGCGCACCCGAGCTCTCGTGAGCAGGGTGACGCAGGACTGGGAGCCGTCGGCGACCCAGCGGGAGCGCGACGCCTACCGGCGTCGTCGCACGAGCCGCAGCGCGCTGATCGCGGCCACGAGCACCGCCGTGGTGCTCGGGGTCGCGATCACCGCGATCGTCAGCTCGCCGGGCTGGCCCCGGGTCCAGGAGACCTACTTCGACCTCGACAAGGCGCTCGACTCGTGGCCGGCTGTCCTGTCTGGTCTCTGGCTCAACATCCGGGTGACGATCCTCTGCGCGATCCTCATCGTCACGCTCAGCCTGACGATCGCGATCCTGCGGACGCTGCGCGGGCCGGTGGCCTTCCCCCTTCGCCTGCTGGGGACGGTGTACGTCGACACCTTCCGCGGTCTCCCGCTCCTCCTCGTGCTCTTCCTCCTCGGTTTCGGCGGCCCGGCGCTCAACCTCTCGGGTCTGCCGAACTCGGCCCTCTTCTGGGGGTGCATGGCGCTCGTGCTCAGCTACTCGGCGTACGTCGCGGAGGTCTTCCGCGCGGGCATCGAGTCGGTGCACCAGAGCCAGCGGCTCGCCGGGCGCTCCCTCGGCCTGACCTACGGGCAGACGCTGCGCCATGTCGTGCTGCCGCAGGCCTGGCGCAGGGTGCTGCCGCCGCTGATGAACGACCTCGTCTCGCTGCAGAAGGATTCCGGCCTCATCGCCGTCCTCGGAGTCGTCGACGCGATCCGGGCCGCGCAGATCGAGACGGCCAGCGACTTCAACTACACGCCGTACGTCGTCGCCGGCTTCCTCTTCATCTGCCTCACCGTGCCGATGGCGCGGCTGACCGACTGGTTCGCCCGCAGGCAGGGCTTCCACGGCGCGGGAGGGATGATCTGATGGCTGTCCTCGAGATGTCCGGGGTTCGTAAGGCCTTCGGCGACCACGTCGTCCTGCGGGACGTGTCGCTCTCCGTCGACGAGGGGCAGTGCGTCGTCCTCATCGGCGCCTCCGGCTCCGGCAAGTCGACCCTGCTGCGCTGCGCCAACCTGCTCGAGCAGGTCGACGACGGGCTCATCCACTTCGACGGGCAGGACATCTCCGACCCGGCCGTCGACGCGGACAAGATCCGCTCCCGGATGGGTGTCGTCTTCCAGGCCTACAACCTCTTCCCTCACCTCGACGTCCTCGGCAACGTCACCCTCGCGCCACGCAAGGTGCACAAGGTGCCGGCGGCGGAGGCGCGGGAGCGGGCGATGGCGGCACTGGAGCGGGTCGGCCTCGCGGAGAAGGCGAAGGCGCGGCCCGACGACCTCTCCGGCGGGCAGCAGCAGCGGGTCGCGATCGCCCGGGCGCTGGTCAATCGGCCCCGGCTGATGCTGCTCGACGAGGTCACCTCCGCGCTGGACCCCGAGCTCGTCGGCGAGGTGCTCGACCTGCTCACCGAGCTCAAGCGGGACGGCATGACCATGCTGCTCAACACCCACGAGATCGGCTTCGCGCGCGACGTGGCGGACCAGGTCTGCTACCTCCACGACGGGACGGTCCACGAGTCCGGGCCGCCGTCCGCGGTGCTCGACAACCCGCAGCGCGAGCGGACCCGGGCCTTCCTCTCCCGGGTGCGCCACGGCTGACCGCGAGGTTGCTCAGTCGTCGCGTCCGCGCCGCCCGGCCCGCAGGCGCTCGCGGGCGACGACGGCGACCGCGTTGAGCGGGATGCCGGCGGGGCAGACCTGCGCGCACTCGCCGTACGTCGAGCACGGGCCGAAGTCCTCCTCGAGCGCCTCGGACATGCTGCGTGCCCGCCGGCCCCGCTCGAGCGCGGGCTGGGGCAGCAGCGCGAGGTGCCCGAGCTTGGCGCCGGCGAAGAGGTGCGCGGCGCCGTTCGGGCAGGCCGCCACGCACGCACCGCAGCCGATGCACGCCGCGAGGATGACCCGGAAGCGGCGGCGGTTCGGCGGGCTGACGAGTCGGTGCTCGAGCCGTCGGCGCTCCCAGGCCGTCGCTGGGTCCCCTCGGGGCACACGGGGATCCAGGTCGGGGCCGAGCGTGCGGAGGTCGTCGACGCCGCTCATGCCAGCACCCCCAGCTGGACCGCCACGGGGATCGACGCGTTGCCGACGAGGACGAGGATCGCGAGCACGCCGGCGGTGACCTTGAGCGCCGTCCGGGTCCGGGTGCCGGTGACCCCGAGGTCGTGGGCGGCCATCCAGACCCCGTGCGCGAGGTGCAGCGCGAGCACGAGCATCGCGACGACGTAGGCGAGGATCGCGACACCGGTCACCGGCATCGTCCGCGCCCCGAAGCTGCGCTACCGGAGAGGTGCCCGGTGCCCGCCGCGGGCGATCCGACCCCTTCGCCAGAGGACGGCAGCGCACCAGAGGTGCGCGACGAGGCAGACGCTGAGGACGAGGCGCAGGGCCCAGAGGACCCCTTCGTGCGGGACGAGCAGCTCACCCACGGTCCGCAGCCACCGGGCGTACTCGTCGAGGGAGGCGGCGCCGGACCAGACCTTGAGGTTGCCGACCAGGTGGACGAGGACCAAGGCGCCGAGCACGAGGCCCGTGGCCGCCATGACGACCTTCGCGGTGTGGGTGGACGGGCGGCGACGAGGCACACCGGGCGGCGAGGTCGTCCGGACCGTCGTCGTCATGGCGTCTCCCCTGTTGGCGCTCATGGCACCGTACCGAACTCGGTTACTCGCCCGGCTCGAGCCCCCGTTGCTGGGTCCGCACCCCGTCGGGCAGCTCGGCGACCGGCGCGACGACGACGTCGTCGAGCTTCCAGTCCAGCCCGGCGATCTCGGAGGCGAGGTCGTCGCACTGCGCGGCGGTCACCCCTTCGACCGGGACGACGAAGACCTCCGCGTGGAAGACGTGCCCCATGTCGCGGAGGCGGACCGCGACCTTGCCCACCCACGACGTGCGGCGGGTGACGGCGAGGACCTCGTCGACGAGCGGGTGGACGGCGGAGTCGTCGACGGTCTTCGCCTCGGTGTCGCCGAGGTCGTCGGTGGCGCCCTTGACCTGGGTCCAGCCGTCCTTGACGATGCTCGTCGCGATGACCATGGCCGCGACACCGTCGGCCCACCACAGGCCGAGCCCGATCCCGAGGATGCCGAGGATCGCGGCGCCGGCGGTCATCCAGTCGGCCTTGTTCATGTCCGCGTCGGCGAGCAGCACCTTGTCGTGCAGGGTCCGGGCGAGGGGCTGCTTGAGCCGGCCGAGGATCACCGGCCCGACACCGGTGTAGACCATCGCGGCGATCATCAACCAGCCCGACCAGACCGTGTGGCCGAGGACCTGCATCGTCCCGATCGGCGGATGGTCACCGGCGATGAGCCCGGAGCCGGAGTCGTAGACGAGGAAGAGGCCCATCGCGAGCAGCGCGACGGCGGCGGCGAGGTGGGCGGTCCCGATCGCGCGGTGGCGACCGTAGGGGTGCGCGGGCGAAGGGGGCAGCCGGACCCGGTGGGCCGCGAGGAGGAAGGCGATCGGCGGGATGAGGGAGAGGAGGTCCTCGATCCAGGCGACCTTCATCGCCTGGCTGGAGCCCATGACGAGGTAGACGACGACCACGCAGGAGGTGAGATAGGCCAGGCCGACGTACTGGAGGCGCTTGGCACGGTGGAGGGCGGCGCGTTGCTCCGGCGGCAGCGAGGTCGCGCCGAAGTGGGTGGTGCGGCCGCTCACCGCGCTGCCCCGTCGAGGTAGCGCTCGAGGGCGCTCTGCATGGCGTTCTCCCCCATGGGGACGGCCATGACGTGCTTGGTCGCCTCGCCGTGGTCGACGCTCTCGGCGTACGGGCGGGTCATGCCGACCTTGGGCGCGTAGGGGGACTGGTCGGTGAGGCCGCCGACGAGCAGGTCGACCTCGCCGCGCTCCATCGCGTCGACGGCCGGCTCCTCACCCATGACGTGCCACTCGACCTCGGCCCCGAGCGACTCGGCGAAGCCTTCGACCAGCTCGACCTCGGGGCCGGTGACGTCGTCGCCGTCGACGGCCACGCTCCCTTCGGCCGGGGAGGCGGCGGCGCGCAGGACGCCCGAGCTCTGCACGCGCTCGAGCGTGCCGTCCGGGTCTCGGGGGATGCCGCAGCCGGTCAGGAGCAGGACGAGGGCCAAGGCCCAGGTCAGGGGGCGCATGCTCGCGAGGCTACGCCCGGTCGGGCCCGTCAGCGGTCCTTGCGGGCGGCGAAGACTGCGGTGGCAGCGAGGAGCGCGACGCCGAGGACGACGGCGATGGCCGTGACCGCCGGCGGCAGCTCCAGGGCGATGCCCGCCCCGCCGATCGTCAGCACCGGGATCGCGAGGAAGGCGGACCGGAGCGCGAGGCGGCTGCGCCCGGCGTGCGCCCCGTCGGTCCGCAGCATCGTGCCCGCGAGGACCTCCTGCGTCCGGATGAAGGCGAGGACGGGCAGGACGAGGCCGAGCAGGACGAGGACCCCCATCGCGCCGCCGATGCCGTACCCGCCGAAGAGCATGAGGAACCCGGCCTGCATGCCGCGGGCGTCCGGCGGCCACCAGTGGTGCTCGTACTGCCCGATCTCCGCCTGGGCGATGGTGTCGCCGCCGAGCAGCCCGGCGACGAGCCACGCGAGCGAGGAGACGATCGTGTTCGGGAGGGGCGCGACGAGGCACGTGACAAAGATCCGTTGGTGCAGCGGGTGCCCGGTGCGGCGCCAGAGCAGCTCGAGGTTCGCCCCTCCGCCCGACGCCTCTCACCCCTTCGCCCGACACCTCGCACCCCTTCGCCCGACGACTCGCCGTCGTGACGGTCGGGTACTGCTGAGGTTCGGCCCGGCACCCCGTCGGATCCGCCATTTCTCGTCGCCCGACCGGCGAACCTCAGCACGACACGACAGTGGGCCGCGCAGCTGCCAAGGCTCCTGCGAGGGGGAGGGCGAAGGGGGTCAGGCGACGACCGTGATCGTCGCGCCCGTGGGGTCGGCGGCGTAGGCGATCCGCGACCCGGACGCCCGGGCCTGCTCGAGCGCGCCGACGACCTGCTCGGTGACGACCTCGCCCGGGGCGAGCACGGGGATCCCGGGCGGGTAGGGGGCGATGAGCTCGGCGCCCACCCGCCCCACGGCCTCCCGCACCGGCACGGCGACCCGGTCGGCGAAGAACGCCTCCCGCGGCGTCATCCCCATGACCGGCGTGATCCCGTACGCGGCGATCCCGGCGACCGGCCGGGGCTCGCCCCGGTGCCGCTCGATCGACTCGACGAGGGCGTTGACCAACGCATCCAGCGCGGCGGCGTCGTCGGCGAGCGTCACCATCGCGATGCACGTGTCGCGGTTGGCCATCTCGAGCGGCATGCCGGCGGCGATGAGGTCGGCCTCGACCCGCGTGCCGTCGGCACCTGTCCCGGCAAGCACGAGCGTCAGCTTGAGCGGGTCCACGCCCTCGCCGGAGACGACGACGAGACCCTCGACCTCAGCGAGCCGATGCCGGGCCCCGGCCAGCGCGTCGAGCGTCCGCCCGATGAGCTCCTCGCCGTCCTGGGCGAGCAGTGCCCGGGCCGCGTCGGCGCTCGCGAAGATCGCCCCGGCAGGGCTCGTCGACATCGTCGCGTGGATGCCGATCTCGAGCCGCTCCGCGGAGATCCGCTCGGTGCGGGCGACGACGATGGCGGCCTGCGACCACGCGGGCAGCGCCTTGTGCGCGCTCGTGACGATCGCGTCGGCGCCCTGCGCGATGGCGTGCGGCGGCAGGTCGGGGTGGAAGCCGAAGTGCGCCGCCCACGCAGCGTCGACGATGACCGGTGCCTGCGGTGCGAGCTTTCGCGCGACCGCGACGATGCCGGCGATGTCGCCGTAGGTGCCGACGTAGGAGGGGTCGGTGACGAAGACCGCGACGGCGTCGGGTGCCTCGGTGAGCGCGGCCCGCACGTCGTCGGGCGTCGTGGGCCGCGGCATCCCGGTGGAGCGGTCGACGTCCGTCGGCAGCCACACCGGGTCGAGCCCGGCAAGGACGAGCCCGGTGTGCAGCGAGCGGTGCGCGGTGCGGCCGATGACGACCCGTGCACCGGGGCGGCCGACGGCCAGGGCGAGCGCCTGGTTGCCGTGCGTCGACCCGCCGGTCGAGAGGTGGGCGACGTCGCCGCCCCACAGCGCGGCGGCCCGTCGCTCGGCCTCGGCGAGCCGCCCGTGGGCGAGCCCGACGGTGTCGACGGCGCCGTACATCGGGGCGTCCCCGGCGACGACGTCACCGACGAGGTCGTGCTGCTGCTTGTGCCCGGGCACGGTGAAGGGGTGCCCGCCGGCCTCGTAGAAGCGCAGCCACCCGTCGAGCAGGGGCGCGTCGTCGCGCAGGTCGCGGGGGTCAGTGGGCATCGTGTCCTCCGGCGAGGTCGGTGAGCGTGTCGGTCAGGGCGTCGGCGAAGTCGCGCAGCTGGCGCAGGTCGAGCCACTCGTCGGCGGCGTGCAGTCCCCCGCCGGCGGGCCCGCAGATAACGGCGGGGATGCCGGCGGCCTGCCACAGCGGCGCCTCCATCCAGTACGGCGCGGCGAAGGGGGCGGGCGCGTGCCCACGGTCGGCGAGCCGGGCCGCGAGGGTCTGGGCGAGGTGGTGGGCGGGGCCGTCGGTGTCGGCCCGCCACGCGTCCTGGCGAAGGCGGATCCGCCAGTCGGCGTCGAGGTCCGGGGCCTCGGTGCGCACGTCGTCGAGCATCGAGCGCACCTCGGCCTCGACGTCGGCGTCCTCGTGGGGGACGGTGCGCCGCTCGAGCGTCAGCCGTGCGTGCTCGGCGACGACGAAGGTCGAGCTCCCGCCGCTGACCTGCGTGCACATCCACGACCCGCCGAGCGGGGCCACCCGTTCGTGCTCCTGACGCAACCGGCTGAGGAGGCGAGCGAGATGGTCGAGGGCGTCGACCCCTTCGGCCGGGGTGGAGGAGTGGGTGGCCCGGCCGCGCAGCTCGACCTCGACGACCGCGTAGCCGCGGAGGGTCTCGGTGAGGGCGAGCCAGGTCGGCTCGGCGACGAGGACGGCCTCGGGGGCGAGGTCGAGGTCGGCGAGGGCGGGGATGAGCGCGGTGGTGCCGAGGCTCGCGTCCTCCTCGTCGGCGGCGAGGGCGAGGACGACCTGCACGGGGAGGTCTGCGGCCTGGGCGCGCTCGGCGGCGACGACGATCGCGGCGATGCCCCCGAGCATGTCGCAGGAGCCGCGACCCGTGAGGCGCGTGCCGTCGTCGCGGACCCGCGGCTCGAAGGCGCCATCCATGCCCTCGACCCCCACCGTGTCGAGGTGCCCGGTGAGCGCGATCGTGGTGTGCGCGTTGGGGGTTCGCGTCCAGGCGAGCAGGCTGGGGCGGCCCGGCTCGGCGGCCTCGACGACGTGGGTGGCGAGGCCGGCGGCGTCGAGCCGGGCGCGGAGGTGCTTGACGATCTCGCGCTCGCCGGCCGCACCGGGGACGAGACCGGGGTTGACCGAGTCGATGGCGACGAGGGCGCAGGTCAGATCGGTGACGTCGTCCATGCGGGCAGTGTGTCAGCCACGCCTACAGTGGGCCCCATGACTGTCGTGCGCATCAACGCGATCACCGTGCCCGAGGACTCCGGCGACGAGCTGGCGGTCCGTTTCGCCGCTCGCGCGGGGGTGGTCGACGGGCAGGACGGCTTCGAGGGTTTCGAGCTCCTGCGGCCTACCGACGGCCGCAACGTCTGGCTCGTCGTCACCCGCTGGCGGGACGAGGCGGCCTTCGATGCGTGGCAGTCGGGCCGCGACTTCCAGCGCGCCCACGGCGAAGGGGACTCACCCGGTGGTGAGCGTCGCCCGGTCGGCATGTCCGCCGAGCTGTGGTCCTACGACATCCCTGACCTGGCGGCGATGCGCCCCGCGACCCAGGGCGGCTGAGTGGCTCTCGTCCGCCGGGTCGCCCAGGTGGCGCTCGGTGCCGCGATGCTCTTCGCGGGGACAGGTCACCTGACCTTCGCGCGTAAGGAGTTCCAGGCGCAGGTGCCGCCGTGGGTGCCGCTCGACCCGGACCTCGTCGTCCTGGCCTCGGGTGTCGTCGAGCTCACGGTCGGCGCGGCCCTGGTCATCACGTGGCGTCAGCCGGCACGGGCGCTCGTCGGGGTGGCGACGGCACTGCTCTTCGTCGCTGTCTTCCCCGGCAACGTCGCGCAGTACACGGAGGGCCGCGACGCCTTCGGGCTGGACACCGACCGCGCGCGTCTGGTGCGGCTCTTCTTCCAGCCGGTGCTCATCGTCTGGGCGCTGTGGGCGACGAGAGCCTCGGTGCTGTGGCGCCGCCGGGCGGAGGTGTCCGCGTGAACGACGCCAACGCCCACGACGTCGCCGCGCTGCTGGATGACGTCCGTCGCGGCAGGGTCCGCGTCAAGGACCGGACGCGCGCGATCGCCCTCGTCCTGCACGGGGGTCGCGCCGAGGAGCGCCAGCCGAACCGGTGGCGCGACATCTCCTACCTGCGGATGCTTCCCTTCGCCGCGTCGATCGCCCGCGCCTCGAACGGCCGCGTCGCCCCCGTCCTCGTGCACAACACCCACGGCGGCTGGATCGCGAAGGGGGGCAGCGGGGTCGTGCAGGCGCGCGAGGTGATCCGTGAGCTCGTCGAGAAGCACGAGCTACCGGTCGTCGTGCTCGGCCACTCCAGCGGTGGTTGGGTGGGGCTGCGGGTCGCGGCCGACCCCGGCGTGGCCGGGGTCGTCGCCCTCGCCCCGTGGGTCGGCGAGCGGGAGCGGACGGCTCACCTCCGCAGCCCCGACGTGCGGCTGCGCGTCATCCACGGCGACGCCGACGACGTGTGCGACCCGGAGCGGGCACGGGCCCTCGTCGGGCGGGTGGCCGCGGCGGGTGCGGACGCGACCTTCGAGCTCGTGCCAGGCGGCAATCATGCGCTGCTCGACTCGCCGCGCCAGTGGCACGGGCGGGCCTCCCGGGCCGTCCTCGACCTGGTCGACTGACCCCTTCGTCGCCTCCCGTCAGGCGGGCCGGAGCAGGTCGGCGATCGCCCGAGCGCTCGGCACCTTGCCGGAGACGACGACCTGCTCGTCGATAACGAGGCCGGGGGTCTTGAGCACGCCGTAGCCGGCGATCTCGGTGTAGTCGGTGACCTTCTCGATCTCGGCGTCGAGACCGAGGTCGTCGAGGGCCTGGCGGGTGCGCTGCTCGAGGGTCTCGCAGTTCTTGCAGCCGGGGCCGAGGACCTTGATCTTCATGGTGACTCCTTGGGTCAGGCGTAGATGAGGTTGAGCGTGTACCCGATGACGATGATGCCGAGGGTCACCGAGCCGAAGAAGATCGCGAGCAGCTGTGGCCGCAGGACGCGGCGCAGCATGATCGCCTCGGGGATGGACAGCGCGATGGTGCCCATCATGAAGGCCATGACGGTGCCCAGCGGCATGCCCTTGGCGAAGAGCGCCTCGCCGACGGGGACGACCCCGGCGCCGTTGGCGTAGAGGGGGATCCCGGCGAGGGTGACGAGCGGGACGGCGAAGGGGTTGTCGGCGCCGGCGTGCTCGGCGAAGAAGTCGGCGGGGACCCAGCCGTGGATGGCGGCGCCGATGCCGACGCCGAGCAGGACCCACTTCCAGATCCGGCTGAAGATGTCCTTGGCCTCGTCGACGGCCGCCTCGACCCGCTCGTCGAGGGTGGGGACGTGCCCGTCGGCGCGCAGCCGGGCGACCTTCGTCGCGAAGACCATGTCCTCGACCCAGTGGTCGAGCCGGAAGCGGGAGAGGACGAGCCCGACGCCGAGCGCGACGACCGAGCCGGCGAGGACGTAGACGGCGGCGACGTCCCAGCCGAACTGGTCGCCGATCATGATCGCCGCGATCTCGCTGACCAGGGGCGATGCGATGAGGAAGGTCAGGGTGATCGAGAGCGGGACCCCGGCGGCGACGAAACCGATGAAGAGCGGGATCGAGCTGCACGAGCAGAAGGGCGTGACGACGCCGAGGACGACGGCGAGCACGAGTCCCGCGAGCAGTCCCCGCCCCTCGAGCCAGGCGCGGGCGCGGTCGAGGTCGAGGCTGGCGCGGAGCATGCCGACGACGAACATCAGACCGGTGAGGAGGAGGTAGATCTTCACCGTGTCGTAGAGGAAGAAGTGGACCGCGCTGCCGAGCCGGGCCTCGAGGTCGAGGCGGAGGAGGCCGCCGAGAAGCCAGTCCCAGAAGGGTCGGTTGCCGCGGTAGAGGGCGATCCACAGGAGGGCGCCGCCGGCGAGCAGCCCGAGGGTGCGAAGGGGGAGCCCGTCGCGGGTCTGGGGGGTGTCGGTGCGCTCGCTGGTGCTCACGCGTCGCCACCTCCTCAACTCCGGGACGGCACCTCCAGGATACTCCTGGGGGTGTGCGGCCTTGCCGGGGATGTGACCGAGGAGACGGCTCTGCGCACGGGCTCCGAGAGTCGCTGAACCTGCTCGCGGCTGCCGTCACGCCTGACACGATCGGGGCATGACCGGACCGACGCTGCTGCCGCCTGACCCGATCTTCGAGCACCCGAGCGAGAAGGTGGTGTGGGAGTCCCTCGTCGCCCAGGCACCCTCTGACTGGACGATCATCGCCGGGCAGCACCTCACCGACTCGCGGCGCGAGTACGAGATCGACCTGCTCGTGCTCATGCCAGGGCACGCGATCGTCGCCCTCGAGGTCAAGGGCGGGAGCGTCTGGGTCGATGAGGAGGGCCAGTGGTGGCAGGGGCGCGCCGGGTCGGAGCACCGGATCGACCCGGTCCGTCAGGCCGAGGGCGGCAAGTACGCGGCCCGGAGCTACGTCGAGCACGACCCGCGGTGGAGCCGGGGTCGCGTGCAGTGGAGTCATGGTGTCGTCCTCGCCAACTCGGCGCTGTCGCAGGACTTCTCGCTGCCCGACCTGCCCCGGCGGCTCGCGCACGACCGTGACGACATCGCCGGGCTCGCCGGCCGGCTGACCCTGGCCGCCCGGGCCAACGTCGACGGGCACCGCCCGCCGACCCAAGAGGACTGCGACCTCGTCGCCGAGATCCTCAGGGGGCGGGCGCTCCCCCTTCGTGATGTCGTCGCGGCGGCAGCCGAGCGGGACGAGGAGGTGACCACCCGGCTCACCGAGGAGCAGGCGATGCTCCTCAAGGTCACCCGGATGCTCACCCGGGTCGAGATCCGTGGTGGGGCGGGCAGTGGCAAGACGACGCTGGCGCTGGCCCAGGCGCGCTCGCTGGCCCGCGGGGGCGACGGACGGTCACGCCAGAGGGTGGCGCTGCTCTGCTACTCGATCGGGTTGGCGTCCTACTTCAAGCGGGAGCTCGCGGGGGAGCGGTACAACCGCAAGCCGGCGTTCGTGGGGACCTTCGAGGAGCTGGCCGCGCACGTGGGGGTGACGGAGTTCGGCTCGCGGGAGGACACGGACTTCTGGGAGCGGCGGTTGCCCGAGGAGATGGCTCGGCTCGCGGCCGAGCTGCCGGAGGGCAAGAAGTTCGACGCGATCGTCGTCGACGAGTCGCAGGACTTCGCCGACTCGTGGTGGGTGCCGCTCATGAGCTCGCTCGTCGACGAGGAGGAGGGCGGGCTGTACGTCTACTCCGACGAGAACCAGCGGGTCTTCCCACGCTTCGGGCGGCCGCCGGTGCGGCTCGTGCCGCTCGTGCTCGACCACAACCTGCGCAACACCCAGCAGATCGCCGACGTCTTCTCACCGCTGACGCCGATGCGGATGCGCGCGATGGGCGGCGACGGGCCGGAGGTGACCTTCGTGCCGACGTCGGAGGGGGAGGACCTGATCGAGGTCGCCGACGACCAGGTGGACCGGCTGCTCGAGGAGGGGTGGCGACCCGAGGACGTCGCGCTCGTGACGACCTGGCACCGACACCCGGTGCAGGTCGAGCTGCAGGACAGCGAGGGCCAGGAGGGGTACTGGGACTCCTTCTGGGACAAGGAGTCCGTCTTCTACGGCAATGTCCTCGGGTGCAAGGGTCTCGAGCGGCGCGCGGTCGTCCTGTGCGTCAACGAGCACGCGGCCGGGGACCGGTCGAAGGAGAAGCTGTACGTCGGGCTGTCTCGCGCGACCGACCGGCTCGTGGTCGTCGGGGACCCGGGGCTGATCACGGCGATGGGTGGGCCGGAGGTCGCCCGGAGGTTGGGGATCGGTTAGGGCGAAGGGGGAGTGCGCTCAGCTGCGAGTCAGCTACGGAGCGCGCAGTCGAGCTGACGTGTCGGTGCCTGAACGAGAGGCTCGGGGGCATGGCGCACTACGAGATCTGCCCGCAGCTCGGGATACCCCTGACGAACCACACCGACGAGATCGCCGAGCTGCGCTGGCGTGCGGACCGGCCCGGTCTGGACGAGCCATTGGCCCAGGCTCGCTCACTGGGCCACTGCCGATGCGTGCTGGAAGAAGTCCATGGGCATCGGAGTGAGAAGTCGCCAGGTGATGGCGATCGGTCGCTCACCAGAGTGGCTGACGTACGTCGCTGGCCCCAGGAACAGGTGTGGGGAGGTGCCGAAGTCGTCCTTTTGTTCCTGTCGAGCGAATAGGAGCACCGTGCTGGACCCATTGAGGTATCGCTGGCCAGTTGGTGACGCGGCTGACGTAGTGGATTGGGATTCCCAGTGGAACAGCGTGCGGGAGATCGGGTAGTCCGCGTACATCGTGGACGGAGAGTAGTCAGCCTCTGACTTCTTCAAGGTGATGAAGAAGGCGTCAATATTCAATTCGGGGACGTAGAGGACTCCCTCCCGGAAGCTATTCGGATGTCGTGGGAAGTCGAGCGCTGCGAGGATCTCTTCACGCTGATAGCGCGCATGAACGCTGAGTGGGATCCCCGCAAGACCCGAGTCCAGCGGTTGGGGCACGTGGCGGGCATTCTCGAAACTGAGACGGACAACTTCTGAGATCTCCCCGCGCACCGCCGCCTCCTGGTGGAGAGCGACAAGTCCTTCGGCAGCAGAGGAGAAGCCGCCTCCATCGGGCCACAGTGAGTGGTAAAGCATCCTGGTCAATCGTTGTTCGGCGGGCGACTGCCTAGCGTCAGGTGTCGTCGCAGAGAGGAGCCTCACGTACGCGGCTGCCCTTACCGGGTCGTCCACGTGAGCGAATGCCCTGACTCGGCGAAGGAGCGCCTCCTCCCAAGCAGAGCCCCGGGGGGTCGGAAGGCCGGCGTCGCGCCGGAGGCGGGTCCAGGACCGTTGGCCCCGCTTGAGAACATCGCTGAGCTCAAGGCCAGAACTCTCGAGGAAGCCCGCCAGGGAGTCCTCGGGGTGGTCCCGGAGCTGGCCAACCAACCGGGACCAGCGCGGACTGATCTGAGAGCGGAGGTTCTCTAGGACGATCTCTTGGGACTGCCGGTCGAGATGGACATGGCACCCCGAGGGCAGGAACGGGAAGCCGTCTTGGACCCCCTGCTCAAGGTGCTTGCCGTGCAGGCCAGTAAGCGCGCCGAATCGGCGTGCGAAGTTGAACTCCTTGCGATGGTGACCAACGAAGTCGAGCACTGTCAGGACAGCCTTGTCATGGGTGCGTCGGAGCCCACGACCGAGTTGCTGCATGAAGACCGTTGCGCTCTCGGTGGGGCGCAGGAAGAGGACCGTGTCCACATCAGGGATGTCGAGGCCCTCATTGAACACGTCGACTGTGAAGAGCACATTCACCGCTCGATCACGGAGGTCTCGTATGGCTTGAGCACGCTCCGCTGACGGGGTACTTCCCGTCACTGCGCGTGCTGGGATACCTGCCGTGGTGAAGGCCTCGGCCATATACTCGGCGTGCTGGACTCCAACGCAGAATCCGAGGCCCCTCATCTGGCCGACATCAGAGACCTTGTCCTGTAGCGACTGCAGGATGATGCGGGCTCGAGCGTCGTTGCCAGTGAACACTACCTCGAGTTGATTCTCGTCGTATCGACCACGCCGCCAACCGATGCTCCGAAGGTCGGTGCCGTCTGCCACCGCGAAGTAGTGGAACGGACAGAGGAGGTCGGCTCCGAGGGCATCCCAGAGGCGCAGCTCGGCTGCGATGCGGCCGCCAAAGAAGCTGCGGACATCAACGCCATCTCCGCGTTCAGGAGTTGCGGTGAGGCCGAGCAGTTCCTTGGGAGCCAGGTGGTCCAGGAGGCGACGATAGGTCGTGGCCTCGGCGTGATGGAACTCATCGATGACGACGATGTCGAAGGCTTCGGACGGGATCTGCGAGACTCCGTAGGACGTTAGAGATTGGACACTGGCAAACACGTGCTTCCAACGCTCGGGCCGTTGGCCCCCGACATAGAGTTCGCCGAAGCTCGCGTCACCCAGGACCTCGCGATACGTCCGTATCGACTGTTCGAGGATCTCCTTGCGGTGGGCAACAAACAGCAGGTTTGGTGATGAGCCCGCCTTCCGAGCCAGGTTGCGGTAGTCCAGCGCAGCGATGACTGTCTTGCCAGTACCCGTAGCGGCGACTATGAGGTTCCGGTGCCGGTTGTGAACCAGGCGCTCTGCCTCGAGCGCATCGAGCATCTCCTGTTGGTACGGATAGGGGCGCACGTCGAGTCCGGCGATGCTAATCGTCACTCGGTCGGATGCCTTGGCGCCCTTCGCTTCGAGTAGTGCGTCGTCCAGACGATCCCGATCACGGTCCGGGTCGTAGGTCTCGAACTCTGGACTGTTCCAGTAGGTGTCGAAGGTCGCCCGGAACTTCTCAAGAAGGGCGGGCGCAGTGGCTCGGCTGAGTCGGACGTTCCACTCGACTCCTTCGAGCATGGCCGATGTCGTGAGATTCGAAGAGCCGACGTAGGCCGTGTCGAATCCACTGTCCCTGGCAAAGAGCCATGCCTTTGCGTGGAGTCGGGTGCGCTTTGCGTCGTATTGGACCCGCACTTGGGCGCCCAGTTCGTGCACGAGGCGGTCGAGTGCGCGGCGCTCCGTTCCCCCGATGTACGTCGTCGTGACGACGCGGATCTGAACGCCCGCCTCGTGGGCGCGTTCCAGTTCCGACTCGATGAGGCGAAGGCCAGGCCACATGACGAAGGCGCACAACAGATCGATTGAATCTGCGGAGTCGATCTCGGCCTTCAGTTCGGTGGCCAGGCTGGGCTCACCGTGTGCGTTGGTAAGGAGGGCAGCGTCGTTCAGCGGTGTCTTCGGTCTCCGAGTGAGTCGGCCCACCTGACCTGGACCCGCGGGGACGCTGAGCCGGTGAAGCTCCTCCACAGGTTCGCGGATTGAGTCGATGGGGCCCTGGATGACGTGGAGCAGCTCATTCGCTGCGGCGAGCCGCTCGGCAGGGTTCTTGATGGCAGCCAATCGACGGTGCAGGGCGGCGCTCAGGTGCCGGGAGAGGACATGGGCCTGATCGGCATCATCCACCTTGCCAAAGTCGACAGCGCGATGCTCCCCCTCCAGGAGCGTGTGCAAATGCTCGGTGAGAAGGGACTCGTAAAGGCCCGTGGGGAGCTCGTCTGGGGGCACGGGTCGTAGCTTGCCAGCGGTCACCGACAGTTGGAGAGCCGAATGAGATCCACAGCGGGGATATCTGCTGGCGCCCAATCAAGAGTGGCGAGGTCGCTCGGATGGAGCCACGCTTGGGCTGCGTGCTCGATCAGACGCGGCAGGCCATCCGTGATCCGACACCAGAACGTTGTCAGTGTGACGACGGCAAAGGCGTACTTGTGACGCGTTGTGGTGACCTCGTCGCCGATGTCGATCTCGCAGTCGAGTTCCTCTCGGATCTCACGGGAAAGGGCCTCGCGGGGGTCTTCGCCGTCCTCGATCTTGCCGCCTGGAAACTCCCACATGCCGGCGAGGGCACCATGCGGTCCACGCTGCACGCAAAGAACCCTGCCGTCTTCGACGATCACGGCGCCTACAACACGAACGTCGTTACCCATTGCCATGTCCTCGCGCGTCGACTTCGGTAGAGAACGGAGGCTATTCGTCCCCGCTCACGGGAACGAAGCCTTCGAGGCTCGTCGCTGCGCTCCTCACGCCTCGGGCAACATGCCCGGGGAGAAGAGAGCGTCAGCCAAGCACGAGGGTGATCTGCTGAGCCACGAGGGCGGGACGCTCCACCCCTTCGATCTCGACGACGTACTTCGTCGTGATCTGGACACCCTTCGGCAGCTGCTTCACGGACTCGAAGGTCGCGGTGGCGCGCACGCGCGACCCGACGAGCACGGGGTTGGTGAAGCGCACCGAGTCGACGCCGTAGTTGAGCTTCGCCTCGCCGAACTCCAGCGCGAAGATCTGCTGCGCGAAGACCGGGATGAGCGAGAGCGTGAGGAAGCCGTGGGCGATCGTCCCGCCGAAGGGAGAGTCCTTCGCGCGCTCGACGTCGACGTGGATCCACTGGTGGTCGCCCGTCGCGTCCGCGAACTGGTCGACCTGCTCCTGGGTGATCGTCACCCAGTCGGAGGTGCCGGCCTCCTTGCCCTCGAGGGCGAGCAGGTCATCGAGTGAAGAGATCGTCTGCATTCCCCCATCCTGACGCAGTCGGCAGCGCAGCGACAGCCTCGTCCGCCAGCTGTGCACCCGCACCCTCGTAGACCTGGAGGACGACGTCCGCGCCCGCCTCGGTGAGCTGGTCGACGTGGTCGGGGTAGCGGGCCATCGCAGCCACCGTGCCCTCGAATCCGGTGTGGCGCAGCAGGTTGAGCACGTCCAGCGACGTCTCGTGCGACGGCAGTGCCACGACGACAAGCTCGATCTGCGAGCCGGCCGCGACCGACTCCCACAGGCGCACGTCGCTCGCGTCGGTCTCCATGACGCGCCACCCCTTCGTCTCGAGGCGGGAGATCCGCTCCTTGTCCTGCTCCAGACCCAGCACGCTCACCCCGTGCTCCTTCACGAGCTGGCGGGCCGCGCTCTTGCCGACCCGGCCCATCCCGAGCACGAGCGCCCGCGCATCCCCGAAGTCCACCGGGCGACAGTCGTCGTGCAGCCGCTCCGGCGGCGCGTCGGGCGGCAGGATCCGCGCGTAGGTGTCGGCGAGCCGCTCCGACCGGTTCGCCGCCGCCGAGAGCACGAAGCTCAGCGCCACCGCGAGTGCCCCGATCGTCAGCCAGTCCTCCGAGACCCACTGCACGCTCACCGCGACGGCCAGCACGATGAGCCCAAACTCGGAGAAGTTCGCCAGCGCCAGACCCGCCCGGCTCGTCGTGTGCCGACTGATCCGCGAGATCCTCAGCAGCAGGGAGTACCCCAGCCCCTGGAGCGGCACGAGCACAAGCAGGCACACCGCGACGAGCACGTGCTCGAGCTGCGGCACCCCGGTCATCCCGATGTTGATGAAGAAGGCGACGAGCAGCAGGTTCTTCACCGACGACAGGTGCCGGGTCAGCTCGGTGGCCGCCGGGTGCCCCGCGAGCAGCAGCCCCATGACCAACGCGCCGAGGTCACCCTTGAGCCCGACCGCGTCGAAGAACGCGTACCCCGGCACGAAGGCCGCGACCACCCCGAAGAGCACCTGCATCTCTCCGTGCCCGATCGAGGACCACATGCGCCGTAGCAGGCGAGAGATCGGCCAGACGAGCACCAGCGCCGGCACCCACGGCGAGGGCAGGTCCTCGCTGGAGGCGACGATGAAGGCCACCGCCGCGATGTCCTGCAGCACGAGGACACCGATCGCGATCCGCCCGTAGAACGCCTGCGACTCACCCCGGTCCTCGAGGACCTTCACGACGAGGACTGTGCTCGAGTACGAGAAGGCGAAGCCGATGATGAGCAGCGCCGGCCACGGCAGCCCGTCGAGGAAGGGCAGCCCGAGGAGCATGAAGAGCTTGAGCAGCCCCGCCCCGACGACCGTGTAGATGAGCATGTGCGCCGTCGCGGTGAACCACACCTCGCGCCGCAGCAGCACCCGCACGTCGAGCTTGAGCCCGATCTTGAAGAGCAGCAGGGTCACGCCCAGGTTGGCCGCCGTGTCGAGCCCCGGCAGCTCCGGCGCGTCCATCCCGGCGAGCACGAACCCCGCCGCGAGGAAGCCCACCAGCGGCGGCAGCCGCAACGCCATCGCGACCAACGCGCACGCGAAGGTCACGAGCAGGTAGGTGCTGGCGATCTCCATGGCGAGGACATTCTGTCGCACGACGAAGGGGTGCCCATCGAGGCTCGCTGGCGCTCGCACCTTCGGTCTCGAGGCTCGTCGCTGCGCTCCTCGCGCCTCGACCAGCATGATCAGCAAGGCCGATAGCCTGAACGCATGAGCGATCTCGCGGGCGTCGTCGAGCGGCTCCGCGCCGACGAGGCGGACGGGTCGCTGGCCGGTCTGTGCGTGCGCCTGGGTGTGGACCTGCTCGTGCTCTTCGGCAGTGCGGTCGACGACCCGTCGGCCGCTGGGGACATCGACCTCGCCTACGGCCGTCTTCGTGGCGGCCCGAACGCCTCGCACCTCGACGTCGTCAACGCACTCGCAGAGAGGTACGGCGACCACGTCGACGTCATGTCGCTCGACGACGCTGGCTCTGTCGCCCGTTACGAGGCGCTCCACGGCGTCGACGTGCTCGTCGAGCTCACGCCTGGTCGCTACGCCAACGCCCAGATGGCGGCCTTCGGCGAGTACTGCGACACCCAGCGCTTCCGCGACCGCGCGCTCGAGGTGCTCACCCGATGAGCCCGCGCGACTTCTCCGGGGAGGTGCTCCAGGTCAGACTCGGCCTCATGCGTGACCTGCTCGACGACCTCGACGCCGTCGGTGAGGTCACGGTGGCCAGCCTCGAGCAAGACCGGCTGACCCGCCGCGCGATCGAGCGCATCCTCACCCAGCTCGTCGACCTCGCGGCCGACATCAACACCCACGCCGCCACGAGTCTCGGGGGACTGAGACCGACCGAGTACCGGCAGAGCTTCGACGCTGCGGTCACCGCGGGACTCATCGAGCAGGACCTGGCGGACGCGCTCAAGGACTCCGTCGGGATGCGCAACGTCCTCATCCACGAGTACGTCGCCACGGACCTTCGGCTCGTGACCACCGCCGTCCCCCTCGCCCGGCGCGACTACGCCGAGTACGTCCGGTCGGTGGCGAGCTGGCTCCAGGCCCGCGGCTGACCCCTTCGCCAGTCGTTAGTCGTCACCCCGACCACGGCGAAGGGGGTAAGCCGCCGGTTGTCCCGGCAGCTCACCCCCTTCGTGGTTTCGAGGCTCCTCGCAGAGCTCGTCGCACCTCGACCAACGTGCTGGTCGAGACCTACACCGAGTCGGTGAGGACGACCGAGGTCGCCCACCGCTCGTAGTGGTCGAGCACGTCGTGGCAGACCTGGTCGACGTCGTGGTCGAGCAGGCTGTAGCGGCCGCCCGTGGGCAGGGCGACCTCGACGGCGTGCGTAACGTCGTCACCCTCGATCATCCGGGTGCCGAAGCTCGGCGCGGGCATGCTGCGCACCTGCACCGGGTAGCGGAAGTCGCTCAGCTCTCCCGGCACGACAAGGGTCGCGGTGCGACCAATGCGGCCCACCCCTTCGCCCTCCTCGATCGGGTCCGCCGAGGTGACGTAGAAGAGCAGCCTGACGAAGGTCGACAGGCCGACGAGGAAGGGCGCGCCCGGGGTGTCCTGGAGCAGCACGAGCCAAGGCTCGTGCGGGCCTCACCCGGGTTTGTCCCTCGCACGAGCCTTGGCTCGTGCGAAAAGAGGAGGGGGAGGGCGGCGGGGCGGCACGGGTTGTTCACCTTGGCCCAGCACAATCCAATCCCGTGACCACTGGCCTGCTCCCGGAGCTCACCCTCGGGGGTGAGGCGCCGCCCCCGCGGAGCCTCGTCGAGATCTTCCGGGCCACGGTCGCCGCGCACCCCGAGGCGACCGCGGTCGACAGCTCGGTCGAGACGATGACCTACGCCGAGCTGCTCGAGGCGGCCGAGGCGCTCGCCGGACAGCTCGCCGACCTCGGCATCGGCCCGGGTGACAAGGTCGGCGTCCGGATCAGCTCGGGCACCCTCGACCTCTACGTCGCGATCCTCGGCACCCTCGTCGCCGGCGCCGCCTACGTCCCCGTCGACGCCGACGACCCCGAGGAGCGGGCCCGCGTCGTCTTCGGCGAGGCCGCCGTCGCTGCCGCGATCACCGGCGAGCTCGACATCACCCGCTTCGAGGACGTCGAGGTCAGCGGCCGTGCGGGGGAGGACCCCGACCCCGCCGACGACGCGTGGGTGATCTTCACGTCCGGCTCCACCGGCACACCGAAGGGAGTTGCCGTCACCCATCGCAGCGCGGCCGCCTTCGTCGACGCAGAGTCGCGGATCTTCCTGCAGGACAAGCCGATCGGCCCGCGCGACCGGGTCATGGCCGGGCTGTCGGTGGCCTTCGACGCGAGCTGCGAGGAGATCTGGCTCGCCCTCGCCCACGGCGCCTGCCTCGTGCCTGCACCGCGCAGCCTCGTGCGCTCCGGCGTCGACGTCGGCCCGTGGCTCACCGCCAACCAGGTGAGCATCGTCTCGACCGTCCCCACCCTCGTCGCGCTCTGGCCGCCGGCCGCGCTCGAGCGGGTGCGCCTGCTCATCCTCGGCGGCGAGGCGTTCCCGCCCGAGCTCGTCACCCGGCTCCAGGCCCCCGGCCGCGAGGTGTGGAACACCTACGGCCCCACGGAGGCCACCGTCGTCGCGTGCGCCGCGATGGTCACCGGCGAGCTGCCCGTGCGGATCGGCCTGCCGCTCACCGGCTGGGACCTGGCCGTCGTCGACGGCGAAGGGCGACCGGTCGCCGTCGAGGAGTCCGGCGAGCTGATCATCGGCGGGGTCGGCCTGGCCCGCTACCTCGACCCGGCCAAGGACGCCGAGAAGTACGCGCCCATGCCCAGCCTCGGGTGGGAGCGCGCCTACCGGTCCGGCGACATCGTCGTCAACGACCCCGAGGGGCTGCTCTTCGGCGGGCGCGCCGACGACCAGGTGAAGATCGGCGGCCGCCGCATCGAGCTCGGCGAGCTCGACGACCAGCTCCTCCGGCTGCCCGGCGTCGTCGGTGCCGCGGCCGCCGTCCGGGCCACCGCCGCAGGCAACACGCTCCTCGTGGGCTACCTCACCGTCGACGACACCTACGACCACGCCGTCGCCCGGCCGCTGCTCGAGGAGCGCCTGCCCGCCGCCCTCGTCCCGCGACTCGCGGTCGTCGACACCCTCCCCACGAAGACCTCCGGCAAGGTCGACCGCGACGCCCTGCCCTGGCCGCTGCCCCGCACGACCGCCACCGGGGCGCAGACCTTCCACGGCACCCAGGCCTGGCTCGCCGGCATCTGGCGCGACGTCCTCGCCGCCGAGCCGACCTCGCCGCGCGACGACTTCTTCGACTTCGGCGGCGGCTCGCTCACCGCGGCCCAGGTCGTCAGCCGGCTGCGCGAGCGCCACCCCGAGGTCGTCGTCGGTGACCTCTACGCCCACCCCGGCCTCGGCGACCTCGCGAGCGTCCTCGACGAGATGGGCTCCGGCCCGGTCCAGAGCGACCGCGAGGTCCGACCCATCCCGACGAAGACCCAGCGTGGGCAGCTCGCCGCGGCGATCCCCCTTCGCGCCCTCGGGTCGCTGCGCTGGCTGGCCTGGATCATGCTCGGCTCCACCCTCGTCGCCGCCGCGGTCTCCTCCCTCGGCTGGCTGCCGAGCTACCCGTGGTGGGTCCTGCTCGTCACCACCATCGTCGGCATCGCCCCGCCCGGCCGGATGCTGCTCGCCGTCGGCCTGATCCGGTTCGTCATGCGCGGCATCCACCCCGGCAGCTACCCCCGCGGCGGCAAGGTCCACCTCCGGCTGTGGCTTGCCGGCCGGGTCCAGGACGAGCTCGCCGCGTCGTCGCTGGCCGGGGCGCCCTTCTTCCGGTGGTACGCGCAGGGACTGGGGGCCGAGATCGCGAAGGGGGTGGACCTGCACAGCCTCCCGCCGGTCACCGGCCTCCTCCGGGTCGGTGCGGGGGCGGCGATCGAGCCCGAGGTCGACCTGTCGGGCCACTGGATCGACGGCGACCGGGTGCACATCGGCGAGGTCCGGGTCCGCGCGCGGGCTCGCGTCGGCACCCGCAGCATGCTCGGACCCGGCGCCGACGTCGGCAAGGACGCGCAGGTCGCCCCCGGCTCCTACGTCGCCACCCGGGTGCCCGACGGCGAGGCATGGTCCGGCGCCCCCGCCCGCCGCACCGGCAAGGCCCGCGGCGCCTGGTCGGCGGAGGACCCGCCCCGCGCGCCCGGCTACCTCGTCGGCTACGGACTCGCCTCGGCCGTGCTCGCCTCGCTGCCCGGCGTCGCCGGTCTCGCCGGGGGAGCGGTCCTCCTCGCCGCCGGCCGCGACGCCATCTCGCTCGGCGACCTCGCGCTGCGCGTCCTGCCGTGGCTGGCCGTCGCGGCGCTCGTCGGCTACGCCACCCTCGCCCTGCTCGTCCTCGCGATCGTCCGGGCCTGCGCGCTCGTCATCGCCCCGGGCCACTACCCCGTGCGCTCCCTGCGCGGCATGGCGATCTGGACGACCGCGCGCGTCATGGACGAGGCCCGCACCTGGCTCTTCCCCATGTACTCCGGCGCGATCACGACGCTCTGGCTGCGGCTGCTCGGCGCCCGGATCGGCACCGGGGTCGAGGCCTCGACCGTGCTCATGATCCCGAGCCTCACGACGGTCAACGACCACGCCTTCCTCGCCGACGACACCCTCATCGGCGGCTACGAGCTCGACGGCGGCTGGATCCGCGTCGAGCGGGTCAAGATCGGCAAGCGCGCCTTCGTCGGCAACTCCGGCATGGCCGCCCCCGGCCGCCGCGTCCCCAAGGCCTCCCTCGTCGCCGTCCTCTCCGCCGCCCCGCGGCGCCAGGAGGTCTCGCGCGGGACCTCCTACATCGGCAGCCCGCCGTCGCCCCTTCGCCGGACCACGGACGAGGGCGACACCTCGCGCACCTACGACCCGCCGACCCGGCTCAAGGTGCTCCGCGGCGTCGTCGAGACCGCCCGCGTCCTCACGATGGTCTGCCAGGTCGCGCTCGTCGTCGGGGTGGCGCTCGCGCTGCTCGCCCTGCTCCAGGTCCACTGGCTGCTCGCGCTCGTCCTCGCCGGGCCCGTCCTGCTCGCCGCCGGCGTCGTCGCGGCGACAACCGCCGTGCTCACCAAGTGGCTCCTCGTCGGGCGGCACCGCGCCGGCGAGCACCCGCTGTGGAGCTCCTTCGTGTGGCGCAACGAGCTCGCCGACACCTTCCTCGAGATGCTCGCCGCGTCCTGGTTCGTGCCGTCGGCCCTCGGCACCCCCGTGCTCACCGTGTGGCTGCGCGCTCTCGGCGCCCGGATCGGCCGGGGCGTGTGGTGCGAGTCGTACTGGCTGCCCGAGCCCGACCTCGTCGAGCTGCAGGACGGTGCGACGATCAACCCCGGCTGCGTCGTCCAGACCCACCTCTTCCACGACCGCGTCCTGTCGATGGGCTCCGTCGTCGTCCGCGAAGGGGGCACCCTCGGACCGAACTCGGTGATCCTCCCGGCGGCTACCATCGGCCGGCACGCGACCACCGGCCCGGTCTCCCTCGTCATGCGTGGCGAAGGGGTACCCAGTCGGACCCGGTGGATCGGCAACCCCATCGGTCCCTGGGAGGACGAGCAGTGATCGGTCGCACCACGAGCGGTGACGGGCACGACTACGTCCCGGGGCACGGCGACGAGAGCTTCGCCGTGCAGGCGTACGACCTCGAGCTGGTCTACACCCCCGACGGCAACCGGCTCGAAGGGGTCGCGACGCTCACCTGCGAGGCGCTCGAGGAGTCCACGACGCTGACCCTCGACCTCGCCCACCTCTCCGTCGCGAAGGTGAGCGTCGACGCCAGGGCCGCGAGGTACAGCCACCGCCTCGGACGGCTCGAGGTCACCCTCCCCTCGCCCCTCGACGTCGGTGAGGTCTGCACCGTCCGGATCAAGTACGGCGGCAAGCCGAAGCCGCTGCGGATGCGTCACCACGGCGAGGCCGGGTGGGAGGAGCTCGACAACGGGGTGCTCGTCGCCGCACAGCCGCACGGTGCGCCGACCTGGTACCCGTGCAACGACCGTCCCTCGGACAAGGCGACCTATCACGTCATCGTGTCGGTGCCGAACGACTACCTCGTCGCCTTCTCCGGCGAGGAGACGAGCCGCCGCCGCGGCGGCAGCGCGACGACCTGGGCCTTCGAGCAGCCGGTGCCGATCCCGCCCTACCTCGCGACCCTGCAGGTGGGGCCGTACACCGAGCGGGCGCAGGACGCGTCGGTGCCGATGCGGCTCGTGGCGCCCACCGACGCGTACGGCGAGGGCAGCGAGGCGGCCTTCGGGCCGCAGCCGGAGATGCTCGCCCTCTACGAGGAGAAGTTCGGGCCGTACCCCTTCGCCTCGTACACCGCGGTGATCACCGACGACGACCTCGAGATCCCGCTCGAGTCGGCGGGGCTGTCCACCTTCGGGCGCAACTTCTGCTCCGGCGACTGGGAGCACCGGCGCCTCGTCGCGCACGAGCTCTCGCACCAGTGGTTCGGCAACGCGGTGACCTGCCGCGACTGGTCGGGGATCTGGCTGCACGAGGGCTTCGCCTGCTACGCCGAGTGGCTGTGGTCGGAGGAGATCGGGGAGCGGACCGCGGACGCGTGGGCGCGCCACCACCACAAGCGGCTGTCCGGGCTCGACCAGGACGACCTCGTGCTGTCGGACCCCGGTCCGGAGCTGATGTTCGACGACCGGGTCTACAAGCGGGGGGCATTGACGGTGCACGCGCTGCGGCTCACCGTCGGGGACGACACCTTCTTCGAGATCCTGCGGACCTGGGTCGCCGAGCACGCCGGCGGGACGGTCGACACCGAGATGTTCCTCGAGCACTGCGAGCGGGTCGCCGGGCAGGACGTCCGGCCGGTGCTCGGGCCGTGGCTCGACGAGCTGCCGCTCCCGGACCTTCCCGCCGCCTGACCCATAGGGGGTTCGGGTGCGTCCTGCGGCGCGCCGGCTGCTGCGGGAGGGCAGGGAGCCTGCCGCGCAGACCCGTCCGGTCGACCCGCGGCGCCCTCGAGGAGCACCACGTGCCCGGCAACCGTAGCCTGGCCCCATGGCGAGCGCTCATGACCTGGTGGCCCTCTGGGACGAGACCTCGCGGGCGACGCTCGCACTCGTCGAGGAGCTGACCGACGAGGACCTGCAGCGGCCCACCGAGCTGCCCGGGTGGAGCGTCGGCGACGTCGTCGCCCACCTCGCGCACCTCGAGAGCGTGGCCGCCGGCCTCCCTCAGCCCGAAGGGGGGAGCCTGAGTCTCCCCACGGGTCCCGACGCCCCGCCGGTGACCATCAACGACGTCGTGGACGTCGGGGTGCAGGCCCGCCGCGGCCGGACGCGGGACGAGCTCGTCGACGAGCTGACCCGTGCCTGCGAGGCCCGCCGCGCGATGCTCGCGGACGTCGACGTCGCCGACCCCGCGACCGCGGCGCCGGGGGCCTTCGCCGCAATCGGCTGGCCGCTGAAGACCGTCCTGCGCAACCGCCCCTTCGACCTGTGGGTCCACGAGCAGGACATCCGTCGGGCGACCGGGCGACCCACGCAGACCGAGAGCGCGGGGGCCGCGCACGCGGCGGCGACCTTCGAGCGGGCCTTCCCCGTCGCGCTGAAGCGGCTCCCGCCGCACACCTCCGTCGTCCTCGAGGTCACCGGCCCGCAGGGCCGCACCCTGGCCGCCGAGGTCGGTGACGACGGGCGGGCGGTGCCGGTCGCGCCCCCGGCGGCGCCCTCCCTTCGCCTCGCCATGGACGACGCGACCTGGCTCATGCTCGGCGCCGGCCGGCCCGACCCGGCGCAGACCGACGTCGAGATCACCGGCGACGCCGAGGCCGCCGCCCAGGTCCTGCGCCACCTGGCCGTCACGCCCTGACGCACCCCGACAGACATCGCACGAGCCAAGGCTCCTACCCACGAAACGGGGTAGGAGCCTTGGCTCGTGCGATGCGGAGGGGGTGAAGGGGGGAGTGTCTCCCTCAGCCGGCGTGGTCGAAGCCCGCCCGCTCGGCCGACCGGTCGTCGAGGAACCACACGTGCGGGTCGACGCCGTCGTAGCCGTCCTCGCCCTGGACGAGGTAGGTCTTCGTGTCCTCCCACGCCTTGACGGAGTGGTCGAGCGGCATCGCGCCGTCCTCGATCGGGGCGGCCGAGCCGACGCCGTAACCGCCGTCGCGGATCTCCTCGACGGAGGAGAGCCGCCGCCCGTCGACGCCCTGCTCGTCGGAGCCGGCCGCGGAGTCTGCGACGTCGTCCTCGGTGAGCTTGCCGTCCTCGGCGGTCCAGTCGCCCGCCTGGCGGAACTCCTCGCCCTTCGACAGGTCGTGCTGCTCCGGGTCGTGCTCGGCCGCGAAGGCCTCCTCGCGCGCCCGCTTCTCCTCGTCGGTCTCGACGCGGGGGTCGTCCTCGTCGTCGTCCCGGTCCGCCACGGACGAAGGGGGAGCGTCGGCGTCGCCGGCCACGTCCCCTTCGCCGTCGGCCGGGTCGCCCGCCCGGCTGTCGGCCGGGGTGTCGTCACGGTCCTCGTCGTCGCCGCCCGCGTCCGCGCGCGAGGTGGGGACGTCGTCGTCGCGCTCGGCGCGACGCTCCTCCTCGATGCCCTTGAGGCGCTCCTCGACCTCCTCCTGGGGGTCGACCGACTGGTCGTCATCGGTGCGCATCCCGTCGTCGTACCGCTCCTGCGTGCTGGCGGCGGTGGCTCCGGTCCTGGTGACGTCCTGCTCGTCGTGCTCGGTCATGCCGTGCTCCTCAGCGATGGGGTGGTGTCCCTCACACGCTAGCCAGCCAGGTCCCTGACATGGGCGGATATGGCAGGACCTGCCCTCAGATGAACTCGGCCGGGTCGAACTCGTCGATCGGGATGATCCGCACCCGCGGGAGCCTCGAGGTGAAGGCGCCCACCTCGTGCTCGAGGTCGAGCAGCTCGATCCCGGGGATCGCGCGCAGGTCCCCGGCCATGAACTCGGTGAAGCCCACGACCCCGAGCCTCCGGTGCCCGTCCGCGAGCTCGGTCATCGCCGGCGCGAAGTCGCTGTCGTGGCTGACGAGCAGGACGTCCGCCGGGCGTCGGACGAGCGCCCGGGCGGTCCGGTCGATGGCGATGTCCACGACCTTGCCGGGACCGCTCAGCGGGACCGGTGTGTACCCCATCGCGATGAGCGCCTGGACGAACCCGAGCGGCAGCTCGTCGTTGACCGCGAGGAAGAAGAGGGCCTTGACGTCCTGGTCCCAGCGGTCCTCGGCGTGCTCGAGGAGACGCTGCCAGCGGGGCCGCTCCTCGGGCTGGGGACGGCGTCCGAGCACCGAGGTGCCGAGCGTCGCGTCGATGTTCTCACCGTCGACGAGCAGGTAGGTGGTGCGGGCAGCGGCCATGGCCAGACCCTAGCGACCGAGGTGCCCGGGCAGGCGACCTTGGACACCTGTGCCACACCCTGAACAAGATGTGGACGCCGAGGGGGCGAGATGGTCAGATAAGGGCATGACTGCCCTCGACCTCGACGCTCCTCCGGGCGCCGGGTCCTGGGAGGAGCGTCAGCGGCGCTGGTGGTCGGGCGATGTGGTCCGGGCCGCCGCCTTCGTCAGCGTGCCCCTCGCCTGGTGGCAGGCGGGGCCCGCCGCGGGGGCCTGCCTCTTCCTCGTCGCCGGAGGGGTCATGGCGGTACGCCTCATCGACCTGCCGACCCCCACCGACGTCCTGGCCCAGCTCGTCTTCCTCGCCGTCGCGTGGGCGGCGGTCCTCGACGCGTACGAGCACATCACCTGGCTGGACCTGCCGGCGCACCTTCTCGGGACCGCGGTGGCGACCTTCGTCGTGTGGCGCGGTCTACGGCTGCAGGGCGAAGGGGTGGGCCGGGTCGTCCTGCTGCTCGGGGTGGCCGCCCTGCTCAGCGTGCTCTGGGAGGCCGGGGAGTGGCTCGGCCACGGCTATGTCAGCCAGGAGATCCAGGTCGGCTACGACGACACCGTCGGCGACCTGCTCTGGGGCACCGCCGGCGGGCTGCTCGTCGCGGCCCTGCCCTCCCGTCCGAGCGGGGCTCGAGGCGCCGCATGACCGCTGCAGTCTCCGTCGTCATCCCCTGCCTCGACGACGCCCCCGCCCTCGCTGTCTGCCTGGAGCACCTCGACCGGCAGACCCGACCCCCCGCGGAGGTCGTGGTCGTCGACAACGGCAGCAGCCCCGACCCCCGGCTCCAGCAGCTGAGCGCCGGGCACCCCTACGCCGTCCGCGTCGTCCACGAGCCCGTCCGGGGTGCCGGGGCCGCCGCGGCCCGCGGCTACGACGAGGCGAAGGGGGAGATCCTCGCCCGTTGCGATGCGGACAGCCGCCCGGCTGCGGGCTGGATCGAGGCGATCGCGTCGGCCTTCGCCCGGGACGACGGGCTCGACGCCGTCACCGGGCCGGTGGACTTCCACGACCTGAGCGGCTGGCAGGGGATGCTCGGCCGCGCCTTCTACCGGGCGGGCCTCAGTATCGGGATGCACCTCGCCATCGCCACGACCCCGTTGTGGGGCTCCAACCTCGCCCTGCGTGCCACCGCCTGGGAGCGGGCCCGCCGTCTCGTCCACCGTGACGACCCGAGGGTGCACGACGACCTCGACCTGTCCTTCGCGCTCGGGCCGGACGCGCGCGTGCGGCGACTCGCAGGGATGCGCGTCAGCGCGGAGGCGCGGATCTACGACAGCCGGGCCGCGCTGAGCGAGCGGGTCGCCCGCGCGATGCACACGTGCCGACGCGGGTGGGAGCACCAGAGTGCCGGGCTCCGGTGGGTCGAGCGGGTGCGAGCACGATGAGCACGGCGCAGAGCGACTACCTCGACGCGGTCCTCGAGCGGGTCGACGCGGTGATCCTCGACGACGCCCGCCTCGTCGAGCCGGAGGCGGACCCGCAACCCGACCTGCCCCTCGACCCGGACCCCTTCGTCCTCGTGCGCGAGCACGTCCGCTCCGGGGGGAAACGGTTTCGTCCGATCCTCGCCCTGTGGGGCTGGGTGTACGGCGGGGGTGACGCGAGCACGCCGACCGAGGACCTCGTCACCCTCGGCGCGGCTCTCGAGCTGCTGCACACCTTCGCGCTCGTGCACGACGACGTCATGGACGAGGCCGCGGTGCGGCGGGGTGGCCCGACGATCCACGTGACGATGGCCGACCAGCACCGCGGCGCCGACGGCGTCGGCCGCCCGGAACGGTTCGGCGAGAGCATGGCGACGCTCGTCGGTGACCTCGCCGCCGCCCAGGCATACCGCCTCGGAGCCACCCTCCCGGCGCCGGTGCTCGCCGACTGGCACGCCATGGTCGTCGAGCTCGTCGTCGGCCAGGCCCGTGAGGTCGTGGGGACAGCCACCGCTCGGCGCTCCCTCGCGCACACCCGGCAGGTCGCCATGCTCAAGTCCGGCCGCTACTCGATCCAGCGCCCCCTGGAGCTCGGCGCCCGGCTCGCCGGCGCGGACGAGGCGCGGATGAGCGAGCTGACGGCCTACGGCCAGCACCTCGGCGAGGCCTTCGCGATGCGCGACGACGTCCTCGGGGTCTGGGGCAGCCAGTCGCACACCGGCAAACCCGTCGGTCACGACCTGCGCGACGGCAAGGCGACGGTGCTCCTGGCCCTCGTCCAGGATCTCCTGCCGCCGGCGGCGCAGGAGATCCTCAGCCACGCTGTCGCCGGTCCGCTCGACACCTCGGAGGTCACCTTGCTCACCCACGCCCTTGAGACCGTCGGTGCCCGCGACCGCGCCGAGGCGCACATCGAGGCGCAGCTCACCCTCGCCCTGGCGGCGCTCGACGGCACCGCTCCTGCCGCGGCCGTCGAGGCCCTCACCGAGATGGCCCACCGCGTCACCCGGCGGCAGTCATGAGCGCCCGGGCGGTCGTCGTCGGGGCCGGGCTCGCCGGGCTCGCGGCGGCGGCGCACCTGCGCGGCGCGGGACACGAGGTGACGATCCTCGAGCGCGACCCGGAGCCGGGCGGCCGGGCACGTGTCCTGCACCGGGGCGGGCACACCTTCGACACCGGGCCGACCGTGCTCACCATGCCCTCGCTCGTCGACGACGCGATGCGCGCCGTCGGGGCCCGGCTCGAGGACCACCTCGACCTGCAGCGGCTCGACCCCGCCTACCGGGCGACCTTCGCCGACGGCAGCGTCATCGAGGTCCGCGCCGAGCACGACGACATGATCGAGGAGATCCGCCGCACCTGCGGCGACCACGACGCTCAGGCCTTCGCCGAGCTCGTCACCTGGCTCGGCCGTCTCTACGACGCCGAGATGCCGCACTTCATCGACCGCAACCTCGACTCGCCGCTCGACCTGGTGACCCGCCCGCGCGCCGGCCTCGAGCTGCTCCGGCTGGGCGCGTGGCGCCGGCTCGGCCCGTCGATGGGACGGCGCTTCGAGGACGACCGGCTGCAGCGGCTGCTCACCTTCCAGGCGATGTATGCCGGTCTGCCCCCGCGTGAGGCGCTGGCGATCTACGCGGTCATCACCTACATGGACACGGTCGAAGGCGTGTACTTCCCCGCCGGCGGCATGGGTGCGCTGGCCCGGGGGCTCGCCGACGCGGTGACTGCTGCGGGTGTCGAGCTGGTCACCGACGCCGAGGCGAGCGCCATCGTGCAGGGCGGTGACGGCTCGGTCGCCGGGGTCCAGCTCACCTCGGGCGAGATCGTCGCGGCCGACGTCGTCGTCGCCACCCTCGACCTGCCCGTCCTCTACCGCGAGCTCCTGCCCCACCTCTCGGTCCCGCGCTCGCTGCGCTCGCCCGCCCTGTCGCCCTCCGCCGTCGTCTGGCACGTCGGGACGAAGGGGGAGCTGCCGGCCGGCACCGCCCACCACAACATCCACTTCGGCCGGGCCTGGGACGACTCCTTCGACGCGCTCATCCACCGCCACGAGCTCATGCCCGACCCGTCCCGGCTCGTCTCGGTACCCTCGCTGACCGACCCGTCGCTGGCCCCCGACGGGTCGAGCACCCTCTACGTCCTCGAACCCGTGCCGCACAACGGATCCGGCATCGACTGGGACGCCGAGGAAGGACCGATGCGCGAGCGGCTGCTCACCTTCCTCGAGGACGCCGGGTACCCCCGCGACATCACCGTCGAGCACATGGACACCCCGCGCGAGTGGGCGGCCCGAGGGATGGCCGGCGGGACCCCCTTCGCCCTGGCCCACACCTTCGGGCAGACCGGACCCTTCCGCCCGGCCAACCACGAGCCGCGCGTCCCCGGACTCTTCTTCGCCGGGTCCTCCACGACCCCCGGCGTCGGCGTGCCGATGGTCCTCGTCAGCGGGCGGCTCGCCGCCGAGCGGGTCGCCGACCACCTCGCCGGAGGGCGCCGACGACGCGTCCGCCGACGACGGAGGAGCGACGCGTGACGATCACGGACCCCCTTCTCGCAGAGGGCTACCGGCGAGCCGCGATCATCACCCGCGAGCGCGCGACGACGTACTACTGGGGTGCCCGGCTGCTGCCCATCGAGCAGCGCCGCCATGTCCACGCCATCTACGCGCTGTGCCGCATCGCCGACGACATCGTCGACGACGAGGGCGCCACGCAGCCGCAGGCGGTCGCCGCCACCGCGGCCCGGCTCACCCGGTTCGAGGAGGACTTCCGCCGGGCTCGGTCCAGCCCCCACCCCGACCCGGTCCTGCGCGCCGCCGCCCGCAGCGCCGCGGAGTGCGACATCGACCAGGGCTGCTTCGACCGCTTCTTCACGGCGATGCGCAGCGACCTCACGACCACCCGCTACGAGACCTGGGCGGACCTGCTCGGCTACATGGACGGCTCGGCCGCGGTCATCGGAGAGATGATGCTGCCCGTGCTGCGACCCACCGACCCCGCCGCGGCGCTCCAGCCGGCGCGGGCACTGGGCGACGCCTTCCAGCTGACGAACTTCCTGCGAGACATCGTCGAGGACCACCAGCGCGGCCGTGCGTACGTCCCTCAGGAGGACCTCGCCCGCCACGGCATCGATCTTGACCACTACGTCCGCACCCGGCACGTCGACGACCGCTGGCGCGCCTTCATGGCCGAGCAGGTCGACCGCAACCGCGCCCTCTACGACGAGGCCGACCCCGGGCTCGCCCTGCTGCCCGGTGCCGCCGGCCGGTGCGTGCGCACCGCCCGCGACCTCTACGCCGGCATCCTCGACCGCATCGAGCTGGCCGGCTACGACGTCCTGACCCAGCGCGTGCGCGTCCCCACCCGGACCAAGGTGGCGCTCGCGGCCCGCCGGACGGTCCCCCGTCGTCGTCCACCCCACGCGGTGGCCCGCTGATGCACCTCGCGTACCTCGCGGCCCTCGTCCTGTCCATCCTCGGTACCGCGCTCATCGACCACCGATGGCGGCTGTTCGTCTTTGCGCGGCCACGCGCGGGGATGGCCGTGCTCGCCGTCGGCGTGCTCTTCTTCACGCTCTGGGACGCCCTGGCGATCGCGCTCGGCATCTTCTTCCGGGGTGACAGCCCCTACCTCAGCGGGGTCATGGTCGGACCGGAGTTCCCCGTCGAGGAGCTCTTCTTCCTCACCCTGCTCTGCTGGTCGGCGATGGTCGCGTGGACCGGGGCGCATCGCTGGCTGGGGGCGACGGGGGAGCAGCCGTGACCTTCGTCCTCGTCAACGCGCTCTTCCTCGGGGTGGCCCTCGCCGTCGCCCTGGTGGCCCACAGGAGGGTGCCGCCGGCCGCCGGGTCGCGGCGGGTCGCCCCCTTCGTCGTCGCCTTCCTCGCCATGGCGGCGCTGACGACCGTCTTCGACAACCTCATGATCGCGGCGGACCTCTTCGACTACGGGCGCGAGCACCGGCTAGGCATCCTCGTCGGGCAGGCCCCGATCGAGGACTACGCCTACCCGCTCGGCGCGCTCGTGCTGCTGCCCGCGGTGTGGCGGCTGCTCACCGCGGACCGACCCGGGCGGGACGAGCGATGAGCCTCTCCGTGCGCGACCTCGTGCTCGCCTCCCGGCCGGTCAGCTGGGTCAACACGGCCTACCCCTTCGCGGCCGCCTACCTCCTCGCGACCCGCACGGTCGACGCCCGGCTGATCGTCGGCACCCTCTTCTTCCTCGTCCCCTACAACCTGCTGATGTACGGGGTCAACGACGTCTTCGACCACGAGTCCGACCTCGCCAACCCGCGCAAGGGCGGCGCCGAGGGGGGCCTCGTCGACCCAGGCGCGCTGCGCAGTCTGCTCCTGGCGAGCCTGGCCCTCCCAGTCCCCCTCGTCGTCTGGCTGCTCGCGCAGGGGTCGGCGGCGGCGGGTGTCGTCCTCGTCCTGTGCCTCGCGGCGGTGCTCGGCTACTCGGTGCCCGGGCTGCGGCTCAAGGAGCGGCCGGTGCTCGACTCGATGACCTCGAGCGCGCACTTCGTCGGCCCGGCGGTCTACGGGCTCGTGCTCGCGGACATCGCTGTGCCGCAGCGGATCTGGCCGATCGTCGCGGCCTTCTTCGCCTGGGGGATGGCCAGCCACGCCTTTGGCGCGGTGCAGGACGTGCTGCCCGACCGGGCCGGCGGGATCCGCTCGATCGCCACCCAGCTCGGGGCACGGCGCGTGGTGCGGCTGGCCACGCTCGCCTACCTCGTGTCGTCCGTGCTGCTGCTCCTCGGTCCCTGGCCGGCCCCGCTCGCCGCCCTGCTCCCGCTGCCCTACGCCTGGCTCGTCTGGCGGCACCGCGACGTCACGGACGAGACCTCCGCGACGACGAACCGCGGCTGGCGGCACTTCCTCGGGCTCAACTACCTCACCGGGTTCCTCGTCACCCAGCTGCTCATCGCGGCGGTGATGTGGTGGTGAGCACGCAGGTCGGGACGGTCGAGGAGGTCGTGCTGCTGTCCGCGGGCGGCGAGGCGGTGGGGCGCGTGCCCAAGGCCGGCGTGCACCACGGGGCGACGCCGCTGCACCTCGCGTTCTCCTGCCATGTCGTCGACACCGATGGACGGGTCCTGGTGACCCGGCGCGCCGCGAGCAAGGTCGCCTGGCCGCTGATCTGGACCAACGCGGTCTGCGGGCACCCGGCGCCGGGCGAGTCGCTCGAGGACGCGGTACGGCGCCGCGCGCTCGACGAGCTCGGCCTCGTCGTCCCGGGGGTGCGCCTCGTCCTGCCCCGCTTCGCCTACGCCGCGGTCAGCGCAGGCGTGCTCGAGCACGAGCTCTGCCCGGTGGTCGTGGCCGTCGTGCCGAGGGGGTCGTCCCTGACCCCGGCACCCGCGGAGGTCGCAGATCACCGCTGGCTGGCCTGGGCCGAGCTCAGCGCCTCGATCGACGCGGACCCGGCCGCCTGGTCACCGTGGATGCGCCTGCAGCTCGGGCTCCTCGAGGGCCCTCCCACGCACTGGCCCACGGCCGTCGACGACACCCTGCCGCACGCCCTTCGCCCCATCGGGTGACGCGGGGTTGGCGCGGGGGTCCCAGGCTGCTTTGATCCACGCATGACCTCACCGGCCGACGGCCACGACACGATCCGGGTACGCGGCGCCCGCGTCAACAACCTGCAGGGCGTCGACGTCGACATCCCGAAGCGGAGGCTCACCGTCTTCACCGGCGTCTCCGGGTCCGGCAAGAGCAGCCTGGTCTTCGGGACGATCGCGGCCGAGAGCCAACGGCTGCTCAACGAGACGTACTCGACCTTCCTCCAGTCCTTCATGGCGACGCCGGCGCGGCCCGAGGTCGACGAGCTGGCGAACGTCACCTCGGCGATCGTCGTCGACCAGGAGCGGATGACGCCCAACGTGCGCTCGACCGTCGGCACGGTCACCGACGCCTACGCGCTGCTGCGCCTGCTGTGGTCGCGCCGCTCCAGGCCGTACGTCGGGTCCTCGCAGGCCTTTGCCTTCAACATCGCCTCCGCGCAGGGCTCGGGGGTTCTCCGGGTTGCGGGCGGCAAGGCCGAGAAGAAGACGTTCGAGGTCATCGGCGGGATGTGCCCGGGGTGCGAAGGGAGAGGGCGCACCGCAGCCATCGACGTCGACGCCGTCGTCGACAGGAGCAAGAGCCTCAATGACGGGGCGATCCTCGCCCCGGGGTACGGCGTCGGCACCTGGATGTGGCGCACCTACGCCGAGCTCGAGCACCTCGACCCGGACAAGCCGCTGCGCGACTACTCCGAGGAGGAGTGGACCTGGCTCTGGGAGCAGGAGCCGACGAAGGTGAAGTTCGCGGGGATGAACTCGACCTACCAGGGCCTCGTCCACCGGATCCGCGCCAACTACGTCGAGAAGGACTCCAAGCAGGCGCACATCACCGCCTTCCGCGACAAGATCGCGACCTTCGCCGACTGCCCCGAGTGCGGCGGCACCCGGCTCAACGAGGCCGCGCGGTCCGCCACCGTCGCGGGCCGGACCCTGCCCGAGGTCTCGGCGATGCAGGTCTCCGACCTGCTCGCGTGGGTCCAGGACCTTGACGAGCCGTCGGTCGGGCCGCTGCTCACGGGGCTCACCGAGATGCTCCAGGGCTTCGTCGACATCGGCCTCGGCTACCTCTCGCTCGACCGCGAGTCCGGCACGCTCTCGGGCGGTGAGGCCCAGCGGGTCAAGATGATCCGCCACCTCGGCTCGGCCCTGACAGACGTCACCTACGTCTTCGACGAGCCGACGGTCGGCCTGCACCCGCACGACATCGCGAAGATGAACGACCTGCTCCAGCAGCTGCGCGACAAGGGCAACACCGTGCTCGTCGTCGAGCACAAGCCCGAAGTCATGGCGATCGCCGACCACATCATCGACCTCGGTCCTGGCGCGGGCACCGACGGCGGGCGCGTGACCTACGAGGGTGACCTGGGTGGTCTGCGCGCCTCCGGCACGGTGACCGGGCGATACCTCGACACGAAGATCGGCCTGCGCGACTCCCTTCGGCGGCCGACGGGTGCGATCGAGATCCGGGGGGCGTCGACGCACAACCTCCGCGACGTCGACGTCGACCTCCCCACGGGGGTGCTCACCGTCATCACCGGCGTCGCGGGGTCGGGCAAGTCCTCGCTCGTCCACGGCTCGCTCGTCGGCCGCGACGACGTGCTCGTCGTCGACCAGTCCGCGATCAAGGGCTCACGCCGCTCCAACCCCGCGACGTACTCCGGGCTGCTCGACCCGATCCGGACCGCCTTCGCCAAGGCCAACGGGGTCAAGCCCGCGCTCTTCTCCGCGAACTCCGAGGGCGCCTGCCCGGCGTGCAGCGGCTACGGCGTCATCTACACCGACCTCGCCGTGATGGCGGGCGTGACGATCCCGTGCGAGGAGTGCGAGGGTCGCCGTTTCAGGCCCGAGGTGCTCGAGCACACGCTCCACGGGCTCGCGATCGACGAGGTGCTCCGCCTCTCGATCGCCCAGGCCGCAGAGGTCTTCACGACCGGCAAGCCGAAGCAGATCCTCGCCCGGCTCCTCGACGTCGGCCTCGGCTACATCACCCTCGGCCAGCCGCTCACGACCCTCTCCGGCGGCGAGCGCCAGCGGCTCAAGCTCGCCTCGCAGATGGGCGGCGAGGGCACGACGATCGTCCTCGATGAGCCGACCTCCGGTCTGCACCTCGCCGACACCGAGATGCTGCTGACGATGCTCCACCGGCTCGTTGACCAGGGGCACTCGCTCATCGTCATCGAGCACAACCTCACGGTCATGGCGCAGGCCGACCGGATCATCGACATCGGCCCGGGCGCCGGGCACGACGGTGGCCGGGTGGTCTTCGAGGGCACCCCTGCCGAGATGGTGGCGACGGGGCAGACCCTCACCGCCGAGGCCCTGCGCACCTGGGTCTCCTGACCCGCTCCCCCCTGATCCGCACGAGCCAAGGCTCGTGTCCCCCGAATTCGCACGAGCCAAGGCTCGTACCGCGTCACGGCGGTACGAGCCTTGGCTCGTGCGAAGGGCGGGGGGGGGTGGGTGGGTGGTGGGTCGGGTCAGAGGCGGACGATCATCTTGCCGGTGTTCGCGCCGGCAAGCAGGTCGATGAAGGCCTGCGGCGCCGCGTCGAGCCCCTCGCGCACCGTCTCGTCGGAGGTCAGCCGCCCCTCGGCCAGCCACCCGGCGGCCCGCTCGCGGTACTCGGCCGCGAGGTCGGGGTACTGCCCGACGATGAAACCGCGCAGGGTGAGTCCCTTGCCGATCGCCTGGAAGAGGTTGCGCGGACCAGGGGTCGCCTCGGTCGCGTTGTACTGCGAGATCGCCCCGCACATCGCCACCCGGCCGTGCAGCCGCAGCGCCGAGATCGCGGCCTCGAGGTGTTCGCCGCCGACGTTGTCGAAGTACACGTCGATACCCTCCGGTGCCGCCGCCTGCAGGCTCTCGCGCACCGGCCCGTCCTTGTAGACGAAGGCGTCGTCGTAGCCGAGCTCGAGCACGCGGGCGACCTTGTCGGCCGTCCCCGCCGAGCCGATGACCCTCGACGCACCGAGCGCCTTGGCGACCTGCCCCGCGATCTGGCCCACCGCGCCGGCCGCCCCGGAGACGAAGACGACATCCCCTTCGCGCATCTCGGCGACTGCTGTCAGGCCGACGTACGCGGTGACCCCCGGCATCCCGAGGACCCCGAGGTAGGCGGAGTCGGACACGCTCGAGATGTCGACGACCGTCACCCGCGACGCCGGCAGCACCGCGTGCTCGCGCCAACCGAGCCCGTGCAGGACACGGTCGCCGACGGCCACGTCGGGGGAGCGGGAGGCGAGGACCTCGCCGACCGCACCGCCGTCGAGCGGTGCGTCGAGGGCGAAGGGGGCGACGTAGGACTTCACGTCGTTCATCCGTCCGCGCATGTAGGGGTCGACGGACATCACCGTGTTGCGCACGAGGATCTCGCCGTCGCCGAGCTCGGGCAGCTCGACCTCCTCGAGCCGGAAGTCGGCCGGCGTGGGGGCACCCTGCGGGCGGGCGGCGAGGGCGATGTGGCGGGTGCGGGTCGGCAGGCTCATGGGTCGACGATCCCATACCGTGCGCACGGGCCAAGGCTCGTACCTCGTCGAGGGGTACGAGCCTTGGCTCGTGCGAAGGGGGTGGGCGGGCGAGGTGGGGTGGGGTGAGGGAGGGTCGCGGGGTGGGGGCTGACACCCACCCTCGGTGGGGGTGACGTGCAGATCCGCCTCGCTGGCTGGAGTCACGCGAGCCGCCCGGCCTAGCGTCGGGTTCAGCAATCGACCTCGACCAACAGGAGTGATGACCATGATCAGCTGGGGAATCATCGGCTGGATCGTCCTGGGCGGCCTCGCCGGCTGGCTTGCGAGCAAGATCATGAACACCGACGAGCAGCAGGGCATCGTGCTCAACGTCGTCGTCGGCGTCGTGGGTGGCCTCATCGGCGGCTTCCTGCTCAGCGCGCTGGGCTTCGACGTCGAGGGTGCTGGAGTGATCTTCAGCTTCCTCACCGCGCTGCTCGGAGCGGTGATCCTGCTCTTCATCGTCACGTCGGTGACCGGTCGCCGCCGCGGCTGACGGTCGATTCGTGACGAGCGCCCCACGCACCCGCGTGGGGCGCTCGTGCGTCGGGCCCCGACGGACCAGCCAGAGTGGGCCTGAACGACGAGGCGAAGGGGGAGTGCCGGCATGAGCCTCTTCTGGCGGGGGCGAACCTCCTCGACAAGCTCGGCATGCGTGACCGGGTCGAGCTGACGCGTTACGCCATCCGGATCGGGCTCATCGAGGCCTGAGCCGGGTAGGAGCCTTGGCTCGTGCGAAGGGATTGGGCAGGAGCCTTGGCTCGTGCGAAGGGGTGGGGGCGGGGGTGGCAGGGTGGGCCCATGAGGTCCTACTGCGCGGTCCACGTCGACGTCGGCTACCTGCTCGCCTCGGCTGCGACCTACGTCACCGGCAGCTCGCTGCGCCGCGGCGTCACCGTCGAGTACCCGACGCTCATCGCCCGCCTCGTCGAGCAGGCCGAGACCTCCTCGGGGCTCCCGCTGCTGCGGGTGAACTGGTACGACTCGGGCGCGCGGCCGGGTGGTCAGCCGGACTTCCAGCAGGAGGAGATCGGCCTGCTGCCCGGGGTCAAGCTGCGCCTCGGTCGCCTGTCGTACTCCGGCGACCAGAAGGGCGTCGACATCCGGATCGGCCTGGACCTCGCGATCCAGGGGCGCAACCGGGTCGCCGACGTCGTCTACCTCGTCTCCGGCGACGACGACCTCACCGAGGCGGTCGAGGAGGCGCAGAGCCACGGCGTCCAGGTCATCCTCCTCGCCGTGCCCGACCACCAGGGCCGTCCGCACGGCGTCGCCAAGCACCTGCGCCGCGAGGTCGACGGCCTGCTGCTCATCGACGCCGAGACGATCGCGGCGACCGTCCGCTCGGTCGCGATCCCCGACGAGCTCATCCCGGAGGACCCCGACGCGGAGCCGACCGCGGAGCCGGGGGAGGACGAGGTCGCCTCTCCCACCGGCCCGCCGGCGGAGGAGCCCACTGTCGAGGCGAAGGGGGAGCAGCCCCCTTCGCCTTCCGTGCCGGCACCCCCGGCCGAACCCACCCCGGCCGCCGGGGCTCCCCCGACGCCCGGGCCCACCCCCTCGTCCGGGGCGCCGGCCGGACCCAGCCCGGCCGTCTTCGCCCGGCGGAAGGCGACCACTCTCGTGCTCCCCGGCGCCGACGTCATGGAGGAGGTGCCCTTCGACCCCGAGGTCGGGGTGACCGCCGACCTCGTCGACGGCGTCGCCAAGCAGCTCGTCGCGTCGTGGTGCGCCACGTCGACGCCGGCCCAGCTCGCCACCCTGCGCGACTCGCGGCCGGCGATCCCCGCCGAGCTCGACCGGGCGCTGCTCATGGACCTCGCCTCGCGCAGCCAGGGCGCGCACCTCTCCGACGAGGTGCGTCAGCACCTGCGCGACCGCTTCTGGGTGCACGTCAGCCGCGTCCGCATGGAGTGAGTTCTGCCGCGCGCAACACGATCACCGTGCCCGGTCGGTGCGCGTGCTCAGCTCGTACGGTGCACCTTGTGCGCGGCGGCCTGGGCGAGCGGGCGGACGGTCAGCTTGTCGATGTTGACGTGGTGCGGCAGGCCCGCGACCCACGAGACGCACTCGGCAATGTCCTCCTGGGTGAGCGGCTCCTCGACCCCGGCGTAGACGGCGTCGGCCTTGGCCTCGTCCCCGTCGAAGCGCACGAGCGCGAACTCGTCCGAGCGCACCATGCCCGGCGCGATGTCGCACACCCGCACCGGCTCGCCGTTGAGCTCGAGCCGCAGCGCGTCGCTCATCGCGCTCTCGGCGGCCTTGGCGCCGCAGTAGCCCGCACCGCCCTCGTAGGTGACCTGCCCGGCGACCGAGGTGATCGTGACGATCGTGCCGCGCCCCGCCCGCAGCGCCGGCAGCAACGCCTGGGTGACCGCCGCCGTCCCGAGGACGTTGGTCTCGTACATGTCCCGCCAGCGCTGCAGGTCCGAGGTCACCACCGGCTCGAGCCCGAAGGCGCCGCCCGCGTTGTTCACGAGCAGGGCCACCTCGGGGCCGGCCGCCTCCGCGAGGGCTGCGACGTCGTCCCCCTTCGTCACGTCGCAGGTCACCGCCCGGCCACCGATCTCGGCCGCGAGGGCCTCCACCCGATCGGTCCGGCGGGCCGCGACGACCACGTCGTAGCCGTCGGCCGCGAGCCGCTGCGCGCACGCCCTGCCGATCCCGCTGCTCGCCCCGGTCACGACCGCCACACCACGAGAGCTGCTCATGAGAGCGAGCCTACGACGGTGACGCTCAGCCCCAGGCGGCGATCAGCTCGCTCACGGCGAGCCACGTCGCCCCCGCGCACACCAGGACGAAGCTGCCCTGCCACAGCGCGCTCGGCAGCCCCGTGAGCCGGGCGAGCGCCCCCGCGTCGCTGCGCGGGTCCCGGCGGCCGAGGACCGCGCCGAGATGGCGCCACGCCCCGACGAGCAGGAGCAGCCCGACCCCCACGACGACGTGTTGCTGCACGCGGTCGTCGCGCCACCACCACATCGCCCCGGCGGCAGCGAGGGCCGCCAGGACGACTGCCAGGGTAAGCAGCGAGCGGACGTAGAGGAGCGCCACGAGCAGCACGAGGAGCGTGAGGGTGAGCAGGGGCGCAGCCCAACCCCGTGCACCGGCGAGCACGAGCAGCGCGCCGACGACCGCCGGCACGGGGTAGCCCGCCCACGTCGTCGCCACCATGCCCGGCCCCTTCGGCCGTCCGACGGTGACGGCGTGCCCCGACATGTCCCGCCGGAGGACGAAGCCGGTGAACCGTCGGCCCACCGCGACCCCGGCACCTGCGTGCCCGAGCTCGTGGACGAGCGTCACGGCGAGCCGCAGCACCCGCCACGCCGGAGCCCAGCCGACAGCCACGGCGGTGAGCGCGAGCACCACGAGCACCCCGGCGGGGGTGAGCAGCTCGGTCCGCCCCGCCGGGGACCACCGGATCACGACGTCGGAGAGGTCCATCGCCTGGACAGTAGGTGCTTGACCTGGGACCCGACCGCCGATCCGCCGGGCGACGTGCCACGATGCGGTCCATGCCTCTCGAGCGTGAGCTGACCGAGCCGGTCGACCTGGCCCGTGGCCGCCACCTCAATCGCGACGCCGTCGGCTGGTCACGCACGCCCGTGCACCGCACCGAGATCAGCGGCTGGGGGCGCACCAAGCGCTGGGAGTACTGGGGCATCGTCACCGACACCCACGTCGTCGGTCTCGTCGTCGCGAGCCTGGACTACCTCGCCACCGCCTCGGTCTACGTCCTCGACCGGGAGACCAAGGAGGAGTGGGTACGCGACGGCCTCTCCCCCTTCGCCCGACCCGAGCTGAGCGACGTCCCCGGCGACGGGTCCGCCCGCCTCTCCGCCGGCGGGGTGACCATCGAGATCACCGAGGGGGACGGGACCACCGCGATCAGCCTCGAGGCGAAGGGGGTCCGCCTCGCCGTCGACGTCGAGCGGGACGGCAGCGACTCGCTGAGCGTCGTCGTGCCGTGGAGCGAGCGGCTCTTCCAGATGACGACGAAGGACCTCGCCAACCGGGTGACCGGCACGCTCACCCTCGACGGCACCGAGCACGCCGTCGACGGCTGGGCGGTGCTCGACCGCGGTCGCGGCCGCTGGCCCTACCGGAACACGTGGAACTGGGGCGCCGGCAGCGGCGTCGTCCACGGGCAGCGCGTCGCGGTCCAGGTCGGTGGCCGGTGGACCGACGGCACCGGCTCGACGGAGAACGCCGTCTTCGTCGACGGGCGCGCGCACAAGATCAGCGAGGACCTCGAGTGGGCCTACGACCGCAAGGACTGGGGGGCGGGCTGGCGGGTGCTCGGCAAGGACGTGGCGCTGACCTTCCGCCCCTTCCACGTCCGGCACGCGGTGACCGAGGCGGGCGTGGTGGCCATCAAGACGCACCAGGCCTTCGGCCACTGGGGCGGGACGGTGATCCTCGAGGACGGCACGCCGCAGCAGATCCAGGGCCTCGTCGGGTGGGCCGAGGAGTGCCGCAACCGCTGGTGACCTCCCTCCTTCTTCGCACGAGCCAAGGCTCGTGCCGGCGGCGCGGGCGTGCGAGGGTTGGGTCATGGCTGACGTGACCCTGCTCCACAACCCGCGGTGCTCGACCTCGCGGCACGCCCTCGAGGTCATCGAGGGCACGGATGTCGCCGCGGACGTCGTGCAGTACCTCAAGAACCCGCTCGACGAGGCGGCCTTGCGCGACCTCATCGGCAAGCTCGAGGACCCGGTGACTGATCTCGTGCGCCGCGACCCCTACTTCAAGGATCAGGGGCTGACCGACGACGACGTGCAGACGGACGACCAGGTCGTCGCCGTGCTGCTCGAGCACCCGCGCCTGCTCCAGCGCCCCGTGATCATCCGGGGTGAGCGCGCCATCATCGGCCGCCCCAAGGACCGCGTCGCCGAGTTCGTCAGCTGACTACCGATGTCTGGCAATGTCTCGCGCATACGCTAGACATCGGGATAATCCACGATCGTCCCCCGCTCGAGCCAAGGCTCCTGTCAGCCGGGAGAGCGGCGGAAGACCGGCTCGTCCTGCGTCGAGAGCTCCGGCTGGTACCGGTAGCCCGCCCCGTCGAAGTCCTGCAGCGCCCGCACCGAGCGCACCCGGTGCTGCACCATCCACGCCGCCATCTCGCCGCGCGCCCGCTTGGCGTTGAAGGAGATGACCTTCCACGCACCTGACCTCGCCTTGTCCTCGAAGCGGGGGGAGACCATTCGGGCGTCGAGCTCGTCGAGGTCCACGGCGCCCGAGTACTCCTGCGAGGCGAGGTTGACGATCACCGCGGGGCCGGGCGACTCGGCGAGGTCGGCTGCGAGCTGCTCGGTGATCCGGTGGCCCCACCACGCGTAGAGGGAGTCGCCGCGGTCGGTCGCCAGGCGCGTGCCCATCTCGAGCCGGTAGGGCTGCATGAGGTCGAGCGGGCGCAGCACCCCGTAGAGCCCGGAGAGGATCCGGACCGTCTTCTGCGCCTCGGTGAGGTCGCGGGCGTCGAAGCGCTCGCGGGCGTCCATGCCCCGGTAGACGTCGCCGTCGAAGGTCCAGAGCGCGGGGCGAGCGTTCGTGAGGTCGAAGGGGGTGGAGAAGCTCTCGTAGCGCTCGGCGTTGAGCTCCCCGATCTCGGCCGAGACGTGCATGAGATCGCTGATCTCCTCCGGCGACTTCGTGCGCATCACCTCGACGAGCGTGGTGGCCTCGTCGAGCAGCCGCGGCTGCGTGTGCCTGCGCGAGGGCAGCTTCGAGTCGAGGTCGAGGGACTTCGCGGGGGAGAGCAGGGCGAGCACCCTCCGAAACTACCGGAGGTGCCGTGCGCTGCCGGGGTCAGTCGCCCGCGGTCGCGAACATCCAGCGTCCGTCTTCGGCGATCCCCACGCGGTAGCCGAGGTATCCCTCGGCCCGGCGCATCGTCTGCGCCACGGTGCGCGCGCTCGGGGAGCTCCTCGGCGCGCTGGAGCAGTGCGGTGACCTCGGTGCTGCTGCACGTCGCCGGGTCCCGCTCACCGGTGCCCGCGAACGTCGAGGGCGGGGTCGACCCTGTCGGCGTCGCGGAGGCGGGGGGCGCGCTCGTCCTCGAGACCGCCGTGGAGGTGACCGTGGGCCGGCTGCCGCTCGGACTGATGCCCCCTCAGACGCCGCTGCGCGGCGGTCGGTCCGGTGCGCGACAATCGACCAGGTGAGCTCCCCCCTGCGCATCGCCTCCTACAACGTCAACGGGATCCGGGCCGCCCACCGTCGCGGGTTCGGGTCGTGGATGGCCCGACGGGACCCCGACGTCGTCGCGCTCCAGGAGGTCCGGGCGCCCTCCGACCAGGTGCCCGCCGGCGTCTTCGAGCCGCTGCACGCCACTTACGAGCCCGGCCACATCCCCGGCCGCAACGGCGTCGCGATCCTCACCCGGGTCGCCCCCGCGGCGGTGCGCACGTGGGACGGCGAGGCGATCCACTACGCCCCCGGGCACGACCCGGTCCGCGTCCAGGCCCCCTTCGGCACGATGGCGCGCGGCATGTCGCGGTACGCGAGCGAGGGGCGCTACGTCGAGGTCGACCTCGCGGACGCCCCGCTGACCGTCGCCTCCCTCTACCTGCCGAAGGGGGGTCTGCCGGCCGAGCTGCAGAAGCCGGGCCGGATGCGGGAGGCCCCGGACGGCGGGGCGAAGTTCGCCCGCAAGATGCACTTCATGGACGCCTTCGCCCGGCAGGTCGCGCGCTCCCGCAAGGCCGCGCTCGCTGCCGGGCGGGAGTTCCTGCTCATGGGCGACCTCAACATCGCCCACCTCACCCACGACGTGCGCAACTGGCGCCGCTCGCACCAGGCCGAGGGGTTCCTGCCCGTCGAGCGGGAGTGGATCGACGCGCTCATCGGGCCGCGCACGCTCGTCGACGTCCTGCGCCGCCACGTCGGGGAGGTCGACGGCCCGTACTCGTGGTGGTCGTGGATGGGGCAGGCCTTCACCAACGACGTCGGCTGGCGCATCGACTACCACCTCGCGACCCCGCGGTTGGCCCGGTGCGCGGTGGAGGCAGGCGTGGACCGTGAGCCGTCGTACGAGGAGCGGGTGAGCGACCACGCCCCGGTCGTCGTCGACTACGACCTGGGAGGTCTGGCCCGATGAGAGCGTCACGGATGAGCACCCCGGCCGGCCCCACCCCTTCGCCCCGGCTCTTCGAGCCGATCACCCTGCGTGGCCTGACCGTCCGCAACCGCGTCTGGCTCGCGCCGATGTGCCAGTACTCGTGCGAGGCACGCGACGGCGTGCCGACCGACTGGCACCTCGTCCACCTCGGAGCGCGGGCGCAGGGCGGCTTCGGCCTGCTCCTCTCCGAGGCCGTCGCCGTCGAGCCGGAGGGCCGGATCAGCCCGCAGGACGCGGGGATCTGGAGCGACGAGCAGGGCGCCGCGTGGCGACCTGTCGTCGACTTCGTCCACAGCCAGGGCGCGGCGATCGGGGCGCAGCTGGCGCACGCCGGCCGCAAGGCCTCGACCTACCGCCCCTTCGCCGGTGAGCCGACCGGCTCGGTCCCCGTTGCCGACGGCGGCTGGCGGACGATCGGCCCGACGGACGCCCCCTTCGAGGGGCTCGCTGCCCCGGTCGCGATGACCGAGGCTGATATCGCCCGGGTGGTGCGGTCCTTCGCCGACGCGGCCCGGCGGGCGCACGAGGCCGGCTTCGACACCGTCGAGATCCACGGGGCGCACGGGTACCTCATCCACGAGTTCCTCTCGCCGTTGAGCAACACCCGCACCGATGGTTACGGCGGCTCGCTCGAAGGTCGCGCCCGGCTGCTCCTCGAGATCGTCGACGCCGTGCGTGCGGTGTGGCCCGACGACCGGCCCGTGCTGCTGCGGCTCTCCGCGACCGACTGGGTCGAGGGCGGCTGGGACGCGGAGCAGACCGCGACCGTCTCGCGATGGGCGTGCGAGCGGGGCGTCGACCTCGTCGACATCTCCAGCGGCGGCAACGTCATCGCCGACATCCCCCTCGGCCCCGGCTACCAGGTGCCGCTCGCGGAGCAGGTCCGGTCGACGGCCGGGGTCGTCACGGGCGCCGTCGGGCTCATCACCGAGCCCGACCAGGCCGAGGCGATCCTGCGTGACGGTCACGCCGACGTCGTCCTCCTCGCCCGGGCGGCGCTGCGCGAGCCGGCGTGGCCGCAACGCGCGGCGGCCGAGCTCGGGGTCCCGTGGCGCGAGGCGCCCTACCCGCCGCAGTACACCCGGGGTGCCTGGCCGAAGGGGTAGCCCACCCTCCCCTTCGCCGAGCGCGATCGGGCCCTGGTTTCGTGACCTGCGACCCTCGCGGCCTCCCTGCGGACACCCTGGCCGCGGCCGCACGCCTGGACCGAGCGCACCGAGGACAGCGGCTGGACGCGTCACTACCTCTACCTCGACCAGCCGGGTGCCGGGGTCGCGCTCTTCACGAGCGGAGCCGCGCTCGCCTCGACCGTCGCGCTCGTACGTCTCGACCGGCAGGCCCTCGGCGACATCAACGATGTCGTCGTGGGAGTCGCGGCACTCCTGCTCATCACCTCGTGGTTCGTCGTGCTCGTCTCCTTCGCCGTCGACTACCTGTGCAAGAACGCGCGCCGGCAACGTCTCGTTCTTCTTCAACACCGTCATCGTCGCCGTGGCGATCGCGGTCTTCATCGGCAGCCTCAGCGGGAGCGCCACCTGACCCTCGATCGGCAACCCCCGACGCTGAGCCGGGTCGCACGCGGGATGATGGGCGCATGACCTACCGCGCTGACGAGTACCAGGCCGCCCGTGACCGCTACGACGCAGGGATGGTCTACCGCCGGTGCGGGCGCTCGGGGCTCGACCTGCCGGCGATCTCGCTCGGGCTGTGGCACAACTTCGGTGACGACGTGCCGCTCGAGCGGCAGCAGGCGATCCTGCGGCGGGCCTTCGACCGGGGCGTGACCCACCTCGACCTCGCGAACAACTACGGCCCGCCGTACGGCAGCGCCGAGCGCAACTTCGGCACGCTCTTCGCGCGTGACCTCCGGCCGTACCGCGACGAGCTGATCATCAGCTCCAAGGCGGGCTACGACATGTGGCCCGGCCCCTACGGCCAGGGCGGCGGCTCGCGCAAGTACCTCGTCGCCAGCCTCGACCAGAGCCTGCAGCGGATGGGCCTGGACTATGTCGACATCTTCTACAGCCACCGCTTCGACGAGACGACGCCGCTGGAGGAGACCATGGGGGCGCTCGACGCGATCGTCCGGGCGGGCAAGGCGCTCTACGTCGGCATCTCTAGCTACTCCGGCCCGCGGACCCGCGAGGCCGTCGCGATCCTGCGCGAGATGGGCACCCCGCTGCTCATCCACCAGCCGAGCTACTCGATGCTCAACCGCTGGGTCGAGGAGGACCTCCTCGAGGTCCTTGAGGACGAAGGGGTCGGCTGCATCGCCTTCTCCCCCCTCGCCCAGGGCATGCTCACGAGCAAGTACCTCGACGGCGTGCCCGCGGGATCCCGTGCGGCACAGGACAAGTCGCTCGACCCCTCGCTTCTCACCGATGAGGCTCTCGCGCACGTGCGGGCGCTCAACGCGATGGCGCAGGAGCGCGGCCAGACGCTCGCGCAGATGGCCCTCGCCTGGGTGCTCCGCGACCCCCGCGTCACCTCGGCCCTCGTCGGCGCCTCCTCCGTCGAGCAGCTCGACGACAACCTCGACGCGCTCCAGCACCTCGCCTTCTCCGAGGACGAGCTCGCCGCGATCGACCGGCACGCGGTGGACGCCGGCATCAACCTGTGGGCCCCCAGCAGCAGCCGCTGAGAGCCCGTACGGAGCTGCCGACGTGACGCCCTCGAGGACCGCGGACGAGCGCGGTGGCCGGCACGAGGCGCCGCCGCCGCGGCGCGACCTGGGCTGGATCACGCTGCTCGGACTGACTCTCGCCGGGATCGTCGCGGCGCTGCTCGTCGGCGGCTCGGATGACCCGCCGGCGCCGAAGGCCACGGAACCGGCCGCCGTGAGCGCGCCTCCGGCGACCTCCTCACCCCCTTCGCCCTCGGTGACGCCCACGCGCACGCCCGGCACGACGGGACCGCGCGTCGTCCAGCGGGGCGGCGGCAGCCTCGTGCACGCCCCGGTCACCCCGCGGCAGACCCGCAGCGAGGGCCGGGTCGTCCGGTGGACCCTCGAGGCCGAGCGCGGCATCGACGTCGACCTCGACGAGTACGCGAAGGTCGTCCACGCGACCCTCCACGACCGGCGCGGCTGGCAGGGCGAGGCCGGCGTCCGCTTCGTCAGGGTCACCTCGGCCCAGGCGGTCGACGGTGCCCACGTCGACATCCGGCTCGTCCTGGCCAGCCCGGACACGACCGACCGGCTGTGCGCCCCCCTGCGCACCGCCGGCAAGGTCTCGTGCTGGAACGAGGGCAAGGCCGTGCTCAACAGCCGCCGCTGGCTGACCGGCGCCGACACCTACGAGGGACGGCTCGACGACTACCGCACCTACCTCGTCAACCACGAGATCGGGCACGGCCTCGGGTACGGGCACGAGGGGTGTCCGGCGACGGGCAGGCGGGCGCCGGTGATGCTCCAGCAGACCCTCGGCGTCCGCGGATGCACGCCCTGGCCCTACCCGAAGGGGGACGGGCGCCGATCGCGGTGACCCTGGGCAGGACCAGTACCGCTGGGTAGCCTGCCCGCGTGACCTTCCGTGAGCGAATGGGTTTTGCCGTTGCCGTCTTCGGGCAGAACCTCGTCTACAACTGGTTCGCGCTCTTCCTGCTCGTCTACCTCTACGACGGTCTCGGCCTCTCGCGCGGGGCGATCGCGGCGCTGACGATCATCCTCACCGTCGTCCGGGTCTGGGACGCGGTCAACGACCTGCTCATCGGTTTCCTCGTCGACCGGACGCGCACCAGGTGGGGCACCTTCCGGCCGTACATCATCGCGACCGCCCTGCCCGTGGCGCTGCTCACCGTCGCGCTCTTCTCCATCCCCGCCGGCACCGAGCGCACGCAGCTGATCGTCATCGCCGTCGCGTACCTGCTCTGGGACATCGCGTACACGGCGTGCGACGTGCCGCTGTGGTCGCTGACCGCCGTCATCACGACCGACGAGGAGAGCCGCGCGCGGCTCGTCGCCGGCGCCCGGACCGCCGCGATGATCGGTCTGGCCGTCATCACCCTCGGCGGGGCGCCGCTGGCCATCGCGCTGAGCGGCGGGGACGAGCCGACGGCGAAGGGGTGGGGTCAGGCGGCCCTCGTCGTGAGCCTCGGCGGGATGGGCTTGTACACCCTGGCCTTCTTCGCGACGAAGGAGAAGGTCGAGCACCGGCCGGACCCGGTCCCCTTCCGTGCCGCGGTGATGCAGTACGTGACGAACCGTCCGCTGCAGCTCGTGCTGATCTCGGGGGTGCTGGCCTTCGGGCAGCTGATGATCCAGGTCGGCGGCGCGGTCGTCGCCTCGGTCGTCTTCGGGGGCGTCGAGGTCTTCACGACGCTCGGCGGGGCGCTCATCGGCGGCATCATCATCGGCGCGATCGCCTCGCCGGCGCTGCTGCGGCGGATCACCCGAAAGCGGCTCATGGTCATCGCGCTCGGCGGTGTGTCGGCGATGAGCCTCGTGCTGCTCGCGGTGGGGTACTCCTCGCAGTGGGTCGTCGCGGGGGTCTTCCTCGTCAACGGGGTCTTCAACGGCTTCTTCACGGTGGCGCAGACGCTGCTCATCGCCGACACCGCGGATGCCGCGGAGGTGCGGACCGGGGAGCGGGTCGACGGGGCGTCCTTCGCGGGGCTCACCTTCATCACCAAGCTGGGCACGGCGGTGGCGACGCTCGTCTTCGGTCTCGCGGTGGGCTTCGTCGGCTACGAGCGGGACGTCGTCGTCAGCCCGGAGATGCGCGACAGCCTGTGGCTGTGGATGGCGCTCGTCCCGGCGATCAGCTGCGCCCTCGCGCTCGTCCCGCTGCGCTGGTACCGGGTGCCGGAGGCCGACCTCCCGCGGCTGCTGGCGGAGCGCCGCGCCCAGCGCGCTGCCACCATCCCGGCCGCCCCCACCCCTTGAGATCCAAATTTCCCCAGGTTTCTGTCAGAGGCTCGGGGATGTTCGTGAGCGGATGGTCAGGAGCCCAAGGGGATCCTGTGGTTGGCCGGCGTGGGTCGGCTGCTCACCCCTTCGTCCCGTCGCGAAGGGGTGAGCCACCGACCGGGCACCGAACCGTCCCCCCGCACCGGACCGGATCCCCACGTCCGGTACCTCACCCCTTCGGGCGCCGGACCGTGGCTCGCGCCCGCAGCGCCCCCCTGCGTCCGAGCCGAGAGATCCGCTGGGAGAACTGACGATCCGCCCGCGAACATTCGCGGGCGGATGACAGAAACCTAGGGAAGCTCGGATCCTCAGCGCTTCCGGCGGATGAGCCACAGGAGCAGGCCGATGCCTGCGAGGACGACGCCGAGGCAGCACAGGCTGCCGCCGACGAGGGCGATGATCGCCCCGGTCATCGAGAACTCGCTGACGACGAAGGGGCCGCTGCAGCTGACGACGTAGTCGCCGGCCTCGTCGGTGGTGAAGCCCGTGACGTACTCGTACTCGCTGTCCCCGGCGGCGACGCTGTCGAGGGCCGTCGTCTCCTCCTCGGTCACCGGACCCGACGGTCCGGTGACCTCGCACCTCGTGCCCTCCCCCTTCGGTGCCCACACCGTGACCGCCTCGCTGCCGTCCGAGACGACCGTGTGGCTGCCGGTGCGCACCGGTGCGTCGGCGAGGTCACCCGCAGCCTGCACCGTCATCACCCCGCCGACGGTGCACAGGACCAGCGAGAGCAGCAGGACGAGCCCGCCGATGATGAGCAGCCACGGCTTGCCCCGCCGCGGCGCCGGACCCGGCTCAGGCATCTGGTAGGGCGACGGGGGCGGCGCGGAGTACGACATGTCGTCGAAGATAGCGCGAAGGGGCCTCGACCACCGGCCGACGCCCCTTCGCCCGTCCGCCTCAGCGGTTGGGGATCTCGCCCTGGTCGAAGAGCTCGTTGCCCTTGCCGACGATCGAGTGGTCGACCTCGCCGACGACCTCGTCGTCCTTGTTCGGGTAGGGCATGACCGAGAGGACGTAGCGCATCGCCTCGAGACGCGCCCGCTTCTTGTCGTTGCTCTTGATCGTCGTCCACGGGGCATCGGCGGTGTGGGTGTAGAAGAACATCGCCTCCTTGGCCCGGGTGTAGGCGTCCCACTTGTCGAGGCTCGCGAGGTCGGTCGGGCTGAGCTTCCACTGCCGCACGGCATCCTTCGAGCGGGAGTGGAAGCGGTGCATCTGCTCGGCCTTGCCGACGGAGAACCACAGCTTGATGAGCCTGATCCCGCTGTTGACGAGCATCCGCTCGAACTCCGGCGCGGAGCGCATGAACTCGAGGTACTGCGGCCCGGTGCAGTAGCCCATGACCCGCTCGACCCCGGCACGGTTGTACCAGGAGCGGTCCATGAAGACGATCTCGCCACCAGCCGGCAGGTGCTCGACGTAGCGCTGGAAGTACCACTGCGACTGCTCACGCTCGGTCGGCGTCGCGAGCGCGATGACGCGCGCACCACGGGGGTTGAGGTGCTCGGTGAAGCGCTTGATCGCGCCGCCCTTGCCCGCCGCGTCGCGACCCTCGAAGACGATGACGACCTTCTGCCCGGTCTCCTTGACCCACGCCTGCATCTTGAGCAGCTCGATCTGGAGACGGCGCTTCTCGCGCTCGTACTCCTTGCGGCTCAGCTTGGTGCTGTAGGGGTAGCCCTGCTGCCACGCCTTGCTGTCACCGAAGTGCGCCGGCAGCCCCATCTCCTGGGCGAGCTGCGGGTCCTCGGCGGCCTCGTCCTCGAAGTCGTCGAGCATGTCGCTCATCGTGTCGAAGTCGTCCTGGCCGGTCTCGAGGCCGTCGGTCGCCGGGACCTCGTCGGTGGTGGCGTCGGTCGGCGTGGGCTCGGTCATCGGATCTCCGCGGGGTGGGGCGCGTGGACGGTGTCGGTGCGGTGCAGGATGCCCTGGACGTGCAGGGCGCGGAGGGACTCGCGGACGAGGTCGTCGGCCTCGGGGTGCGGCCCCTGGAGCGCGACGACCAGCTCGACGATGTCACGGACGGGCAGCGGGACGTCGCAGACCAGCCACACGGCGCGGAGCGTGGCCTCGAGGCAGAAGACCCGGGAGCCCTGGAGGATCACGAGGGCGCCGTCGTCGTCGAGGGCGTCGGACCACGGAGCCCGGACGAAGGGAGTGTCCGCCGTGATCTCCGCGGTCGCCGCTGCCTCGGGGTCCCAGGGCGGCGGGGTCTGCTCGAGCCACGCCCGCCCGTCCGGGGGAGGGAGGTGCACCCACCAGGGCTCGGCCGGCCGTGCCTGGGCGAGGTGCTCGCGCAGGAGGTCGACGCACTCGTCGATCTCGGCGTACCGCAGCTCGGCCGGCGGACCGCCGTGGGTCACCGCGCGGGCCAGACGGTCGAGGCCGCCGCCGGGGACGAGCCACAGCGAGGAGGTCTCGGGGATGACCTCGAGGAGGTGGTCGGCGAGGTCGACCTCGACGATCTCGGGGGTGGTGACCTCCGCGTCCCGCCGGAGCCCGAGCAGGGCGCCGAGCTCGACGTCGGCCGGGGTGGCGCCCATGCCGATCGCGTCGGGGGCGGGCTCCTCCTTGGACGCCGGTCGATCCGGGTCGACGATGAGCGACGGAGGCTTGGGGTAGGGCGCGAGGGCCAGGTCCTCGGTGAGGACGACCGACTCGTCGGTGACGTAGCCGAAGGCCTGCGACAGCCGGCGGGCGGCGGTGGACTTGCCGCCTCCCGACTGCGCGACGAGGACGGTCGCGCGCCCCCCTTCGCTCAGCGCGGCCGCGTGGAGGAGGAGGGGACCGGTCCCGCGGAGGCGATGGATGCCTCGGCGCGTCACGGCCCGGGAGAGGTCGTAGGCCAGGTCGGCAGGGTCGCCGAGGTAGAGGGTGACCTCGTCGCCCGTCACCGCGTCGGCCCCCGTGGCGTCGACGGACGTCGTGGGGGACCGTCGGACGCGGATCGTCTCGACCCTCTCGTCGAGCACCAGGGCGTCCGGCGAGACCGCGAGATCTGCGCAGCGCGACCACCGCTCACGCATCGGCTCGACCTCCTCGGCGGGGAGCGAGTCAAGATCGAGGGACCACCGGCACCCCATCGCCAGCAGCGGCACCTGGCCGCCGGCGGGCGTCGGTCGGTCGGGGTCCATGTCCCAAATCTACCGAGCCGGCCGCACCCGCTCCGCCGAACCCGACAAGCCGGCATCCCCGCAGGTCAGCGGGGGGTACCGTCAACCTGTGACCGAGACCCAGCAACAGCCGAAGGGGGAGCCCGCTCCCCTCGTCGAGCAGGTCGGCGCCGTCCTCGGCTCCGTCGAGGACGTCGAGGAGTACCTGACGGGCGTCGTCCACCTCGTCGCCGAGGCGACGGCCGGCTGCGACGCGGTCGGGGTGACCGTGGTGAGCGGGGAGCGACCCTTCACCGCCGCGTACACGACGGCGACGACACTCGCGATCGACGCGGTCCAGTACGCGCTCGACGAGGGCCCCTGCCTCGAGGCCCACCGCACCCGCAGCATCGTGCGGGCCGACCTCGACGAGGCGAGCGAGCGGTGGCCTGCGTTCTCGGCCGCGGCCGCGGACTTCGAGACCCGGGCGCTCATCGCGCTCCCGCTCACGGCCCGCGACGGCTCCGTCGGGGCGCTCAACCTCTACGCCCGCTCCACGCAGGCCCTCGACGCGGTCGACCTGCCGAAGCTCACCGCCACCGCCTCCCGGGTCGGGGAGGTCGTCGCCGCCGGCCTGGCCGTCGTCGAGGCCCGCCAGCTCGCCGGCCAGCTCGAGGAGGCCATGGCCTCCCGCGCCGTCATCGAGCAGGCCAAGGGCGTGCTCATGGGCAAGCACGGCCTCTCCGAGACCGAGGCCTTCGACCTCATGCGGCTGCAGTCGCAGCGCTCCAACGTCAAGCTGCGCACCATCGCCGCCCGCGTCGTCGAGGAGGCCACGGGTCGTCCGGCCGCCGCGGGCCAGGCCGCGCACCGCCTCGACGCCGAGAGCACCGGGGCGCGGTCTGCCGTCGTAGACTGACCTCGCCCTGAAGCCAACCGGGGATCGTGCCAGCGCACACCCCGACGGCTTCTCCTGACGCGGCGACCACGATCCTCACGACGAGGAGTGGTCCGTTGCCCGCCCGCCAGGTCACCCCTTCGCCCACCGACCGGCTCGTCGTCTGGGTCGTCGACCCGCGCAGCCCCGTGACCCGTCGCGAGATCGGCGCCGTGCGCGACGTGGCGCTCGCCGTCCACGACGAGATCCCCGTCGAGGTCGTCACGACCGGCGATGCTGCCGGCAGCGATGCCGCGGCGCGGGCTGTCGTGTCCTTGCTCGCCGCGGGCGAGGTCCACCCCGTGCGGGTCGTCGAGGACGTCACCCGTGCCCACCACGACGACCGCGCCGACCTCGCGGACCCCGCCGTCGTCGCCCGGCTCGCGGAGCAGCGCGGGCAGGACGCCGAGGCCGTCGCGGTGCTGGCCGGGCTGCCCGCCGTCGGGGAGATGGCCGCCGAGGATCGCGAGACCGCCCGCTCGCTCGGTGACCCCGCCGACCATGCCCTCTTCCTCTTCGCGGGGGACGAGGTGCTCCGGCTCCCGGGACCCGGCGCGAGCGCCCGAGAGATCGTCACCGCCCTCCGCGCCGCCCGCTGACCCACCCACCCACCCGCCCACCCCCTTCGCACGAGCCAAGGCTCGTGCGGCCCAGCGCCGTCCTCCCCCTTCGCACGAGCCAAGGCTCCTGCCCACCCTTTCGCCGATCGCCCGGAACCGTCGGCGGGCACGGCTAGGGTGGCGCGCATGGCGCGACCGCACACCGCTGCCCTCATCGAGGACACGTGGAACAGCCAGCTCGCGGGCGTGATGCGCCGCCGCGGCTGGGGGACGCGGGTGCTGCCCTTCACCGGCTACGGCTCGGTCCGCTCGCTGCGCGTCCTCGCGCGCGTGCTCATGACTCGCCGCCCCTACGCCCCGGCCGCCGCCGACGCAGGCGCGACCTGGCTCGAGCTGCGCAACGCCGACAACGAGCGTCGCGGCTGGCGCTCCTTCTTCACCACTCCCGCCGTCGGCGAGCCGGCCACGGTCCACATCGGCGACCGTGAGTACCGCACCCGCTCCGACCGCTCCGGCATCATCGACCTGACGATCACCGACCACGGCCTCGAGCCGGGCTGGCACGACGTGCGCATCGAGTCGCCGCGCGCCGCGGAGGCGTCGGCGTCGGTCTTCGTCGTCGCGCCCGAGACCACCTTCGGCATCGTCAGCGACATCGACGACACCGTGCTCACGACGACGATGCCGCGCCCCTTCATCGCCGCGTACAACACCTTCTTCCGTCACGAGGGCACCCGGCGCGCGGTCAAGGGCATGGCGACGATGTACCGCGGGCTCATGGAGGAGCACCCGGGCGCGCCGATCATCTACGTCTCCACCGGAGCGTGGAACGCCGTGCCCCAGCTGACCCGGTTCCTGCGCCGCAGCGGCTTCCCCCTCGGGCCGCTCCTCATGACCGACTGGGGCCCGACGAACACCGGCTGGTTCCGCTCCGGCCAGGACCACAAGCGCGCCTGCCTGCACCGGATCGCCCGCGACCTGCCCGACATCCGCTGGGTGCTCATCGGTGACGACGGGCAGCACGACCCGAGCATCTACGGCGGATTCGCCGAGCAGCGCCCCGAGCGGGTCCGGGCCATCTGCATCCGCGTGCTCACCGCGACCGAGCAGATGCTCTCGCACCTCACCCCGGTCGCCACCGACGACTTCGAGCAGCATGTCGGGGTCGACCTCCCGGTCATCCGGGCGCAGGACGGCTTCGCGATGGCACCGGTGCTGCGGCGGGTGCTCGCGGAGCGGCGACGGACGGACGAAGGGGGCGAGGGTGCCTGAGCTGCCGGAGGTCACCGGCCTCGTGGCCTTCCTCGCGGAGCGTCTCGACAGTCTCGCGGTCGAGGGGGTCGAGCTCGCGTCGATCACGGTGCTCAAGACCTTCGACCCGCCACCGCAGGCGCTCGCGGGCGCGCCGGTCGACGGGGTGAGCCGGCACGGCAAGTTCGTCGACATCGACTGCGACGGGATCCACCTGGTCTTCCACCTCGCGAAGGCCGGCTGGCTGCGCTGGTACGACGAGGTCCCGAAGACCCCCGCGCGCCCCGGCAAGGGCCCGATCGCTCTGCGGGTCCGGCTCTCCGACGGCTCGGGCTTCGACCTCACCGAGGCCGGGACGCGCAAGTCGCTCGCCGCCTACCTCGTCCGCGACCCTGCCGATGTGCCCGGGATCGCGGCGCTCGGGCCCGACCCGCTTGCCGACGACTTCACCCGCGAGCGTTTCGCCGAGGTGCTCGCCGGGCAGAAGGGCCAGATCAAGGGGATCCTCCGCGACCAGCGGATCATCGCGGGCATCGGCAACGCCTACTCCGACGAGATCCTCCACGCGGCCCGGGTCTCCCCCTTCGCCCTCGTGACGCGGCTCGACGACGATGCCCTGGACCGGGTCTACGAGGCGCTGCGCGCCGTCCTCGCCGGGGCGGTGCTCGCGGCCACCGGCCGGCCGGCCGCCGAGCTCAAGGACGCGAAGCGGCAGGGGATGCGCGTGCACGGACGCACCGGTCAGGAGTGCCCGGAGTGCGGTGACGTCGTGCGCGAGGTGAGCTTCGCCGACCGCTCGCTGCAGTACTGCGCGACCTGCCAGACCGGCGGCAAGCCGCTCGCGGACCGGCGGACGAGCGCCTTCCTCAAGTAGCCGCACCGCCCATCCCTTCGCACGAGCCAAGGCTCGTGCGAAGGGATGGGCTCAGCGACCGGCGATCGTCGCCTCGCCGACGCCGATCCGGACGCGGATCCGGTGCTCGGCCGTGGGGTCGTCGCCGACCTGGTTCTTCACCATCGACGGCGGGCCCTCGGAGGTCACCCGGTAGCTCTCGCGTCGCGGGACCCCGATGGTGATGCCGCCGACGCCGACCTCGACGTCCAGCTGCTCCGGCGCCTCGGTGGCCTCGACCCGGACCTCTCCGACGCCGGACGAGACGTCGACCCGGTCCGAGGACGTCCCGATGACGCGCACCTGGCCCACGCCCGACCGCGCGGACAGCTCGCCGGACGTGCCCTCGACCTCGACATCGCCGACGCCGTTCTCGACGGAGAGGTCGACGCCGCGGGGCACGACGAGCACCCAGTCGGTCTGGCAGACGTCACCGAGGAGCTTGAGTCCCGTGGTGCAGAGCCCGGAGAAGCGTGCCGTGCTGCCGTCCTCGACGGCCGTCGTCCGCGGCTCGGTCAGACCCCAGGTGCGGCTCACCTCGACGTGCGGCTCCTCGCCCTCGGCGGCGGCGCGGACGGACACCGAGCCGACGCCGTTGCCGATCTCGACGCGCTCGGCGCCCACGGGGTAGCGGAGCGTCTCTGTGGTCGTCTGCTCGAGCATCGGGCCGAGCATCTGCGAGGCGGTCGCGGCGACGAGCGCCGCGGAGGTCAGGCCGGCGACGACCCGGATCGTGGTCTTGGGGGTGCGCATCTCAGTCCTCCTGCTCGAGCCACCGCAGGACGGCGAGCACCCGACGGTGATCGCCCTCTGCCGGTGGCAGGTCGAGCTTGGTGAAGATCGAGGAGACGTTCTTCTCGACCGCGCCCTCGGAGATGTAGAGGGTCCTGGCGATGGCGGCGTTGGTGCGCCCCTGCGCCATGAGGTCGAGGACCTCGCGCTCGCGGGGGCTGAGGGCCGCGAGCGGGTCGCGGCGGCGGGAGCGGATGAGCAGCTGGCTCACGACCTCGGGGTCGAGGACCGTGCCGCCGTCGCGCACGTCGCGCAGCGCGGCGATGAAGTCGCTCGTGTCGGCGACGCGATCCTTGAGCAGGTAGCCGACGCCCTTGCTGTGCGAGGAGAGCAGCTCGGTCGCGTACTGCTCCTCGACGTACTGGCTGAGCACCATGACGGCGGTGTCGGGATGCTGCTCGCGGACGACGAGCGCGGCCCGGATCCCCTCGCTCGTGAAGGTCGGGGGCATCCGCACGTCGACGAGGACGAGGTCTGGCCGGTGCGTGTCGACGGAGGCGAGGAATCGCTCGGCGTCGGGCTCGGCGGCGAGCACCTCGAAGTCGGCGAGCTCGAGGAGCCGGACGAGCCCGTCGCGCAGGAGGACCGAGTCCTCGGCGATGACGACGGTGGTGCGTGCGGTCATGACTGGGCTCCGTGGGTGGTGGGGTGGGTGGCTTCGGGACGAAGGGGGAGCGAGGCGACGAGCGTCGTCGGTCCGCCCTCGGGGGAGTGGACGTCGAGGGTCCCGTCGACGGCACCGACGCGGTGCCGCAGGCCGGTGAGGCCGGTGCCGCGGCCAGGGGTCGCACCGCCGCGCCCGTCGTCGCGGACGGTGATCCGCAGCTGGTCGAGGACGGCGGGGGGCGCCGGGGACGAAGGGGTGAGCCCGGCGGGGGCGGGCAGCCCGGGGACCCGCTCGAGGACGACATCGGCGCGGCTCGCGCCGGAGTGCTTGGCGACATTGGTCAGGCTCTCGCTGACGACGAAGTACGCGATGGCCTCGATCGTCGGGGCCAGCCGGCCGACGTCGTGCGTCTGGACGGTGACCGGCACGGGCGAGCGGGCGGCCAGGGCGGAGATCGCGGCGTCGAGGCCGCGGTCGGCGAGCACCGGCGGGACGATGCCGCGGGCGACGTTGCGCATCTCGACGATGGCCTCCTTCGCCGAGGCGTGGGCCTCGTCGATGAGGCTTGCGGCGGCGCTGGGGTCGCGGTGCATCGCCTCCTGCGCCATGCCGAGCCCCATCGCGATCGCGACGAGACGCTGCTGCGGACCGTCGTGGAGGTCGCGCTCGATCCGCTGCCGCTCGGCCTCGACGGAGTCGACGGCCTGGAGCCGGCTCTCGGTGAGGGTGCCGACGCGGGCCTCGAGCTGCTCGACGTCGGCGGTGCGGTCGCGGCCGATGAGCCAGCGGGCCATGGTGATGTCGACCCGGGCGAGGAAGCGGGCGACGACCGGCAGTGCGAGCAGCCCGAGGACGCCCACGGCCCAGGCGATCGCCAGAGCGGTGCGGCCCTGCACCGGCACGAACCACAGGAGGGTCAGCCCGTCGTCCGGGATCCGGTCCGCGTAGAGCGGCATGGCCGCGAGCGCGAGCAGCTGCCCGAGCCCGAGCACCGTGATGGTGCCGACGAGCGTGCCCCACAGCGAGTGCAGCCCGAGGTAGGCGACGGCGCGCCACTTGCGCGGGTCGAGCCACAGCTGCCGCCACAGCGGCAGGTCGACCGGCTCCTGCGGCGGGTCGATCGGCACCCCGGTGAGCCCGACGATGCGGTGCCGCTCGAGGCGGACCGCCCACCACGCGAGGTAGAGCGCCGGGATGACGAGGACGAGGCCGATACCGCCACCCGGGATGGAGAGGACGGCGGCGAGGGTGAGGAGGCTCAGCGTGATCGCGGCGAGTCCGGTGAGGAGGTTCGTCACGAGGAGGCTGAGGTGTCCCCACCCGCCGAGCCACAGGCGGGCCAGCGAGGCGGGAGAGATGGTCGGGCTGCTCATGTCCTCAACCGTAGGGACGGCGCGACCCTGTCGTCTGCCCCGTTCTCCGCAGGGCCGAAGGGGGGTTGTCCCCCCGTCGCCCACGGCTGGCCTCCCCCTTCGCCCCGTCGCTCAGGCGAACCGGCGGGCGATCTGACGGGCCTGATCGACGTACCCTCCGCCGAAGAGGACCGCGTGCATCATCACCGGGTGGAGCTGGTGGAGCGGGACGCGCTCCTGCCAGCCGTCGGCGAGCGGCGCGGCCTCGTCGTAGGCGGCGACGATGCGCGCGACGTGCGGGCCGCGGAAGAGCATGAGCATCGCGAGGTCGCTCTCGCGGTGACCGCCGTGGGCGGCGGGGTCGATGAGCACGCCGCCGCCGCGGGTCCACAGGACGTTGCCGCTCCAGAGGTCGCCGTGGATGCGGGCGGGTGCGTCGTCGGTGTCGTAGGCGCCGTCGGCGAGACGGGCCGCGACAGCCTCGAAGAGGGTGCGGTCGCCGTCCTCGTCGAAGGTGCCCTGGTTGCGGCCGAGCCGGTAGGTGTGCAGGATCCGCTGCTCGCCGAAGAACTCGCCCCACCGCTGCGTCGGCTGGAGGGGGAGCGGCAGCGGGCGGATCGCCGGCCCGAGGAAGCCGTGGGTCGACCAGCGTGCGGGCGGTGCCCCGAAGGCGTCGGCGCCGGCGGCATGGGTCGCGGCGAGCGCGGCCCCGAAGGCGTCGGCCTGGAGGTTCGTCGGCGGGACCGGGCTGAGCCGCTCGAGGTCGAGGTGCGCCTCGGCGACGTCGAGGACTTGGACGACCTGGGCGCCGCCGTCGGCCTCCGCCTCCTCGAGCCAGAGCAGGCCGGCCGCCTCCCAGGCGGTGTAGCCGACCGGTGCGTCGCCGGCGTCCTTGCGGAAGGTCTCGTCCTCGATCACCGGGTCAGCCTACGAAGGGGTGGGGCCGGGGGCGTCGTCGGTCAGGTCGGGGGTCGGTCAGACCGTGGCGTCGTGGCGGAGGTAGAGGGAGGTCATCTTCCCCTCCGGGTCGAGCCGCTGGAGGATCGTGTCGGTGATCTCGCCGAGCTGGTCGAGCTGCTCGGGGGTGAGGGCGTCGACGACGAAGTGGCGAGCGGCGCGCACGTGCCCCGGCGCTGCTTCCTCGACCTTGGCCAGGCCGGCGTCGGTGAGGGAGGCGTTGGTCGCGCGGCCGTCCATCTCGCACTGGGCGCGGGTGACGAGCCCGCGCTCCTCGAGGCGGCGCACGACGTGGCTGAGACGGGGGAGGGTCGCGTTGGTCTCGGCGGCGAGCCGGGTCATCCGCAGGGTGTGCTCGGGAGCCTCGGAGAGCATCGCGAGGACCTGGTACTCGAACATCGTCATGCCGCTGTCGCGCCGCAGCTGGGCGTCGAGCGCGGCCGGCAGCAGCTCCATGACGGCCACCGTGCGGACCCACGAGGCCAGCTGGGGCTGGGTGAGCCAAGGAGTAGTCATGGTTTTAATTTACTCGACAAGTTGTTCATCCGCCAACTCCCTTCGCACGAGCCAAGGCTCCTGCCGTCCCCCTTCGCACGAGCCAAGGCTCGTGCGGTCCGTTGGTCGCCCTTACCTTCGCACGAGCCTTGGCTCGTGCGGTCTGTTTGGCGGTCAGGCGTGGGGGTCGGTGCCGACGGCCTCGATCGGGTCGGGGGTCGCGTGGCGGTAGCGATCGCCACCACGGACGTGACCGCCGCCGACGGCGGCCGCGCCACCGAGCGCGCCGGTGGTCGACTTGCCCTCGCCGGCGATCGCCGTGGCGACCGCGTCGGTGACGTCGGCGTGGAAGACGCTCGGGATGATGTAGCTCGGGTTGAGCTCCTCGTCGGTCACCACCCCGGAGATCGCGTCGGCCGCGCGGATGAGCATCTCGGTCGTGATGTCCTCGGCGCCCGCGTCGAGCAGCCCGCGGAAGACACCGGGGAAGGCGAGGACGTTGTTGATCTGGTTCGGGTAGTCCGAGCGGCCCGAGGCGACGACCGCGGCGTACTGACCGGCCTCGGCCGGGTCGATCTCCGGGTCGGGATTGGCGAGCGGGAAGACGACGGCGTCGTCGGCCATCCGGTCACGGATCCACTCGCCCCGCAGGATCCCGGGCGCGCTGACGCCGATGAACACATCGGCCCCGTCGAGCGCCTGCTCGAGCGACCCGGTGACCTCACGCGGGTTGGTCCGGGCGGCGAGCTCCGCGTGCGCCGGCGACAGCGAGTCGTCGCCCCGCGAGAGCGCCCCGTCCCGGTCGACCATGACGACGTCGACGGCACCGGCGGCCATGAGCAGCGTGACGATCGCGGTGCCGGCAGCGCCCGCGCCGGAGATGACGATCCGCGCGGTGGGCAGCTCCTTGCCGACGACCCGCAGCGCGTTGCGCAGCGCCGCGAGGACGACGATCGCCGTCCCGTGCTGGTCGTCGTGGAAGACGGGGATGTCCAGGCTCTCCCGCAGCCGCCGCTCGATCTCGAAGCACTTCGGGGCGGAGATGTCCTCGAGGTTGATGCCGCCGAAGCCCGGCGCGATCATCTCGACAGCCCGCACGATCTCGTCGGGGTCCTGGCTCGCGAGGCAGATCGGCCACGCGTCGATGTCGGCGAAGCGCTTGAAGAGCGCCGCCTTGCCCTCCATCACCGGCATCGCCGCCTCGGGCCCGATGTTGCCGAGACCGAGCACGGCCGAGCCGTCGGTGACGACGGCGACGGTGTTGCCCTTGATCGTCAGCCGGCGCGCGTCCTCGGGATGCTCGGCGATGGCCATGCTCACGCGGCCGACCCCAGGGGTGTAGGCCATCGACAGGTCGTCGCGGGTGCGGAGGTTGACCTTGGAGCGGACCTCGATCTTGCCGCCGAGGTGGAGCAGGAAGGTGCGGTCGGAGACCTTGTGCACCCGCACGCCGTCGATCGCGTCGATCGCTGCGACGAGCTGGTCGGTGTGCGTCGCGTCGATGCCCGAGCAGGTGAGGTCGACGACCAGCCGGTCGTGCCGGGAGTCGGCGACGTCGATCGCGGTGACGATCCCGCCCTGCTCGGCGACGACGGTCGCGACCTGCCCGACGAGCGCGTGGTCGGGGGTGGTGTGCAGACGGACGGTGATCGAGTACGACGACGGGGTTGCGGTGGCCATGTGACCAGGATCTCACCAGCGAAGGGGTGGTCGCGACCGCGGGACGGCGAGCCGGGTCACGGGTGCGGCGGGCGGGCGGCGGCTGCACCGGGTGGTCGATGCTGCTCTCTGCCGATATCTCGGGGAAACGATAGAAAGCGCTATCGCGAGCGATCGACCCGGGTGAGGAGGGCGAGCGCGAGCCGCACCGTGGGGTCGTCGAGGTCGACGCCCAGAGCCTCGCGCACCCGGGCGATCCGGTAGCGCACGGTGTTGGGGTGGACGTGGAGGGCCTCGGCGCAAGCCCGCGGGTGGGCCGGGTGGTCCAGCCAGACCCGGAGGGTCGCGATGAGGGTCGGCTCGAGGCCGGCGATCGCGTCCGTCGACGAAGGGGTCGCGCCGGCGGCCACCGCACGGCTCACCGTCAGCTCGGCCCACCCCTCTTCGCTCGTCGTGACGGGTCCGGGGAGGGTCCCCGCCGACATGAGGGCCGCGAGCTCGCGAGCAGTGGCGAGCGACGCGGCGAGACCGGCCACCTCGCTCGTCGGGTCGCCTGCCGCTGCGATGGCCCAGGGCTGGCGGGTCGCGACGTCGCTGACCGCCCGGCTCAGCCATGGCCACGACCCTGGCTCGACGGGGGTGCCGGGCCCGGGGTGCGCCACCACCGCGACGACGTCGCCCTCGACCCCCGCGATGAGGGGCTGGCGCCACGAGCTGCGGCGCAGGACCGACTCCCACAGGGTGAGGCCGCTCTCGAGGGTGCCGTCGGGATCGACCCCCAGGACGACCGCCCGCCACGGCGCGGCGGGCAGGTTCGTGGCGGCGGTGGCCTCGCCGCCGATCGCGGCGCGGACGCGCTCCTCGACGAGCCGCCGCCCGACCTCGGCCTCGGTGCGCAGCCGCAGGAGGTGGAGCGAGACGAGACGGACGAGGTCGCGGGCGCGTGCGAGCCGGTCCGGGGGGAGTGGTGCGTCCACGACCGCCCAGATCGAGCCGACCCACTCGTCGCCGACCCGCGCCGGGATGATGTGACGCGCGCCGAGCGGGCTGTCGGGTGCCGCCGGGACGAAGAGGGGGTCGGTCGAGCGGGCAAGGTGACGGAAGACCCCACGCGAGCGCAGCGACGCCACCGTCGCCGCCGGCGCCCGCCGGCCGAGGATCGTCGAGACCCGGACCGGGTCCACCCCGTCGTGCAGCTCGGAGTAGGCGACGACCCGGGAGCGCGTGTCCTCGATCGTCACCGGCGCCCCGAGGATCGCCGTGCAGGCGTCGGCGAGCGCGAGGAGGTCGTCGCCCGGGGCGCGGTCCGTGCTCGGGTGGGTGGCGGCCCGGTCGAGGATCTCGCGGAGCAGCCAGGCGAGGTGGGCCCAGCTCGCGTCGTCGGCGAACGCGACGACCGTGACTCCTTGCTCTCGGGCGCTCTGCGCGAGCCCGCTCGCGTCACGGGTCAGCGAGCGTCGCAGGGCCACGACCTCGATGCCCCGGGCCGCGGCCGACCCGACCATCGCCCGGGCTGCGTCGGCCGTACTGACGCCCAGGCCGAGGACGATGTCGCCCGCGACGCCCACCCCTTCGCCCGGCTCGGCGAGGGTGACGTCCTCGACGACCGGGTCGAGCGGCTCGCCAGCGTCGCCGGGGACGACCTCGGCGAGGCCCCCGAGCCGGGCGACGACCTGGCTCAGCGACAGGCCGTGACCTGCGGGCAGGGTGCTCTCCACGGGACGACTCTGACAGCAGCGACTGTGACGAAGCAACAACGTGGATCGCAGATCTCTGTGACACGCGACAGCGCACCCCCCGAGCGGAGCGAGGACGATGGGGCGATCGCCTGCTGTCGGCGGGCCCGCCGACCTCCGCACGCACTCCTCCCCTCAAGGACGATGATGAGCACCTCCCCGCAGCCTCGCCCCCAGCACGTCGCCGTCGTCGGCGCCGGCATGGTCGGTCTCGCGACCGGCTGGTTCCTCCAGGAGCACGGCGTCGAGGTGACCGTCATCGACCGCACCGGGGTGGCCGCCGGGTCGTCATGGGGCAACGCCGGGTGGCTCACCCCCGGCCTGACGACGCCGCTGCCCGACCCGGCGGTGCTGCGCTACGGCATCAAGGCAGTCATGTCGCCGAGCTCGCCGGTCTACGTCCCGCCGAAGGCCGACACCAACCTTGCCCGCTTCGTCGCCGGCTTCACCCGCAACGCGACGAACGCCGCCTGGCGCCGCAACATGGCCGCGCTCGTCGGGATCAACGGCCTGGCCTTCTCGGCCTTCGACGACCTCACGGCCGGCGGCGTCGCCGAGCCGACGCGCGAGGCGCGCTCCTTCATCGCCGGGTACCGCAGCGAGGCCGAGCGGACCGTGCTCCTCGAGGAGTTCGAGCACATCAAGGGCGCCGGGCAGGACATGGACTTCGAGGTCATCACCGGTGACGAGGCTCGTGAGATCGAGCCCGTGCTCAGCGACGAGATCGGCGCCGGGCTGCTGCTCAAGGGTCAGCGATACATCGACCCCGGTGCCTTCATGCGCTCGCTCGCCGAGTCCTTCGTCGCGCGCGGCGGCCGGCTCGAGACCGGGCTGGAGATCATGGGCGTCGAGGAGCAGGGCACCCAGGTCGTGCTCCGTGGGACGCGCGGCTGGGCCGAGTCCTTCGACTCCGTCGTGCTCGCCACGGGTGCGTGGCTCGGGCAGCACGCCCGCCAGTTCGGGGTGAAGAAGGTCGTCCAGGCCGGTCGCGGCTACTCCTTCAGCGTCGCGGTGGACCGCACCCCGCACGGTCCCGTCTACCTGCCGGCCGCGCGCCTCGCGATGACGCCGGTCGGGGACCGGCTGCGGGTCGCCGGGATGATGGAGTTCCGCCGCCCGGACGAGGCGCTCGACCAGCGCCGGATCAAGGCCATGGTCGAGGCGGCCCGCCCGCTGCTTCGCGGCGCGGACCTCGACCACCGCGAGGACGAGTGGGTCGGCTCGCGGCCCTGCACCATCGACGGGCTCCCGCTCGTCGGTGCCACGAGGTCGTCGCGGGTCTTCGTCGCCGGCGGTCACAGCATGTGGGGGATCAGCCTCGGTCCGGCCACCGGTCGACTGCTCGCCGAGCAGATCGCCACAGGGCGTCGCGACGAGGTCCTCGCGCCGTTCGACCCGCTGCGCTGACCCTTCGAGGCTCGCGCCCTCGCGGGCGCTCGCACCTCAGCGACCATCCGGGGTCATCAGGGCGAGGGTGCTCGCACCTCAGTGGTCAGATGGTCGGCAGGTCGCGGGTGAGGCGCGGCAGGGAACGCCGCACCGCGGCGGGCAGGTCGCCCTCGAAGGGCAGTACCTCGACGGTGGCACCCCGCGTCTTCGGCCGCGTCCAGGTCCCGAGCGCTCGCCCGCGGTGGACAAGCGTCGGTCGGAAGAAGCCGTTCTTGCCCGGGACGACCTGACCCTTCTCCTGCTCGGCGGTCATCACCGCGGACCGGTCCCCGTAGCCGAGGACGATCTCGTCGAAGCCCGGCAGCAGCAGGGGCGCCATGGTCGCCCGCCGAGCCGCTCCCTTCGCCTGGGTGCCGTACGCCTCGAGGACTGCCGGGTCGACCCGCAGCGTCACGCCGCCGACCTCGATCGACGCCAGCTGGCTGGTCACATCGGCCAGCACCGGAGCCAGGTCCCGGCGCAGCAGCTTGGTCCACCAGAGGAACTCCTTGTCCGAGACCGGACCGTGGCTGCGGACGTAGCGCTCGAACCACTCCGCCACCGCCTCCTCCCGCGCCAGCTCGCGAGCCCGCCCGCCGATCCATCGCTCGTTGAGGACGAAGAGCTGCTCGGACGCCCCGCCCTTCGTCGCCCGCACCGGGCCCTGGCAGATGACGCCCCGGACCGCGAGGTGAAAGATCTGGTGGTACCCGCGCCCGCCCTCGACGGGGAGGCCGGCCTCGGTCCAGGCGGCGAGCAGGTCGCCCCGCGTCATGCCGTCCTGGGGGATCTGCGCCCGGGCGACCTTCTCGGAGCGCTCGAGCATCTCGTCGGTCAGCCCCAGCTCCGTACGGCGCTTGGTCGTCGAGCGCAGCACCGGCACCGCGGTCAGCGACAGCATCCACCGGAGGTCCTCGGCGGCGACGGCGAAGAGCGTCCCGCGCATCGGCCACGACCGGACGATCTCGCCCGCGTCGTACGCCGCGTGCACCTCGGTGAGCGACCGGCCCCTCGTCCGGAGGGCGATCGAGGTCGTCGAGCCCGGCAGGTCCTGCGCTTGCGTGCAGGTGAGATGGCGCACCACCTCGGTCGGAGTCGCCAGCGGACCCAGGTGCGCCGTAGCTCCCGTGGTCCCTCCGGCTCCGCCGACGAGGCGCTGGGAGAGCAGCCGCATGCGAGCCACGTCGTCGAGCGTCCACTGGGTCATGAGATGCATCCTCGTGCGTCGTCGGGTGGCCGGCCAGCCCCAGGGGCCGCGCTCATCGGTGGCGCTCCTCTACGTCCGTCGTCGCGCGAGCTCGATGACGACCTGCCGACCGGCTCGACGAACAGTGTGCTCGTAGCCGCGGTCAAGAGCTCGGTGGTGGTGACCGCAGAGGGGCACCGCGTTGGCGAGGTCGGTGCGACCGCCCGCCGTCCAGGGCTGGAGATGGTGGGTCTCGGTCCAGCCGAAGGGGATGTCGCAGCCATCGGCCGCGCAGGTCGTGTAGGTCAGGGCGAGCGCAGCGCGTTGGACGGCGGTGAAGAAGCGGGCCTGCCGCCCGAGGTCCAGCGGCTGGGACTCGCTGCCGAGCACGACCGGGACCACTCCGGCCTGGCAGGCGATCTGCCGGACCTGACCGGCCGTGAGCGGCTCGCCGTCGGCGGTGCTGCCCACGCGCCCTGTCACGTCCTGCAGGTCCGAGAGGCGCGTCGTGACGAGGACCGTGGCAGCGGTCTTGTCGTGGAGGTGGTCGGTCGGCAGGTGGGTGAGCAGGGTCGCGAGGTCCTGGCCCTGCCGTTGCTGGCGTGCCAGCTGGCGAGTGCGCGGGTCGAGGGAGGTGTCCAGCCATGCCGGCAGCTCCCTGGGGACGGTGGAGCCAGCCTGCCCGACGTCACGCCCACCCGTGCCCGCGCGGCGAGGCGACGACATCGCGTCGAGGATCGTCTTGAGCGCCTGGCCGGCAAGGGTCGGCACCGTGAACTGTCCGTGCATCGTCCCGTCACCGTTGTCACGGACCCAGAATGACGATCTCTCCCACGCGCGCTCCTCCTGGGCGGCCACCTGGTCGTGCTCGTGGGCGTCGACCTGCTCCTCGGCCGTGCCGACCCGCTCGAGGACCCGCCGGGCGAGCTGCCGCAGGTCGCGCGGCGAGTGACCGACCGCGAGTGCGACGAGCTCCGCCTCGCACCCGGCGCGTGCCTCCTCGGTCACGGTCGAGGGCAGGGCGGCCATCGTGTGCTGGATGACCTCGACGTGCTCGCGTGAGATCTCGCCGGCCAGCTGCGCTCGGCCGGTCGGAGTGACCGTCTGCCCGCGGGCCCCGTCGCCACCCGCCCCGTCCCCGTCGGACCCGTCGCCACCGGTCCGGCCGTCGTCCGGCCCGACGAGCTCCAGTCCCGGCTCCTCCCGGGATGCGGACGGCACGCCGAGCCCCGCTGCCGCGGCACGGCTCGCCTGCCGGTGCGCAGCCCGTGGGTCGGAGTTCGTCACCCGTGCGAGCCACTGCCCGGTCGACCGTGCACCGGTGCGCGACGCGACGTCGATCTGGTCGGCGATGGCCGCACCCTTGTCGTGCAGCGCGTGCGTCCGGTTCACGAGGCGGGTCAGCTCGTGCATCACTGCACCGAGGTGCCTCGCGGTGACACCCTCGGCCCGGGCGAGCGCGTCGAGGTCCGCGTCGAGCCGGTCGAGGCCGGCGTTGAGCTCGCCGCACACACCGCCGGCAGGGTCATCCTGCGGGTCGACGAGGTGCGGTGCGGCTGCCATGAGTCGAACATACGTTCGACTACTGACAACGTCGACTCACCCCCCTTCGCCCTGTGGAGACACACCCCCGCGACCCGCCCCCTGTGGACGACCGGGTGCTCACACCCCGTCAATCCGACTCGCTACGCAAATATCCGATCCGGCCTAGACATCGGGATACGGTCCGATCGTGGACCCGATCACCAACCCCTACGCCCCCGGCGCCGGCCAGCGACCCCCCGAGCTCGCGGGCCGCGACGACCAGCTGCAGACCTTCGACGTCGTGCTCCGGCGGGTCGCCGCCGGACGACCCGACCGCAGCCTCGTCCTCACCGGTCTTCGTGGTGTCGGCAAGACGGTCCTGCTCAACCAGCTCCGCAGCGCCGCCGTCCGCGCGAGGTGGGGGACCGGCAAGCTCGAGGCCCGCCCCGACCAGCGCCTGCGCCGCCCCCTCGCCAGTGCGCTCCACCAGGCTGTCCGCGAGCTGGGGCACAGCCAGACCGACGAGGTCGACCACGTCCTCGGCGTCATCAAGGCCTTCGCCCAGCGCGACGCCGCCCCCGGCACCAAGCTCCGCGACACGTGGAACCCCGGCATCGACGCCCCGGCCGTCAAGGGTCGCGCCGACTCCGGCGACATCGAGATCGACCTCGTCGAGCTGCTCACCGACGCGGGCGGGCTGGCCGCCGACCTTGGCCGGGGGATCGCGATCTTCATCGACGAGATGCAGGACCTCGGTCCCGAGGACGTCTCGGCGCTGTGCGCCGCGTGCCACGAGATCAGCCAGTCCGGGCTGCCTGTCATCGTCGTCGGCGCTGGCCTGCCGCACCTGCCCGCGGTCCTCTCGGCGAGCAAGTCGTACTCCGAGCGGCTCTTCCGCTACGTCCGCATCGACCGGCTCCCGCGCGAGGCCGCCGACCGCGCCCTCACCACCCCGGCCGACGACGAGGGCGCCGAGTTCGAGCCGGCCGCCCTCGACGCTCTCTACGCGGCCACCGGTGGCTACCCCTACTTCATCCAGGCGTACGGGAAGTCCGTGTGGGACAAGGCTCCCCGCTCACCGATCACCGCCGACGACGTCGCGGTCGCGGCGCCGGAGGCAGAGGCCGAGCTGGCCGTCGGCTTCTTCGGGTCACGTTTCGAGCGCGCGACACCGGGTGAGCGCGAGTACCTGCGGGCGATGGCGGAGGTCGCGGCCGCCGTGTCGGACGCCGCGGCGCAGGGGGACGAAGGGGTGGCACCTCTCGACGAGATCGAGTCCGTCGCCACCTCGGAGGTCGCCGCCCATCTCGGCAAGAAGCCGCAGTCGCTCTCGCCTGCGCGCGACGCCCTGCTCAAGAAGGGCCTCATCTACTCGGGCGAGCGGGGCCGGATCGCCTTCACCGTGCCCCACTTCGGCCGATATCTGCGCGACCAGACCTGAGGGGTCAGCCGCGCGAGACGAAGGCCGGCTTCTTGCCGGTACCCACCGGACCTTGATACCGCCGCCCAGACCCTCGAGGTCGAGGCCGCTGCACGGCTTCGCGTCCGTCATCGTCCCCCAGGGTTGGGCTCAGTCGCCCCGCAGCGTCCGCAGCACGAGCGGCAGCTCGTCCGGCAGCTCACCGGCGAGGTAGCCGACCCGGCCGAGCCGCATCGCGAGCGCGTCGCCCGCCGCGGCATGGACGTACTTCGCCCAGACGAGCGCCTGCGTCCGACCGGCGCCGCGGCTGAGCAGCCCGAGCGCGGCACCCGCGACGACGTCGCCGCTGCCCGACGTCCCGAGCCCGGTGTCGCCGGTCGTCACCTGCCACAGCCGGCCGTCGGCGGCGACCCACTGCTCGCACCCGACGACGGCGTCGTACCGCTTCGCCGCGGCGAGGGTCGCCTCCGCGACCTCGTCGTCGGGGATCTCGTCGCGGTCGAGGACGTAGGCGAGCTCGCCGGAGTTCGGCGTTGCGACGAGCCGCCCCCGCAGTGCGTCCACCACCGAGTCGTCGAGGTCGGGCAGCACGGTCAGGCCGAAGGCGTCGAGCACCACCCGCGTCTCGTCACCCAGCGTCGGCACGATCTCGGTGATGAGCCGCGCCGACCCCTCGGGGTCGTCCAGCCCGGGCCCGACGAGCACCCCGTCGGCGCGGGAGGTCTCGCGCTCCAGCGCGGCCCCCGTGCCCACCCCGGTCACGGATCCGTCGGAGGACTCGGCGAGCGCCGTCACCCCGGACTCCGGGACCGCCACGGCAAGGTGACGGGCCACCCCTTCGGCCACCCCGAGGTGGAGCTTGCCGGCGCCCATCCGCAGGGCCGACACCCCGGCGAGGAGGACCGCGCCGGGAGTCGCGCACGACCCGCCGACGACGACGGCCTGGCCGCGGGTGTACTTCGTGCCGGATGGTGCGGGGAGCGGCCACGCGCGGAGCATGTCGGGGGTGACGAGCCGCGGGTTCTTCAGCGTCCCGCCGGCCGCGGTCTCGGGGATCTGCTCAGGCATCGTCGCCCCGCTCGTCGGAGCCCTCGCCGACCGCGTCGGCGGCGCCGGGCTGGTCGGTGACCTCGACGTCCTCGCGGCGCAGGTGCTCGTCGAGGTTGTAGTCGGTGACCCGCCAGCCGGTGGGTGAGTCCTCGTCGCGGACGAGCCGGCAAATCGCGGCGTTCTTGAGCCCGTTGGTGCGGGACCGCTCGAGGACGGCCTCCTCGTCGAGGCCCTCCGCGACGTAGCAGAAGAGCAGGTTGACGACGTCGTGCGCGGTGACGAGCGCGATCTCGTGCCGCTCCTGCGCCAGGTCGGCGAGGACGGCCCGCACGCGCCCGGCAACGTCCGCCCAGGACTCGCCACCCGGCGGCCGGTAGTAGAACTTGCCGATCCACTCCCGGCGCTCGGCCTCCTCCGGGTACTGCTTCCGGATCCCTGCGCCGGTGAGCATGTCGGTGATGCCCATGTCGCGGTCGCGCAGCCGCTCGTCGACCTTGAAGTCGAGCTCCATCTCGGCCTGCTCGAGCGCGATCTCGCCGGTCTGGCGAGCGCGGCGGTAGGGGCTGGTCCACACGATGCCAGGGCGCTCGCCGTCGGTGAGCTCGGAGAGCCAGTGCCCCACCGCGGACGCCTGCTGGCGGCCTGTCTCGGACAGCTCGACGTCGGGGTCGCGCGCGGGCACGTCGATGCGCTCGAGGCCGTCGCGCATCGCGGTCTCGGCCGCGACGTTGCCCTCGGACTGCCCGTGCCGGACGAGGATCACCTGTTGCAGCGCCATGGCCTCACCCTAGGGACGGCCCGTGCCGGGGAGGCGCTAACGACGGGGGTCGAAGGGGTGAGCCGTCGCGGTCGTCGGGCGTCCGGTCCTCAGCCGGCGGGCCGGCCGGACGTGAGCTCGTCGACGAGGCGAGAGGGGAGGCGGTCGCGCAGCACGGGGTCCGATCGCGTGCCGGTCGCGTCGAGGACGGTGCTGAAGAAGCAGCGCGCCGCCGCGGTGAGGATGACGTCGAGCACCTCCTCCTCGCTCAGGCCGTGCCGGCGCAGGCCGGCCACGTCCCCTTCGTCGAGGTTGGGCGCGTCGACGGCGACCTGCGCCGCGAAGCTGGCGACCGCGTCGTCGCGGCCGGTCGTCTCGGCGACGTCCATGCTGTCGCTCGCCGCGAGGATGCGCCGCAGCCCGTCCTCGTCGACGTGCGACCCGAGCAGGACGACGCTGTGGGCGAGGCTGCAGTAGGTGCTGTGCAGCGCCCGTGCGGCGCCGACGGTCGCGACCTCGTAGGTGCGGTCGTCGAGCCCCTCACGGATCGCCGCGACGAGGGCACGCCACGCCGCGTAGACCTCGGGCCGCACCGCGAAGACACGCTCGTACGCAGGCAGCGAGCCGTCGGTCGACTCGATGCCGGGCAGGAAGCCCATGACCTTAGAAGCTGAAGGTCGTGGCGCCCTCGCCGATCCACTCCCACAGCTGCACGGTCCCGCCGACCTCGGCGTTCGCCACGAGGGAGCCGGGGTCGACCCCCTTGGCCGTGACGCAGACGCCGCAGGCGATGTAGCGGCCGCCGGCCGCCGTGTACCGGTCGAAGAGGTCGGTGAGGGGAGGGCAGCCCTCGCAGGCCGTCGTCCGGGCGAAGCCGTCGACGGCGAGCCGGACGGCCTCCTTGGTGAGGAAGATCAAGGTCTCGCGGCCGGACTCGGCGGCACCGACGGCGACGAGGAAGGCAACCGTCACCTTCTCCGCGTCCTCGAGGCCGGTGGTCAGTGAGATGGCTGCCTTGGACATGTCGCCCTCCTGGGGTTCGGGGCCCGGGACGGGCCCATCCCTGGACGCTACGACCAGGTCACGGGCAGGGCGAGGGTCATGGGCCGAACGGCTCAGGGGTGCTGACGTCGACCTCGGAGAGGGTGGGCCAGAGGGGTCACGCGGCGGACCCCCTTCGTCCCAGCTCGTCGTCGACGAAGGACGGGCGGACCGCCCGCAGCCCCGCGAGGACGAAGGGGAGCGACGTCGCCATGAGCACCCATAGGACGACCTCCCACCCACCGGTCGCCGCGTGCAGCACGCCGACGACGACCGGCCCGAGCGCGGCGAGCAGGTAGCCGACCGGCTGCACGAAGCCGGACAGCCGACCGGTGACGTGGTGCGACCGCGTCCGCGCGGTGATGAGTGCGATGACGAGAGGGAAGGCGAAGCCCGAGATGCCGAGCACGACCGCCCAGAGCCACGGCACGGTCGCAGGCGCCACGAGCAGGCCGCCGTAGCCGACGACGAGGAGCAGACCGAGGCCGACGATCATCGGGGCGAGACCTCGGCCTCTCGCGATGACGCTCGGCATCGTCAGCCCGCCGACGATCGTCACCGCGGCGAGCATCGCCTGCATCGCCCCGGCAGACGCGGCCGACAGCCCGGCGTCCCGGTAGATCTGCGGGAGCCAGCCCATCTGGATGTACGCGTGCATCGACTGCAGCCCGAAGAGCACGGTCATCGCGATGGCGGTCGGGGAGCGCATGACGTGCGCGTCGGGTGGCACGTCGAGCTCGTCGAGGACCGCGGTGCGCCGCCGCTCGTGGCGGGAGAGCCACCACCACAGCGGCACCGCGACCACCGCACCGACACCCCAGAAGCCGACGCCCCAGCGCCAACCCGCCTCTGCCGCAACGGGAGCGGTGAGCAGCGACCCGAGCGAGCCGCCGACGATGAGACCGGTGCCGTAGATCGTCATGAGGCGGACCTCGTGGCCGCCGTGGGCCTTGACCCAGGCGGGGACGAGGACGTTGCCGACGGCCATGCCGAGCAGCGCGACCGCGGACAGGACGAGGAAGGCCGTGGCGTCACCGACGAGCGGCCGCAGGAGCAGCCCGGCCGCGGCGAGCGCCAGGCCGAGCGCGATGCCGCCGGCCACCCCGGCCCTTCGGCCAAGCCGCACGGCGAGCGCCCCTCCGATCCCGAAGCACAGCCCGGGCAGCCCGGTGAGGGCGCCGGCCGCACCGCCGCCCATCCCGAGCCCGTCGCGGATCTCGTCGAGCACCGGGCCGACGGCCGAGGCGCCGGGGCGCAGGTGAGCGAGACGAGGACGGTCGCGACGACGAGGAGGGCGAAGGGGAGGGCGCCGGCCGACCCCTTCGCTCGCGTCCTCACGAGGGGCGACCCTACGCCGGGTCGCGGGGGCTCAGTCGCCGAGGGCGCAGAGGATGAGCTTCTTGACCTCGGCCTCGTTCGCCTTGGTCCACCGGGTGATCGCGAAGCTCGTCGGCCACATCGAGCCGTCGTCGAGCTGGGCGTTGTCGTTGAATCCGATGTGCCCGTAGCGCGAGTCGAACTTGCCCGCGAACTGCCAGAAGAGCAGGACCTTGCCGTCCTTGGCGTAGGCGGGGAAGCCGTACCAGGTCCGCGGCTCGAGCTGGGGCGCGATCTTCTTGACGAGCGCGTGCAGCCCCTCGGCGATCGCCCGGTCGGAGCCGTCCATCTTCGCGATCGCGTCGAGGACGTCCTGCTCGGTGTTCTTGCCGGCCCTGGTCCGCTTCTTCTCGGCCGCGGCCTGCTTCATCGCGGCCTTTTCCTCGGCGGTCCAGGTGCCGGAGGTGGTCGTCTTCGCAGCCGTCTTCTTCGCCGGGGCCTTCTTCGCAGTCGCCATGTCTCGATGATGTCAGCGAAGGCGGTCTGTCACACCCCGGGCGTGGGGTCGAAGCAGGAGCTGGAGGCGGTGCTCACGGACGGACGTGCACATGCCGAGGCATGGGCACGGGGAGGGATCAAGCGGTCGTGCCTGGCTCGAGCCGCGCGCCCGCCTCGATGCTCACCCCGGGGCCGACGGTCGACTCGCGGCCGACGAGGACGACGGCCGAGTCGGCCGGGGGCCAGCGTTTCGGCGAGGACCCGACGGTCGCCCCCTTCGCGAACTCGCACCGGTGGTCGACGACCGCCGCGGTCAGCACCGCGTCGGCCCGCACGACGACCTCGTCCATGAGCACGCAGTCCTCGACGACGGCGCCGGCCTCGACGACGCAGCCGGGGCCGAGCACGCTGCGCCGGACTGTGCCGCGCACCTGCGTGCCCGGTGTGAGCAGCGAGTCCTCGACGACGGCGCCGGCATGGACCATCGCCGGTGGCAGCTCGGGGAAGTGGCTGCGGATCGGCCAGGTCGGGTCGTCGAAGACGTCGACCTTGCCTCGCAGCAGCTCGCGGTGCGCGGCGAGGTAGGCGCCCGGCCGGCCGAGGTCGCGCCAGTAGCCCTCGAGGGCGAAGGCGTGCGCTGTCCCGCGCTCGACGAAACGCTCGACGAGGCGGGGGAAGTCGCCCAGCCCGTCGGGCAGTCCCGGCTCCTCCTGCGCGAGCTCACGTCTCAGCGCGTCGAGCTCGCGCAGCAGCGCGTCGGTGGAGTAGACGAAGATCTCCGCCGCGACGACTCCGTGCTCGGGCGTGGTCGGCTTCTCGCTCATGCCGGTGATGAGTCCCTCGTCCCCGACGTCGACGAGCGTCTTGTGCTTGGCCTCGGTCTTGGCCACCTCCGCGGTGACGACGGTGACCTCGGACCCCTGGGTCAGGTGCTGGGCGACGACCTGCCGGACGTCGAGGCGGAAGACCTGGTCGGCGCTCATGACGACGACCACGTCGGGGCGGAGGTCGGCGATCTGCGGGGAGAGTCGCAGCAGGTCGTCGACGTTGCCCGAGCTGAACCCCTCGACCGCGCGGGTGCGCCCCTCCTCGGGGACCAGCCGCCGGTAGCCGCCGCGCGTGCGATCGAGGTCCCACGGCCGACCGCTCGCGAGGTGCCGGTCGAGCGAGGACGCCTCGAACTGCACCGACACCCACACGTCGGGGAAGCCGCTGTTGCTGAGGTTGCTCAGCGCGAAGTCGATGAGCTGGAAGCTGCCGCCGAAGGGGACGGCCGGCTTGGCCCGCTCACGGGTGAGCACGTCCATCCGGGAGCCCTTGCCCCCCGCCTGGACGATGCCGAGGACGTGCGGGGGCGTGGCGAAGGGAGGTTGCGGCATGCCCGTCAACGTAAACCCCGGAAGGTCTCCCGAAACACTTCCGCCGGGGGTCCTTCGCTGCCAGGGTGGGGCCATGACGACGACGTCCACCGTGATCCGTGACGGCCTCGACTTCGGGGAGGGGCCGCGCTGGCGTGATGGCCTGCTGTGGTTCAGCGACTTCTACCGGCATGCCGTGTACACCCTCGACCCGGAGACCGGTGAGGAGACGAAGGTCGTCGACGTGCCGGGCCAGCCGTCGGGCCTGGGCTGGCTGCCCGACGGGCGCCTCCTCGTCGTGTCGATGACCGACCACAAGGTGATGCGCTTGGAGACGGACGGCGCGCTCGTCGAGCACGCCGACATCTCCGCGCACTGCGGCTACCACGCCAACGACATGCTCGTCGACGCCCAGGGCCGGGCCTACGTCGGCAACTTCGGCTACGACCTCCACGACGACATGGCGCGGCGCGACGTCCCGACGATCCTCGGCGACGAGAGCGCGGGCGCGACCGACCTCGTCCGGGTCGACCCCGACGGGTCGGTGACGGTCGTCGCCGAGGGTGTCCGCTTCCCCAACGGCATGGCGTTCCTCGACGGCGGCCGGACCCTCGTGCTCGCCGAGACGCTGCGTCTGCAGCTCACGGCCTTCACGGTCCAGGAGGACGGCTCGCTCACCGACCGTCGGGTGTGGGCGTCGACGGCCGAGCAGATGGCGGCGGCGGACGGCATCGCGGCCGACGGCGAAGGGGGTGTCTGGGTCAGCGCCGCCCTCGGTCCGGCGGTCGTCCGGTACGCGGAGGGCGGTGAGGTGACCGGCATGGTCACGACGACGCAGAACGCCTTCGCCTGCGCCGTCGGCGGCCCCAACGGCCGGACGCTCTACGTCATGACGGCCCCGTCGAGCGAGCCGAAGGACGTCGACGGACGGTCGGCCGGGAAGATCGAGGCCGCCTCGATCTGACGCACGACCGCAACTGCCCGGGCAGTTGCGAAAGAGGGGGTCAGGGGGCGGGGAGGAGGAGGTCGCGGGTGATGTCCGCGACCGACGCCGCCCCGACGAGGCCCATCGTGAGGTCGAGCTCGGCGAGGACGTTGTCGATGACCGCGCTGACCCCCTTCGCCCCGTCGATCGCCAGGCCGTACACGTGCGGCCGCCCGAGGAGCACGGCGTCGGCGCCCAGCGCCAGCGCGACGAAGACGTCCGCCCCCGAGCGGATCCCGCTGTCGAGCAGCACGGTCCGCTCCGGCCCGACGGCCTCACGGATCCCGACGAGGGCATCGAGGGAGGCGACCGACCGGTCGACCTGGCGGCCGCCGTGGTTCGAGACGACGATCGCGTCGGCCCCGACCTCGAAGGCCCGCCGGGCGTCGTCCGCGTGCAGGATCCCCTTGAGCACGACGGGCAGCGAGGTCCGCTCGCGCAACGTCTCGACGTGCTCCCACGACAGCCCGGGGTTGGAGTAGATGTCGAGGAAGGTCTCGACCGCGGCGCGCGGCTCGGCCGAGCGGAGGTTCTCCCGGGTGCCGCCCGGGTGCTCCCGGCTCATCGAGAGCAGGGTGCCGACGCCCCCCTTCGCCGCCCGCGCGACGGTGAGCGGGTTCTTGAGGTCGACGCCGAGGCCGCCGGCCCGCTTCGTCGCCGCCGCGACCCGCTCGCGGACGAGGGTCATGAACCGCGGGTCCGAGGTGTACTGCGCGATCCCCTGCCCGCGGGCGAAGGGGAGCGAGCCGAGGTCGAGGTCCTCGGTGCGCCAGCCGAGCATCGTCGTGTCGAGGGTGACGACGAGCGCCTGCGCGCCGGCAGCCTCGGCGCGGCCGATCATCGAGTCGACGAGCGCCTCGTCGGTAGACCAGTAGAGCTGGTACCACCACGGCGTCCCCGCCATCGCCTGCGCCGTCTGCTCCATCGGGTTGCCGCCCTGGCAGGAGAAGACGTACGGCACGCCGCTCGTGTGCGCACCCTCGGCGATGCGCAGGTCGGCGTCGTCCGTGACGAGTCCGGCCGCGCCGACAGGAGCGAGCAGGACGGGGGCCCGCAGCTCGGTGCCGAGGACGGTCGTCGCGAGGTCTCGCCGCGTCGTCCCGGTGAGCATCCGCGGCACGACCTGCCACCGGTCGAAGGCGGCCCGGTTCGCGCGCATCGGCGCGCCGCTGCCGGCGCCGCCCGCGATGTACGCCCAGGCCGTGCGGGACATCGCCTTGCGCGCGGACTCCTCGAGCCGGGTGGGCTCGGTCGGCACGGCCGGAGCGATACCGAGCGCTCCGGGCCGGTAGATCGCGTCCTGCCGGGCGCGGCCCGGTCCGGCCTGGGGCGAAGGGGGAGTGGCGGCACCGTTGTCGCTCATGGCGGCACCGTAGCGGGCGCCTAGCCTGGTGTGATGGACGAAGAGATCCGGGCCCGCCTCCTCAAGGAGCGGGCCGACGCGGTGGCCCGGCTGCGGGGACTGGTCGTGAGCTTCGACGACATCGTCGAGGCAGCCCGAGACAGCAACCTCGACGACGAGCACGACCCCGAGGGCACGACGATCGCGGCGGAGCGCTCGCTCGTCGGCTCGCTCGCGGACGCCAACGAGCGTCAGGTCGCCGAGATCGACGCCGCCCTGGCGAGACTGGCGGTGGGCACGTACGGCCGCTGCGTGCGCTGCGGTGGCGACATCGCACCTGGTCGGCTGGAGGCCCGGCCGTCGACCCCGGTCTGCATCACCTGCGCCGCCTCATCGAACAGCTGAGCCATCACCCGAGGAGCTTCGTGGGTGATGGCTCAGCGTGTCGTCGCTGGATGCTCCGTCAGCGCACCAGGCAGGGGCGCTTCGGGTCGAAGCTCCACCCCTGCACGAGGTACTGCATCGCCGCAGCGTCGTCGCGGGCGCCGAGCCCGTGCTCCTCGTAGAGCGCGTGGGCCTCTGCGAGCCGGTCGCGGTCGACGGTGATGCCGAGCCCGGGCGCGGTCGGCACCTCGATGGCCCCGTCCCGGATGAGCAACGGATCGGTGGTCAGACCCTGCCCGTCCTGCCAGATCCAGTGCGTGTCGAGGGCCGTGATCTCGCCGGGGGCCGCGGCGCCGACGTGCGTGAACATCGCGAGCGAGATGTCGAAGTGGTTGTTCGAGTGCGACCCCCAGGTCAGACCGAACTCGTGGCACATCTGCGCCACCCGGACGGAGCCTGCCATCGTCCAGAAGTGCGGGTCGGCGAGCGGGATGTCGACGGCGTTGGTGCGGATGGCGTGCGCCATCTGCCGCCAGTCAGTGGCGATCATGTTGGTCGCCGTGCGCAGGCCGGTCGCCCGCTTGAACTCGGCCATGACCTCACGACCCGAGTAGCCGCCCTCGGCGCCGCACGGGTCCTCGGCGTAGGCGAGGACGTCGTCCTTGCCCTTGAGCAGCCGCACGGCGTCGGCGAGCAGCCAGCCGCCATTGGGGTCGAGGGTGATCCGCGCCTCGGGGAAGCGCTGGTGGAGCGCGGTGACTGCGGCGACCTCCTCCTCGCCGGGCAGCACGCCACCCTTGAGCTTGAAGTCGACGAAGCCGTAACGCTCGGCCGCGGCCTCGGCAAGCCGCACGACCGCCTCGGGGGTCAGGGCGACCTCGCGGCGGACCCGCTCCCACGCGTCGGCACCGTCGGGCTCGCGCAGGTAGGGCAGATCGGTACGGTCGGCATCACCCACGTAGAAGAGGTAGCCGAGCATCGGCACGTGCGTACGCTGCTGCCCGTCACCGAGGAGCTCGGCCACGGGGACACCCTGCTCCTGACCGGCAAGGTCGAGCAGCGCCGACTCGATCGCGGTGACGGCGTGGATCGTCGTGCGCAGGTCGAAGGTCTGCAGGCCTCGACCGCCGGAGTCCCGGTCGGCGAAGGCTGCGGCCACCTCGCGAAGGAGGGACCGGTACCGGGCGACGGGGCGGCCCGCGATGAGCTCGCCCGCGTCCTCGACCGTATGCCGGATCGCCTCCCCGCCGGGCACCTCTCCGAGGCCCTCACGACCGTCGGAGTCGGTGATGATCACGACGTTGCGGGTGAAGTAGGGGCCGTGCGCACCGCTGAGGTTGAGCAGCATCGAGTCGTGCCCGGCGACGGGGACGACCTCGACACGTGCGATCGTCGGTGTGCTCACGCCTCGAGCACCCCGTCGATGCGGCGGCGCAGGCCCCACGGGTTGTCGTCACGGATCGCCTCGGGCTGGACCGCGGCCGGGACGTCCTGATAACAGACCGGTCGTTGGAAGCGCTCGATGGCCAGCGAGCCCACCGACGTCGTCCTGCTGTCGGAGGTGGACGGGTAGGGGCCACCGTGGACCATCGCGTGACCGACCTCGACACCCGTCGGCCATCCGTTGAAGAGGATCCGGCCGACCTTGAGCTCGAGCGTCGGGAGGAGCCGGGCGGAGGCCTCGGCGTCCGCCTCGCCGGCGTGGATCGTCGCGGTGAGCTGACCCTCGAGGGCCTCGAGGTGCGGCAGCAGCTCGTCGAGCGAGCCATACCGGACGACGACCCCGGCAGCGCCGAAGACCTCGACCGCGACCTCGTCGAGCGCGTTGAGCGGTGCAGCGACGATCTGCGGCGCCGGGGCGTCCGCCCCTTCGCCCGACTGCCCGGAGGCGACCACCTCGGCGCCACCGACCTGGGCAACCTGCTCGGCCCCCTTCGTGTACGCCTCCGCGATCCCCGACGTGAGCATCTGGGTGCCGGTGGACCCGGCGACAGCGCGGCCGGCGGCCACCAGGAAGGCGTCGCCCTGGTCGCCCTCGGGGAGGAAGAGGAGGCCAGGGTTGGTGCAGAACTGGCCGGCGCCCATCGTGAGGGAGCCGACGTAGGCCTCGCCGAGCGAAGCCGCGTCACCGAGGGCACCGGGCAGGACGACGACGGGGTTGACGGCCGACATCTCCGCGTAGACGGGGATCGGGACGTCTCGCTCGGCGGCGGTACGGACGAGGGCCAGACCGCCCGCCCGGGAGCCGGTGAAGCCGACTGCGGCGATCCGCGGGTCCCGCACGAGCTCCTGGCCGATCTCGTACCCGTCGCCGAGGACGAAGGAGAAGACGCCGGTGGGCAGGCCCGCGGCGGCGACGGCGGAGGTGATCGCCCGCGCGACGAGGTAGCCCGCCCGCGGATGTGCCGGATGGCCCTTGACGATGACCGGGCAGCCCGCAGCGAGCGCCGACGCCGTGTCACCGCCCGCGGTCGAGAAGGCGAGCGGGAAGTTGCTCGCGCCGAAGACCGCGACCGGACCGAGAGGGATCATGCGCTGGCGGATGTCGGGCCGGGGCAGGGGTTCCCGATCCGGCATCGCCACGTCGATGCGCACCCCGAGGTGGTCGCCCTGGCGGACGACACCTGCGAACATCCGTAGCTGGCCGGTGGTCCGGCCGACCTCGCCGGTGATCCTGGCCTCAGGCAGGTGCGACTCGGCGACGGCGGCCTGGATGATGGCGTCCTTGTCGGCCTCGATGGCGGCGGCGACCGACTCGAGGAAGTCGGCACGCTCGTCCGGGGTCGTGCTCCGGTAGGCGGCGAAGGCGTCAGCGGCGGCGGCGGTCGCTGCGGTGACGTCGGCCTGGTCGCGTTCCTGGCCGGCGATGATCGAGCGGGGCTGGTCGGTCATGGTGCGGTCCTCTCAGCTGATGGAGTCGATGAGGGTCTTCAGCTCGGCGACCTCGGAGTCGGCGAGGTCGGACAGGGGCGAGCGGACGGGGCCGGCGTCGCGGCCGACGGCCTTGAGTCCCGCCTTGACGATCGACACCGCGTAACCGGGCTTGCGGTCCCGGATGTCGAGGTAGGGGATGACGAACTCGTTGAGCCGACGGTAGACCTCGGCGTGGTCCTGGCGGCGCACGGCGTCGTAGAAATCGATCGCCCAAGCAGGGAGGAAGTTGAAGAGGGCGGAGGAGTACGTGCTCACGCCGAGCTGGAGCAGCGGCAGGGCGAAGGTCTCCGCGGTCGGCAGACCGCCGATGTACATGAGGCGGTCGCCGACCTTGGCGTAGGTGCGGGTCATCTGCTCGATGTTGCCGATGCCGTCCTTGAATCCGACAAGGGTCTCGTTGGCGTCGGCGAGCCGGGCGACGGTCTCGTCGACGAGGACCGCGTTGGCGCGGCTGTAGACGACGACACCAAGATCGGTGGCGCGGCAGACCTGGCTGACGTGCTCGAAGAGACCGTCCTGGCTGGCCTCGGTGAGATAGGGCGGCAGGAGGAGGAGTCCGTCGGCGCCGGCCGCCTTGGCCGCCTTGGCCTGGGCGACCGCGTTGACGGTCGAGCCGGTGGCGGGGGCAAGGACCGGCACCTTGCCGTCGATCTCGTCGACGGCGGCGCGGACGACCGCGTCGGTCTCCTCGAGGCTGAGGCTGAAGCCCTCACCGGTGCCGCCTGCGGCGAAGAGTCCGGCGACCGGCTGCTCGGCGAGCCACGAGAGGTGGGTGCGGTACCCGGGCAGGTCGAGCTCACGCTCGCTGTCGAATGCGGTGACCGGGAAGGAGAGCAGGCCGCTCTTGATCTGGTCTGCGAGTTCGTTGGGGCTGTAGCGGGTCACGCGGGCGTCCTTTGGTCGGGGCGGGCTGGGGGAGTGCTGCCAACGTAGGGCGGCCGTGCCATACCCGTCCAAGCCCAACTTTGTATCCAGTGATGCACGGTGGGCATCAACGCCTCGCAGGGTCCGCTATGGGGACGACGTGGTCAACCCGAGATCGTCGAGGCGATGTCGACGATGCGTCGCACGCTGGGATTCGCGGAGGTGCGGGACCAGATGGCGTGGAGCTCGACGGGCCGCGCGGGGTCGACGTCCAGGCGGGAGTCGCCCCCGCCGCTGACGAGCGGTCGGAAGACGATGTCGGAGACCCCCAGGGACTGCGCGGAGGCCGGGGCGAGGGTGCACCCGCGGTGAGCCGAGACGAGAAGCATCGCGGTCAGCACCTGCTGCACCCGTTGCTCGACGCGCTGGTGGGCGTTGGCGAAGAAGCGCACCCCCATCTCATGGAAGTAGCGTGACTGGCGCGGGTGGTAGCCGATCACTGCCTCGCCGTCGAAGTCCTCGGGCGCCAGCGGTCGGTCCAGCGTGGCCAGGCGGTGGTCCACGGGGATGACGGCCATGAGGGGTTCACGGAGCACGACACGAGACCCCAGCAGGCTGGTATCGAAGGGGGGCCGGGCCAGGCCGAGGTCGAGCTCACCGCGCCTGATGCCGTCCTCCTGGGCGCCGCTGACCCGCTCCGAGAGTCGGATCTCGACGCGGGGGAGCTCGGTAGCGACCCTCTGGAGGAGGGGCCCCAGGATGCTGATCGCAGAAACGGCGGTGAATCCAAGACGGACGACGCCGGCGGAGCCGGCGTCGATGCGCCGGGCGACGTCGGCTGCGGAGTCGACGAGGTTGAGCATGCGGTGGCTCTCGACGAGGAAGCTACGACCGGCCTCGGTGAGGCGCACCCCGCGGTTGTCTCGGTCGAGGAGAGTCACGCCGATGGAACGCTCGAGCTTCTGGATCTGCCGGGAGAGGGGCGGTTGGGTCATCATCAGCCGCTCGGCGGCACGCCCGAAGTGCAGCTCCTCGGCGACCGCGACGAAGCATCTGACCTGGTCGAGCGTGTACACGAGCCCACCCTAGCCGTCGATGCCGCCCGAGCATCACCCCATACGCAAACGGGGTTGGACGAGCATCGACGCACGTCCTTACTGTCGTGCCACTCAGCATGAACCCCCCAAGGAGGCAATGATGCCTAGCACCACGACCCGTCTCGCAGCCCTTGTCGGCATCGGCACGCTCGCGCTCAGCGCGTGCGGCGGTGTCTCGAACACCACTGGTGGAGGTGGCGGCGACGACGCCACGTATCCCTCTGGCACGGTGGAGATGTACGTCGGTGCGTCCGCCGGCGGATCCAGCGACCTCATCAGCCGCTCGGTCTCCAAGGGCCTCTCCGACGCCCTCGGCGGCACCTTCGCCGTCATTAACAAGGAGGGCGCCAACGGCGCCCTTGCCGCGGCTCAGATCAAGGACGCCAAGAACGACGGCTCCGTCATCGGGATCCAGAACGCCTCGCTCTTCGTCATCACCCCTCTTGCGGTCGACGAGGACGAGGTGACCAACATCGACGACTTCGAGGTCGTCGGCGGCGTCAGCCGGGACGACTATGTCCTCGTCACCAGCCCAAAGAGCGGCCTGAAGTCCATCGACGACATCAAGAGCGCGGACCGGCAGCTCACCTATGCCACCACCGGCGTCGGCACCGGAGCGCAGCTCTCCTGCGCCCTGACCTACGAGGTCGCCGGCGCGGACGCCAAGCCCGTGCCCTTCGACGGTGGTGCCCCGGCGCTGACGGCCGTCCTCGGGGGTCAGGTCGACACGGCCTGCATCCAGATCGGTGAGGCGATCGAGAACATCGAGAGCGACAAGCTCACACCGATCACGGTCTTCGCGCCGGAGCGGATCGAGTACCTCCAGGACGTCGCCACCGCCAAGGAGCAGGGCCTCGACGTCGAGGTCTACCAGTACCGCTTCATGACGGTCCCCAAGGGCACTCCCCAGGAGGTCAAGGACACGATTGCCGACGGCATGAAGAAGACCTTCGCGACCGACGAGTACAAGAAGTTCAACGAGCAGAACAGCCTCACCCCGATGGAGCTGACCGGCGACGAGGTCGTCGAGCAGCTCAAGAAGGACAAGGAGCGCTACGCGTCCCTCGTCGAGGAGTACAAGCTCGACCTCGGCGGCAACTGACCGGATCCTGCAGCATCCCTGCGACACGACGGAGTGACGATGAGTGACGAGAGCACACGCGGCGCACCACGGCCCGCGGCCGAGGGTGACATCCTCGCCGAGCTCGAGGCCGAGCTCGCCCAGGAGCTGGCCGAGGAGCGCCCGCCCGCGGGTGGTCCCGGCTACCAGGTAGCCGGCGCTCTCGTCGCCATCGTCATCGGCGCCGCCGGGATGTGGCTCGCGAACGGTTACGGGCTGGGGGCGCCGCGCGCCCCCGGCCCGGGGCTGTGGCCCTTCATCATCTCGGTGGGCGTCACCGGGCTCGGGGTACTCCTGCTTGTCGGGGGCCGCGGACTGCAGGACACCGAGATCTTCAGCCGCTCGAGCGTGCTGCCGGTTGCCGGTCTCGTCACCTTCGTCGCCATGGCCTTCCTCATGCCGCTCATCGGTTTCGAGATCCCGTCGCTGCTCCTGTGCTTCGTCTGGCTCAGGTGGCTCGGCGGGGAGACCTGGCGCTCCTCGATCGTCATCTCGGTAGCGACGGTCGCCGTCTTCTACGTCCTCTTCCTCTACGGGCTGCGCATCCCGCTCCCGCACCTCATCTCGATCTGACCAGGGGCTGACGTGGACATCAACGACTTCCTCGCGGGCTTCAGCGTCGTCGCTGAGCCTCGTAACCTCCTCTACTGCCTCATCGGCGTGCTCATCGGCATGCTCATCGGTGTGCTTCCTGGGCTCGGCCCGGCGGCGACCATCGCCATCCTCCTGCCGATCGTCTACGGGACCGAGCCGGTCTCGGCGATCATCATGCTGGCCGGCATCTTCTACGGCGCCCAGTACGGCGGGACGATCACGTCGGTGCTCCTCCGGCTCCCTGGTGAGGCGTCGACGGTGGTGACCGTCTTCGACGGCTTCGCCCTGGCCAAGCAGGGCAAAGCAGGCACTGCGCTCGGCATCGCGGCCATCGGCTCCTTCATCGGGGCCACGGTCTCGATCATCGGCCTCACCCTCCTCGCGCCCGTCGTCGCCGGGTACGCGCTCGACTTCGGCCCGCCGGAGATGGCCGCACTCGCGCTCCTCGGTGTGCTGCTGGTCTCGACGATCGGCAGCGGCCACATGGTCAAGGCGCTCATCGCCGCCGGCATCGGCATGCTGCTTGCGACCGTCGGCCGCGACAGCTTCAGTGGCGCCGAGCGATTCACCTTCGGCAGCCTCCAGCTCACCGACGGCATCGACTTCGTCGTCGTCGCGATGGGCTTGTTCGGCGTCGGCGAGATCCTCTACAACCTCGAGGAGCGGCACGGCAAGGTCCACTCGCCGGCGAAGGTCGGCAACGTGTGGCCCTCACGCTCCGAGCTCAAGGAGTCCTCCGGCGCAATCGCCCGCGGCTCGGGCATCGGCTTCTTCCTCGGCGTCCTCCCCGGCGGTGGAGCGGTGATGTCCTCGCTCGCCGCGTACGCCGCCGAGAAGCGGATCAGCAAGACTCCCGAGAAGTTCGGACGCGGCGCGATCCAGGGCGTCGCCGCGCCGGAGTCGGCCAACAACGCCGCCGCCACCTCGTCCTTCATCCCGCTCCTGACGCTCGGCATCCCCGCCAACGCGTCCATGGCGATCCTCTTCGGAGCGTTGCTCATCCTCGGCGTCACGCCCGGACCGCAGCTCGTCGACGAGAACCCGGAGCTCTTCTGGGGCGTCATCAACTCGATGTACATCGGCAACATCATCTTGCTGCTGCTGAGCATCCCGCTCGTCGGGATCTTCGTGAAGATCCTGCGCATCCGCCCGGCGATCCTCGCGCCCATCACGGTGCTCATCACGGTGCTCGGTGTATACACGATCAACAACAGCACCTTCGACATCTTCGTCATGATCTTCTTCGGGGCCATCGGCTACCTCATGAAGAAGCTGGGCTTCGAGCCGGGCCCGATGGTGCTCGCCTTCGTCCTCGGCGCCATCGTCGAGAGCAACATCCGCCGCTCCCTCATCATCTTCGGCGGCGACCCGACCGGGTTCGTCACCCGACCGATCTCGGGAACGATCATCGTGCTGCTCGTCGTTGTCGCTCTCTCCCCGTTCATCAGCAAGACCATCCGCCGCCGCACCGCCAGGAGAGAAGAATGAGCATCCTCATCGGATACGTCCCCGCCCCCGAGGGCGAGGCCGCGCTCGAGGCCGGTCTCGCGGAGGCTGCGGCTCTGGGGCAGCCCGTCGTCATCGTCAACAGTCCCCGCAAGGGCAGCATCATCGACCCCGAGATGGCCGACGCGGCGACCCGGGAGCGTCTGCTCGTCGCTGCAGAGGAGCGCGGGGTCGAGGCGAGCATCGACCAGGGTCAGCACGGGGCCGACCTCGTCCAGACCTTCGAGGAGCTCGTCGAGAAGCACGCGGCGACCCGGGTCGTCATCGGGCTGCGTCGGCGCAGCGCGGTCGGCAAGCTCGTCCTCGGCTCGGACGCGCAGCGCCTCCTCCTTGGCCTCGACGTACCGATCCTCGCGGTGAAGCCCTCCGCATGACTGGATGCCGGATCTCGCGGGTGGTCGTCACCCCTGTCGCCTTTGCCGACCCTCCGCTCCTCAACGTCGTCGGCGTCCACCAGCCCTTCGCGCTGCGCGCGGTCGTGGAGGTGCACACCGACGACGGAGTCCTGGGACTCGGCGAGATCTACGCCGACGAGACGCACTGGCAGCGGCTCGAGGCGGTCGCCTCAGCTCTCGGCGGGCACGACCCGTACGACCTCCACGGTCTGCGACGTCTGGTTGCCGAGGTCCTGGCGAAGGGGGACGGCGGCGCGGGCGCGAGCTTCGGCGGCATGCTCGACGTCGACTCCGCGGTCGACACCGTGTACTCCCCCTTCGAGGTTGCCTGCCTCGACATCCAGGGGCACCGGGCCGGTGTGCCGGTGAGCGACCTGCTCGGCGGCGCGGTCCGCGACGCGGTGCCCTTCTCCGGCTACCTCTTCTACAAGTGGGCCGGCCACCCGGGCCAGGCCGACGACGCGTGGGGCGAGGCCCTGACACCTGAGGGCATCGTCGAGCAGGCCCGTCGCATGGTCGACGGGTGGGGCTTCGGCTCGCTGAAGCTCAAGGGCGGCGTCTTCGCACCCGAGGAGGAGTGCGCGGCGATCGAGGCGCTTCGAGAGGCCTTCCCGGGCCTGCCCCTTCGCCTCGACCCGAACGGCGCCTGGACCGTCCCCACCTCGGTCGATGTGGCGCGCCGGCTCGACGGCGTCGTCGAGTACCTTGAGGACCCGACCCCCGGCATCAGGGGCATGGCGGCCGTCGCCGCCCAGGTCAGCGTCCCGCTCGCGACGAACATGTGCGTCATTGCCATGGAGCACCTGCCGCCGGCGATCGCTCGGGGTGCCGTCCAGGTCGTGCTCTCAGACCACCACCTCTGGGGTGGCCTGCGGGCCTCGCAGCTGCTCGGCGGCATCGCCGACGTGTGGGGCATGGGCCTGTCGATGCACTCGAACTCGCACCTGGGCATCAGCCTCGCCGCGATGGTCCACCTCGCCGCCGCGACGCCCAACCTCACCTACGCGTGCGACACCCACTACCCGTGGAAGACGGAGGAGGTCATCGCTCCCGGTGTCCTCGACTTCGTCGACGGTGCGGTCCGGGTGCCCACGACCCCCGGCCTGGGTGTGACCCTGGACCGGGACGCGCTGGGTACGCTCCACGAGCAGTACCTCGGCTGCGGTGTCCGACGCCGGGAGGACACGGTGTACATGCGCTCGATCCAGCCGGGATTCACCCCGAACACCGCCCGCTGGTAGGGCTCGCTCAGCCGCCGAGCCGGCGGCGGGTGCTCCCGAGGTGCACGCGCATCGCTGCCCTGGCGCCGTCGGCGTCACCGGCGAGGACCGCATCCGCTATCGCCTCGTGCTCCCGCGCGACCCGCTGGACGTGAGCCGCGTCCGACATCGAGTAGCTGTCGCCGAGCCGGGTGCGGGCGAGCATGATCATCGTCGGCCCGAGCGACTCCACGAGGTCGCGGAAGTAGCGGTTGCCCGACGCCTGGGCGACCGCCCGGTGGAAGGCGAAGTCGGCCGCGACCCCCCCTTCGGCCCCGGCCCGGGTGAACTCGGCGCCCGCCGCGCGGATCGCGCTCTCGTCCGTGGCACTGCGGTTGTGGGCCGCGAGCGCGGCAGCCTCGGACTCGATCCCGATCCGGAAGTCGACCATCGCGAGGACGTCGTCGTGGGTGCGGATCGAGGCGGCCTCGGCGGCGAACGGGGAGGGCTCGGGGACGGCGAGGACGAAGGAGCCCCGGCCCTGGAAGGTCTCGACGAGACCCTCGGCGCGCAACCGGGTCACCGCCTCCCGCACGACGGTGCGGGAGACGGCGAACTCGTCGATGAGCTCGGCCTCCGAGGGCAGCTTCGCTCCGGGGGCGAGCCGGCCGGAGAGGATCTGCTCCTTGAGGCCGGTGACCACGCGGTGGGCGAGGGTCGTCGTCATAGGGGCATCATGCCTGCCGGTGACGAGCTGCGGAGGCGGTCGGGCTCATGCCCCGATCGTCACGCTGTCCTTCGTCAGCTCGCGCATCCGGCCGCTCAGGGTGAAGCCGAGGCCGGGACGGTCGGGCACCCACATGCGGCCGTCGTGGATGTCGATGCGTTCCTCGAAGAGCGGGTTGAGCCACTCGAAGTGCTCCACCCAGGGCTCGGTGGGGTAGGCCGCCGCGAGGTGGAGGTGGATCTCCATCGCGTAGTGGGGGGCGAGGGCGAGCCCGGCGTGCGAGGCGAGCGTCGCGAAGCGGAGGAATGGGGTGATACCACCGATCCGAGGGGCGTCAGGCTGGACGATACCCCGGTACCCGGCGTCGATGAGCGCCATGTGCTCCGGCACGGATGTGAGCATCTCACCGGTCGCGATAGGGGTGTCGAAGGTCCGCGAGAGATCGGCGTGCCCGGTGGCGTCCCACGCGTCGAGGGGTTCCTCGATCCACACGAGGTCGTGCTCCTCGAGGGCGCGGCACATGCGGCGGGCGCGATCGCGGTCCCACTGCTGGTTGGCATCGACCATGAAGGGCGTGTCGCCGAGGTGCTCGCGGATAGCCTCGACGCGGCGCAGGTCCTCGCGCCAGTCCGGCTGGCCGACCTTGATCTTGATGCCGCCGATGCCGGACTCGAGGGAGGCGGTGGCCTTCTCCTTGATCTCCTCGACGGAGGCCTGGAGGAACCCGCCGGAGGTGTTGTAGACGCGGCAGGAGTCTCGGTAGGCGCCGAGCAGCTTGGCCAACGGGAGGCCGGCCCGGCGCGCCTTGAGGTCCCACAGGGCGACGTCGAGCGCAGCGACCGCCTGGGTCGCGACGCCGGAGCGGCCGACGGAAGCGCCGGCCCACATGAGGGACTGGTAGATGCGGTCGATGTCCGAGGGGTCCTGCCCGACGGCGACCTCGGCGATCTCCTTGAGGTGGGTGTACTGCGCCGGCCCTCCGGCTCGCTTGGAGTAGGAGAAGCCCATGCCCTCGTGCCCGTCCGTGGTCGTGACCTCGACGAACAGGAGGACGGTCTCGGTGAGCGGCTTCTGCCGTCCGGTGAGCACCTTGGCATCGCTCACCGGGTTCTCCAGCGGGAGGACGACGTGGGAGAGGGTCAGTGATCGGATCGAGTCGGCCATGCGGGGTCCTTCGGGGTCGTGGGCGGATCGGCGCCGCCTTACTTATAAGATGAGTATGAAACTTGTATGATGAGTTTGTCCAGGGGGTTCGACCGAAGGGAGCAGGCCGTGGGCTCAGACAGTGGCGTGCGGTACGGGCGTGATGAGCGTCCCGGCGGCCAGCAGCTGCTCGACGTTGGCGAGGACGAGCTCGGTCATCGCGGCCCGTGTCTCGACCGTGGCGCTCCCGATGTGCGGGAGGGCGACGACGTCGTCCCGCTCGAGGAGGGCGGCAGGCACGTGGGGCTCGTTGGCGAAGACGTCGAGCCCGACGCCCGCAAGCTCGCCCCGCTCAAGCGCGCCGATGAGAGCCGTCTCGTCCACGACGGAGCCGCGAGCGACGTTCACGAGGTAACCGTCGCTTCCCAGGGCGGCAAGGACGTTGACGTCCACCAGGCCCGCGCTCGTCTCACCTCCGGAGGCGGCGACGACGAGGACGTCGCACCCGCGAGCCAGGTCGACCAGGCTTGCTGCGTAGGCGTAGGGGACGTCGTCCCGACGGCGGCGGTTGTGATAGCTGATCTGGCAGCCGAAGGCCTCGAGCCGGTGCGCGATGGCGCCACCGATGTGGCCGAGGCCAAGGATGCCGACGCGGGCTCCGGTGACACGGCGGGCGAGGGCCGGTTGGCGCCCCGTGGCCCAGTCGCCCCGTCGCACGGACCGGTCGGCCGCACTCAGTCCGCGCATGACGTCGATGACGAGCCCGACGGCGAGGTCGGCGACGCAGTCGGTGAGCACGTCCGGGGTGTTGGCCACCGCGACGCCGCGGCGGTGGCACTCGGCGACGTCGGTGCTGTCGTAGCCGACCCCGAAGCTCACCACAGCACGAAGGTCGGGCAGCCGGTCGAGGTGCTCGGCTCGCACACCCCACACGCCGCTGGTGACGGCAACCTTCACCCCCGTCCCCGGCCCGTCGCCCAGCTCACGCAGCTCGCGCGCGCCGTACCGGCGTTCGAGCTCCTCCACAAGCTCCTTGCGGAGGGTTCCGACCATGACGACGCTGTCCGGGTGCATGACCGGACGGTACGAAGGGGGCGTGGGCATCGTCCATTGCCGTTGCGGCATGGCTCGCTGGTGGCGCAGCGGGCTGTCGGTGCTCCCGCGCGGGGTGTCGCGGGGAGGGTTGCCAGGTGCTCGTCGGCTTCCTGACGATCGTCGTCGTCATCGCGTGCGGTGCGGCCTTGGCGCAGGCCAAGCTCCTCGACCGGGACGATGTCCGCCTCCTGGGAGAGCTTGCGTTCTTCGTCGCGACCCCGGCGCTCATGGTCGTGACGATCGCCCGCATCGACCTCGGGCAGGCTGGCGTCAACGTTGCGGCGTCGGCGCTCGCTCTGGCTGCCTGCTTCGTCAGCTATGCCGTGCTGGCCACTGTGCTGTGGCGACCGGCGCCGGGTGAGCTCGTCATCGGCTCGCTGTCGGCCAGCTACGTCAACGCCGGGAACCTGGGGGTTGCGATCTCCGCCTACGTCATCGGGGACATCACGGTCGTCGTCCCGACGCTGCTGGTGCAGATGCTTGTCGTGCAACCGGCCTGCCTCGTGGTCCTTGACCGGGTGGGGGGCGGAGCGAGCAACGTCGCGGCCGTGGTGCGCCGGGTCGTGACCAACCCGCTCACTGTGGCCGCGGTGGTCGGGGCTGTGCTGGCCGTCAGCGGTTGGTCCCTTCCTCAGGTCGTCGACGCGCCCCTGCAGCTGCTCGCGGGTGCTGCGATCCCGCTCATGCTGCTCGCCTACGGGGCGGCCCTCCGGCTCTCGCCGGGGGTGGGGCTGTCCGGGCACCGAGGCGAGGTCGTCCTCGCGTCCACGCTCAAGCTCGCCGTCATGCCGGTCGTCGCCTGGGCGGTCGCGTCCGCGCTCGGCCTTGACGGCCCTGCGCTGCTGGGTGTCGTCCTGACCGCCGCCCTGCCGACGGCCCAGAACGTCTTCGTCTTCGCGACGCGGTACCGGGTCGGCGAGGACGTGTCACGCGAGACCGTGCTCGTCACGACGGTGGCGGCGCTCCCCCTGGCGATGGTTGTCGCCTGGTTGCTCGGGTGATACTCATATGATGAGTCGTGACTTGTCGCATAAGTGAGGAGCGGTCCATGGCAGGACGCCAGCTGCCGCGGTGGAGGGACCTCGAGCCCTTCCTCAAGGTGCGCGCCGTGGAGCGCAGCGCCCCGGCTCGCCGGCTCTCGAGGTGTCTGAGCGTCGACGACGTCGAGCGCCTGGCCCGTCGCCGGGTCCCCGGCGCCGTCTGGGACTACGTCGAGTCGGGCTCGGACGGTGAGGTGGCCATGGCACGCAACCGGGACGCCTTCGAGCGCGTCGAGCTGCGCCCCACGGCCTTCAGCCAGGTCGCTGACCCTGACGTGGCGACGACGATCCTCGGCCGCCCGGCCGCCGCGCCGATCATCCTCGCCCCGACGGGGTACACCCGGCTCAGCCATCACACCGGGGAGCGGGCCGTCGCGGCCGCCGCTGCCGAGTCGGGCCTGCCCTACACGCTCTCGACGTATGCGACCACCTCGATCACCGAGACCGCGCGGGCCGCCCCGGGCGGCCGCAACTGGTTCCAGGTGTACCTCATGAAGGACCGAGCCGTGAGCCTCGCGCACATCGAGGAGGCCAGGTCTCAGGGGTACGAAGCACTCATGCTGACGATCGACACGACCGTCACCGGGATGAAGCGCAAGGACAAGGCCAACGGATTCGCCATCCCGCCCGAGCTGACCCCCAGGACCCCCGCCGGGCTGGCCCGCCACCCCGGGTGGGTGGGCAACATCCTCACGACCGAGCCGCTGCGCTTCGCGACCTTCCCTGAGGGGTCCCACCACGGACGGTGGGGGATGTCCAACACGCTGCGCGAGCAGGCGATCCGACCCTCCGACATCGCGTGGCTCAAGGAGCGCTGGGGCGGGCCGGTCGTCGTCAAGGGAGTGCTGTCGATCGGCGACGCCCGGCAGGCGGTGGCCGGGGGCGCGGACGCGATCGTGCTGTCGAACCACGGCGGTCGGCAGCTCGACCGGGCGCCGGTCCCGCTGGAGCTCCTGCCCGAGGTGGTCGCCGCCGTGGGCGACAAGGCCGAGGTGTATGTCGACTCGGGAGTGCGCTCGGGTGGGGACGTCGCCGCAGCGCTCGGTCTCGGTGCGCAGGGGGTGCTCATCGGGCGGGCCTATCTCTACGGCCTCATGGTCGGTGGGCAGGCAGGGGTCACGACGGTCCTCGACCTCCTCGTCGCCGAGCTGCGCCGGGCCATGAACCTCCTCGGTACGCCCGACGTCTCGAGCATCGGTACCGAGCATGTTCGGCTTCGGACCGGCTGAGGTGGGCGGCATGGCGGCACGGGACGACGAGGACGGCATGCTCCTGGCGGATCTGCGGGCAACGCTCGGGGACATCGGGGTGCTCACCGATCGGGCAGACGTGGCCGCCTACCTCACGGACTGGACCGGGACCCGGCACGGCGTCGCGCTCGCGGTCCTCCGGCCGGCGAGCACCGGCGAGGTGGCCGAGGCCGTCCGGCTTTGCGCCGCCGCGGGGGTCGCGGTCACCCCGCAGGGCGGCAACACCGGTCTTGTCGGAGGAGGCATCGCTGGCCCGGAGCGCCGGAGCGTCGTGCTCTCGCTGTCGCGGATGCGCCAGGTCCGTTCCATCGACCCGGTCGGCGACACGATCGTCGTCGACGCCGGGGTGGTCCTGGCCGACATCCACGACGCCGCCGACCGCGCGGGTCGGCTCTTCCCCGTCTCACTCGGCTCGGAGGGCTCATGCACCGTGGGCGGCCTCGTCTCGACCAACGCCGGCGGCACGGCGGTACTGCGTTACGGCATGACCCGTGACCTCGTCCTCGGGCTTGAGGTCGTGCTCCCCGACGGCCGGGTCTGGGACGGGCTGCGGACCCTGCGCAAGGACAACACCGGCTACGACCTCAAGCAGCTCTTCATCGGAGCGGAGGGCACGCTCGGCGTCGTCACAGGCGTCGCTCTCCGCCTGGTGCCGGCCACGCCGCGTCGGGCAACCGCTCTCGTCGGGCTGGCGGGCATCGGCGAGGCGGTGGCCCTGCTGCCGGTGCTGCGTGAGCACGCCGGGGATCAGCTCACGGCCTTCGAGGTGATCAATGCCGAGGCCCTCGACCTCGTCGTGAGCAACGTCCCCGGCGCCCGGCACCCCTTCGGCCCTCGTCCTTGGTACGCCCTCGTCGAGGTCGCGGGCACGACCGACGAGGTCGAGGTCCGTCTCGAGGAGGCGCTCAGCGCCGCGCTCGACGTCGGCCTGCTCGACGATGACATCGTCGTCGCCGGCACCGGCGCCCAGCGGGCGGCGCTGTGGGCGCTGCGCGAGGGAATCTCGGAGGCGCAGCAGGCTCCCGGGCTGTCGATCAAGCACGACGTCACCCTGCCCGCCACCGCGCTGTCCGACTTCGTCGAGCTCACAGGCCGGCGCCTCGGCGAGCGGCTCCCGGGAGTCCGGCTCATCACCTACGGGCACGTAGGAGACGGCAACCTCCACTACAACCTCTCACCGGCTCGCGGTGAGGGCGAGGCGCTCAGGGCATGTGCGGCCGAGCTCACCGAGATCGTCTACGACGAGGTACGGCGTCGTTCGGGCAGCATCAGCGCCGAGCACGGGGTGGGCACGGCGAAACGTGACGCGGTCGCAGTCTCGAAGAGCGCCGAGGAGATCGGCCTCATGCGAGCAGTGAAGGACGCCATCGACCCGGCCGGGCTCATGAACCCCGGGAAGGTCGTCCCCTGAGCTCTTGCCAACGGACCGTGGGCGAGCGGACCTTAGCCGGCGGGGTGCCGTGGGACATGCTGAGCGAGCTTCTCCGCCATGCGCTCGCCGAGGACCTGCAGACCGCTCCGGGGCCGGATCATCACCTCGAAGTCGGTGATGAGGCCCTCGTCGTCGATCTCGATGAGGTCGACACCCTTGAGGGAACGGTCGCCGACACGGGCCGAGAACTCCAGGGCGACCGACCGCCCGTCCTCGGAGACGAACTCCCGGTGGTACGTGAAGTCCTCGAAGATCGTGATGACCGTGCTGAGGATGAGGTGCACGGCGGCGGCGCCCTCGTACGGCGTGTGCGCCATCGGCGAGCGGAAGACCGCGTCCGGGTGGAGGATCTCCGGCAACCTGCTGACGTCGGCCGCGGCGACCCCCTCGTGCCAGCGCTCGAGGGTCCGCTGCGCGGCGGGGGCCAGGGTGGGGTTGGTCGTGTCCACGGTGCTCCGATCGTCGGGTCTGGGGGTGAGGGCTCCCCGGCAACGTACCGGCGTCGCCGTCCGGTCGGGACGAGGTGGGGATATCCCCGTCGGCGAAGGGCGTGGGCCGCGCTCCCGCCCCCTTCGCCTGCCCGCGACCAACCACGGGACGACAGGGTTGGATGGTCCCGTGACCCCCCTCCGCCCCGAGCGGTCGGCCGGGCGTCCCTCCCGGGACGTCGCGGACCGGCCGGACGTGTCGCTCGACGGTGGCGTCGTCATGGCGTCGGGCGACCCGGTCGGCAGCGTCACCCTCGGGCCGGTCGTCGATGGTGACGCGCTGCTCTGGTACGAGATCGACGGGCCGCACCGGGGCAGGGGGTACGCGACCTGCGCGGTGGCCCTGGCGCTCGGGGACGCGGCGCGCGGTGGAGTCCGGCGGGTCGTCGCCGAGGTCGCCATCGGCAACCCGGCATCGCGGAAGGTGCTGCAGCGCAACGGCTTCCGTGTCGTCGAGACGGACGGGCCGATCCACGTCGGCGCCGACGAGGAGCCGGCGCTCCGCTACGTCCGCGAGCTCGAACTGGCCGGACCCCGGGGCCGCAGGTGAGTAGACCGATCTGTGGCGGCGCCCGCCCGGCGGCTACCACGCTCGCCCCATGAGCGCACTCGTCGCAGTCGTCGTCCGCACCCTCGTCCTCGCCGGGCTCTCCTGGCTCACCTCCCTCCTCGACACCATGTCCACGGGTGCCTGGCTGCGCACGGCGCTCGTCTGGCTCGCGGTGGGCGTGCTCGTCGGTGTGCTCGCCGCGCTCCAGACGCAGGACTTCTCGGCGGACCTGGACCGCGACGTGCTGATCAGCGACCTGACCTCCCTCACCCCCTTCATCGCCGGCCTCGTCGTCGTGCCGGCAGCCCTCGGCGGGCTCCTCGGCCGCATCCTGTGGGAGAGCCGCACCCGCTGACGCGGCGACGAGGCACGATGGCCTGGTGCGTGCCGTCCTCATCACCCAGACCGCAGTCGTCCCCACCGTCACCGAGGTCCCGGACCCGGCCTGCCCGCCGGGCGGGGTGGTCGTCGACGTCGCGGCCACGGGGGTGTGCCGCTCCGACTGGCACGCGTGGATGGGGCACGACCCCGTCGAGCTGCCGCACGTGCCGGGTCACGAGCTCGTGGGGACGATCCGGGAGGTCGGCGAAGGGGTGACCCGCTGGCGGGTCGGCGACCGGGTCACGACCCCCTTCGTCTGCGGGTGCGGGGTGTGCGCGTGGTGCCTCGCGGGGGAGTCGCAGGTGTGCCCCGACCAGACCCAGCCGGGCTTCACGGGATGGGGCTCCTTCGCCGAGCGGGTCGCTCTCCACGCTGCGGACCACAACCTCGTCGCCCTCCCGGACGCGATCGGCGACATCGAGGCGGCGGCGCTCGGCTGCCGTTTCGCGACGGCCTACCGGGCCGTGGCCCAGCACGGCGCAGCAGGCGAAGGGCACTGGGTCGCGGTCCACGGGGCCGGCGGGGTAGGCCTGTCTGCCCTGCTCGTCGCGAAGGCGCTCGGCGCCCAGGTGGTGGCCGTGGACGTGGCACCCGCCTCGCTCGCGCTCGCGACCGACCTCGGTGCGGACGTCGTCGTGGACGGGTCCGGCCAGACGCCGGCGCAGGTCGGCGCCGCGGTCACCGAGGTCACCGGCGGCGGCGCCCACGTCTCCCTCGATGCCTACGGATCTCCTCCGACCGCAACGGGATCCGTCCTCTCCCTTCGCCGCCGGGGACGCCACGTCCAGGCAGGGCTGCTCCTCGGTGACCAGGCGACCCCGCCGCTGCCGATGGACCGCGTCGTCGGGTGGGAGCTGTCGATCCACGGGACCCACGGGCTCGCGGCCGCGGACTACCCGGCGATGCTCGACCTCGTCGCCGGCCGCATCGACCTGGCCCGGCTCGTCGGGGCGGTGGTCCCGCTCGAGGACGCCCCGGACGCCCTCGCCGGCCTCGGCTCACCCCCGGCGCACCCCGGCGTCACCGTCGTCCGCCCCTGACCCACCCCGCCCGGGCAGCTGTGGACCCTGCCCGGGCAGCGGCGGGGCTGGACAGGGCGGCTCTTGTCTAGGAGTCTCTTACTATGAGACTTGAGGTTACGCGGAGGGCGGAGCTCGCGGTGCAGGCCGTCGCGGTGCTCGCGCCGGGCGGCGCCCGGCTCAAGGCGCCCGCGCTCGCCGCGGCGCTCGGCACGACGCCGGGCTTCGTCGCCCAGGTCGTCGGTCCGCTCGTCAAGGCCGGCTGGGTCCGCTCGGTGCCCGGCCCGACCGGGGGCTACTCGCTCACCGAGGTCGCCTCGGACGCGTCCGTGCTCGACGTCATCGAGGCGGTCGACGGGCCCACCGCCGACGGCCACTGCGTCGCCCAGGACAAGACCTGCGGCGTCGGCGCGGCCTGCGCCCTCCACGATGCCTGGACCCAGGCCCGGGACACCCTCACCACGGCGCTCGCCGCGACCCCCGCGGTCCGCGCTGCGCAACCGCTCGAGGCCCCTCCCAGGGCTCGTCGCACCTCACGGACCACCGCGTCCACCATCGCCTGACCGATCAGAAGGAGCACGTCATGGCTGTCACCACCACCGCCACCCTCGGCGACCTCGTCACCGAGGACCCCCGTCGCGCCCGAGTCCTCGAGCGCTACGAGATCGACTACTGCTGCAACGGCCAGCGCTCGCTCGCCGACGCTGCCGTCGAGGCCGGCCTCGACGTCGACGAGGTGAGCACCGCCCTCGACCTGCCCGACGCCCCGCCGGCGGCCCCCCTTCGTCAGCTCGAGCTGGCCGCCCTCGCGCACGACATCGTCGACACCCACCACGCGTACCTGTGGGAGGAGATGCCGCGGCTGCAGGCGCTCGTCGACAAGGTCCACACCGTCCACGGCGCCAACCACCCGGAGCTCGCCCGCGTCCGCGAGGCCTACACGGCCGCCGTCGCCGACCTCGACCCGCACATGACCCGCGAGGAGCGCGTGCTCTTCCCGGCCGTCTCCAAGCTCGAGAAGGCGCAGGCCCCGGTCGCCTTCGCCTTCGGCTCGCTCGCCGAGCCGATCACCCAGATGCTCGCCGAGCACGACGTCGTCGGGGACCTCTTCAAGGAGATGCGCGCGCTCACCGGGGGTTACGCCCCGCCGGAGGACGCCTGCGGCTCGTACCGCGCGATGCTCGCCGGGCTCGAGGAGATGGAGCGCGATCTCCACGAGCACATCCACAAGGAGAACAACGTCCTCTTCCCCCAGGTGCTCGAGCTCGAGGCGCGAGTCGCCGGCGTCTGACCCTTCGAGGCTCGTCGCCGGACTCCTCGCACGTCAGGGAGCAGGGGGACCGCTGGGCTCCTCGCACCCCAGGAGCAGCGCCTCCTACGCTGAGCCGGTGAGATCACCTGCGCCCGAAGGGGTGACCCGCTGGCTGCATCAGGCGGCCGCCCGCTGGGTCGCCGAGGCGCACGTCCTCGCGACGGCCCTCGGGGTCCTCGGGTTCGTCGGGTCGCTCACCCCTTCGCTCCTGCCGCGGACGGCACTCTTCCAGGGCGTCGTGACCGGCGTGAGCACGGCCGCCTGGTACGGCCTCGGCGCCCTGCTCGCCGCCGTCCTCGGCGGGCTCGCCCGGTGGGCGGACCTGCGGGTCGAGATGCGGCGGGAGGTCCGCCGCGGGCTGCGCCGCACCTGGGCGGGGCTGCTCGCCGCGATCCTCGCCGCCGCCCCCTTCGTCGCCCTGAGCCAGCAGCGCTCGCTGGCCCGCGCCTTCGAGCTGCCCGAGCCGACGGTCCTGCGGGCGCTCTCCAGCGGGATCGTCGCCGTGATCTCGCTCGCCGTCGTCGTCGCGATCTGGTGGGGGCTGCGCTGGCTCTACCGCCGCGTCCTCGGGCGGCTGCACCGACTGCCGAGCATCGTCGGCTCGCTGCTTGCGGGGCTGACCGTCGTCGCGCTCGTCGCCGGTGTCGCGCAGTACGTCGTCCTCGGCGGGCTGCTCCGCGTCGTCGGCGGCAACGAGGTCGTCGCCAACGCCGCGACCCCCGACGGCATCAGCCAGCCGCGGCTCCGGACGCTCTCGGGCAGCCCGGACTCGCGCGAGCCGTGGGGGACGCTCGGCTACGAGGGCCGCAACTTCGTCGGGTCCGCGACGACCCGTCAGGCCATCGCCGAGACCACCGGCCGCCGGGCGCTCGACCCGATCCGCGTCTACGCCGCTGCCCGCGGGGATCGGACCGTCGAGGCGACCACGGACGCGGTCCTCGCCGAGCTCGACCGGACCGACGCGTGGTCGCGCTCGCACCTCATCGTCTTCACCACGACCGGTCGTGGCTGGGTCAACCGGTGGAGCGTCGGCGCGGCCGAGTACCTCACCGGTGGCGACGTCGCGTCGGTCGCGATCCAGCACTCGAACCTCCCCTCCGCGCTCGCCGTCCTCGACGCCCCCTCGAGCCCCCGCGAGGCCGGCCGGGCGCTCACCGAGGCAGTCCTCGAGCGGGTCGCGTCGATGCCGAGCGGGGAGCGCCCCCGGGTCTTCGTCAGTGGCGAGTCCCTCGGGGCCTACGGCGGCAACGCCGCCTTCGCCTCCGCTGCCGACATGCTCCGGCGGGTCGACGGGGCGGTGTGGTCGGGGACGCCGCAGTTCAGCGACATCTACACCGAGATCACCGAGTCCCGCCAGGGCGGCTCGACGCAGGTCGACCCGGTCATCGACAACGGTCGGCACGTGCGCTTCGCGGGGTCGCCCGCCGAGCTCACCGCCGACCGCTACGGGCGCGGGCTCGCCGAGTGGCAGTCGCCCCGGGTCGCCTATCTCCAGCACCGCTCCGACCCCGTTGCGTGGTGGTCGCCCAGGCTGCTCTTCGAGGAGCCGGACTGGCTCCGCGAGGACCGGGCCGGGTCGAGCGCGGAGCAGATGACGTGGCTGCCGGTCATCACCTTCTGGCAGGTGACCGCCGACCTCGCGGTCGCGATGCGGCCACCCGCGGGGGAGGGGCACCGCTACCGCGACGAGCTCGTCCCCGCCTGGGCCGGGGTGCTCGGGCAGGACCCGGCCGCCGATCACTCCGCGGTCATCGAGGCGATCCGCGGGGGCTGACCCGCCTACCGTGGGCGCATGCGTCTCAAGCCCGGCCGTCCTGACCTCTCCCGGTACCGCGACCGCTTCGACGTCCCGGAGGCGAAGGGGGCCCGCCGCGTCACCTTCCTCGGCGTCTCCACCCTCGTCCTCGACGACGGGGAGTCGGCGATCATGACCGACGGGTTCTTCAGCCGGCCGGGCCTGCTCTCGGTCGCCGCCCGCAAGATCACCCCGGACCACGAGCGGGTCGCGGCCGGGCTGCGGCTCGGCGGTGTCGACCGGCTCGACGCGGTGGTCCCCGTCCACGCCCACTTCGACCACGTCATGGACTCCCCGCTCGTCGCCGAGCTCACCGGCGCCCGGCTCGCCGGTGACGAGTCGGCCCTCCAGGTGGGGGTCGGCCACGCGCTGCCCGCCGACCGGCGCGACCTCCTCGTCGAGGGCGCCCCCGTCACCTACGGGTCCTGGACGCTCACCCCCTTCGCCGGTCACCACTGCCCGCCGGACCGCTACCCGGGTGAGATCACCCAGCCCGTGATCCCGCCGGTCAAGGTCGGCGCCTACCGGTGCGGGCGGGCGTGGTCGCTGCACGTCGCGCACCGCGGCGGCGACACCGCGCTGATCGTCGGGAGTGCCGGGTACGTCGCGGGCGCGCTCGCGGGGGTGCGTGCCGACATCGCCTACCTCGGCGTCGGGCAGCTCGGCCTCCTGGACGAGGACTACATCGAGACGTACTGGACCGAGACCGTGCGCGCGGTCGGGGCCCGGCGGGTCGTGCTCATCCACTGGGACGACTTCTTCCGCCCGCTCGACCAGCCGCTGCGCGCGCTGCCCTACGCGGGGGACGACCTCGACGTGTCGATCCGGGTCATCGACCGGCTCGCAGCCGCCGACGGGGTCACCGTCCACCTGCCGCGGCTCGGGGTGCGTGAGGACCCCTGGGCCTGACGGATTCGGTCGGCGGGGAGGATGCCGGTACGGTGGTAGTTGATCAATCAACTAACCATCAAGCTCTCAGGGAGCAGCAGCGCATGAAGATCGGCATCATCATCGGGTCCATCCGCGAGGGGCGCGCCGGCCAGGCCGTCGCCGAGTGGGTCAAGGCCGCCGCGGACGAGCGTGAGGGCGTGACCTTCGAGCTCGTCGACCTGCGGTCCTTCGACGTCCCGCTGCTCACCTCGGCGACCGTGCCCGGCATGGCGAACCGTGAGTACGGCGACGAGCGCGTGGCCCGGTGGAGCCAGGCAGTCGACTCCTACGACGGCTTCGTCTTCGTCACCCCCGAGTACAACCACTCGGTCCCCGGCGGCTTCAAGAACGCCGTCGACTCGCTCGGCCCCGAGTGGCAGGGCAAGACGGTCGCCTTCGTCTCCTACGGCGCCGACAACGGCGTGCGCGCGGTCGAGCACTGGCGCACCGTCGTCGCGAACTTCTCGATGCACGACGTCCGTCAGCAGGTCTCGCTGAGCCTCTTCACCGAGCTCGGCCAGGACGGGCTGACCCTCGAGGACCGCCGCGCCGGCGAGCTCGAGACCCTCCTCGACCAGCTCGTCGACGCGACGCGCAGGTACGTCCTCGCCGACCAGCTCACGGGCGCCCCTGCCTGAGCGCCCTGCCCGTCCGGCCGGGCGAAGGGGGATGCCGGCGGGGTATTGCCTCCGCGGCTTGGTTGTTGGTAAAGTTGAATCATCAATTAAAAACGATCTCCACACCACGTAGCCTGAGGAGCGGGTCATGCAATTCGGAATCTTCACCATCGGCGACATCACGACCAACCCCACGACCGGGCAGACCCCGACCGAGCACGAGCGGATCAACGCCTCCGTCGCCATCGCCAAGAAGGCCGAGGAGGTCGGGCTCGACGTCTTCGCCACCGGGGAGCACCACAACCCGCCCTTCGTCGCGCCGGGCAACCCTCCGGTCCTCCTCGCGAGCATCGCCGCCCAGACCGAGCGCCTCCTGCTCTCGACCGCGACCACCCTCATCACGACGAACGACCCGGTCCGCCTCGCCGAGGACTACGCCTACCTCCAGCACCTCTCCGGCGGCCGCGTCGACCTCATGATGGGCCGCGGCAACACCGGCCCCGTCTACCCGTGGTTCGGCAAGGACATCCGTCAGGGCATCCCGCTGGCGATCGAGAACTACCACCTGCTACGCCTGCTCTGGCGGGAGAAGAACATCAGCTGGCAGGGGCAGTTCCGCACGCCGCTGCAGGGGTACACCTCTACGCCCTTCCCGCTCGACGACGTCGCCCCCTTCGTCTGGCACGGCTCGATCCGCTCCACCGAGATCGCCGAGCAGGCCGCGTTCTACGGCGACGGCTTCTTCCACAACAACATCTTCTGGAACATCGAGCACACCGCCGGCATGGTGAACATGTACCGCCAGCGCTTCGAGCACTACGGCCATGGCGCCGCCGACCAGGCCTTCGTGGGCCTCGGCGGGCAGGTCTTCATCGCGGAGACCGAGGCCGAGGCGAAGCGGACCTTCCGCCCGTACTTCGACAACGCGCCGGTCTACGGGCACGGACCCTCGCTCGAGTCCTTCTCGCAGCAGACCCCCCTCACGGTGGGCACGTCCGAGCAGGTCATCGAGCGCACCCTCGGCTTCGCTGACGCGGTCGGCGACTACCAGCGCCAGCTCTTCCTCATCGACCACGCGGGCCAGCCGCTCGACATGGTCATGGAGCAGATCGAGATCCTCGGCACGCAGGTCGTGCCCGTGCTGCGCACCGAGTTCGAGCGTCGCCGTCCGGCGCACGTGCCGAGCGACCCGCCCACGCACACCTCGCTCGTCGCGCAGGGCCCGGACAGCCCGCACCGCAAGGTCATCAGCTCCCCCGTGGCCGAGGCCGAGATGGCCGAGGCGCGTGAGGGCGAGACCGCCGGGGCGGGTGCCCGATGAGCCGCAGGGTCGTCGTCGTCACCGCCGGGCTCTCCCAGCCGTCGAGCACCCGCCTGCTCGCTGACCAGCTGGCCACCGCCACCGAGGCGGCGGTCGGCGCCCGAGGCGAAGGGGTCGAGATCGAGGTCATCGAGCTGCGCGAGCTCGCGGTCGAGATGGCGCAGACCCTCGTCTCCGGCAACCGGCCGACGCCGGGCGTCGTCGCCGCGCACGAGAAGATCGCCTCGGCCGACGGGATGATCGTCGTGACGCCGGTCTTCACCGCGAGCTACTCGGGCCTCTTCAAGATGTTCGTCGACCTGCTCGACCCGCAGGCGGTCGACGGGATGCCCGTCGTCGTCGCGGCGACGGCGGGGACGCCTCGGCACTCGCTCGTGCTCGACCACGCGCTGCGGCCGCTCTTCACCTACCTCCACGCGGTCGTCGTGCCGACGGGTGTCTTCGCGGCCACCGACGACTTCGGGGGTGGCGAAGGGGGCAAGAGCCTGCAGTCCCGGGTCAACCGGGCCGCCGCCGAGCTCGCCGCGCTCGTCGTCAAGGACCGCACGATCGAGGGCTTCGTCCCGGCCGAGCGCGACGCCCGCAAGCAGGCGCACCGGCTCGACGCCCCGACGGGCTTCGCCCAGCTGCTCCGCGGGCACGACGGCAGCTGACTCCGAGCGCCGCGGACGCTCCCTTCGCCTGGCCCCGCCCAGCCGCGCCTCAAGATCCCTTCGCCTACCCATGCCCAGTGGCCGCAATCCGCGCCGGATATCGGCCACTGGGCATGCGCCGGGAAACGCGCTGCCAACCGACGGGAGCCTCTCGGTCGTCGGTGAGGATGTCGGCGACACCGCGCCGGGAGGATGACCCTGAGGATCAACCGCGTACGGGTGACCACCACGACGATCGCCGCGCTCGGGCTGCTCCTCGCGGGGTGCGGTGGACGACCCGGAGGACCCAGCCGGACAGCAGCGCGCCGACCGCCACCCGCCCGCGACCACGCCGTCCGGCGTGATCACGGGCGAGGCGGACGGGACGCCGAACCCGCCGTTGGGGTGGTGCGTCGTACGCCGCCCGTCGTTAGCATCGAGAGCACGAGGCGCACCGTGGCGCCCCCGACACAGGAGGCCGTGATGGCCAGAGAAGCTGGAGACCACTACCGCTGCGACAGCTGCGGAGCCGAGATCGTCTACGAGAAGCCGTGCACGTGCTCGGACGGGGACACCCACGTCGAGACCTGCTGCGGCCAGCCCATGAGCCGGGCCTAGCTGTACCCCTTCGTCGGGTCGCCGGTGACCTCGGTGAGCCCGAGCACGCCACCCGCTCCGAGGAGCGTGGGCAGCTGCCGCGCGGTCGCGCATCGTCGCGAGGTCGAACTGCAGCCCCTGGTCGACGAGCTCCTCGTCCTGACGGGGGAGCACCCGACCGCCGAGCCTGCGCGGGCCGCTCAGGGTCAGCCTCGGACCCGCGCCGCCAGCCTCGACGGCAGGCCCGCGACGGCGGCGACACCGAGGGCGGTCTTCGGCTCGTAGCCCGCGCGCCACAGCCCGCCGTGCGCGGCCGCGTCGGAGAAGAGCTCCTCCGGGTGCGCCCGCTGCGGCGCCGGTGCCATGAGGTCGCGGACGAGCAGCGCCGCCATGAGCGGCCGCACCGTCTCGGGCCGGAAGATCTCGATGCCGAAGTGGTGCGCCCCCGCGTACGCCGCGCCGAGCACGGGGTTCTTCACGACCGACCGGGTCCACGTCGCCGGGGCGACGTTGAAGGACACCCGCTGGCCGCCCCCTTCGGCCGTCACACCGCGCCAGCGCTGCAGCCGCTTGGCGATCGCGTAGTTCGGGCCCTGCTGGGGGATGAGGACGTCGGCGACGCCCTGAGAGTCGTCGGGCACGCCCCGGTAGGCGGGCTCGAAGAGCCGACCACGACCGAGCAGGCGCGCGGGGGCCTGGGCGCTGCGCGTACGGCGGCCGCGGTCGCGCCAGCGGCGGTGCGCCTCGGCGACGACCTCGGGCGGCACGACGAAGGAGTCGGTCGGGGTGGCCAGCCACGCGAGAGCCGTCTGCGGGTCGTCCTGGGTCAGCGCGTCCATGAGCAGGTCGGTGGCGGCGCTCACGCGGACGTGGACCCCCGAGTCGGCGTAGGCGTGCATGCCGACGGCGAAGGGGGAGCCGTCCCGCTGCCGCCGGACCCAGTCGAGCACCTCGGCGGGCTGGTGGACGACGTCGGCGCCGGAGTCGCCGTGCTCGTCGACGGGGAAGCTCAGGGTGCCGGCCAGCCCCGCAGCCAGACCCTTCTTGTAGCGCCACGCCCGGGAGCGGGGGAGGTCGATGGCGAGGACGTCGACGCCCCAGGCGAGGAGCGGCTCGAGCGGTCCCATCTCGGAGCCGGCCCCGATGAGGAGCACCTGGCGCTCGGGCAGGGCGAGCCACTCGGGGTGGGCGACGACGTCGCGGATCGCGTCGACGAAGCTCGGCTCGACGACCCCCGCGTCGACCCATCGGTCGAGCTGGGCAAGGAGCGTCGGGCCGGAGAGGTCGCGGCCCTCGTAGGGGACGGTCAGGTCGGTGACGGGCGCCCCGGTGCCAGAGACCGACTCGGTGGCAAAGGGGGTGAAGCGGCCCCACCCCCGTCGGGTCGAGTGGCCGGCGCCGCCGGCCGGGTGGCCGAGGTCGACGTCGGTGAGCGGGGTCTCGCGGCCCTCCGCGTCGACGAGGACGAGCCGCTCCCGCATCGAGGCGAGGCCGTCGCCGGCGATCTGACGGGCGGCCTCGGGCGAGGTGGCCGACGCTGCGGTGACCGCACGCACGTGGTCGACGTAGTCCTTGCGCCAGTCGCGGGAGGTCGCGATGCGACCCGCGAGGTCGGGGTCGACCCCGGCGACGGAGTCCGCGAGGATCCCGCGGGTCGCAGGGGTCGTGGGGCGACCGTCGCCCTCGGCGGGGAAGTGGATGCCGGCACTCGTCGTCGAGCTCATGCACCTCATCCTGGCAGCCATCTTCGTAGACTCCCCGCATGCGTCGCACCCTCGCTCTCGCCGTCCTGCCCGCGCTCGCCGTCACGCTCGCCGCGTGCTCCGACGACTCGCCGGAGAACCCGACCGGCGCCACCCAGTCCGGCAGCACGGTCGAGTGCCCTCCCGAGGGCGGGGTGGAGGAGCCGGTGCAGGCCTTCGACGCGGCGCCGCCGATGTGCATCGACGAGTCGAAGACCTACACCGCCGTGATGACGACGGACGCCGGCGACATCACCATCGAGCTCGACGCCGAGAAGGCCCCCGCGACGGTCAACAACTTCGTCGTCCTGTCGCGCTACGGCTTCTACGAGGGCGTGACCTTCCACCGCGTCATCCCGACCTTCATGATCCAGGGCGGCGACCCGACGGGTCAGGGCAACGGCGGGCCGGGCTACCAGTTCGACGACGAGCTCCCGGGGGCCGGCGAGTACGAGGTCGGCTCGATCGCGATGGCCAACGCGGGCCCGGACACCAACGGCTCGCAGTTCTTCATCGTCACGGGCGACGCGGGCGTCGGGCTGCCGCCGAAGTACAACCTCTTCGGCAAGGTCACCGACGGCATGGACGTCGTCACCGCGATCGAGGAGGACGGGTCGGACTCAGGCCTCCCGGAGACCACCCACACGATCGAGAAGGTCACGATCAGCGAGGGCTGAGCGAAGGGGGACGCCGTGGACGATCTCGTCCTCGAACGGGTGCTCCGTGCGGTCGAGTGCGTCCCGCGGGGGCGCGTCGTGTCGTACGGGGACATCGCGGCGCTCGTCGGGATCGGCCCGCGGCAGGTCGGCTGGGTGATGCGGCACTACGGCAGCAACGTGTCGTGGTGGCGGGTCGTCAACGCGTCCGGGGACCACGCGCCCTTTCATCGGCAGCGGGCCTTCGAGATCTGGGCGGACGAAGGGATCGAGGTCAAGCCGAACCGGCTCGGCTGCCGGATCCGGGACTACCGCGCGGACCTCGGCGAGCTCGCCGCCGCCCACGCCCGAGCCTGCGCGGACCTGCCGTGACCTTTATCGGATAACCCGATAAAGGTCCCTCGGACCCGACAACTGTTCCCGGGTTCGAGACACTTTGTCGGGTGGAGGTCGACGGGGAGCTGCAGCGGGTGGTCCGTGCGGCGCTCGCTGCCCACGCGGACCCGGAGCGCGCGGCGGCGCAGCAGCGGTACATGAGGTCGGCGATGCCCTTCTACGGCGTGCCGCTGCCCGTGGTGCGAGGGGAGGTCCGCCGGGTCGTCGGGGAATGGCCGGGTCTCCCTGCCATCCGCCACCTCTGGGACGAGGCAAGCCACCGCGAGGAGCGCTACGCGGCGATCGCGATCCTGCGACTCCCGGTCTGCCGCCCGTGGGTGCGCGATCCCACGACGGGGTACCTCGACCTGCTGCGTCACCTCATCACCTCGGCGGCCTGGTGGGACCTCGTCGACGAGATCGCCTCGCACTGCGTCGGTGACCTCCTCCGCGCCCGCCCGGAGGTCATGGCGCCGGTCCTGCGCGAGTGGTCACGAGACCCGGACCTCTGGCTGCGCCGGACGGCGATCATCAGCCAGCTCGGCTCGAAGGAGCGCACCGACCTCGACCTGCTGGCGTACGCGATCGAGGGCAGCCTGCAGGACCCGGACTTCTTCGCGCGCAAGGCGATCGGGTGGGCGCTGCGTCAGTATGCGCGGACCGACCCTGAGTGGGTCCGCGCCTTCGTCGACACGCACCGCAACCGGCTCTCTCCCCTGTCGGTCCGCGAGGCGCTCAAGCACCTCTAGCTGCGCTGGTGCTTCATCCGCTCCAGCCCTGCTGCGGCCAGCGCAGCGACGACGAGCACCGCGGCGGGCAGGAGCATCGACTCGGCGAAGGCCTGGGACAACCCGTCGACCACCCCCGGTGGCAGCGACTCGAGACCGGCCGCACCCCCTTCACCCATCGTGACCTCCCCGCCGGCCGGCCCGAGGTGGGCCGCCAGCCGGGCACTCATCAGTGCTGCGATGGCCGCCGACCCGATGACCGAGCCCACCTGGCGGGTCGTGTTGTAGACCCCCGCCCCGGCGCCGGCCAGGCGGACAGGGAGGTTGCGGTTGGCGGTGGTCGCAAGCGGGCCCCAGATGAGCGCGCCAGTGACGCCGACGAAGGTGATGACCGTGACGATGAGCCACATCGGGCTGTCCGGGGTCATGAGCGCGACGAGCGCGAAGAGCGTCACCGCGAAGCCCCCCAGCCCGATCGTCGGGAGGATCCGGGGGTGGAGCCGGTCGATGAGCCGGCCGACGGGGCCGGCGAGGACGATCGAGGCGATCGACTGCGGCACGAGGACGAAGGCGGCCTCGGTGGGGGAGAGCCCGCGGACGGTCTGCAGCCAGACGAGCATCGGGAACATCATCGCGTTGATCGCCAGGCCCATGAGGGTGATGGAGACGTTGGCGAGGGAGAAGTTGCGGTCGCGGAAGAGGCCGAGCGGCACGAGCGGCTCCGGCTGGACGCGGGACTGCCACCAGACGAAGACGGCGAGCAGGACGAGGCCGACGGTGAGCAGGAGCGGGATGGAGATCGGGCCGGCGATGGTGCCCCAGTCGTGCTTCTCGCCCTCCTGCAGAGCGAAGACGAGGCTGAAGAGGCCGACCGCGGAGAGCGCGACACCGACCCAGTCGAAGGAGTGGGCATGGGTCTGCAGGTCGGGGACGAGCCGGAGCGCGGCGACGAACCCGGCGATGCCGACGGGCACGTTGATGAAGAAGATCCACTCCCAGCCGACGCTGTCGATGAGCAGCCCGCCGAGCAGCGGGCCGACGAGGAAGGCGACGCCGCTGACGGCTCCCCAGAGCGCCATCGCCGACCCGCGTCGGTCGACGGGGAAGGTGCGGGTGATGACCGCCATCGTCTGCGGGGTCATGAGGGCGGCACCGAGCCCCTGGGCGACACGGGCGAGGATGAGCTGCTCGATGTTGCCGGCGAGCCCGCACGCGAGCGAGCTGAGGGTGAAGACGACGAGCCCGGCGAGGTAGATCTTCTTCGGGCCGACGAGGTCACCGAGACGCCCCGTGATGAGCAGCGGCACTGCGTAGGCGAGCAGGTAGGCGCTCGTCACCCACAGCACGTCCTCGATCGGCGCGCGGAAGTCGCTCATGAGCGCAGGCGTCGCGATGGAGACGATCGAGACGTCGACGAGGATCATGAAGAACCCGACGATGAGCGCCCACAGCGCGGGCCACGGGTTCTCCGGGCCTTCGGCCGAGCGCGAAGGGGTCTGAGGTCGGGTTGTCACGGGGAGACGCTACGCCGGGACATACCTCTGCAGCCCACCCGGTCGGTGGGTTGCGGGGCGTGGTCGCTACAGGTGCCAGGTCACGCCTGTGGCGGTGACGGTCGCGGTGAGGTCGCGGTCGTGGACCAGGGTGTGGTGCCGCTGGCAGAGGAGCGCTGCGTTGTCCAGGCTAGTCGGGCCGCCGCGGGACCACCACACGACGTGGTGGGCGTCGCACCACTGCGGGGGCATCGTGCAGCCCGGGTAGGTGCAGCCGCCGTCGCGGTGCCAGATCGCTCTGCGCAGCGCGGGCGTGTAGAGCCGCACGGCGGTCCCGAGGTCGAGGATCTCGCCGGCGCTGCCGAGCACGACCGGGATGACCGCGGCGTCGCAGGCCATCCGGCGCACGACATCTGGCGGGAGCACGTCGCCTGTCGCGGTCACCCCGGCGAGGTGCTGCGCCCCGCGGCCCGCGGTGAGGCTCGAGCCGACGCCCGGGATCGCGTCGGCGAGCGCGGCGTAGGGGATGGTGACGAGGACCTGAGCCTTCTCCGTCTTGGGCGCCTCGCCGGGTGACGACACCCCGCGCCGCACGATCTCGACGAGCGCGTCCGCCCTCCGCTGGGTCGCCGAGCGCTCGTCGAGCGTCCCGTCCTCGGCGGGCACCGGCCGGGAGAGCGCATCGATCGCGGCATCGAGGATGGCGGCGCCCTCGGGGTCGAGCGTCACCCGGTAGCTCGTCGTGCCGGCAGGCCCGGCGCTGCGCTGGAACATCCGCGCCGCCCGCGACCGCCGGTGCTCCCGGTCGAGGTCGGCGACCGGCTTGAGGAGCCGACCTGTCTTCGTGATCGCGACGGCCAGCTCCTTCTCGGTCAGCCCCTGGACCCGCCCGCCACGCGGACCCTCGGCCTCGTCGCGAGCCCCCTCGAGCAGGACCCCCATGTCGTGGGCGAGCATCTCGGGGTCGGCCACCTGGGCGACCTGGGTGTGGAAGCGGGCCAGCTGATCAGCCTTGCCGAGCGGCAGGTCGCCGACCACGAACGCCTCGACCACCTCAGCCACCTCCGACCCGGCACCGCTCTCGGTCACCAGCGCTGCCGTCCGCGACCCGGCCTGCGCCACCCGGAGCACCTGCGCCACGTGCCGCGGTGGGGGTGCGGGGGCCCGCTGCCCCTCGGTCCGAGCCACCCAGTCGTGGGCTCCCCACCCAGCCGCCTGGGGGAGGCCACGGCTCACCCCTTCGCGCGTGAGCGCCACCTCGGCGACCTCGAGGAGGTGCCGGATCTCGCCGACCATGCCCAGACCATCGGCGACGCCCGCGTCGCTGAGCGACCACGTCGACGCCGGCTCCCCGGCGGCCAAGGAGTCGAGCGCGCGGCCGAGCGCCTCGGGGAGGGTCGCTCCCCTCGTCTCGCCCGCCGTCGCTGCCATAGATAGAACATACGTTCGACCACCGACAGCGTCAGGGGAGCGGTCCCCTGCCCGGCGTGTCGACCGGCCGCGTCGCCGCCCGCAGACCTAGCCCCTGCTGCAGCCCGGTGGCGACCGCCTCGATCGCCTGCCCGCTCTCCGCCCACGAGCCGGCCTCGCCGTCCCAGACCGGCGTCCACCCGTCGCGGACCTCGATCTGCCAGGCCCTGCCGAAGATCACCCGGCCGAGGACCATGAAGGGTAGGAGCACCAGGAGCAGGAGGAGCTCGAGCAGGGCGATGCCGACGACGATGAGCCCCGGGAGGATCAGGACGAGGAGCACCAGTCCGATGATCATGCTGATCGGGTCGTCCCCGAGTTCGCTGCCGGTGGGGAGGTCGGGACCGGAGTCGGCCTTGACCCGGCGGCGCCACGGCAGCCACCGTCTCGACACCCGCCACGTCTTCCCCTGCGGGTCGACCACCTTCATGCGTGCAGGGTAAGGCGCCCTACGGGAGGCCTTGGCGGTGGCGGGCTGCTCAAGACTTTCTGTCTCGGCAACAGACTTGACTTACCACTGGGTTGAGTAATTCACTTTCCTACATGGAAAGCAACAACTTCGCCCGCGACTCCCTCGCCGCGATCGAGGCTGACCGCGCCGCACTGGCCGACCGCACCCGGATGCCGACCTGGTATCACGCCCTGGTCGGGATCACCTCCGCTGCGCTCGTGCTCCTGGGCCTCGTGCCTGACGGGTGGTCGAACCTCGCGATGCCGGTCGTCCTCGCCGTATGGGTCGGTCTGATGCTCTACCCGCCGCGCCGATCAGGGGTGGCCATGAGCTCGTGGTCCGTCCCGGTGGTCCTGCTGGCAGTGGTCTTCCTCGTCGTCCTGATCGCCGTCATCGTCCTGGCCAACGTCATCTCCGCAGAGGCGTCGGCGTGGTGGCTGCTCGCCCCGGCGTTCCTCGCCTTCGCCGCGGGGTGGGGCCTCAGCGTGGCCAGCGAGTGGCTCGTCCAGCGGGAGCTGACCCGTGAGCGCTGAGCGCGCCGCCTTCGACGAGACGATCCACGCCCCGGTGCGGCTGCGGATCTCGGGGCTGCTGCGGGGCGCGGAGAAGGTCGACTTCGCCGTGCTGCGCGACACCATCGGCATCTCGGACGCCACCCTCTCCAAGCACCTCAAGGTGCTCGCCGATGCCGGCTACATCACGACGACGAAGGCGCGCTCGGCCGCTCGCAGCGACGCCCGTCGGCTCACCTGGGTGTCCCAAACGGCGCAGGGGAGAGCCGCCTTCGACGGTCACGTCGCCGAGCTGAGACGGATCACCGGCGAAGGGGGCTCGCTCGCCCCGTGACCCGGGACGCGGACTACTTCTCGGCGCTCGCGTCGTGAGGCATGACGATGACGGGGCAGCGTGCCCGGGTGACGCACTGCTGGCTCACCGAGCCGAGCAGCGGTCGATGAGCAGCTGGAGAGCTTCGACGGGAGTTGTCGCGTTTCCCTGCCGAGCGAGGTAGCCGGCGTACACCTCCCCGAGCAAGTTCTGGCTGAAGCTCGAGACCAACGCGGCGTAGGTCAGGGCCTGCAGGTGCACCCTTGCGTCTCGCCCTCGCTTGAGCTCCACCACGATCAGCGTGCCATCGGCGTCCAAGGCAAGTAGATCGAGCCGCTCGCTGGCGGAGTCTCAGGACGTCGAGCTCCATCGCCCGAACTGACGATCCAGGATCAGCACGTTCTCACCCAAGATCTCTGGATGATCCACGATCCATTGCTCGAGATGCTCGACCTCCCGCAAGTGGCTGTCAGCGAGCGAAGTGGGCTTCAGCGAGATGGAGTCGGCCCCGACAACGGAGAACAGGTGCGCCATTTCTTCAGCCAAGCACACCGGCACGCCACCGACGAGGCAGAGGAGCACACTGGACCCGTGACCCCTTCGCCTGTCATCGAGACCCACGACCTCGTCAAGACCTACGGCTCCACCCGGGCCCTCGACGGCCTGGACCTCACGGTCACCGAGGGCGAGGTCCACGGCTTCCTCGGCCCCAACGGCAGCGGCAAGTCCACGACCATCCGCGTCCTCCTCGGCCTGGCCCGGGCCACGAGCGGGACGGCCCGGCTCTTCGGACGGGACCCGTGGCGAGACGCCGTCGAGCTGCACCACCGCCTCGCATACGTCCCCGGCGAGGTCACCCTGTGGCCGGGCCTCTCGGGCGGGCAGTGCATCGACGTCCTCGGCCGGGCCCACGGCGGCCTGTCCGATACGCGTCGCGCCGAGCTCATCGACCGCTTTGACCTCGACCCCACCAAGCGTGCCCGCGACTACTCCAAGGGCAACCGGCAGAAGGTCTCCCTCGTGGCCGCGCTCGCCGCCGACGTCGATCTGCTCCTCCTCGACGAGCCGACCTCCGGCCTCGACCCGCTCATGGAGGAGGTCTTCCAGGAGTGTGTCCGCGAGCGGCGCGAGCAGGGCGTCACCGTCCTCCTGAGCAGCCATATCCTCGCCGAGGTCGAGGCGCTCGCTGACCGCGTGAGCATCATCCGCGCGGGTCGCGCCGTCACCACCGGCACCCTCGCCGACCTCCGCGAGCACACGAGCACCCACGTCCACGCGGTTACCGACCGCCCCGCCGACCTCAGCGGCATCCCCGGCGTCACCGAGCTCACGACCGGCGATGCCGACGGACGTTCTGAGATCCGTTGCCACGCAGATGCATCCGCGGTACCGCTCGTCGTCTCCCGCCTCCACGAGGGCGGAGTCCGCAGCCTGACGATGACCCCGCCGAGCCTGGACGACCTCTTCCTCCAGCAGTACCGGGACGAAGGGGTGCAGCCGTGACCTCGTTCGCCGGGACCGGGTCGATGGCCCGGGTCCAGTGGCGCACGGGGTGGAAGGGGATCGTCGGCTGGGTCGTCGGGCTCTTCGCGGTCCTCGCGATGTCGGCCGGTTCGATCGCCGCGCTCTACGACACCCCGGAGAAGCTCCGCGGATACGCGGCCTCGGTCTCCGGGGGCGCGATGGCGATGCTCTCCGGCCGGGTCGCCGGGCTCGAGACCCTCGGCGGGGTCCTCGCGAACGAGTTCAGCTTCGTCATCGCCTTCTTCGTCCCGATCATGGCGCTCGCGCTCGTCGTCCGGGCCACCCGACGCGAGGAGGAGGCCGGCCGTCTCGAGCTGCTCCTCGCCTCCCGCATCGGCCGGCTGGCTCCGCTCGCGGCCGCGCTCCTCGTCACGCTCGCCGCTCTCGTCGGGCTCGGCGCCCTGACCACCGCGACGATGATCGGCCTGGGCGCCGACGCCGGAGGCGCGATCCTCTACGGCGCGGGCGTCTCGGCGCTGGGCGCGGTGCACGCCGGTGCGACCGCGGTGCTCGCCCAGGTCTTCCAGAACACGCGCTCCGTGTGGGCATCTGGGCTCGCGCTCGTCGTCGTCTCGTACATCCTCCGGGGCATCGGCGCGATCCAGGAGAGCTGGGTCATCTGGACCTCCCCGCTCGGCTGGCTCGACGAGATCCGCCCCTTCGGGGACGCCCGTGCCTGGCCGCTGATCCTCTCGGCAGCCACCGCCGCCGCCCTGGCCGCGCTCGCCCTCGCCCTCTCCGCGCGCCACGACGTCGGCGCCGCCCTGCTCCGTCCCCGTAAGGCACCCGCCCGTGCCTCGACGACGCTGCGATCCCCCTTCGGCCTGGCCCTCTACGAGCACCGCGGCCCGATCCTCGGCTGGCTCCTCCTCTCCGTCGTCCTCATGGGCGTCTACGGCGGGCTGACCAAGGAGGTCATCGCCGCACTCGAGGCCAACCCCGACCTCACGGACTTCATCGGCAGCGGCGGCGGCGAGCAGATCCTCGACCGGATCGAGGCGATGTTCGTCCAGATGCAGGCGATGCTCGCCGCGGCGCTCGTCATCCAGGCCGTCGGGTCCCTCCGCAAGGAGGAGGACGCGGGGCGCCTCGAGATGCAGCTCGTCGAGGGCCGCAGCCGCCTCGCCTGGCTCGCCGTGCACGTCCTCGTCGTCACGGTCGGCGCCGTGATGACCCAGCTCCTCGGCAGCCTCGTCCTCGGCTGGACGACGGGTGCGGTCCTTGACGAAGGGGGATGGGTCGGCAAGCTCCTCGGCGCGGGCGTCGCGCAGCTGCCGGTCGTCGTCTTCTTCATCGGCCTGTGCGTCGCCCTCCTCGGGCTGTGGCCGAAGGGGAGGCCGCTCGCCTGGGTCGTCTTCGGCCTCGCGGCCGTCATCGCGTGGATGGGCCCGGGGATGGACCTGCCGCAACGGGTGATCGACGCGTCACCCTTCGCCGCGGTCGGCGCCGTACCCGCGGTCGAGGCCGACGTCACCGCGGCCGTCGTGCTCACCGTGCTCGGGCTCGCCCTCCTCGTCGCGGGCTTCGTCGGCTTCCGCCGGCGCGACGTCCCGCGCGGCTGAGGTGCGCGCCTGACGCTCGGCCCGCGCGGCGGCGTTGCGCTTGCGGCGCTGGTACTCGCTGATCGCGAGGACGATGCCGAGCAGCAGCGGCCAGATGAATCTCAGCGCCTCAAGGATCGCTCCCAGCCACCCCGGCAGGGTGATGTCCGGCCACGGGACCGACAGGTCGGGCCAGGGGATCGACGGCAGGTCGATGTCCGGCCATGGGATGCTCGGCAGGTCCGGCAGGGGCAGGTCGAGCTCCCAGTCCGGCAGCAGCCGGGACAGGATCGGGATGAGCGCCGCGATCGCGATCGGGACGAGGATCTTGCCCGCGCCGCCGATGATCTCGTCGAGCGAGGCGAGCACCGGGTGGCGCACCGCCCACTCCTCGCGCTTGGCTGCCCTGCTCCCCGGCTCCGGGTCGAGGTCCGTGCCGCCGGAGCCGATGAGCGCCTTCGTCGACGCCGTGTCGTGGTCACCCTCGAAGTGCGTCACCCGCCGCGGCCGACCCCCGCCCGTGAACCGCGCCTTGATCGCCCCGAGCTCGTCAGCGAGCGCGTGATCCTTCTCGGCGACCAGCTCGAGGTTGTCGTCGGCGACGGAGGACCGGTCCGCGATGCGCTCGCCGTCGACCCACCAGATGGCCTTGTTCGTCAGGCCCGACGTGCTCGTCTCGACCCGGTGCAGGCGCCCGTCGATCTCGAGCTCCCACACCTGCGGGGCGTCGATCTCGACGGCCGTGGTCTCGTCCTTCGTCATGGCATCGACGGTAGGTCTGCCGACCCGAAGGGGGCGACCGACCGGGGTATCGACCGTCCCCTACCTGGGTCCCTCAGTCGAGCCAGGTGACGGACTCCGACAACGGTGCCCGGTCGCTACGCCAGCCGTTGACCGGTGCGGACTCGTCGGCGTACCCGATCGCGAGCCCGGACCAGAGGATGAGCTCCTCGGGCGGACGGACGACCTCGGCGACGAGGTCGTGCTGTGCGCTCCACGCCTCCTGCGGGCACGAGTCGAGCCCCGCCTCGCGGAGCAGGAGCATCACCGACTGCAGCCAGATCCCGAGGTCGCCCCACTGCGGGCGCCCCATGCCCCGGTCGACGTAGAGCATGAGCCCGACCGGCGCGCCGAAGAAGTCCCAGTTCCGCGCGAACTGCCCCAGTCGCGCCGGCTTGTCCTCCCGCGGGATCTCCAGCGCCGCGTAGAGCTGCTCGCCGTTGGCGAAGCGCCGCTCGCGGTAGGGCGACCACAGGCTCGGCGGGTAGATGTCGTACTCGACCGGCGGGGCAGGCGGACCGTCCCCGTCGAGCCGCTGGGCGACCTTCGCCCGGAGCAGCGCCATCGCCTCGTCGCCGAGCACGTAGACCCGCCACGGCTGGAGGTTCCCGCCGGAGGCAGAGCGCTGCGCGGTCTCGAGGACCTTCTCGAGGACGGCCCGGCCGACCGGTTCGTCGGTGAAGGCCCGCACGGACCGTCGCGACGCGACCGCCTCGCTGACACTCATCCCTTCGTCCCGGCTCGTGAGGATCTCCATGGTCAGTCCTTCCGCTTGCGCCGGACGTAGAGCTGCTTGCGCACCCGGGCGACGACCTCGCCGCCCGTGTCGACGATGTCGGTCTCGCACCAGTGCAGCACCTTGGACCCGTCGGCGGCCCGGATCCCCGCGCCGAGATACGGCGGGTAGCGAGAGACGGCGCGCCGCAGGAGGGCAGGTCGTCGAGCCATCCGGGCGAAGAGCGAGGGCATGACCGCATCCTTGCAGCGCACCCGTCGGTGCGCCTCCGTGACCCCCTGCGACCAGCGTCCTACCGTGACCAGAACCCGCAATCCGCCGAAGGGGCCCGTTCGTGTACGTCAACACCGACCCGCTCTACGTCCGGCGCCGTCGCGTCGCGCTCGGCCTGGCCGTCGTCCTCGTCCTCGTCCTCGTCCTCGTCGGGCTGGTCCAGCTCGCGTTCGGCGGCGGTGACGAGGCCGCCGAGGCGGCCCCGGCAGCGGTGCACGCCCCAGCGCAGGACGACGCGGTCGAGGTGGCCGCGCCGGCCGTGCAGCCGGCGGCGGAGCAGGGGGAGGAGGTCGGCACGGCGGACAGCGAGCTCGTCAGGATCCAACGGATCACCGGTGGCCTCACGCCGAAGTCGGTCGTCGCCTCGCCGGGCGGCCTGGTCCTCGCCCACAACATGATGTACAGCCACACCATCACCGCCTACCGGGCGGACGGTGCTCGGGTGCGGACGATCTCTGACGCCCTCGACCTGGCCGACCATGGCGTGGAGGGGCACCCCGGCACGAGCAAGGGCGCGCCGGTCGAGGGCGCCTTCAGCCCTGACGGACGCACGGCGTGGGTGAGCCAGTACTCCATGTACGGCACGGGGTTCGAGCCCGAGGGTGCCGACGCGTGCCGGTCGGCCAAGGGGATCTCCAACAGCTACGTCTACGAGGTCGATGCGCAGAGCTTCGAGATCCGCCGCGTCGTCGAGGTCGGAGCCGTGCCGAAGTACGTGGCCGTCACACCCGACGGGAGCTCGGTCCTCGTGACGAACTGGTGCTCGATGGACCTCACCGTCATCGACACGCAGACCGCGAAGGTCACCAAGACCATCCCCCTCGGCGGCCTGCACCCACGGGGGATCGCCGTGACCCCGGACAGCGGCACCGCCTACGTCACGCTCATGGGAGCCGATCGGACCGTCGCGGTCGACCTTGGCGCCGGCACGGTGCGGACCTTCGTCGACACGGGCGACAAGCCGCGGCACGTCAACCTCTCGCCGAAGGGCGACATCCTCTACGTGACGAACTCCGGCGAGGCGACGGTGAGCAAGGTCGAGACGGCGACCGGCAAGGTCCTCGCCGAGGCGAAGACCGCCGCAGACCCGCGCTCCACCGCGATCTCCCCGGACGGCTCGGCGCTCTACACCGTCGAGTACGGCGCGTCCCGGGTGAGCAAGATCCTCACCGAGGACATGAGCGTCGTTGACTCCGAGGCCACTGACGGCCTGCCTATCGGCGTCGCCTACGAGCCCACGAAGAAGCGCATCTGGGTGGCGTGCTACAGCGGCTCGATCATCGTCTTCGACGACTCGCGCGCCGCGGCCTGACCCGTAGCCTGGCGGGGTGCAGGTCGCCCTCGTCGTCAACCCCTCGAAGCGGCGCTGGCGCGCGACCGTCGGCCGCGTCGAGGCGGCCTGCGCAGAGCGTGGCTGGCCCGCACCCGAGGTCCTCGAGACGACCGTCGCCGAGACCGGCGCTGCCCAGGCGGCTGCCCTGGCGAAGGGGGGAGCCGCCCTGGTCGTCGCAGCCGGCGGGGACGGGACGGTCCGCTCCGTGGCCCACGGGCTGGCCTCCGAAGGGCCGGGGGCGCTCGCCATGGGCGTCGTCCCGCTCGGCACGGCCAACCTCTTCGCCCACAACCTCGCGATCCCGACCCGCCCGGACGTTGCGGTCCGGGTCGCCCTCGACGGGCGAGCCCGCCCCGTCGACCTCGGGCTCGCCCGGCTCGGCGACGACGAGACCGAGCACCCCTTCCTCGTCCTCCTCGGCATCGGTCACGACGCGGCGACCGTCGCCGCCACCCGCGACGACCTCAAGGACCGCATCGGCTGGCCCGCCTACGTCCTGCCCGCCGCCCGGCACGCCCTCTACCGCCCGGTCCCCGTCGAGCTGACCCTCGACGACGCGCCGCCGCGGACCATTCGTGCCTGGAGCGTCCTCGCCGCGAACTGCGGCCGCGTCCGTGCCGGCGTGCGCATCGCCGCCGGCGCCGAGATCGACGACGGTCTGCTCGACGTCATGGAGGTCACCGTCAGGCGGCCCGACCAGTGGGTGCCCATCGCGGCGAAGGGGGTGCTCGGGTGGCGCCGTGACGTCCCGGGGCTGCGCACCACGCCCGCCCGCTCGCTCGAGGTCGTCGTGCCGCGCCCCCTGCACGTGCAGCTCGACGGCGACATCCTCGGCCAGGTCACCCGCGTCCGCGCCCGCGTCGTCCACCACGCCCTCGCGGTGATGACCCCCGAACGCTGACACCTCCTCATGCGGTAGGACGGGGTCATGGGTCAGCGGATGTTCGTCGCGGTACGGCCGCCGGAGCACGTCGTCGAGGACCTCGAGGAGTTCCTCGAGCCGCGGCACGCGGCGGCTGACTTCCCCTTCGTGCGCCCGGTCCAGTGGCACCTCACCCTCGCCTTCATGGCCTCGGTGAGCGACCGCGCGCTCGCACCCCTCGAGGAGCGGCTCGCCGACGCCGCCGGCCGGCACGCCACCTTCGTCGCATCCCTCGGCGGAGCCGGCGCCTTCCCCGACGCACTCCGCGCCAAGGTCCTCTGGCTCGGCCTGGCCGACGGCGAGGAGGACCTCACCGCGCTCGCCGCCCACGCTCGGACCGCCTGCGAGATCAGCGGGGCGCCCGTCGACGGTCAGCGGTTCGTCCCGCACCTCACCCTCGCCCGGGTGCGCCGGCCGATCGAGGGGACCCGTTGGCTACGGGTGCTCGACACCTACCGCGGCCCGACATGGACCGTCGACCATGTCGACCTCGTCGCCAGCCACCTGCGCGACGGCCGCCATCCGCGGCACGAGGTCATCGCGACGTTCCCCCTCGGCGCCCCCTAGCCTCGAGGCATGACGGAGCAGACGGACCGCCTGGTCGACGAGATCCACCGGCTGCAGGAGGGCTGGACCCGCCGGCACGAGGAGGAGCGGCTGGCCGAGATCCTCACGAGCGTCGAGGGCCTCGAGCTCACCGAGCTGAAGAACGCGATCAACCGCCGCGACGACCACCACGACCTCGAGGAGCTCGTCTTCGGCGACATCGACGACGAGTCGACCCGCGAGCGCATCCTCGCCCACTTCGCCTCTGCCGCAAACGATCTCGGCCGGGTCGGGGTCAAGGTCCTCTCGGACATCGACGACACCGTCTTCCCGATGATCCACGAGCGGCGCTACCCCCGCGGGCACACGCCGGTGCCGGGCGCGCTCGCATTCCTCCAGGCGCTCGACGACGGCCCGGTCGACAACCCGCTCTCGCGTGGCGACCTCACCTTCGTCACGGCGCGCCCCGAGGTCGCCTTCGGCCTCGTCGAGCGCTCCAGCAAGGACGCTCTGCGCAAGGCGGGCATCGCCTCGTCGTCGATCCTCGCCGGCGGCCTGGCGCACCTGCACACCAAGGACGCGATGGCCGACGGCAAGCTCGCGAACATCTCGCACTACCGCCAGCTCTTCCCCGAGTACGGCGTCGTCTTCGTCGGCGACTCCGGGCAGGGTGACGTCCTCGTCGGGCAGCGGGTCCGCAAGACGCACCCCGAGGCGTGCCCTGCGGTCTTCATCCACGACGTCGTCGCTACCCCCCTCGAGGAGCGGACCCGCCTCGCCGGGCTCGGGATCCACATCGTCGACACCTATGTCGGAGCGGCCACCATCGCCCACGGGCTCGGCCTCGTCTCGGGCGAAGGGGTGACACGCGTCGTCGACGAGACGATCTCCGCGCTCGACGAGGTCGCCTGGGAGGACCCGCAGCAGGAGGCGGCGACCCGGCAGCTCGTGCTGCGCGACGTCGACGGCAGCCGATAGCGTGCGGGGGTGACGACCTCTCCCGCTGCCATCCACGTCGGTGACCACGTCCGGGAGGCGCTGGCCGCCGGGCGGCCCGTCCTCGCGATGGAGTCGACGATCTTCACCCACGGCCTGCCCCGGCCCCGCAACCTCGAGGTCGCGCTCGCGGCAGAGGAGCAGGTCCGCGCCGCCGGCGTGACCCCCGCGACGATCGGTGTCGTCGCCGGTCGCCCCGTCGTCGGCATGACCGCCGAGGAGATCGAGCGGCTCGGCAACGACGACGACGTCATCAAGGCGTCGGTCCGCGAGCTCCCCGTCGCCCGCGCGACCGGGGCGAGCGCCGGGACCACGATCGCGGCGACGACCTACCTCGCGCACGCCGTCGGCATCCACGTCTTCTCCACCGGTGGCCTCGGTGGCGTCCACCACGGCGCCGCGAGCAGCTTCGACGAGTCGGCCGACCTGGTCGTGCTCTCGCAGGTGCCGATCGTGCTCGTCTCCTCGGGTGCCAAGGCGATCCTCGACATCCCGGCGACGCTCGAGCGTTTCGAGACCCTGTCGGTGCCGGTCGTCGGCTACCGGACGCTGCGCTACCCGGGTTTCTACGTCCACGACTCCGGCTACCCGCTGAGCCAGCAGGTCGACTCGCCGGAGCAGGTCGCGACGATCTACCAGGCCTCCCGCGACCTCGGGCTGAGCTCCTCCGTCCTCGTGGGCAACCCGATCCCCGAGGCCGACAGCCTCGACACCGGTGTCCTCGACGAGGTCATCGAGCGGGCCTGGGCGTCGGCCGACGAGCAGGGCATCCGCGGTCAGGCGACGACGCCCTTCCTCCTCGACTTCATCCAGCGCGAGACCGGCGGCGCCTCGCTCGACGCCAACGTCGCGCTGTACCGCAACAACGTCGCCCTCGGCTGCGAGATTGCGACGGCCCTGGCCGGCCGGCCCGGGTGACCGGGGTCCTCGCCGTCGCGGGCGACCTCGTCGAGGACGTGGTCGCCCACACCCGCGAGCCGTTGCGCATGGGCAGCGACGCGGCCGCCACCATCACCCGTCAGCGCGGAGGGTCCGCGGCGAACGTCGCGGCCTTCGCGGCCGCTGCCGGCGCACCCACCCGATTCGTCGGGTGCGTCGGTCCGGACGCCGCCGGTGACGGGGTGGTCGCCGACCTGGAGGCGAAGGGGGTGGACGCCCGGGTCCAGCGGCGCGGTCGCACCGGCACGATCGTCGTCGTCGTGGACGGCTCCGGGGAGCGCACGATGCTGCCCGACCGGGCGGCGTGCGCCCTGCTCGAGCCGGTCGAGGACAGCTGGCTCGCCGGTGTCGCGATCCTCCACCTCCCGCTCTACGGGTTCGACCACGGGTCGACGCCGGATGCATTGCGCAACATGGCCGTTCGCGTCCGGGATCAGGGTGGTCAGGTGAGCATCGACGTCTCCTCGACCCGGCTCGTCGACGTCCACGGTCCGGCCTGGGTCGACGGGCTCGTCGCCGAGCTACGGCCCACCTGGGTCAGCGCGAACGCCGACGAGGTGGGCGCACTCTCGCTGGACCGCGACGTCTGGCTGGCGCGACACCCCTTCGTCACGCTTATCGCCCGGGGCGGCGCCGACGCGACCCGTGTCCTGCGGCACGGCCACCCGACCCTCACCGTCCCCGTCGAGCCGGTCGAGGACGCGCTGGACACGACCGGCGCGGGGGACGCCTTCGCCGCGGGGTTCCTCACCGCCACCCTCCGGGGCGAGCCGACCGAGCCCGCAGTGCGTGCCGGGCACGCCCTGGCTGCCCGTGTCATCTGCGCCACCGGGGCGGATCTCGGAGGTTGAGGTCGCGCTAACCTCGCAGTCATGACCTTCACGACCTTCATCACCGGCGCCAGCTCGGGCCTCGGCGCCGAGATGGCGCGCCAGTTCGCCGCCCTCGGCCACGACCTCGCCCTCTCCGCCCGCCGCACCGACCGCCTCGACGCGCTCAAGTCCGAGATCCTCGCCGCGCACCCCGAGCGCCGGGTCGAGCTCTACGCCCTCGACGTCACCGACGACGACGCCGTCCTCGCGACCACGCAGCAGGTCAAGACGGACTTCGGCCACATCGACCGGGTCATCGTCAACGCCGGCCTCGGCAAGGGCGCGCCCGTCGGCAAGGGCAAGAACTACGCCAACCGCGAGACCCTCGTGACCAACGTCCTCGGCGCCTTCGCCCAGGCCGAGGCGGCGATGCAGGTCTTCCGCGAGCAGAAGAAGGGCCACCTCGTCATCATCAGCTCGGTGACCTCGGTCCGCGGCTTCCCCAGCTCGATGACCGCCTACGCCGCGAGCAAGGCTGCCGTCGCGAGCATGGGCGAGGGCATCCGCTCCGAGATGATGGGCAAGCCCGACCTCGACATCGACGTCTCCGTCATCTGCCCGGGCTACATCCGCTCGGAGATGAACGAGAAGGTCAAGCAGAAGGTCAAGTACATGGTCGACACCGAGACGGGTGTCCGCGCCATGGTCGAGGCGATCGAGCGTCGCAAGGCCAAGGCGTTCGTCCCCGCCAAGCCGTGGGAGGCGCTCGCCCGCGTCATGTCCGTCGCGCCCCTGCAGGTCGTCCGCAAGCTGATGTGATGCGCGACGGGGGAGACCCGGCCTGGTGGGCCTGGGCCGCGTGGATCCTCGGCGCCGGGGCCTACCTCGGATCCTTCGTCTGGGCGCTCGCCGTGCTGCCCGAGCGGGTCGTCGCGCACGTCGGGCCGGAGGGCGTCGACCGCTGGGGCTCGCGCACCGAGCACGTCGTGATGTCCGTGATCCTCGCGCTCGTCATCCTGCCCATGCCGTGGTTCTTCCGGTGGGCCGCGAAGCCCCCGGCGATCTTCCTCAACCTGCCGCACAAGGACTACTGGCTCGCCACCCCTGAGCGCGCGGCCGTCCTGCGACGGCGGGTCTTCGAGGACGGGCTGACGTTCACCGGTCTCACGGCCGGCTTCCTCGCGGTCGTCGTCCAGGTCGGGATCGTCCTCGAGACGCGCGACCCCGGCTCCGCCTCGGGCTGGATCATGCCCGTCGGGCTCGTGCTCTACCTCGTGGCGACGGTCGCCTGGGTCGTGCTCGTCTTCCTCCGGCACAGTCCTCCCGCAGAGGACCGGTCAGGCTGACCTGGGGGAGCGCCTAGCCTGGGGGCATGAGCCTGAGCATCGCCGGTGCCGTCGTTGCCTCCCCGGACGAGCGGGCTACGACCGCCGCGTGGGAGCGACTCGGCGTCACGCTGCCGGTCGACGTCGTCCCCGTCGACGAAGGGGTGGACGCCGGCCTCGTCGAGGTCGTCCTCGCCACCCCGGACGTCGCGGCCGCCGCGACCCTGCTCGGCCGTCGTGGGCTCGACGTCGACGGCGACCTCGTGACCATCGCGGGCGTGCGCTGGCGGCTCGCCGAGGCGACCACTCCCGACGCGGCCGGACCACCCCCTTCGGGGACCCTCCGTCGCGCCTCGGCGCACAGCCTTCGGCTCGACCATGTCGTCGTCTCCGCGACGGACGCGGCCCGAGCGGCCGCCGACTACGGGGCCCGGCTCGGTCTCGACCTCCGGCTCGACCGCGACACCGGACTCGGCTTCCGCGGGCTCTTCTTCCGCTGCGGGGACGCGGTCGTCGAGGTCGTCGTGCCGGACGCCGGGGAGGGGGCCGACGACCGGCGGGACGCCTACGCCGGGATCGCCTGGCGCAGCAACGACCTCGAGGCCGAGCGGGCTCGCCTCGCGGACGCTGGAGTCGACGTCTCCGAGGTGCGGCGGGGGCGCAAGCCCGGCACCGTCGTCGCCACCGTCCGCGACCCCGACCTCCACGTGCCGACGCTGCTCGTCGGCCCCGCCTAGCGGTCGAGCGCCTCCTCGGCGAGATCGGCGATCTCACCCTCGAAGTCCCGCGCCGCATACAGCCAGAAGGCCGCCCGCACCGCGCCGAGGACGATGAAGGTCGTGACCGCCGGCTCGGGGTCGACGCGGGGGTCGGTGCCGGACCGCTCGTACGCCGCGGCCGTGAGGGCACGTGCCGTCTCCGCCCCGTTGCCCATCGCCGCCGCCGAGATCGACGGCAGCTCGCGCGACACGGCGGCGCGCATCTGCCAGGTCTCCCGGTCCCGGCTCACCCGGCGGAGCTGCTCGAGGACGACGACGCGCAGGCCGTCCGCGAGCGGCTCGTCGGCGGGGCGGGCGAGGAGCGACCCGGCCAGCTGCTCGGGCAGCTGTCGGTCGACACCGGCGAGCGCGTCCTCCTTCGTCGGGAAGTAGTTGAAGAAGGTCCGTGGCGAGACTCCTGCCCGCTCGGCGATCCGATCGACGGTCGCCGCGGACACCCCTTCGTCCCGGACGATCTCGAGGGCCGCCCGGTGGAGGGCCGCCCGGGTCTCCCGCTTGCGCTGCTCTCTGCGCCCTTCGCTCACGCCGCCCACTGTAGGACCCGCGGGCAAAGTTGCAGAGACTGCAAGTTGAGGAATATGGTTGCCGCATGCAAGCAACTCCTCAGGCGTCCCTGCACCGTGCGCCCGAGCGACCTCGCCGCTCGTGACGGGCACGACGTCCCGACCGTGAGCCGCCGCGTCGCCGCCCTCGTCGACCGCGGCTGGCTCGCGCGCACCCCCGACCCCCAGGACGGGCGCGCCTTCCGCGTCGCCCTCTCCGACGAGGGGCGCCATCGCCTCCACGCCGAGCGCGACGCCCGCGCCCGGATCATCACCGACGTCCTCGCCGACTGGCCGCAGGACGACATCGCCACCCTCGCCACCCTCCTCGACCGGTTGAGCGCAGACGTCGCTGCCGCCCGTCTCGAGCCCGTCCCCGAGAGGACCCCTGCATGACCGCCGCAGCACCGACCGCCCCCTACACGATGAGCCGCGAGCACCGCCGGGTCTTCGTCGGTCTCATGCTCGGCATGCTCGTCGCCTCCGTGAGCCAGACCATCGTCGGGCCGGCCATGCCGCGCATCGTCGCCGAGCTCGGCGGCATGGAGCACTACAGCTGGGTCGCGACCGCAGCCATGCTCGTCTCCGCCGTCTCCGTGCCGATCGTCGGCAAGCTCTCCGACCTCTACGGCCGCCGGCGCTTCTACCTCGGCGGCATCGTCGTCTTCATGGTCGGCTCGCTCGTCTGCGGCTTCGCGCCGGACTTCTGGACGCTCGTGGCCGGCCGCGCCATCCAGGGGCTCGGCATGGGCACGCTCATGCCGCTGTCCCAGACGATCATCGGCGACATCATCCCGCCGCGGCAGCGCGGCAAGTATCAGGGCTACATGGGCGCCGTCTTCGGCGTCACCTCGGTCGCCGGCCCGCTCGCCGGCGGCGCCATCACCGACCACCTCGGTTGGCGCTGGCTCTTCTTCGTCGCCCTGCCCGTCGGCGGCGTGGCCTTCGTCGTCATCAGCCGCTTCCTCCACCTCGAGCACGTCCGGCGCGAGGTCTCCATCGACTACGCCGGCATGGCGACCCTGACGACCGGTCTGACCGCGCTGCTCCTCGCCACCTCGCTCGGCGGCACCCAGTGGGCCTGGGGCTCGGTCGAGTCCATCGGCCTCTACGCCATGGGTGTCGCGGCGATCCTCGCCTTCGTCCTCGTCGAGCGCCGGGCCGTCGAGCCGGTGCTGCCGCTGCGCCTCTTCCGCAGCCGCATCTTCACGCTGAGCAACGTCGCAGCCTTCGGCGTCTCGATGGTGATGTTCGGCGCGATCATCTACATCCCGGTCTTCGCGCAGGGCGTCATCGGTGTCGGCGCGACGGACTCCGGCCTCATCCTCATGCCGCTGATGATCGGGATGATCCTGCTCGGCATCCTCACCGGTCTGCTCATCACCCGCACCGGCCGGTACCTGCCCTTCATGCTGCTCGGCGTCGCGATCATGGGCGCGGGGATGTTCCTCCTGACGCGTCTCGACCACACCGCGACGCAGACCCAGCTCACCCTCGCGATGACCGTCCTCGGCATCGGGCTCGGCATGGCGATGCAGCAGTACACGCTCGTCGTGCAGAACGCCGCCGCCCCGGCCGACCTCGGCGTCGCGACCGCGTCCACGCAGTTCTTCCGCAACGTCGGCTCGACCGTCGGCATCGCGATCTTCGGGACGGTGATGACGAGCGGCCTCGCCCAGAAGATCGCCGCCCACCTGCCCGCCGGTGCCGCCTCCGGGGCGACGGGGGACATCGACGTCGGGTCGGTCCTCGACCCCTCGGTCCTCGCGACGATGCCGCCGGCCGTCGCCGACGCGGTGCGCCAGGGGCTCGCCGAGAACCTCCACAACGTCTTCCTCGTCGGTCTGCCGATCCTCGCGCTCGTCTTCGTCGCGACCGCGATCATCCCGGTCAAGCCGCTGCGCGAGACGAACCACGACCACCCGGCCGAGGAGGCCGGCGTCGGGGTCGTCGAGTCGCTCGGGTCGGCGGATGCCCACGACATCGACGAGGTGCATGCCGGCTCGGCCCGGCGATAAGGCGGCGGGCTCCCCCCTTCGCCCCCTCTCACAACTACCCGGGCACGGTTATGAGGGGACGAGGGAATAGTTGAAGAATCAACGATTGTTGATAGGGTGTATCCCACCCGACCAGGAGGCCCCGATGCCCGCGATCACCGTCGACAACATCCTCACGCTCCCCCGCGTCGAGCTGCCCGGCCCCGACGCCGTGAGCCGCCCGGTGCTCACCGTCTCCACGGCCCCCAAGGGCTTCGAGGGTGAGGGCTTCCCCGTGCGCCGCGCCTTCGCCGGCGTGCCGATGGAGCGGCTCGACCCCTTCATCCACATGGACCAGATGGGCGAGGTCGAGTACGCGCCGCTCGAGCCGCGCGGCACGAGCTGGCACCCGCACCGTGGCTTCGAGACGGTCACGTACATCATCGACGGCTCCTTCGACCACGAGGACACCCACGGCGGTGGGGGCACGATCACCAACGGCGACACCCAGTGGATGACCGCCGGCTCCGGGCTGCTGCACATCGAGGCGCCGCCCGAGCAGCTCGTCATGAGCGGCGGCCTCTTCCACGGCATCCAGCTGTGGGTCAACCTGCCGAGCACGATGAAGATGTCCGACCCGCGCTACCAGGACATCCGCTCCACCGAGGTCGGCCTGCTCTCGAGCCACGACGGCGGCACCCTGCTGCGCGTCATCGCCGGCTCGCTCGGCGGGCACGACGGCCCTGGCATCACGCACACGCCGATCTCGCTGGTCCACGCGACGGTCGCCCCCGGCGCGCGTCTCGAGCTGCCGTGGCGCAAGGACTTCAACGCGCTCGTCTACGTCCTTTCGGGCAAGGGTGTCGTCGGCCCGGAGCGGCGTCCCTTCCGCGAGGGGCAGCTGGCGGTCTTCGGCCCGGGCGACACGCTCGAGCTGGCCGCCCACGACAACCAGGACGAGCGCAGCCCGAGTCTCGAGCTGCTCATCCTCGGCGGCCGCCCGATCCGCGAGCCCGTCGCCGCCTACGGCCCCTTCGTCATGAACACGCGCGACGAGCTCATCGCCGCCTTCGAGGACTTCCAGTCCGGTCGCCTCGGGGTCATCCCGAAGAAGCCGCGCGTCCGCCCGGCCATGGAGGTCGTCGCGGAGGCCGGCAACCAGCCCGGCCACCACGTCCTCTGAGCCGCCCCTCCCCCCCTTCGCACGAGCCAAGGCTCCTGCCCGTCAGACGGGCAGGAGCCTTGGCTCGTGCGGTCTGGACGGGGTAGGAGCCTTGGCTCGTGCGGTCCTCGGGCGAAGGGGTTGAGCCGGGGGAGGGGTAATCCCGGGTGAGCGGTCGGGGAGTTGCGAGGATGGGGGCGTGCGCCTGACCCGACCTCGACCGGCCCGCGTGGCGTGGTGGATCGTCGGGCTCACGCTGCTCGCGCTCTTCGTCGTCGGGGGACTCGGCGCGGGGATCATGCCGAGCTGGGGGAGCAGCTGCCCGGGCGGCGGCGAGTGCGACCTCCCGGCGCTGCGCTCGCTCGTCATCGCCGCGTGGGTCGTCCACGGCATCGCGCTCACCGGCCTCGCGGGCGGGATGTTCGCCGTCGGCCGGACCCGGCCCGAGTCGCCCGAGGGTGACGGCATCACCGACGAGCACGAGGCCGGGCCGTGGCGGCACGCCCTGCTCGCCACCGGCTTCGTCGCCGTCACGAACGCCATCACCGCGGGTGCGCTCGGCATCGCCATGCTGCTCGGCGCCTTCATGGTCGGCGCGGTCGTCGCAGCGTGGTGGGTCGGGCTGACGGTCTTCCTCGACGCCCTCGACCGGCTCTGCCGCCCCCACTCCGACCGGCGCGGCTCGTGGTGGCGCGCGCTCGCCGTCTCCTCTCTCACCGTCGCGATGCTCTGGGTGCTGCCGGTCCTCGTTGTCGGGGTGGAGCAGCGCGGGTGGAGCGAGGCCTTCCTCATCGCCGACGTGCTCGTCGCGGGAGCCGCCGGTCTGGGCACCCTCTGGTCGCGGCTCGCCGACGGCGGCCCGCGCGAGGGTGCTGTGCCGCACCGGCAGCGGGTGGTCGCGGTGGCGGCCGCCGGAAGCCTCGCCCTGCCCATCGCCCTCGTCGTCTCCACCGACCTCGACAGCGGCACCCGGGTCCGCGCCGGCGAGCTCCTCGGCGACCTGCTCAACCCCTACCCGGGCGAGGTCGTGGCGGGACCCGAGCCGACGCCGACGCCCACCCCTTCGCCAGAGCCGACACCCGGCCCCACCCCCACGGGACTCACCACGCCGACGCCGACCACCCCGTCGACCCCGGCCTGCACGCCCGAGGACCTCGTCGTCACCGTCGCCGGCGACGACCGTGGGCTGAGTGCCGCGACGATGTCCATCGTCGTCATCAGCACGAGCGAGGCCGCCTGCACCGTCGAGGGCTACCCCGAGCTGCGGCTGGCCGACTCCTCCGACGAGGTCGCGCTGGCGGTCATGGGCGTCGACCACAGCTTCGACGGCGAGGAGGTCGCCCCGCAGACACTCACCCTCGAGCCCGGCGACGTCGCCCGCAGCGTCGCGTGGTGGCGCGAGCGGCCGCCCGGCCAGACCCTCGAGGGCACCGAACGCGCCCTCGCCGTCGGACTCGGCGGTGTCGAGGACCCGGCGACCGGCACCAGCCCCGCGTGGATGCCGGTGGTGCTCGCCGACGACGTGGTCCACGGGCTCACCGACGGCTCCCGTGTCCGGATCGAGCCCTGGCGCGCCGTCCCCCGCGACTGATCTCACCCCCTTCGCCTCGACCCGCCGCCGTGACTCTCGGGTACTGCTGAGGTTCGCCGTCCACACCCGGCATCTGGCCCAAGATCTCGCTCGCGCGACTGCGAACCTCAGCAGGACACGCACGCCGACGCGGGCTGGGTCGTCAGCCCGGGGGCCCGGTGTGTGCGCATACGATGGGCGCGCCCCACCCGACCCCGATGAGGAGCCCCGCGTGAGCGAGACCGGCACGGACGAGCACGAGCGTCCCCTGATCAACGAGTTCGGCGCCGGCCCCGGCGACGGCCAGGCCCGCACCGTCCGCGCCCAGTGGCACCTCGACGCCATCCCGGTGATCCGCCAGGCGCTCAACGACGACCTGCGCGCCCGCGAGATGCCCGACGAGATCATCGAGGAGGCCGAGCTCGTCGTCACCGAGCTCGTGACCAACGCCTTCCGCCACGCCAAGCCGCTCGCCGACCAGTGCGTGCGTGTCCACTGGAAGGTCCGCGGCGAGGTCTGCGAGGTCGAGGTCAGCGACGGCGGCGGCGACAGCACCCCCGTCCCGGCCGCGCCCGCCGTCTGGGCCACCGCCGGCCGCGGTCTGCGCATCGTGCGCAGCCTCGCCCACGAGTGGGGCGTCAGCGAGGAGGACAAGCGGGTCACCGTCTGGGCCTCCCTCGGCGGCCCGTCGCGCCGACGCGTCGGCAGCTGACCGTACCGGGAGCCACGCCGGCCCGCGCCCCGGCCGTCCGCGGGGCCGTGAGCGCCTAGGCTGCACGCCATGGGCAAGGCATCACGACGCAAGAAGTCCGAGGGCGGCAAGGTCAAGGTCGCTCCGGCGCCGTACGTCGCGCGACCCTTCGAGGGACTCCCCGCGGAGACCGACTGGGTCGCCGCGCACGAGATCATCCCGGCGGCCACCGCGACGCTCACCCTCAAGGGTGACGCCGTGCCCGAGGGCGCGCCGGAGACGGTGACGCTCGCGACCGTCCTGCCCATGGCATGGGCGGCACTGCACCGCGCCGACGGCGCGATCCTCCTCGCCAGCCAGTCCGGCAGCAGCAGCGGCGACGCCAGCCGCGACCTCGCCGCCTCGCTCGTCGCCGCGATCGAGGCTGAGCCCGGCAACCCCGTGCCTTCCGCACCCCGCGCCACCGCCGCCACCCCCCGGCTCCAGGACCTCCTCGACCTCGACGCTCCCTTCGAGCTCAAGGTCCACGAGGGCTTCGACTTCTGGGTCGGCGAGGACGAGCTCGACGCCGAGGGCCGCGCCTCGCTCGACCGCGCCAACGAGACGGTCGTCCCCACCCAGGCCATGACCGGCGCCCCGTCGGCCTACTGGTGCAAGATCGGCGAGCGCACCTACATCCGCTGGATCCTCGGCGACGACGAGGACGCCGCGACGACCGCGCTGGCCCGCCTCGCCGCGGCCGGCGAGTCCGAGCTCGGCGAGGGCAACAAGCTGCTCGGCGCCTTCCGCGCCGGCGGGCTGCTCGTCCCCGTCTGGGAGGTCCCCGCCGACAGCCAGGCCGCCGACCACGAGGACGCCCTCGCCGCGATGCAGGAGCGCTACCAGGCTGCCCTGGCCCGCGAGGAGTCCCTCACCCCCGACGAGCGACGCGCACGCGCCGGCCTGACCTCGCGCCAGGTCACCCTCCGCTGAGGCCATGGGCGCGGTCGCGGCGATCGTCCCCGCGAAGGACGAGGCGGAGCGCATCAGCGCCACCGTCGCCGCGCTGCGCTCGCTGCCCGAGGTCCCCCTCGTCGTCGTGGTCGACGACGGCTCGACCGACGACACCGGGCGGCTCGCCGCCGATGCCGGCGCCCTCGTCGTGCGGCACGCGACCAACCAGGGCAAGGCCGCGGCGCTCACCACCGGTGTCCTGCGCCTCACCGAGGAGGAGACCCGGCAGGGGGTGCCGCCCTTCGTCCTGCTCTTCGCCGACGCCGACCTCGCCGACTCCGCCGAGCGCCTCAGCCCCCTCCTCGAGCCGGTCCTCGCCGGCCAGGCAGACCTCGCGATCGCGAACATCCCTCGCGAGGCCAGCTCGCACGGCGGCGGTCGCGTCGTGCGCCTCGCCCGCGGCCAGATCGAGTCGCTCACCGGCCGCCGGATCGCCCAGCCGCTCAACGGGATGCGCGCGCTGACCCGCGAGGCCTTCGGGTGGGCGATCCCCCTCGCACCCGGGTGGGGCGTCGAGGCCGCGATGCTCGTCGACGTCCTGCGGGCCGGCGGCCGGGTCGTCGAGGTGCCCGTCCCGCTGACCCACCGCGCCACCGGCGCCGACATCCGCGGCCAGCTCCACCGGGCCCGCCAGATGCGCGACGTCTCCCGGGCGCTCCTCGACCGTCGCATCCGTGGCTGAGGCGAAGGGGGAGCCGCCCGCAGCGCAGGCCCGTCGCGACCCCCTTCGGCTGGGTCTGCTCGGTGGGGCGATCCTCTGCCTCCTCGTCGTCGGCCTGGCCCACCCCTCCGTCGCGGCTCCGCCGCTCGGCGATGCCGGCTGGGTGCCGCACCTGCCCGACGTGCCGCTGCGCGGGTGGGGAATCATCGCGGTCCAGGTGCTCGGCTACGTGCTCGGGGCCGCCGCGCTGATCCTCGCTCTCCGCCGTCCGTCGCGGCTCGGGATCACGTGGCCCGCATGGCTGCTCGTCGGTGGTCTCGTGCTGCTCACGGTCCCCTTCGGCACCGCCGACCACACGAACTACGCCGCCTACGGCCACATCCTCGCCCAGGGCGGTGACCCGTGGCTGACCTCGCCGCAGGCCTTCGGCAACGACGCCGTCACCGCGCTCGTCCAGCCGCCGTGGCAGGACACCCCGAATGTCTACGGCCCCGTCGCGACGGTGCTGCTCGGGGCTGCCGCTCACCTCGGCGGCGAGTCGGTGCGCCAGATCGTCTGGCTCTGGCAGGTCGTCGTCGTCGCGTCCTGGCTGGCCATCCGCTGGCTGCTCGTGCGGCTCACCGGCCGCGTCGAGGCCGTCGACACGTGGTGGACCGGCAACATCCTCGTGCTCGGCGCGGGGGTCTTCGGAGCGCACGTCGACCTGCTCGCGACGGTCGGGGTCGTCGCCGCGCTCGTCGTCGCGGTGCGCGTGCCGGGTGTGCTCGGCGCGGGACTGGCGGGCGCACTCGCGGGCCTCGCCGCCTCGACGAAGGTCACCGCCGGCGTCATCGCTCTCACCCTCGTCCTCGCCTGGGTCACCGCGTCCGGCCGGCTGCGGCTGGACCGGTCCGCCCTGACTCGGACCGCGGCGCTGGGCCTCGGCGGGCTCGCGACCTTCGTGCCGCTGCACCTCTGGGCCGGGCCGCACGTCTTCGACCAGGTGATCCGGCAGAGCGGCGGGGTGAGCTACGTCAGCCCGTGGCGTGCTGTCTACACCGTGCTCGACCTCGTCGTCGCGGAGCCGACCGCACGGAGCATCGCCTCACGACTCTCGGCCGTGGTCTGCGTCGTCCTCGCCGTCGTCCTGTGGCGCCGGCTGCGCGACCGGGCGGAGCCGGTCGTGACGGTGCTTCTCGCCCTCACCGCCGCGTACGCGATCGGCGCCGCCTACGTCCTGCCCTGGTACGCCCTGATGATGTGGGCCGCGGCGGCCGCCTGGGTCGGGCTCGGCAGCGCAGACCCGCGACTGCTCACCGCTCTCGTCCTCCAGGGGACTGTCGTCGCGCTCGGCTACGTGCCGGGCCGCATCGTCATCCCCGAGACGATGGAGACGGTGACCCTGGCGTGGCGGATGGTGGCGGTGCCGCTGGCGACCTTCGCGCTGTGGGTGTGGCTGCTGCGCTCCGGTGCGACCCGACGGCGAGAGCGGCCAGCGCCGGCGCGAGGATGATCGCGGCGACGCCGGGGATCGCGGTCCCGGAGTCGTTGAGCAGGAAGCCCGCGGTGAGCGCGACGACGAGCGCGATGAGCCCGGGGCGCAGCGCCGGGTAGTCCTCGAGCGGGCCGGCGAGGGGTCGGGCGAGGGCGCTCCCGGGGCGGGCGAGCGCCCAGACGACGAGCACGAGCCCCACCGGCACGAGCAGGGCCGCCCGCTGCGGGCCGAGCAGCATCTCGACGTTGGTCAGCAGCTTGCGCTCGATGATCGCCCACGCGTCGCCGGAGAGGATCCGCCCGAAGAACCGTCCGAGGTGGCTGCGCGACTTCTCCGGCCGGAGGTGGTCCAGGCCCGCGATCGTCAGGAAGCCGACGACCGTCGCGATGCCGATGAGCAGCAGGCGCGGCAGCGTGATCCGGGCCCCCGAGACCGCGAGGACGAGGTAGCCGAGGGCCGGGATGAGCGCGAGCGTCCCGCCACCGTCGGCGCCGGCGAAGGGGGCGGCGTCCACGAGCAGGATGACGACGGCGCAGAGCGCCGCGACGAGCGTCGCCTCGCGGCGGCGTCCACGGCGGACGAAGGGGTCGAGGAGGGCGGTCGTCGCGAGCAGCCCGCCGGTGGCGAAGAGGGCGAAGGGAACGTTGCCGAAGCCGTAGAAGCGGCCGCCGTCCCAGGGGTGCAGGCCGAGGACGCCGAGGAAGATCGCCTCGCCGTCGCGCAGGAGCAGGTCCGCGGTGAGCAGGAGCGCGGTGACGCCGCCGACGATGCCGACGGCGGTCAGGGTGCGTCGACCGGCGCCGCGGGTCACGGCCAGGGCGCCGAGCCCCAGGAGCAGCGCGAGCCCGGCCACGGCGCCTGCGAGAGCGAGGGTCGGGCGGTCCGCCGCCCACCAGCGGGTCAGTGTCGCGCCGAAGGTCGCCGCGGGCACGGAAGCCAGGGTCAGCGCCAGACCGCGCAGGCCGAGCGAGGTCGCCTGACGGGCACGAGAGTCCTTGCGGCGCACGGCGACCCAGCCCGCCGTGCCGAGCAGGGTCGAGAGCACGACCACCGTGGCGAAGCCGTAGAAGAAGGGCGGGATGCTCCGGTTGGCGACGGCGAGCTGGCCGGCGACGTCGCTCTGGTCGGCGATGCGCTCGTCCGCCTCGCCCTGACCACCGTCGCGGACGAGCGTCAGCGGTCGTCCGGCCACGGGGGCGACGGGCTCCGCACCGACCCGCGCGAGGATGTCGGCGGTGAGGTCGGGCAGCTGGACGACACCGGTGCGGCGCGTCGTCACCGAGTGCAGCGACCCCGGCTCGGCCGCGGGGCCGGCATCGGTGCCGCCGGAGTAGATGACGGCGCGCAGCGCGGGCCCGGCGCCGTCGTCGCCGAGACCGGCGACGACCACGAGCGTCCCGGGGGCCAGGTCGCCGGTGGCCTCACCGACTGCTGCGTCGACCGCCCGCACCTGCTCCGCCCGTCCGGTCTCACCCCCGTCGTCCTGGACCGCGCCGACGTCGACGAGGCGGACGGCGCACCCGATCGACCCGTCGCCGACCTCCCCGTCGGCGTCGGCTGCGCCGAGACGAGCCGCGGGACCACCCGCCGGCTCGACGCACGTCCCGGCCGCGACGAGCGAGTCCGCGAGGACCCCGAGGGTCGCGTCGGCCTTGCGCTCGCGGGTGAGCTCGGCGATCTCCGACCAGCCCGCGACGGCACCGATCTCGTCGCTCTGCGGCTCCGGGCACTCCGGTGCCGCGCCCGGGTCGTCGAGGTCCGGGCTGCCCGGCCGGGGGACGGCCACCCGGTCGCCGGCGCCGAGGCTCAGCCAGCCGTCGACCCCGCAGGTCTGCAGGTAGCCACCACGGACGACGAGGTTGGCGGTGGCCCCGCCGGTCGCCATCTCCCACAGGGTCGGGGTGGCCTCGGGGGAGAGGTCCGCGAGGGTCAGGCCCGGTGCGCCGAGGACGACGACCCGTGGCTCGCCGTCCTCCGCGGACGCGGGCGCGGCCGCCCCGAGGGCCCAGGCGAGGACCACGAGGAGCGCGAGGGCGAGGCGGGTCACGGGGCCAGGCTAGGCCGTCAGCCACAATGGGCCCGTGACCCGAGCGAAGCCGACGACCCTGCACTGGCTGCTCGGGCTCGCCGTCCTCGTCGCGCTCGCGGCGTGGCCGGTCGCGAAGTTCCTGTTCCTCTTCCCGCAGGACCAGTGGCAGGTCGACATCCAGGTCTACCGCGAGGGCGGGCTCTCGGTCCTCCAGGGGCGGCCGATCTACCAGCAGATGACCGACCCGCCGCAGCTGCTGCCCTTCACCTACCCGCCGATCGCCGCGATCCTCGCGGTGCCCCTGGCGCTCGTCCCCTTCGAGACGGCGGCGTGGGGCTGGACGATCGCGCAGCTCGCGACGAACGTCGCCATCGCCTGGGTCGCCTGGTACCACCTGCGTGACCGGGTCGGCGCGTGGGCGCCGGTGCTCGTCGGCGCGGTCGCCGGGGCCTTCCTGTGGACGCAGCCGGTCGGCGACGGCATCCGCTTCGCGCAGGTCAACGCCTTCCTCGTGCTCATGATCCTGCTTGACCTCAAGCGCCCGAGACTGCCTGCGCTGCAGTCGATCCCGCCGGGTGTGCTCGTCGGCCTGGCGATGGCGATCAAGCTGACGCCGGGCGTCTTCGTCATCCACTACATCGTCTGCCGGCGGTGGCGCGAGGCCTTCACCGCGATCGCGACGGCGTCGGCGGTCTCGATCGGGGCGTGGCTGCTCATCCCGCCGGCGTCCTTCGCCTTCTGGGGCGGCGCGCTCTCCGACCCGACCCGGCTCGGGCCCAACGACGGCTCCGCCAACCAGGCCTTCCGCGCGCTGCTCCTGCGGCGCGGGCTCGAGGCCGGCTCGACCGAGCTCTACCTCGCCTGGGCCCCGTACCTGCTCGTCGTCGGGGGACTCGTCTTCTGGCTCGCCCGGCGCGCCTACCAGCAGGGCGACTGGCTCATGGAGGCTGCGGTCGTCGGTCTGGCCGGCTTCCTGCTCAGCCCGGTGTCGTGGGTGCACCACCTGCACTGGCTCATGGTGATCGTCCCGGCGATCCTCGGTGCCGCCGCCGGCCGTGACCGCCTGCGGGCGGGGCTGGCGCTGATCCCCTTCGTCTGGTTCGTCTGCACCATGCCCTTCTGGGGCGTGCTGTGGAAGCGGGAGTCCCGCGACCCGGCGTGGTTCGGCGACGTGCTCGTCGAGGGCAACGTCATCGGGACGCTCGTCATCCTGGGCATCCTCGCCTGGGTGATCACTCGCACCGACCGAGAGCTACGCGCGGGTACGACGACCGTTGCCCGGTCCGGGAGCCCCGCCACCCCCGAGATCTCGCGCGGGAGCTGACCGCGTGGCGACACAACGGTCGTCGTACTCGCGGGTCACGTGGGGCGGCTCACGGGTAGGGTCGCGGCCATGAGTGGCACCGAGCTCCTGCTGGCCGTCTCGGTCCTCATCGCCCTGCTGCTCGTCATCAGCGTCGCGCGCACCAACCGCCGCCTGGCCGAGCGGGTCGCCGTGCTCGAGCGCGCCACGCCTGTGGGTGAGTCCGAGGCCGCCAGCCTCCGCGCCCAGGTCGACGCCTCGCTCTCCCGGGTCGCGGTGGTCCGCTACGACGCCTTCGGCGACATGGGCGGCCGGCTCTCCTTCTCCGCCGCGGTGCTCGACGCCAACGGTGACGGCCTCGTGCTCACCTCGATCCACGGCCGCAGCGAGTCGCGCACCTATGCCAAGGGGATCGCCGCGGGGGAGACTCCCGACGAGAGCACGACCCTCACGCCGGAGGAGCGGCACGCCGTCGCCGCCGCGCGCAAGGGCTCGCCCACCGCCTGACCCCCTCCGTCGGTCGAGGTGCGACCGGCCCAGCTGGGTCCCACGCGCTGCGTGGGCGGAGCCTCGAGACCTCGTGCACCGAGCGCCGATCCCGCGAGGCGGAACCCCCTTCGCCCCGCAGCCCACCCTGGGCGAGACTGGGCCGAGCACCGACGACAAGGAGACCCACGGTGACGCGCTACGGCTACCTCGGCCCCACGGGGACCTTCACCCAGATGGCGCTGCTCTCGTGGCGCCCCGCGGCGAACGCCGAGCACGTCCCCTTCGGGTCCGTCGACGCCGCGCTCACCGCGCTGCGGCAGCGCGAGATCGACGCGGCCGTCGTCCCGATCGAGAACTCGGTCGAAGGGGGAGTGAGCGCCACCCTCGACGCGCTCGCCTCCGGCGACCCGCTCATCGTCACGGGCGAGGTCCTCGTGCCGATCACGTTCGTCATCGCCGCGAACGAAGGCGTGAGCCTGGCCGACGTCCGGGGCGTCGGCACCCACTCGCACGCCTGGGCGCAGGTCCGTGGCTGGTGCCAGGCCAACGTCCCCGACGCACGCTACATCGCGACCCTCTCGACCGCGTCGGCCGCCGAGGACCTCGGGACCGGCGAGGCACCCTTCGACGCCGCTGTCTGCGCCCCGGTCGCCGCGGACAACCACGGCCTGACCGTCCTCGCGCACGACATCGGCGACATGGCGTCGGCCGTGACCCGCTTCGTCGTCGTGTCGCGCCCCGAGTGGCTGCCGCGGCCGACCGGTTTCGACAAGACGACCGTCGTGCTCTACCAGCGGCAGGACCGCGCGGGCGGGCTGCTCGAGCTGCTCGAGCAGTTCTCGGCGCGCGGGATCAACATGACCCGGCTCGAGTCGCGCCCGACGAAGGACTCGATGGGCTCGTACTGCTTCTCCATCGACTTCGAGGGGCACGTCCACGACGCGCGCGTCGGCGAGGCGCTCATGAGCCTGCACCGCGTGTGCGGCCACGTCCGCTTCCTCGGCTCCTACCCCGCCGCGAACGGCCAGGCCGTCACCGTCGACCCGCTGACCTCCGACGCGTCCTTCGCCGAGGCCGCGGACTGGCTCGACCAGATCCGCCACCCCGGCAGCTGACTCTTCGAGGCTCCTCGCACAGCTCGTCGCGCCTCAGGGATCAGCCCTCAGAGGGTTGCGAGGCGGACGTTGGGGATCTCGTCGTAGTGCGTGCGCACCGACACCTTGCGCTCGAGGTCGTCGATGACGGCGGGCACGAAGTCGATGCCGTAGAGCGCCTCGCACGACCCGAAGCCGCCGGGGCTGAAGACGTTGACCTCCATGAGCTTGTCACCGACGATGTCGAGCCCGACGAGGAACATGCCGTCAGCGATGAGCTTGGGCCGCACCGCCTCGACCATCTCGAGCATCTCAGGGGTGACGTTGACCTTCTGCGCCTTGCCGCCCGTCGACATGTTGGAGCGGATGTCGTCGGAGGTGCTCACCCGGCGGAAGGCGGCGATCTGGCCGTCGACCTCGAGCGGGCGCCCGTTCATGACGAACATCCGGATGTCACCGTTCTTCGCCTCGGGCAGGTACTCCTGGGTGACGACATAGCCGTCACGGCCGATCGCCTCGATGATCTGGCTGAGGTTCGGCGCCTCCTTGCTGTTGACGAGGAAGACCCCGCTGCCGCCCGAGCCCTGGAGCGGCTTGAGCACGGCCTTGCCGCCGAGCTCCTTGACGAAGGCCTCGATCTGCTCCTCGTCGCGCGAGATGAGCGTCTTGGGACGGACGATCTCGGGGAAGTGCTGGAAGTACGCCTTGGAGAGCGCGTTGGCCAGCGAGGTCGGGTCGTTGACGACGAGCACGCCCGCGGCCGCGAAGAGCTGCCCGAAGGCGACGCCCGCGTTGCCCGCCCACGGGTTCTCCTCGGCGTCGTCGGCCGGGTCGAAGCGCAGCATGACGACGTCGAAGTCTTCGATCGGCAGCCACTGCTCGACCTCGGGCTTCTGCACGTCGTGGAGGTATCGCGTCAGCGACTTGTAGGTCTTCCCGGTGCCCTTGCGGGCGCGGGCGGAGAGCGAGCCGTCGGGGTTGTAGGCGAAGTCCCCGATGCCCATGTAGTACGCCTCGTGCCCCATCGCGTGGGCGGTGATGGCGAGCCGGGTGGTCGTGTAGACGTCCTGCTCGGTGGCGACGTCGTTGACGACGAATCCGATCTTCATGCGGGTCTCCTTGCGGGTCAGGCGGGCGAAGGGGTAGGTGCCGGCGTCGAGACGAGCCGGGTGACGTCCTCGGCGTGCTCGGCGGCGCTCGAGAGCCGCTCGGCGGCCTCGGTGTCGTCGAGCCAGCGGGGGAGGAGCCGGGGCCGGTTGAGGATCCCTGCCTCGGCGAGGGACTGGATGAGTGGCAGGTCGGAGAGCGAGAACTTGCCGAGCCACATGTGCTCGAGCGAGCCGCCGCCCTTGAGGTGGCAGAGCAGGTCGACGAGACCGCGCAGGTAGATCGCGTCCTTGGTGAGGCCGCCGGAGCGGTAGGCGCGCATCGTCGTCGTGAAGGCGCTGGCCTTGGGGAAGCCGGCGTCGACGAGCGCCTCCCAGGACTCGACGAAGGTCGCCCCCTGGGTCATCCGGTGGACGGTCAGCACGCGGGCGGCAAGCTGCCGCAGGCGGAAGGGGGTGAGCCCCCCGCAGCCGATCTCGGCGAGGACCGCGAGGCCCTCCTGGGTCTCGTCGTAGCCGGCGAGGCCGGTGCCGAGCACCTGGATCGGCTGGGCCGACCCGTTGACCTGGGTGACGAGGTGGGTACCGACCTCGTGCTGGAGCAACGCGTTGGCGCGGGCCCGCTGGACGGCGGAGTCGGGGTCGATGAGCAGCGTGTTCCCCGACACCATGACGCCGTTGACGTCGTCACGGACCTCGGCGTGCATCTCGATGTCCTGGTCGATCGAGGCGTAGAAGTCGATCTCCGCCTGCGCGAGCTCGAGGAACTCCTCGGCGGTGACCTTCTCCCCCTTCGCCTCCGGCCTCGGGACCTCCTCGATGATCCGCTCGGCCTGGCCGCGGAGCTGGGGCGAGGCGCCGCCGTAGAGCTCGATGCTCAGGGAGCGGAAGTCGTCGCTGTCGCGCGCCATGAGCATGTCGAGCTGGAGGGTGAGCTCGCGGTGCTTGTTGCGCAGCAGCGTCGCGAGCGTGGGATCGGTGACCGAGCCGACGTCGATGTTGGCGACGACCTGCTTGAGCACCTCGGGGTCGGCCTCGATGTCGCGGTAGGTGAAGCGCGGCTCCTTGACCTCACCCTTGAGGAACTGCGCCTTGATGTCGTCGGAGTTCACCGGGGTGACGTCGAGCAGGAAGCGCATCGAGCCCGACATCTGCGCGAGCGCGTGGTCGATCGCGAGGTCCGCGACGGCGACCTTGCGCAGCGCCGCGGAGTCCTCGCTCACCACTCGCTCCCGCGGCCGGTGAGGCGGTCGACGGCGGCGAGGACCGGCTCGTAGGTGTCGGCGAGCGCGGCGGCGATCTGGCCGATGCGGTGCTCGTCGGGCTCGCCCGTCCACTCGTCCATGTACGTCTTCTTGAACTCGATGGCCAGGACGATCGCCGTGCCCGGGTACCGCTCGTGCGCCCACATGGCGATGCCCCGGCCCTTGAACTTCACGTTCTCCCGGACGTCGAGGCCACCGAGGTTGTGGGCGATCCGCTCGGTGAAGGTATCGACGACGCTGCCCCAGCGCTCGCGGTCCAGGGAGCCGGTGCCGACGTTGACGTCGGGGTTGTCGGCCTGGGCCTCGGGCGGCGCGTCGGCGCCGTCCCGGCGGTGGTTGTAGGAGTGCACGTCGTAGACGACGAAGGGACCGCGCGACGCGAGCTCGTCGAAACGCCGGGCCAGCTCGTCGTAGACCGAGTCGTACACCTCGAGCGATCGCCCTGCGATGTCGTCGTCGAGGGTCCCGCCACGCCACATGTCCAGGCCCCACGCGTCGTCGGGCTGGCGGTAGACGGCCTCGTCGCGGACCCGGTTGAGGTCGGTCTCGAAGCGTGACCGGTGGACGACCAACCGTGCGGGCAGGTGCGCGATGAAGCGGTCCGTGAAGAGGTCCTCCTCCCGGAGGCGCACGTCCTCGTCGAGGATCATCTGCTCGGCAACCTCGGGGCGCAGGTCGTGCCCGGCGTGGACAGCGGTGGCGACGAGCTGCCCGCTCCAGTCACCGCTCGCCGTGAAGACGGGGTTCTCGGTGTCGGCCATGCCTGCGTGTCTACCGGAGCGACACCCCTCGTCGGCTCTTACGGCCCGGCGAGATCCGCGCCGGACCTGCCGGTCGTGCCGCAGACCCGGAGCACCTGCCGGGCGAAGGTTGCGGTGTGCGCGAGGCACTCCTGGGCCTCCGGGGAGCTCGCATCGTTCTGGAAGGCGTGCCACATCCCCTCCCAGACCTGCAGGTCGACCTCGCCGCCGGACGCGCGCATCGTGCGGGCGAGCTGCACGGAGTCGGAGAGGAAGAGGTCGCGCGTCCCGGTGGTCAGCAGGGTGGGCGGAACCGGCACCTCCCACGTCTGGTGCACGGGCGAGACGAAGGGGTCGGTGACCCGGGCGCCGCCGCGGTACGCCTTCGCGAAGCGCTCCTGCTGCCCCTTCCACCGGACGTAGGCGTCCCTCCCTTCGTTGGCGGAGTAGGAGTCTCCCCGCCCTCCGAGGTCGGCGAAGGGGGTGGCCGCGAGCAGCCCGAGCGGCTCCGGCCCGCCGTCGGCGCGGACCCGGGCGAGGACGCCGAGGGCGAGGTTGGCGCCGGCCGACAGGCCGCCGAGGAGGACCCTCGGACCCCACGCGGCGGCGTGCGCGAGGTAGGCGGCGAGGCACGCGTCGAGCGGTGCCGGGTACGGGTGCTCGGGCGCGAGCGGGTACTCGACGGAGACGACGGGCACGCCCGCGTCGGCGGCGAGCTGGACGGCCGAGCCGTCGAGGGCCGACCCCCAGCAGAAGCCGCCCCCGTGGATCCAGAAGACCCACGGCTCATCCCCGTCGCCGTCCCACGACGAGGTCTCCGGCGTCATGACGAGGGAGGTGACCGGACGGCCACCGCTGATCACCGAGACCTGCGAGGCGGTGATGTCGACCCGACGGCTGCGGGCGAGCGACTCGACGGCCGCGCGCCGCTCGCCCGCCCCCTTCGCCCTGAGGCCCTTGGTGATCCGCGGCGTCATCGGCCACCGGTGGAGCTTGTTGTCGGCCTGCTGCGCGGCCTCCGCCGCCTCCGGCGACACGGTGAGGGGCATCGGCAGGTCACGGCGTCGCAGCATGCCCCGATCCTCGCACCGTGCGGTGCCCCTCGACCCACGCGTTGACCTCGGTCCACCGCTCGTCGAGCCACTCGACGATCGCCTCCGGCTCCCGCGGGACCTCGGCGGCGGGGTAGGTCGTGGTGCGCACGAGCAGACCCTCGTCCGGGCCGAAGGGGATGCCCCGCCAGATGTCGAGGGGAGAGTCGAAGAGCTCGAGGCCGGTGTGGGCGATGATCGTGACGTCCGCGTCGGGACGGGCCGCGAGGATCGTCTGCACCCCGCGGTACCGCGGCGGCAGGACCCATCGCCACAGCGCGGCCTGCTCGGCCCGCTCGCTCTCGCCCTCGGCGGAGAGGCGGGCGACCTCGGCCTCCTGGCGGTGCACGGTCCAGTTACGGCCCTCGGGGAACATCAGCAGGGCGTCGCGCGGGCCGAGGTGGTCGGCGAGCCGCTGCATCCCCTGGGTCCGGTCGTCGCCGGCGCCGGTGCGCGACGGCACGAAGTAGGCCTTGAGCCGCTTGAGCACCATGGCCAGGCCCGGGTCCCACAGCAGCCCCGCCGCAAGGACGATCCGGGGGACCCGCCCGCCCCGGTGGCCGAGCAGCCACGCCAGGGCGACCGAGTCGGCAGGTCCCGCGTGCCGAGAGAGGACGACGACGGGGCGTGACGGGTCGCCGAGGTCGAGCTCTCCGTCGACGACGACGTGGAAGCCGGCCCAGCGCTCTGCCGTGCGCAGGAAGTTGTCGAGGGCGTGGGCGACGAGCTCCTCGTGCTGGCGCACCCACCGCTCCCCGCGGTCGGTGGGCGTGCGGACCGAGAGGAAGAGGCAGTGGAGCAGCACCCCCACGTCCTCCCACATGAAGTACACGGCGAGGAACGTGACGCGGGTCAGTCGCAACCGGCGGTCGATCGGCCAGAGCAGCGCCCCGAGCACCATGAGGGGCAGGGCCGCCAGGGTGACCAGGACGGCGAAGGGTGGGTAGAGGAGGCGCAGCACCACCTGGAGCCAGGAGGGCGGTGGGCCGACCTTCATGTCGTGAGGGCCAGGTGCTCGGCCGTGGCCTCGTAGGCGGCCCGGATGCGGTCGGTGACCTTCTCGCCCCGGCCCATCGACAGGGTCGACAGCGCCGGGGAGCGCTCGACGCCGCTCGGCAGGACATGTAGCTCGACGTCGTCCGGCACGGCGCCGATCTCTTCGACGAAGCGGTGCCGTCGTGCGATCTCGAAGGCGACGAGCCCGACGTCCCACGGTGTCGTCGGCGCGCTGAGAGGTTGCTCCACCCGCCCGACGTGGAGCACGTAGATCCGTGTCGCGCCGAGCTCGAGCGCCCGCCCGACGGGGATCGAGTGGACGAGCCCGCCGTCCAGGTAGTGCAAGCCATCGATCTCGACCGCGGCGAACAGCCCCGGGACGGCGCAGCTGGCGGCCACGGCCGGTGCGATCGGCCCGGCGGAGAACCACCGTGAGCGGGCGGTCTCGATCTCGGCCGCGACGCACTGGAAGGGGACCGGCAGGTCCTCGATGAGCTCGACGTCGAGGTACTCGCGGACGAGTCGTGGGATGACGCCGGGGGACATGACGTGGGTGCGGTGCTTCGCGAGCCGGGCCGCCTGGCGCACCGGCGACTCCTTGAGCGCGCCGGAACGCACGACCTCGAGCCACAGCTCCTCGAGCCGGGCGACGGTCGCGCTGCTCGGGTCGGCCGCGATGAAGGCGCCGTTGACCGAGCCGATGCTCGACCCGACGACGAGGTCTGGGGTGATGTCGCGCTCGAGGAGGGCCCGGAGCATGCCGACCTCGGTGGCGCCGAGGACGCCACCACCGCCGAGGACGAAGGCGGTGGTCACGGGCGCTCGTCCGGCGGTGTGGCCGGCGTCGTGCTGCCGGGCTGGTCGCGCATCGGGGCCGGGTGCTGGCGCGGGTCGGGCCGGTCCTGCCGGATGACGTCGACCGCCACCTTGAGCTCGCTGCCCTTGCCCTCGCTGAAGATCACACCCTTGAGCGGCGAGACGTCGCGGAAGTCACGCCCCCAGCCGGTGACGACGTAACGACTGTCGGCGAAGTGGTCGTTCGTCGGGTCGAGGTCCACCCAGTCGCCGTCGGGGGTCATCGCCCCGACCCACGCGTGGGTGGCGTCCGACCCGGCGAGCTTGACCTGGCCCGGCGGGGGCATCGTCTCGATGTAGCCCGAGACGTACCGACCCGGGATGCCGACGGCGCGCAGGCACCCCACGGCGAGGTGGGCGAAGTCCTGGCACACCCCCTCGCGCTGCGCGAGGAGATCGGGCAAGGTCGTCTTCACGCTCGTCGTGCCCTTGGCGTACGTGAAGTCGCGGTAGATCTGGGAGTACAGCGCGACGAGGGCCTCGCCGAAAGGGCGCTCCGGCGGCAGGATCGTCAGCGCGTACTGCTCGACCTCGTCCGTGAGGTCGACGAGCTGGCTCGGCAGGACGTACTGGGCCGCCTCGACGAGGTCGATCGAAGGGGTGGTGCCACCCCCTGCGAGCTCGTCCCGGCGGCCACCGGTCGCGATGAGCTCGGCAGCCTGGGCCACCGTCCACCGGTTGAGCCGGTCGAGATCCGGTGGGGGGCACTGGATCTCGAGGAGGGAGCGCTTGACCACCCTCAGCGTCGTGTGAGGCGTGCGCACCTGGTAGAAGTGGCTGAAGTTGCCGAAGTGGTCGACGTGCTCGGAGAGGACGTGCGGCTCGGGGGTGATCTCGACGGTGTGCTCGAGGACGCGTTGGCACGCGGTCTCGCGCGGGGCGAGCATCGCCCGGCCGAAGGAGTCGGTGACGTACTCCTCGTAGCGGTACTCCGTCGCGTGGGTGACCTCGTAGGGCCGCCTCGTGTGGTGGTCCGGGTTGGGCGTCGGGTGGAGGTCGTAGGTCGCGCTCTTCTGCTTCGGGCTCACCAGGCGACCCCGTCCGTCCACGAGACCGTCTGGACGCTGTGCTGCCGCGCCTTGCGGGTGAAGAAGCGCTCCTCGATCTCGGTGTGCGCGCGTCGCAGCGTCGCATCGAGCTGCTCGAGCTCGACGAGGAGCCCGGCGCGGTCGTCCTCCATGAGCGTCGGCAGCTCGAGCGCGGCGACGCGAGCCCGCGCCTCACGGACGGTCGCGACGACCTCGTCGAGCGGGTCAGGATCGACGAGCTCCAGCGCCTCGGCGAGACGCTCCAGCTGGAAGGCGATCGAGCGCGGGTTGATCGGGTCGCGCAGGAGCAGGTCGATCGCCGACTCCGTCGCCGAGAGCGGGCCGAGCCCGGCCGCGAGACGCCGCCGGTAGGTGATGACCGACTCGGCCGCGATGAGTGCCGCCTCGGTCGTCGCGCCCTCGACGAGGGGGGTGCGCTCGACCGCAAGCGTGTGGCGCAGCAGCCGGATCGTCTGCTGCGCCCGCTCCATCCGTCGCCCCGACTCGGAGAAGGCCCACGCCGGGTCGCGGACCGTCGACTCCACGGCGATGCCGGACAGCGCGAGGAACGCCTCGAGGCTCTCCATGAGGATCTCCTGGAGGTCGTCGTCCGGCTGGACGTGCTGCAGCGTGTGCTCGAGCCGGCTCACGACGAGCCAGGTGTCCTGGGAGAGCTGCTCGCGCACGGCCTGGGCGGTGATGACCGCGCGGCGCGCGCTGTAGGCGACCGAGCCGACGAGGCCAGGGTCGACGACGAGCTGGCGCAGGTGGGGGAGCGGGTCGTCGAGCCGGCCGCGCCCGCCGTCGCCGACGAAGCCAGGGCCGGTCGAGGTGATCTCGGTGACCGCGCGGAGCAGGGCGACCATCGCCGCGTGGCCCGTGGTCCCGGGTCGTTGCGCGTGGTCGTCGACGAGGTTGTCGGCGACCCGCAGCACCCGCGCCACCGACTCTGCCCGCTCCGCATAGCGGCCCAGCCAGTAGAGGTCGGAGGCGACGCGCGGAGCGGGCGCGACGAGGGTCTGTGCGTGGTCGACGTGCGGGCTCGGGACGAGCTCGGGCGACGCGCCTCCGTCGCGGCTCACGGTCGGGATGTCGCCGGCGAGAACCCAGACGTCCTTGCTCGGGGCTCCGCCGGCGGAGGAGACGTCGGCCGAGTCGCGGCGGGCGCTGAGGCGTCCCAGGCCGCCCGGCATGACGAGGTAGTCCTCGTCGTCGGCCACGGCGAAGGTCCGCAGCACGACGTTGCGCGGGTCGAGGCCGTGCTTCGTGACGACGGGGGCGCTGGACATCGCCAGGGGGTCCTGCCCGGTCCAGCGCCACGGCTCGTCCTCGATCCGTGCCGCGAGCGCGCCGCGCTGCTCCTGGGTGAGGTCCCACCCGCGGATCGCGTCGTCGCGCCCCGCGTGGTGGATCGGGCGGACGACCAGACTCGAGAGGTGGGCGAGGATGTGGCTGCGGTGACTCCGCTCCCCGGCCCACCACGTGTCGGGCGAGTCGAGCAGGAGGTCCTCGCCGAGCACGTCGCGGCACACGTGCGGCAGGTAGGGGATGAGTGCGGGGTTCTCGAGGAGTCCGGCACTCAGCGGGTTGACGATCGAGACGTGGCCGAGACGCGCTGCCTCGACCATGCCGGGCAGCCCGAGACGCGACTCCGGCCGCAGCTCGAGCTGGTCGCACCAGTCGGCATCGACCCGGCGGATGATGACGTCGACCGGGGAGAGCCCGCTCGTCGTGCGGAGCCAGATCCGGCCGTCGCGGGACAGGAGGTCCTCGGACTCGACCAGCGGGAAGCCGAGGAGCATCGCCTGGAAGGCCTGGTCGAAGGCGGTCTCGCTCAGGGTGCCTGGGCTGAGGATGACCACGCGGGGCATGTCGTCGGTCCGGGGCGCCACCCGACGCACGGCGCGCTGGACGCCGTAGAAGAAGCCGCGGAGCCGGGAGAGGTCGCTCGCCCGGTGCAGGTCCGGCATGACGCGCGCGACGATGCGACGGTTGGCCATCGCGTAGCCGGCTCCGCTCGGGGCCTGCGCCCGGTCCGCGAAGACCCGCCACGTCCCGTCGGCGTCACGGGCGAGGTCGGTCGCGGGGAGCACGAGCTGGTGCCTGCCGGGGAGGGTGATGCCCTCGGCCTGGGGAAGCCAGCCGCCGTGCCCGTAGACCACCTGGCCGGGGATCGTCCCCTCGCGCACCAGACGCTGCGGACCGGCGAGGTCGGTGAGGACGGCGTCGAGGAGGTGCGCGCGTTGGCGGATCCCGCGCTCCAGCCCGGCCCACTCCTCGCTGCCGATGACGAGCGGGAGCGGGTCCACCCGCCACGGACCGGCCGTCCGGGGCTCGTCCGGCGCCACCCCTTCGCCCGGGGGCGGCTCGCCGGTGCCGTACGTGATGCCGTCGTCGCTGACGAAGCGCCGGGTCTCGGCCCGCCGGTCGAGGAGCCCCTCGAGGCCGAGCCGCTCGATCGTCGCGATGAGCGCGTCGGTGTGCGGGCGGGTGCCGTCGACGGTGAGGGTCTCGTCGACCCCTTCGGCCCGACGGTCGACGCGCTCGCGGTACGCGTCGAGCAGCGCACCGGGGTCGGCGACGGCGGTCATGTCCGGAACCCTACGCACACGCGCCCCTCGTCGGTCACACCTACCCGGCAGTTGTGAAGCTCGCCCGGGCGAGCGCCGAGCACCAGGACTGCACACGGTCGTCTGCAGAGGAATCTTTGTCGTCTACGGTGAGCTCGTGCCCGAGCAGCCCACGGTCGTCATACCCGACACCACCCAGCTCAAGGCGCTGACGCACCCCCTTCGCCTCCGGCTGCTCGGTCTGCTCCGGATCCACGGCCCGGCGACGGCCACCGCCCTCGCCGAGCAGGTGGGCGAGAGCACCGGATCGACGAGCTATCACCTCCGTCAGCTCGAGCGGCACGGCTTCGTCGCGGACGCCGCTGAGCTCGGGACCCGCCGAGAGCGCTGGTGGCGGGCGAGCGCGCAGTACACGAGTGCGGCGAGCTCGTCGTCCGGGCCGGCCGAGCGGGACGCGAAGGGCGCGTGGCGTCAGGTCGTCGTCAGTCAGCTCGCCTCGCGGCTGCAGCTCTCGGTCGAGGAGCAGGACGCGCTGCCGGAGGAGTGGCTCGGGACGATCGGGAGCAGCGACGCGGTGGTCCATGCCACCCTCGAGCAGGCGCACGAGATCCGGCGGCGCCTCGAGGCGATCATCTGGGAGGTTCTCGAGCAGCACCCGACCCCGCCCGACGCCGCTCCCGAGGGGACCCGTCCCTTCGAGATCCAGGTCCACTCCTACCCGCGGCCGGAGAGGTCGTGACCGCGGCGCCGGCCCGCATCGTGTCCCGTCCGGCCCACCGGGTCTTCTACACGCTGACCGTCACCCGCTGGTTCCCCGTCGGCTTCGTCGTGGGGCTCTTCATCCTGTGGGCCTTCGAGCTCGGGCTGTCGACGGCCCAGGCACTCGCCGCGATGTCCGCGATCGGTGTGGCCGTCGCCCTGCTCGAGCTGCCGACGAGCGGCTTCACCGACGTCTTCGGGCGGCGGCCGGTCTACCTCGTCGCCGCGGGCGTGCAGGTCCTCGCCGCCCTCGCCTACGTCATGGCCGGGTCCTGGGGCGCCTACCTCGCGGCCGGGGTGCTCATGGGGGTCTTCCGGGCGCTGGAGTCCGGGCCGCTCGAGGCGTGGTTCGTCGATGCCGTGCACGTCCGCGAGCCCGGTGCGGACGTCGACCAGCCGCTCGCCCGCGCGGGCACGCTCATCGGGGCGAGCATGGCGGTCGGGTCGCTGCTCTCGGGCGCGCTCGTGTGGTGGCACCCCTTCGAGAGCCGGTCGGCACTCGAGCTCCCGATGGCGCTCTACGTCGTCGGTGCGATCGTCCACCTCGTCGCCGTCGCCGCCCTCATGCGCGAGGTGCCCCACCTGACGACCGACGCCGCCGCTCCCGAGCTCGCTGAGGCCGTGGCCGAGGGTGACGGCACCTGGCAGCGGGTGCGTCGGTCCGTCGCGGCCACCCCCGCGGTCATCGTCGGCGGGCTCGGTCTGCTGCGCTCCAGCGCAGCGCTGCGCGGGCTCGTCCTCGCGTCCGGGCTCACGGCCGTCGTCATGGTCGTGCAGGAGAACTTCGTGCCGATCCGGCTCGCGGACCTGCTCGGGAGCAACGCGACCGCGGGCGCCTGGATGGGCCCGGTCGCCGCCATGGCGTGGGGCGCCTACTCCGCCGGCTCCGCGGCCGTCGGGGTGCTCGCGCGCCGCGTCGGTGTCGCACGGGCCGCGATCGTCGGCCGTCTGCTGCACGTGCTCGGCTCGCTCGCCATCGGGGTGGTCGCCGGCCCGGTCGCTCTCGTCGCCGCCTACCTCTTCACCTACGCGGTCTTCGGCAGCGGCGCGATGGACCATGCGCTGACCCACCGCGAGGCCACCTCGGAGAACCGCGCGACCGTGCTCTCGCTCTCCTCGCTCGTGAGCTTTTTCGCCTTCGCGGTCTCGGCGCCGCTGCTGGGTCTGCTCGCCGAGGCCACGGACAACGAGACAGCGATCATCGCCGCTGCGGTCGTCGGGCTGCTCGCGCTGCCGTGCTACCTCCCCGCGCTGTGCGCCGAGAGGCGACGGGGCGATACCGTCGTGGGATGAGCGAGCTGCGACCCTTCCACCTAGCCATCCCCGTCCACGACATCGAGGCCGCGCGCCACTTCTACGGCGAAGTCATGGGCCTGAGCCGCGGGCGTGAGGACGAGCGCTGGACCGACTGGGACCTCGACGGCCACCAGGTCGTCACCCACATGGTCGACCACCACCAGAACGCCGTCGCGGGTCACAACCCCGTCGACGGCAAGATGGTCCCGGTGCCGCACTTCGGTGTCGTCCTGACGGTCGAGCGGTTCAAGGAGCTCGCCGAGCGGATGACCGCGGCGGGCACCGAGTTCGTCATCGAGCCGTACGTGCGTTTCGAGGGCACGCCGGGGGAGCAGTGGACGATGTTCTTCCTCGACCCGTCCGGCAACGCCATGGAGTTCAAGGCCTTCGAGGACCTCGGCCAGATCTTCGCCACCACCTGACTCGCTTCGCACGAGCCTTGGCTCGTGCGAAGGGGGAGGGGCGGCGAGCCCCGCACGAGCCTTGGCTCGTGCGAAGGGGGAGGGGTCAGCCGAAGACGGCGACGGTCTGCCGGCTGATGGCGACGAGGGTCCCGTCGGGTCGCCAGACGTGGGCGTGGGTGTGCGCGTAACCGTCGGCGGCGTGGTCGGTCCTGACCTCGTAGGCCCACCAGGCGTCGGGCTCGGCCCTGACGTCGCCGACGATCTCGAGCGTCCAGGTCAGGCTGCTCCCCGGGCGGGGCCGGTCGAGCATCTGGATCGGTGCAGGCGGCCACGCGTCCACGAGCGAGACGAGGTGCTCCTCCTCGAAGCGGGGCGGCGCCTGCCGGAAGCGCATCCACCCCCGCATGTGCGACGTCTCCGAACCGCTGTACGGCAGACCCCCGTCGGCGAGCCGCAGGTCGAGGTGGGCGAAGAAGTCAGGGGTCCTCCCGGGGAGGTGCGGCAGCGCCAGCGCCTCGTCCGGTCCCGCGAACGCGGGCAGCTGCGTCGTCGGGGCCACCGCGATGCTCGACTCCCGCGGTGCCCCGAAGCTCGCGAGCATCGCGGCGACGACCTGTCCGTCCTGGCGGAGGTGCACCTGTCCCTGGGTCGCGCTGGAGCCGCTGCGCAGGACCGTCGCCTCCGCCTCGGCGGCGCCGGCGGCGACCGGTGCGACGAAGGAGATGGTCACCGCGCGAAGGGGGAGATCTCTCTCCCCGGGGAGCCGGGCACGCAGCGCCGAGAGCATGAGGCCCGTCACGAGGCCGCCGTAGGTGGCGCGGCCCTGGCCCCAGCCCTCCTCGACGTGGACGGATCCGGTGGCGGCCTGGTCGAGCATCTCCTGGAGATCCATGCCCCGATCCTGCCACCAGCGCCATGACCCACCGCCGCCGACGTCGGGCCTAGCCTGAGGTGCATGAGCCAGAGCGAGGAGCGCGCGGAGCAGGCCCTGCGGGAGAGCGGGATCGAGCACACGATCGTCCGGCACGGCCGGGTGGGCTCGCTCGAGGAGGCGGCCGAGGCCCGCGGTGTGCGGCCGGCCGACATCATCAAGACCCTCGTGGTCCGACGCGCCGAGGACGACTACCTCCTCGTCCTCGTCCCCGGCGACCGCGAGATCGACTGGCCCAAGCTCCGCGCCCATCTCGGCGTCAACCGGGTCTCCATGCCGGACGCGGCGACGGCCCTCGAGGTGACCGGCTACGAGAGGGGGACGATCACCCCCTTCGGCTCGACGACCCCCTGGCCGGTCGTCGCGGACGCGACGATCCTCGAGTCAGAGGGGCGCTCGATCTCCCTCGGCGCCGGCGGTCACGGGGTCTCCGCGACGGTCCCCGCGGCCGCCGCCCTGGAGGCCCTCGGCGCGAGCGTCGCCGACGTGACCGCGCCGGTCTGAGCCGCACCGGACCGGTGACCTGGCCCGACATCCGTAGGATGAGGCGGTGACCCAGGGCATCCGCATCGGTGAGCTCGCGCGCCGTAGCGGGCTGACTCCTGACGTGCTGCGGGTCTGGGAGCGCCGGTTCGGTCTCTTCAGCCCAGAGCGCACACCGGGGGGCTACCGCCTCTACACCCCCGATGACGAGCGCCTCGCCCACGAGGTCGTCGCCCTCAAGGCCCGGGGGCTGCTGCTGGCCGCGGCCGTCGAGCAGGCCCGTGCCAGCGTCGAGAGCACCCGCCAGGCGACGGCCGACGCAGACGGCCCGCTGCCCGACGCGCTCGCGGCCGAGATCGACGCGGCGGTCCGCGTCCTGGACCAGTCCGCCACCACGGCTGCCGTCGCCCGGACGATCGAGGTCCTCGGCCCCGAGGCGGCCATGGTCGAGGTGCTCCTGCCCTACCTCGTCCGACTCGGGCGGCAGTGGGAGAACGGCGAGGTCACGGTGGCGCACGAGCACTTCGCGAGCCACATCATCCGTCGCCACATCGGCGCTCAGGGGGCGGAGCTCAACCCCACCGGACGGCGGACGGCGATCGTCGCCTGCCCGCCCGGCGAGCGGCATGACATCGGCGCGCTCATGGCGGCGGTCGCGCTCTCCCGGAAGGGCTGGTCGGTGCGCTTCCTCGGTGCTGACACCCCGATCGCGGCCATCGACGCGATCGCCTCCACCCTGCGCACCGACGTCGTCGTCCTCGGCGGTACGCGGCGCACGGTCTTCGAGGCCGTCGTCCCGCTCGTCCAGCGACTGCGCTCGGTGACCCACGTGGCGATCGGAGGTGCCGGCGCCAACGCCGAGGTGGCCAAGGCGCTCGGCGCGACCCTCCTCCCGCTGGACCCGGTGAGTGCGGTAGCGGTCCTCGACGGGGCCGTCGAGGACGCCTACGCCACGGCCTGATGCCGGTCTGGCTACGGCAGGCCCCCTGGCGGGCGAGGGACCGAGGGTGGTTCGATCGGCCATGAGCAACCTCCCACCTGAACCTCCCGAGCCCACCGGCAGCGGCCCGTACCCCGGCCAGCAGCCCCCGCCCCACGGCCAGCAGCGGCCGCAGCAGCCTTACCCGATGCCTGCAGGAGGAGCATCGGGTGGCGGCTACGGCGCGATGCCCGCGCCCGGCCAGCCCACCTACGCCCCCCGCCGCTTCCAGGCGATGGACGCGCTGTCCTACGCCTGGACCGCCCTGACGAAGAACCCGCTGCCCTTCCTCGTCATCGGTCTCCTCACCCTGATCATCGGCGGCGGTCTCTCGGCCGTCGGGGCGATCGCGGACGGGACCCTCGAGGCGATCACCAACCCCGACGCGATGGACCCGGCGACGTCCTCCACGCAGGTGACCTTCACGCCGGTGAGCTCGATGCTCAACCTCGTGAGCAGCGCCATCGCGATGTTCCTCTCGCTCGGCATCTACCGGATGGCGCTCGACGTCATGGACGGCCGCAAGGCCGAGCTCGGGCGACTCTTCTCGGGCTACAACGTCCTCATGGCCCTCGTCGTGAGCATCGTCGTCGGTCTGATCGTGCTCGTCGGCCTCGTCGCCTGCATCCTCCCGGGCATCGCGGCGATGATCCTGCTGTACTTCGCGCCCGTCTCGGTGGTCGACGAGGACCTCAGCCTCGGTGACGCGATCAAGGGCAGCTTCGAGGCGGTCAAGGACAACCTCGGGCAGGTCCTCCTCGGCGGCCTCATCGGCCTCGGCCTGGCCATCGTGGTCCTCTGCACCTGCGGCCTCGGCGCCATCGTCGTCACCCCGCTCGCCGGGATCGCCGTGGCCTACGCGTGGCGTGCCATGCGCGGCCGTCCGATCGCCCAGCCGGTCTGACGCAACACGGACGAAGGGGTGGTGCCGGATCGACCCGGCACCACCCCTTCGTCGTGACGATTGTGGGTCGGGACGGCGGAGCGGCTAGGGTGGTCGGGACGGCTCGCCCAGTTCTGCTGCGGCCGTCGCACCGTGATCGCCCTCGGAGCCTCGAGGCCGCGGACCCGGTGCCGGCACCACGACGTGCCAGAGAGACTCCTCCTGCCCTGTGCAGCTGACCTCTCCTCGCCGATGCGCCGCGGCCCCCTGCCGCGCCGGGCAGGACGACCACCCCACTGATGTGGAGCATCACCAACACATGTCCCAGGACACCCAGACCTTCGCCGACCTCGGCGTCCCCGCCCCCTTCGTCGCTGCCCTCGCGAAGCGCGGGATCACGACCCCCACCCCCATCCAGGCCGCGACGCTGCCCGACTCCCTCGCGGGGCGTGACGTCCTCGGCCGCGGCCGGACCGGCTCGGGCAAGACCTTCGCCTTCCTCCTGCCGCTCATCACCCGGCTCACCGAGGAGCCCCGCCGCCCCCGCAGCCGTGCCCCGCGTGCGCTGATCCTCGCGCCGACCCGCGAGCTGGTCGCCCAGATCGACGAGTCCTTCCAGATGCTCACCGAGGGCACCCGGCTCACCAGCCGCGTCGTCTTCGGCGGCGTCGGGCAGGGCCCGCAGGTCGAGGCGATCCGCCGCGGCGTCGACGTCGTGGTCGCCTGCCCCGGCCGGCTCGAGGACCTCATCGGCCAGGGTCACGTCAACCTCGACGACATCGAGGTGAGCATCCTCGACGAGGCCGACCACATGGCCGACCTCGGTTTCCTCCCCGGCGTGAAGCGGATCCTCGACCGGACCCCTCGCGACGGCCAGCGGATGCTCTTCTCCGCGACGCTCGACGCCGGTGTCGACGTGCTCGTCAAGCGCTACCTCAGCCAGCCCGTCACCCACGAGGCCGACTCGGCGCAGTCACCCGTCTCGACGATGGACCACCACGTCCTCAAGGTCCGCGGCGACGACCACCTCGACGTCCTCACCGACCTGGCCGCCGCCCCCGGCCGCACCGTCGTCTTCGCCCGGACCAAGCACCGCGCGAAGAAGTTCGCCAAGCAGCTCGGCCAGCGCGGCATCCCCGCTGTCGAGCTCCACGGCAACCTCAGCCAGGGCGCGCGCACCCGGACGATGGAGGCCTTCCACTCCGGCAAGGCGACGACGCTCGTCGCGACCGACATCGCCGCGCGCGGCATCCACGTCGACGACGTCGCGCTCGTCATCCACGCCGACCCGCCCGTCGAGCACAAGGCGTACCTCCACCGCTCGGGCCGCACCGCCCGCGCGGGCTCGGCCGGCACCGTCATCACGTTGATGACCCCGGACCAGAACGGCGACGTCCGCACCCTCATGCGCAAGGCCGGCATCAAGCCGCGCACGACCGAGGTCACCGCCGCCCACCCGCTGCTCGGCGAGCTCGCCCCGGGTGAGCGCGAGTTCCCCGGTGCGATCATCCACGAGGTGCCGCAGCAGCGCGCCGGCAGCCCGAAGGGGGGTCGCTCCGGTGCCCGCCCGGCCGGCGGCTCCTCCGGCGGTCGGGGTCGCTCGGGCGGCCAGGGTCAGGCCCGCGAGGGTGGCCAGCGCCCGCAGGGCGGCCGGGGCCGCGGCGGCCAGGGGCGCAACGGGTCCTCCTCCGCGCAGAGCGGCCAGCGCAGGACCCGCTCGGCGGCGGAATTCAGCTCCGGCCGCTGACCCCTACCCGTCAGTAACGGGACCTCTGGAGAGGTTGCCCCCGATATCCCGGGGCGACAGCTCCAGAGGTCCCGTTCGTGCCTGCCTCAACCGCCGCGAGGGGTGTGATCGGGCTACGGTCGAGGCATGACCTCCCTGTGGCTCGACACCTGCCTGCCGACCCCGACCCCGGCGGGGCTCCCCGGCTCCGTCGACACCCTCGTCGTCGGTGCCGGGCTCACCGGGCTGGCCACGGCGGTGCTCCTCGCGCGGGCGGGCCAGGACGTCACGGTCGTCGAGGCGCGGCACGTCGGCGCGGTCGCGACGGGCAACACGACTGCCAAGCTCTCCCTGCTCCAGGGCACGGTGCTCTCGCAGATGCGGCGGCACCACTCCGCCGACGTCGTGCGGGCCTACGTCGAGGCCAACCGGGAGGGCCAGGCCTGGTTGCTCCGTCTCCTCGACGAGCGCGACGTCGCCTACGACACCCGGATCGCCTGGACCTACGCGACGACACCACGCGGACGGGACGTCCTCGCCGACGAGCTGGGCGTCGCGCAGGAGGCGGGACTGCCGGTCCTCGCGACGACCGAGACGGAGCTCCCCTTCCCCGCTCGGGCCATCCGTCTGGCCGACCAGGCGCAGATCCACCCCACCCGGGTCCTCGAGACGCTGCTGCGTGAGCTCGAGCGCAACGGCGGCCGGGTCGTCGACGGCGTGCGTCTCACCGGCGTCGAGACCGGGGAGCCGTGCGTCGCTCAGACCACCGTCGGCGAGATCCGCGCGCAGCAGGTCGTCCTCGCCACGGGTACGCCCGTGCTCGACCGCGGCCTGCACTTTGCACGGCTCGAGGCGCACCGCTCGTACGCGACAGCCTTCGAGGCGAGCCTGCCGGTGCCGCAGGGGATGTACCTCTCGACGGACGACCCGGCCCGCTCGCTGCGGACGGCGACCACCGAGACCGGGACGATGCTCCTCGTCGGCGGCAACGACCACGTCGTCGGTCGGGTCCGCTCCGAGCGGGCTCAGGTCGACGGGCTCGTGGAGTGGGCGCACGAGCACTTCCCCGGTCTGCACCTCACGCACAGCTGGTCCGCTCAGGACTACCGCCCCGCCGGTCGCGTCCCCGTCGTCGGACCGATGCCCCGCAGCCAGGGTCGGGTGCACGTCGCGACGGGCTACGACAAGTGGGGCATGACCAACGCCGTCGCCGCCGCACTCACCCTCAGCGCGGACATCCTCCGCGGGGTGCCGAGCGACTGGGCGACGACCCTCCGGGGCGGCCTGCCCACGCCGCGCGACATCACCTCCGGTGTCGCGACGAACGCCGCCGTCGGAGCCGGCCTGGTCGCCGGCTGGGCCGGGGAGCTGACGGCCCGGGCGAAGGGGGAGCGTCGAGACTGCCCGGTGAGCCGGGTCTGCACCCACCTCGGCGGGATCCTCGAGTGGAACGACGCGGAGTCCTCGTGGGACTGCCCGCTCCACGGCTCCCGCTTCGACGCCGACGGTCGGGTCCTCGAGGGCCCGGCCACCCGCGACCTGGACCGCAACGACCAGGACCGAGAGTAAGGAGGCAGGCATGCCGAAGAGCAGGAGCGCGAGGGAGGGCGGCTAGGGTCGAGCGCATGACCCAGACCCACGCACCCCTGCTCGAGGCCGCCGTCGACATCGCTGCCCCGCCGGAGCGGGTGTGGGCGGTCGTCTCCGACCCGCGCGTGATGGGCGGCTTCTCCGACCAGGTGGTCCGGACCATCGTTCGCGGCAACGCCCCCGTCGCGCGGGGGACGCGCACCCTCAACATCAACCGGCGTGGGCCGCTCGTGTGGCCGACGAGGGCGAAGGTCGTCGAGTTCGAGCCCGGCCGACGCTACGCCTACCGGGTCAAGGACAACGCGGCCGTCTGGAGCTTCGAGCTCGAGCCGACCGCGAGCGGCACCAGACTGACCCACCGCCGCGACGCGAGCGGCGGGATGACTGCCGTCTCGCTCATGCTCCAGGACAGGGTGCTCGGAGGGGTCGCCCCCTTCGAGGCCGAGATGGAGTCCGGGATGGTCCGCACCCTCGAGCGGGTCAGGCGGGCCGTCGAGGGGGTCTGACCCGCCGCTCGGCGACTCAGCGCGCGCGCTCGGCCATCGCCCTCTCGACCGCATCCCGGTAGCTCAGCGGCTCGAACGGGACGACCTCGCGAACGGTGTCGTCGGTGACGATCACCTCGACGTCCATGGAGTCGATGAGGTTGCGGCCCGTCGTCGCGTCGACGTCGGTGACGAAGGCGAGCCAGCGGGACGACAGACCGGGCGTCAGCACGGGGACGGGGGCGAGCGGGATCCGTCGGCCGTGGATGACCTCCGAGGCGATCTGGAGCATGTCGACGTAGGTGAGCGCCTCGGGACCGCCGATCTCGAAGACCTTCCCCGAGGCCTGCTCGTTGCCGGCGACCCCGACGAGGTAGCGCACGACGTCGTCGAGCGCGATCGGTTGGGTCTTGGTGCTCGCCCACTGCGGCACGACCATGGCGGGCAGGTTCTCGACCAGCTGGCGGGTGATCTCCCACGAGATGCCGCCGTCACCGACGACCACGGCGGCGCGCAGGACGGTCACGGGCACGCCCCCTTCGCCGAGCAGCGACTCGACCGCCCGCCGCGAGCGCAGGTGGACGGACAGCTTGTCGGCATCCTCCGGGCCGAGCCCACCGAGGAAGATGATCTGCCGCACCCCGGCTGCGGCGGCCGCCTCTCCGAAGGCTCGCGCCGATCGCGCCTCGGTCTCCTCGAAGTCGTCCTCGTCGAGGGAGTGGACCAGGTAGTAGGCGATCTCGGCGCCCGCCATCGCGGTCTCGAGCGACGAGGGGTTCGTGACGTCGCCCTCCACCGGGGTGCCGGGCCCCTCGTAGCGCTCGGGCCTGCGGGTCATCGCCAGCACGTCGTGGCCGGCGTCGACAAGGGCGGGGACGAGGCGGCGACCGACGAAGCCGGTGGCGCCCGAGACGAGGACTCGCATGGTGACAGCATTCTCCGGCGAGGTCACTGCGTCAAAGGAGTGTCCAGGGATCGCGGGCTGAGCCGACCGTGAGGAGCAGGGCTGCGACGTCAGTCCCGCGCGATGATCGCGAAGGTCTCGGCCCCCGCGCTCATGCGGTGCCGCCCACCGGTGCGTCGACATCGACAGACTCGGAGACGTCGGCGCGGCCGAAGGCGCCCTCGGCCGCCGTCTCCATGATCGGCTCCCCCGGCAGCGGCGGGGCGTCCGGCCTCGCCGACGGGTCGATCTCCGCCGGCGGCCCGGCGAACTCGTCTGGTGCCGTCGCGACCCGGTCGACGCCGGGGAAGCGGCGCAGGTCGACCGTGCACGGATAGTCCGTGACCGCCGGCGACATCGCGGACGTGAGCGAGGGGATCGCGTCGAGATCGACCGGTCCTGGCGTGTGTCCGCCGACGACGAAACGGGCGTTGCGCCTCGACTCCGCGGCCGCCGCGTTCACCGGGAACGACTCGTGCGCGACGCCACCGGGGTGCGTCACGTGGTACGTGAAGCCGCCGAGCGAGCGGCTGTTCCACCGGTCGACGAGGTCGAAGACGAGCGGGGCGTGCACGCCGATCGTCGGGTGCAGCGCCGAGGGGGGCGCCCAGGCCCGGTAGCGCACCCCGCCGACGAAGGCTCCGCCCGCCCCGGACGCTCCGACCGGACCGCCCCACCCCTGCTCGGCGACGGGCACCATCGGTACCGGGACCCCGTTGCACGTCACGAGGTGACGTCCCTCGACGAGCCCGGTCGCGCGGACCTGGACCTTCTCGACCGAGGAGTCGACGTACCGTGCTGTCCCGGTCTGGGTGACCTCCTCGCCGAGGACGTGCCACGGTTCGACGGCCGCGCGCAGCTCCAGAGCCACCCCGTCGACCTCGACGTCACCGAGCCGCGGGAAGCGGAACTCGAGGAAGGGGTCGAACCACGCCGGGTCGAGCAGCGGCGCCCCGACCGAGGTGAGGTAACGGTTCGTGTCCTCGATGACGTCACGCAGGTCGGTCGCGACGAAGCCGGGCAGGAGGAAGCGGTCGTGCAGCCGCGTGCCCCAGTGGACGAGGGGACCGGAGTAGGGCTGATCCCAGAAGCGGGCGACGAGGGCCCGCACGAGCAGCGCCTGGAGCAGCGCCATCCGCGGGTGCGGAGGCATCTCGAAGCCGCGCATCTCGAGCAGCCCGAGCCGGCCCCGCTCGGAGCCGGGCGCGAAGAGCTTGTCGATGCAGAACTCCGCGCGATGGGTGTTGCCGGTGATGTCGGTGAGCAGGTGGCGCAGCAGCCGGTCGACGAGCCAGGGCCGGGTGCCCCTCCTGACGTAGCGCTCCTCGTCGAGCGGCTCCTCGACGTCCTGCGGGTCGTGCTCCATCGCGAGCACGTGGTCCATCTGGGCGAAGGCGATCTCGAGCTCGTAGAGGTTCTCGGCCCGGCCCTCGTCGACGCGCGGGGCCTGGCTCGTCGGGCCGATGTAGCGACCGGAGAAGAGATAGCTCAGGGACGGGTGGTGCTGCCAGTAGGTGATGAGCGAGCGCAGCAGGTCGGGCCGGCGCAGCAGCGGGGAGTCGACCGGGCGCGGCCCGCCGAGCGTGAGGTGGTTGCCGCCACCGGTGCCGGTGTGCGAGCCGTCGAGGTCGAACTTCTCCGTCGAGAGCCGGATCTGGCGGGCGTGCTCGTAGAGCGACTCGGTCTGCTCGACGAGCTCCCCCCACGTCGAGGTCGGGGCGACGTTGACCTCGATGACGCCGGGGTCAGGGGTGACCGACATCGTCCGCACCCGGGCGTCGTCCGGCAGCCCGTAGCCCTCGAGGACCACGGGCTGACCGACCTCGGCAGCGGCCGCCTCGACCGCGGCGACGAGCTCGACGGCGCGCTCCATCTCCTCCACCGGCGGGAGGAAGACGAAGAGGTGCCCGTCGCGGTGCTCGACCGCCATCGCCGTCCGGGGGGCGTCCTCGACGTCGAGGACCGCGGCCGGGGCAGCGTCGACCTCCACCAGCGCGGACGCATCGGCGGCGGGTAGCTGCCCGCGCTCGGCGAAGGGGGACCGCTCGGGCACCGAGGGTCCCTCGCCCCACGCGACGGAGCCCAGGGGCAGCCGCAGACCGGCGGGGGAGTCGCCGGGGACGAGCATGAGGTGGCCGCGGCGGGTGCGCCATGTCGTCGTGCCCCAGCCGTCCCCGTCGGGGGTGACGAAGACGGGGAGCACCCAGGCGGCGGGGGTCGCGACCCGGTCGCCGAGCCCGGCCTCGTCGATGCCGGCGACGAGGCGCTTGCGGCTCTGCGGGGTCTGCAGGGCGTCGTCGTCGGGGGCGAGGTCTGCCTCGGTCCGCCCTTCACCCTCGGGTTGCGAGGCCTCGGCGGCGAGCGCGAGCAGGGGGTCCTCGTGCGCGGCGACGAGGTGGTCCGGGGCGATGCCCAGACGTCGGGCGATACCGACGGCCAGATCCCGTGCGGCAGCGGCGGACTCGGGGCTGCCCGAGCGGAGGCGTTCCGTGCCCCAGGGATCGTCGAGGAGAGCGGGGTCGCGCCACAGCGGTTCCCCGTCGAGCCGCTCGCTCAGGGAGATCGCCCACCGGGGGAGCGGCTCGCCCGGGTACCACTTGCCCTGGCCGTGCCGGCGGAGCATGCCGGGGCGCACGAGCCGCTGCGCGAGCTGCATCGCGAGCCGACGCTTCTCGTCACCGTCGGCGGCGGTGTGCCACTGCGGGTCGTCGGTCCCCCCGGCAGCGACGAAGGTCGGCTCGCCGCCCATCGTCAGCCGCACGTCCCCCTTCGCCAGGAGTCCGTCGACGGCTGAGCCGAGCGCCGTGATCCGGCTCCACTGCTCGTCGGTGTAGGGCTTGGTGACACGAGGGTCCTCGGCGATGCGGGTGACGGTGTTGGAGAAGGAGAAGTCGACCTCGGTGGGGCCGGTGGCTCCCGAGATCGGGGCTGAGGACGACGGGTGCGGGGTGCACGAGAGGGGGATGTGCCCCTCCCCGGCGAGCAGGCCGGAGGTCGCGTCGAGGCCGACCCAGCCGGCGCCGGGGACGAAGACCTCGGCCCATGCGTGGAGGTCGGTGAAGTCCTCCGCCGGGCCGTCCAGCGAGGGATCGCCCACGGCCGACTGGTCGGCGGTCAGCTGCACGAGGTAGCCGGAGACGAAGCGGGCGGCGAGCCCGACGTGCCGCAGCGCGGCGACGAGCAGCCAGGCGGAGTCGCGGCACGAGCCGATCGCCCGGTCGAGGGTCTCGGCGGGGGTCTGGACGCCCGGCTCCATCCGGACCGAGTAGTCGACGTCGCCCCGGATCGCCTGGTTGAGGCGGACGAGGAAGTCGACGACGGCCACCCCTTCGCCCGGGCCCTTGGTCAGACCCCCTTCGCCGACGATGCCCTCGACCGTCCGCTCGACCCACGCCGTCGTCTCGGCCGACAGGCCCGACCCCTCGGGCCCGTCGTCCACCGGGCGAAGGTACGGCTCGAGGTCGTCGCGCAGCATCGGCGGGTAGGCGAAGGGGACGGTGCTCGCGAAGTCCTCGACGAAGAAGTCGAAGGGGTTGATCACGGTCATGTCGGCGACGAGGTCGACGGTGATGTCGAGCTCGGTGACCGGCTCGGGGAAGACGAACCGCGCGAGCCAGTTGCCGAAGGGGTCCTGCTGCCAGTTGAGGAAGTGGCCCTCCGGCTGCACCCGCAGGCTGTAGCTGGCGATCGGCGTGCGCGAGTGCGGCGCCGGACGCAGCCGGACCGTGTGGGGGTAGACCCGCACCGGCTCGGGGAATCGGTAGGTCGTGCGGTGCTCGAGGGCTACGCGGATCGTCACCCGGCCACCCTAGGTGGGTTGACGGGCCCGATACCCCGGGCGAAGGGGGGTCGATACCGGGGGTGGATGCGTCCCGCCCGTCCCCCGGGCGAGACTGGGTCCATGAGCGAGATCTCTCCCGGGTACCCGGTGCTGACGCCCGAGCAGCAGCGGTACCAGCCGATGCCGTCCCAGCAGGGGTACGCGCCCTACCAGCCCCCGCCGCGGCAGCCGGTGCTCGCGGAGGGCGCCGAGTACCACATGGCGCTCACGGGCCGGGGCAACGCCTGGTGGCGTCCGCTCGTCGCCGTGCCCGCCGTGCTCGTGGGTTTCGGGGTGCTGGCGATCGGCTTCGGCGTCGTCATGATGCTCGGCCTGATGATCATCACGGGGGATGTCGACAGCGTCCTCAACGGCGACATGACCGAGATCCTCCGCATGGACGACCCGTGGATCTTCGGGACGCAGAACCTCATGCTCGCCACCCTCATCCCGCTCGCCGGGCTCACGACGTGGCTGATCTACCAGGTGCGGCCGGGCTTCGTCTCCTCGGTCGTCGGGCGCTTCCGCTGGGGCTGGGCCGCGTGGTGCGCGGCGCTGCTCGTGCCGGCGTGGGGTGCCTACATCGTCGCTGCGAGCGCGCTCATGCCCACGACGGCGGCCGGCGGCGGTGCGGGCGGCGAGGGTCAGCGCCCCGAGCACTGGGTGCTCCTGCTCGTGCTCATGCTCCTCACGACCCCGCTGCAGAGCGCCGGCGAGGAGTACCTCTTCCGCGGGTGGATCATGCAGCAGATGGGCGCGGTCTTCCGGCACCGGTGGGTCGCGCTCGTCGCGGCGATCCTGCTCTCGTCCTCCCTCTTCGCGCTCGCGCACGGCTCGCTCGACCCGTGGGTCTTCCTCGACCTCATGGGCATGGCGACCGGCATGGTGATCCTCACCTGGCGCACCGGGGGCCTCGAGGCAGCCGTCGTGCTGCACGCGGTGAACAACCTCTTCGCCATCGGCTACGCGATCCTCTTCGGCAACCTCGCGGACAGCTTCATCGGCACCGACACGTCGAGCGACGCGGTGAGCACGCTCACCTCGTGGGGTGCGATCGCCGTCGCCACGGTCGCGCTCCTGGCGCTGGCCCGGTGGCGTGGGGTCGAGCGCACGGTGCGCCCACGGGTCCAGACGTCGGTCACCTACCCGGCCTGAGACGAGGGAGGGCCAGTAGGTTGGCCCGCATGCGTGCGGCAGCCTTCTTCGACCTCGACCGGACCCTCCTGCGCCGGGCCTCCGGGCCGGCGCTCTCGGCGGCGATGCGTGAGACCGGGGTGGTCAAGAGCGGGCTGCCCTTCGAGCGGGCGATCTTCGGTTACTTCGACCTCTTCGGCGAGTCCCTCGGATCGATCGCCCTCGCCCGGCAGGCCTCCCTCGTCGCTCGCGGGCGCGCCGTCGACGCCTTCGACGAGGCGGCCGCGATCGCGGGGGAGCGGCTCTCCGAGCTCGTCGAGCCCTTCGCCCGCATGCTCATCGAGGAGCACCACCGGGCCGGCCGCGAGGTCGTCCTCGCGACGACGACGCCGGAGCACCTCATCCGGCCCTTCGCCGAGCGGATGGGCATCGACCACGTCGTCGCGACCCGGTACCGGGCGAAGGGGGGTCGCTTCACCGGGACGCTCGACGGCCCCTTCGTGTGGTCCACGGGCAAGCTGAGCGCGGTCCGGGCCTGGGCCCAGGACCACGACGTCGACCTGTCAGAGTCGTACGCCTACTCCGACTCGATCTACGACCTGCCCCTCCTCATGGCCGTGGGCAACCCGGGCGCGGTCAACCCCGACCCGCGCCTCTTCGCGGCCGCGATGGCCAAGCGCTGGCCGATCCTCAGCTTCGACACCTCGCCCGGCGTGCTCAAGGTGCCCGTCCTCGGTCTCGAGGTGCAGCAGATCGCCTTCCTGCTGGCCCGGCCCGAGCTCTTCCCGTACGCGCGCTTCGAGGTCAACGGGCTCGAGCACGTGCCGCAGGAGGGTGGCGCGATCTTGGTCGGCAACCACCGCAGCTACTTCGACTTCCCCGCGATGGTCGTCGCGATGCGCCGCTCGGGCCGCACGGGGCGCTTCCTCGGCAAGAAGGAGATCTTCGACGTGCCGATCATGGGCCCGGTGATGAAGGCGCTCGGCGGCATCCGCGTCGACCGGCAGGGCACCGACGACACGACGAAGGGGGATGCCCTCGACCCGCTCATGCTGGCCGCCAACGCGATCGCCGGCGGCGAGCTCGTCGGCATCCTCCCCGAGGGCACGATCCCGCGCGGCCCGGCGTTCTTCGCCCACGAGCTCCGCGGCAAGCCTGGTGCCGCCCGGCTGGCCCGGATGACCAAGGCCCCGGTCATCCCCTTCGCCTTCACCGGGACCGAGCAGGTCTGGCCCCGCTCGTCGAGGGTGCCTCACATGCTCTCGGTCCTCAACCCGCCCACGGTCACCGTGACCTTCGGCCCGCCGATCGAGCTGAAGTACCGCAGCGAGGCGCGTGACACCGAGCGGATCATGACCGCGATCGCAGACCTGCTCCCCGACGACGTGCGCTACCCGCAGCGTCCGACGCTCGACGAGCTGGCCAAGACCTACCCGGACGGCGTCGTGCCCGAGGAGGACCGCTCCTTCGCCATCGACGGCTGAGCGAGGGCGAAGGGGTCAGCGCACCCGGACGATGAGGGCCTGCTTGTCGACCGTCACCCGCAGGCGGTGCGCCTCGCCGATGACGTCGCCGTCGACCTGGACGGGGTGAGCGTCGTCGACCTCGACGGTGAACTCGGACCCCGTCCTGCGCACGAGCTGGGTCATGTCCTTCTCCGAGCGACTCAGCACACGGCCGGCGAGCGCGCCCCAGCCGAAGATCGTCTTCGGCGAGACGACGACGCAGTCGAGCAGGCCGTCGTCGAGCTGGGCCTGCGGCATGAGCACGATGCCCCCAGTGAGGATCCCGCAGTTGCCGAAGACGATGGTGCGCGCAGCGACCTGCTTCTGCGCCTGCCCGTCCACGGTCCAGCGGACCTGGAAGCGCTTGACAAAGAGCTTGCGCATCCCGGTGACGACGTAGGCGGTCCAGCCCACCGAGCTCTTGAGCTCCTCGCTCGTGCCGCCCATGATCTCGGCGTCGAAGCCCATGCCTGCCATGACGAGGAAGGGGTGGCGCTCGACCGGCGGGCCTGTCACGGGCTTCTCGGCCTGAGCCTCGTCGTCCGCCTCGACCTCGGCGACCGGGTCGAGCTCGAGCCAGGCGACGTCGATCGCCCGGTTGCGGCCCGAGCACGCGACGCGGAAGGACTCCTCGACGTCTCCGAAGGGGACATCGAGGTTGCGGGCGAGGAGGTTGCCCGTGCCGCGGGGCAGCATGCCCATGGGGATGCGGGTGCCCGCCAGCGCCACCGCGACGGCCCGGATCGTGCCGTCGCCGCCGAGCGGACAGACGAGGTCCACCCCTTCGTCCACGGCGAGACGCGCCTGGCCGGTCCCCGGGTCGTCCACGGTCGTCTCGTAGAAGATCGGCTCGTCCCACTCGAGCCGCTCGCACACCGCAGCCAGCTCGTCGCGAGCCACGGCCACGTCGGGCACCTTCGTTGGGTTGATGATGATCGCGGCCCGCTGCCGTCGGGCCAGCTCACCCCCCTTCGCCGCCCGCCGGAAGGCACTGCGCGGCGGCCGCACCCGGCGCCCCCGCCCACCGCGTGGACCGGGGTCGGTCACGACGAGAGCCAGCACCACCGCGAGCAGCAGCAGGCACAGCAGCACCGCGAGCAGGAGGAGCCAGGAGCCAGACACGTGCGGGACGCTACCGCAGCGCCGCACGCTTAGGATCGCGGTCATGCCCGCCGACGCCGTCTACCTCGTCGCCGGTATCGCGCTCCTCGTGGCGGTGGTCCTGCCGGTCGCCCTCGACCGGGTGTCGGTGTCCGTGCCCATGGTCCTCGTGCTCGTCGGCGTCCTCGTCGGCTTCCTGCCGATGCCCGAGGGCACCAACCTCGACCCGGTCGACATCCGCCCCACGATCGAGCACGTCGCCGAACTGACCGTCCTCATCGCCCTCATGGGGGTCGGTCTGGCCCTGGACCGCCCACTCAGCCTGCGTCGCCTCGGCACCTGGCGGCGGTGGAGCGCCACCTGGCGGCTGCTGCTCATCGCGATGCCGCTGACCATCGCCGGGGTCTACCTCGTCGGTGCGGTGGCGCTGGGAGTGGCGCCGGCCGCGGCGCTGCTGCTCGGGGCCGCGCTCGCACCGACCGACCCGGTCCTCGCGAGCGACGTCCAGGTCGAGGGCCCGACCGTCGACTCCGCCCCCGGCGAGGAGGACGAGCCGAAAGGGCCCGGTGACCCCGACCACTTCGACGAGGGCGACGAGGTGCGCTTCGCCCTCACCTCCGAGGCGGGTCTGAACGACGGGCTGGCCTTCCCCTTCGTCTACGCCGCGGTCTTCCTCGCCTCGAAGGGGGACCCGGCGCAGTGGGCGCTGCGCTGGGTCGCGTGGGAGCTGGTGGGCAAGGTGGCCATTGGTGTCGTCGCCGGGGTGGTCGTCGGCTGGGTGCTCGGGCGGCTCGCCTTCCAGTCCCGCGCACAGTCGCTGCGGATGGCCGAGAACGGCGAGCCCCTGCTGGCCCTGGCCGCCATCCTCTCCGCGTATGGAGCGGCCGAGCTGGCCGGTGGCTACGGCTTCCTCGCGGTCTTCGCGTGCGCGATGACCATGCGATCGCTGGAGCGGGGCAGCGTCTACCACCAGCACATGCATGCGGTCGTCGAGCGCCTCGAGCGAATCCTCGTCCTGCTCGTGCTCCTCATGATCGGCATCCAGCTCACCCGCGGCCTGCTCGACCACCTCAACTGGCGCGGCGTCGCCCTGGGGCTGGCGCTGATCTTCGTCATCCGCCCGCTGTCCGCGGCGATCGCGCTGCGGGTCGGCATCGGCCACGATGACGAGTGCGGCGACCTTGACTGGCGCGAGCGCGGCGTCGTCGCCTTCTTCGGCGTGCGTGGGGTCGGCTCGATCTACTACCTGGCGTACGCGCTCGGGCAGGCGAACTTCCCCGAGCAGCGGTGGCTGTGGTCGACGGTCGCCTTCACCATCGTCGTCTCGGTCGTCGTCCACGGCGTCGCTGCCCGCCGGAGCATGGCCTGGATCGAGCAGCACCGCGTGTCGATATCCTCGGCCACGTGATCGACATCAAGCTCCTGCGTGACCAGCCCGACGTCGTGCGCGCCAGCCAGCGTGCCCGGGGCGAGGACGACTCCGTCGTGGACGCGATCCTCGCGGCCGACGAGCGCCGACGCTCGACGATCGCCGACTTCGAGTCGGTGCGCGCGGAGCAGAAGGCCTCCGGCAAGGGACTCGGTCCGCTCATGGGCCAGATCGCCAAGGGCAGGAAGGCCGGCGAGGACGTCAGCGCCCTCGAGGCGCAGGCCGACGAGCTCAAGGCGAAGGGGGCCGCGCTCGCCTCGCGGGTCAAGGAGCTCGACGCTGCCCAGGGCGAGGCCCAGGCCGAGCTCGACCGGCTGCTGCGCACCGTCGGCAACGTCATCGAGCCCGGCGTCCCGACCGGCGGCGAGGACGACTACGTCGTCCGCGAGACGGTCGGTCAGATCCGTGACTTCGCGGCCGAGGGCTTCGAGCCCAAGGACCACCTCGCGCTCGCCGAGAGCCTCGACGCCATCGACATGGAGCGTGGGGCGAAGGTCGCCGGCAGCCGCTTCTACTTCCTTACCGGGGTCGGCGCGCAGCTCGAGCTCGCGCTGCTCAACATGGCGGTGGCGCAGGCGACCGCGGCCGGCTTCACGCTGATGATCACGCCGACCCTCGTGTCGCGGGAGGTCATGGCCGGTGCGGGCTTCATCGACGCGCACGAGGAGGAGGTCTACCACCTCCCGGCCGACGACCTCTTCCTCACCGGCACCTCCGAGGTGGCGCTCGCGGGGTACCACGCGGGGGAGATCCTCGACCTCGCCGGCGGCGCCCGCCGCTACGCCGGCTGGTCGACCTGCTACCGCCGCGAGGCGGGCAGCTATGGCAAGGACACCCGCGGCATCATCCGGGTCCACCAGTTCAACAAGCTCGAGATGTTCGTCTACTGCGACCCGGCGGACGCGGCCGCGGAGCACGAGCGGCTGCTCGCGTGGGAGCGCGAGATGCTCGCGAAGGTCGAGCTGCCCTACCGCATCATCGACACGGCGGCGGGCGACCTCGGTGGCCCGGCCGCCCGCAAGTACGACTGCGAGGCGTGGGTCCCGACCCAAGGCCGCTACCGCGAGCTCACCTCGACGTCGAACTGCACCACCTACCAGGCGCGCAGGCTCGGCACCCGCTTCAAGGATGCCGACGGCAAGACCCACGTCGCCGCGACTCTCAACGGCACGCTCGCCACCACCCGCTGGCTCGTCGCGATCCTCGAGAACCACCAGCAGGCCGACGGCTCCGTGCGGGTCCCCGAGGCGTTGCGTCCCTTCCTCGGCCTCGACGTCCTCACGCCGAAGGGCTGACCGTCTCGATGTAAGCGCGCTGGCTGACGCGCGAGTACTCCCCCTCGAGGGCCTCCCGTCGGTCCGCCGGATCGCGCGGGTCCGCCAGCGGGTCGGGCAGTCGCAGACCGTGCGGCTGGCGGCGACACGCTAGGTTCGTGCGGGTCCGTGGGCAGGAGAGGAGGGCGGCTGACATGGCCGAGCGTCAGCTGGGGATCGGGCAGCGCCTCGTCGCGCTCATCACGGCCGTCCTCGCCCTCAGCCTCGTCCTCGCCGGCGCGGTCGCGTACGCCTGGCAGCGCTCCGCCGTCGTCGAGCAGGTCGACGCCGAGCTCCTCCAGGAGGTCGAGGAGCTGCGGCAACGCTCGCAGCAGGCGAACGCCGACGGGCGCCCCTACAGTGACGTCGGCGTCCTCCTCGAGGACTTCCTGCGGTACAACGTCACGGGTGAAGACGAGACGATGGGGGCCTTCGTCGGTGACGACCAGACGCCCACCCTCGTCTCCGGCGGTGACCGCACCGTCGACCTCACGCAGCAAGCCGTCGTCGACGTCGTCCTCGCCGAGCGTCGGCCCGGCGAGGTCGTCCTGCGCACCGTGCGGACCGACACCCAGGCCTTGCGGCTGGCGATCACCTCGGTGCAGGGCGACAGCACCGAGGGCACGCTCGTCGTCGCGATCGACGGGGACAGCCGGCTGGCCAGCCTCACCTCGCTCATGCAGGGCTTCGCCCTGGCGAGCCTGATCACCCTGCTCCTCGCCGGCGGCATCCTCTACGTCGCCGTGCGGCGCCTGCTCGCCCCCCTCGCCGACCTCGCCACCGCCGCCGAGGAGGTGGACGACCGCGACCTCTCCCGCCGGGTCGCGGTCCCGGACCAGCAGACCGAGATCTCCTCGCTCGCGCGCTCCTTCAACCGCATGCTGGACCGGCTCGAGGGGTCCTTCCTCGCGCAGCGACGCTTCCTCGACGACACCGCCCACGAGCTGCGGACGCCGCTGACGATCATGCGGGGCAACCTCGAGGTCCTCGACGTCGAGGACGTCGAGGACGTCGAGGCGGTCCGGCAGATCGAGCTCATCGAGGTCGACCGGATGAGCCGGATCGTCGACGACCTCCTCCTCCTCGCCCGGCTGGAGCGTCCCGACTTCGTCCGGACCGACCGGGTCGACGTCGCGGCCCTCCACGCGGACCTCGTCTCGCTCGTCCGCGCGCTCGGCGAGAGGGAGTGGGTCGACGGGGGCTCGGTCGACGGTCTCGTCCGGCTCGACCGGGACCGGGTCGTCCAGGCCGTGCAGCAGCTGTGCGCCAACGCCGTGAAGTTCTCCGAGCCCGGCACCCAGATCACGCTGACCAGCCGCTGGCGCGGTGAGGGCAGCGGTCGCCGGCTGGCGATCTCCGTCACCGACGAGGGAACCGGCATCGACGAGGCGGAGCAGCAGCGCGTCTTCGAGCGCTTCGCCCGGGTCGAGGAGCACCGGGGCGTCGAGGGGAGCGGGCTGGGGCTGCCGATCGTCCGGGCCATCGCACGGGCGCACGGCGGCACGGTCGAGCTGGACTCGGCCCCCGGCCGCGGCAGCACCTTCACCATGGTCCTGCCTGCCCCGGGCTGAAGGGCCGCCGCTAGCCTGGCCACACCCCCTTCGCCCGTCCCAAGGCACACCCCGCCCTCGGAGGAGACACCGTGGCCCGCATCCTGATCGTCGAGGACGAGGAGCACCTCTCCCGCTTCATCGACAAGGGCCTGCGCAAGGCGGGCTACGAGACCGTCGTCGCGGTCGACGGCATGGCGGCGCTCGAGCACGCGACCGGTGGCGAGGTCGACCTCGTCGTGCTCGACGTGGGGCTGCCGCGGATGGACGGCTTCACCGTGCTCAAGCTCATCAGGGGCATGGACGTCGACGTCCCCGTCATCATGTGCACGGCCCGAGACTCCGCGGAGGACAAGGTCGCCGGGCTCGAGGGCGGCGCCGACGACTACCTCGCCAAGCCCTACACCTTCGCCGAGCTCCTGGCCCGCATCAAGCTGCGGCTGCGTGACCACGGCCCGGCCACGACCGAGGCGACCCGGCTCGAGCGCGACGACCTCGTCCTCGACATCGTGACCCGCGAGGTGACCGTCGGCGGTGAGCCGGTGACCCTCTCAGCGCGTGAGTTCACCCTGCTGCGGGCCTTCGTCGAGCACCCGGGTCAGGTGCTCTCCCGCGAGCAGCTCATCGAGAGGGTGTGGGACGGCGCCGAGACGAGCAGCAACGTCGTCGACGTCTACATCGGCTACCTCCGCGGCAAGATCGGGGCCGCACGCATCCTCACCGTCCGCGGCCTGGGCTACCGCTTCCCCTGAGCGGAGCATGAGAGGGCTCTCAGAAAGAGTTCACGACCCGCTCATCGCGGCGCAGTTCTATTGCTGCCCATGGACATCCGGCCCGCCACCCGTCATGACGCCACCCCGCTGCGGGTCGTCCTGTACTCCCACGACTCGGTCGGCCTCGGCCACCAGCGGCGCAACCTCGCCATCGCCCACGCGCTGAGCCGGCACCTCCCCGAGCTCACCGGGCGGCCCGTGACCGGCCTCCTCCTCACCGGGGTCGAGCGGGTCGTCGGCCACCTGCCGCCCGCCTTCGACGTCGTCCGGCTCCCCGGCATCAGCAAGGGCGGCCTCGGCTACACACCGCGCGAGGTCGACGTGCCGATGCCCGACCTCATCGACGTCCGCCGGGCGATCCTCGCCGGCGCGATCAACGCCTTCACCCCCGACCTCGTCGTCGTCGACCGGCACGCCTTCGGCGTCGACGAGGAGCTCCTCGAGCCGCTGCGTCAGCTGCGCGCCGAGCTGCCCGGCACCCAGGTCGTCCTCGGGCTGCGCGAGGTGCTCGACGAGCCCGAGGTGGCCCAGGCCGAGTGGGAGCGGGTCGGGACCGAGCGGGTCCGCGACCTCTTCGACGCCATCTGGGTCTACGGCGACGAGTCGGTCACCGACCTGCGGCGCACCGGCGCGGTTCCGGAGGCGCTGCACGACCTCGTCGTGCACACCGGCTACCTCTCGCTGGGCCGCACCACCCGCAGCTTCCTGCGCGACCTCGTCCGGCCCTACCTCCTCACGATGGTCGGTGGCGGCCACGACGGTGCCGACCTCTGCCGCGCAGCGGCGCAGGCCACGGTCCCCGAGGGCATGGGCCACTTCGTCGTCGCCGGACCGCAGATGTCCGCCGAGGAGCGCTCCAGCCTCGACGCGCTCGCGGGCCCGCGCACCGAGATCCTCGACGAGGTGCCCGAGGGTCTCCTCGCCATCCGCTCCGCCGAGGCGGTCGCCTGCATGGGCGGCTACAACACCGTGTGCGAGGTGCTGAGCACCGACCGCCCCGCCCTCGTCGTCCCCCGCGAGGTCCCCCGCCTCGAGCAGCTCATCCGGGCCCGGTCGCTGGCACGCACCGGCGCGGTGGACATCCTGCGGGCCTCCGAGCTCACGCCGGAGAGCCTCGGCGCCTGGTTCGCCGCCAACGCCACCGGCAGCGTCGACCGGCGCCACCTGCGTCGCGACGGCCTCGCCGAGGTGGGCCGCCAGGCCGCCGCCCTGCTCACCCCTTCGACCTGCGAGGAGACCGTCCGTGCGGCCGTCTGAGACCACCGTGCGGATCGGCTACGTCGTCAAGGTCTACCCTCGCTTCTCCGAGACCTTCGTCGTCACCGAGATCCTCGCCCGCGAGGCGCACGGCGAGCAGATCGAGGTCTTCGCGCTGCGGCCGACGACCGACACCCACTTCCACGCCGCGCTCGCCCGCGTCCAGGCGCCCGTCCACCACCTGCCGCGTGCCCTCAAGGCCTCGCAGCTGTGGGAGACGATCGCCCGCGGCCACGCCGAGCTCCCCGGCTTCGCCGAGCGGATGGCCGAGCTGCTGCCCCTGACCTCCCGCCTGGAGGCCGACGAGGTCGCGCAGGGCATCGAGCTGGCGCTCGCCGTGCGGGCCCGCGGGATCACCCGCCTGCACGCCCACTTCGCCTCGGCCCAGGCGCGTGTCACGGCGATCGCCGCGGGTCTGGCCGGCATCCCCTGGAGCGTCACGACCCACGCGAAGGACATCTTCCACGAGGACGTCGACCGTGACCTCCTCGCCGACCTCCTCCACGACGCCGAGACCGTCGTCGCGATCAGCGACTACAACGAGCGCCACCTGGCCGGCATCGCCCCGCACGCCACGGTGGCCCGCGTCGCCAACGGCCTCGACCTCACCGGCTTCCCCTACCGCGCGCCCCGCCCGGTCGATGGTCCCCTGCGCGTCCTCGCGGTCGGTCGGCTCGTCGAGAAGAAGGGCTTCGGCGTCCTCCTCGACGCCGCCGTCCGCGCCCGCGCGGCGGGGCTCGACCTGCGGGTCGAGGTCGCCGGCGGTGGTGAGCTGGCGGACGTCCTTGCGGCACAAGCGAACCGGCTCGGCCTCGACGGCATCGTCACCTGGCTCGGCTCCCGTCCCCAGGACGAGGTCCTCGAGCACCTCCGGGACGCCGACGTCTTCGTGGCGCCCTGCGTCGTCGGCGCGGACGGCAACGCCGACGGGCTGCCCACCGTGATCCTCGAGGCCATGGCCGTCGGCACCCCGGTCGTCTCGACCGCGGTGACCGGCATCCCCGAGGTGGTACGCGGCACCGTCGACGAGCCCGAGACCGGCGTGCTGCTCACCCCGGGCGACGTCGAGGGGCTGGCCGGCGCGCTCGCCCGGGTCGCCGCCGCCGACTTCCCGCGTGAGGCCGTCGCCGAGCGCGCCCGCGCCCTCGTCGAGCGCGAGCACGACACCCGCACCCAGGCGAGACTGCTCGCCGTGAGCACCGGGGGTGCGGCATGAGGGTCGCCTATGTCTGCGCCGACCCGGGCGTCCCCGCCTTCGGGACGAAGGGGGCCTCGGTGCACATCCAGGAGATGGCCCGGGCCTGGCGGGCGAAGGGGGCACAGGTGCGCCTCTACCTCGTCCGGGTCGGGGACCACGTCCCTGCGGACCTCGCCGACGTGCCCGTGACGCACATCCCCGTGGCCAAGGCCGCCGAGGGCGGCACCGCCGCCCGCGAGCGTGCCCAGCGCGAGGCGGCGGCCCGGCTCGCCGAGGCCGTGCTCGACGACGGCGCCGACATCGTCCACGAGCGCTACTCGCTCTTCTCGAGAGCCCTGGCCACCGTGACCGAGCGGTCCCGCGCCGTGGGGCTGCTCGAGGTCAACGCGCCGCTCATCGAGGAGCAGGCCACCCACCGTGAGCTCGTCGACGCGGCGGGCGCCCGTGCGGCGCTCACCGTGCAGGCAACGGCGGCCGACCGCGTCCTGGCCGTCTCCGAGCCGGTCGCCGCCTGGGTCCGCGAGCGCGTCCCCGGTGCCCGGGTCGTCGTCACCCCCAACGGCGTCGACCCGCAGCGCATCGGTGCCGTCCGGCACGACGCGAACGACACCCCGACCGTCGTCTTCGTCGGCACCCTCAAGCCGTGGCACGGCGTCGAGCACCTGCTCGAGGCCGCGGCGATGGCCCGGCGCCCGTGGCAGGTCCGCATCGTCGGCGACGGCCCGCAGGCCTCCGCCCTGCGCGCGCGGGCCGATGAGCTCGGTCTCGACGTCGACTTCCGCGGGGCGGTGACCCCGGACGAGATCCCGGCGCAGCTCCAGGGCGCGCACGTCGCAGTGGCCCCCTACCCCGACGGCCAGGACCAGTACTTCTCGCCGCTCAAGGTGCTCGAGTACAGCGCGGCCGCACTGCCCGTGGTCGCGAGCGACGTCGGCCAGCTCGGCGAGCTCGTCCGCGACGGCGTCACCGGGCTGCTCGTCCCGCCGTCCGACCCCGAGGCGCTCGCCGCCGCTGTCGACGGGCTCGTCTCGGTGCCGGACCGTGCCGAGCGGATGGGCCGGGCCGGGCGCTGCCGCGTGCTGAGCCGACACACCTGGGGCCACGTGCTCGACCGGGCGGTCGAGGGTCTCGACCTCGTCGGGGAGCCGGTCGCATGAGCGCGGACCAGCCCTCGGCCCAGAGCGCCGCCCAGACCGCCAAGACCGCCGACAAGGTCACCCTGCGCGGACCCCTTCGTCGCACCCTGGCCCTGCTGCGCCCGCACCTGCCCGACCAGCGCTGGCTCATCGCCGGTGGCTCGCTCGCCCTGGTCCTCGAGGTGCTCTTCCGCGTCCTCGAGCCCTGGCCGGTGAAGTTCGTCGTCGACGCGGTGACCCGCTCCCTCGGAGCGGACCTCGCCTCGGACGGCCCGGAGGCCAGCCGGGCCCTCCTCGGTGCGGCCGCGCTCGCGACGATCTCGCTCGTCGGGCTCCGTGCCGTGTGCAACTACCTCGCGACCGTCGCCTTCGCCCTCGCCGGCAGCCGCGTCGCGACCCGGCTGCGGCAGCGGACCTTCGACCACGTCACCTCGCTCTCGAAGCAGTACCACTCGACGAACCGCTCGGCCGACATCGTCCAGCGCCTCGTCGGCGACGTCGGCAAGCTCCAGGAGGTCGCGGTCACCGCAGGCCTGCCGCTGCTCGTCAACATCTTCACCCTCGTCGTCATGTCCGGCGTCATGCTGTGGCTCGACCCGCTGCTCGCCCTCGTCGTCGTCGCGGCCGCGCTCGTCTTCATGCTCATCTCGCGGGGCAGCACGAGCCGCATCACGACCGCCTCGCGCAAGACCCGCAAGAGCGAGGGCGACCTCGCCGGGGTCGCCCAGGAGGCGATCGGTGCGATCCCGGTCGTCCAGGCGTACACGCTCGAGGGCCAGGTGTCGGAGGCCTTCGGCGGCAGCAACGCCAAGGCGCTGCGCGACGGCGTCAAGGCACGCCGTCTGGCCGCGGGCCTCGAGCGCGCCACCGACGTCGTCGTCGGCGTTGCCACCGCGGTCGTGATCTTCATGGGTGGCTGGCGGGTCATGGAGCAGGCGATGACCCCGGGTGACCTCGTCCTCTTCCTCACCTACCTCAAGACGGCGATGAAGCCGCTGCGTGACATCGCGAAGTACACCGGCCGCATCTCGCGCGCCGCCGCCTCAGGGGAGCGGGTCGCCGACCTCCTCGACGTGCAGCCGGAGATCCGCTCGCCGGAGCAGCCGGTCCGGCTGCGTCGGCTCCGGGGTGCCCTCCGGCTCGAAGGGGTGGTGGCCGGCTACGGGTCGGGTCGTCCCGTCCTCGACGGGATGGACCTCGACATCCCGGCCGGCCAGCGAGTGGCGCTCGTCGGGCCGAGCGGCGCGGGCAAGTCGACCCTGACCGCACTCCTCTCGCGGCTGCAGGACCCCTCCGCCGGCCGGGTGACGCTCGACGGCCACGACCTGCGCGACCTCGACCTCGCGGTGGTGCGGCAGGAGGTGACGATGCTCCTCCAGGAGTCCGTCCTCTTCACCGGGACCATCGCCGACAACATCCGTCAGGGGCGTCCCGAGGCGACCATCGCCGACGTCTGGGCCGCGGCGCGCAAGGCGCGTGCCCACGACTTCATCATGGAGCAGCCGAACGCCTACGACACCGTCGTCGGCGAGCGTGGCTCCACCCTCTCGGGCGGCCAGCGGCAGCGCATCGCCATCGCCCGGGCGGTGCTGCGCGACAGCGCGGTCATCGTCCTCGACGAGGCGACGACGGGGCTCGACCCCCGGAGCGCCGCGTCGGTGCGGACGGCCCTGGCCGAGCTCACCGAGGGACGCACGACGATCGTCGTCACGCACGACGAGGCGACCGCGCGCGAGTGCGACCGGATCGTCTGGATCGAGGACGGCGACGTGCGCTGGCAGGGTGGCCCTGACGAGGAGCTGCCCGAGGGGAGCGCCTTCCGCGTCGATGCGCTCGAGCCGACCGGGAGCGGGTCATGACCACGACGACCGGCTACGCAGACCTCGACGTCGTCCTCGACCCTGACCGCCTCCGGAGCGTCCTCGACCGGGGCGACATCACGGTGACCCGCGTCCGGCACAAGCCGGGTCAGTACGCCGTCGCGGCGCTCGCCGACGACGAGGGCCCGGCCGGCTGGGCCCGGGTGACCGCCGACCTCGACCGCGGCAAGCGGGACGTCGAGCGTGGCGACCGGGTGGGCCGGGAGGTCACGCTGCGGTCGGCCGGTGGTGGGCTCTTCGTCTCCAGCGGTGACCTGTGGAGCGACCCCAAGCTCGCCGGGATCCTCGCCCGGCATGCCGACGTCGTCGACGCCTCGGTCGTCGTACGGCACAACCCTCTGCGACGGCTCGTCCTGCGGCGGGGGGCCGCCCAGATCCGGGTCACCGCCGAGCCGCAGCCCGAGGTCGAGGCGTGGGCACCGGCGCTCCTCGACGAGACGGCCGCCCTCACGGCCGTGCTCCGGGGCCGGTCCGGCCCGCACCTCACCCGGTGGGAGTGGGTGCCGGGGCACAGCCTCGAGCACCGTCTGGGAGCCGACCCGCAGAGCGGCCACGCGTCGGGTGAGCACCTCGGTCGGCTGCTGGCCAGGGTCCACTCCACGCCGCACACGAGCGGACCCTCGGTGCCCGACCTGCCCACCCTCGACCGCGCCGGGCTGAGGCGAGCCGCGGGAGACCTCGGGGTGCTCGACCCCCGCCTCGGTGCGCGCATGGAGTCGCTCGTCCGCACGCTGCCCGAGGCGCGCCGCGCGCCGCGGGTGCTCCTGCACGGCGACTACTCCGCCGACCAGGTGATCCTCACCGCGACAGGTCCGCGCGTCATCGACCTCGACCGCGCGGGCATCGGCCCGGCCGTCCGCGACATCGCCTCCGCCCTCGCCGTCGAGAGCCTGCGCTCGGGCGCTCCCGGTGGCCCCGTCGGCGAAGGCCTCCGGCGCGGCTACGAGGACGCTGGCGGTCGCTGGCCCGCGACCGAGGACCTCGCGGGTGCCACGGCCGCGGCGCTGCTCTCCCGCGCGCAGGAGCCGCTGCGCCAGGCGCGCCCGGACTGGCGGGACGCAACCTCCGGCATCCTCGCCATGATCGCGGACCTCCTGCGATGAGCATCGTCCCCCGGGAGATCCGCGCCGGCGCCGACGTGATCACCGTCGGCCGGGCCTGGCCCCGGTCGGTCTCCGACGACGAGCTGCGGGTCCGCCTCGAGGGCCGCGACCCGCTCGGGCGCCTCCGTGCTGGCGAGGCCACGCTCCGTCGCGACGCCTCCTGCGCAGACTCCGGCTGGACGCTGCGCGACGCGCGACTCACCCCCTTCGCCACCGACGACCGGCTGCCTGGCCTCGAGGGCCTGCGCGGGGACCTCGTCGTGCACCGGGTCGGCCGTCGCGCCGTGGTGCGTCGCGCCCGCGACCACGTCAAGGTCGTGCGGCCCGACAAGGTCGACACGATCGTCGAGGCGCACGCCACCGGTGCGCTCCTCGCCGGCCGGGCCGGGTGGGGGTCACCGAGCGCGCACCCGCTCCCCGGGCGGTCGGGTGCCGTGTCGCTGAGCACCCTGCCCGGAGTGCCGCTCCACGACCTCGGAGCCGGGACCGACCTGCGGGTCGTCCGACGGGCCTGGCGCACCTTCGCCGCCGGGTGGCCCCGGCTCGCCCGACCCGGCGCCGTCGACCTGCCGGTCCACGACGCGGCTGCCGAGGCCGAGCTCACCGGCACCGCCGTGCGTCGGGCTCTCACCGTGTGGGCACCCCCGCCGGAGCTGCGCGACGGGATCCTGGCGCGGCTCGCGGACGTCCGTGCCGCACTGCTCACCGACCCTGGTGACCCGGGCGCCCCGAGCCACCGCGACCTCCATGACAAGCAGATCCTCGTGGGTGAGCGCCTCGGCCTGCTCGACCTCGACACCGCCGCGCTCGCCGAGCCAGAGCTCGACCTCGCGAACCTCCACGAGCACGTCCTGCTGCGCGGGCAGCAGGGCCTGTGGTCGTCCGAGGCCGTCACGGCGGGTGTCGAGGGCGTCGCCGCCGCGGCCGCGACGCTGCGGGTCGACGCGCGCCGGATGGCCGCCTACCGCGCCGCCACCCGGCTGCGGCTCGCGAGCATCTACCTTTTCCGGCCGCGCTGGGCCGCGCAGGCGCAGGGGTGGCTCGCCGCCGCGGTTCATGAGAGCCCTCTCATGGAGTCCTCACCGGCTGGTCATGCACGCCTGGGAGCCTGGAGGACATGAAGCTGATCGCCGCCGTCGTGGGCTTCCTCCTCATGGGGGCCATGTCCGCCGTGCTCTGGGCCCAGGCCACCGAGCCGGCCGAGCCGGCCGTCCCGGGTGTCCAGATCGGGCAGCTCGCCGAGACGAGCAGCTCCTCGACGTCCGGCCCCACGTCGTCGACGACCACGAAGAAGCCGAGCGCGACCAAGAAGCCCAGCGCGACGAAGAAGCCCGCGCCGAAGCCCACCGCGACCCGTGCGCCGCAGCCCGCACCCAAGCCCCGGGCGACCCAGGCTCCCCGCACGGTCGCCCCGCCGCCCGTCGCGCCGCGCGCGACCTACGACGACGATGACGACTGGGACGATGACGACTGGGACGACGACGAGTGGGACGACGACTGATCTCGCCCGCTGACGCGCCCGTCTCCTCCGCACGGGGGAGGCGGGCGTCCGCCGTCCTCTCCTAGGGTGACCGGGTGCCGCTGCTCTCTTCCCTGCGCCGTTTCTTCGCGGTCGACGACCCCTGAGAGCGCCCCGGCCGCGCGCTCACCCGCGGGGACGTCATCGGCACCGCGGTCGTCGCGGTCCTCAGCCTGGCCACCCTCGAGCTGATGCGGGGCGTCGGCTCGCTGCGCCACGTCGAGGAGCCGCTCTGGCAGCAGTGGCTGCTCACCGCCGGGCCGTGCCTGCTGCTCCTCGGCCGGCGCCGCTGGCCGCTCGGGATCCTCGTCGGCGGGTCCGTCGCGTTCTGGGCCATCGCCACCTGCTCGCCGCTCATGGCCAGCCTGCTCACGACCCAGGTCGTCTACTTCACCCTCGTCTTCTCCGGGGTGGCTTGGGCCCGGCGCCGCTCCGAGATGGTGCTCGTCGTCGGCGCGGTCCTGCTGGCGATGGCCGCGTGGCTCGTGTGGGGGTTCGCCGTCGGCAACGTCGTCGACGAGTACATGGGGATCGACGATGCCCAGGCGACCACCGGGGCCCTCCCACCCGTCGTGTCCGGGGTCCTGCTCACCTCGCTCATCAACGTCGTCTTCTTTGGCGGCGCCGTCGGCGGCGGTCAGGTCTCCTGGCGCAACGCCCGGCAGCGGGCCCACCTCGCCGAGCAAGCCCGGACCATCCGCACCCAGGCCGACGAGCTGCAGCGCCAGGCCGTCGTCGAAGAGCGCCTGCGGATCGCCCGCGAGCTCCATGACGTCGTCGCCCACCACGTCTCGGTCATCGGGGTCCAGGCCGGTGCCGCCCGCAAGGTCCTCGACCGCGACCCGGACGCCGCCCGTCAGGCGCTGAGCACGATCGAGGGGTCGAGCCGTGACGCGGTGACCCAGATGCGTGGCCTGCTCGGCACCCTGCGCACGGACCTGGCCGGCGGCGAGGGCGAAGGGGGTGGTGCGGGTGAGCGTGCCGCGGCGGCAGACCGTGGGCCGGAGCCAGGTCTGGAGGACATCGCCGACCTCGTGGCGGAGCGCAGCAGCGCCTCGCTGAGCGTCGTCCACGAGCTGGTCACCGACGGCCCGGACGCCCTCGACCGGGTGCCTGGCGCCTTGGGCCACTCGCTCTACCGCACCGCTCAGGAGTCCCTCACCAATGTCGCCAAGCACTCCACGGCTCGATCCGCCCGCGTCGTCGTGCGCGTCGAGGCGAGCGGCCCGGCCCCCTTCGCCGAGGTCGAGGTGAACGACGACGGGCGGCCCCGGCCCGGCACGTCCGGCTCGGGCCTCGGTCACATGGGCGTGCGCGAGCGCGCCGCCTCGCTCAGCGGGACGGTCGACATCGGGCCCCGGGCGCTCGGTGGCTACCGTGTCCGCCTGCGCGCCCCGCTCACCCCGACGAAGGACCCCGCATGACCGACACCCCTGAGCCCGCACCGACGGCGACCACCGAGGAGGTCCGGCGCGGACCCCTTCGCGTCCTCCTCGTCGACGACCAGCGCCTCATCCGCTCCGGTTTCGCGATGATGCTCTCCGGCGAGGACGACATCGAGGTCGTCGGGGAGGCCGGCGACGGGGTCGAGGCCGTGGCGCAGGCCGCCGAGCTGCGACCCGACCTCGTCCTCATGGACGTGCAGATGCCGCGCAAGGACGGGATCGCCGCGACCGCCGAGATCGTCGCCGCCGGGCTCGGCAAGGTCGTCGTGCTCACGACCTTCGACCGCGACGACTACCTCTTCGACGCGCTCGCCGCGGGAGCCAGCGGGTTCCTCCTCAAGAACGCCGATCCCGACGACCTCGTCGCCGCCGTCCGCGCGGTCGGCGACGGCAACGCGCTGCTCGCGCCCGAGGTGACCCGCCGGGTCATCGCCAAGATGGTCGAGCAGGGACGTGGCGACGAGCTCGCCGGCCCCGGTGGGCAGCCGGGCGGCGAGGCAGCGCCCGCACAGACCGAGCACGACCTCGCGCTGCTCACCGACCGCGAGCGCGAGGTCCTCGTCACCGTGGGGCGCGGGCGGTCCAACGCCGAGATCGCCGCCGAGCTCTTCATCGGTGAGGCGACGGTCAAGACCCACGTCTCGAACGTCCTCGCGAAGCTGCACCTGCGCGACCGCGTCCAGGCGGTCGTCGTCGCTCACGAGACCGGCATCGTCCACACCGGCTGAGTCGCCGCTCATGACTCGCGGGTAGAGCGACCGTTGCCCCAGGAGTCCCGGTGCCCGCCCCCGGTTTGTCAGGGCTCCGGCACCGAGTGGCTCGAGCAACGGTCGTCGGACCCGCGAGTAGCTTCGGGCTCCCCCTCGAGGGGGAGAGGTGCCCGGCCCAGGATCAGTCGCGCGGCTGATCCTCTCGCTCCCCGTCCTTCGTAGGTTCGGTGTCATGACGACGCGACCAGCGACCATCACGGTCTCCGACCTGACCCGCCGCTTCGGCGACCGCACGGTCGTCGACGCGGTGAGCTTCACCGTGCCGGAGGGGCTGATGACCGGCTTCGTCGGCGGCAACGGTGCCGGCAAGACGACGACCATGCGGATGATCATGGGCGTCCTCGGGATCCACGGCGGCGAGGTCCGTTGGGGCGACCACCCGGTGACCACCGCCGAGCGCCGTCGCATCGGCTACATGCCCGAGGAGCGGGGCCTCTACCCCAAGCAGAAGATCCTCGAGCAGCTCGTCTACCTCGCCTCCCTCAAGGGCGTCGACCCGGGCGAGGCGAAGGGGGAGGCCCAGGGTCTCCTCGAGCGGTTCGGTCTCGGGGACCGGGCCGGCGACACGGTCGAGAAGCTCTCGCTCGGCAACCAGCAGCGGGTCCAGATCATCGCGGCCGTCATGTCGCGCCCGGCGGCGCTCGTCCTCGACGAGCCCTTCTCCGGGCTCGACCCGGCGGCCGTCGACTCCATGGCCGACCTGCTCCGTGAGCAGACCGCCCGCGGGGTGCCCGTGCTCTTCTCGAGCCACCAGCTCGACCTCGTCGAGCGGCTCTGCGACCGGCTGGTCGTTCTCGCCGCCGGTCAGGTCCGCGCCGAGGGCACGACCGAGGAGCTCCGCTCGCAGGGGCCGGTCCGCTACCGGCTCACTCTCGCCGGCGACGCCGGCTGGGTCCGCGCGGTCCCCGGGGTGCACTGCGTGGACATCGACGGGCCGACGGCCCTCCTCGAGCTCGATCCCGGCGGCGCACCAGGGGGCGCCGCCGGGGTCGACCCCGCCGATGAGCGCGTCGACCACCTGCTCCGCGAGGGCCTCGCGCGCGGCGGGGTCCGAGAGCTGGTCCGGGTCGTCCCGCCGCTGTCCGCCATCTACCGGGAGGTCACGGCATGAGCCGCACCGACACCCAGCCCACCGACCGCACGAAGAGCTCGGGCACCGCTCCTTGGCTGCTCGTCGCTCGGCGCGAGGTCACGGTCAAGCTCCGGGACAAGGCCTTCATCGGCGGCACGCTGATGTCGCTGGCGATCCTCGTCGCCGTCTTCGGCTTCCAGGCCTGGCAGTCCGAGCGGCACCGCGACGTCACGCTCGTGGCGACACCCGCCGCGGTCGAGATGGCTGACGCCGTCGTCGCTGCGACCCCCGGGATCGACGACAAGATCACGGTGCACCGGGCGGACGCCGCCGACGAGGCCGCCGCCGAGTCCGCGCTCGCCGGGGGCGAGGCCGACGGATGGCTGCACGAGGTGGACGGCGCCTGGACGCTCGTCGGCTACGAGGACCAGGACGGCGCCCTGCAGCAGGTGGTCACCCAGACCGTTGCCCAGCAGGTGCTCGAGGCCAGGGCGCAGGAGGCTGGGACGACGGCCGCCGCGCTCACGCAGGGCAGCGAGGTCCGCACGGCCCTGCTCGAGGGCGATGCCGACCAAGCGGCGCTCGGCCAGGCCGTCGGCTTCATCATGGCGATCCTCTTCTACTTCTCCGCGATGATGTTTGGCATGACGCTCGCGTCGAGCGTCGTCGAGGAGAAGCAGTCCCGGATCGTCGAGATCATCGCGACGTCGATGCCGACGACCCAGCTGCTCGCGGGCAAGATCCTCGGCAACGTCGTCCTCGCCGTCGGCCAGCTCGCGCTCTTCGTCGCCGTGGGCCTCGTCGGGATCACCTTCACCGACCTCGGCTCGATGCTGCCCAGCCTGAGCACCGGCATCCTCTGGTACGTCGCCTTCTACCTCGCCGGCTTCGTCCTCCTCGCGACCCTCTTCGCGGTCGCCGGCGCGCTGGCCAGCCGGGTCGAGGACGTCCAGTCGACGGCCACCCCGGTGACGATGCTGCTCATGGCGGTCTTCTTCTCCGCCCTCCTCGCGAGCGGCACGGTCGCCGAGGTGCTGTCCTGGCTGCCGCCCTTCTCCGCGGTGCTCATGCCGATGCGTCTCGTGTCGGGTACGGCCGACTGGTGGCAGGCGGGCCTCGCGCTGCTCGCGCTCGTCGCCGTCACCGCGGTGGTCCTCGTCGCCGCGACCCGGATCTACCGTCGGGCGCTGCTCCAGACGAGCGGCAAGCTCGGCTACAAGGAGGCGTGGAACGCCGAGGTCTGAGGCGACAGCGCGAAGGGGTGAGCCTCCCTCAGCGGGAGGCTCACCCCTTCGTCGTGCCCGGCGGGTCAGGTCAGGGTGTCGGGGTCGATCTCGTGGTCGGGGTCGTGGCTGCGCCGCTTGTTGCGACGGACGAGGAAGATCACCCAGGCGACGACCGCAAGGACGATGAGCACGTAGATGACCTTGCTGATCGGGTCGATGTACTGCTCGACGACGTGGTACCTCGAGCCGAGGGCGTAGCCGGCGGAGATGAGCGCGGTGTTCCACAGCAGGGAGCCGGCGGTGGTCATCGCGAGGAAGCCGGTGAGCGGCATCCGGTCGACGCCCGCAGGGATCGAGATCAGGCTGCGGATGCCGGGGATGAGCCGGCCGAAGAAGACCGCCTTGCGGCCGTGCCTCGTGAACCACGTGTCGGCCTTGTCGACGTCCGAGACGTCGACGAGCGGCATCCGGTGCGCGATGACGCGCAGCCGGTCCATGCCGACGACCGCGCCGAAGCCGTAGAGGAGCAGGGCGCCGGTCACCGATCCGAGGGTGGCCCAGAGGACGGCCTCGACGATCGTGTACTCCCCGTTGGCGGCGGTGAAGCCGGCGAGCGGCAGGACGACCTCGCTGGGGATCGGCGGGAAGAGGTTCTCGAGGAAGATCGCCAGCGCGATGCCGGGTCCTCCGACGGACTCCATGATCCCGAGGACCCAGTCGATGAGCTGTTGCATGCCGCCCTTCCCGCGGTCGGTGCGCCCCGCGGCGGGGCGTTCGCTCTGCCCAGGGTAGGCGGGGGCGCCTGGGAGTGTGCTGTGCCGGCGGTGTGATCCCTGCCCGGGCGCCGGGCTAGGTTGGTCGACCGTGAGCGAAGGGGTCGAAGGTCGGGTCGTGGGGGTGGGCCCCTGGGACGGGCCGTGGCCGGAGGACGACCGCCTCGACCCCGAGCTGCTCAGGGAGGGCGACCGGCGCAACGTCCTCGACCGGTACCGCTACTGGCGCCACGAGGCGATCGTCGCCGACCTCGAGACGCGCCGGCACGGCTTCCACGTCGCGATCGAGAACTGGGAGCACGACTTCAACATCGGCTCGGTCGTCCGGACCGCCAACGCCCTCGGTGCCGCGGCCTTCCACATCGTCGGCCGTCGCCGGTGGAACCGTCGGGGCGCCATGGTCACCGACCGCTACCAGGTTGAGCACCACCACCCCACCGTCGCGGACTTCGCGGCCTGGGCGAAGGGGGAGGGGCTGACGGTCGTCGGGATCGACAACGTCCCCGGTGCGGTGCCGTTGGAGACCTTCGACCTGCCCCGTGAGTGCGTGCTGGTCCTCGGCCAGGAGGGGCCGGGGATCTCACCGGAGATGCTCACTGCGTGCGACGTCGTCCTCGAGATCGGGCAGCACGGCTCGACCCGCTCGATGAACGCCGGCGCCGCCGCTGCGATCGCCATGCACGCCTGGGTCCGACGTCACGTCCACGGCCAGCGGCCGGCCGGGGCCGCGCCCGAGGTCCCCTAGCGGCTCCGTGCCCGGGTCGGCCTGGGAGGATCGGGGCATGAGCTCGCTCGGTCCCTCTCGCCGTTCGCAGGTCCCGCCCTTCACGGTCATGGAGGTGCTGGCCCGGGTTGCGCAGCTGCGCGCCGAGGGGCGCGACGTCATCTCGCTCTGCGCGGGGGAGCCGTCCGGCGGGGCGCCGGACGCGGTGTCGCTGGCGGCCGCCGAGCTGCACGCCTCCCGTCGGCCGCTGACCTACACCCCGGCGCTGGGCACGGCCGCGCTGCGGGCAGCGATCGCCGGCCACTACCGACGCTGGTACGACCTCGATGTCCCGCCTGGCCGGGTCGCCGTCACCACGGGCAGCTCGGGGGCCTTCGTCCTGGCCTTCCTCGCGGCCTTCGACGCCGGTGACCGGGTCGCGCTCGCCCGGCCCGGCTACCCCGCCTACCGCAACATCCTCAGCAGCCTGGGTTGCGAAGTGGTCGACCTCGACTGCGGCGCGGACGTGCGCTACCAGCCGACCCCGGCGATGCTCGACGAGGCCCACTCGCAGGCCCCGCTCGCTGGTCTCGTGCTCGCCTCGCCGGCGAACCCGACCGGCACGATGGTCGACCGCGCCGAGCTCACGGCGATCACTCACTGGTGCCGGGAGCACGACGTCCGCCTCGTGAGCGACGAGATCTACCACGGTGTCACCTACCCCGAGCCCGGCGGGCCCGACCCGCGCGGGGTGTGCGCGGCGGAGATCGACGACGGCGTCGTCGTCATCAGCTCGTTCAGCAAGTACTGGGGCATGACCGGCTGGCGGCTGGGCTGGATGCTCATGCCCGAGGACCTCGCCGCGGCCGTCGACGCGCTGGCCGGCAGCATCGCGCTCTGCCCGCCCGTCCCGGCCCAGGAGGCGGCCGTCGCAGCCTTCGAACCGGCGGCACTGGAGCAGTGCGAAGGGGGCGTGGCCGAGTTCGCGCACACCCGTCGTCTCCTGCTCGAGGCGGCACCGCGGCTGGGCTGGGGGGCCGCGGCCCCGGCCGACGGCGCCTTCTACTACTACGCCCACCTCGGCCGGCAGCTGGAGCGGTGGCGGGACGCGCCCACCTACGCCGCGGCGCTGCTCGACGCGACCGGTGTCGCGGTGACGCCGGGCAACGACTTCGACGGCGTCGCCGGTCACGAGCACGTGCGTCTGAGCTTCGCCGCCGGCCCAGCCGCTGTCGCCGAGGCGGTGGAGCGGATCGCCGCCTGGCAGGGAGGGTCGTGATGGACGAGGACGTCATCCAGCTACCGGCTGTCACCTGGCAGGGCGCGGCCGTCGCGGGTGCGGTGCTGCTCGCGGCGCTGGTCCTGGCCTGGGTGCTCCGGCATGCGGTCGGGTGGGTGCTCCGTCGGCGTGGGCGCGGCGCGAGCTCGTCCGACGTCTTCGGGCGGCTCGCCGGCTGGGCGGTGGTCGTGCTCGGCGTCGCCGTGGCGCTCACCGTCGTCTTCCCGAGCATCAAGCCGGTCAACGTCCTCGGCGGGGTCGGCGTCATCTCGATCGCCGCCGGTATCGCCTTCCAGACCGTGCTGGGCAACACCTTCGCCGGGATCATCCTGCTCGCGCGCGACCGCTTCCGGGTCGGTGACCAGATCGAGTGCGGGCAGCATCGCGGCACCGTCGTCCAGATCGGGCTCTCATCGACCTCCATCCGCACCTTCGACGGGCGTCTCGTCCTCATCCCCAACGGCACGCTGCACTCCGAGGTCGTGACCGTGCAGACCGGCTTCGAGTACGTGCGCTCGACCGTCGGGGTCGACCTCGAGGACACCACCGACCTTGACGTGGCCCGTTCGGTCGCGCTCGAGGCGATGGCCGATCTCCCGTCGGTCCTCGCCGAGCCGGTGCCCGAGGCGCTCCTCACGAGCATCGGCAACGGCACGGTCCGGATGGAGCTGCGCTTCTGGTCCGGGTCGACCCAGCTCGACACCCGCGAGGCGCAGCACGCCGTGATCCGGGAGGTCCTGCGCGAGTTCGATGTGGCGGGTGTGCGGACGGGCTCGGACGCCTACGTCGTCGAGGCCGGACCGGCACTCCAGAGCGCCCTGAGGGAGCGCGCCTCGGGGGATCGGTCTCAGCGGGAGGGGTCTGCTGTCCTCGACGAGCCGGGCGTGGAAGGATCGAGGCAGGACAAGCCCCGTCACCGCTGACAAGGAGAGAGTCGCCATGCCCATCGCAACCCCCGAGGTCTACCGGGACATGCTCGACCGCGCGAAGGCCGGATCCTTCGCCTACCCGGCGATCAACGTCACCTCCAGCCAGACCCTCAACGCCGCGATCCGTGGCTTCGCGGAGGCGGGCTCGGACGGCATCGTCCAGGTCTCCACCGGCGGCGCGGAGTACCTGTCCGGCCCGACGGTCAAGAACATGGTCACCGGCTCGCTGGCGCTCGCCGCCTACGCGAACGAGGTCGCCAAGCACTACGACGTCAACATCGCGCTGCACACCGACCACTGCCCCAAGGACAAGCTCGACGGCTTCGTCCGCCCGCTGCTCCAGGCGAGCCAGGAGCACAAGGACAAGTTCGGCACCCCGATCTTCCAGTCGCACATGTGGGACGGCTCGGCCGTGCCGCTCAACGAGAACCTCCAGATCGCGCAGGAGCTGCTCGCCCTCGCGGTGGCGGCCGACATCATCCTCGAGGTCGAGATCGGTGTCGTCGGTGGCGAGGAGGACGGTGTCGCCAACGAGATCAACGACCAGCTCTACACGACCCCCGAGGACGCGCTTGCCACCGTCGAGGCCCTCGGTCTCGGCGAGCAGGGCCGCTACATGGCGGCGCTGACCTTCGGCAACGTCCACGGCGTCTACAAGCCGGGCAACGTCAAGCTCCGCCCGGAGATCCTCAAGGAGTGCCAGGAGGCGATCGTCGCCAAGTACGGCAGCGACAAGGGCGACAAGCCGCTCGACCTCGTCTTCCATGGCGGCTCGGGCTCGACCGCGCAGGAGATCTCCGACGCCGTCGACTACGGCGTCGTGAAGATGAACGTCGACACCGACACCCAGTACGCCTTCACCCGCCCGGTCGCCGGCTGGATGCTGCAGCACTACGAGGGCGTCCTCAAGGTTGACGGCGAGGTCGGCAACAAGAAGCAGTACGACCCGCGCGCCTGGGGCAAGGAGGCCGAGGCGGCCATGGCGCGTCGCGTCGTCGAGGCCTGCGAGAACCTCCGCTCTGCCGGCACCTCGGTCAAGGCCTGATGGACAACCTGCTCGGCATCCCCGAGACCCTCCTCCCGGAGGACCCGGCCGCCAACCGCCTGGACGAAGGGGTGTCCCCCGCCGAGGTCGCGGCGGCCCACCCCTCGTCGTCACTGGCCTGGGCCGTCCTCGCCGAGGACGCCCTGGCCTCCGGCCGGACGATCGAGGGCTACGCCTACGCCCGGACCGGCTACCACCGCGCGCTGGACTCCCTTCGCCGCAACGGCTGGCGGGGCCAGGGTCCGGTGCCGTGGTCGCACGAGCCGAACCGTGGCTTCCTGCGGGCGCTCGCCGCGCTCGCCCGGGCCGCCGGCGCGATCGGCGAGGTCGAGGAGGAGGAGCGCTGCCGCACCTTCCTCCACGACAGCTCGGCCGAGGCGGCGCAGGTCTTGCTGCCCTGAGCATGCGAGAAGGGGCCCGGCTCACCTGAGCCTGGCCCCTTCCTCGCGCCTCCCCCTGAACGGCACGAGCACCGTGACCCGAAGGTCGCGATGGACAAATATCAGGGGCGCTGGTCCGGAGTCCCCTGATCCCCGGCGCCAGCGCCCCCTCTATGCGTCCATTGTGCCCCAGGTCAGGAGCGAAAAGGGGCTCAGCAGCGACACCAATAGGACAGTGGCACTAACATGCCAACATGTCGCCGACGAGCAGCGTGCCTCCCTTCGAGCGGCTAGAGCGCATGCTCACGCTGGAGCTGAGCCGCCTCGCCGAGCGGCGGGTGGAGCTGGCCGAGATCGGCGACGCGATGATGATGCTGCGCGCGGACCTCACCCGGGGCGAGGGGGCACCCCGCAGCCCCGGGGTCGAGATCCTCGACCAGGCGATCGCGGCGCCAATCGTCGACCGGCTCGCGGGCATGGTCGCCTCCGTCGACAACGTCTTCCTCGATCCGGACGTCGGGGCCGGGACCGAGGCCGAGCACGCGGCCCACGAGCTGGAGCGGGCCAGGGAGGGTCAGCGTCAGCGCACCATCTATCGGCCCGAGGTGCTCGACTCCCCGGAGAACGTCAGCCGGCTCGATGCGCTGCACGCGGCAGGGCAGGAGCAGCGGGTCGGTGACCTGCTGACGCACGAGTTCGCCATCTTCAGCGACGAGGTGGTGGTCACGCCCTCGGTGTGGGGCGACGCGGGGTCGGAGTACCTCGTCATCCGCAGCCCGGTGATCGTGGGTGCCTTCCAGGCGTGGTTCGACCTGGCCTGGGGGCGGTCGCCGAGCCGGGGGGCGGAGGACCCGGGTGCCGACGAGCGCCTCATCGAGCTGCTCGGCCTGGGCTACAAGGACGAGACGATCGCGCGGCACCTCGGCGTCGCCCTGCGGACGGTGCGCCGTCGGGTGGCGGCGCTCATGGAGCAGCACCGGGTGACGACGCGCTACCAGCTCGGGGTCGCGCTCGCGAGGGCCGGCCGGGCCTGAGTGGCGGCTCAGTCCTCGCGCGGGTCGAGCAGCGGGTGCCGCTGGATGATCTCCTCGCGGCCCGGACCGACACCGATCGCGGAGACCCGGGCGCCGATGAGCTCCTCGACGCGCAGCACGTAGGCCTGCGCGTTGGCCGGCAGCTCCTCGAAGGTGCGGCAGCCGGTGATGTCCTCCGACCAGCCGTCGAGGTACTCGTAGACGGGCCTCGCGTGGTGGAAGTCGCTCTGGTTGACCGGCATCTCGTCGTGGCGGACCCCGTCGACGTCGTACGCGACGCAGATCGGGAGCCGCTCGAGACCGGTGAGGACGTCGAGCTTGGTGATGACGAAGTCGGTGACGCCGTTGATCCGGGTGGCGTAGCGGCCGACGACCGTGTCGACCCAGCCGCAGCGCCGCGGGCGACCTGTCGTCGTGCCGTACTCGTGGCCGGTTGCGCGGAGAAACTCGCCGTCGTGGTCGAAGAGCTCGGTCGGGAAGGGGCCCTCGCCGACGCGTGTCGTGTACGCCTTGAGGATCGCGATGACCCGGCTCACGCGGGTCGGGGGGATGCCCGAGCCGGTGCAGGCGCCGCCGGCCGTCGCCGAGGAGCTCGTGACGAAGGGGTAGGTGCCGTGGTCGATGTCGAGCAGGGTCGCCTGGCCGGCCTCGAGGAGGACGTTCTGGCCGGCGTCGAGGGCCCGCTCGAGCTCGAGCGTGGTGTCGGTGACCATCGGGGCGAGCCGCTCGGCGTAGGAGCGCAGCTCGGCGACCACGCGCTCGGTCTCGACGGCGCGGGTGTTGTAGACCTTCGCCAGCACCTGGTTCTTGAAGCCGAGCGCGGCCTCGACCTTCTGCCGCAGGATCGACTCGTCGAAGATGTCCTGCACGCGGATGCCGATCCGGTTCATCTTGTCGGCGTAGGTCGGTCCGATGCCGCGCCCGGTGGTCCCGATCTTGCGCGACCCGAGGAAGCGCTCGGTGACCTTGTCGAGGGTGCGGTTGTACGGCGCGATGACGTGCGCGTTGGCGCTGACCTGCAGCTTGGAGACGTCGACGCCGCGGGCGATGAGCCCGTCGAGCTCCTGGAAGAGCACCTCGAGGTCGACGACGACGCCGTTGCCGATGACGGGGGTGCAGTTGGGGGAGAGGATCCCGGAGGGCAGGAGGTGCAGGGCGTACTTCTCGCCGTCGATGACGACCGTGTGGCCGGCGTTGTTGCCGCCGTTGAACTTCACGACGTAGTCGACGTCCCGCCCCAGCAGGTCCGTGGCCTTGCCCTTGCCCTCGTCGCCCCACTGGGCTCCGACCAGCACGATCGCCGGCATCTGACATCTCCTCGGTGCTCGTCGGACAACCCCCTCACCCTACCGGCGGGTGAAATGCCGTTGCGCGCTCGGCTGACGGGTGGAACGGTGACGGGGACGGCGGGCAGTCCCGCCGCGACCGACGACGCAAGGAGGTGGTGCGCGTGAGCAAGCACGAGAGCGCGCCGGAGGACGTCAAGGAGAAGTTCCGGCAGGCGCTGGAGCGCAAGCAGGCCCACGGCGGGGCAAACGTCTCCGCCGACGGTCGCGACGGCAAGGTCCACGGTGCCCACGGGCCCGAGACCTCCGGCGCCCAGCAGATGTTCCGCCGCAAGTCCGGCTGAGCGCACGACCGCTCCTTCGAGGGGGTGGCCCGCACGATCACGTGCCGGGTCACCCCCTTCGTCATGGGCGAAGGGGTGAGCTCAGGTCGTGGGTCGAAGGACGGTCATCCGGTGGGCGGCGCGGGTCAGCGCGACGTAGAGGACCCGAGCACCACCGGGGGACTCGGCGATGATCGCGTCGGGGTCGACGACGACCGTCGCGTCCCACTCCAGGCCCTTGGTCGACATCGGGTCGAGGACGACGACGCGGCCGCTCTCGTGGTCGGCGAGGTCGGCGACCCGGCCGGCGTGACGAGCCGGGGTGATGACCGCGATCGACCCGTCGACCTCGTCGAGGAGTGCCCGGACGGCCTCGTGGGCGACCTCGCCCACCCCCGGGGCACGGTCGTCGAGGACGTCGCCGAAGGGCAGCTCGACGGGCGAGTGCCCGGTCTCGCGGACGGCCTGGGGGATGTCCGCGTCCGGCACCACAGGGAGGATGACGTCGCGGGCGTAGTCGAAGATCTCGCGCGCGTTGCGGTAGTTGGTCTGCATGTGGAAGCCACGCCGCTCGTTGGACCCGAAGGCCTCGTCGCGGGCCGACCGCGCTTCCTGGGCGTCGGGCCACGACGCCTGCGCCGCGTCGCCGACGACCGTCCACGAGGCTCGGCGACCCCTCCGGCCGACCATCCGCCACTGCATGGGGGAGAGGTCCTGCGCCTCGTCGACGAGCACGTGGGCGTAGGTCGCCGGGCGGCCGATCCGGCCGTGGAGGAGGCGCTCGCGCGCCTGCGTCGGGGAGACCTCGGACTCGATCGCCCGGGGGGCCACCGACGAACCCATCGTCGTCAGCTCGCGCTCGGCCGCGCGCGCGTCGAGCTCGTCGATCTCGTAGAAGCCGCGCTCTTCCGAGGGTGCGTCCTCGACCGGGCCGAGGCGCACCGAGAGCTCGTCGACGATCGCGACGTCGCCGACGCTCCACGTGCCGAGCTCGAGCGCCTCGCGCATCGAGTACGCGAAGGCGGCGGCGTCACCCTGGGAGAGCACACCCTGGGTGACGCGGTAGGCGCGCTCGGTGTCGGCGAGCCAGAGCATCGCCTGGCGCGGGTCGACCTGTGGCCACCACGCCTCCATGAAGGAGTCGACCGCGATCGACTCGTCGAAGGCGTCGAGGAACTCGTCGCGGTCGCCCTCACGGTGCGAGGCCCACGCGACCTCCGCGAGGAGCTCGCGCGCGGCCTTGGTGCCCTGGTTGCGGGGACGGTCGCGCAGGACCTGGCGCCGGATGGCGGCGAGGCGGTCGGCGTCGATGCGCAGGGCGATGCCGCCGACGAAGGCCCGCAGCTCGGTCGGCGCGTCCGGCACCGGCTCCTGGAGCAGCCGGGAGACGAGTGTCCGCATCCGCAGGGACCCCTTAATCGCGGCGACCTCGGGGGTGTCGAGCCGCGAGGTGTCGATGGCGTCGACGATGTCGCCGAGCGCCCGCAGCGCGACCGAGTCCTCGCCGAGCGAGGGCAGGACCCGCTCGATGTAGGCGGTGTACGCCGCGGAGGGTCCGACGACGAGGATGCCGCCGCTCTCGTAACGGCGCCGGTCGGCATAGAGCAGGTAGGCGGCGCGGTGGAGGGCGACGACGGTCTTGCCCGTGCCCGGGCCGCCGGTGATCTCGGTGACGCCGCGGTCGCTCGCCCGGATGGCCTCGTCCTGGTGGGCCTGGATGGTCGCCACGATGTCGCGCATCCGGGTGCCGCGGGCTCGCGTGAGCGCGGCGAGGAGGGCGCCGTCGCCGATGACGACGATGTCGTCGGGCGCCTCGGGGACCATGAGGTCGTCCTCGACGCCGACGACCGTGTCGTCGCGCGAGCGGAGCACCCGCCGGCGGATCACTCCGAGGTTCTCCACGGGGGTCGCTCGGTAGAAAGGCGATGCGGCGGGGGCGCGCCAGTCGATGACGAGCGGCTCGTAGTCGTCGTCGCGCACGCCGAGCCGCCCGACGTAGCGGACCTCCCGGTCGGCGGGGGCCATGTCCCCGCCGTGGTCGATGTCCAGACGGCCGAAGACCAGACCCTCGTGCTGGTGCTCGAGGGAGGCGATCCGGCGAGCGGCCGTGTAGACGAGGGCGTCGCGCTCGAAGAGCCCGGACATCTCCTCGTCGCGGACGTCCCCGGTGCGGTCGGTGCGCCCGCGAGACATGCCGTCGGTCGCGACGAGGCCCGCGCGGGAGGACGCCTTGGCGAGCTCGGAGCGGACCCGGTCGAGGTGGGCCTGCTCGGTCGCGATCTCAGCGGCGACCTGGGGTGAGACCTCGCTGACCGAGGACCTGGAGGAGCTGTCCGACACGTTGTCCTGCTCTGCTGCCTTCGTCGGGGTACGGCCCGCGGTCGCGGGCGAGGGTCGAGTCTAGTTCGCCTACAGGAGTCCGTGGCGCACGGCCTCGATCCCGAGCTGCATCCGTGAGATCGCGTCGAGCTGGTCCATGAGCACCCGGACGCGACGCTCGACGGTCCGCACGCTGACCCCGAGCTGTCGGGCCACCATCGGGTCGGACGCACCGCTCGCGAGGAGGGTGAGGATCGTGCGGTCGCGTGCGGTGAGCCCGGCCTCGGGGTCGTTGCCCTCGTCGATGTCCGGGAGGGGTGTGCCTCGCCGGAAGAAGCCCTCCACCATCCCGGCCATGCCCGCGATGAGCGGGCTGTCCCAGACCGCGGCCGAGCCGTCGCCGTCAGGGTCGACGTTGGTGAGGTCGATGACCGCTGACATGCCGTCGACGACGATCGCGGAGAGCGGGACGTCGCGCACGAGCCGGATCCGCTCGCCCGCCGCCTGTCGGCGCTGCAGGGAGGCCAGCGCCCCGTCGAGCTCGAGCAGCCGGGTGTCGTAGACCGCGATCTGGCGCAGCGGGTGGCCCGCGCTGTCCAGCGTCGGGGCGTCGTGGTCGATGCCGGGCGTCGTGAGCAGCTGGATGCTGCGGGTGCCGTAGGCGCGCATGGCGAGGACCGACTCCTCGGCCTCGGCGACCATCGACGTCGTGACCGCCCGGATCTCGGCCACCGACCGCAGGGTGGCCACGCGCAGCGGGTTGCGCCTCGCGTCCTCCTGGTCGCGAGCCTTGCGGTGCAGCAGGCCGAGCTGGTGGGCCGAGGCACGGACGCGGCGGATCTCCCGCTCGACCTCCGAGGTGAAGGCCGCCAGGGCCGGCTCGGGCGGCGCGACCTCGATGCGCCCGTCGAGGGAGATCTCGATGAGCCCGCGGTAGGCGAGGAGGCCCAGCACCCGGTCGAGGGTGGCCGGGTGGGCTCCTGCGGCGACGAGCGAGTCCCGGGTGGCGGACGGGTCCTGGATCAGCTCGACGTAGTAGCGCCTCAGCTCCTCCTCGGGCACGAGGTAGTCGTAGGTGGTCATGGGGGCGGTCAGTTCCCCGTGGGTCGTCATGCCCGTCAGTATGGCGGGTTTCCGACAGTGTCGGTCTCGCGACAGAGGCTGGGTTGCCTTCCACCGGCCTCGATGGTCAAACTCTCATCTATCGACCCTGCGGGGTCGGCGCGCTCGTGAGGTGTCCCCCCCTGACCTCATGGGCGCGGGGGCGCAGAGTTGAGCCGGCGGATTCCCCCCCTGCCCGCCGGATCCTCTGCGCCCCACCTTTTTCTTCCCTCGTCGTCACGCCCTAGGCTCAGCCACGTGAAGGCACTCGTCATCGGCTCCGGGGCGCGGGAGCACGCGCTCGTCCGCTCCCTGCTCGCCGACCCGGCCGTCGACGTCGTCCTCGCGGCACCGGGCAACCCCGGCATCGACCTCGTGACGATGTGCCTCCCGGTCGACGCCTCCGACCCGAGCGCGGTCGTCGCGCTCGCCCGCGAGCACGCGGTCGACCTCGTCGTCGTCGGTCCCGAGGCACCGCTCGTCGCGGGGGTCGCCGACGCCGTCCGCGACGCGGGCATCGCCTGCTTCGGCCCGGGCCGGGAGGCGGCGACGCTCGAGGGCAGCAAGGCCTTCGCCAAGGAGGTCATGGCCGCCGCCGAGGTCCCGACCGGCGTCGCGCACGTCGCGACGACCGAGGCGGAGCTCGCCGAGGCGCTCGACGCCTTCGGCGCCCCCTACGTCGTCAAGGACGACGGCCTCGCCGCCGGCAAGGGCGTCGTCGTCACCGAGGACCGGGGCGTCGCGCTCGAGCACGGACTGGCCTGCCTGGCGAAGGGGGGCGACGCCCAGGTCGTCGTCGAGGAGTACCTCGACGGGCCCGAGGCCTCCCTCTTCTGCATCTGCGACGGCAGCTCCGTGGTGCCGCTCGACCTCGCCCAGGACTTCAAGCGCGTCTTCGACGGCGACGAGGGACCCAACACCGGTGGCATGGGCGCGTACTCGCCGCTGACGTGGGCGCCCGAGGGGCTCGTCGACGACGTCGTCGACCGCATCGCCCAGCCGGTCGTCGACGAGATGGCGCGACGAGGCACCCCCTTCGTCGGGGTCCTGTACGTCGGCCTCGCGCTGACCGCCGGCGGGCCGAGGGTCATCGAGTTCAACGTCCGCTTCGGCGACCCCGAGACGCAGGCCGTGCTCGCCCGCCTCGAGACGCCGCTGGGCGGGCTGCTCATGGCCGCCGCGCAGGGTCGCCTCGACGAGGCCGAGCCGCTGCGGTGGCGGGACGAGTCCGCGGTGACGGTCGTCGTCGCGGCCCCCGGCTACCCCGCGTCGCCGGCGACGGGTGAGCCGATCGCCGGCCTCGAGGAGATCGGTGACGACGCGTACGTCCTCCACGCCGGCACGGCGAAGGGGGAGGACGGCACCCTCGTCTCCGCGGGCGGCCGCGTCCTCTCCGTCGTCGCCCTGGGCGCCGACCTCACCGAGGCGCGCGACCGGGCCTACGCGGCCGTCGAGCAGGTCGACCTCGAGGGCAGCCACCACCGCACCGACATCGCGCTGCGGGCCTCGCGCGGCGAGCTGCACGTCCCCTGACCGCGGCGATCGACCACTGTCACCCAGGTCGGGTTACAGTGGGTCTCATGAGCATCCAGGTCTCTCTCCGTCTGGCGGACGATCTCGTCACGGCGGTGGACGAGCTCGTCCGGTCGGGTGCGGTGTCCAGCCGTGCCGAGGTGATGGAGTCCGCGCTCGAACGCGAGCTGCGACGCAGGCTGGCTGAGCACGACGCCGAGGTCTACGCGCGCGCGAGCGCCGAGGGGGACCTGGGCGAGCTGGAGTCGTGGCTCGCGTCGCGGAGCACGCCCGCCCTGGACGACTGAGGGTGCGACCGATCCACGTCGTCCAGCTCGACAAGCCGCGGCCTGCCGTGGTGCTGACCCGAGCGGCGGTGCTGGACGTGCGCTCGCTCGTGACGGTGGCGCCCATCACGACGACGATCCGAGGCCTGTCCGTCGAGGTGCCCGTCGGTGCCGCGAACGGTGTCCAGGTCGAGTCCGTGGTCAACCTGGACGCCACCGTCACCGTGGCGCGAGCGGCACTTGGTCGTCAGATCGGCTACCTCTTCGACTCGCAGGAGCCCGACCTCGCTGCCGCGATACGTCACGCCTTCGACCTCTCTGGCTGACGACACCCCTTCGCCGGCTGGAAGGATGGGGCCATGACCCCCGAGCTGCCCGGCTACGCCCACGAGTACTCCGGCAAGGTCCGAGACCTCTACGCCCCGCTCGACGACGCGGGCAACCTCCTCTACGACCAGCTGCTCCTCGTGGCGAGCGACCGGCTGAGCGCGTACGACTTCGTCCTCGACACCCCGATCCCCGACAAGGGCGCGGTGCTGACCCAGATGTCGCTGTGGTGGTTCGACCAGCTCGCCGACATCGTCCCCAACCACGTCATCAGCGTCGACGTGCCCGCCGCGGTCGCCGGGCGCGCGGTCGTCGTCGAGCGGCTCGACATGCTGCCCGTCGAGTGCGTCGCCCGCGCCTACCTCACCGGGGGTGGCCTCAGCGAGTACCGGGCGAACGGCTCGGTGAGCGGGGTCGCGCTGCCGGAGGGGCTCGTCGACGGGTCGCGGCTCCCGGAGCCCATCTTCACCCCCTCGACCAAGGCGCCGATGGGGCAGCACGACGAGCCGATCCCGTACGAAGGGGTCGTCGCCGAGATCGGCCCGGCGCTCGCCGAGCGGGTCCGCGATCTGACCGTCGAGATCCTCGCGCGCGGCAACGAGATCGCCGCCGAGCGGGGCATCCTCCTCGCCGACACCAAGGTCGAGTTCGGGCTCCGCGGTCTCGAGCTGGGTCAGGACGAGGACGTGCGGGTGGCCATCCGCGAGCGTGGCGCCGACTGCGAGATCGTCCTCGCAGACGAGGTGCTCACCCCCGACAGCTCGCGCTTCTGGCCGGCCGACGGCTGGGAGCCGGGCCGGCAGCAGCCGAGCTTCGACAAGCAGTTCGTCCGCGACTGGCTCACCTCCCCCGCCTCCGGCTGGGACAAGGCCTCCGGCGACGAGCCGCCGGCGTTGCCCGTGGAGGTCGTCGACGCCACTCGAGCCAAGTACGTCGAGGCCTACGAGCGGATCACGGGGCAGACCTTCGCCTGAGCCTGCACTCGATGGTATCGCGGCGATGCCATCGACTCATGGCGTTCACCCTGCGCACCGACGCCGAGCTCGAGGCTGCCCTGGACCAGCTGGTCGAGGCCCAGGGAGTGTCCCGGCAGGAGGTCGTGCGGCGTGCCGTGATGCTGGAGGCGGGGCGCCTAGACCGCGGCCGCGCGATCGACGCGATCCTCGACGTGGAGCTCCCGCGCTACGCGGAGGCGATGGAGCGGCTCGGCCAGTGATGGACCTGACGCCTATCCGGCGCTCGACGAGCGAGCTGCCGCGCTGGCCCAGTCCACCGCCCGCAACCACGCACTGGTCGACGGCGACAAGCGACTCACCCTGGCAGCGATCATCACGGTGTACGGGCTCAACGGTCGGAGGTTGGGGGTCTCCAACGACGAGGCCTACGACCTCGTCATCGCGATCGCTACGGGCGAGCTGGCCGAGATCGCAGACATCGCATCGGCGCTCGCATCTGCGACGGTTCCCACGGAGTGACTGCGTTCGTCGCCACGAGAGCCCGGCCCTAGACTCGGCCCTGGACGCACCCCCTTCGCACCAGGAGCCCCAGTGGGACGCATCGTCGTCGACGTCATGCTCAAGCCCGAGATCCTCGACCCCCAGGGTCAGGCCGTCCGAGGGGCCCTGCCGCGCCTCGGTTTCGAGGACTTCACCGATGTCCGTCAGGGCAAGCGGTTCGTGCTCTCCGTCGACGGCGACGTCACGGACGAGCACCTGTCCCGCGCCCGCGAGGCCGCGGAGACGCTCCTCTCCAACCCGGTCATCGAGGACGTCGTCGACGTCCACGAGCTGACCCACGACGAGCCCGAGCAGGCCCCGATCACCGGGTCCGTGCAGTGAAGATCGGCGTCGTCACCTTCCCCGGCTCCCTCGACGACCACGACGCCCGTCGGGCCGTCGACCTCTGCGGCGGCGAGGCCGTCGCCCTCTGGCACCGCGACGCCGACCTCGAGGGCGTCGACGCGGTCGTCATCCCCGGCGGCTTCTCCTACGGCGACTACCTCCGCGCCGGCGCCATCTCCCGCTTTGCCCCCGTCATGGACGAGGTCGTCCGGGGCGCGGCGGCGGGCATGCCGGTCCTCGGGATCTGCAACGGCTTCCAGATCCTCTGCGAGAGCCACCTCCTGCCCGGCGCGATGATCCAGAACGACCACAGGAAGTTCGTCTGCCGCGACCAGGGCCTGCGGGTCGAGAACGCGTCGACCGCCTGGACCCACCAGTTCGAGGAGGGGCAGGAGATCACCATCGTCCTGAAGAACCAGGACGGTCAGTTCGTCGCCGACGCGGCCACCCTCGACCGGCTCGAGGGCGAGGGTCGGGTCGCCTTCCGCTACACCGGCACCAACCCCAACGGCAGCTACCGCGACATCGCCGGCATCACCAACGAGCGCGGCAACGTCGTCGGCCTCATGCCGCACCCCGAGCACTGCGTCGAGGAGGGCTTCGGCCCGAGCCTCGACGGCCGCACCTTCTTCACCTCCGTCCTCCAGCAGGTGGTGTCCGCATGAGCCTCGACACGGTCGACCACGCCGGGCAGACCCCGGACCTCGAGCAGCCCTGGGCCGACCTCGGGCTCAAGGAGGACGAGTACGCGCGCATCCGTGAGATCCTCGGCCGCCGGCCGACGATCGCCGAGCTTGCGATGTACTCGGTCATGTGGTCCGAGCACTGCTCCTACAAGTCCTCGAAGGTCCACCTCCGCCGCTTCGGCGACCTCCCGAGCGAGACCCCGCTCGGCAAGACCCTCGCCGGCATCGGGGAGAACGCCGGGGTCATCGACATCGGCCAGGGCTGGGCGGTGACCTTCAAGGTCGAGTCGCACAACCACCCGAGCTACGTCGAGCCGTACCAGGGGGCCGCGACCGGCATCGGCGGTATCGTCCGCGACATCATGGCCATGGGCGCCCGCCCGGTCGCCGTCATGGACCCGCTGCGCTTCGGCGCCATCGACCACCCGGACACCGCGCGCGTCCTCCCGGGTGTCGTCAAGGGCATCGGCGGCTACGGCAACTGCCTCGGCCTGCCCAACATCGGCGGCGAGATCGTCTTCGACGACTGCTACCAGGGCAACCCGCTCGTCAACGCCCTGTGCGTCGGCAAGCTGCGCCACGAGGACCTCCACCTCGCCAACGCCTCGGGCGTCGGCAACAAGATCGTCCTCTTCGGTGCCAAGACCGGCGGCGACGGCATCGGCGGCGTCTCGGTCCTCGCCTCGGAGACCTTCGACGAAGGGGGACCGACGAAGCGTCCCGCGGTCCAGGTCGGCGACCCCTTCGCCGAGAAGGTCCTCATCGAGTGCTGCCTGGAGCTCTACGCGGCCGGGGTCGTCGAGGGCATCCAGGACCTCGGCGGCGCCGGGCTGTCCTGCGCCACCTCCGAGCTGGCCTCCGCCGGTGACGGCGGCATGACTGTCGAGCTCGACCGGGTCCCGTTGCGCGACTCCACCCTCCGGGCCGAGGAGATCCTCATGTCCGAGAGCCAGGAGCGGATGATGGCGGTCGTCGCCCCCGACCAGGTCGAGGCCTTCATGGCGATCACCGACAGGTGGGACGTCGAGGCGACCGTGCTCGGCGAGGTCACCGACTCGGGCCGCCTCGTCATCACCTGGCACGGCGAGACGATCGTCGACGTGCCGCCCCGCTCGGTGGCCCACGACGGACCGGTCTACGAGCGCCCCTTCGCCCGTCCCGGCTGGCTCGACGCCCTGCAGGCCGACACGAGCGACTCGCTGCCGCGGCCGCAGGCCGAGGAGATGGGCCAGGTCGTCCTCGACCTGCTCGCCTCGCCGAACATCTGCGACAAGTCGTGGGTCACCGACCAGTACGACCGCTACGTCCTCGGCAACACCAAGCAGGCCATGCCCGCCGACTCCGGCGTCGTCCGGATCGACGAGCAGACCGGGCTCGGCGTCGCCGTCTCGACCGACTGCAACGGCCGCTTCGGCCGCCTCGACCCCTACGCCGGCGCCCAGCTCGCGCTCGCCGAGAGCTACCGCAACGTCGCCACGTCCGGCGCGCTGCCGCTGGCCGTCACCGACTGCCTGAACTTCGGCTCGCCCGAGGACCCGGACGTCATGTGGCAGTTCGAGCGCTCGGTCGCCGGCCTCTACGACGCCTGCCTCGAGCTCGGCATCCCCGTGACCGGCGGCAACGTCTCCTTCTACAACCAGACCGGTGAGACGGCGATCCATCCGACGCCGGTCGTCGGCGTCCTCGGCGTCCTCGACGACGTGACGAAGGGGGTGGGTGCCGGTTTCGTCGGTGACGGCCAGCCGGTCGTCCTCCTCGGCGCCACCCGCGACGAGCTCGACGGCGGCGAGTGGGCGCACGCGCTGCACGGGCACCTCGGCGGGCTGCCGCCGCAGGTCGACCTCGCGGCGGAGAAGGCGCTCGCCGACTTCTTCGTCGCCGCGGTCCGCGCGGGTGTCGTCACGAGCAGCCACGACGTCTCGGACGGTGGCCTGGCGGTCACCCTCGCCGAGTCGGTGCTGCGGCACGGTGTGGGAGCGAGCATCGACCTTGCGGCGGTCTGCGAGCGCGACGGTGTCGATGCCGTGACGACGCTGCTGTCCGAGTCGGTCGCCCGCGCCGTCGTGACGGTCGCCGACGAGGCAGGGCTCGCCACGCTCGTCAACCTCGCGGCAGCGCACGGGGTCCCGGTCGCCCGGGTCGGCGTGACGGGGGGCTCGGGTCTCAAGGTCAAGGACGTGCTCGAGCTCGACGTCGAGGCGATGCGAGAGGCCCACACGGGCACGATGCGTCGCTACTTCGCCTCCTGAGCATGGCGACCGGGCTCGTCGTCTTCGACTGCGACGGCGTGCTCGTCGACTCCGAGCGGCTCAACGTGCGGACCTGGGGTCGGATGACCACCGACCTGGGTCTGCGCCTGACACCGGCGGAGATCATCGACACCTTCGTCGGCAAGGCCTACGCCGACAACCGGCTCACCCTGGCCGCACTCAAGGGCAGCCCTCTTGACCCCGACTGGGAGCGGCGTTTCCGCACGGAGTTCCGCGCCAGCCACGACGAGCTCGAGATCGTCGCGGGGGCGCGTGAGGCGGTCGAGGGCTGCCTCGCGGCGGGCTACGACATCTGCGTCGCGTCCGGGTCGCTGCGCCGCGCCCTCGAGTACAAGCTCGAGGCGACCGGCCTGGCCGACCTGCTCCCGGAGGAGCTCCGCTTCAGCAGCCAGGAGGTCGAGCGCGGCAAGCCGGCGCCGGACGTCTTCCTCCACGCGGCGAGCGCGATGGGGTATGCCCCGCATCGGTGCGTCGTCGTCGAGGACAGCCTCGCCGGCATCGAGGCCGGGCGTGCCGCCGGCATGCACGTCATCGGCTACGAGTCGGACATGACCCCGCACGCGTGGTTCGCCGACGCCGACCTCGTCCTCACCGACATGGCGCGGGTCCCGGCCGCGGTGACCGGCCTGCTGGCGGGCTGAGCATCAGCGCAGACGCCACGCCCCCAGCTCGGGAGCGACCGGCGACGGAGCGGGATCGGCGTCCGTGAGCGACCGCGACCCGCTGAACCGCCGGGTCAGCTCGCGTGCGCCGAGCACCCCGCTGGGGAAGGGCCAGCGCCGGACCTGACGAGCGATCTCGTCGGTGTCGACCGGGCGTCGTGACCCCACGAGGATCGTGTTGCCGAAACGCCGCCCCTTGAGCACCTCGGTCGTCGCGACGAGGGTCACCTCGGGCAGCACCTCGCGGATCCCGGCGAGGACCCTCCCGACGTGCTTGAGACCCGGCTCGTCCGGCGCGTTGACGAGCAGCACGCCCTGCGCGGTCAGCACCCGCGCCACCTCGCCGAAGAACTCGCGCGTCGTCAGCTCGCTCGGCACCTGGCCGCCGGCGAAGGCGTCGACGACGACCACGTCGGCGCTGGCATCCCGCAGGGCGGCGACCCCGCTGCGACCGTCGACGGGTCGCACCCGGATGCGGTGCCGGCGGGGGAGGGGGAGCTCTCGTCGGACGATCTCGGTGAGGGCCGCATCCGGCTCGAGGACGATCTGTGGTGATCCGGGTCGGGTGTGCTCCACCCAGCGAGCCAGGGTCAGCCCGGCGCCGCCGACGTGGGTGATCGTGATCGTGCCCTCGGTGAGCGCGTCGATGGCGGCGGCCAGGTGCTGGACGTACTCGAAGGCCAGCCCCTCCGGGTCGTCGACGTCGACGTGGCTCTGCGGCTGCCCGTCGACCATGACGGTGACCCCGCCCTGCTCGTCCCGGACCAGTTCGACCTCGCTCACCCGAGCCACCCTAGAGCGGCCGAAGGGGGCTGCCCTGACGGGCGGCCCCCTTCGTCCGCACGTGGTGCGTCAGTGCTGACGCAGCGCGCTCCGGCGGCGGACGAGGAACGTCCCGGCGGCCGCGCCGCCCGCGAGGAGCAGGCCGAGCAGGCTCGCCACCGCGCCCGGGGTGGCGCCCGGGGCGAAGTCGTCGGTCTCGACGACCGGGCCGGTCACCGTCGCCGTGGAGGTCGGCGTGCCGCTCGTGCTCGTCGAGGTCGACGTGGTGTCGTCGTCGCTCGTCGTGCTCGTGCTCGACGGCTCGTCGTCATCGTCGTCCGTGGTCGTCGTCGAGGTCGCGGCGGCGATCACGGTGACCGGGAAGGTGGAGACGGTGCCCGTGTCGGCCGCCACGAGGCGGATGGTGGCGTCGCCCCCGGCGACGTCCTCCGGGACGTCGATGCTGATCTCGGCGCGCCCGTTGCGGGTCGGGAAGGGCGGAGCCTCGGTGAGGACCTCCTCGACCGGGAAGACGCCGAGCGAGCGCTCCCCGAGGAAGACCTCGACCTGGGTGTTGCGCGGCGCGTCCTTGCTCGTGAGGTCGAGACCCGAGACCGTGAAGGTCGTCGTCTCGCCCGCGGTGAGCTGTGCCGGCTGGTCCTGGACGGCGATCGCATGCTTGGCGAAGCTCGGCGCGACCGGGCTGTTCGCCCTGAGGTAGTTGACGAAGGCGTCCATGTCGATGAGGCCGGAGTCTCGCATGGTGGTGCCCTCGCGCAGCTCGGTGAAGTTGTCACCGCCGGCGATGAGGAAGGACGAGGACGCGACCGTGTACGTCGCGGCCGGGTCGATGGGCTGGCCGTCGAGCATCACCGAGAGGATGCGGCTCCCTGCAGGAGCGTCGGGGTCGAAGGTGTAGGTGAGGTTCTCCGAGAGGCCGAGCTTGAGGAACGGACGGGAGGCACCCTCCGGCTGCCACTGCTGCTCGAGGACGGTCCTGAGCTGGGCACCCGTGATGTCGATCGTCTGCAGCGTGTTGGCGAAGGGGTTGATCGACGCGGCCTCGGCGTAGGTCACCTCGCCGGCAGCCTCGTTGCCGGTCGGCTCGTAGTAGAGCTCGGCCCGCAGGGACCCCGGGTTCATCATGCCGATGTCGGCGCCGGGACGTCCGGTGGCGTTCATCGACTCGAGCCAGACCTGGGCGGTGAGGTTGCCGAGGCTGGACTCGCGGAGACGGTCGTCACGGCTGCCGTCCGGCTTGACCGCCGTGGTGATGTCGTCGGCGACCGTGGCGATGACCTGCTCGCCGATGGGCTTCGCCGTGGCGACGGCCTGGTCGACAACAGCCTTGGCAGCTGCGTACTGCGGGTCTGCGGCGCACGCCTCGGTGGGAGCCGAGACGAGCGGCACGTTGGTCACCGAGTACTGGCCGAGCTCGCCGGTCTGGGGGTCGAGGCCGAGCTGGACCTGGCCGACGAACGCGCCGTACGAGGCGGCCTGCAGGACCGGGCGCGTGCCGCTGCCGCCGGGGATCGGGGCGTCCCAGGCGTACTGCTTGTGCGTGTGGCCGGTGAAGATCGCGTCCACCTCGGCAGACGTCTCGGTGACGATCCGGCCGAAGATGCCCCCTGCGGCGACCTCCTCCTCGAGGGTGGCGTCCTCGACGACGCCCTCGGTCGCGCCCTCGTGGTACTCGGCGACGATGACGTCGGCCTCGCCGTTGGCGTCCTCGCCGTCGCTCAGCTGGGCAGCTACCCGGTTGACCGCCGCGACCGGGTCCCCGAAGTCGAGGCCGCTCACGCCGGTCGGCGTGACCAGCTCGGGGGTCTCGTCGGTGACGACGCCGATGACGGCGACCCGCAGGCCGTTGACCGTCTGGATCGAGTACTCCTGGAGCGCGGGGGTGCTCGTCCCGCGCTCGTACACGTTGGCGCCGAGATAGTCCCAGTCGGCGCGGGTGCTGACCCGGCCGGTGAGGTCGGAGAAGCCCTTGTCGAACTCGTGGTTGCCGACGGCCGACGCCTTGAGCTCCAGGGCGTTGAGGTAGTCGATCGTCGGGTTGTCGTCCTGGCTGGAGGACGTGAAGGGGGATGCGCCGATGTTGTCACCCGCGGAGAGGAAGACCGTCGAGTCCTCGCCGAGGTCCGCCTTGGTGGTCTCGAGGGTGCAGGCGAACTTCAGGCCGAGCTCACCGGTGCCGTTGTCGTCGATCCGACCATGGAAGTCGTTGATGTTCAGCAGGTTGACGCTCGTCAGGGCCGGGTCGATCACCCCGGGCTCGACGGGGTCGGCGGCCATGGCGGTCGGGGCGGCGAGCCCGACGAACGTCAGGGCAGCCGCGCCGGTGACGGCGCAGGCGCGGCGGGAGATGTGGCGCATGGAGTGTGGTCCTTCTGTGGCGGGTCGGGCAGCGGTCACCGCCAGAGGGCATGACGGGACGCGGTCACTCTGCCGGAGCCGGGGGACCACCGCTCGGCGAACGGGCAAAGAGTCGGTGAACGGTCCCTGACGTGGGAAGATGTCGCGTCATGGCACGCAAGGTGAGTGACGAGGACGGCCGGGCGGCGCTCGCCGGCTGGGCCGGGGCCGAGTCGCCCTCGCGGACCGAGACGGCTACCGCGGTCCGCTGGACCCTCGCCCTGCTCGCGGAGGCGGCACCCGGCCGGTCCGTCGAGGTGCGGGTCCCTCCCTTCGCCGCCGTCCAGTGCGTCGAGGGCACGGTGCACACCCGCGGGACCCCACCGGCCGTCGTCGAGACCGACCCGCAGACCTGGCTCGAGCTCGCCACCGGCCGGCTGGCCTGGTCTGACGCCGTGGCGAAGGGGTCGCTGCGGGTCAGCGGTCGCCGCACCGACCTCTCCACCCATCTCCCCCTCAGCTGACGGCGGCGCGGACCTCGTCCATGACCTCCATGAGCCGTACCGACTCGTCGAGCGGCATGAGCGGGGACTCGGTCTCGCCGGCGAGCACCCGCCGGGCGACCTCGCACGCCTCGTGCCGCAGCCCTCGGTGCATCTCGAAGGGGTCGCTGACGATCTCGTCGAGCACGACACCGTCGCTGCCGGCCAGCCGGATCGTCGTCGGCGCGTAGAAGTCGCCGTCGATCTCGATCCGGGCCCAGGTCCCGTTGATGCTCGCCGTCGTCGGCGTCCGGGTCGACATGTCGCAGGACAGCGCACCGACCGCGCCGGAGGGTCCCCGGACGGCCATCGCGACCCGCGCGTCGACCCCTTCGTCCGTCGGTGTCCCCACCGCCGCGACCGACTCGATCCCTCCGAGGACCATCGAGGCCAGCGAGAGGGGATAGATCCCGAGGTCGCGCAGCGACCCGCCGGCCAGGTCCGGGTCGGCCAGCCGGCGGGGACCGCCCGGCCACAGCCGCTGACCGTGGTCGGCGAGCACCGTCGTCACCTCGCCGAGCAGCCCGGCGGCGATCGTCTCGCGGACGACGTCGTAGTGCGGCAGGAAGCGGCTCCACATCGCCTCCATGCCGAAGACCCCTGCCTCGCGGATCGCGGTGACGAGCGCGCGGGCCTGCCCGGCGTCGGCGGTGAAGGCCTTCTCGACGAGCACGTGCTTGCCCGCCCGCACGGCGAGCAGGGCGTGCTCGAGGTGCTCGCTGTGCGGCGAGGCGACGTAGACGACGTCGACGTCCGGGGCCAGCACGAGCTCCTCGTACGAGCCGTACGCCCGCACCGGCCCGTGCTCCCGCGCATGCGCCCGGCAGTGCTCGGCGACGAACGCCTCCGCCCGCCCCAGGTCCCGAGAGCCGACGGCGACGACCTGCTGCCGGGTGCTCCCGTGCTCCCCGACCTCGAGGGCGTGGACCAGCTCGCTCGCGATCCAGCCGGCGCCGAGGACGCCCCAGCGCAGGCCAGGCACCTCGGCCGGGTCGGGCCGGGTCGACGGGCGGAGCTTCATCTGCGGGATGTCGGCGGTGGGTCGGCTCACCGGGTCACGGTAGCGGCAGGCCGCGATGAGACGATGGTGCGGTGACGGACGAGACGAGCACCCCCCCTTCGCCCACCCGACGCCGACCCCGCCGCGGGGCGCCGCGCGTGTGGCGCTGGATCGGCACGGGCGCCTTCCTCGGCTTCCTCGTCCTCGGCGGCGTGTCCCTCTTCACCTCCAACACGGGAGGGGCGAGCGGCACGACCTACACGGCCTCCACGGCCGTCGGCCTCATGGGGGTCCTCGGTGCCTTCCTCGGCGCCCTCGTCGCGGGGGTCGTCCTCGCCCTCATCATGGGCCGCGAGGAGCGCTGAGCCAGGCGTCCCGCCTCCCGGTCCGGGGCGAAGGGGGGAGCCGCCGGGCTGTGGGAGGATGGCGGACGTGGCTCGCGGAGACGGACAGCTGTCGCACGACCTCCTTCCCGGTGAGAAGGGACCCCAGGACGCGTGCGGCGTCTTCGGCGTCTGGGCGCCCGGCGAGGACGTCGCCAAGCTGACGTACTACGGCCTCTACGCCCTGCAGCACCGCGGGCAGGAGTCGGCCGGCATCGCCACCTCCGACGGGTCGAGCATCCTCGTCTACAAGGACATGGGCCTCGTGAGCCAGGTCTTCGACGAGCGGGCGCTCGGGGCGCTGCGCGGCCACCTCGCGGTCGGCCACTGCCGCTACTCCACGACCGGCGGGTCGACGTGGGAGAACGCCCAGCCCACCCTCGGCGGTCACGCCGACGGCACCGTGGCGCTGGCCCACAACGGCAACCTCGTGAACTCCGCCGATCTGCGCGAGATGGTCGACGAGCGGCTCAGCGCCCTCGGCGCCCCGGACGAGTCGGGCACCTGGCGGGACGCGCGGCCCAAGGGCGAGCTGCGCCGGGGCAACACCACCGACACCGCCCTCGTCACCGCGCTGCTCGCCGACAACCCCGACCGCACCCTCGAGGCCGCCGCGCTCGAGGTGCTCCCACGCTGCCAGGGCGCCTTCTGCTTCGTCTTCATGGACGAGCACACCCTCTACGCGGCCCGTGACCCGCAGGGCCTGCGACCTCTCGTCATCGGCCGGCTCGAACGCGGCTGGGTGGTCGCCTCCGAGACCGCCGCGCTCGACATCGTCGGCGCCTCCCTCGTCCGCGAGGTCGAGCCGGGCGAGCTCATCGCTATCGACGAGGAGGGGCTGCGCAGCCACCGCTTCGCGCCGGCCGAGCCCAAGGGCTGCGTCTTCGAGTACGTCTACCTCGCCCGCCCCGACACGACGATCAACGGCCGCGGCGTCCACGAGGCCCGTGTCGAGATGGGCCGGGCGCTGGCCCGGGAGCACCCCGTCGAGGCCGACCTCGTCATCCCGACACCCGAGTCCGGGACGCCTGCCGCGATCGGCTACGCCCAGGAGTCGGGCATCCCGTACGGCCAGGGCCTGGTGAAGAACGCCTACGTCGGCCGCACCTTCATCCAGCCGAGCAACACCATCCGCCAGCTCGGCATCCGGCTCAAGCTCAACCCGCTCAAGGACGTCATCAAGGGCAAGCGCCTCGTCGTCATCGACGACTCGATCGTCCGCGGCAACACCCAGCGCGCCCTCGTCCGGATGCTCCGCGAGGCCGGCGCCGCCGAGGTCCACGTGCGGATCTCCAGCCCACCGGTGCGCTGGCCCTGCTTCTTCGGCATCGACTTCGCCACCCGCGCCGAGCTCATCGCTACCGGCATCGGGGTCCAGGAGATCTGCACCTCGATCGGGGCCGACAGCCTCGGCTACATCAGCGAGGACGGCATGATCGAGGCCACCGGCCAGCCTCGGGAGCGGCTCTGCACGGCCTGCTTCACCGGGACGTACCCGATCGAGCTGCCCACCGCCGACCGGCTCGGCAAGAGCGTCCTCGAGCTCGAGCTCGGCATCGACGAGTCCGGTGCCACCGGCGCGCCCGATGCGACCGAGGTCGGGACCCTCGACGTCGAGCGGGTCACGACGACCGCCGCCGGCGGCGCGGCCGAGGCCGTCCGTCGCCCGTGAGGCGACCCCTTCGTCCGAGGACCCACGCACTACCCTGGGCCTCGTGAGCGAACCCATCACCTACGCCTCTGCCGGAGTCGACGTCGAGGCCGGTGACCAGGCCGTCGAGCTGATGAAGGAGTCGGTCCGGCGGGCCCAGCGCCCCGAGGTCCTCGGCGGACTCGGCGGTTTCGCCGGGATGTTCGACGCCTCGGCGCTCGCGGGGATGCGCTCCCCGGTCCTCGCGACGAGCACCGACGGCGTCGGGACGAAGGTCGCCGTGGCCCAGGCCATGGACGTCCACGACACCATCGGGCAGGACCTCGTCGCGATGGTCGTCGACGACATCGTCGTCTGCGGGGCCGAGCCCCTCTTCATGACCGACTACATCGCGACCGGGTCCGTGGTCCCCGAGCGCATCGCGGCGATCGTCAGCGGCATCGCGAAGGGGTGCCAGCTCGCCGGCGTCGCCCTCGTCGGCGGCGAGACGGCCGAGCACCCGGGGCTGCTCGACCCCGACGAGTACGACGTCGCGGGCGCCGCTACCGGCGTCGTCGAGCGCGACGCGATCATCGGGCCGCGGACCGTGCGGCCGGGTGATGTCGTCCTCGGGATCGCGTCGTCCGGCCTGCACTCCAACGGCTACTCGCTCGTCCGTGCGGTCTTCGCCCACGCCGGCTGGGGCTACGACCGCGACGTGCCGGAGCTCGGCCGCACCCTCGGCGAGGAGCTCCTCGAGCCGACCCGGATCTACACCCTCGACCTGCTCGACCTCATCCGCTCGGACGTCGACGTCCACGGTCTGAGCCATGTCACCGGTGGCGGGCTCGCCGCCAACCTCGCCCGCGTCCTGCCGGCCGGGACCCTCGCCCGGGTCGACCGGGCGAGCTGGACCCCGCCCGCGATCTTCTCGCTCGTCGGCGAGCTCGGCCATGTCCCGCGCGAGGACCTCGAGCGCACGCTCAACCTCGGCGTCGGCTTCGTCGCCGTCGTCCCGCAGGAGCACGTCGAGGCAGCCGTCGCCCGGCTCGGGGCGCGGGGCCTGCCGGCCTGGGTGCTCGGTGAGGTGCACGACCGCGAGGGGGCGCCGGTCGACGACGGCGTCGAGATCGTCCAGGGGGCCAAGGGCGTCGACGGGGGAGCGGTGCAGGTCGTCGGCGAGCACGCCTGATGCTCCGCGTCCTCGTCGCGGACGCCGACCCGGCCTCACGGTCCGGGTGGGCGGCGCTGCTCGAGGCCGAGAAGGATCTCCGCGCCCGGGGGGTCGGGACGCTCGAGCGTCTCTCTGCGCGGGCCGCCTCGGCGGATGTCGTCGTCCTCGTCGTGACCGCGTCCACGGTGCAGCGGGTCGGGGAGGTCGTCGCCGTGACGGCTGAGAGCGGCACCCCGGTCGTCGTCCTCACGCCGGCCTCGGACCCCGACGCCGTCGTCGGGGCGCTCGAGGCAGGTGCGACAGGGGCCCTCGTCGCCGACGCTGCGCCCACGCAGGTCGTCGCCGCAGTGCGGGCCGCTGCTGGAGGCGGACGGGCCGAGGGTGAGACCGGGACGATCCCGGTGACCGGGCCGCTCGTCCGGACGCTGGCCCACGAGGCGAGCCCGCTGACGGCCAAGGAGATCGAGATCCTCGTCTTGGCCGACAAGGGCCTGAGCACGCAGCAGATCGCCGGTCGGCTCTACGTCAGCGTGTCGACGGTGAAGTCACACCTGTCGCACGCCTTCGGGAGGCTGGGGGTCAGGCATCGGGCCGCCGCAGTGGCGGAGGCGCGTCGCCGCGGGCTGCTCGGCTGAGCGCCCGCCGGGTCACCGCTCTCGGGAGCCCCACGCGTCGTCGTCGTCGTCCTCGTCCCAGGTGCGGTCGTCCCTGACGGACCGCTGCTGGTTGTCGGAGTTGCCGTGGAGTTCCCGCTCAAGCGCCCTCAGGTCGGTGTCCGGCGAGTAGTACTTCAGCTCGCGGGCGACCTTCGTCTGCTTGGCCTTCGCTCGGCCGCGCCCCATGGCGTGACCCCCTCATACGTAGTGCGGGACGGCCCAACCTTCGGCGAGCAAGTCACTGACGGTCTGGCGGTCCCGGATCTGTGGTGTGTGTCGTGGGGCCACCGTACATGGTTCCTCGGCCGAGTGCCCCATCGGTCCGCCCCGTCAGGGGCGCTGCGGGGTGACCAGCTCACCCAGGGCTGCGCGCATGGCCGGTGGCAGCGTCGGCAGCATGCCGCACAGGACGATCTCGCTCGGGGCGAGGCGCTCCAGGGTCTCGCGGACGACGCCCGGCAGCGGGGTCGAGCCGACGAGGAGCAGCGGCGACGCTGTGGCGACCGCCACCGAGGTCGCGGTGAGGAACTCCACGACGGTGGCGCCGCTGACGAGGACCCGTCCACCAGGCTCGACGTCGTCCCACTGCGCCGCTGCCAGGGCCATCGGGCCGTGGGTCGAGTACCTGATCTCTCCCTCGGTCGCCTCGCGGAGCTGATCGACGACCACGGTCGGCCACTCCTCCTCGTGCCCGACCATGACCAGCCGGCGGGGGCGCAGCTTCGCCAGTGCAGAGAGCAGCTCGTCCCCGGCGGACGAACCTCCGCACGCGACGACAGCCCGGCCCGTCCTCGCGGCCACGAGCGAGACCACGGACTCGCGGGCTGCGTTGACGGGGCGGGTGACGTACACCGTGGAGGGGTCGCCGGGAGGGAAGGCCTCGAGGAGGAGCGCGGCGGTCGTGCTCGGGCTGCGGTCCCCGAGACGCTCCACGGGTGCGGAGGTCTGCTGCTCGATCTGGTCCTGGAGGTCGTCCGAGATGTCGCCGTCGTGCCCGACGACGACCACCCGGCGGGGATCGAGCCGACCCAGCTCCCCCCGCGCGCTGGGGGGCAGGCCGCTGGAGTTCATCCAGACGATCGGCCAGCCCAGCCGTGCCGCGATCGGTGCGACCATCCGAGCGGTGGCCACGGAGTCGACGCTGACTATGAGGCATCCCTCCACCCCCGGCTCCCACGTGTCACGGCTGGCCGCCCGTGCGATCTGGAAGCGGGTCTCCCCGGTCCACCGACGGGTGCCCGGCACGTCGGGGTCAACTGGGGGAGACTTCTTGGCCGGTGCCGGCTTCTTCGGCAGGGTAGCCTCGTAGGCCTTCATGACCTCCTCGGTCGGCCCGTCCGCGATCAGCCGGCCCCGGTCCATCCAGAGCACGCGGTCGCAGATCCGGCGGATGTTGGAGCTGGAGTGCGAGACGAGGAAGACCGTCCCGGCCTTCTCGCGGATGGCGGCGATCCGCTCCGAGCTCTTCTGCCGGAAGGCCGCGTCGCCGGTGGCGAGGGCCTCGTCGATCATGAGGACCTCGGGCGAGGCAGCCGTCGAGATTGCGAAGCGCAGTCGCGCGCCCATGCCGGAGGAGTACGTGCTCATCGGGAGGTAGACGGCGTCCCCGATGCCCGAGAAGTCGACGATGTCGTCGAACTTCTCGTCGATCTCGGCCTTGCTGAGCCCGAGCGCCTGCCCGCCGACATAGATGTTGCGCTGCCCGCTCAGCTTGTTGATGAGGACGGCGTTGACGCCGAGCAGGGAGGGCTGGCCGGCGACCCACAGGCGCCCTGCGGAGGGCGGGATCAGTCCGGCCACGGCGCGCAGCAAGGTCGACTTGCCCGAGCCGTTGTGCCCGATGACGCCGATCGACTCGCCGTGGTGCGCGACGAAGCTGACGTCGGTGACGGCCTCGACCTCGCGGACCCGTTCGCCTCTGGAGGGTCGTAGGACCCGACGGATCAGGCTGATCTCGTCCTCGGTGTCCTCGACTGTGCTGCGGCGCTCGCCGCCGAGGACCCGGTAGGTGATGCTCACGTGGCTGACGACGACGGTCGGATGACCGATCTCCGGGGTCGCCCTCACGGCGCCGCTCTGGTCAGACAAGGCCGTACCTCGCCTCGGCGCGCCAGAAGACGACGAGCCCGACGGCGACCGTCACGACCGCCCACCCGAGCATCACGACCCAGTCCGTGACGACGACCGGCTGCCCGGAGAGCAGTGCCTGCCGGCTCGTCGTGAGCATGAGGGCGAAGGGCTGGAGCGTCAGGGCGTCCTGGACGAGGGCCGGTGCACCCTTGACGTAGTGGGCGACCGGGAAGAAGACGCCGGAGATGTACCGCAGGAGGCGGACGGTGACAGGCACGAAGTTGGCGATGTCGGCCGACATGTTGACGAGGCGAGCCGTGATGAGGGCCAGACCGAGCAGGGTGATCGCCTGGAGCGCCACCGCCACCGGGAAGAGCAACCACTTCCACTGCGCGGGCTCCCCGGTGGCGAACATCAGGACGAAGAGCAGGCCGAAGCCGGCGAGCGAGGCGAAGAGCTCGCTGAGCGTCACGGACATCGGGAGGATGGCCCGGGGGAAGTGCAGGGTCCGCACGAGGCCGAGCCGGCCGGTGATGGCCCGCGCCCCTCGGGTCACGACCGCGGAGGTGAAGGCGAACATCACGACGCCGATGCTCAGGAAGCCGACGAAGTTCTCGATGTTGCCGCGGGTGCTGAGCAGCAGGCCGAAGATCAGGTAGTAGCTGCCGATGAGCAGCGCGGGGTTGAGCACCGACCACAGCTGCCCGAGGGCGTTCGCCTCGTGGACCGCGTAGGACTCCGCTCGAGACAGGGTCCAGAGGAAGGACCGGCGTCGCCAGAGGTCCCGGAGGTACTGCGCCAGCGGGGGGCGCTCGCCCAGGACGCGCAACCCGTGGCGGGCGGCCAGGTCCTGGGCCTCGTCGACGCTCAGCGCAGGGGGTGGCGCGGCTCCCTCTCGTGCCGGGGCGAGGTCAGCCACAGATGGTCCTTCGTGTCGGTCGCGCGGTCCACCGGGTGCGCCCGGTCCGCGGGGCGATCATACCGAGCACACGGACGTCGGCCGGGGAGCCGGGCGGGGTCGGCGACACGCCTCCGGCCATGCGCACAAGTGTTGGGTCGCACTTCTCCGGACGTTCTCCTGCCGTCCACGCCGCTCGGGCACCCTCCCAGGGTCTGGTCGGCGTCCCGGCGCCTTCTCCGTCGTCCTGGGAGGACACGATCCCTGCTCGTCAGCCGCATCATGCGCCGCGTGGCTTCCGGCAGGACATCCAGGGACTCCGGGCGGCGGCCGTCGCCCTCGTCGTCGTCTTCCACATCTGGCCCGACCTGCTCACCGGCGGATATGTCGGGGTCGACGTCTTCTTCGTCATCTCGGGCTATCTCATCACGGCGCACCTGCTCGCCCGCCCGCCCCGCGGCGTGCGTGACCTCGGGACGTTCTGGGCGCGTCGTATCCACCGACTGCTGCCGGCGGCCCTGACCGTCCTCATCGTCACCGCCGCGGCGACACGTCTCCTCGCGCCGAGCACCCAGTGGGCTGCCACCGCCAAGGAGATCCTGGCGTCTGCCTTCTACGTGCAGAACTGGCTGCTGGCGGGGGCCTCTGTCGACTACCACGCCGGGGACCAGGCGCCCAGCCCGGTGCAGCACTACTGGTCGCTCTCCATCGAGGAGCAGTTCTACCTCGCGTGGCCGCTGCTCATCCTCACGGCCTTCTTCGTATCGCACCGCTCCCGGCGAGACCCCGTCCTTGTCGTGAGGTGTGTTATCGCCACGATGATCATCCTCTCGCTCGCCGCTTCCGTCTGGCTCACGCTCGAGTCGCCCGCGAGCGCATACTTCGTGACCCCGACCCGGATGTGGGAGCTCGCGGTCGGCGGGATGGTGGCCACCGTCGGCGTGGCCGGCGACGGTCGGGTCAAGGTCGTCGCGGTGCCCGTCGCCTGGCTGGGTCTGGCCGGCGTCGTCGTCTCGGGCGTCACCTACACGGGTGAGACGCCCTTCCCCGGATACACCGCCCTGCTCCCGGTCCTGGGCACCGCTGCGGTCATCTGGGCGGGCTCGCAGCATCCCCTGTCGCCCACGGGTGTCTTCCGGGTGCGCCCTGTCCAGTGGCTCGGCGACGTGTCGTACTCCGTGTACCTCTGGCACTGGCCGCTCGTCGTCCTCACCCCCTTCGCGAGCGGGGGGACCTTGGGGCTCCTCGACCAGGCCGCGGTCGTGGTGGCGACCCTCGTCCTGGCCGGGCTCACGAAGACTTACGTCGAGGACAGGTTCCGGCAACCCCGGCCGGCAGCCCCGCTCCGGCACAGCTATCGCGCAGCGGTGGCGGGCATGAGCGTCGTCGCGCTCGTCGCCGCGGTCCAGATCGGCGAGTCCCGTCTGCGGACGGCCGCTGCCGAGGATCGCCTGGCCGTCGCGCTGGAGGCGAGCGACCCGTGCCTCGGCGCCGGCGCGCTTGTGCGCGGTGAGGAACTCTGCCCGCCGGTGCCAGACGACGCTGAGCTGGTCCCTGCCGTCGAGCTGGCCGCCGACGACAAGTCGCAGGCCGACGCCGACGACTGCTTCACCGACCTGCCCTTCGCCGGGCGGCGGACCTGCACCTACGGTGACGGCCCGACGCAGGTGGCGCTCGTGGGGAACTCGCACGCAGGGCACTGGCTGCCGGCCCTGCAGATCATGGCCGAGCGCAACGACTGGACGATCACCACCTACCTGGTCTTCCAGTGCACGTTCACCGACGCACGCCAGGCGTTCCCCACCCAGGAGGCCACACAGGGCTGCTACGACTACGGGCAGTGGGTCCAGGAGCAGACTGCCGGTGACCGGTACGACCTCGTCATCACCTCCGAGCGCCAGTCGGTGCCGATCGCCGGCGAGACGTTGGCGTCGAGCCGGGCCAAGGCCGTGACGGGCTACGCGTCCTACCTGCGCGACTGGGCGCGCGGAGGCACGAACATCCTCGTCATCAAGGACCCCACGTCGGCCGACCTCAACATCCCGGACTGCCTGGCGGACCACCCCGATGACCACGATCGGTGCTCCGGGCCACGGGACGCGTGGGTTGTCGACGACGCACTGGCCGCAGCGGCCGACGAGCTCGACCTGCCGCGGGTGAGCTCGGTCAGCTTCGACGACCTGGTCTGCGGCGTCGTCGTGTGCGAGGGCGCGATCGGTGGCGTGGTCGCCTACTACGACCGGTCCCACCTCACCGCGACCTACGTCTCGACGATGGCGCCGCACATGGCCGAGCCGATCGAGAGAGCCCTGGCACGGTCCCCCATAGACTGACCGGCCGGACCCGTCGGACGAGAGGCAACCCCATGGCGCGCCTGAGGCAGGCAGCGGCCGTGCTGCGCCGCGCCCGACGGATCCCGCGCGCGCAGTGGGTCGCCCTGTGGCGCTCGCGGCCGGTGGAGCCGGGCACGGTGCTCTACGACGCGAGCCACGGCACCGGGTTGGTCGACAGCCCTTACGCGATCTTCCGCCACCTCGTGGAGGCGCCCGACATGGCTCATCTGTGGCACGTGTGGGTGGTCGCGGACGCCGACAGGCGGCAGCGGGCGCGCGACCACCTGGACAGCCTCGGCATCGCCCGTCATCGCGTGCGGCTCGTCGGGTACCGCACCCCGGCCTACTTCCGGCACCTCGCGACGGCCGGCTACCTCGTGAGCAGCGCCACGTTTCCACCCGAGCTCGGCAAGCGAGCCGGGCAGACCTACGTCAACACCTGGCACGGCACCCCACTGAAGTCGATGGGGTACGACACGCCTGGTGGCGCGCTCGAGGCCGCCAACATCGTGCGCAACTTCCTCGCGGCCGACTACCTCGTCTCCTCGGGGCCGTACATGACGGACACGATGTACCGCCGTGCCTACCGGCTCGAGGGACTCGCCCCGGCCGAGGTCCTGGAGGTCGGTGCCCCGCGCACCGACGTGCAGGTGGGAGCCGACGAGGTGACCCGCGAGGCGTTCCGATCGCGCCTTGCCGACGTCGGGGTGCCTCTGGACGCGCAGCGGCCGGTCGTGCTCGTCGCACCGACATGGCGGGGCGAGGCCTTCGCCCGGCCCGAGCTCGCGGCCGACGAGCTGACCGCGCTCGTGCTCGCACTCCGGCAGGGCGAGCATTGGCAGGTCCTCGTCAAGGCCCACCCAGCCGTGCACGCCCAGGCCGAGACGGTCCCCGGCTTGCAGGGCGTGCTCGTCCCGCCGGACATCCCGGCCAACGAGATCCTCGCGCTCACGGATCACCTCGTCACGGACTACTCGAGCATCCTCTTCGACGCCCTCGCCGACCCGCGGGTGGCCATCACCTTCCATGTGCCCGACCGGGCAGCGTACGAGGAGCTCCGGCCGCTGTACCTGCCGGCGGACAGCCTGCCGGGACGGCTGTGCACGACCGTGGACGAGGTGGTCACGGACGTCCGCGAAGGGGGCACCCGGGCCGAGGTGCGACGGGACTGGGCCAGCCGGTACGCCCCCTTCGACGACGGGGACGCCACGCAACGGGTCATCGACGTCGTGTGGCGGGGCCGCCGGCCCGATCGGGGTCGGATCGTCCCGCTGGCCAAAAAGATGTACGCCGGACGCCGGGTGCCTCGGGTGCTCATCCATGCCGGCTCGCTGCAGCGCAACGGCGTGACCTCCTCGCTCATCGCGCTGCTGCGGCACATCGACCTCGACCGGCTCGACGTGTCGGTGACCTGGGGACCGGCACGCGACGCCGACCCGACGGGCTTCGCCGCGGCTATCGACCCCAGGATCAGGCTCCTGCCCAGGGTCGGCGGGCTCAACGGACCGAAGCGCGTCGTCTGGTCACGGCGACTTCTCGAGAGCTTCGGTGCGGGCAGCGCGCTCGTGCCGATGGGGAGCCTGGTCCGGCTCATGCAGGACGAGTGGGTGCGCTGCTTCGGGTCGGCCCACTTCGACCACGTCATCGACTTCGGTGGCTACTCGCCGTACTGGGCCCTGCTCATGTCACGCGGCGTGGCCCCGGCGCCGGTGCGCAGCCACGCGATCTGGCTCCACAACGACCTGGCTGCCGAGGTCGCGAGCAGCGCCGCGCACCGCACGGGTCGGGCCCAGCAGCTCGAGCAGGTCTTCAGCCTCTACCCGCGTTACGACAGGCTCGTCTCCGTCTCTGAGTCCTTGTCCGTGGTCAACGAACGCTCGCTGCGCGCCGTCGCGGGTTCGGCGGACTTCCGTAGCGCACGCAACCTCGTCGACATCACCCGCATCACAGAGATGGCGCGGGCCGATGTCGCTGAGCTCGGGCTGGACGAGGCCGTGGTGACGGCCCTCCGTGACCGTTCGGTCTACACATTCGTCACTGCCGGTCGGCTGACTCGCGAGAAGAACCAGGCGCGCCTCGTCCGGGCCGCCGCGACAGCACGGGCCGCGGGCCATCCCTTCGCCGTCGTCATCATGGGTTCCGGACCACAGGAGCCGAGCCTTCGGTCGCTCGTCGCAGAGCTCGGCCTGGCGGGGACGGTCTTCCTCACCGGGCGCCTGGCCAATCCCTACCCGGTCATGGCGGCTGCGGACTGCTTCGCTCTCACGAGCGAGCACGAGGGGCTCCCGATGGTCATCCTCGAGGCGCTGGCACTGGAGATCCCGGTGCTCACGACGGAGTTCTCCTCGGTCGACGGTGTGGTCCCACCGGGCGCCGGGCTCGTCGTCCCTGCTGAGGACGAGGCCGTCTCCCGTGCGATGATGGATCTTCTCTCAAGGAGGCCCACCTTCAGCACATTGGACGTCGATGGTTACAACGCCACGGCGCTGGAGGAGCTCGCGTCAGCGATCGGCCTCAACGACGACCAGGCCCCCGCCGGGCCGCGACCCTCAGGACGCATGTGAGCGAGCAGGCCCGCCCCGCACGACCCTCGATCGAGGAGCTGCGCGCGGTGGCGCAGCCTCCCTCCGTCGTGGGCCGGCGCAACTCCGAGCACTGGGCCGGCACCCTCTACCTGCGGCGAATGTCTTTGTACTTCACCCGGGCGGTCCTGCCGACCGGGATCTCCGCCAACGGTGTGACCTGGCTGATGATCGCCATCGGGATCATCGGCGCCGCGGTCCTCATGATCCCGTCGTGGTGGGCGATCCTCGCGTGCGCGATCCTCATGCAGCTCCAGATCCTCGTCGACTGCTCGGACGGAGAGGTCGCCCGCTGGCGAGGCACGTCGTCGCCGATGGGCGTCTACCTCGACCGGGTGGGCCACTACGTCACCGAGGCGGCCTTGCCGATCGCCCTGGGCATCCATGTCGACGGCGGCCTCGGGTCGATCGGGGGGTGGACGGTCGTCGGTGCCCTCACCGGCTGCCTGGTCCTGCTCAAGAAGTCCTTCGGTGACCTCGTCTTCGTCGCTCGCCACTACGCTGGCCTGCCGAAGACCGACGAGAGCGTCGAGGTGACCGGGTCGCGCTCGTCCGGGCTGCGCTCGGCCCGCAGCCTGCTGCGCTTCTTCCCGTTCTTCCGGGCGTTCGTCGCGATCGAGTTCTCGCTCATCACTCTCGTCGCCGCGACCTTCGGGCTCGTGCTGGCCTCGCTCGGGGTCGTCGCCGACGGGGAGGTCCTGCGCTGGTGGACGCTCGCTGCACTGCCCCTCGCCCTCGCCACGGCGGCCGGCTTCCTGCTGATGATCGTCACCTCGCGGCGCTTCGACTAGCGCGGTGCCGCGTGGCGCTGGGCCGACCCCAGGACTACCCCATAGAATCCCGCCGCTGTCCTGCCCACACCATGACCCTGGAGGATCTGATCTCCGCCGCTGCGCCGTCCCACCAGCCCTCGTCGGTGCGGGGGTTCCGGAAGGACATCCAGGGTCTGCGGGCAGTGGCTGTCACGCTGGTCGTCGTCTTCCACGTCTGGCCCGACCTGCTCACCGGCGGATATGTCGGGGTCGACGTCTTCTTCGTCATCTCCGGGTACCTCATCACCTCCCACCTGCTGGCGAAGCCGCCGAGGGGAGTCGCTGACCTCGGCGCCTTCTGGGCGCGGCGGATCCACCGGCTCCTGCCGGCCGCGCTGACCGTCCTCGTCGTCACCGCCGTGGCCACCCGTCTGCTCGCGCCGAGCACGCAGTGGGCGGGCACGGCGAAGGAGATCATCGCCTCGGCCCTCTACGTGCAGAACTGGATGCTCGCCTCCTCATCGGTGGACTACCTCGCCGAGGGGGAGGCGCCCAGCCCGGTGCAGCACTACTGGTCGCTCTCGATCGAGGAGCAGTTCTACCTGCTGTGGCCCCTGCTCATGCTCGCCGCGTTCTTCGTCGCCGACCGCTACCGGCGCCGCTCTACGTCCGTGGTCCGGGCGGTCATCGGCGGGATGGTCGTGGTCTCGCTGGCCATCTCCGTCTGGCAGACCATCGCCTCCCCGGCGAGCGCCTACTTCATCACCCCGACCCGGATGTGGGAGCTGGCGGTCGGTGGGCTGGTCGCCACCGTGGGCAGCCTGTCCGCCACGTCGCGCGGGCGCGGGCTCGCCGCTCTCGTCGCCTGGGCCGGCCTGGCCGCGATCCTCGTCGCAGGCACGACGTACACCGGTGAGACGCCCTTCCCCGGGTACACCGCGCTCCTGCCGGTCCTCGGCACGGCGGCGGTCATCTGGGCGGGCACGCAGTCCGGCGCCTCGCCGACCGGCCTGCTCCGAGCTCGACCGGTGCAGTGGCTCGGTGACGTCTCCTACTCGGTCTACCTCTGGCACTGGCCCCTCATCGTCCTCTTGCCGCACGCCAGCGGTGGCAGCCTCGGGATCCTCGACCAAGTGACAATCATCGCCGTCACCCTGGTCCTCGCCGGCCTGACCAAGACGTACATCGAGGATCGCTACCGACACCCGCGGCCTGGCGCTCACCTGCGGCGCAGCTATGCCGCCGCGGCCGCTGGCATGGCGGTCATCGCCGCCCTCGGGAGCGCGCAGATCGCAGAATCCACCTACCGGACCGAGCAGGCCTCGGCCGAGCTGGCGAACGCCCTGGAGGGCAGCGACCCGTGCCTGGGTGCCGGGGCGCTCCACCGAGGACCGCGGGAGTGCCCGACCGACCCGACTGCCGAGCTCGTCCCCTCCGTCGACCTAGCGGCCGCCGACAGGTCGGACGCCTACCCTGACGGCTGCTGGACGAACCAGCCGTTCACCGCCCGAGTCACCTGCACCTACGGCGACGGTCCACGCCGCGTGGCACTCGTGGGCAACTCGCACGCCGGGCACTGGCTGCCCGCGCTGCAGATCCTCGCGGAGAAGAACGACTGGACGATCACGACCTTCCTTGTCTCGCGGTGCACGGCGAGCGATGCACGCCAGCGGTTCGACACCGCCGAGATGAGCCAGAACTGCTACGACTACGGCCAGTGGGTCCAGGAGCAGACCTCCGGCGACGCCTTCGACCTCGTCATCACCTCGGAGAGGCAGTCCGTGCCGGTGCTCGGGCAGACGATGGCGACCACCGGACCGAAGGCTGTTGCCGGGTACGTCACCTATCTGCGCGACTGGGCCGCGGGCGGCACGAACATCCTCGCGATCAAGGACCCGACCTTCCCGGGTGTCGACGTCCCCGACTGCCTCGCGGAGAACCCCGACGACCACTCGGCGTGCTCGGCACCGCGCGAGGACTGGCTCATCGACGACCCGCTCGTGGCCGCCGTGGAGAAGGTCGACCTGCCAAACGTGACGTCGGTCAGCTTCGACGACCTCGTGTGCGAGCCGAAGACCTGTCGTGGGGCCAACGGAGGCGTCATCAGCTACTTCGACAACTCGCACCTGAGCGCCACCTACGTCACGACGATGGCCCCGTACATGGACAAGCCCATCGCAGCTGCGCTCAACCGCTGACCGGGCCCCGCGTGCAGCGCCCCCACGGCCCTCGTGTGGGAAACTGCGACGAGAACCTGGCCACGTACGACCCGGCAGCCCGCACCGGAGGCCGTACGTCGTCACCTGACGCACCCAAGGAGTGGACACGCACGTGCCGTCCGATGCGCTGAAGCTGTCTCAGCTGGAAGATCACCTGCGGACCTCCTCGTTCTTGGGGTCGATGGTCAAGAAGGTGTGGCGGTACGACGACCGCACCGTGGTCGTCTCCTTCGACATCGCGGGACGGGCGGCGTCGATCGACCTCAAGCTCGGCGACGATGTCGTGACCGGATCCGTCCTCGGCCGGGACGCCGGCCTGAAGCGTCACCTGCGCAACTCGTTGGTGGGCAAGGCGGAGCTGATCGTCGACAGCACGGAGCGCCACCTCATCGGGTCGTGGAGGGTTGCGGAGCGTCGTGAGGTCCTCCAGGCGGTCATCCGCTGGGTGCACTGGCTGACGAACCGGCCCAGGCGCGCGCCCACTGAGCTCAACAACCGGCGCCGGCTGCCGCAGGACCACGTCGGTGTCTTCTGGTGGGACAACCGGAGCAACTTCGGCGACGCGGTCGGCCCTTGGCTCGTCGAGCGGATCACGGGGAAGTCGCCGGTCAACTCGCGTCGGGTCAAGCACGAGGGGCCGACGATGCTCGCCGTGGGTTCGATCGTCGGCCATCTCGATCGCGATCATGCGGCTCTCTGGGGGACGGGCCTGATGGGCCCGCTGAGCGAGGACCGGCTCAAGCGTCTGCGCGGCTACGGTGACGTGAAGGTCCACGCCGTGAGGGGCCGCCTCACCGCGCAGGAGCTGCGCAGCAGCCTGGGCTGGGAGGTCCCCGACGTCTACGGAGACCCAGCACTCCTCCTGCCTCGCTTCTACTCGCCCCGCCGGTCGGAGGCGTCGGCGGGCTCGGTCGCCGTCGTGCCCCACTACGCCCACACGAAGCACTTCCCGTCCTCGGGCCCCGACGGCGTGCACATGGTGGATGTCGCCCAGGGGCTGGAGCGGGTGGTCGACGAGATCGCCTCGGCCGACAGCGTCATCTCCACCTCGCTGCACGGCATCATCATCGCCCAGGCCTACGGGGTCCCCTGGGTCTGGCTGCGGGTGGACGACCACCAGCTCGGTGGGGACCGGTTCAAGTTCAACGACTTCTTCTCGACGCTGTCGACGGACCGACCGACCCGTCATGATGTGACGAAGGGACAGGTGAAGGACCTGGACTTCGTCTCGATGGCTCGGGAGGCGACCCTGCCCGAGCTCTCCATCTCGCTCGACGACCTCCTCGCCGCCTTCCCCCTGGCCGAGGGTGGGGCAGTGCCCCGCCCGTGGCAGCCGCCGCGCGTCAACGTGCGGGCCGTCGAACTGAAGAATCGGGTGACCAGCATGTCGAACGTCCAACGGTTGAAGAAGGTGGCGGTCAGGTACCGCAACAGGGTCCGGAGTGGCCCGCAGCAGACCAGCGCACCGGTCGCAGTGCCCGCGGCGGCCGACACCGCAGGCGTCGAGAAGGCCCTGAAGGCGATCCTCAAGGAGTTGCAGACGCAGCGCCGGACCCTGGAGACGATCCGCATCGCGGCGACGGCCGAGGTCGTGGGGTCCGTCCAGTCGTTCGTCCGTGACCGCCAGCTGGACATGCTCGCGACCCTGGAGATGCTGGCCGCGTCGGACAAGAGCTTCGCGCGGTTTGGTGACGGTGAGTTCAGGCTCCTCGTCCGCCCCGAGTTCAACCTGCGGTTCCAGGAGAACAGCCCCGCCCTGCGCGATGCCCTGGGGCAGGTCCTGTCCAGTCAGGACGAGAGCTTGCTTGTCGGATTCCCTCAGCTCTACCGCGATGCGCACTGGAGCGGCATCTGGGCAGAGCTGTGGTCAGACCTCCAGCCGTACCTCGCCGGGGGCCAGCAATACGGCAACAGCCATGTCACGAGGCCCGTGGCCTTCACCTCCCTCGGTGACCGCGGGGTCGCCCTCTGGCGGCAGGTGTGGGACGGCAGGCGCGTGGGGATCGTCACGGGTGCGGGATCGCGCTTCGACCTCGTCCCCGAGCTCTTCGACAACGTCGCCTCGACCACCACCTTCTACTCCACCGCGACCAACGGCTTCGAGGACCTCGACCGGGTCAGGGCAGAGGTCCTGGCCAGCGACGTGGACCTCGTCCTCGTCGCCCTCGGGCCGGCCGGCACGGTGCTTGCGGCGCAGCTGGCCGAGGCAGGGCGACGCAGCCTGGACATCGGGCACCTGTCCGACAGCTACGCCAACATCTTCAACGGCGCCCCTCGCCCCGAGTCGAAGCCGGTGCAGCGCTCGTAGATTGCTGCTGACGCCGGGCCTGACGACCTCGTGCGCGGTCTCAGGGACTGAGCTCCCCCGGCCCGCCGAGGGCTGCGTCGACGACCCGGGCAGCGGCATGCCCGTCGTCGTGCGGTGCGAAGCGTGCGACGAACTCCTCGATGCCCGGCCACGGACCGGCGTCGTCGGCGAGGGCCTGGCGCAGCGCTGCGCACAGCTCGTCGTCGGTGGTGGTCACCGGCCCGGGCACCTCTGCCTCGTAGTCGAGGTAGAAGCCCCGGAGGTCGTCCCGGTAGGACTCCAGGTCGTACGCGTGGAAGATCATCGGCCGGCGGAGCAGGGCGTAGTCGAAGAAGACCGACGAATAGTCGGTGACGAGCACATCGCTGACGAGATAGAGCTCCTGGATCTCGGGATAGTGCGAGACGTCGATGACATGTCGGCGCAGATTGTCCGGCACGGCGACACGGTCGGCGATGAGGACGTGCATGCGCAGCAGGAGGACGACGTCGTCGCCGAGCTCCTCGACGAGCCGTTCGAGGTCGAAGGGGAGCTCGAAAGAGAACCCCCGCCGCCCCTTCGAGTCGTCGCGGAAGGTGGGGGCGTAGAGGACGACCTTCTTGCCCTCGGGCAGCTGGATGCGTTGACGCACCTGGTCGAGGAGCCCTGGGGCCGGCTCCGAGCAGAGGACGTCGTTGCGCGGGTACCCGGACTCGAGGACGTCACCCTCGTACCGGAAGGCGGACCGGAAGGCCCCGGTCGCGTAGGGGCTGGGGGAGAGCAGGGTCGTCCACTGGGCGACGGCCGTGCTGACCCGGTCGACGTAGCCGTCGTCGCGGCCGACGATCTCGTCGAGGTCATGCAGCATCCGCTTGAGCGGTGTGCCGTGCCAGGTCTGGACGTAGACCCCGTCCCTGCGCCGCCGGATGTAGTGCGGGAAGTTCTGGTTGTTGACCCAGTGGCTCGCCCGGCCCAGGTGCCAGAAGTAGGCAGGTGAGAGCCTCTCGACCACGACCAGGCCCGGGTCCCACACAGGGACGGCCCGGTTGTACACCCAGATCTTCGGGCGTGGGTCCCGGCGCCGGACGAGCTCCTCATAGATGTAGCGCGGGCTGTCGCTGTACTGACGACCGATCCCGCTCTCGAAGACGATCGCCTCGCGAGCCGGCATCATCCGGGCGAGCGTGAAGAGGCGACGCATCACGGGGAAGTAGGCGGGGTGCCGCCGGGCCTTCTTCAGGCCGAGCTGCACGAGCTCGCTGCTCGACAGGGACGACCAGAGCGAGCGGTCGCGGTGCGCGTCCCGGATCGCAGCCACGACGCGCTCGTTGTTGCGGCGGTCGCGGTGCGCGATGAACCGCGACGCCCTGGTCCGGTAGCGCGCCTCGATGGTGCAGCCGCGACGGAGCACCCCGTCGAGGAGCACCAGGGCCTTATCGAGATCGTGCGCGATGGGCCCGGGCAGCTCGTTGGGGAGGTCGAGGTGACTTCCCCACCGACCGAGGAACTGCTGGGTGTCGAACTGGAAGTAGACGACCGGCTTGTCGAGAAAGGAGAAGTCGAAGCCCGGGCTGGAGTAGTCGGTGACGAGGGCCGCGCTCTCCTTGAGCAGACGCTGGACGTCGACCTCGCCCTGGTGGACCACCCGCACGCCGTCCGCCTCGAAGTGCTGGGTGAAGTGCTGCATGTTCGGGTGGAGGCAGAAGACGACGTGTGCGTCGTGCTCCCGGAGCATCGTGGCCAGGCGAGGGCTCGTGAGGAAGTCCCGCCACTGCTGGAAGTACTCGGTGGTGGTGAAGACGTCCGGGTCCTGCAACCAGTCGCGCCAGGTCGGCAGCACGAGGATCTGACCGGGGACCTCCGGGGTCTCCCCGTCGAAGAGAGCGTCGAACCGGGACAGCCCGGTCACCGCAACCTCGTCGGGCCGGTAGCCGAAGTCCTGGACGATGTACTCCTTCTCTCGCTCGGAGGAGACGAGGAAGAGGTCGGTCTCGAAGGACGGGGCCTTCTTGCCATAGTTCGGCGCCATCCACTTGGTCCCCATGACGCCGTGCTGGAGGAAGACCTTGGGGGCTCTCATCCGCCGGGCGAAGCCGGGCGCTCTCGTCGGGTAGAGGAAGTTCGGGTGGTGGGTGCCGATGAGACGGTCCGCCCGCAGGATGGTGTCGATGTGCTCGGGCGAGCGGAACTCGAGGACGTGGTCGAGGCCGTCGAGGTTGCGGCGCTCGGGGGAGTCTTTCTCGATGACGTAGTAGGCATCGATCTCGGGGTGGTGCTCACGCAGGTACCGGAAGAGGTGGAGGCCGTTGTCCTGAGCCTTGTACGGCCGCTCGCCGATGAGCCACACGGGCTTGGCGGCAGGCCGGTGGCGGGCCCACGGCATGGCGATCCGGGCGGTGCTCGAGGTGAGATGGCGGTAGGCCTCGGTGGGGAAGAGCTCGAGGTGGAAGGAGGGGTACCTCGCCTTGAAGGTGTAGTACGGCGTGATGCCCAGGGTCGTGCTGCCGGCGGTGACCGAGCCCTCGCGCGTCGCCTGGCGCACGAGGTACGGCGTCCGTCCGACCCGCCCTCCGGCCGTGCCTCCGGTCACCGTGACGGCTTCGAGCCAGGGGTCGGCGATGGTGTCGGCGTCGAGGTCTCCGTCGAGGTCGACCCGGAAGTCGTGCGAGGCCGTGAAGGTGTAGACGTGCGCCCCGCGACTGCGTTGGGAGCGTGCGGCGTCGTGCACCAGGTGCGCGGGGCCGACTGCCCGGTACCTGCCGGTCCGGCCGACGAGCACGAGGCGGGCCTCGGTGAGGGCGTCGCCGCGGGTGAGGACCGAGCCGGAGATCTCCAGCCTGCCCTCCCTGATGCGCAGGCTGGCGACGTCGACTCTCATGGTCTGGCGGACCGGGGCATCCAGCGAGAGGGCGAGGTGGCCGTTGCCGTTGACGAAGGGGTGGACCTCGCGACCGCCCTGCGTCGTCGTGGGGGCCAGGGGCGGCGGCGGCATCCACCGGAAGCGCCCCAGCGGTACGCGGTAGGAGAGGGTCTCGCCGGACCGGACGATCTCGGTGGCGAAGGGGGGAGGACGCTCCTGGTCGGAGGTGACGGACATCCACACGCTGGTCTGGTCGGCGTCGCCGTCCTCGGGCCGTGCGGGGTGACTGTCGACGACATCGAGGTCGAGGGTGCTCCGGTGCCGCAGGACCTGATCGCCGGCCACCTCGAGCGGGGTGGTCTGCCACGCGCCGGCATGGATCCATGTCTCATCGATGAGCAGCCAGAGGTCTTCGAGCTGCAGCGATGTGCCGGTGAAGGCCTCGATGGTCAGGCTTCGGCCTGACTGCGTCACGTCGAGCCGGATGCGGGAGTAGGGGCCGACCTCGACGGGGAGTGCCGCGCGGCGCTCGCGTCGGGCGGCGAGGGCCTTCTGGGCCATGAGGGCAAGAGAGGGCATGGGCTCAGTTCTACTCGGTGACTTCGTACGGCGAGGGGAAGGGCAGGAGCGTGGTGAGGATCCGCTCGACCCGGGAGGCTGCCAGCCCTTCGTCGACCTGCGTGGTCTCGTTGAGGCAGAAGCAGTCCAGGTCTGCACGGACGAGCATCCGCTCGATCCGGGCGTCAGCCGCGGGGTCGGCCAGGTCGATGAACTCGTAGGTGGTCCCCGACGGGACGGCCCGGCCGGTCTCGTCGGCCCACCAGGCCTGCAGCTGGGAGGCGAACGAGAGGTCGGTGGGGGAGCGGAAGCGCGCGGCGCTCGTCCGGGTCACCAGGTCGGGGCAGGCCGCGTCGATGTCCTCGAGAACGTCGCGCCGCTGCGGGTGGGGGGTGTGCCGGGGGCGCGTCGCGGGACGGCGGCCGAAGCGCTCCTCCATGAGCGTCCGGGCGTTCTTGAAGGCCTGCACGACGGGCAGCTCGTCGGCCGAGACCTCGCCCTCGTCCACGGGAACCATGGACGGAAAGTACCGGAGCAGCCCGGAGGCGGTGAAGAAGTACTCTGGCCGCAGGGGGCGGGCGAGGAAGACGTCGTCGTTGAGGTACAGGTAGTGCTGCGCCAGGCCAGGGATCCGGTGGAGGTTCGCCTCGATCGCGTGCGAGCTGAAGGTGGGCAGGTGCGAGGGGTCGGCGAAGATCTCGTCGTGCCGGACGACACGGACCTGCGGATGGTCGGTGTCGAGCCACGAGGGGACCTGACCGTTGGTGACGACGAAGATCGTCCGCACCCAGCTGGCGTAGGCGGCGACGGAGCGCAGCGAGTAGCGCAGCTCGTCTCGGCTCGTGAAGCGCGACGGCGACCACGAGCTCTCGTGTCCGGCAGCGGACCCGGGCAGTCCGCGGGCCTCGGCGAAGTCGCGCTGCCAGCCAGGGTCGTCGGAGTCCACCCACGTGTAGACGACGTCGATCGGGAAGGCCACCTGCTCGAGCGTCGGCGAAGGGGGATCCGCCGCCGGCTGCTCGAGGGCACCGGGCGGGATGGTCCGGGCGTACGGGTTGGGGCGGGGTGCCACGAGCGTGCCCACAGGCAGGAGGGGGCCATCGGGCGAGGGCCGGGCAGAGGAGATCTCGTCCCACACCTCGAGGTCCACGCCGAGCTCACGCGTCGGGAGGAGTCTCCCGGCGAGCGAGACCTGTGGTGCGAAGACGCGCAAGACGTCGCCGGCTCGCAGCTCAGGGGTCGAGGACATTGCGGCCACCGGGCCACGGCCCGACGGAGCGAGCCGGGCGATGTGCAGCCGGCGGTCGGCTCCCAGCGCCCGCAGGGCGACGCGGACCCGCTCGGTGTCCGTGGACGACACGACAACACGGTGCGGCTGGTCGTCCAGGCTCGGGAGGGTCCGCTGGGGGATACCGGCGTGAGCGAGGACGTCGACGACGAGATCTCGGCACTCGTCCCGCAAGGCCCAGGCGTCGAAGCGGTCGACGATCTCTGCGTGCAGCACGGACCGTCCGCGCCGGATCTGACGGGTCTCGCCCGGTGAGGCGTCCCCGATCGCGACCGGCCGGGTGCCGTCCCGCACGGCTCTTGCGTGGCGCCGGGCCCGCGCGCCTAGGTCGCCGAGCACGACCCAGGGCCTGCTGCGTTGGGCGTGCCGGTGGACATGGATCGGTTCCTCGGTGACATAGACAGGGACGGGACGCTTCGTGCTGCCACGGTAGAGCAGGGGACCGGTGGCCGCGGTCAGATGATGGGTGGCTGCCCGAGGCGCGCGAGCCGGAGCACGGTGCGCCACCGTATGGGGCGGCGTCCGCCGGGGTCTGTCGTGACGCCCTCGCGGAAGCCGGCGAACCAGGCTCGGAGGCTGTCCGGGTCGCGCCAGTTCCTCAGCACCGTGATGGCGGCCCAGACCGCAACGTAGACGACGGCCAGCGGCCACGGCAGGTTGCGCCGCGCGACCCAGACCCGGTTGCGCGAGTTGAGTCGCCAGTAGAGGTCGTGCCGGGTCGCGGCCGTGGCCGGGTGGTGGATGACGACCGCGGGGTCGTAGACCAGCTCCCAGCCGTGGTCGCGCAGGCGCCAGGCCAGCTCGATCCCCTCGTGGCCGAAGAAGAACGATCCCGGGAAACCGCCGACCTCCTCGTAGGCGGTGCGGCGGACGACCACCACCCCTTCGCACACCGCGAAGGCGGGACCCCCGACACCAGGGTCTCCGACGTGGGCGCGGGGGACCCACCGTCGGACGGTGACGCCGTCGGTGTCGGCGACCCGTGCGTGGACGAGGGCGAGGCGCTGGTCGGCGCGGAGGCGGCCGATGGCGTACGACAGGGCGTTGCTGTCGCGCAACCAGGCGTCGTTGTCGAGGAAGAGGACGAACTCGGACGTGCCGTGGCTCGCCCCGATGTTCCGGCCCTCGGCCGGGCCGACGTTCTCCTCGAGATAGATGGTCTGCACGTCGTCGGGGAAGCCGTGCGGCTCCCAGCCGTTGCCGACGAGGATGAGGCGGACGTCGACCCCGGTCTGGGACCGTGCGGACTTCAGGGCGTGCAAGGTCTCCGTGTGCCGGTCGCCCTGGCTGAGGACGACGACGTCGATCGTCGGGGTCCCGGTGACCGCCTGCATGGATGACCTCCTCCTGGGGCGCCCCGCGGACACCACGCCCTCCAGGGTAAATGCGACGAGGCCGATGGGTGAACGCCCGGTGTCGGCACGGTGGAGCCTGCAGGGGTGCACCGCCTAGACTCCGGTGACCCCCAGCTCCCCGCTCCGGTAACGAGGTTCATCGCCCATGGGCAAGACCGTCCTCACGTACGGCACGTTCGATCTCTTCCACATCGGTCACCTCAACATCCTCAAGAGGCTGCGCGAGTACGGGGACCGGCTGATCGTCGGGGTCTCGACCGACGAGTTCAACGCGATCAAGGGCAAGAAGCCGGTCGTGCCGTTCGAGCAGCGCCTCGAGATCGTCCAGAGCATCCGGTACGTCGACCTCGCCATCCCCGAGGACCGCTGGGCCCAGAAGCGCGAGGACATCGCCACCTACGACGTCGACATCCTCGGGATGGGCGCGGACTGGGAGGGCAAGTTCGACGACCTCGCCGACGTGGTCGAGCTCGTCTACCTGCCCCGGACCGACGGGATCTCGACGACGGAGATGAAGAGGGTGCTCAGCGCCTTCGACGCCCGCCACGTCGAGGAGCTCAAGAGCACGATCGACAGCATCGCGCAGATCGTCAAGGAGCTCAGCTGAACCTGTCGGTCAGCCAGCGAGGCCGTCGAGGAGCTCGTCAAGCCCGGTGACTCGGGCGGCCTCCTCGGGGGTGCGGCGCGGAGCGTCGCCGTACGCCCGCCGGTACACCTCGGCGATGGCCCGGTACAGCGCGTCGCCCTGGCCGGCGGCCGCCTGGGTGGCGGCGATCTCCTCCATCTCGGCGGGGAAGCGGTCCGACTTCGCGATGGCGACGGCGAGGTCCTTCGCCAGGTCGGCGGTGAGCTCGGGGATCCCGATCCGGAGGTCCTCGACGACCGCGTCGAGGACTCCGTGGTGGTTCGCGGTGAGCAGCGACTGGAGAAGCAGGGCCTTGGTGCCCTTGTAGATCGCGGCGGTCGACATCTTCGTCGCCGACGCTCCGCCCACCTGGTCGCCCACGACCTTCGCGGTGAGGCCCGGGGCCACCAGGTCGGCGAAGGGGGTGCAGTCCGGTCCGGAGAGGAAGAGGACGGAGTCCGTGGCCGGGCCGGGCGGCGGGCCGCTGACGGCGCCGTCGACGACCCGGCACCCGGCGGTCGTCAGGACGTCCGCGACCTCGGTCATCGTCACGGGGGAGATGGCGTTGAGGTCGGCGACAACGGGGCGGTGGCCGGTTCGGGTGGCGGCGTCGGCGATCTCGTGCGCCTGCTCGACCGCACGGGCCGGGGGGACGATGCTCACGACCGCGTCGCTGGCGGTCACGACCTCGTCGACCGAGCCGAGGAGGGTGAGCTCCCCGGCAAGCTCGCGGGTCCGGTCGCTGCGCCCGGCGACGGTCGTGACCACGCGCACGCCCCCTTCGCCCCAGACGCGCCCGAGGGCGCTGCCCATGGCGCCCGGCCAGAGGATCCCGATCGTCGTCATGCCGCACACTCTCCCACCAGCGGTCGGGGAAACCCGTCCAGGGACGACGAAGGGCGCCCCGGTGTGGGACGCCCTGTCGATGCTCTGGTGGCCAGGGGCGGGGTCGAACCGCCGACCTTCCGATTTTCAGTCGGACGCTCGTACCAACTGAGCTACCTGGCCGAGTCACGTCCGACGACGTGACGAGCGACCCCGACGGGACTCGAACCCGCGACCTCCGCCGTGACAGGGCGGCGCGCTAACCAACTGCGCTACGGGGCCTTGATGGTGCAAGGCCGTGCTGCTTCTTGCGTATCCCCAACGGGATTCGAACCCGTGCTACCGCCGTGAAAGGGCGGGGTCCTAGGCCGCTAGACGATGGGGACCTGCTCCCGCAGACCCCTCGCCACGCAGCAGGCAGCGCCCGGATCCGTCGAGGACGTTGAAACTATAGACGCCACCTCGTCGTCTGCCAAAACGGGGTCACGAGCGACGGCTGCCTGACCACTCGAGGAGGCGCTCGGCGCCCCAGGTGGTGACGATCCGGTCGGCGTCGATGCCCAGGCGGTGGGCGCGCTCGCAGCCGTAGACCTTCATCTCGAGCTGCCCCGGGGCGTGGGCGTCGGAGTCGATCGCGAAGAGACAGCCGAGGTCGCGGGCGAGCTCGATGAGCTCGTCCGGGGGGTCGCACCGCTCGGGGCGGCTGTTGATCTCGACGGCGACGCCGTGCTCCGCGCACGCCTCGAAGACGGCACGGGCGTCGAACTCGCTCTGGGGCCGCGTCCCCCGCCCGCCCGTGACGAGCCGCCCGGTGCAGTGGCCGAGGACGTCGACCCGCGGGTTGCGGACCGCGCCGAGCATGCGCTGCGTCATCGCCCCCTTCGGTGCTCGGAGCTTGCTGTGGACGCTCGCGGTGACGATGTCGAGCCGGTCGAGCATCTCCTCGGTCTGGTCGAGGCCGCCGTCGTCGAGGATGTCGACCTCGATGCCCTTGAGCAGGCGGAAGGAGTCGCCGAGAGCACCGTCGATGCGCTCGACGAGCCGCAGCTGCTTCTGCAGCCGCTCCACGGAGAGGCCGTTGGCGATCCGCAGCCGGGGGGAGTGGTCGGTGAGGACCATCCACTCCTGCCCGAGCTCGACGGCGGTGAGGACCATCTCCTCGATCGGGCTGCCGCCGTCGGACCAGTCGGAGTGGGTGTGGCAGTCGCCGACGACCGCCTCGACGAGGGCGGCCGCGCCGTCGTCGAGGTCGGTGAGCGGACCCCCTTCGTCCTCCTGCTGGCGGGCGAGGTAGGCGGGCAGCTCGCCCGCCACGGCCTGCTCGATGACGCCGGCGGTCGACCTCCCGATCCCTGGCAGGTCGGTGAGGGTGCCGTCGGCGACCCGCTCAGCGATGGCGTCCTCGCCCTGCTCGGCGACGACCTTGGCGGCGCCGCGGAAGGCCTCGACCCGGCGGCTGTGCTGCCGTGAGCGCTCGAGGAGGAAGGCGGTACGCCGCAGGGCGTCGTAAGGGCCGACACCGGCGGTCAGGGGCTCGAGTGAGTGCATCTCGTCAGCTCACCAGGACGTGTGCAGCGGTCGGCCCTCGGCGTAGCCCGCCGTCGACTGCAGCCCGACGAGCGCGTGCTCGTGGAACTCCTCGAGGGTGGCTGCCCCGGCATAGGTGCACGAGCTGCGCACGCCGGCGATGATCTGGTCGATGACGTCCTCGACGCTCGGGCGGGCGGGGTCGATGTACATGCGGGCCGTCGAGATCCCCTCCTCGAAGAGGCCCTTGCGGGCCCGGTCGAAGGGGGAGTCCTCGGCCGTGCGGTTGCGCACGGCCCGGGCGGAGGCCATGCCGAAGGACTCCTTGTACTGCCGGCCGTCGGCGTCGGTGAAGAGGTCGCCGGGGGACTCGAGGGTCCCGGCGAACCACGAGCCGATCATGACGTTGGACGCGCCGGCGGCCAGGGCCAGCGCGACGTCGCGGGGGTGGCGGACCCCGCCGTCGGCCCAGACGTGGCCGCCGAGCTCGCGGGCGGCAGCCGCGCACTCGAGGACTGCGGAGAACTGCGGCCGGCCGACCGCGGTCATCATCCGGGTCGTGCACATGGCGCCCGGGCCCACTCCGACCTTGACGATGTCGGCGCCGGCCTCGATGAGCTCGCGGGTGCCCTCCGCCGAGACGATGTTGCCCGCGACGACAGGCACCTGCGGGTCGAGGGCCCGGACCGCGGCGACGGCGTCGAACATCTTCTGCTGGTGGCCGTGCGCGGTGTCGATGACGAGCACGTCGACGTCGGCGTCGAGCAGGGCCTGCGCCTTGCCGGCGACGTCACCGTTGATCCCGACGGCGGCGGCGACCCGCAGCCGGCCCTGCGCGTCGACGGCGGGGCGGTACATCGACGAGCGGACCGCGCCCTTGCGGGTCTGGATGCCGACGAGTCGTCCGTCGGCGCCGACCACCGGAGCGACCCGGCGGCGCTGGGTGCTCAGCTGCTCGTAGGCCTCAGCAGGATCATGCACCTCGCCGAGGGTCACGACGTCGGTGAACATCACGTCGCGGACCTGGGCGAAGCGGTCGACGCCCTCGAGGTCGTGCTCGGTGACGATGCCGACCGGTCGTCCGTCCTCGACGACCACACCGGCGCCGTGGGCGCGCTTGTGGATGAGGACGAGCGCCTCGCCCGCGGTCGTCGTGGGGTCGAGCTCGATCGGGGTGTCGTGGACGAGGTGACGGGACTTCACCCAGGCGATGACGTCGGCGACGACGTCGACCGGGATGTCCTGCGGCAGCACCGTGAGCGCGCCACGCCGGGCGGTGGTCTCAGCCATCCGTCGGCCGGCGACCGCCGTCATGTTCGCGACGACGAGCGGGATCGTCGTGCCCGTGCCGTCGACGCTCGCGAGGTCCACGCCGTGGCGGGAGGTCACCTCGCTGCGGCGCGGCACCATGAAGACGTCGTCGTAGGTCAGGTCGTGCGTCGGCATGAGGCCAGGCAGGAACTCCACCCGGGAAGTCTAAGGACCAGCCTGGGGTTAGATCGTCTCGTGAGCTTCCTCATCGAGACGCCGGCCGACCAGGCCCGCCGTGCCGGGCTGCGGCGCATGCGGGTGGTCGCGACCTCTCTGCTCGCCCTCGCGGCGGTCATCTACGTCGTCACCCTGCGCCTGGACCACGACGGGGTGTGGGGCTACGTCAACACCGCCTCGGAGGCGGCGATGGTGGGCGCGCTCGCCGACTGGTTCGCCGTCACGGCTCTCTTCAAGCACCCGCTCGGGCTGCCGATCCCGCACACCGCGCTCGTCAAGCGTCGGAAGGACGAGCTCGGCCGCAGCCTCCAGGAGTTCGTCTCGGAGAACTTCCTCACCGAGGAGATCGTCCGGGAGCGGCTCGCCTCGGCCCAGGTCGCCCTGCGCCTCGGCCGGTGGCTGGAGCACCCGGCGAGCCGCGAGCGGGTCCTCACCGAGGCCGTCCGTGCCGGGCGCGCAGGCCTGCAGCGGATGAAGGACGAGGACGTCGAGGACTTCCTCTCCTCGCTCCTGCTGCCCCGCCTCGCCAAGGAGCCGATCAGCCCGATCGCCGGCTCCCTCCTCGACTCCGTCGTCGAGGAGGGCGCGCACTCCGGGCTCGTGGACCTCGGCATCGACCACCTCGTCGCCTGGCTGCGCGACAACCCGGAGGTCTTCGCCGATGTCGTCGGCGAGAAGGCGCCGTGGTGGAGCCCGCCGTGGCTCGACGAGCGGCTCATCGGCTGGGGCTACAAGCAGGCGGTCACCTGGCTCGAGGAGATGCGCTCGGACGAGGGTCACCCTGCGCGGGTCGCGCTCGACGACCTGCTCAAGCGGCTCGCCCACGACCTCCAGCACGACGACGAGGTCCAGGCCAGCGCGGAGCGGCTCAAGGAGCGACTCCTTGCCCACCCGCAGGTGCCCAAGACCGCGGTCGGCATCTGGCAGTCCTTCCGCACCGCCCTCATCGGGGCGATGGACGACCGTGAGAGCTACTTCTGGCAGCGCGGCGACGAGCTGCTCACGCACATCGGCGAGCACCTCGTCGAGGAGCAGTCCTGGCGTGATCGGCTCGAGTTGCACCTCGGGGAGGCTGTCGCCTTTGTCGTCAACACCTACGGAGACGAGCTCGCCGAGGTGATCTCGGTGACCGTCGAGCGGTGGGACGCCGAGGAGGCGAGCCAGCGGATCGAGCTCTTCGTGGGCCGCGACCTGCAGTTCATCCGGATCAACGGCACGATCGTCGGTGCGCTCGCGGGCCTGGTGATCCACGCGGTGAGCGTGCTCGTCACCTGAGCCTCCGTCAGAGGACGGGCGGACGTCCCAGCCGGGTCATCGTCGCCACCGTGCGCCACCGCATCGGATGACGCACGGGCCGGTCGGCCCATCCTTCGCGGTAGCCGGCCAGCACCTCGCGGACGGGCTCACGTCGGAGGGCGGGGACGAGGAGCCAGGTGAGCAGGTAGGCGAGGAGGAGCGGGGCAGGGAGCGAGCGCCAGGCCATCCACATCCGGTTGCGGGCCTGGAGCCGTACGTGGTCCGGGTGCCGGGAGGGCAGGGTCCGTGGGTGGTAGGAGGTGAGGTCCGCCGAGTACCAGATGGACCACCGGTGGTCGAGGAGCCGCCAGGCGAGGTCGGACTCCTCCATGGCGTAGAAGAAGCGCGGGTCAAAGCCGCCCAGGTCCATGAATGCCTCGGCCCGGACGGCGCACGTCGCCCCGATGAAGTGGGTCACGGCCCCCGAGCGGTCGGCCGACCCGCCACCCACGCGAGGGACGTGCCGTCGCTGCGTGCTGCCCTGCTCGTCGACGATCCGCACCGCCATCGCGCCGAGCTCGGGGTCGGCGTCGAAGCGTGCCAGGATCGCCGCCAGGTGGTTCGTGCCCTGCAGCTCCGCGTCGTCGTCGAGGAAGACGAGCACGTCGGCGTCGCACGCCGCCGCCGCGATGTTGCGCCCTGCCGGGATGCCGACGTTCTCCGGAAGCACGAGGAGCTGGTCTACGGGCGCCGGATCCGGGGGCGCGGCCCCGTTGACGAGGAGCACCAGGTGGGCGTCCACGCCCTCCTGGGCGCGCACGGACGCGAGGGCGCGGGTGAGCTCCGTCGGGCGGGTGCACTGCGTCAGCACGATGACTGCGATCCGTGGACGAGGAGCGCGCGGGGCCGGGGTCATCGTGAGGGGCAGCTCATCCGGACGGGTCTCGCTGATGGTCATGACGCCGGAAGTCCTCTCGGGATGAGGGCCGCGCAGCGGGCCGCCTCTCGGGCCTGCCGGCTCGAGGCGACCAGATCCCCGGCGCGGGCCCGCGTCAGCGCGGCTCGCCCGGCGAAGAAGACGGAGTAGGCAAGCGCCCGCCGGACCGCCGCGGTGCGGTGCTCGGGCGCGAGGTGCTCGCTCACCACGCCGATCGCCGTGACGCGCTCGCGGACATTGGCGCCGGTGCGCACGAGCGTGGAGGTGTGCGAGCCGTCGTGCTTCCGGTAGCGGGCGAGGACCTCGTCGACGAAGACCACCCGACCGTGGGCCGCGAGGCGGGTCCACATCTCCCAGTCGGCGGCGTGGGGGAGGTCGGTCCGGTACCCGCCGGTCTGCTCGTACGCGGAGCGTCGCACGGCGATCCCGGGGGCGCGTACCCGGTTCGAGACGGCCAGTGAGTCCAGGGCGTCATCCCAGACGCCGGTCCCCTGCCGGTACGAACGGGTCGTGTACCGCGTGACCCCGTCGCCGTCGATGTCCTGGACCCGGCAGACGGCCGCCACGGTGGTGGGAGCGGAGAAGGCCTGCTCCATCTGCGCGTAGAAGCCCGGCAGGGTCTCGTCGTCCCCGTGCAGCAGGTGGATGATCTCGCCCCGCGCCAGCGAGATGCCGCGGTTGAAGGTCGCGACGGCGCCGAGGTTGGCAACGTTGCGGACCAGCCGGACCCGTCCCTGCCCTAGCTCGTCGACGACCCGCTCCGGGTGGTCGCTCGAGTCGTCGTCGACGACGACGATCTCTGCGTCCCCGCGGTCCCCGAGCTGCGCCACGACGCCGGGCAGGGCGCGTGCGAGGTAGCCGGCGCAGTTGTGGACGGGGATGACGACGGACCAGAGAGGCCGTTCGTCTCCCTCCACGGGGTCGACTGCGGGGATTCGCGTCATGCTGCCAACATCCGGGGTGATGGCCAACTCCCGGTGAACTGTGCTGGCGAGTCAGGTGTCGATCAGCGGACGCCTTGGTGCAACGGCCCTCAGCGGCGTGGCGGACCGCCCGCCGGTGCCTACCGTGGCCAGCGTGTTCTCACCACTTCACCCAACCCTGACCCCAGCCACCCGTCCCGGCCCGCGCCGGCTCGTCCCCGCGGAGGTGTCGTCGTGAGGTTCGGTATCGCCGGCGCCGGCTTCTCCGGTGCCGTCATCGCGCGTGAGCTGGCCGAGGCGGGCCACGAGGCCGTCGTCTTCGAGACCCGCGAGCACGTGGCGGGCAACTGCCACACCGAGCGGGACCCGGAGACCGGCGTGATGATCCACCGGTACGGTCCGCACATCTTCCACACCGACAACGAGCGGGTGTGGGAGTACGTCAACCGGTTCGGCGTGATGATGCCGTACAACCACCGGGTCCGGACGACGGTCGGTGGCAGGACATACCTCCTGCCGGTCAACCTGCTGACGATCAACCAGCTCTTCGGCACCGCGCTGCGGCCGGACGAGGCACGCGCGTTCATCGCCGACCAGGCCGACTCGAGCATCGAGGAGCCGCAGAACTTCGAGGAGCAGGCCCTGAAGTTCATGGGCCGCCGCCTCTACGACGCCTTCTTCCACGGGTACACGCGCAAGCAGTGGGGCCTCTCGCCGACGGAGATCCCGGCCTCGGTGCTCAAGCGGCTCCCGCTGCGGTTCAGCTACGAGGACTCGTACTTCAACCACCCGCACCAGGCGATCCCGCGGGACGGCTACACCGCGATCGTCGAGGGGATCCTCGACCACCCGGGGATCGAGGTGCGCCTGTCGACGCCCTACACGCCGGAGGACCGTGAGGAGTACGACCACTCGATCTGGTCCGGCCAGCTCGACGCCTGGTTCGACCACGAGCACGGCCCGCTGCGCTACCGGACCCTCGACTTCGAGGAGATCCGTGCGACCGGCGACTACCTCGGCTGCTCGGTGATGAACTTCGGCGACGTCGACGTGCCGTACACCCGGATCGCCGAGCACAAGCACTTCGCCCCGTGGGAGGAGCACGAGGGCACCGTGTGCTTCCGCGAGTACAGCCGCCTCGCCGAGCCTGGGGACATCCCCTACTACCCGATCAGGATGGCGAACGACAAGACGCTGCTCAGCCAGTACGTCGAGGCCGCGAGGGCTGAGCAGGACGTGACCTTCGTCGGGCGCCTCGGTACCTACCGGTACCTCGACATGGACGTGACGATCGGTGAGGCGCTCACCGCGGCCGACGGGATCCTCGAGGCGATCGAGGAGTCCCAGCCAATCCCCTCACTCTTCGTCGAGGCCTGAGACACGAAGGGGGGACCGTGCCGGACGACGACCCGGCACGTCCCCCCTTCGTGGTCCCCCCGGGGGCTCAGACCTCGTACGCGCGCTCGTCGAGGCGCTCGGCGGTGTGCGGGTCGGCCGCGGCGAGCCGCTTCTCGATGTCCGCGAGGCGCCGGTCCATGTCACGGAGCCGCTGCTCGATGACCACCAGGCCGAAGAGGACGTCCCGCCCACCAGAGTCCGGCGTCTTGCTGCGGGCCCGCGTGAGATAGCTCGTGAGGTGGTGCCCGCGGGTGGTGTTGCGGAGGTACCGGCCGGTGAGCTGCGCGGTGTGCTTGAGGCCTGAGTGCCGCAGGTGGAAGGCCGCGGTGACGACCGGGTTGTCCGACCCCGGGCGCGTGGAGAGCGTCCGGACGAAGGTGCCGAACTCGCGTTTGGACACGGCCTTGCTCAGCCGGTGGGCGGCTGCCCCCTTGTTGTTCTCCGTCAGTGCGCGCTCGATGGTCTGGGGCGAGTACTGGGCGAAGATCGGGACGAGGATGTCGAAGAGGCGCCGGCGCAGGGCAGGCGGGGTCCGGCGCGAGATCCACTCCATCTGAGAGATGACCCAGCCCAGCAGGGGTACCTGGTAGAGGTCGAGCAAGCCCCGACCCGCCAGCCACGAGTGGATCGTGTCGTGGTGGTGGAAGATGTGGAAGAGCCGCTCGTCGGCGGTCGCCATCGTTTGGCCGCTCCGAGCCACGCGGTGGTAGCAGAGCACCTCGGGCACGGGCGCGATCGACCTCGCCGAAACCACGCAGAACCAGTGGAAGGGGTTGTCCTCGAAGAAGCCATCGCTCACGGGGAAGCGGATGGCGTGCTGCTCGAGCAGCTCGCGCCGGTAGAGCTTGCGCCAGGGCACGGCGATGAAGCGCAGGAAGGCGTGGCTGGTGGGGACGTCGAGCGTGTAGACCGGTTCGCTCAGCTGGGCCCAGCGGTGCGCATCGGCGGGATCGCGTCGCTCACCGGTGCCGTCGACCTCCTCCTGGTAGTCGCACATCGCGAGGTCGGCGCCCTGGGTGACCGCGGCCGCGTGCAGCTTCTCGAACATCGTGGGCTCGATGTGATCGTCACCGTCGACGAAGCCGACCCACGGGGAGGTCGCCCGGTCGAGCCCGGCGTTGGCAGGGGTCGCCACGCCGCCGGGGCTGTTCTCGTCGAGGAGCACAGGGACGAAGCGGGAATCGCGGGCGCAGAACGCTTCGATGCGCTCCGCGGTCGAGTCGGTCGACCCGTCGTCGACGACGAGCACCTCGATGTCGTCGAGGGTCTGCGCAGCCACGCTCGCGAGGCACTGCTCGATGTAGTCCTCGATGTTGTACGTGGTGACGATGATGGTGACCTCGGCCACGGCGCCTTCCTCTCTCAGGTCTGGGCTCGGCGGACGATGCGGCCGGCGAGCCCCGCGTCCTGCTTGAACCGGATGCGGTGGAAGTCCCCCAGGTCGATGCGCAGGAGGTGCTCCTGCACGCGGAGGTCGAACTCGTCGCGGACGTCCGGGGTGATCCGTCCGGATGCCCACCCGGTCAGCCGGATGACGAGGTCCCAGTAGTGGTTCGCGAAGCGCCGACGCGTCGCGGGGCGGGCCTCGAGCTCGGAGTACGTCTCGTCGAGGGCGTCGATGAGACTCAGCCGGGCACGGCTCTCACGGTTGGTGAGGTTGCGTCCGCCCTCGGCGACGATGTGCGTGCACAGCGGCTGGTCGATGAGCAGGATCTGGTCGGCGTCGACGAGGGTGAGCCAGTGCCCGAGGACGTCGTTGTGGACCTGGGTCGAGCCGAATCGCAGACCGGTACGGCGGTAGTGGTCGGTGCGGACGATCTTGTTCCACGGATAGTTGGTGAAGCCGAGCAGGCGAGGCACCTCGTCGAGCCGGGCCAGCCTCCGAGCCTGGTGGACGTACTGGTCCCAGACCGCGACGTCGTAGGAGTTCATGCTCTCGGACACGGAGTCGGCCCGCCGGTACCGGTAGGACAGCACCGCCACGCTCGCCCCGCTGTCGTCGAGCGCCCCCAGGGCCGAAGTGAGGCTCTCGGTGTGGATCTCGTCGTCCGCGTCGAAGAACAGGGCGTACCGGCCGGAGGCGCGTGCGAAGCCGTGGTTGCGAGCGATCCCGGCCCCGTGGTTGCTCGCCAGCTCGATGAGGACGACCCGGGGGTCGGTGATCGCCCCGACGCGCTCGACCGAGCTGTCCGTGGAGGCGTCATCGACGACGATCACCTCGACGGTGGCCGTGTCCAGCGCGAGGAAGGACGTGATCACGCTGGTGACGGTCGCGCTCGCGTCGTGCATGGGGATGATGACGGACAGGTCCGGCTGGCTCATGGGGGCGGATCCCTCCTGTCTGTCGTCGATCGGTGACCCTGGGCGCGGCCAGGTTAGCCACCGCCCGGAGAACGCAAGCCGCCCTGCGTGCACGTTTCAGGTGAACACGCGGCGTCCTGACGGCGAACGAGCCTGGTCCGGGCCGTGCGGGGTCTCAGTCGTCGTCGGCGGCGACGAGGGCGCCCCGGAACTGCTCGGCGTAGAGCGCGGCGAAGGCACCACCCTGCGCGAGCAGCTCGGCGTGGCTGCCCTGCTCGACGATGCGCCCGTCCTCCATGACGAGGATGAGGTCGGCGTCGCGGATGGTCGAGAGCCGGTGCGCGATGACGAAGCTCGTCCGGTCCTGCCGCAGCGCGGCCATGGCGTGCTGGACGAGCACCTCGGTGCGGGTGTCGACCGAGCTTGTCGCCTCGTCGAGGATGAGCAGCGCCGGGTCGGAGAGGAAGGCGCGCGCGATGGTCACGAGCTGCTTCTCGCCGGCGGAGAGGTTCGAGGCCTCGGCGTCGAGCTCGGTGTCGTAGCCGTCGGGCAGCGAGTGGACGAAGCGGTCGACGAAGGTTGCGCGGGCCGCCTCGAGGATCTCACCCTCGCTCGCGCCGGGACGTCCGTAGGCGATGTTGTCGCGGATCGTCCCGGAGAAGAGCCAGGTGTCCTGGAGCACCATGCCGATCCGGGAGCGCAGGTCGTCGCGGCTCATCGACGTGATGTCGACGCCGTCGAGGGTGATCCGGCCGCCGTCGAGCTCGTAGAAGCGCATGACGAGGTTGACGAGGGTCGTCTTGCCCGCCCCGGTCGGGCCGACGATCGCGACGGTCTGCCCCGGCTCCACGACGAGGTCGAGGTCCTCGATCAGTGGCCGCGCCGGGTCGTAGGAGAAGCTGACGTCCTCGAAGGCCACCCGGCCCCGCGGGTCGTCCACCCGCGTGCTGGTCGTCGGCTCGGGCACCTGCTCCGGCACGTCGAGGACGTCGAAGACCCGCTCCGCCGAGGCGACACCGCTCTGCATGAGGTTGGCCATCGACGACATCTGCGCGAGCGGCTGGGTGAACTGCCGGGAGTACTGGATGAAGGCCTGCACGTCGCCGAGGCTCATCGTCCCGCTCGCGACGCGGAGGCCGCCGAGCACGGCGATGACGACGTAGTTGAGGTTCCCGACGAACATCAGCGTCGGCATGATGATGCCGCTGACGAACTGCGCGCCGAAGCCGGCACGGTAGAGCTCCTCGTTCTGCCGCGCGAAGTCGGCCTCGGTCTGCGCCTGCCGCCCGAAGACCTTCGTCAGGCTGTGTCCGGTGAAGGACTCCTCGACGATCCCGTTGAGCGCGCCCGTGCGCGCCCACTGGGCGACGAAGTGCTTCTGGCTGCGCCTGCCGATGAGCCCGGTGACGACGATCGAGACGGGGATGGTCACGAGCGCGACGAGCGCGAGCGTGGGGGAGATGTAGAACATCATCGCCAGCATCGCGACGACGGTCAGCAGCGAGGTGAGCAGCTGGCTGAGGGTCTGCTGCAGCGACTGCGCGACGTTGTCGATGTCGTTGGTGACGCGGCTGAGCAGCTCGCCGCGTGGCTGGCTGTCGAAGTAGGGGAGGGGGAGCCGGTGCAGCTTGTCCTCGACGTCGCTGCGCAGCCGGTAGATCGTCCGGTTGACCGCGCCGGTGAGCAGCCAGCCCTGGGCCAGCTGGAGCAGCGCGGCGACCGTGTAGAGCACGAGGACGAGCACGAGCACGCGTCCCACCGCGCTGAAGTCCACGCCCTGCCCCGGGACGACGTGCTCCATCGCGGCGAGCATGTCGGCGAGGCGGTCCTGCCCGCCGGCACGCAGCCCCTCGACCGCCTGCTCCTGGGTCGTCCCGGCGGGGATCTGCCGGCTGAAGACCCCGGCGAAGACGAGGTCGGTGGCCCGGCCGAGGATCTTGGGCCCGAGCGCGCTGAGCACCACGCTCACGACGGCGCAGCCGAGGACTGCGCTCATGGTGAGCCGCTCCGGCCGCAGCAGGCCGATGAGCCGTCTCGCGGACGGGCCGAAGCTACGGGGCTTCTCGGTCGGCTGACCGATCCGCATGTGGGGGTTGCCGCCGCGGGCCTGGGAGGCCGGTCCGCGGCGGGCCGCGGCGGCCTTCTCCTCAGCGGTCTTGATCTCGCTCATGCCGCGGACTCCGACATGGCCTGGCTCTCGACGATCTCGGCGTAGGTCCGGCACGACGCGAGCAACGCGTCGTGCGTCCCGTCGCCGACGACCCGCCCGTCCTCGAGCACGACGATCCGGTCGGCGTCGACGATGGTCGACACACGCTGGGCCACGACGATGACCGTCGCGTCCCGGGTGACCGGGCGAAGGGCGGCGCGCAGCCGCGCGTCGGTGCTCAGGTCGAGCGCGGAGAAGGAATCGTCGAAGAGGTAGATGTCCGGGCGTCGTACGAGGGCGCGGGCGATGGCGAGCCGTTGGCGCTGCCCGCCGCTGACGTTGGTGCCGCCCTGCGCGACCGGTGAGTCCAGCCCTTCGGGCATCGCGCGGACGAAGTCCTCGGCCTGCGCGACGCCCAGCGCCTCCCACAGCTCGTCCTCGGTCGCGTCCGGCGCCCCGTAGCGCAGGTTGCTCGCGACCGTCCCGGTGAAGAGGTAGGGCTTCTGCGGGACGATCCCCATCCGCGACCAGAGGTCCTCGAGGGCGACCTCGCGGACGTCGACGCCACCGACGAGCAGCGAGCCGCCGGTGACGTCGTAGAGGCGGGGGATCAGCCCGAGCAGGGTCGTCTTGCCCGACCCCGTCGAGCCGATGATGGCCGTGGTCTGCCCGGCCTCCGCCCGGAGAGACACCGTCGACAGGACGGGCACCTCGGCGCCCGGGTAGGCGAAGCCCACGGCGCGCAGCTCGACGTCCGCGCGGCCGGCCGGGATCGGTCGCGGCTCGGCCGGGTCGAGCACGCTCGTCGGGGTGTCGAGGACCTCCGCGATGCGGGTCGCGGCGACCGAGGCCCTCGGGATCATCATCGACATGAAGGTGGCCATCATCACCGACATGAGGATCTGGACGAGGTAGGCCATGAAGGCGCTGAGCGCGCCCACCTGCATCTCGCCGGAGTCCACCCGTGCCGCGCCGAACCACAGCACCGCGACCGTCGACGCGTTGAAGATGACCATGACGATCGGGAAGGCGGTCGCCATGAGCCGCCCGACCGCGACTGCCGAGCCCGTGTAGACCTCGTTGGCCTCGGCGAAGCGCGCCCGCTCGTGCCGCTCACGGACGAAGGCGCGCACGACGCGCACGCCGGTGATCTGCTCGCGGAGGATCCGGTTGACCTGGTCGATCGAGGTCTGCATGACGCGGAACCACGGGATCATGCGGGAGATGACGATCCCGACGGCGATCGCGAGCAGCGGGACGGCCACCGCGACGAGCCAGGACAGCCCGACGTCCTCACGCAGCGCCATGACGACGCCGCCGACCATGGTGATCGGGGCGGAGACCATCATCGCCAGGCCCATGTAGACGAGCGTCTGCACCTGCTGGACGTCGTTGGTGCTGCGGGTGATGAGCGTCGGGGCGCCGAAGCGGGTGACCTCCTGCTCGGAGAACGAGCTGACCCGGTGGAAGACCTGGCCGCGCACGTCACGGGCCATCGCCGACGAGGCGCGCGCCCCGATCCAGGTCGCGCCGATCATCGCGAGGACCTGGACCAGCGAGACCGCGAGCATCCACCCGCCCGCTCGGACGATGTAGTCCGTGTCCCCCTTCGCCACCCCGTCGTCGATGATCTGCCCGTTGATCGAGGGGAGGAAGAGGGACGCGATCGTGCCGGCCAGCTGGAGCACCAGGAGCAGGAGCAGCAGGGGGAGGTAGTGCCGCAGGTAGGTGCGGACGAGGCGCAGCAGCACCTCATCACCCTAGACCCGGGCGAAGGGGGTGGCGCGCCCCGATACGCTGACCCGGCGGCCTGCCGGGTCGCGAGGGCCTCTAGCTCAGTTGGTAGAGCCGCGGACTTTTAATCCGTAGGTCGTCGGTTCGAGCCCGACGGGGCCCACCACGCCCGAGGTCTCGTATCCTGGGGCTCGTGTCCGAGCTGCGCGCCTTCGTCAACCTCTCCGTCGCCGACCGCATCGCCCACATCGAGCTGGCCCGACCCGAGTTCGGCAACGCGCTCGACCTCGCGATGACCCACCAGCTGCGCGACGCCGTGCAGCGCTCGCTCGACCACCCCGAGGTCGACATCCTCAAGCTCACCTCCACGGGTGACGACTTCTGCGTCGGCACCGACACCCAGGCTGCCCGCGATGCCGACGACCCCACGACCGAGGTCTTCGAGCAGGCTGCCGCGCTCGACGAGATGTTCGGCATCCTCAACGCCTCCACCAAGCCCGTCGTCGCGGGCGTCCAGGGCCTGGCGGCGGGCTCCGGGCTCGGCATGGCGCTCGCGGCCGACTTCACCCTGTGCACCCCCGACGCGTCCTTCCGGGTCGCCAACGACGGGGGCCTCGGCGCACCGGACCCCGGTCTGGCCTGGCTGCTCCCGCGGGCCGTGGGGCAGCAGCGTGCCCTGTCCTTCGCCCTCGGGCGCCAGACGCTCGACGCCCAGACCGCCGAGCGGTGGGGACTCGTGACGATCGTCGAGGACGACCTCGGCCGCGCCGTCCACGACCTCGCGCGATCGCTCACCGGGGAGAACCTCTGGGCCAACGGCGAGACCCGCCGCCTGCTGCGGGCCTCGTGGGACACCAACCGCACCGAGCTCTCGCAGTCTGAGGCCGTGACGATGGTCCGGGCGATGCTCCGGGCACGGAGCTGACCGTCAGCGACCCCGGTCCGCGACCTCCTCGCCGCCCGCTCCGCCTCGGGCCGGCGGCCATGGAGGCGCACGGCGCCACGCTCCCCGGGCCCGCCGAGGCGGCCGAGGCGGCTCACGCCGCCGCGGCTCTCGTCGTCTCCGCAGGGCGCGCCGACACCGACCCCGAGCTTGCCGCGCGACTCGTCGGTCTCGTCGACGAGGTCGGCCTGGACACCCTCGCCGAGCTGTGGTCCGACCGACCGGCCCGCAGCCTCCCCGGCGCGCTGTGGCGCCTCTACCTCGTTCGCGAGTGGGTGCGCCGTCAGCCGGCGGAGGCCAGCCGCGAGTACGGGGCGGGGATGCTCGTCGCCCCGGTCGAGCACGTTGTCGCCGGCGTCGCGGAGCCGCCCGGGCCCGACGACGTGCTCGCGATGATCGACGCCGTCCTCGGCGGCGCCTTCCGGGGAGATCTCGACGTCGCCCTCGAGCGGTGCGCCGCCTTCTGCCTCGTCGTCGCCACCGGCCGCGCCCACGACGACAGCGCGGACGTCGAGCTGGCGGCCGCACTGTCCACGACGGCCGCAGACCTGGCCGCCTGCGCGGCGCTCTGGCGGGCGGACGCGCTCGTCTGAGCCCACGTCGCAGATCGGGGGGCGAGGGGGAATGCCCCACCCAGGTTGCCGCGTTACCCTCGACGGTGCGCCGGGTCGCGGTAGCCCCGGGTCCCAAATTCAGCCGCTACGAGCGGCCACGTGCCGAGAGGCGCTCCCGGCCCGGCGCACCCACCCCCTTCGCCCACCCCCTTCGCACGAGCCAAGGCTCCTGCCGGGGTCCTGTCGCACGAGCCAAGGCTCCTGCGGGGGTCCTGTCGCACGAGCCAAGGCTCCTGCCCTCCGCCCGCACGGGCTTGACGTTGAACGCGAGGTGACCGACGGGTTTCGCCTGGGTGACGGGGAGGCCCTACGCTGATCCGCGGCCATCCCCTCTGCCTCATCGGAGCGATCTGCTGTGGGTTTCCGCGTCACCCCTCAGGACAACACCTTCTTCGACCTCCTCGCGAGGTCGGCCGCCCACTCCGTGGAGGGGGCAGAGCAGCTGACCGAGCTGCTCGCTGCCCCGCACGCGGAGCGCGCCGCCATCGCCAAGCGGCTCGGCGACATCGAGCACGGCGCCGACGAGGCCACCCACGAGGTCATCCGCAAGGTCAACAGCTCCTTCATCACCCCCTTCGACCACGTCGACATCGTCGAGCTGGCCGCCGCGCTCGACGACTGCGTCGACGCCATGGACGCCGTCGGCGGGATGGTCGTGCTGTACAACATCGGGGATCTGCTCCCGGGAGTCAGCGAGCAGGTCGCGGTGATCAGTCGCATGGCCGAGCTCACCGCAGCCGCCATGCCGCGGCTGCGCTCGATGAAGGGCCTCGACGAGTACTGGATCGAGATCAACCGGCTCGAGAACCAGGCCGACACGATCTACCGCCGGCTCGTCGCCAGCCTCTTCAACGGGGCGGTGACCGACGCGATCGAGGTGCTCAAGCACAAGGACGTCATCGCCGGCCTCGAGACCGCGGCCGACGCCTTCGAGCGGGTCGCGCACCGGGTGGAGACCATCGCGGTCAAGGAGTCCTGACGCTCGTGGAGCTCCTCCCGGTCATCATCGTCGTCTGCCTGGCGATGGGCTTCAACTACACCAACGGCTTCCACGACGCGGCCAACGCGATCGCCACCTCGGTCTCGACGCGTGCCCTCACCCCGCGGGCCGCCCTCGCGATGGCGGCGGTCGCGAACCTCGTCGGCGCCTTCTTCGGGACGAAGGTCGCCCAGACCGTCGGGACGGGGATCATCGAGGCGCCGGCCGGGCACACCGGCATGGTGATCTGCGGGGCGGCGCTTATCGGCGCGATCGCCTGGAACATGCTCACGTGGTGGTTCGGGCTCCCCTCGTCCTCCTCGCACGCCCTCATCGGCGGGCTCGGCGGTGCCGCCCTCGCGGCGGGAGCCGCGGTGCAGTGGCGCGGGATCTTCGAGAAGGTCATCGTCCCGATGATCGCCAGCCCGATCGTCGGCCTGATCGTCGGGTACCTCGTGATGACCGCGATCATGTGGATCTTCCGCAGGGCGCACCCTGGCCGCGCGCGACGAGGCTTCCGCTACGCGCAGACCGTCTCCGCCGCCGCCATGGCCTTCGGTCACGGCATGCAGGACGCCGCGAAGACCGCCGGCGTCGTGGTGCTCGCCCTGACGGTCGGTGGGTACCAGGACCAGGGCGACGACTCCATCCCCCTGTGGGTCCTCGTCATGAGTGCCGTCGTCATCAGCCTCGGCACCTACGCCGGTGGCTGGCGGATCATGCGGACCCTCGGGAGGCGGATCATCCACCTCGACCCGCCGCAGGGCTTCGCCGCCGAGGTGACCGCGGCGTGCATCCTCTACGTCGCGACCGCGATGCGGGCCCCGATCTCCACGACGCACGCCATCACCTCCGCGATCATGGGCGTCGGTGCGACGAAGAACCTCAAGGCGGTCCGCTGGGGCGTCGCCAAGAACATCGTCGGGGCCTGGATCTTCACCTTCCCCGGTGCCGGCCTCTCCGCCGCCGCGATGATGCTCCTCGGCCGGGCGATCCTGCTCTGACCCGGCAGGGGACGCGAGAGGGCCGGGTGCAACCCCCTGCCGCTGCACCCGGCCCGGCCCACTCCCCCCGGGGGCTGACGATCAGCCGAAGCGTCCCGAGATGTAGTCCTCGGTGGCCTTCTCGGTCGGGTTGTTGAAGATCTGGCTCGTGTCGTCGAACTCGACGAGCTTGCCGGGCTTGCCGGTGGCCTCGAGGTTGAAGAAGCCGGTCATGTCGGAGACGCGAGCGGCCTGCTGCATGTTGTGCGTGACGATGACGATCGTGTACTCGTCCTTGAGCTCGTGGATGAGGTCCTCGATCGCCAGGGTCGAGATCGGGTCGAGCGCCGAGCACGGCTCGTCCATGAGGACGACGTCCGGCTTGACCGCGATCGTCCGCGCGATGCACAGGCGCTGCTGCTGACCTCCCGAGAGGCCCGAGCCGGGCTTGTCGAGCCGGTCCTTGACCTCGTTCCAGAGGTTGGCGCCCTGGAGCGAGGACTCGACGAGGTCGTCCGCGTCGGCCTTCTTCATCTTCTTGTTGTTGAGCTTGACCCCGGCGAGGACGTTGTCGCGGATCGACATCGTCGGGAAGGGGTTCGGGCGCTGGAAGACCATGCCGATCTTGCGCCGCACGTTCACCGGGTCGACGCCCTTGCCGTAGAGGTTCTCGCCGTCCATGAGGACCTCGCCGTCGACGTAGGCGCCGGGGATGACCTCGTGCATGCGGTTGAGCGAGCGGAGCACGGTGGACTTGCCGCACCCGGAGGGGCCGATCATCGCCGTGACGCTGCGGGGCTGGATGACCATGTTGACGTCCGCCACGGCCTTGAAGTCGCCGTAGTAGATGTCGAGGTTCTTGATGTCGATGCGCTTGGACACGTCGGGTTGTCTTCCTCTTCAGCCGGGTCAGCGGCCGGTCTTGGGGGCGAAGTACTTGCTGATGAGCCGGGCGACGATGTTGAGCACCATGACGATAGCCATGAGGGTCAGCGCAGCGGTCCAGGCCAGGTCGAGGCTGTCCTGCTTGTTCAGGCCGGGGCTCGAGTAGGAGCTGTAGGCGAAGAGCGGCAGCGCGGACATCGACCCCTCGAAGGGGTTGAGGTTCATCCCCTTCGCGGCGCCCATGGTGATGAGCAGCGGTGCGGTCTCGCCCATGACCCGGGCGACGGCGAGCGTGACGCCCGTGGCGATACCGGCGATGGCGGTGGGGAGGACCACCTTGGTAACCGTGAGCCACTTCGGGACGCCGAGCGCGTAGCTCGCCTCGCGCAGCTCGTTGGGCACGAGCCGGAGCATCTCCTCGGTGCTGCGCACGACCACGGGGATCATGAGCACCGACAGCGCCACCGCACCGACGATGCCGGCCTGGTAGGCGGGCCCGAAGAAGAGGGTGAAGAGGGAGATCGCGAAGAGGCCGGCGACGATCGAGGGGATGCCGGTCATGACGTCGACGAAGAAGGTCAGGCCCTTGGCCAGACGGCTCCTGCCGCCGTACTCGACGAGGTAGATCGCCGCGAAGATCCCGATCGGGATCGAGATGAGCGCCGTGAGCCCGGTGACGATGAGGGTGCCCATGATCGCGTGGTAGGCGCCACCGATCTCGCCGGCGCCGACGCCCCGCATGGAGTACGTGAAGAACTCCGCGTCGAGGCGGTTGACGCCCTTGGAGACGATCGTCCAGATCACGGAGAGCAGCGGGGTCAGGGCGACGAGGAACATCGTCGTGACGACCGCCGTGACGAGCCGGTCGGTCGCGTGGCGCGGGCCCTCGGCCCGGCGAGAGGCCACGTAGATCGCGACCGAGTAGATCAGCGCGGAGACGATGATCACCGGGAGCACGCTGAAGCCCCAGACGAGGCTGACGATCGCAGCGCCGGCGATGACCGATCCGCCGAGCACCGCCCACCGCGCCTGCTGGCTCAGCCCGCCGTTCCACCGGCCGGCGTCCATCCCGGAACCGCCGGTCGTCGTCTGACCGCTCGTGAGCGGGGCGCTCTCGGGCGCCTTGTCGTCGATGTCGGTCATCAGTTGGCTCCGGAGAACTCGGACCGGCGGGAGATGACCCACCGGGCGAACATGTTGACGAGGAGCGTCACCGCGAAGAGTGCCAGGCCCGAGACGAAGAGAGTGCTGCGCTCGACCCCGAAGGACTCGGGGAAGTTCAGGGCGATGTCTCCGGCGATCGTGCCGGACGCCCGCGAGGTGAGCAGCTCCCACGAGATGACCGAGCCGCTGGCGGAGAGGACGATGGCGACCGCCATCGTCTCGCCGAGCGCGCGCCCGAGGCCGAGCATGGCGCCGGAGATGACGCCAGACTTGCCGAAGGGGATGACGGCCTGCGTGATCATCTCCCAGCGGGTGGCACCGAGGGCCAGCGAGGCCTCCTCGTGCAGCTGCGGGGTCTGGAGGAAGACCTCTCGGTTCACCGCCGTCATGATCGGCAGGATCATGATCGCCAGGACGATGCCGATCATGAGCATCGTTCGGCCGGTGACCGTGACGTTGCCGCCGAAGGGCGGGAGAAAGCCGAGCGTCTCGTTGAGCCAGCCGAAGGTCGGCACGGCGTCGCTGGCGATCTGCAGGCCCCACAGGCCGAAGATGATCGAGGGCACCGCCGCCAGTAGGTCGATGATGTAGCCGAGCCCGGCCGCGAGGCGACGGGGCGCATAGTGCGTGATGAAGAGCGCGATCCCGATGGAGAGCGGGAAAGCGATGATCAGCGCGATGATCGAGGAGTAGAGCGTGCCGAAGATCAGCGGCGCGACGTAGCTCGCGAGGCCCTCTCCGCCGCGCACCTCGCCGGAGTCGGCGGTGATCGCCGGGAGCGCCATGTAGATGAGGAAGCCGGCGACGGCGGCGAGCGTCGCGAGGATCGCGACCCCGGAGCCGACGGAGAGCCCGGAGAAGATCCGGTCGCCGCGGCGGGTCACCGCCTTCGGTGGGGAGCTGGGGGTCGTCGTGCTCACTGTCGCTTCCTCAGGGGTCAGGGGAGTGGGGCAGACCGAGAGCCCCGGACCGCGTCCGGGGCCCTCGGTCATTCAACCCAGTTCGACGGTCTCAGTCGACCTTGATGTTGCTCAGGGCAGCCTTGGCGTTCTCCTGGGCGGCCGGGGAGAGCGGGGCGCTGCCCGCGGCGGCGGCCGCGGCGTCCTGGCCCTCCTGCGAGGCGATGTACTCAAGGTAGGCCTTGGTCGTCCTGGCAGCCTCGGCGTCACCGTACTCCGAGCACGCGATGGCGTAGGAGACGAGGACGACCGGGTAGACGCCGGCGCCGGCGTTGGCCTGGTCGAGCTCGACCGCGTAGTTGGTCTTGCTCGCCTCGTCGACGCGCTTGGCGCTCTCGAGGATCTTCGCCGCGGCCTCGGGGCTGTACTCGATGAACTCGTCCTCGGCCTTGACCTTGGCCGCGCCGAGGTCACCGATCTGCGAGGCGTCGGCGTAGCCGATGGTTCCCTGGCCCGCCTCGATGGCCCCGACGACGCCGGAGGTGCCCTTGGCGGCCTCGCCGCCCTTGACCGGCCAGGCGTCCTCGGGCTCGTGCGGCCAGTTGTCCGGGGCCGCGGCCTTGAGGTAGGTGGCGAAGTTCTCGGTGGTGCCCGAGTCGTCCGAGCGGTTGACCGTCGTGATGGCGGTCGAGGGGAGGTCGGCGTCCGGGTTGTCCGCCTTGATCTTCTCGTCGTCCCACGACGTGATCTTGTGGTTGAAGATGTCCGCCATGACCTCGGGCGAGAGGTTGAGCTCGTCGACACCCTCGAGGTTGTACGCGACGGCGATCGGGGAGACGTAGACCGGGAACTGGATGGTCTCCCCGGTGCAGCCCTTCTCCTTCGCCGAGGCCATCTCCTCCTCGTCCATGGCCGAGTCGGAGCCGGCGAAGTTCACCGCGCCGTTGATGAACTTCTCGCGGCCGGTGCCGGAGCCGTCGGGGGAGTACTCGACGGTGGCGTCGGGGTTGGCCTCGGAGAACTTGGCCATCCACTCGCCCTGCGCCTTCTCCATGGAGCTGGCGCCGGCGCCCTTGATGGAGCCGGAGACGGACTCGGCGGCAGAGCCACCACCCGCGGAGGACGTCGAGCCGTCGCCCGAGCCTCCCTCGTTGCCGGCACCGCACGCAGCGAGGCCGAGGGACAGGGTCAGGGCAGACGCGGCGGTGAAGACCTTGCGGCTGGGACGGATCACAGTGATCGATACCTCTCGGGAAAAAGTGGCACGAGGCACGGCACATCGCCGTGACCGCCGTGGTCGTACGTCGATGACGCTAAGAGCGGTCGGTGACCGGATGGCCCCCCGTCGGTGAACGCGAGGTGAACCCGACCTGCACGTTGGGTTCAGCCGGCCGTGAGGCCCCTCACGCGAACGCCGGTGGCGGTCTGCGAGAGGGTTGCGCCGACGCAGCCTCGAGGCTCAGGCGCGGTCCTCCGGGTGGTGCCTCTCCGCGGACGCGACCCGGGCTCCCGCACCGGTGCCGGCGATGTGGCAGACGAGGACCTCCCCCTTCGTCATCCCGGAGGAGAGCGCGCCCTCGAGGATCGACTGGGCGAGCACGCCCTGCCGGTGCGTCGTGTCGACGAGGGTGATGAGCTCGGTGATGAGGTCCGGCAGGACAGGGCCGTGCGAGCACAGGGCTGCGGGGACGCCCCGCTCGACGAGCCGGCGCAGGTGGTGCGGTGCCTTGGCCGGGTTGTCGGCGTAACCCTCCTCGGAGAGGCCGGGCTTGAGCCGCAACCGCTGGCCGGCGCTCTGCGCGTACGGCGACATGGTGCGGGCGGCCCGGGTCGAGGGGGAGCTCACGAGCCGGGTGATGCCGTAGGCGCCGAGGAGCGGTACGAGCTCGCCGGCCTGGCGCTCGCCACGGGCGTCGAGCGGCCGGAGCCAGTCCTTGCCGGACCACGAGGCACGCGGCTCGGCCTTGGCATGCCGGACGAGAGCCAGCGGCCAGGTCGTCAAGGCCCCGGCGGAGTCGGCCTCGACGAGACCGTCGAGCTGGTCGACGTCGCGCTGGTGGGTCAGCCGCTTGCGGGCCTTGTCGACCTCGAGCCAGGCCACCTCGTCGATCTCGTGCTCGAGGACCCCTTCGCCGCCGACGACCTCGGCGGCCCAGTACCGGACGTCCTTGACGACGGGGATCCCGCCGCGGACGCCGAGGTGGTAGGTCGAGGAGGGGAGCGGCCGTCCGAGCCGGACCTGCAGCCCGGTCTCCTCGGCGGTCTCGCGGGTCGCGGCCACGGGGAAGATCTCACCCGGGTCGAGCTTGCCCTTGGCCCACGACCAGTCGTCGTAGCGCGGCCGGTGGACGAGGGCGACCTGGAGCGCGCCGCGGCGACGGCGCCAGGGGAGGGTGCCGGCGGCGAGCACGACGGGCATCAGCGGCCCGCCCGGAGATGGCCGTCGCCGAGCCCCGCTCCGGGGCCTGGGTGCGGGGACTGGGCACTCATGACGGCATTGTTGCAGCGCGTCTCAGCGCGCGCGGGCATACATCGAGTGGACGGCATGACGGACGAAGCCGGCCCGGTCGTACGTGGCCAGCGCGGGGGTGTTGTCCCCCTCGACGTAGAGCTCGACGGTGTCGAGCCCGAGCCCCGCGAGGTGGGCCAGGCCGACGGCGGTCGCGTATCCGCCCAGCCCCCGCCCCTGGTGGCCCGGGGCCACCCCGACGACGTACACCTCTCCGATCCCGCTCGAGGGGTCGGCGACCTTCGTCCAGTGGAAGGCGGCGAGCTCACCCCCTTCGTCCTCGACGAGGAAGAGGCCCGCCGCGTCGAACCACGGCTGCCCCGTCCGCCGGTCGAGGCCGGCCCGGTCCAGCCGGCCCTGCTCGGGGTGGTCGACGAAGGCGGCCGCGTTGATGGCGAGGAGCGCCTCCTCGTCCTGCCCGGGGACGAAGGTCCGGAGCCGGTAACCCTCGGGCGGCTCGGGCGCGGTCGGGACCCCGTCGAGGGGGCGCCGCAGGACGAGCAGCTCGCGGACCCGCTCCAGGCCGAGGGAGGCGGCGAGAGACCGCGCGGGCGGGAGGTCGCCGTGCGCCCAGAAGCGCGCCGCGGGGTCGCGCGCGAGGACGCCCTCCGCGAGGCGACGGCCGATGCCCTGCCGCCGGTGGCCGGGGTCCACCGTCAGCTCGGCCGACCCGTCGGGGGCCAGTCCGGCGTACCCGGCGAAGGGGGGTCCCTCCGGCTCGGTGAGGTGCCGGTGGGTGGTGCCGTCGAGGGCCAGGAGGAAGTCCTCGCCGAGGGGGGAGGGGCCGTCGGCGCCGGTGCTGCGGCGGGCCAGCTCCCGGACGGAGGCCGCCGCGTCCGGGGTGAGCGCCTCGTGCGGCGTCATGCGTCGCTCCCGACGGGCTGGGCCTCGTCCTCGACGGTGTCGGGGACGAAGCGGTAGCCGACGTTGCGCACCGTGCCGATGAGCACCTCGTGGTCGGCGCCGAGCTTGGCCCGCAGCCGGCGCACGTGGACGTCGACGGTCCGGGTGCCGCCGAAGTAGTCGTAGCCCCAGACCTCCTGGAGGAGCTGGGCGCGGGTGAAGACCCGTCCGGGGTGCTGCACGAGGTACTTGAGCAGCTCGAACTCCTTGTACGTGAGGTCGAGGACGGTGCCGTTGAGCCGCGCGGAGTAGCTCGCCTCGTCGATGGTCACCGACCCGCTGGCGATCTCGTCGTCATCGGTGCCGGCGGCGGAGCGCGCGGCGGCGAGCCGGATCCGGGCCTCGACCTCCGCCGGGCCTGCGGACTCGACGATGACGTCGTCGACGGACCACTCGGTGGTCACGGCGGTGAGCCCGCCCTCGGTGAGGATGGCGATGACCGGCGCCGGGGCCCCGGTGGCGTTGATGACCCGGCACAGCGAGCGGGCCTGGATGAGCTCACGGCGGGCGTCGACGAGGATGACGTCCGTCTCGGGGGCGTCGAGCAGCGCGGACGCCTCGGCGGGGAGGGTCCGCACGTGGTGACCGAGGAGAGCCAGCGCCGGCAGCACCTCGGCGCTGGGCGCCAGGTCGTCGGTGAGCAGCAGCAGCCTGGCCATCAACCGCCATTCTACGAAAGGTCGCACGGGATAAGGTCGGCCCGTGCAGAGTGTGGACCCCGCCCCGCAGACGCGAGCCGCGCGCCGTGCTCAGCAGGGCTCGCACGGGCTCCCGCCGGAGCGCCCGCAGACCGCAGCCGTCCCGCGCCCCGTGGTCGCGGCGGGCGCGGTCGTCGTCGGGCTGGCGCTCGCGCTCGCGGCCCTGACGACCTCGACCGTGTTGCTCGTGGCAGTGGTCACGGCCGCCGGCCTGCTCGTCACGCTCGGTCTGCCCCGGCTCGCCGGGCTGGCCACCCCGCTCGCGGCCTCGGGGGTCCTCGCCGTGACCGCCCTCGCGCTCGCGGCCGCCAGGCTCTCCACCGAGTCGGACCCGTGGCTCGAGGCGGCTCCCGTCGCGGCTGCCGTCGGGGTCATCCTCATGAGCCTCGTCCCGCTCGTCGACGGCCGGGTGCGGGCCGAGCTCACCCGCTGGCTCATGACGGTCGCGCTGGGGATCGGGCTGCTCATGTGCGGCATCGTCCTGACGATCGTCGCGGGGGACGCACGCCGCCCGCTCGTCGTCGCCGGCGTCGCGGTGGCCGTCTCGGCGATCGTCGACGTGCTCCTCGAGCGCCCGCGGCTGCACGCGTGGATGCTCCCCGTCGCGATGCTGCTCGGTGGCGTCGCCGGTCTCGTCGTGACCCTCGTCGTCAGCGGTCAGGTGCTCGTGTGGGGCCTGCTTGTCGGGGTGCTGGCCGCGGCTGTCGCGCTCGCGGCCCGTCGCGTGGCCGTGCCGGTGCCCCGCGCGTCGGAGCCGGGAGCTGCGGTCGCTGTCGGTGCCGCGTCGGTGCTCGTCGTCGGCCCGGTGGTGCTCACCCTGACGCGGGCCTTCGTCGGCTGATCGCGACCCCTACCCTGGTGGGGTGTTCACCATCGACCCCACCCTGCACCCGGACATCGCCCCCCTCGCCTGGCTCGTCGGCCGCTGGGAGGGCGCGGGAGTCGTGGGGTACCCGACGATCGAGTCGGCGAACTTCGGGCAGGAGATCATCTGCGCGCACGACGGTCGTCCCTTCCTGCGCTGGGAGTCGCGTACCTGGTTGCTCGACGACGAGGGTCAGCAGGTCCGCCCGCTGGCGACCGAGCTCGGCTTCTGGCGGCCGGGCGGCGAGGGCGAGGTCGAGCTGCTCCTCGCGCACCCCACCGGTTTTGTCGAGATGTACTACGGGTCGGTCGAGCCGGCCCGGGTCGAGGTCCGCACCGACGGGGTGATCCGGAGCCCGCAGGCCAAGGAGTACTCCGCCGCCTCGCGGATGTACGGCTACGTCAACAGCAACCTCATGTGGGTCATGGACATGGCCGCCGTCGGTGAGCCGCTGCAGAGCCACGTCTCGGCCGAGCTCAAGCGCGTCGACTGAGCTACTCCGTGAAACCGGCCATGTTGTCGGTCGCCAGCGCGTCGGAGAGGCGGTCCATGCCCGGCTCGTCGAGGACGACGATCGAGGCCCCGCCGGACGTCGTCCCGTAGCCGGAGAAGGGCGCCGTGACGAAGTGGATGTCGTCGCCGCGGACGCCGCGCAGCTTGAGCGCCTGGCTGCGGATCTTGCTGGTGGTCAGGGTGTCGTCGACGATCGAGTTCGACGTGCCGGCCTGGACGAAGCTGGAGAACTTCGCCGGGTTGAGCAGGACGCCCGGGGTGAGGGTCTTGGTCATGATGGCCTTGAGCCAGGCCTGCTGCCGCTGGCCGCGGGAGATGTCGCCCTGGGAGAGCTGGTAGCGCTCGCGGACGAAGCCCAGCGCCTGCTCGCCGTTGAGGTCGTTCCACCCCTTCTGGATGGCCACGCCGCCGTTGCCGGAGGAGCTGCTCGCCTGCTCGGCGTAGACGCGCACGCCACCGACGGCGTCGGTCATCTGCTTGAAGCCCTCAAAGTCGGTCTTGGCGACGTGGTCGATCTTCACGCCGAGGAGGTCCTGGAGGGTCTGGACGAGCAGGGGGGCGCCGCCGTAGGCGAAGGAGGCGTTGATCTTGTCCTTGCCGCGGCCGGGGATGTCGACGTAGAGGTCGCGGGGGAAGTGAATGAGATAGACCCCGCTGCTGTCCTTGGGGACGTGGACCAGCTGGATGACGTCGGCGCGAGACGCGGTCTCGCCGGGGCGGGCGTCAGACCCGATGACGAGGTAGTTCGTCCCCTGGCCGGTGACGAGCTTCGTGCCCGTCGTCGTCTTCGACGGGTCGCCGCCAGCAGTGCCACCGCCCCCCGGCGCCGGCAGGAGCGCCTCCCGCTGGATGTCGTCGACCTTGCTGTTGAGGTAGCCGAGGTAGCCGGCCGCTCCCGCGACGACCAGGAGCGCCGCGCACACGAGGACGATGACCGTGCGACGGATCCGTCGCCCCCAGCCTCCTCGGCGCCGTCGGGAGCGCTCCGGCTCGTCCCGCGAGGTCTCGTCGAAGAGGTCGTTGATCACGCCTGGAGTCTAGGTCGCGGGTCTGGGGGCGACCTGATGGTCGGTAGATTCGGGGGATGACCGATCCGCTGGGCGACCTCGTCCGGGCGCGGGGGCTCCGGCTGACGGAGCCGCGCCGGCGGGTCCTCGCCGTCCTCGCGAGGGGCGAGCACATGACCCCCGAGGTGCTCACCCATCTTGTGAGCCGCGACGGGGGGCGCGAGCTGCCGCCCTCGACGATCTACCGGACCCTTCAGTCCCTCGAGGACGTCGAGATCGTCACGCACACGCACCTCGACCACGGCCCGGCCACCTACCACCTGGCGCGCCCGCACCGACACCTCCACCTCGTGTGCCGAGGGTGCAAGAGCGTGCTCGAGATGCCGACGGAGGCCGCGGACGGGCTCGTCGCGCAGGTCCTTGCCGACTCCGGCTTCCGGGCCGACCCGACCCACATGGCGATCCACGGGCACTGTGCCCGGTGCGCCGACCCAGACCTGACCACCGACCGAGGAGACCGATGACCCACCCCAGCCCCCTGCTGTCCGCCCCCGGCGCCGTCCCGGGCGACGGCCGCGACGCAGCCGTCGCCGCTCACTACGGCGACCCGATGCGGGAGCAGCGCCTCCTCGTCGAGGGCCTCGCCGCGGTCGACCTCGGCCACCGGGGGGTCATCACCGTCTCAGGCCGTGACCGGCTGTCCTGGTTGCACTCCCTCACGACCCAGCAGCTCACCGGTCTCGCGCCGCGCACGTCGGCGCAGAGCCTCATCCTCAGCCCCAAGGGGCATGTCGAGCACGACCTGCACGTTGTCGACGACGGCGAGCAGACGTGGATCACCGTCGAGCCCGGCACGCACGAGGCGGTCGTCTCCTGGCTGGACTCCATGCGGTTCATGCTCGACGTGGCCGTGACGGACCGCACCGGCGAGCATGTCGTCATCGGAGAGGCGGGCTCGCGCGAGAGCGTCGACGGCGAGCCGCTCGCGTGGGTCGACCCGTGGCCCGGGCCGGTCGGCGACACCTTCGAGTACGGCCCGCCCACGGCCGAGCACCCGGGCCGGACCTGGCGGACCCGCGAGGTGATCGTCCCGGCGGCCGACGTGGTGGCGGCGGTCGGCGACCGGCAGCTCGCGGGGCTGTGGGCCTGGGAGGCGCTGCGGGTGGCGGCGTGGCGGCCCCGCCTGGGCGCGGAGACCGACCACCGGACCATCCCGCACGAGGTCGACTGGCTGCGCAGCGCCGTCCACCTCCAGAAGGGGTGCTACCGCGGGCAGGAGACGGTGGCCCGGGTGAAGAACCTCGGCCGTCCGCCGCGGCGTCTCGTCGCCCTGCACCTCGACGGGTCGGGCCACGTCATCCCGCAGGCCGGCGAGCCGGTCCGCCTGGGGGACAAGGCGGTCGGACACCTCACCTCTGTCGCCCGTCATCACGAGGACGGGCCGATCGCGCTCGCCCTCGTCAAGCGCAGCACCGACCCCGAGGCGACCCTCACGGCCGGTGAGGGCGTCGGCGTCGCCGCGGCGCAGACGGTGATCGTCGCCCCCTGATCGTCGGTGCGTCCGCCACCGTGGGCGTGGGTGCCCCACGGTGGCGGACGCAGGGAGGGCGAAGGGGTGAGCCGCGACACATCTGCGCGCTTCGGTTTGCAGTGTGCTAACTAAAGCAAGCATAATGAGGACATGACGCGGAATCCCTTGGGCGACCTGAGCAACGGGCTCGGTGAGTACCTCCGCGAGCAGCGGGTCAGCGCACGCCTGTCGGTGCGCCAGCTGAGCGAGCTCGCCGGGATCTCCAACCCCTACCTCTCCCAGATCGAGCGCGGGCTCAAGCGGCCGAGCGCCGAGATCCTCCAGCAGATCGCCAAGGGCCTGTCCATCAGCGCCGAGACGCTCTACGTCCAGGCCGGCCTGCTCGACCCCGACGAGGACGAACCGAGCCAGCGACCCACGGCCCGCGAGGCCATCGCCGCCGACCTGCGCCTCACGAGTCGTCAGAAGCAGACGCTCATCGACATCTACGACTCTTTCGTCGGATCGCCCGGGACGACCTCTCCGGACCTGCCCGGACCGCTCGAGGCAGCGGGTCCCCCTTCGCTCCCCGAGGAGCCGGCGCCGACGAAGCCCGCCCGCAAGACCACCCCGAAGGCCACGAAGGCCACCCCCAAGACCGCGGCCGGCCCCACGAAGGCCACGAAGAAGGCCGCGACCCGGCGCGCAGCGCGGCGCGCCCCATCGACCAAGCAGTCCTGACCCATCAGAAGGAGAATCACCATGGCAGTCACCGCCACCGTCAAGAAGGTCGTCATCGACTCCCCCTACGCCGCCATCGGCGCCACCGACCTCGCCGTCGAGCGCGTCCGCACCGCCGGCACCCAGATCGACGCCCTGCGCGCCGAGGTGGCCCCCACCAAGGTCCAGGCCCGTCTCGCCGGTGCCCCGGCCGCTGCCCAGAAGACCTACGGCGAGCTCGCCACCCGTGGTGAGAAGCTCGTCGAGCGGGTCCGCAAGCAGAAGGCGACGCAGGACCTCGTCGGCCAGGCCAAGGCCACCCTCGCCCTCGGCAAGGGCCTCGTCACCACCGCCCGCAAGACGGTCGACGACGTCGAGCGCACCGCCAAGGCCACGCTGACCACGACCCGCAAGGAGGCCGTCAAGGCCGCCGAGGCCGTCGTCGAGTCCGTCGACGTCACGGTCGACACCGACAAGGCCACCCAGGCCGTCAAGAGCTCCGCCAAGCGGACCCGTACCGCCGCGAAGCGCACGACCACCACGGCCAAGAAGGGTGCCGCCCGCACCACGACCGCCGCGAAGTCGACGACGACGGCCGCCCGCACGACGGCTGCGAAGGCCACCAAGGCCGCCGAGAAGGCTGCCGAGAAGGTCGGCGACTGATCACCGCAGCCCGGCGTTATCGTCAGGGATCGTGACCTCCACGACGACTGACAGCGCAGCGCTCGACGAGGCCCCCGTGCTGGTCCATGTGACCCGCGGGGGTCTCGTCGAGTCCGCCCACCACGGCCGCGTGGCCGGGACGTCCGCGACGGGGGAGACCCTCCTCGAGCGGGGCGACGTCTCCGCGCCGGTCTACCCGCGCTCGACCCTCAAGCCGGTCCAGTCGCTGGCGATGGTGCGCCACGGCCTCGACATCGCCCCGCCGCTGCTCGCCACGGTCTGCTCGAGCCACTCCGGCGAGCAGCGCCACCTCGACGCGGTGGTCGAGATCCTCGCCTCGGTCGGCCTCGGCGTCGACGCCCTGCAGAACACGCCGGCCCTCCCGCTCGGTGAGCTCGAGCACGCCCGTTGGCTCGCCGCCGGCCGCGCCCCCGAGCCGATCGCCCAGGACTGCTCCGGCAAGCACGCCGGGATGCTCGCCACCTGCGTCGTCAACGGCTGGTCGACGCACGACTACCTCGACCCCACGCACCCCGTGCAGGTCGCCATCGCCGTCACCGTGGCGGCCGAGGTCGGCCCCGTCGCGACGACGAGCGTCGACGGCTGTGGGGCGCCGCTCCCGGCCGTCCCGCTCGACGGGCTGGCTCGTGCCTTCGGCCGGCTCGCCTGCGCGCCCGCCGGGACGCCCGAGCACCGGGTCGCCCAGGCGATGCGGTCTCACCCCGAGATGGTCGGCGGCGAGGACCGGGAGGTCACGACCCTCATGGCCGGCACCCCCGGGCTCGTCGCCAAGGACGGCGCCGAGTCGGTCTTCGCCGCCGGCTCGGCCGACGGCGTCGGGGTGGCCGTGAAGATCAGCGACGGCGCCCCCTTCGCCCGGGCCCGGACGGCCGTCCTCGCCACCGCCCTGCTCCGCCTCGGGGTCGAGTCCGAGGCCACCCGGTCGCTGTCCACGTCACCGACGCTCGGCCACGGGCGCCCGGTGGGCGTCGTCCGCGTCGTCGGGTTCTGAGGAGGCTGACGTGCGCACGGTGCTGCAGCGGGTCAGCTCGGCCCAGGTGGTCGTGGACGGCGAGGTCGTCGGGGCGATCGGCCCGGGCCTCGTCGCCCTCGTCGGGGTCACCCACGACGACGGCCCGGCCGAGGTCGCGACCACGGCCCGCAAGATCGCCGGGCTGAGGCTCTTCCCTCCGGGGGACGAAGGGGGTGAGCGCTCGGTCCTCGAGGTCGGCGGGGAGGTGCTCGTCGTGTCCCAGTTCACCCTGTACGCGGACGTGCGCAAGGGCCGCCGGCCGTCGTGGAACGCCGCGGCCCCGGGCCCGGTGGCCGAGCCACTCGTCCACGCCGTCGCCGAGGCGCTCCGGGCCGACGGGGTGGGCGTGGCGACCGGTCGTTTCGGCGCGGACATGGAGGTGACGATCGTCGGCGACGGCCCGGTGACAATCGTCCTCGACGTGCCCGCCGTAGGCTCACTCGCATGAGCGTCATCGCGAACATCCAGCAGCTCATCGTCCTCGTCCTCGGGGCGATCGCCGTCGGGGTGGAGCTCTACGCGCTTGTCCACGCGGCGACGCAGCGCGCCGACGCCTTCGTCGCGGCCGGCAAGCTGACCAAGCCGGTCTGGCTCGGGATCCTCGCCGTGGGCCTGCTCCTCGGCATCGCGTCCTTCGGCGGGCTGGGGCTGCTCGGTCTCCTCGGCGTCGTCGCCGCCGGTGTGTACCTCGCCGACGTCAAGCCGGCGATCGCCCAGGTGCTGGGGCGCAGCAACGACAACCGCTGGGGGCGCTAGGCGGGGGCGACGGGCTCCCACTCGACGGTGAGCTCGCCGAGCCGCCACCGCCGGGCGTCGCCGACGACCGGCCACCGCGAGGCGAGCCGGCCGAAGGCCTCGACCGCGTGCGCCCGCGCGCCGTACGTCGCCCACCCCGCGGTCCGCGCCCACGCGTCGTCGAGGTCCCGCAGCAGCTCGTGCACCCCTTCGCCCGGGACGTTGCGGTGGATGAGCGCCTTGGGCAGCCGCTCCGCGACGACCGACGGGGGAGTGGCGTCGAGATCGAGGTCCCGCAGCCGCCAGGACAGGGTGAGCGTCTGCGGCGCGATGGCGTCGAGGACGACCCAGGCGCCGAGCCGGCCCAGCTCGCTGCACGTCCCGTCGACGACGATGCCGTCCTCGTCGAGGGCGTCCTGGAGGGAGCGCCAGGCAGCCGCGACCTCGGACTCGTCGTACTGGCGCAGGACGTTGAAGGCCCGGACGACCCGCGCCGGGGGCGTGGGCACCTCGAAGCCGCCGAGGACGAAGCGCAGCCCCGGGCGGGTCAGGGGCCGGGCTGCCTCCACCCTTTCGGGATCGATCTCCACCCCGACGACGTCGAGGTCGGGGCGCACCGTGGCGAGACGGTCGGCCCACTCCCGCGTGGTGGTCCCGACCCGGCCGTAGCCGAGGTCGACCATGACGGGCGGGTCGTCACCGCGCAGGATCCGCGCCGACTGGGTCCCGACGAGCCACCGGTCGGCCCGTCTGAGCCGGTTGGGCGCGGTCGTGCCCCGGGTCGAGGATCCGACCGGGCGTTGACTGGGCACCGGCCCACTGTAGGTCGCGGCCTACAGTGGGGCGGTGCGGATGAGGGAGCGACGGGTCAGCTGGAGCATGCTCGCGCTCGTCGCCTCGCTCACCGGGGCAGCGCTCATCGGCGCCATGACCTGGATCCCGCCGCTCATCGGCCGGGACAGCGGGGTGCTCGCGGTGACACCCGGTCTGCTCACCGTCGCCGACGGTGCGGGAGGGGTGGTCACCCTCGGCGAGGGTCGCGCCGTGGCCCTCGGCCCCTCGGGGATGCAGGTCACCCACGGCACCGACATCCTCTACCGCACCGTGCGGGGAGGATCGCCGGTCAGCGCGCTCAGGGGCTCGTACGACGCGGACGACCGCCGCGAGCGCGTCGACCAGGTGCTCTCCGACCTCACCGTCACCCGACTGACGATCACGCCGGGCGTCGCCCGGTACGACGGGGTCCTGCGCGACAGGGACGACCGCCTTCCGATGACGCTGACGGTCACCTTCGACGGGGGCTGGGTGCGGGTCGACGTCGAGGCGCCCGGCGCCGACGCCGTCGTGCTGCACGGCGCCGAGGAGCTCGGTGCCTGGGGGTACGACCCGGTGCTGCCGGACCAGCTCCTCGCGGGCGAGGCCTGGTGGATCGCCGAGGGTATCGACCGGGCGACCCCGGCCCTGACGAGCCAGCGCCGGACCGACCAGGCCGTCGGGCCGACGGGGGTGGCCCGCGCCGTCGACCTGCGTCGCCGGGGCCACACCGACATCCACGCGTGGGGACCGAGCCTGGACCTCAGCGTCTCGAGCTCTGCCCGGCCGCTGCCCCCGGAGGAGAGCCCATGAGCACCGTGCGTCGCGTGGCGATGATCAGCGTGCACACCTCGCCCCTCGCGCAGCCCGGCACCGGGGACGCGGGAGGGCTCAACGTGTACGTCGTCGAGACGGCCAAGGAGATGGCCCGACGCGGCATCGAGGTGGACATCTTCACGCGGCGCACCCGGGCCCTCGACGGCGACGTCGTCGAGCTGGCGCCGGGGGTGGACGTCCACCACGTCATTGCGGGCCCCTTCGAGGGGCTGGCGAAGGAGGACCTGCCGGGTCAGCTCTGCGCCTTCACGGCCGGCATCATGCGTGAGCTCGCGCTGCGTCACGAGGGCTACTACGACGTCGTCCACTCCCACTACTGGCTCTCCGGGCAGGTGGGCTGGCTCGCGGCGGAGCGATGGGGGGTGCCCCTCGTGCACACCATGCACACGATGGCGAAGGTCAAGAACGCCCATCGCGCCGAGGGCGACGCCCCTGAGCCGCCCGGCCGGGTCATCGGCGAGGAGCAGGTCGTCGAGATCGCCGACCGGCTCGTCGCCAACACCGAGACCGAGGCGCGCGAGCTCGTCGAGCTCTACGCGGCCGACCCGGGCAAGATCGCCGTCGTGCCCCCCGGGGTGGACCTTGCGACCTTCCGGCCCGGGGACCGGGCTCAGGCGCGTGCGCATCTCGGCCTGCCCGCCGACGCGGTCCTCCTGCTCTTCGTCGGGCGGATCCAGCCGCTCAAGGCACCGGACGTCCTCGTGCGGGCCGCGGCCGCGATGGCTGAGCAGCGCCCGGAGCTGAGGGAGCGCCTCGTCGTCGCCGTCCTCGGCGGTGCCTCCGGCAGCGGCCTCGCAGCACCGGACAGCCTGGCCCGCCTCGCCGACGACCTCGGGATCGCCGACCGGGTCCGGATCGCTCCGCCGGTCGAGCGCGGCGAGCTGACCCGGTGGTTCCAGGCGAGCGACCTCGTCGCCGTCCCCTCGCACAACGAGTCCTTCGGGCTCGTCGCGGTCGAGGCTGCGGCCAGCGGCGCGGTCGTCGTCGCGGCGGACCGAGGCGGCCTCCCCGCGGCCGTCGGCGACGGTGGCGTGCTCGTCGACGGGCACGACCCGCGCCTGTGGGCGAGCACGATGCTCGAGCTGCTCGACGACCCGCGGCGACGCTCGGCCCTCGCCGAGCGCGCCGTCGAGCGGGCGGCCGGCATGGGGTGGGTCCGCACCGCCGACACCCTCGTCGAGGTGTACGAGGATGCTGTCGACCGAGCGCGCGCACCCGAGCAGAGGAGAGAGGCATGACCGAGCAGCTGCAGGAGCAGGTCCGCGCCGCCGTCGAGCAGCACCTCGAGACGGCCGAGCTCGAGTGGGAGCCGGGTGCTCGCGACGGCGAGTACGTCGTCACCCTCCCCGGGGAGAAGAAGCTCAAGACGGTGACCTCCCTCGTCGTCGGCGAGCACGCCCTGTCCGTCTCCGCGTTCGTCATCCGCAACCCCGACGAGCAGCACGAGCGGGTCTACCGGTACCTGCTGCGCCGCAACCTCAAGATGCCGTGGCTCGCCTACTCGATCGACGGCTCGGGCGACGTGTACGTCGGCGGGCGGATCCCCCTTCGCGCCGTCGACGAGGGGCTGCTCGACGGGCTCCTCGGCGTCGTCCTCGACGCCGCGGACAGTCCCTTCAACGAGCTGCTCGTGCTCGGCTTCATCAGCTCGATGCGCAAGGAGTGGGACTGGCGGGTCAAGAACGGCGAGTCGCTGCGCAACCTCGAGGCCTTCCGCTCGATCCTCGAGCGTCCCGGTGATGCATCTGACACCCCGCCCGAGGCGGACGCGCGCTGACTAGGCTGGAGGCATGTCAACGCTGATCCTGCTGCGCCACGGCCGCTCCGACTGGAACGAGAAGAACCTCTTCACCGGATGGGTCGACGTCGACCTCATCGACCGGGGTCGCCAGGAGGCGCTCCGCGGTGGCGAGCTCATCATGGAGTCGGGGATCCTCCCCGACGTCGTGCACACCTCGCTGCTCCGCCGCGCGATCACGACGGCCAACATCGCCCTCGACGCGTGCGACCGGCACTGGATCCCCGTCCGCCGGGACTGGCGGCTCAACGAGCGCCACTACGGCGCGCTCCAGGGCCTCGACAAGGCGGCGACGCGTGACAAGTACGGCGACGAGCAGTTCATGCTGTGGCGCCGCTCCTTCGACACCCCGCCGCCGGCGATCGACGAGGACAACGAGTTCGCCCAGACCGGTGACCCGCGCTACGACGGCATCGAAATCCCGCGCACCGAGTGCCTCAAGGACGTCATCGAGCGGCTCATGCCCTACTGGGAGGGCCCCATCCGTGAGGACCTCGCAGCCGGCCGCACCGTGCTCGTCGCGGCCCACGGCAACAGCCTGCGCGCCATGGTCAAGCACCTCGAGGGCATCAGCGACGACGACATCGCGGGGCTGAACATCCCGACCGGCCAGCCGCTCGTCTACGAGCTCGGCGAGGACTTCATGCCGACCGGACCGTCGCGCTACCTCGACCCCGAGGCCGCGGCCGCCGAGGCCGCAGCGGTGGCCAACCAGGGCAAGTAGGCCGCGACCGGCCAGGCCACGACGCAGAGAGGGCGAAGGGGGATCCCCCCTTCGCCCTCCGTCGTCCAGCGGGTCAGTCGGTGAGGTCGACCGTGGGCTCCTCGCCGGTGACGAGGAAGCGCACCCGGTGGCCGATGGAGACGCCGTGGTCGCCGAAGCGCTCGTAGTAGCGGGCGAGCAGGGCCATGTCGACGGCCGACTCCGTGCCGTGCTGCCAGTGGCCGTCCACGAGCATGGCGTAGAGACGCCGGTGCAGCTCGTCGAGCTCGTCGTCGACCCGGTCGATGTCGTCGACCGCCTCGAGACCCTGCGTCAGCAGGCAGTCCTCAACCTTGACGACGATGCGCGCGCAGACCTCGGACATCTCGCGCACGACCGGGCGGACCTCCTCGGGCACGGCGGGCTCGGGGTAGCGCAGGCGCGCGAGCTTGGCCACGTGCCGCGCGAGGTCGCCCATGCGCTCGAGGTCGGCGGACATGCGCATGGAGGTGACGATCGTGCGCAGGTCGGTGGCGACCGGAGCCTGCCGGGCGAGCAGGTCGATCGCGTGGGCGTCGAGCTCGGCACGCTTGGCGTCGATGTCGCGGTCCTGGGCGATGACGCGCTCGGCGAGCTGGACGTCGGCGTCGAGCAGGGCCGCGGTGGCGTCCGCGCAGGCCGACGAGACGAGGCGGGCGATGCTCACGAGGGCGGCGGTGATCTGGTTGAGCTCGTCGTGGAAGACAGTGCGCATGGTGTCCTTCGGGGCGGGTGCGACGGACGCCGGGCATGGGCGACCAGCAACCCACTGTGCATGGGGTCGATGAACCCCGTCTGGCGGGCAGGTGAACAGCAGCCAGCACCCTGTCCAGAGTGCTGCCTGTGGGTCCAGTGTGCCGTGCGCGGCGCGTACTCTCGGTGACGTGGACCCGACGGTTGCGGCAATTTTCGGTGGTATCGCCGGACTGGTCATCGCCGCGCTCGCGTGGGCCGCGATCACCTGGAGCGACCGCGAGCTCGCGCCGCCCCCGTCGCCCCCGCCGGCCCTGCCCCCGGGCGTCGGCGACGTGCTCGCCGTCCTGCGCTCGAGCGGCATCGTCACGGACGCCGACGGGTGGGTCGTCAACAACTCGCCCGTCGCGGTGGCCCACGGCCTCGTCCGCAACGGTCGGCTCGCCCACCCCGCGCTCTCCGACCTCGCGATGGCCGTCCGCGCCGACGGAGTGATCCGCGAGGTCGACCTCGAGCTCCAGCGTGGCGAGCTCCGCACGGGGGACTCGCACTGGGCGGGAACCTTCGTGCATGCCCGCGTCGCCCCGCTCGGGGACCGGCACGTCCTGCTCCTCGTCGAGGACATGACCCAGAGCCGCCGGGTCGAGCAGGTCCGCCGTGACTTCCTCGGCAACGTCTCGCACGAGCTGAAGACCCCGGTCGGGGGTCTCGCCCTCCTCGCGGAGGCCGTGCTCGACGCCGCTGACGACCCCGTGGCCGTCCGTCGTTTCGCGACCCGCATGCAGGTCGAGGCGACCCGGCTGACGATGCTCGTCAAGGAGATCGTCGACCTCTCACGGCTCCAGGCGGCGGAGGTGCTCATCGACCCCGACCTCGTCGACATCGAGTCGGTCGTCGACGAGGCGTTGGACAACGTCCGCGTCGCTGCCAGCGCCAAGGAGATCGCCCTGGCCGACAAGTGCGCCGAGGACCTCTACGTCCTCGGCGACCGGGGGCTGCTCGTCACGGCGGTGCGCAACCTCGTCGGCAACGCCATCTCGTACTCGTCCGAGGGGACGAAGGTCGGGGTGGGTGCCCGCCTCGTCGGAGACCACATCGAGATCGCCGTGACCGACCAGGGGCCCGGCATCCCGCACGAGGAGCAGGCCCGGATCTTCGAGCGCTTCTACCGGATCGACGAGGCCCGATCACGGGCCACCGGGGGGACCGGCCTGGGCCTGTCCATCGTCAAGCACGTGTGCGCCAACCACGGCGGTGACGTCACCGTCTGGAGCGAAGAGGGGCACGGGTCGACCTTCACGATCCGGCTGCCCGCAGCACAGCAGAGTCTCGCCGCCGCGCGCGAGCAGCACGAAAGGGAACCTGCACGATGACCCGCATCCTTGTCGTCGAGGACGAGATCTCCTTCTCGGACCCGCTCTCCTACCTCTTGAGCAAGGAGGGCTACGACGTCGAGGTCGTCGACAACGGCCCGGCCGCACTCACGGCCTTCGACACCAACGGCGCCGACCTCGTCCTCCTCGACCTCATGCTGCCCGGCCTCTCGGGCATCGACGTGTGCCGCTCGATCCGGCAGCGCTCGAACGTCCCGGTCATCATGCTCACGGCCAAGGACGGCGAGATCGACAAGGTCGTCGGCCTCGAGATCGGCGCGGACGACTACGTCACCAAGCCGTACAGCTCGCGCGAGCTGCTGGCCCGCATCAAGGCCGTGCTGCGCCGCAACACCGAGCCCGAGGAACTGCTCCCGTCGACCATCGAGGGCGGTCCGGTCCGGATGGACGTCGAGCGCCACGTCGTCTCGATCAACGGCACCCAGACGCCGCTGCCACTCAAGGAGTTCGAGCTGCTCGAGATGCTGCTGCGCAACGTCGGCCGGGTGCTGACCCGCGGCCAGCTCATCGACCGGGTGTGGGGCAGCGACTACATCGGCGACACCAAGACCCTCGACGTGCACATCAAGCGGCTCCGCGCCAAGGTCGAGCCGGACCCCGGTGCGCCGGTGCACATCGTCACGGTCCGCGGGCTGGGCTACAAGTTCGAGGGCTGACGCCCGAGGACGGCGAAGGGGGACGACCGCCTGGTCGTCCCCCTTCGCCGTGCGGTCGCGTCAGTGCGCGGACTCGGTCTCCGACGCCGTGGGGGTCGGGGCCGGGGTCCAGCCCTCGGGGGCGTAGTCCTCGTAGTAGCCGGCCGGGTCGAGGACCGGCACGGTCACCGGGGTGACCTCGCCCTGGCCCGACGCGACGCCGATCTCGGCCATCGACCCGGGGCCGACCTCGAGACCCGGCAGGACGAGCTTCTCACCCTCGGTCGACAGCGTGATGACGCCGTTTGCCGGGACGGTGGCTCGCAGCGGCTCGGTGCCCTCGCCGGCGACGACCTGGAAGGTCGCCTCCTCGGCGGTGGCGTTGCCGACGGTCCCGGTGAGGGTCGCGTCGTCGCCCGCCTTGCCGCTCACGACGGCGAGGTTGCGCACCTCGAGGTCTCCGAGGTCGACGGCGACACCGTCGCCGAGCGACATCGGCTCGTCGGTCTGGAAGGGCGAGGTGTAGCTGCACCCGGCGGTGGCGATGACGGCGATGAGGGCGACGGCGCCGGCCCGCGCGCGCGTGGTCTTCGAAGGCTTCACGGGGGACAGCCTACCGGCGCCGGTCGCGGCCGTGGAGGCGGTCCGCGAAGGGGATGGCGGCGCATCCCACCGCACCCGCTCAACATGTGTCAAGCGACACGCCGTGATATCCTGAGGGCCGCGAAAGGGGTTTCCTCCATATGGTTTTCAAGGTCGGTGAGACGGTCGTGTATCCCCACCACGGGGCTGCGCTGATCGAAGAAATCAAGTCCCGCACGATCAAGGGTGTCGAGAGGACGTACCTCAAGCTGAAGGTCGCCCAGGGCGACCTGACGATCGAGGTCCCGGCGGAGAACTGCGACCTCGTGGGTGTCCGCGACGTCGTCGGCAAGGAGGGCCTCGACAAGGTCTTCCAGGTGCTCCGCACACCGCACGTCGAGGAGCCGACCAACTGGTCGCGCCGCTACAAGGCCAACCTCGAGAAGCTCGCCTCGGGTGATGTCATCAAGGTCGCCGAGGTCGTGCGCGACCTGTGGCGCCGCGAGAAGGACCGCGGCCTCTCGGCCGGGGAGAAGCGGATGCTCGCCAAGGCCCGCCAGATCCTCGTCTCCGAGCTCGCCCTCGCGGAGAAGACGGACGAGGACAAGGCCGAGGTCATCCTCGACGAGGTCCTCGCCTCTTGACCCACAGCCCTCACGACGCCCACGCCCTCCACGGCGTGGGCGTCGTCGTTGTGGCGGCAGGGTCCGGGTCCCGGCTGGGCGCCGACCGGCCCAAGGCCTTCGTCCGCCTCGACGGCGAGACGATCCTCGAGCACGCGCTCGTGAGGGCGCTCGCCGCCGGCGCCGCCCGGGTCGTGCTCGTCGTCCCGGCCGAGCTCGTCGAGGAGGCTCAGGGCTTCCTCGACCTCCACGCCGGCTGCGGGTGCGGCGACCCCGTGGTCGTCCCCGGTGGCGCGGAGCGAGGTGACTCGGTGGCCGCCGGGCTCGCCGTGCTCGGAGAGGACATCGACGTCGTCCTCGTGCACGACGCGGCCCGCTGCCTCACCCCGGCCGTGGTCTACGAGCGGGTCGTCGCCGCGGTGCGCGCCGGCGCTGCCGGGGCTGTCCCTGGCCTCCCCGTCGTGGACACGATCAAGATCGTCGACGACGACGGGGTGATCACCGCGACGCCTGCGCGCTCCACCCTGCGAGCCGTCCAGACGCCCCAGGGCTTCCAGCTCGGCCTGCTGCGCGAGGCGCACGCGAGCGGACGCCAGGCGACCGACGACGCAGCCCTCGTCGAGCAGCTCGGGCACGACGTCGTCGTCGTCGAGGGCGACCCGCTCGGCTTCAAGATCACCGACCAGGAGGACCTGCGCCGGGCCCGCTCGCTGCTCGCGCAGGACGGTCGCTGAGCCCGGCCGAGCCTGGGCCGTCGAGGTGACGCCGGACCGCCCGCGCGGCCGCCCGACCGGCGCGGTTGCCGCCGATCGTGCTCGCGGATGGTCCGTAGCCCACGAGCTGGACCCTCGGGTCGCGGGCGCTCGTCACCGAGGCCTGGACGTCGTGCCGTCCCGGCACGAGGGCGATCCCGCCCTGCGGCGACCGGAGGTGCAGCGGCGCGAGGTGCCCGACGTCGGCGCGGAAGCCGGTGGCCCACAGGATGACGTCGGCCGGCTCGTAGCGACCGTCGGCCCACCGGACCCCGTGCGGCTCGATGCGCGCGAAGATCGGGAGGCGACGCTCGTACACCCCGGTACGGGCGGCAGCCATCTCCTGCGGGCGCAGGGCCAGACCGGTGACGCTGACGACGCTCGCCGGCGGCAGCCCGGCACGGACCCGCTCGGCCACCTGGGCGACAGCGGCGCGGCCGTCGAATCCGTCGCCGGCCCACCGCGGCGGCCGACGCGTCGACCAGAGGACGTCGGCGACCGGGGCGAGCTCGCCGATGTGCTGGACAGCCGAGGCTCCCCCGCCGACGACGAGGACCCGACGGCCGCGGAAGTGCTGGGGACCGGGGTAGCCGGCCGTGTGGAGCTGCTCGCCGAGGAAGTCCGCCTGGCCGGGGTAGGCGGGGACGAAGGGGCGGCGCCAGGTCCCGGTCGCGCTGACGAGGGTGCGGGTCGTCCGGACGCCGTCGTCGGCCCGGACCTCGAGGAGACCGTCGACGTCGTGGACGGCGGTGACCCGGACCGGGCGGAGCACCGGGAGCTCGTGGGCGCGCTCGTAGTCGGCGAACCACTCGGGCACGACCCGGCGCGCGGGCCTCGCGGACGGCTGCGGTGCGCGGGCGTCGGGCAGGTCGGCGATGCCGTGGACGTCGCCCATCGTCAAGGAGTCCCACCGGTGCTGCCAGGCGCCACCGGGACGCTCGTCCGCGTCGAGGACGAGGTGCTCGACGCCCAGCCGGCCGAGGTGGAAGGAGGCCGAGAGGCCGGCCTGCCCGGCCCCGACGACGATCGACTCCCACACCTGCACGTCGAGGTCAACGACGGTCGCGGCAGGTCTATGCCCGCCGGCCGTCGGTGCAGGGGAGCGCTGCCCATGGTCGGGGTGAACCATCCGCCATAGGTTCGCAGGACGCGACGGAGCAGGGGAGGTGCGGGCCATGGCGCTCACCCACGGGGCAGACACCCGCGCCCTGATCTCCTCCGTCGCCCGGCTCGACGGCCTGGCCCGCGACTGCTCCGGTGCCGTCACCGAGATGAGCAGGGCGGCCTCCCGGCTCCGCGCTGCCTGGGGCGGACCCGACGCCGACGGCTTCCAGCGCCGCGCGGCGAGCTCGGCCCGCGAGGTCGAGGCCGTCGCCGAGGCGGTGCGGTGCATGGCGCGCACCGTGCGGCGTCAGGCCCGCGGTCAGGACGCCGTGAGCGACGACGACGGTGACGGCCTGGCCGCCACGGCACCCGCGCCTGCCCCCACCACGCCGGCGGTACCCCCTTCGCCCGTGACCCCGCCCCGGCCCCTCGACGAGCTCGTCCCGCCACCCCGGCTGTCGACCAGCCCGACGGACAACGCCCGGTGGTGGGGCCGGCTCACCGAGGCCGAGCGGGCCGCGGTCCTCGCCGGCCATCCCGGGTGGCTCGGGACCCGCGACGGCATCCCCTTCGACGTCCGCGACGAGGCCAACCGCGCCTACCTGCCCGTCCTGCGGGCCGACCTCGAGGCGCAGCACGCCGCACTCCTCACCGGGCGGGACGACGCGGTCGCCGACTGGCTCGGGCTCGGCGACCAGCACCGCGACCTCCAGCGCCGCTGGGGCGGGCTCGAGACCTGGGTCAGCGGCGACCCGACCGCACTAGGGTGAGGGCATGGATCCGAGGCAGCAGCTGGAGCAGCGGCCGCGCGAGAGCGAGATGGAGGAGCGGTACCTCCGGGTGCTGACCACCGTCCAGGAACGCGTCGCGAGCAAGGTGGGCGTGAGCTGGGACACGAGCCCGAGCCGGACGGGTGCGGCGGGCTGCCGGGAGCCCTTCAGCGGGCTCGGTGCGGTGACGTTCAACATCCGCGGTGGAGCGAGCGTCGAGGACTTCGACATGGCCGACTGGCCGGCGGTCGAGGCCATCGCCGACGACATCGCGCAGGCCGAGGGCTTCACCGCCGAGAAGGTGGTCGTCGTCGACGAGCCGGACCTCAAGAAGGTCTCGTGGGTCGACGAGTACGGCAGCGAGCTCGAGGTCGGCGCCCAGCAGGTGCTCGTCCCGGCGATCTACGGCGCGTGCGTCCTCCCGTGACCGGGTCGGGGAGACTGGCCGCATGAGCGCGCTGCCACGGGTCGGGATCGGTGTCGACGTCCACGCCTTCGCCGATGCCGGGAGCGGGCGCGAGCTGTGGGTCGGCGGGATCCGGTGGCCCGACCAGGTCGGTCTCGAGGGTCACTCCGACGCCGACGTCGCCTGCCACGCCGCGTGCGACGCCCTCTTCTCCGCAGCCGGGATCGGCGACCTCGGCGTGCACTTCGGCACCGACCGCCCCGAGCTCGCGGGCGCCTCGGGGCTGGCCCTGCTCGCGGAGGCGGCCCGGCTCGTCCGGGCGGCCGGCTACGAGATCGGCAACGTCTCGGTCCAGGTCGTCGGCAACCGGCCCAAGATCGGCACCCGGCGTGATGAGGCGCAGCGGGTCATGAGCGAGGCGTGCGGTGCGCCGGTCACGCTCTCCGGCACGACGACCGACGGCCTCGGCCTCACCGGCCGGGGTGAGGGAGCGGCGGCGATCGCCACCGCGCTCGTCGTCAGCGCCGGCTGAGCAGGCCCGCCCACGCGGCGACGACGGGGCCCCAGGCTGCGCTGATCTCCGGCTGCCGGCGCTCGAGGTCGTCGAGGATCGCCGGGACCTGCTGCGGCGTCGCCCCGGTGAGCCCACCTTCGGCCTGGTCGTTGGCCGCCCACACGCCCACGATCTCCGCGGTCGCCTCAGGGTGGCCCTGGATGCCCCACACCGAGGCGGCGAACCGGGCCATGAGCAGGTCGTCGCGGTCGTTCGTCGCGAGGGTGAGCGTGCCGGGCGGCGCGGTGACCACGATGTCGTCGTTCCACTGCGCCACATGGCTGCCGGCAGGCAGCGCCGCTGCCAGCGGGTCGGTGCCGTCCTGGCGCGTCACCGCGCGGGCACCGACGGTCTGCCCCTTCGGGTTGCGGGCGACCTCACCGCCGAGCGCGACCGCCGCGAGCTGATGACCGAGACAGACCCCGAGGACCGGAGCGTCTTCTGTCGCCGCCGAGCGGATGAGATCACGCGTCGCCGGCAGCCACGGCGCCCGCTCGTCGTCGGTCGCACCCATCGACCCGCCGAGGACGAGGAGGCCGTCGACCTCGAGGCGGTCCGGGACCGGCTCTCCCTGGTAGGGGCGGACGACCTCCAGCTCCACCCCTTCGTCCTCGAGCCACTGCCCGACGAGGGCCGGCGGGCAGCTCTCCTGGTGCTCCACGACCAGGACGCGACGGACGGCGGAGTGCTCGGGCATGGCGGGATCCTATGGTGGTCCAGAGGGCGCTCGTCGCGCCGCCACGATCGAGAGGGGCAGACCATGCCGCAGACCGTCAAGGGAGTCGTCGCACGGACGAAGGGGGCGGACGTCGAGGTCGTCGACATCGTCGTCCCGGACCCCGGCCCCGGTGAGGCCGTCGTGAAGATCGAGTCGTGCGGGGTCTGCCACACCGACCTGCACTACCGGGAGGGCGGGATCAACGACGAGTTCCCCTTCCTCCTCGGGCATGAGGCGGCCGGCGTCGTCGAGGCGGTCGGTGAAGGGGTGACCGAGGTCGCCCCCGGCGACTTCGTCGTCCTCAACTGGCGGGCCGTGTGCGGTCAGTGCCGGGCCTGCGCCAAGGGCAAGCCGTGGTACTGCTTCGCGACGCACAACGCGGAGCAGAAGATGACGCTCGCCGAGACCGGCGAGGAGCTGACGCCGGCGCTGGGCATCGGGGCCTTCATCGAGAAGACCCTCGTCGCGGCCGGGCAGTGCACCAAGGTCGACGCGGAGGCCGAGGCGGCGGCCGTCGGTCTGCTGGGCTGCGGGGTCATGGCCGGTTTCGGCGCCGCGGTGAACACCGGTGGCGTGGGGCGCGGCGACTCGATCGCGGTCATCGGCTGCGGCGGCGTCGGTGACGCGGCGATCGCCGGCGCGCAGGTCGCCGGCGCGACGACGATCATCGCCGTCGACGTCGACGAGCGGAAGCTCGAGACGGCGAAGAGCTTCGGCGCCACGCACACCGTCAACGGGTCCACCGAGGACGTCGTCGAGCGGATCCGCGAGCTGACCGGCGGCTTCGGCGCGGACGTCGTCGTCGAGGCGGTCGGGCGGCCGGAGACCTACGAGCAGGCGTTCTACGCGCGGGACCTCGCGGGCACCGTCGTGCTCGTCGGCGTGCCGACGCCGGAGCAGGAGGTCACGCTGCCGATGATCGAGATCTTCGGTCGCGGCGGCGCGCTGAAGTCGAGCTGGTACGGCGACTGCCTGCCGAGCCGGGACTTCCCGATGCTCGTCGACCTCTACCGGCAGGGACGCTTCGACCTCGAGGCGTTCGTCACCGAGCGGATCGGGCTCGGTGACGTCGAGGCGGCGTTCGACAAGATGCACGCCGGCGACGTCCTGCGATCGGTCGTCGTCCTCGAGCAGGACGGGGCGTCGGCATGAGCGATCGGCTGCCCGTGTCTCCCGGCGGTGTCCGGATCGACAAGGTCGTCACCTCCGGGACCTTCGAGCTGGACGGCGGCTCGTGGGAGGTGGACAACAACGTCTGGGTCGTCGGGGACGACGTGCAGTGCGTCGTCATCGATGCCGGCCACGAGGCCGCGCCGATCCGGGCGGCGGTCGGTGACCGGACGCTCGAGGCGATCATCAGCACCCACGCCCACAACGACCACGTCAACGCCGCGGCCGAGCTCGCTGACGAGCTGGGCGCACCGATCGCGCTGCATAGCCGCGAGCGTGAGCTGTGGGAGATGACCTACCCGGACCGCGTGCCCGACACCGACCTCGACGACGGCGAGGTGATCGTCGTCGGGGACGTGGAGCTGCACGTCATCCACACCCCCGGCCACTCGCCGGGTGCGTGCTGCCTGTACGCGCCGGCGCTCGGGGTGCTCTTCTCCGGGGACACCCTCTTCAACGGGGGGCCGGGTGCGACCGGGCGGTCCTTCTCGGACTTCGAGACGATCATCGACTCGATCACCGACCGGCTGCTGACCCTGCCTGCGGAGACCGTCGTCCTCACGGGCCACGGCGACAGCACGACGATCGGCGCCGAGGCCCCGAACCGGCAGGCGTGGATCGACCGCGGGCACTGACACGTACCCTGGTTCGGTGACCCTGCGCCTCCACGACACCGCGACCCGCGAGCTCCGCGACTTCGAGCCGCTGACCCCGGGACGGGTCGGCATGTACATCTGCGGGCTCACCACCCAGGGCGCTCCCCACATCGGGCACCTGCGCTTCGCTGTCGCCTTCGACGTCCTGCGCCGCTGGCTCGTCCGCGGGCACGGGTACGACGTCACCCTCGTGCGCAACGTCACCGACATCGACGACAAGATCCTGCGCAAGGCCGACGAGACCGGCGAGGCTTGGTGGGCGCTGTCCTACCGCAACGAGCGGCTCACGAGCGAGGCGCTCGACACCCTCGGCGTCCAGGCGGCGAGCTACGAGCCCCGCGCCACCGGCCACGTCCCCGAGATGATCACGCTCATCGAGATGCTCGTCGACGCGGGGCACGCCTACGTCGCCGCGGACGGCAGCGGGGACGTCTACTTCGACGTCCGCAGCTGGCCGAGCTACGGCGAGCTGAGCAACCAGGCCCTCGACGACATGGTCGCCGCCGACGACGCCGATCCCCGCGGCAAGCGCGACCCTCGCGACTTCGCGCTCTGGAAGGGCACGAAGGACGGCGAGCCGTCGACGGCCAGCTGGCCCACCCCCTTCGGCCCCGGCCGGCCGGGCTGGCACCTCGAGTGCTCCGCGATGGCCCGCAAGTACCTCGGCGACACCTTCGACATCCACGGCGGCGGGATCGACCTGCGCTTCCCCCACCACGAGAACGAGCAGGCCCAGTCTCGCGCCGCGGGACTCGGCTTCGCCCGGTACTGGCTGCACAACGGCTGGGTCACCGTCCGCGGCGAGAAGATGGGCAAGTCGCTCGGCAACGCGCTCGAGGTCGCCACGCTCACCCAGAGCTACGAGCCGCTGACGATCCGCTACTTCCTCACCGCGGCCCACTACCGCTCGATGATCGAGCATCACGAGGGCTCCCTCGAGGAGGCCGGCGCCGCGGTCGAGCGGATCGAAGGATTCCTCCGCCGCGCGCTGCCCGATGTGACGACCCTCGAGGCCGACCCCGCGACCGAGATCCCCGCCGAGTTCGCCGAGTCGATGGACGACGACCTCGGTGTCGCGGGTGCGCTCGCGGTCGTCCATGACCACGTGCGCCAGGGCAACATCGCCCTCGACGAGGGTGACCGTGACGAGGCGGCCGCCATCGCCCGCACCGTCGTCGCGATGACCGACGTCCTGGGGCTCAACCCGCTCTCTGCGCAGTGGTCCGGAGGGGGCAGCGGGTCCGAGGCCGAGCTGACCGACGCGCTCGACGCGCTCGTCCAGCTCCAGGTCGAGACCCGTCAGCAGGCCCGTGCCGCACGCGACTTCGAGACGGCAGACAAGATCCGGGACGCGCTCGCGGCCGCCGGCATCACGGTCGAGGACACCGCCGGAGGCGCGCGGTGGACCTTGTCCAAGAAGGAGAGCTGACATGCCAGGCAACAGCCAGCGTCGCGGGGCGGTCCGCCGCTCCGGGTCGAAGAAGGGTGCCCAGGTCGGCTCCGGCGGCCAGCGCCGCCGCGGCCTCGAGGGCAAGGGGCCGACCCCCAAGGCGTCCGAGCGGCCGAACCACAAGGCGTACAAGACGGACAAGGCCGCGGACAAGCGGGGCGGGGGCCGCCCGCCCCAGCGTCGCCGCAGCGGCGGCAGCAGCGAGATCGTCGCCGGCCGCAACCCGGTCATCGAGGCGCTGCGGGCCCACGTCCCCGTCTCGACGATGTACGTCGCCGGGCGGATCGAGAGCGACGACCGGGTGCGTGAGGCGCTGACGATCGCCGCCGACCGCGGGCTGCCCGTGCTCGAGACCCCGCGCTCCGAGCTCGACCGGATCACCGACGGTGCCGTGCACCAGGGCCTGGCGATCCAGGTGCCGCCGTACGAGTACGCGCACCCGAGCGACCTCGTCGACTCCGACCTGCCCGGAGCCCCGCTTGTCGTCGCGCTCGACGGCATCACCGACCCGCGCAACCTTGGCGCGATCGTCCGCTCCGTCGCGGCCTTCGGCGGGCACGGCGTCGTCGTCCCGAGCCGTCGCTCCGTCGGCATGACCGCCAGCGCGTGGAAGACCTCCGCCGGCGCCGCCGCCCGCATCCCGGTCGCCCAGGCGAGCAACCTCACCCGGGCGCTCGAGGACTACCGCAAGGCGGGCTTCTTCGTCGTCGGGCTCGACATGGACGGCGACGTCTCGCTGCCGGGTCTGAGCCTGGCCACCGAGCCGCTCGTCGTCGTCGTCGGCAGCGAGGGCAAGGGCCTCTCGCGGCTCGTCCGCGAGACCTGCGACCAGATCGTCTCGATCCCCATGACGAGCTCCGTCGAGTCGCTCAACGCGGGCCTGGCGACCGGTGTCACCCTCTACGAGATCGCCCGCCGCCGCGCCGAGAGCGCCTGACCCAGGGCGAAGCGGGAGCCCTTACGGCTCCCGGGGCACGACGGGGAGCATCTGGGTGTCGGTGCCGAGGACGGAGCGCTCGTCCGGCTTGCCGGGCAGGACCTCGCGGACGTAGTCGGCCACCGCCTCGGTGATCGGCACGTCGTGGCCGACCCGCTCGGCGAGGTACCAGCGGTGCTCAAGGATCTCGTGGAAGAGCTCGGCGGGCTCGAGCTTGCCGCGCATCTCCTGCGGCACGGCCCGGGTGGCGGGCTCGTAGACCCGGGTGAGCCAGTCGTGGGCGGCGATCTCCTCGTCCTCTCCCTGGCGGTCGGTCGCCGCGCGGTAGCTGTCGAGGTCGTTGAGCAGGCGGCGTGCCTGGTTCTCCTCGACGTCGAGGCCGGTGAGCCGCAGGAGCCGCCGGCTGTGGTGCCCGGCGTCGACGACCTTCGGCTGGATCTGGAGACGGGTGCCGTCGAGGTCGGTGTTGATCGAGAGCTCGTCGACGTCGAAGCCGAGGGCGTTGAGCCGTCGGATGCGCTGGTCGACCCGCCAGCGCTCGCCGCGGTCGAACCACTCGTCCTCGGTGAGCTCGGACCAGAGCGCGTGGTAGCGGGTGACGATCTCCTCCGAGACCGCGACCGGGTCGAAGCCGTCGGGCAGCACCCCGGATGCCTCGAGGTCCATGAACTCGCCGGCGATGTTGACCCGGGCGATGTCGATGTCGTGCGCCCGCTGCCCGTCGCTCAGCGAGTTGTGCAGCTCACCGGTCTCGGCGTCGACGAGGTAGGCGGCGAAGGCGCCGGCGTCGCGGCGGAAGAGCGTGTTGGACAGCGAGACGTCGCCCCACCAGAAGCCCACGAGGTGCAGCCGGACGAGGAGCACAGCGAGGGCGTCGAGCAGCCGGCTCGCGGTGTCGTCGCGGAGGTGCTGGCTGAAGACCGCGCGGTAGGGCAGCGAGAACTGCAGGTGGCGGGTGAGCAGGCACGCGTCGAGGGGCTCGCCGTGATCGTCGACCCGGCCGCTGACGACCCCGAGCGGCTCGACGCAGGGCTGGTCGAGCCGGCCGAGCTGGCGCAGCATCTGGTACTCGCGCCGGGCGATCTCGGCCTTGATCTCCTTGACGGCGATGACGCCGCCGGAGAGCTTGACGAAGCGCACGACGTGCCGGGAGATCCCGCGGGGGAGGGCCGCAAGACGATCTTGCGGCCACTCCTCCAGCGGGACGCTCCACGGCAGGTCGAGCAGCGCCGGATCGGGCCGGACCGCGGAGATCTCCAGCGGCATGATGGGACCTCAGTCGCCGATGCGGCGACCGGTGTCGGCGTTGAAGACGTGGAGGTGGCCCTCCTCCGGCTTGATGTAGACCGTCTCGCCCTTCCTCGGGGGGCGGCGGCCGTCGACGCGGGCGATGAACGGCTTGGCCGTCTCATCCTCGGTGGTGCCGACCTGCTCGGCGCCCTCGGCGGTGCCGTAGATGTAGGCGTCAGCACCGAGCTCCTCGACGACGTCGACGGTGATCGGCAGGCCGTCGCCCTCGGTCGTCAGCTCGACGTCCTCGGGGCGGACGCCCACGATGATGTGCGAGCCGGCCTCGGAGAGCACGTCACGGGCCACGGGGACAACTGTCTGACCGAACTTCGCCCCGCCGTCGACGACGGGCGTGGAGACGAGGTTCATCGCCGGCGAGCCGATGAAGCCGGCGACGAAGACGTTGTCCGGGTGGTCGTACATCCGGCGCGGGCTGTCGCACTGCTGGAGGATGCCGTCCTTGAGAAGCGCGACCCGGTCGCCCATCGTCATGGCCTCGACCTGGTCGTGGGTGACGTAGACGGTCGTGACCCCGAGGCGACGCTGCAGCGAGGCGATCTGGGTGCGGGTCTGCACGCGGAGCTTGGCGTCGAGGTTCGACAGCGGCTCGTCCATGAGGAAGACCTGGGGCGAGCGGACGATGGCACGACCCATGGCGACGCGCTGCCGCTGACCGCCGGAGAGCGCCTTCGGCTTGCGCTCGAGGTACTCGGTGAGGTCGAGGATCTTGGCCGCCTCCTCGACGCGCTTGCGGATCTCGCTCTTGTCGACGCCGGCGATCTTCAGGGCGAAGCCCATGTTGTCGGCGACGGACATGTGCGGGTAGAGCGCGTAGTTCTGGAAGACCATGGCCACGTCGCGATCCTTGGGCGAGAGGTCGGTGACGTCGCGGTCACCGATCCAGATCTTGCCCTCGTTGACCTCCTCGAGGCCGGCCAGCATGCGCAGGCTGGTGGACTTGCCGCAGCCGGAGGGGCCGACGAGGACGAGGAACTCGCCGTCCTCGATGTCGATGTTCAGCTGGTCCACGCTCGGGGAGTCGTTCCCGGGGTAGATCCGCGTCGCGTTGTCGAACTTCACAGTTGCCATGGGCGTCGTTGCCTTTCCTTCACCGGCAGGAACGTGCCGGACGATCCGTCGTAAAGGGACGATGGAGCACGCTGATCCTAGCGTGCAAGAACCGGCGACGAGCTGCTCTTTTCTTGCACGGCGTGACAGCGCCCCCCTATCGTGCTGCGGTGGAGCACGCCCGGGGTACCGCGAATCGTCGCTCCCGTCTGGCCGACATCGCGACCCAGGCGGGGGTCAGCGAGGCGACGGTCTCCCGTGTGCTCAACGAGCGGCCCGGGGTCGCCGAGTCGACCCGGCAGGCGGTCCTCACCGCTGTCGACGTCCTCGGCTACGACCGGCCGACACGGCTGCGGACCACCGCCGTCTCGCTCGTCGGGCTCGTCATCCCGGAGCTGACCAACCCGATCTTCCCGGCCTTCGCCCAGGAGATCGAGGTCTCCCTGGCGCACCGCGGGTTCACCCCCGTCCTCTGCACCCAGAGCGAAGGGGGCATCCACGAGGACGAGTACGTCGAGATGCTCCTCGACCGCGGGGTCGCCGGGATCATCTACGTCTCGGGTCAGCACGCCGACGCCGGCACCTCGCCCGACCGGTACCACCGGCTGCGCGAGCGCGGGCTGCCCATCGTCCTCGTCAACGGCTTCATGGAAGGCGTCGACGCACCCTTCGTCTCGGACGACGACGTCGCTGCCATGGACCTGGCCGTCACCCACCTCGCCCAGCTCGGTCACGAGCGGATCGGTCTGGCCCTGGGTCAGGAGCGATTCGTGCCGGCGCGACGCAAGGTCGCCGGCTTCCGGCAGTCGATGGACCGGCTCGGGCTCGCCGTGCCCGACGATCACGTCGTCCACACCTTCTTCAGCGTCGAGGGGGGCGCCGTCGCGGCGAGCGACCTCATCGACCGCGGGGTGACCGCGATCGTCTGCGGGTCGGACCTCATGGCCCTCGGGGCGATCCGGCAGGCCCGCACCCTGGGCCTCGCGGTCCCGGACGATGTCTCGGTCGTGGGATATGACGACAGCCCCCTCGTCGCCTTCACGGACCCGCCCCTGACGACGATCCGGCAGAGCGTCCAGGCCATGTGCCAGGCGGCGGCTCGTGCCCTGACCGACGAGATCGCCGGTGAGGCGGCTGCCCGCGGTGAGTTCGTCTTCCGCCCCGAGCTCGTCGTGCGCGGGTCGACCGGAGCCGTCCGCGCCTGACCGCTCAGGCCCGGGCCGCGCGCCCGGCCCGGAGCAGGGCGAGCACCGCGGGGACGTCCTCGCAGCCGGGGATGCGGTGCCGGGCGGCCGTCTCTCCCTCGCCGACCTTGATCGTGACGTCCTGGGCGCGGGCGGCCTCGAAGACGTGCTCGTCGGTGACGTCGTCGCCGAGGTAGACGATGACGTCGCTGCCGAGCTCGCGGGCCAGGGCGAGGAGCGCGGTCCCCTTGTCGGCCTCGACGACGGTCAGCTCGAAGACCGACTTGCCGCGCAGCAGGCGGACGCCGTCGAGCGCGGCCGCCCGGGTCGCGACGTCCTCGACAGCGGTGCCGACGGCGTCGTCGAGGTCGCGGGTGTGCAGGACGACGGCGCTCGGCTTGTCCTCCCGTCGCACGTCGGAGCCGAGAGCGGCCAGCTCGGTCGTGACGAAGACGTCGAGGGCCGCGAGCTGCGCGGCGGCCGCGGCGTCGAGGCCGCCCGCACCCAGCCGGCTCGACTGCGCCCCGTGGCTCCCGAGCCGGGTCACCCCGTCGCCCGCCCCGGGCGTCAGACGGTCGAGGGTCTCGAGGTCGCGGCCGGAGACCAGCGCCGCGTCGGTGCTCGGCATCGCGCCTAGGGCCGCGAGGTCCTCGAGCGTGCCGTCCTGCGCGCGGGAGGTCAGGGGGTCGACGACGAAGGGGGCGAGGACCCCGTCGAAGTCGCTCGCGACGAGCAGGCGGGGGGCATCCGCCGCCTCCCTCAGCGCCCCGACGAGATCGGCGGGCAGTGCGGGATGCGTCACGACCGCTCCTTGCCCGTGCGTCGGGGCGGGCGGTCGGGGGCGGCCCGGAGGTTCTCGAGGAAGCGGTCGGCCCAGACCAGCACGTCGTGGTCGGAGACCCGCCGCCGCAGCGCCCGCATGAGCCGCTGCTTCTCCTTGGGCGAGGCCGACATCGCCCGGAGCATCGTCTGCTTGAGCCCCTCGATGTCGTGCGGGTTGCAGACGAAGGCCTGGTGCAGCTCGTGCCAGGCACCCGTGAACTCCGAGAGGACGAGCGCTCCGCCGAGGTCGTTGCGGCAGGTGACGTACTCCTTGGCCACGAGGTTCATGCCGTCGCGCAGCGGCGTGACGAGCATGACGTCCGCGGCCTGGAAGAGCGCCGCCATCTCCTCGCGCGGGTAGCTCTGGTGCAGGTAGTGGACCGCCTGCGCGCCGATCGTCGAGTAGCTGCCGTTGATGTGGCCCACCGTCGTCTCGACCTCGGTGCGCAGCCGCTTGTAGGCGTCGACGCGCTCTCGGCTCGGCGTCGCCACCTGGACGAAGGTGACGTCGGGCGTCGACAGCGTGCCCTCGGCGAGCAGCTCCTCGTAGGCCTTGAGCCGGTGCCGGATGCCCTTGGTGTAGTCGAGCCGGTCGACGCCGAGGAAGAGCGTCTCAGGGTTGCCGAGCGAGGCCCGGATCTCCTGGGCCCGGGCCTTGACGGCCGGGCTGCGCGCCAGCTCGTCGAGGGACCGGAAGTCGATGCTGATCGGCACCGCGCTGGCCCGAACCGTCCGCCCCGGCCGACCGTCGGCCGCTGGGAGGGTGACCGTGTCCCCCTTCGTCGTCGCGTCGAGGTGCCGACGGCACGACCGGATGAAGTTCTGCGCGTCCGCCGTGCGCTGGAAGCCGAGGTAGTCGGCTCCGAGCAACCCGGTGAGCAGCCGCGAGCGCCACGGCAGCTGGGCGAAGAGTTCGACCGGCGGGAAAGGGATGTGGTTGAACCAGCCGATGCGCACGTCGGGTCGGAGCTCGCGGACGAGCTGCGGGACGAGCTGAAGCTGGTAGTCGTGGACCCAGACGAGCGCCCCCTCGGCCGCGACCTCGGCGATCGCCTCGGCGAAGCGCTGGTTGACCCTCTCGTAGGCCACCCACCAGGGCCGGTGGAAGCGGGCCGGGACGATGACATCGTGGTAGATCGGCCAGAGGGTGTCGTTGCTGAAGCCCTCGTAGTACTGCTCGACCTCCTCCTGGGAGATCTCCACGGGGTGCAGCCACATCCCCCCTTCGTCGAAGGGGGTGGGCGCCTCGCCGGGGTCCCCGGCCCACCCGACCCAGGCCCCCTCCCGACCCCGCATGACGGAGTCCATCGCGGTCACGAGGCCACCGGGGGAACGTCGCCACCGCTCGGTGCCGTCGCTGTCCACGACCCGGTCGACCGGCAGCCGGTTGGCAGCGATGACGAGGTCGAAGGTCCTGCCCTTGGCCACGATGATCCCTTCGAAGGTCCTGGTCTCGGTGTCCTTTCACTCTAAGACCCCTACCGGCGTGCCCTGGTGAGGGATACCGTCTGATCATGAAGATCTCAGACGTTCTCAGGGACAAGGGCAAGGACGTCGTGACCATCGGTCCCGACGCGACGGTCGGCGAGCTGCTCGGCCTGCTGGCGGACCACGGCATCGGTGCGGTGGTCGTCTCGGGTGACGGCTCCGCGGTCGACGGGATCGTCAGCGAGCGTGACGTCGTGCGCCACCTGCACAGCGGCGGTGCGGGGATCGTCGACGGCCCGGTGAGCGCAATCATGACCTCGGAGGTCCGCACGTGCAGCGCCGGCGACCAGCTGAGCGACCTCGAGGCGGCGATGACCGAGCACCGGATCCGCCACCTGCCGGTCGTCGAGGACGGGCGGCTCACGGCCATCGTCTCGATCGGGGACGTCGTCAAGCACCGGATCCGTGATCTCTCGGCCGAGCGCGACCAGCTCGAGGCGTACATCCGCCAGTAGGTCAGGTCCGGCGGCGGACACGCCCAGCGGGCGTCCAGCCCGCGCTCCGGGAGTCCCCAGCGGCCTGCCCCTACCCTGGGACGCATGACCACCGAGCTCATCGGGGGAGACCCCCTGCCCGAGGAACCGGTGGCTCGCGACGCCTCGTCGGAGGAGGCGCCGGTGGTGCACGACTTCGACCGGATCGGGCCCTACCGGGTCGTCCAGCAGCTCGGCCAGGGGGGGATGGGCGTCGTCCATCTCGCCCTGGACCAGCGGGGCCGGGCGGTGGCGCTCAAGGTCCTGCGTCCGCACGTCGCGCACGACGCGGACGCCCGTGCGCGGCTGGGTCGCGAGGTCGCCACCCTCGCCCGGGTGCGCTCGCCCCGGGTGGCTCCCGTCTTCGACGCCGATCTCGACGGCGACCAGCCGTACATCGTCACGCGGTACGTGCCCGGGCCCTCGCTCGACAGCCACGTCAAGGAGCACGGCCCGCTGCCGGCCGACGAGCTGCTCCGTCTCGGGCGCGGGCTCGCCGAGGCGCTCCGCTCGATCCACGAGATCGGCGTCATCCACCGAGACCTCAAGCCCGGCAACGTCCTGCTCGTCGACGGCGACCCGGTCCTCATCGACTTCGGGATCGCCCACGACGCGGACTCCTCGCGCATGACGATGACCGGTCTCGTCATGGGGACCCCCGGGTACCTGTCGCCCGAGATCGTCGAGGGCGCCGAGGTCGACGCCGCCACCGACTGGTGGGGCTGGGCGGCCACCCTCGTCTTCGCGGCGAGCGGGCATCCCCCCTTCGGCCGGGGCGGCATGGAGGCCGTGCTCTCCCGGGTCATGCGCGGTGACGTCGACCTCACCGGGGTCGACGAGCGGCTCGCCCCCCTCCTCTACGCGGCGCTGACGCCCGACGCGGCGCGCCGGCCGCACGCGGACGAGGTGCTCCGGGCGCTCGAGCGCTACGCCGAGGGGCGACCCGTGACCGAGGCGCTGCCCGTGCGCTCACGAGCGATGCCGGCGGCCGCCGCGACGACCCACCTGCCGTCCCCGAACCCTCCCACCGCGGTCCTGCCGGCCGTCGCCCCCAGCTGGCCTGCGGACAGCCCCGGGCGGCACCAGCCCGCACCCCATGCCCCGCAGCCGGCTCCGCAGGCGTGGGTCGACCCCTTCGCCGGGTATCAGCACGAGCCGCGCCAGGAGGTCGTCCCCGCTCCTTCGGCGTGGCCGGGGTCGGTCCCGAGCGAGCGCGAGGGCGACCCGCGGATCGGGCGGCCCCGCCGCACCGACGTCCTGCTCGGCCTGCTCGCCGCCATCGTCGGCGGAGCGGCCATCGCACCGCTGCTCACGCTCGTCCTCGTGCTCATCGGCTGCGTCCTCGCCCGGACGGTCGACCAGTCGATGACGGCCACCGTCATGCGCCGGTACACGCACGGTCGCCGGCGCAGCGACGCAGCCGTCGCGACGGCCAAGTCGCCCCTGCACCTGATCGGCGCGGCCCTGACGACGCTCTTCGCCCTCGTCCTGCCGGTGCTCGTCGGGCTGAGCGCCGTCATCGTGGCCGGCCTCGTGGTCTCGCAGGCGAGCGCGGGCGAGTCGACCTTCGACCATCCGGCCGCGCTCGCCGTCGGCGGCCTCGTCACGACCCTCACCGCCTGGTGGGGGCCCGGCAGCCCGTCGCTGCGACGAGGCACCCGCAGCCTCGTCCGGGGGGTGACCGGCGTCGCCCCGATCCGGGTCGGCCTCACGGTCCTGCTCGCTGTCGCCGGCCTGCTGCTGCTCGGTGCGGCCCTCTCGGCCGGTGCGCCCGCGACGTGGTGGCCGCTCGTCGACTCACCCGTCCCCGACACCCCCTGGATCCCCAGCCGATGAGCGAGCGTCCCCGCCGTCGCCCGAGCGTGCGAGGCGAGGCCCCGACCGAGACCCTCCCCATGCTCGGGACGCTCCGCGGCACCCCGTACCGCGACCCTCGGGTCACCCGGGCGGTCGCCGAGGAGCACGCCGTCGCCGAGGTCATCGACGTGTGCCTGCGGGTCGGCGAGCTCATGCTTCGCTCCGGCGCGGGGGCGCCGTCGGTGGAGGCGGCGACCACCGCCGTCGCAGTGGCAGGCGGGCTCGAGGACATGGACGTCGACCTGACGATGCAGTCGCTGCACATCCAGGCGCGCACCCCGTCGGGATCGACCGTCTCGAGGCTGCGGGTCGTGCGGGCGCCGCAGATGGACTTCGCCCGGCTCGCGGCCGTCCACTCCCTCGTCGACGACCTCGTCTCCGGCGAGGTGAGCATCGACCAGGCGCGGGGCAGGCTCCAGGAGATCCGGCGGGCGCCGCGGATGTGGGCCAAGTGGATCGTCACCCTCGGCCAAGGGGGTGTCGCGGCCGGTGTCGCCATGGTCCTCGGGGCCGGCTGGGTCGGCGTGCTCGTCGCGCTCCTCACGGCGGTCGTCGTCGACCGGGTCCTGCGGGCGCTCGCCGCGATCAACCTCCCGGACTTCTACACCGGTGCGATCGGGGGAGCGGTCGCGACGACCGTCGCCTTCATCGCCTACGTCCTCGGCCGGATGGACTGGTTCCCGATGTCGCCGGCGGACTTTGCCTACGTCGTCGCCGGCGGCATCGTCATGCTCCTGCCCTCGCGCACGATCACCTCCGCGATGGAGGACATCATCGGGGGCTACCCCGTGACGGGGACGGCGCGGCTGGTGGCCGTGCTGCTCCACTCCTTCGGCCTCATCGTCGGGGTCGCGACGGCCCTGACCGCCTGCCTGGCGGCGGTGGACGCGGCGGGCATCATCCTCATGCCGCCGGACGTCGGGCGCCTGGCCTGGGCGACGTCGAGCCCGCAGATGGTCTTCATCGGGTCGGCCGTCGTCGGTCTCGCCGGCGCGGTCACCCTCCAGGCGGGGCGGCGCATGCTGCTGCCGGCCGCAGCGCTCGGGGTCGTGGCGGTCGCGCTCGCGAGCTATCTCACCCAGGTCGGCATGGGACGGGTCACCTCCACCGGCATCGCCGCGGTCGCGCTCGGCTTCGGCGCCCGCCTCGTCGCGCTGCGCATGGACTCCCCGCCCATCACGCTGGGCATCCCGGCGAGCTTCGGCCTCATGCCGGGTCTGTCGATCTTCATCGGTCTCTTCCACCTCACCGTCCCCGACGGTGCCGGGTGGCAGGGCTCGCCCACGCAGGGCTGGGCCAGCGTGCTGACCGCCCTCGGCGTCATCCTCGCGATCGCGACGGGGGTCACCCTCGGCGAGGTGCTCGCAGCCCCGCTCGACTCGCCGGTCAACCAGCGGCGACGGCTCAGCGGCTACCGCGAGCAGCGAGACGAGGCGCTGGGCGACCGGGCCGTCATCGAGCAGCCACGCTCCCGCGAGGGCTTGACCCCTGAGGTCACGGAGAGCTAACGCCGGTGCGCGCGCCGAGACCCCTGAGGTCGATCCCGCCCCGGCGCTCGCCGATCAGCACGGGCGAGGGCTGCTACGGCGGCCTGCAGCTCCACTCCCGGACGCGGACCGCTTCGGCGGCGGTCGCTACGCCTCGTACGCGCACAAGGCGACGAAGGCGCAGCAGATCGAGATGCCAGGAGGGTGCTCACGGTGCAGGGTCCCGGGGCCTGGCCCGTGTGCTCGCTGGGCCTGCCCGGCCCGGCGGGGCGCCCGACGAGAGGGGCTCGCACCACCGGTGCGGTCCCCTTCGTCATCCCCCAGGGCGAGGCGAGAGTGGCTGGAGTTACAGGTCTGTATTTATGTGCTGGGTGTTGTTTGTGTGACTGGAGAGGTCGTACGGTCGCCGACGGCACGCATGAGACGCCCCTGGTCTCGTGCGGCAGACCGAAAGGCCACTCACTCATGTTCGCCACCGAAGACTTCCCCGTCCGCAAGCCCTCCTCGCGCTCGCGCCGCGTCCGGGTTGCCGCTGCCGTCGTCGGCGCGGCCGCAGCTGCCGCCGGAGGGGTCGGCCTCGCGACGAGCGCCGGCGCCACGGACACCGTCTGGGACCGGGTCGCGACGTGCGAGTCCGGCCAGAACTGGTCGATCAACACCGGCAACGGCTACTACGGCGGCCTGCAGTTCCACCCCCAGACCTGGACCGGCTTCGGCGGTGGCCAGTACGCGGCCTACGCGCACCAGGCCACCCGGGGTCAGCAGATCGAGATCGCGCAGAAGGTCCTGCGCGTCCAGGGCCCCAGGGCGTGGCCGGTGTGCTCCGTTCGGGCCGGTCTCACCGTGGCCAACGGCCTCGCGGTCGACCCCTACGCCGGCGAGGACCGCGCGTCGCGGACCACCACGCGTCCGGCGACGACCTCGACCGGTGGCACGCTCGTCGTCGACGGGATCATCGGCCCGAAGACCAACGCCGGCATCGAGACCTGGGTCGGTGGGTCCGTCAACGGCTGGCTCGACCGCTCCGACAAGATGAAGATGCAGGGCAAGCTGGGCGTCGCCCAGGACGGCGCGATCGGCCCGATCACGACCAAGGCGCTCCAGCGCAAGGTCGGGGCGGGCGTCGACGGCCAGTGGGGTCCGCAGACCACCTCGCGGCTGCAGTCCTGGCTCAACAGCAACGTCCTGCGCTGACCGGCGTCTGCCCAGGTCAGAAGGCCACCTGCTGATCTGCCGCGCGAGCGACGAGGCTCGTAGCGTGAGAGCTCCACGACGAAGGAGCTGACACGCATGGCACGGTCGACGGTGGCCCGACGGGCAGCGCAGATGGTCCGCAAGGACAGCAAGGGCGGCTTCCCCAAGCAGCAGCAGAGCCCTCCCGGCAGCACCGAGGCGATGAAGCCGGTGCCCGACCACGGTGAGGAGACCTGGGTCGGCCACGATCGGCTCGCCGGCCTCAAGGCACTCATCACCGGCGGTGACTCCGGCATCGGCCGCGCCGTCGCGATCGCCTACGCCCGCGAGGGCGCCGATGTCGCGATCGGGTACCTGCCCGACGAGCAGGCCGACGCCGAGGCGACCGCCGCGCTCGTCGAGGAGGCGGGCCGGTCGGCGGTTCTCGTGCCCGGCGACCTCGTCGAGCGGGAGACCTGCGAGCAGGTCGTCAAGGATGCCGCGGAGGGCCTCGGTGGGCTGAACATCCTCGTGAACAACGCCGGGTACCACTGGGCGAAGGGCAAGGAAGGACTGGCCGGTCTCGACCCCGTCGAGGTCGATCGGGTGATCCGGACGAACCTCTACGCGACGATCTGGCTCAGCAAGGCGGCGCTGAGGCACCTGCGCAAGGGCGACTGCATCATCAACACGAGCTCGGTCCAGGCCTACGACCCCTCGACCCAGCTCATCGACTACGCCGCGACGAAGGCCGCGATCAACAACCTCACGGTCAGCCTCGCCGAGGACCTCGGTCCGCGGGGCATCCGGGTCAACGCCGTCGCGCCGGGCCCGATCTGGACCCCGCTCCAGCCGGCGACGCGGCCGAACAGCAAGATCGAGACCTTCGGCGCGGACACGCCGCTCGGTCGGGCCGGTCAGCCGGCCGAGCTCGCGGGCGCGTACGTCTTCCTCGCCTCGCCCGAGGAGGCGAGCTTCGTCTCCGGCACGATCGTCGGCGTCACCGGGGGCCGCGGGGTCTTCTAGCCGAGGCGGGCGTAGAGGTCGCGAAGCAGCGACATCTCGGCGCCGTGGTGGACCACCTCGCGGTGGACGTGGAGGACGAGGTCGATCATCGGCCGCTCGGCCCACGGGCCCTCGGCCTCGCCGACGGGCCGTGCGAGCGCCTCGACGTCGAGGCCGCCGACGCCGCGCACCCAGGCGCCGTGGGCGGCGTCGAGCTGGACGAGTGCCTCGTCGGCGCTCGCGGCCCATGGCCACGTCATGTAGTCGGCGGGTGGGCCGCCGAAGTGGCTGTGCGTCCGCGCCCCGAAGCAGCCGACGACGACGTGCCCGAGCCGCCACGCGATCGTCGTGACGGGGGCAGGGTCGGGCTCGGGGAAGGCGAACTCGATGACGATGTCACCCTCTCCGGCTTGCACGGGGGCGACGGACTCCCCCTTCGGCCGCAGGCTCCAGCAGCCGGGGACCGGCTCCCAGAGGTACTCCTCGTCGGTGAGGCCCTCCAGGCGCGGCCGGAGCTGGTTGTCCCAGTGCCACTCGAGCTGGTCGACGAGGCTCGCAACGATGTCCATGCGTCCAGCCTAGGGAGGCAGGCAGAGGCAGGCCCGTTGCGATGTCATCGCTCCGTGCGACCGACCGCCAGCACCTGACGCGAGCCGTCGACCTGTCGCCCGAGGCCCCGTGGCGCCGCTCGCCATCCGACGTGGTGCCCGGTGCGACCGTCGACGGGCCCGACGAGGAGCTCGCCGAGCGGGTCCGGGAGCTGCACCGTCGGCATCGGGGCTCGCCGACCAGCACATCCGCGGGAGCTTGCACGGCGCGGTGACTCGCGGGTACGACGACCGTTGCTCAGCCGGGGCTGACAGCCCGGCTGGGTCTCGGAGGATGTGTACGGCTCGGCTCAGCCAACGGTCGTCAGTACCGCGTGGGGTCACGCTGAGAGCTGGAGAAGGGACTCGAACCCTCAACCACCTGTTTACAAGACAGGTGCGCTACCAGTTGCGCCACTCCAGCACGGCGGTTCGCGCCGCCGCCCCGATGCTACGACAGGCGACCTGACGCCCCCTCGTCCAGGACGATCCGGCGACGGTCGCGCTGGAAGCCGTGGTCGATCCCCCAGAGGACCGCCTGGCTGCGGGAGGTGACTCCCATCGTCCGGTACGCGGCCCGGATGTAGGACTTCACCGAGTTGATGCTCAGGTAGGTCCGGCGGGCGATCTCCTGGTTCGTCAGACCCTCGGTGATCAGCGCGATGATCTCGGACTGCCGCGGGGTGAGTCCCTCTGCCTTGCCCGGCCACCCGCCGGCGTGGTCGCCCTCGCCCTCGGACGGCTGTGGCTCGAGGATCTGCGCGCCCGCGTGCACCTGCTCCAGTGCGCGGACGAGCTCGTCAGCTCGCAGTGACTTGGGCAGCACGGCGGCGACGCCACGGTCACGTGCCGCGGCGACGACCTCAGGGGTCGCCGACCACGTGTAGAGGACGGACCGTGTCACGTGGTGGTCGCTCACGACGTCGTCGAGGTGGTCCTCGACGGCCGCCGGGAGGGAGAAGGTGTCGTACAGCCCGATGTCCACCGGCTGCCCCGCCGAGAGCTTGCTGTCGAGCTCGACGACCTGGACACGGTCGGAGTGCGGCTCGAGCATCGCCGCGACCCCGCGGACGACGAGCTCGTAGTCGTTGAGGACGGCGACCCTGATGGGTGCCTGCCCGCCAGGGCTGGTCTGCATGTCTGCAAGGTACTCGCTGTCCACCCCGCAGAGGCCCTGCGCGTACACCCCAATGGAGGTGGCCGCTACGCCGTTGACCAGCGGTGATGCGTGCTTGAGTCATCAGGCGTGCGACCAACCGCACCCTGACCGGAAGGACCTCCTGTGGCCACCCCGAAGAAGAGCACGGCCAAGAGCTCGGCGACGAAGAAGGCCGGACCGAAGAAGAACCCGAAGGATGTCCGCGGTCAGGGCGACGAGCTGCACCAGATGGCCGGCGGCGACTCGCCTCCGATGACCACCGCCCAGGGCCAGCCCGTCCAGGACGACCAGAACTCCCTGCGCGCCGGGGACCGCGGCCCGACCCTGATGAACGACGCCCACTTCCGGGAGAAGCTCTTCCACTTCGACCACGAGCGCATCCCGGAGCGGGTGGTCCACGCCCGCGGCTACGGCGCCCACGGGGTCTTCGAGTCCAACGGCGACCACAGCGACATCACCCGCGCGTCGCTCTTCTCGGCGAAGGGGAAGCAGACCGAGGTCTTCGTCCGCTTCTCGACCGTGGCCGGCAACCTTGGCTCCTTCGACCTCGCCCGGGACGTCCGTGGCTTCGCGACGAAGTTCTACACCGACGAGGGCAACTGGGACCTCGTCGGCAACAACATTCCTGTCTTCTTCATCCAGGACGCGATCAAGTTCCCCGACCTCGTGCACGCCGTCAAGGAGGAGCAGGACCGCGGCTTCCCGCAGGCGCAGAGCGCGCACGACACCTTCTGGGACTTCGTCGGGCTCATGCCCGAGTCCACCCACATGACGCTCTGGCAGATGTCCGACCGCGCCATCCCCCGCTCCTTCCGGATGATGGAGGGCTTCGGCGTCCACACCTTCAGGTTCCTCACCGGCGACGGCACGAGCCGTTTCGTCAAGCTCCACTGGAAGCCGGTCCTCGGCATGCAGTCCGTCGTGTGGAACGAGGCGGTGAAGATCAATGGCGCCGACCCGGACTTCCACCGCCGCGACCTCTACGACGCGATCGAGGTGGGCGACTTCCCGCAGTGGGAGCTGGGCGTCCAGGTCTTCGACGACGCCTTCGCCGACGAGTTCGACTTCGACGTGCTCGACCCGACGAAGATCATCCCGGAGGAGATCCTCCCCGTCCGCGTCCTCGGCACGATGACGCTCAACCGCACGGTCGACAACGTCTTCAGCGAGACCGAGCAGGTCGCCTTCATGACCCAGAACGTGCCGCCGGGCATCGACTTCAGCAACGACCCGCTGCTCCAGGGCCGCAACTTCTCCTACCTCGACACCCAGCTCAAGCGGCTGGGGAGCACCAACTTCACCCAGCTCGAGGTCAACGCCCCCCGCTGCCCGGTCGCGCACTTCCAGCGCGACGGGCACATGCAGACGGCGCACCAGAGCGGCCGCGCCAACTACGAGCCCAACTCCTTCACCGGGACCGACCGCGGTCCCCGCGAGGTCGGCGACGCCGGCCACGTCCCCTTCGCCCAGCCCATCCAGGGCGACACGCGTCGGATCCGCGCCGAGTCCTTCGCCGACCACTACAGCCAGGCCCGCCAGTTCTACGTCAGCCAGACCCCGGTCGAGCAGGACCACATCGTCGCCGCGTACGTCTTCGAGCTCGGCAAGTGCGAGATCCCGGAGATCCGCACCCGGGTGATGGCCAACCTGCGCAACGTCGACGAGACGCTCGCGCAGCGGATCGCCGACGGGCTCGGCATGGACCTGCCGGCGGCGAGCCCGGCCGCCGTCGCCGCGCGCACCGACCTCGAGCCGACCCCGGCCACGAGCATCCTAGCCAACGCCAAGGACACCTTCGAGGGTCGCAAGCTCGGGATCCTCGTGGGTGAGGATGCCGACGGAGCGGTCGTCGACGGGTTGCGCAGCGCCGTCACCAAGGCGGGCGGGCAGGTCGACGTCGTCGCGATCGCGGTCGGCGGCGAGCAGCTCAAGGGCGGCAAGAAGGTCGTGGCCGACCACGCGGTCGCCGGTGGTCCCTCCGTGCTCTTCGACGCCGTCGCCATCGTCACCGGCGACGCCGGCGCGAAGAAGCTCGCCGACGAGCCGGCGGCGCGCGACTTCCTCACGGACGCCTTCACCCACTTCAAGGTCATCGGGCTGACAACCGAGGCAGCACCGCTCGTCAGCGCGGCCGGCCTCGACGGCAAGCTCGACGACGCCTGCCTCACCCTCGGCGCGGCCAAGACCCGCGCCGAGTTCGTCACCCGGTGCGCGGGACCGCGTGCCTGGGACCGCGACATCACCGCCTGATCGAAGGAGAGCATCATGCGAGCACTCACCTGGCAGGGCCCCCGCGACGTCCGCGTGGAGGACGTCCCCGACCCGCGGATCGAGCAACCGACGGACGCGATCATCCGGGTCACGTCGACGGCGATCTGCGGGTCGGACCTGCACCTCTACGAGCCCCTCGGCCCCTTCCTGACGAAGGGGGACGTCCTCGGCCACGAGACGATGGGCGTCGTCGAGGAGGTCGGCAGCGAGGTCACCCACATCGCCGTCGGCGACCGGGTCGTCGTCCCCTTCAACATCTCGTGCGGGCACTGCTGGATGTGCGAGCGGGGGCTGACCGCGCAGTGCGAGACGACGCAGGTCACCGAGCATGGCAAGGGTGCCTCGCTCTTCGGCTACACCGAGCTGTACGGCTCGGTGCCCGGCGGTCAGGCGGAGTACCTGCGCGTGCCGCAGGCGCACTTCGGGCCGGTCAAGGTGCCCGAGGGCGTCGCGGACGAGCGCTTCCTCTACCTCTCCGACATCCTCCCGACGGCCTGGCAGGGCGTCGCCTGGACGGAGGTCGACGAGGGCGACACCCTGGCCGTCTTCGGCCTCGGCCCGGTCGGCCAGCTCGCCACCCGGATCGCCCGGCACCGGGGCCTGCGGGTCATCGGTGTCGACAACGTCCCGGAGCGGCTCGCCGCCGCGCGAGCCTTCGACATCGAGGTGCTGAGCACCGATGAGGTCGATGACATCCCCGCCGCGATCAAGGACCTCACCCACGGCCGCGGCGCCGACGGCACGCTCGACGCCGTCGGGATGGAGGCGCACGGCAGCCCGGTCCTCGGGGCCGCGGTCAAGGCCGCCGGTCTCCTCCCGGACGCGCTCGCCAAGCCGCTCATGGAGCGCGCGGGCATCGACCGGCTGGCCGCCCTGCACGGCGCGATCAGCGCGGTTCGCCGTGGCGGCACCGTCTCCGTCAGCGGGGTCTACGGCGGCATGGCCGACCCGATGCCGATGATGGAGATGTTCGACAAGGGCATCGCGCTGCGCATGGGGCAGTGCCACGTCCGGCGCTGGGTCGACGACATCCTCCCGGTCGTCGCCGACGACGCCGACGTGCTCGGTCTCGAGTCGCTCGCGACCCACCGACTCCCGCTCGAGGAGGCCCCGCACGGTTACGAGATCTTCCAGAAGAAGCAGGACGGCTGCATCAAGGTCGTGCTCCAGCCGTGAGCGCTGAGGTTGCCGCTACCACGCCGGGGGTGGCCGTCGTCGCGGGCGCCTCGCGCGGGCTCGGCCTGCTCATCAGCACCGAGCTGGCCCGCCGCGGCTTCCGGGTCCACGGGTGCGGCCACTCCGCGGCGACGCTCGACCGGGCCGCGACGCTCGTCGCCCATCGCTCGGGCCGAGGCGAAGGGGGACCCGGCGGGGCCCCCTTCGTCCCCTCGGTGTGTGACGTCCGGGACGCGGATGCGGTCCAGGCATGGGTCGAGCGGGTCCTCGAGGACGAAGGGAGGATCGACGTCGCCATCCACGTCGCCGGGATCATCCAGGTCGGCCCCGTCGGCTCGACGACGCTCGGACACTTCCGGGACGCGGTCGAGACGATGCTCATGGGCCCGGTGCACCTCGCTCTGTCGGTGCTGCCGACGATGCGCTCGGCGGGGAGAGGCCGGATCGGCATCGTCAGCTCGGTGGGTGGGGTCGTCAGCGTGCCCCACCTCCTGCCGTACTCGGTGGCGAAGTTCGGTGCCGTCGGCCTGTCGGAGGGTCTGCACGCCGAGCTCGCCGGCTCGGGCGTCACGGCCACGACGATCGTCCCGGGGCTCATGCGCACGGGCGGGCATGTCGGTGCGCAGTTCGTCGGTCATGCCGAGCACGACTACGCGTGGTTCGCGCCCGGTGCGTCGATGCCGGTGCTCTCCGTCGGCGCAGAGCGGGCCGCCCGTCGGATCGTCGACGGGGTGCTCGCCGGCCGGTCGCAGGTCGAGCTCACCCCGCTCACGATGGTCGGCCGCCGCGTCCACGGTCTGGCGCCGGCGCTGACGGTACGCGCCATGGGCCTCGCCTCACGGATCCTGCCCGAGGGTCCCGAGCGTGGTCCGTCGATGTCGCCGCAGCGCCCCCGGGTGAGCGGCGCGACCGCTCGGGCCCGCCTGGGGTCGCGCGTCGTCAACGCGCTGAGCGTCCTGGGGGACCGGGCGGCTCGTCGCAACAACGAAAGGGTGTGAGGTGCAGGTCGACAACGCGCTGGTCGAGCGGGTCCGCGTGCTGGGCGCGCACGCCCAGCACGACGGCGTGATCAACGGGGTCCTTGACCTTGCCCGGGAGCTGGGGCCGGTCGGGGCCTCGGTCGGGAGCGACCCGGTGGCCTACCTGCGGACCCTGCTCTCCCTCGGCGCCGGCGATCTCACCGTCGCGCGGGTCGTCGAGCCGCACCTCGACGCGACGGCGATCCTCGCTCAGGCCGCGGACGGCGACCACGAGGCCGTTGTCCCCGGGCCCGGCGACGGCGTCTGGGGGGTGTACGCGGCCCACGGAGCAGGTCATCACCTGCTGGCCTCGCGAGAGGGGGAGGGCTGGGTCCTCACCGGGCGCAAGCCGTGGTGCTCCCTCGCCGGCGAGCTGAGCCATGCCGTCATCACCGCGCACACGGGACCCGAGACGACCCGAGCCTTCGCGGTGCGTCTCGACGACCCGGGGGTGCGCCACCCCGAGCAGGCCTGGGTCTCGCGCGGGCTGACGCGGGTCCGCTCGACCACGCTCGAGCTCGACGGCGTCCCGGCGACGCCGCTCGGGGACGACGGCTGGTATCTCCGGCGCCCCGGCTTCGCCTGGGGCGGCATCGGCGTGGCCGCGGTCTGGCTCGGCGCCGCCCACGCGCTCCTCAGCACCCTCACCGAGGCGAGCCTGCGCCGCCCGCCCGACCAGATCGCCTCGGCGCACCTCGGTCGCGCCGACGCTCTCCTCCACGCCGCCGACGCGACCCTCGTCGCGGCCGCGGTGTCGATCGAGGCGGGGGAGGGCGTCGGCGAGGCCGGAGCGCTGCTCGCCGCGCGGGTCCGCGCGACGTGCGCTGACGCCGCCGAGCAGCTCCTGACGATCGTCGGGCACGCGCTCGGCCCCGGTCCGCTCACCGGCGACGACGAGCACGCGAGACGTGTCGCCGACCTCACCGTCTACGTCCGCCAGCACCATGCCGAGCGAGACCTCGCGCGACTCGGCGCCCTCGTGCTCGCCAGGCAGGAGCGATGAGTACCCCGCCCTCCTTCCGCCACAGCGAGCCCGGCACGAGCGAGGCCGCCTGGCTCCTCGACACCCGGTGGGAGGCGGTGCCCGCGCTCGCGCCGGAGGCGGTCCTCGAGGGGTGCGACAGCCTCCTCGTGCTCGCGGCGCACCCCGACGACGAGAGCCTCGGCGCCGCAGGGCTCATCGCCGCCGCTGGTCGCGCCGGCCTGCCGGCCGTGGTGATCGTCGCGAGCTCCGGTGAGCAGTCGCACCCCCGGGCCACTGCGTGGTCCGTCCACGACCTCGGCCGGGCACGTCGTGCCGAGGCGCGCCGTGCCGTGGAGGGGCTCGCTGCGGACAACCGGCTCGTCCAGCTCGCCGTCCCCGACGGCCGGGTGAGCGAGCACGAGGGCGAGATCGCCGCCGCCGCATCCCCCTTCGTCGGACCGCGGACGCTTGTCCTCGCCCCCTGGAGCCGCGACGGGCACCCCGACCACGATGCCGTCGGCCGCGTGGCCGCCCGGCTCGGTGCGCGGGTCTGGGAGTACCCCGTGTGGGCGTGGCAGTGGGCCGACGGCGACGTCCTGCCGTGGGAGCGGCTGCGGCAGGTCCCGCTCGACGTCGAGCTGGTCACGGCCAAGAGGACCGCGATCGAGGCCCATGGCACGCAGACGACCCCCCTCGGGCCGGGGGAGGGGGACGCGCCGGTCCTCGGGCCGCACGTGCGCGCTCGCTTCGAGCGGCTCGTCGAGACCTACGTCGTGCCGGCCGACGAGCCCGTCCCGTCACCGTCCCGATCAGAGCGCGCTGAGACCTTCGACGAGCTGCTCGGCGACGGAGACCCGTGGGACCTCGACGGCTGGTACGAGCGACGCAAGCGCGCGCTCTCCCTGGCCGGGCTGGGGCGCGAGCGGTACGACCGCGTGCTCGACCTGGGCTGCGCGACGGGCCGGCTCACCGCCGACCTCGCTGCGCGCGCCGGCCACGTCACGGCGGTCGACGTCAGCCAGGCCGCCCTCGACCGGGCTCGCGCGCACGTCCCCGACCCGCACGTCGAGTGGCTCCGCGGCGAGCTGCCCGGCGTCCTCGACGAGGTGAGCGGATCCCCCTTCGACCTCGTCGTCATCTCCGAGGTGGGCTACTTCCTCCGTGGCGACGAGTGGCTGGCCACGGTCCGCGGCGCCCGGCGGCGGCTCGCCGACGGAGGCGAGATCGTCCTGTGCCACTGGCGGCACCCGACGACCGGCATCCCGCTCGACGGGCCGCTCGCCCACCGTCAGGCCCACGCGATGCTTGACCTGCCGCTGAGGGTGCGGCACGAGGAGCCGGACCTCCTGCTCAGCGTCCACGGTGGGCGCCCGCTCACGACCCGGGGCGCGCGATGATCACGCGGGTCGCCGTGGTCGTCCCGGCGCGCGACGAGGAGGAGATGCTCCCGGGATGCCTGAGCAGCATCGAGGCTGCGGCCGCCGTCCTGCGCCGGGCTCGCCGTGAGACCGCCGTCGACGTCCGGGTCGTCCTCGACGGATGCACCGACGGCTCGGCCGCCGTCGTCGCGCTCCACGGCGCACGGGCGACGTCCTGCGATCTCGGCCGGGTCGGTGCCGCCCGGCACCTCGGGGTCATGACCGCGCTCGGCCACGGTGCCGCCGGCCAGACCTGGGTCGCCTGCACCGATGCCGACTCGGTCGTCCCGGTGCACTGGCTCACCGAGCAGCTCGACCTCGCGGACGACGGCGCAGACGTCGTCGTGGGCACCGTCGAGCCGCTCGGCATCATCGACCCGGCCGTGCTCGCCGGGTGGGCGGCTCGCCACGAGCTCGTCGAGGGCCACACCCACGTCCACGGCGCCAACCTCGGACTGCGAGCCACGACCTACCTGGCGCTCGGAGGCTTCGCCCCGCTCGCCCTGCACGAGGACGTCGACCTCGTCCGGCGGGCCCGGCTCAACCCCTCGGTCCGCGTCATCGCGACCGACCGCCTGCGCGTGCGGACCTCCGCGCGCACCGACTCGAGGTGCACCGGCGGCTTCGCCGGCTACCTCGCCGACCTCGCGAAGGAGGTGGGCTGATGCGCATCGCCGTCATCGCCACGACCCGCAACCCCCTGGCGGAGCCCTACCCCGGCGGCCAGGAGGCGCAGACCGCGGCGGTCCTGCGCGGCCTGCGCCGGGCCGGCCACACCGTGCGCCTCTACGCCCGCGAGGGCACCGACCTCGCGCTGTGCGACGAGCTGGCGGCCTACCCTGTCCCGCCGGTGCTCAGCCGGATCTCCGAGCTCGACCTGCACCTGCCCGAGCCGGACTTCCTGCGCGACGAGACGGCCATGGCGTGGGCGATGGCCGATCTCGCCCGACGGCCCGTCGACCTCGTCCACAACCAGAGCCTCCATCACCTGCCGCTCGCGATGAGCGCTGCCCTCCCGAGCCCGGTGGTGACGACGCTGCACTGCCCGCCCTTCCCCTGGATGGAGGTCGGCGTCGCGCTCGCCGCCCCTTCCGTGCGTTACGTCTGCGTCAGCGCGGCCTCGGCCGCCCAGTGGTCGATGCTGCAGAGCCGACCGCGCGTCGTGCACAACGGCATCGACCCCGCGGCCTTCCCTCTCGGTGATGGCGGCGATGCCCTCGTCTGGGTCGGCCGGATCACCCCGGAGAAGGGCACCGACCTCGCGATCCGCGCCGCTCGTGCGGCCGGTCTGCCCCTGCGGCTCGTCGGACCGACGAGCGACCGGCGGTACTTCGCGTCGCACGTCGAGCCGCTGCTCGGTGACGGCGTCGAGCACCTCGGCCACCTGACGAATGAGGCGACCGCCGAGGTCGTCGGGTCGAGCCTGGCCAGCCTCGCGACCCCCCGCTGGGAGGAGCCCTTCGGGCTCGTCGCCGCGGAGGCGATGATGTGCGGCACGCCCGTCGTCGCGCTCAGCCGCGGCGGCCTGCCCGAGGTCGTGAGCCGCAGCTCCGGCGTCCTCGTCCCCGACCTCGGCCGGGCCGAGGCGGCCCTCGCGGACGCCCTCGCCGAGGCGGTACCGCAGGCGGCTGCCCTGGACCGGAGGGCCGTGCGGGCCGACGCCGAGGCGCGGCTCGGAGAGGACCGCATGGTCGCCGAGTACCTCGAGGTCTTCGCCGACGCCGTCGAGGGCCAGGCCAGCCTCAGCTCGATCCGCGTCGGATGAGCCTGCGCATCGGGTGGTACGTGCACCATCACGGGGCCGGCCACCTCACCCGGGCGCGGGTCGTGGGTCGGGCGCTTGCCGCGCGGGGGCACGAGGTGACGCTCCTGGGCTCGCGGCTGAGGGACGTCCCGGCAGCTCTCGGGCGACTGGACCTCCCGATGGACGACGAAGGGGTGGACCCTCGCCGTGACGAGGTGACGGCGGGAGGTCGTCTGCACTGGGCACCGTTGCGGCACAGCGGGTTCCGTGGTCGAGGAGCGTCGCTCGCGGCGTGGGTGGCCGACCAGGGGCCTGACCTCCTCGTCGTCGACGTCTCGGTCGAGATGGCGATGCTCGGGCGGCTCCTCGGCGTGCCCGTCGTCGTGGTCGCCCAGCCGGGGGAGCGCACGGACGAGCCGCACCGGGCGGTCTACGACATCGCCTCGGCTGTCCTCGCGCCGTGGCCCGCGGGGTGGTCCCAGCTCGTCGCGCCGCACCTCGCGGACGCGCGGGCCGAGGTCGTCGAGGTCGGGGGCATCAGCCGACTGGCCGCTCCCGCGGGCGTGCCTGCCACGGAGCGGCAGGGCATGGTGCTCGCCGGGGGAGAGGGCTTCGACGACCCCGACCTCGCCGACCGCATCACCGCGTCGGTCCCCGGCCTGCGCTGGCAGGTCCTCGACGGCCGGACGTGGGTCGACGACCTCGCTCCGGTCCTCGCAGCGGCGGAGGTCGTCGTCGCCCACTGCGGCCAGAACGCCGTCGCCGACATCGCCGCGATTGGACGTCCCACGCTCCTGCTGCCGCAGGAGCGCCCCTTCGCCGACCAGGACCGGCTCGCGACAGCCCTGGCTGCGCGAGGCCTGGCGCGCATCGTCGTCCGCGACCGGCAGCGCGACCCGCTCACCCACTGGGCGGCCGAGGTCGAGGCGTCGCGCGTGCTGCCGTCCCGCTGGGAGCAGTGGCGCACCGAGGGCGCCGTCGACCGCGCGGCCGAGCTCGTCGAGCGGGTGGGTCGTGGTTGAGCTGGTCGAGCCCGAGATCGCCGCCGTCACCGTCGTCCACGGGCGTCACGACCACCTGCTGCGCCAGCGCCGGATGCTGCGTGAGGTCGCAGCCGGGACCCCGCACGTCGTCGTGACGATGGACGACGACGACATCGCGCCTCTCCTGCAGGACGACCCCGACGTCACCGTGGTCTCCGCGCTCCCCGACCCACGGGGCCTCCCGCTCGCCGCCGCCCGCAACCGGGGCGTCGAGACGGCTCTCGCGCAGGGTGCCGACCTCGTCGTCCTGCTCGACGTCGACTGCCTCCCCGGCCCGGACCTCCTCCCGCGCTACGCCGAGGCATCCCACGACGCCCCCGAGGACCTTCTCTGCGGGCCGGTCACCTACCTCGGGGAGGGCGTCCTGCCCGACTCGGCCGCAGACCTCCTCGCCCTCACCGACCCGCACGCGGCCCGCCCTTCGCCCTCCGCCGGCGAGCTCGTCCGCGACGGTGACCACGACCTCTTCTGGTCGCTCTCCTTTGCCGTCACCCCGGCGACCTGGCGTCGCCTCGGCGGGTTCTGCGAGGACTACGTCGGCTACGGCGGCGAGGACACCGACCTGGCCTGGACCGCGCGCGAGTGCGGCGTCGGTCTCACCTGGGTCGGCGGTGCGCATGCCTACCACCAGTGGCACCCCGTCTCACGGCCGCCGGTCGAGCACGTCGCCGACATCGTCCGCAACGCCCGGATCGCTCACCGCCGGTGGGGGCGCTGGCCGATGCGGGGCTGGCTCGACGCCTTCGCCGAGGCGGGGCTCGTGCGGTGGGACGCGGACGGGCCGACGTTGTCGACGGCAGGACGGGCCACCCCTACGATCGGCGGGTGATCACTCAGCAGCGCGTCCTCGCGACCCAGATCCCTGGCCCGAAGTCCGTCGAGATGCAGCAGCGCAAGCTCGCCGCAGTCGCGGACGGGGTGGGCACCGGCCTGCCGGTCTACGTCGAGGCAGCCGAGGGCGGGATCATCCGCGACATCGACGGCAACCAGCTCATCGACCTCGCCTCCGGCATCGCCGTGACGAGCGTGGGCAACCGCAACCCTCGCGTCATCGAGGCTGTCCAGCGGCAGGTCGAGGACTTCACCCACACCTGCTTCATGGTCACCCCCTACGAGGAGTACCTCGAGGTGTGCGAGGCGCTCGCCGAGGTGACGCCCGGCCCCCATGCGAAGAAGTCGGCGCTCTTCAACTCCGGGGCCGAGGCGGTCGAGAACGCCGTGAAGATCGCGCGGCACGCCACCGGTCGCACCGCCGTCGTTGCCTTCGACCACGGCTACCACGGGCGCACCAACCTCACCATGGCGCTGACGGCGAAGAACATGCCGTACAAGGACGGCTTCGGGCCCTTCGCCGGTGAGGTCTACCGGGCCCCCATGGCCTACCCCTACCGCTGGCTCACCGGCCCGAAGCAGTGCGCCGATGAGGCCTTCGAGGCCTTCACCGCGATGGTGCACGCGCAGGTCGGCGAGCAGAACACGGCGGCGGTGATCCTCGAGCCGATCCAGGGCGAAGGGGGGTTCATCGTCCCGCCCCAGGGCTGGATGCGTCGGGTGGCCGACTGGTGCAGCGAGCACGGCATCCTCTTCATCGCCGACGAGGTGCAGTCCGGCTTCTGCCGCACCGGTGACTGGTTCGCCAGCGAGCACGAAGGGGTCGTCCCGGACCTCATCACGACGGCGAAGGGCATCGCCGGCGGCATGCCGCTCGCGTCGGTCACCGGCCGTGCCGAGCTCATGGACGCTGTCCACGGCGGAGGTCTCGGCGGCACCTACGGCGGCAACCCCGTCGCCTGCGCCGCGGCCCTCGCGAGCATCGAGACGATGCGCGAGGAGAACCTCGCCGGGCGCGCCCGCGAGATCGAGGAGCTGCTCGTCGGTCGCCTGCAGGCGCTCTCCGACTCCACCGGCGTCATCGGGGAGGTCCGGGGACGCGGCGCGATGATCGCCATCGAGCTCGTCTCCGACCTCGACCTCAAGACGCCGGCCCCCGAGCTTGCGGCCAAGGTCAACAAGGCCTGCCACGAGCGCGGCCTGGTGACGCTGACGTGCGGGACGTACGGCAACGTCTTCCGATTCCTGCCGCCGCTGACCATCAGCGACGACCTCCTCGAGGAAGGGATGGACGTCCTGGCCGAGGCGTTCTCGGTGGCGCTGGGCTGAGGCCCCTCCGCCCGCATGTGCGGTGTGGTCCACGACACACCGAAGAGGTAGTTGTGCGTTGGACTACGACGCTGCGTAGTACTACACTAGGTCGAGCCAGCAGGTGATCCTCCTACTGACATCCCTACACCGTTCCGGAGGACAGCATGACCGCCACGACCGACCGCCGCACGCACGTCGAGACAGACGTCCTGTACCAGGAGGACGTCGTCCGTTCCCCGATGGCCCAGTGGCTCCTCACCGCGCTGCGTCTTCTCCTGGGCTGGACCTTCCTCTGGCCCTTCCTCGACAAGCTCTTCGGCCTCGGCTACGGCACGCCGGCCGAGGGTGCCTGGATCGACGGCGGGTCGCCGACGACCGGCTTCCTCACCAAGAGCCCCGACGTCGTCAACGGCCCCTTCGCCGGACTCTTCGAGAACTTTGCCGGCGGGATCTGGGACTGGGTCTTCATGCTCGGGCTGGCGGGCATCGGCATCGCCTTCCTGGCCGGCGGCATGCTGAAGATCGCGGCCTGGGGCGGCACCCTCCTGCTGTTCCTCATGTACCTCGCGGCCCTTCCCATCGGCCGCCCGGGCGAGGGCTTCACCAACCCGATCACCGACAGCCACTGGATCGAGGCGCTCGCCCTGCTCGTCGTGGCCTACACCCTCTCGGGCGACAAGCTCGGTCTCGGTCGCTGGTGGGGTCGCAAGGTCGGCAACGGCATCCTGCGCTGACTTCCTGACACCGCGTACCGCAGCGGCCCGCCCTACGATGGGCGGGCCGCCGCGTCGTGTCGCGGCGATCCGGACGAAGGGGTGAGATGCTCGCCGAGACCCGTGGCTGGCTCAGCACGCGCACGTCCACCCACCACGACTGGGGCGTCGAGGATCTCCGTGAGGCCAAGGAGCGCTCCGGCTCGCGCGTGAGCGTCGTCATCCCCGCGAAGAACGAGGTGGCGACCGTCGGAGCTGTTGTCGCCGGCATCGTCGCCGAGCTCGTCCGGGCGGCACCGCTCGTCGACGAGGTCGTCGTCATCGACTCCGACTCCCGCGACGGCACCGCCGACGCCGCCCGCGAGGCCGGAGCCGTCGTCCGTGCGGCTGCCGAGATCAGGCCGGACCTGGGCACCAACCCCGGCAAGGGCGAGGCGATCTGGAAGTCGCTGCACGTGACGAGCGGCGACCTGCTCGTCTTCGTCGACGCCGACCTGCGGCTCTGGGGCCCGCACTTCGTCACAGGCCTGCTCGGCCCGCTGCTCGACGACCCGGAGGTGCTCCTCGTCAAGGGCTTCTACGACCGGGTGCTGCGCAGCGGCGGCGCAGCCGTCAGCACCGAGGGTGGTCGAGTCACCGAGCTCGTCGCCCGGCCGATGCTCGACCTCTGGTGGCCCGAGCTCGCCGGGGTCATCCAGCCCCTCGCGGGGGAGTGGGGCGCTCGCCGACCGCTCATGGAGTCGTTGCAGGTCCCCACGGGCTACGGCGTCGAGATCGCGACCCTCATCGACACCTTCGCCCGGCACGGACTCGACGCGATCGCCCAGGTGGACCTTGGGGCCCGCGCGCACGAGCACCAGAAGGACCACGACCTCGCCGTCATGGCCGCCGAGCTCCTCGCCGTCACCCGCGCCCGCTGCCCCGGGGCCGAGGGTCCCGGAGTGCGCGCAGACGTCCTCCAGCAGCACACCCGTGACGGTGGGTGGCGCGAGCGCAAGGTGCCGCTCGTCGAGCGACCCCCGGCGGGCCCCCTTCGCCTGGACATCGAGGAGGCGAGATGACCCTCCGGCTCGGAAGACGGAGCTTCTCCGACACCGACCTGCTCGTCATGGCGATCGTCAACCGGACGCCGGACTCCTTCTACGACAAGGGTGCGACCTTCGCCGACGACGCGGCGATGGCCCGGGTCGACACCGTCGTCGAGGAGGGCGCGGACCTCGTCGACATCGGTGGGGTCAAGGCGGCCCCAGGTGGCGACGTGAGCGTCGCCGAGGAGATCGAGCGGATCGTCGGCTTCGTCGCCGAGGTCCGGGAGCGGCACCCCGAGCTCGTCATCAGCGTCGACACGTGGCGGCACGAGGTGGCCCGGGAGGTGTGCGCCGCCGGAGCCGACGTCCTCAACGACGCCTGGGGCGGCGCCGACCCGAGGCTGGTCGACGTCGCTGCCGAGCACGACGTCGCGATCGTGTGCACCCACACCGGCGGCGCGGCGGTACGCACCCGTCCTTTCCGCACCGGCTACGAGCGGGATGTGGTGAGAGACGTCGTCGAGGGAGCCGTCGGGTACGCCCGCCGCGCGGTGGAGGCCGGGGTGGCACCGGAGTCGGTGCTCATCGATCCGGCCCACGACTTCGGCAAGAACACACACCACACGCTCGAGGTGACCCGGCGCCTCGGCGAGATGGTCGAGACCGGCTGGCCGGTGCTCGTCTCGCTGTCCAACAAGGACTTCGTCGGGGAGACCCTCGACCGACCGGTGGACGAGCGCGTCGTCGGCACGCTCGCGACGACCGCGGTGTCCGCCTGGCTCGGGGCTCGGGTCTTCCGGGTCCACGAGGTCGCCGAGACCCGCCAGGTCCTCGACATGGTCGCGACCCTGCGCGGCGAGCGGCCGCCGGCCCGGACGATGCGGGGGCTGGCATGACGCTCGTCGCCGCCGCTGTCGTCCCGGCCGCTCCGGCGCTGCTCCCAGGCCTCGGCGGCGCCGCGGACCCGCTCGCAGAGCTGCGCGACCGGGCCCGCGCGACTCTGGCCGCCGCGGTCGCGGCAGACCCTGAGGCCCAGGTGGTCGTCGTCTGCGGAGCCACCAACCTCGAAGGGGGACTCGCCCGCCGTCCGGTGCGGCTCGAGTGGGCGACCGACGCCCCGTCGGGAGCGGCACGGTTCACCACGGGTCGTGTCCCGGCCGGTGCCCTCCCGACCGGTCTCGAGATCGGTCGAGAGCTGCTCGGCGACGACGTCGCGGCGCGGTTCGTCAGCGTCGCTGACGATGCGGCGGCCCGCGAGTGCGCGTCCCTCGGCGCCGCGCTCGTACGGGGCCGCCCGACCGTGCTCGCCGTCGTCGCCGACGGCTCGGCGACCCGCACGGTCAAGGCGCCCGGCCACCTCGACGAGCGGGCCGAGGGCTTCGACGCGAGGATCGCCCGCGCGCTCGCCGAGGTCGACGGGCAGGCGCTCCTCGCGATCGACCCGATGCTCGCGGACGCCCTGTGGTGCCGCGGTCGTGCGGCGCTCCAGGTGCTCGCCGGCGCTCTGGGGATGCCAGACGCGCGAGATGGCGCGCCCCTGGCATCCCCCGGGCTCATCGGTGACGTCACCCTCGACGAGGCGCCCTACGGCGTCGGCTACCTCGTCGCCACCTGGCTCCCGACGGGCACCTGACCGCCCCGTTTTCGCACGAGCCAAGGCTCGTGCGGGACGGTCGGGGGTCAGGTGGTCGCACGAGCCAAGGCTCGTGCGGGACGGTCGGGGGTCAGGTGGTCGCAGGAGCCAAGGCTCGTGCGGGACGGTCGGGGGTCCTGGTTGGGTACGAGCCTTGGCTCGTGCGAAGGGGGGGGTGGGGGGGCGTCAGCGGGGAGGCATGCGCAGGGCACCGTCGAGGCGGATGACCTCGCCGTTGAGCATCGCGTTGTCGACGACGTGGCCGACCAGCTTGGCGTACTCGGCCGGCTGCCCGAGCCGCGAGGGGTGCGGGACCTGGGCCTCGAGGACCTTCGTCGCCTCCGCGGGCAGCCCCGCGAGCATCGGGGTGGCGAAGGTCCCCGGCGCGATCGTCACGACCCGCACCGCCTTGTCCGCGAGGTCGCGAGCGGCCGAGAGCGTCAGCCCGACGACGCCGCCCTTCGACGCGGCGTACGCCGCCTGCCCCACCTGACCGTCGTAGGCGGCGATCGAGGCAGTCATGACGCACACGCCGCGGTCGCCGTCGACCGGCTCGTTCTTGACCATCGCGGCGGCGGCGAGGCGCAGGACGTTGAAGGTGCCGACGAGGTTGACGTCGATGACCTGGCGGAAGCTCTCGAGCGGCAGCGCCCCCGTACGTCCCACGACCCGACCCGGCGTACCGATACCCGCACAGGTCACGGCGACCCGCAGCTCGCCGAGCTCCCCGGCGGAGTCGACCGCCGCCTGGACAGCGACCTCGTCCCGGACATCGGTGGCGACGAAGCGGGCCCGCTCACCCAGCTCGTCAGCCAGGGTCTGGCCTGGGCTCGAGGGGAGGTCGGCGATGACGACCGCGGCGCCGAGGCTGTGGAGGTGGCGGGTCGTGGCCTCCCCGAGCCCGGAGGCTCCTCCGGTGACGAGAGCGACGGTCCGGTCGGTGATCTGCATGGCTCGTGAGCATAGTGAGTCCCGGAGCAGGACGCCGATCCGTCACCACCAGCCCCGATCTCCCACGCCGGACGGCGATCCGCGGTTTACTCGGGAGCATGAACACCGTCCTCGAGGAGCTGTGCCCCTCGCCGGTCGACGAGGCAGCGGCCGCGCCGAGCCCTCTCCTCCTGGCCGCGGAGGTTCCCCGCGTCGTCATGGCGGTCGACGCGCTGCTCCTCGCCGCCCCGTGGTTGCGCTGCGCGCCCAAGGGGAACGGCCACCCGGTCCTCGTCCTGCCGGGCCTGCTGGCAAACGACCTCTCGACCCTCGTGCTGCGCCGTTTCCTGCGCCAGCAGGGCTTCCACCCCTACAAGTGGCACCTCGGCCGCAACGTCGGGCCGACCGCCGCCGTCCGGGCCGCGCTGCCCGCCGCGATCAAGCGGATCAGCCGCCGCAACCGCTCGACGGTCTCGGTCATCGGGTGGAGCCTGGGCGGCATCTACGCCCGCGACCTCGCGCACCGCCACCCCGAGCACGTCCGGCAGGTCATCACCCTCGCGAGCCCCTACCGCCTCCAGCACCCCGGGCAGTCACGGGCCAACAACGCCTTCTACCGCTACTCGCACCTCCACGACATCGACGACGAGGAACGCGCCCCCCGGATCACCGGCCGCAGCGCCCTGCCGCTCCCCGTCCCGTCGACCTCGATCTACTCGCGGACCGACGGCATCGTCGCCTGGCAGCACTGCCTCGAGCCGCCGACCGAGCACTCGGAGAACATCCGGGTGCGCTCCAGCCACCTCGGCATCGGCTTCGACCCACAGGTCCTCTGGGCGGTCGCGGACCGGCTCGCCCAACGTGAGGGTGAGTGGGCCCCCTTCGTCCCGCCGACGCTCCTCTCGCCCTTCTTCCCCGCACCCGACACCCCCCACGAGGACCATCGATGAGTGACGCAGCAGCGCAGCAGCCGACCACCGACGAGCCGGCCAAGGGCCAGGGTCTCGCCGAGCCGTGGGGGGCGGTGAGTCGTACGGTCGACCTCGACGGCGAGGTCCACTACATCGAGTGGGCCGGTCCGAAGGGGGCATCCCCGGTCCTCCTCGTCCACGGCCTCGGCGGCAACCACCTCAACTGGGTGCTCCTCGGTCAGCGGCTGGCTCAGCACTACCGCGTCTACGCCCTCGACCTCGTCGGCTTCGGTCTCACCCGCGCGACCGAGCGCTCGGCGTCGGTGGGCAACAACGCCAAGCTCGTCCGGCGCTTCCTCGACGAGGTGGTCGAGGAGGACGCGATCCTCGTCGGCAACTCCATGGGCGGGCTCATCTCGACGATGGTCACGAGCCGTGTGCCCGACCGGGTCCGCGGGCTCGTGCTCCTCGCTCCCGCCCTCGCAGCCCCGAAGTCGCGCCCGCAGGACGCCCTCCGGAGCGTCGCCACGCTCGTCTCGGCGCCGGTCCGGCGCAACATGCGTCGGCGGCTCGGTCGCTCGGTGACTGTCGCCGGCGAGGTCGAGTTCGTGCTCCGACTGTGCATCGCGCGCTGGGACCGGGCGGACCGCGACGTCGTCGAGGCCCACGTCGACCTCGCGCATGCGCAGCTCGGCTTCCGCGAGCAGCAGCGCGCCTTCAAGGAGGCGGGCCAGACGATGATGAACGCCCTGGTGCGCCACAGCGTCACCGCAGCCCGCCTCGCCAAGATCGGCATGCCCGTCCTCCTCGTCCAGGGGACCCTCGACCGGCTCGTGCCCGTCTCCGCCGCCCGGTGGGCCGCCAAGCTCAACGCCGACTGGACCTATGTCGAGATGCCGGGCGTCGGGCACGTCCCGATGATCGAGGTCCCCGACGACACCTACGACGCGATCACCGACTGGGCCCGCACCAAGCTCGGCGACACCCATGACTGACGCGATGACACCCACCGGTCCGGTCCAGCTGCCCGGCCTCGACGCGGCCTTCCTCGGGCTCGAGGCGTCGCGGCAGACAGGGCACGTCGGCAGCCTCGCGGTCCTCGACCCCAGCGGTCTCGATGTCCCCTTCGACCTCGCGCACCTGCGGGCGCTCGTCGCCGAGCGGCTGCCCCGGCTCGGTCACTTCCGCCGCCGGCTCAAGCACGTCCCTCTCGGCCTCGACCGCCCCTACTGGGTCGACGACGTCGACTTCGACCTCGAGTACCACGTGCGCGAGCTGGCCCTCGCCCAGCCCGGGACGCAGGAGATTCTCCTCGACGCCGTCGCCCGGATCCACGAGCGCCCGCTCGACCTCACCCGTCCGCTGTGGGAGAGCTACGTCATCACCGGCCTCGAGGGCGGCAAGGTCGCGGTCTACACCAAGGTCCACCACGCGATGATCGACGGCGTGACGGGCGTCGAGCTCTTCGTCTCGCTCATCGACCTCGAGCCCGGCCGGCTCCCGGGCGATCCCGCCCCCTTCGAGCCCCAGGCGGAACCGTCCGGGCTCAGCCTGCTCGCCCGGGCCGCGCTCGGCGTGACCCGTCGGCCCAAGGACGCGGTCACGCTGGCGGCAGCGGCCGTACGGTACCTCCCGGCGCTCGCCTTCCAGGCCCAGCCGATGCTGTCGCGACTCATCGGGCGCAGCGGAGCCTTCGAGACCGCGGCGACCCCGTTGCGGGCACCGGCGACGCCCTTCAACACCCGGATCAGCGCCCAACGGCGCATCGGTCTGGCTCGGCTGCCGCTCGAGGACCTGCGGACCATCAAGTCGGCCTTCGGGGTGTCCGTCAACGACGTCGTCCTCGCGGTCTGCGCAGGCTCGCTGCGGGGCTGGCTGCAGCGGCACGGCGGTGCGACGAACACACCCCTGGTGACGATGGTCCCGGTCGCCCTCGCCGGTGACCGCAGCGGGGCCGCCGGCAACTCGGTGACAGCGATGTTCACCCCGTTGCCGGTTCACCTCGACGACCCCGTGCAGCGGGTCCTCGCCACGCACTCGAGCAGCCGCGCGGCCAAGGAGCACGGCGCGGCGATCCCGCAGGAGCTCTACGAGGGTGGCATCCAGTTCGCCCCGCCGATCCTGCTGTCGCGGGCGATGCGGACCTTCTTCGATCTCGGCGTGCTGCGGCGGGTCCGGACCTTCAACACCGTCGTCTCGAACATCCCCGGTCCGGACATCACCGTCTACCTCGGGGGTGCCATGGTCGAGACCATCTATCCGCTCTCGATCATCGTCGACGGCATGGGCATGAACATCACCCTCCAGGGCCTCGGCAAGCACCTGGGCGTCGGCGTGGTCGGCTGCCGGCGGGCCGTGCCCGACGCGCAGTCGATCGCGGACGGGCTGCTCACCGAGATCGACGTCCTCCTCGCGGCTGCGCAGGCGCAGGCGAAGGGGGACTGAGGCTCACCCCTTCGTCCGGCCGGCCGTGAGGTCGCGCAGGAGGTTGCGGGAGATGACGAGTCGCTGGATCTGGTTCGTGCCCTCGAAGATCTGGGTCACCTTGGCCTCGCGGAAGTAGCGCTCGACCGGGAAGTCCGCCGTGTAGCCGGCGCCGCCCAGGACCTGGATGGCGTCGGTCGTCACCTTCATGGCCGCGTCGGTCGCGACGAGCTTCGCGACGGCCGCCTGGGTGCCGAAGGGCCGGTCGGCATCGCGCATCCGGGCGGCGTGGAGGTAGGTGGCCCGGGCTGAGGTCACCGCAGCCTCCATGTCCGCGAGCAGGAAGGCCAGGCCCTGGTTGCTCGCGATCGGCCGGCCGAACTGCTCGCGCTCGCTCGCGTAGCGCACGGCGACGTCGAGCGCGGCCTGAGCGAGCCCGGTGGAGGCCGCGGCGATGCCGAGCCGCCCGGCATCGAGGGCGGACAGGGCGATGGCCATGCCCTGACCGACCTCCCCGACCCGGCGGTCGTCACCGACGTAGACGTCCTCGTAGTAGACCTCGCGGACGGTGTCGCCGTGCAGACCCATCTTCTTCTCCGGCGCGCCGAAGGAGAGACCCTCCGCGGCCGCGGGGACGACGAAGCAGGTGATCCCGCGGCCGCCGTCCTCGCTCGTCCGGGCGAAGGTCGTGTAGAAGTCCGCATGGCCGGCGTGGCTGATCCACGCCTTGCGGCCCTTGAGCCGCCAGCCGTCGCCGTCACGCGTCGCCCGCGTCGTCATCGACCCGACGTCCGAGCCGGCGAGCGGCTCCGAGAGGGCATAGGCACCGAGCTGGTCGCCCGAGAGCATCTCCGGCAGGAGTGCCTGCTGCTGCTCGGTCGACCCGAAGGTCGCGACGGGGTAGCAGGTGAGGCTGTGCACCGAGGTGCCGACGGCGACCGACATCCACGCCGAGCCGATCTCCTCGACGACCTGGAGGTAGACCTCGTACGGCTGGCCGCCTCCCCCGTGCTCCTCGGGATAGGGGAGCGAGAGCAGACCCGCCGCCCCGAGCTCGGCGAAGACCTCGCGCGGGAAGACCTCCCCGGACTCGGCCGCGCGCTCGGTGTCGTCCACCCGCGGGCGCAGCGCCTTGTCGCAGATGGTGCGGGTGAGGTCGATGAGGTCGTCACCGATCTCGGAGGGCATGAGCCGGGTTGCTGGCATGCCTCGCACGATATCGACCGGCACGGTCAGGTGTGGTGCCATGGACACGTGCTTCGCCCCCGCCTGCCCCTCGGCGTGACCGCTGCGGTCTCCGCCGTCGCGCTCGCCGCCTGCTCCGGGCAGGCCGACGAGCCGGCGGCGAGCTCGACGACGTCGAGCCCGACCACCTCGTCAGCGGCACCCTCCACCCCTTCGCCTGCGATCGAGGGGGCACCGGACGCGCTGGCCGCGGCGGTCACCGACCGGTACGGCGCCGAGGTGGCCGGCCAGGCCGGGCTGGGCCGCTGGCGCGGCGACGAGGTCGCCGTCGTCACCGGCGAGGACGAGCAGGAGGGCGACGTCACCCTCGCCGTGCGCCCGAAGGGCAAGAGGTCCTGGGTCGTCGTCGGCGGCTGGTGGCCGTCGCTGGGGGACGAGGGCACGGCGCGGCTCGGGGGGCGGCAGCATGTCCTGCTCATCGGGTCGGACGCCCGCAAGGGCGAGAAGGTGGGACGTGCCCGCGCCGACGCGCTCCAGCTCGTCGGGACCGACGGCAAGGGCGGAGCAGGCGTCATGGGCTTCGCCCGCGACCTCTGGGTGCCGATCCCCGGGCACGGCAGCGGCAAGCTCAACTCGGCGATGGTCTACCGCGGGCCGCGGGGGCAGGTCGACGCGGTCCGCGAGGTCAGCGGGATCAGCCCGACGGGGTACGTGCTGGCGGACTTCACCGGATTCCGGAGGGCGGTCGACGAGGCGGGAGGACTGAGGGTCTCGCTGCCCGACGGACTCCGGTCACACCTGCCCGGCGGCCGGCTCCCGCAGGGCCGGCAGGAGATCGACGGCAGGTCCGCGGTTGCTCTCGCCCGGGAGCGCAAGACCCTGGCCGGCGGCGACTTCGACCGGTCCGCCAACCAGGGGCTCATGGTCGGGGCCATCGCGCTCCAGGCCCGCCTGGCCGGCCCGTCAGGCCTGCCGCGGCTCGTGACGATCCTCGACAAGCACACCGAGTCCGACCTCACCGCCACCGAGATGCTGCGCTTCTCGGCCGGCTTCTACCGCGTCGACCCGACGAAGGTCGGCCGCGCGGTCGCCAAGGGTGGCTTCGGCACGGCCGGGGGCCAGTCGATCGTCATCCTCGACGGGGCGTCGAAGAAGGCGCTCCGGGACTTCCGCGACGGTCGCCTGGGCTAGCCGAAGGGCAGCTCGCCCGGGCGAAGGGGGCTCAGCTCGGGCCGCTTGGCCGCGATGCTGTCACCGGAGGAGCGGCCCGTGAGGCGGCGGTGCACCCACGGTCCGGCGTGCGTGCGGACCCACCGGCCGTGCTCGACGAGCCGCTCGGTGCGGGGCACGAGCGGCTCGTGCGGCAGCGGTGTCGTCCAGTCGGTGCGGTCGGTGTCCAGCCCGAGCGCGTCGAGCGCGGCGAGCGAGACCCGCCGGTGGCCCTCGGGGGAGAGGTGGATCCGGTCCTGCGACCACATCCGCCAGTCGCGCAGCGAGCGCATCGTCCAGAGGTTGAGGACGTACGCGCCGTGGCGCTGGGCGATGGAGAAGAGGTTGGCCGTGTGCACGGCGTGCCGGGGGCGAAGGGAGGACAGCAGGCCCGCCTTCGCCGGGTCGGTGGGCGTCGCGAGGAGGACATCGGCGCCGGTCGCCCGCGTCCGCTCGACCGCCCGCTCGAGCCGGTCGGCGATGTCGTCGAGGTCGACGCTCGGCCGGAGGATGTCGTTGCCGCCCCCGACGATCGAGACGAGGTCGGCCCCCATGGGCAGGGCCGCCTCGAGCTGCCGGTCGAGGACGTCGTCGATCTTGCGCCCGCGGACCGCGAGGTTCGCGTACCGGAACGGCTCGGCCGCGTCACCGGTCTCCTCGAGACGGCGGGCCAGCGCGTCGGCGAGCCGGTCGGCCCAGCCGAGGTAGGCGTCCTCGGTCCGCGGGTCCGGCTCGGACATCCCTTCGCTGAAGGAGTCGCCGACGGCGACGTAGGAGGTCCACAGGGGCGGCTGGGTCACGGCAGTCTCCAGTCGATGGGGTCGGCGCCCTGACGGGCGAGGAGGTCGTTGGTGCGGGAGAAGGGGCGCGAGCCGAAGAAGCCGTTGCGCGCCGAGAGCGGCGAGGGGTGGGCCGACTCGATCCTCGGGGTCTCGCCGAGAACGGGCGCGAGGTTGCGGGCGTTTCGGCCCCAGAGGATCGCGACGAGCGGTCCGCCGCGGGCAGCGAGCGCCTCGATGGCCCGGTCGGTGACCCGCTCCCATCCACGTCCCTGGTGGGAGTTCGGGGCGCCTGGACGCACGGTGAGGCAGCGGTTGAGGAGCATGACGCCCTGCTCGGTCCACGGGGTGAGGTCGCCGCTGCCCGGTGCCGGGACGCCGAGGTCGTCGACGAGCTCCCGGTAGATGTTCGCGAGGGAGCGGGGCAGCGGCCGGACATCCGGGGCGACGGCGAAGGAGAGCCCGATCGGGTGCCCCGGCGTGGGGTAGGGGTCCTGGCCGACGACGAGGACGCGCACCTCGTCGAGCGGGACCTGGAAGGCCCGCAGGACGTGCTCGCCGCTCGGCAGGTATCCGTGCCCGGCGGCCACCTCGGCGCGCAGGAAGGCGCCCATCTCAGTGATCGTCGCGGCCACCGGCTCGAGGGCCTGCGCCCACGTCGGGTGGACGAGCTCGACGAGGGGGTGCGCGGTCACGTCGGTGACCCTAACCGCCCGGGCACGGCGACGGCCGACCACGCAGGGGGTGTGGTCGGCCGTCGGTCCGTGAGGTGTCAGCAGGTGACGCCGGTGGCCGGCTCCGGGGCGCCTGCGAAGGAGTGGATGACGTCCTTGGCGGCGTGCTCGACGAGCGCGCCGATGAACTCGGGGTGGTGGTTCTCGCCCTCGATCTGCTGGCGGGCGTCGGCGACGATGGCCTCGATGCGCTCGCAGGGCACCTCGGGGTAGCGGACGCAGAGGTCCGCGGCGATGTGGTCGATGACGTGATCGACGTTCTCAGGCTGGAACATCTCGGGTCCCTCCTCACAGTAGGTGAACGCAAGGTTAACACCGGGTGGAGTAGGGATGTCCCGTCCGTCTCGGCGAGTCGGGTCAGACCCGGACCCCGAGGGAGCCGAGGAGCTCCTCGACGCGCCCCCTGATCTCGTCGCGTATCGGTCGGACGGACTCGACACCCTTGCCGGCCGGGTCCTCGAGCGCCCAGTCCTCGTAGCGCTTGCCGGGGAAGATCGGGCAGGCGTCGCCGCACCCCATCGTGATGACGACGTCGCTGGCCTGCACGGTGTCGGCGGTGAGGACCTTCGGCTCGGCCGCGCTCATGTCGATGCCCACCTCGGCCATCGCCTCGACGGCCGCCGGGTTGACGGCGTCGCCGGGGGCCGAGCCGGCCGAGCGGACCTCGACCGCGTCCCCGGCGAGGTGGCTGACCCAGGCCTGGGCCATCTGCGAGCGCCCGGCGTTGTGGACGCAGACGAAGAGGACGGACGGACGGTCGGGGAAGGCGGTCATGCAAGGGGCTCCTGTCGAAGGGGGGAAGGGGGTCAGTCGAGGATCTCGCGCAGCAGGGCGGTGACCCGGCCCTGGATGTCGTCGCGGATGTCGCGGACGGTGCTCAGGTCGGCGTCCTTGGGGTCGGCGACCGTCCAGTCCTCGTAGCGGCGGCCGGGGTAGACGGGGCAGGCGTCACCGCACCCCATCGTGATGATGACGTCGGCGGCGCGCACGGCGGAGTCGGTGAGCGGCTTGGGGTAGGCCTCGGTGAGCGAGATCCCTCGCTCGGCGAGGGCCTCGACGACGACCGGGTTGATCGCGTCGGTGGGCTTCGAGCCGGCGGAGCGGACGTGCACCCGGCCGTTGGAGAGGTGCTGCGCGAGGGCCGCGGCCATCTGGGAACGGCCGGCGTTGTGCACGCAGATGAAGAGCAGCTCGGGCACACGCCTGCTCACCCGGCCGTCCGCCTGGGCCGCAGCCATCAGCTCCTCCCGGGCCTGCTTCGCGACGAGCACGGGCAGGAAGGTCGGGATCCGCGAGACGCTCTGCAGCTGCTGGCGCGCGGTCGCGACTGCCTGCTCGACCGACTCGCGGGAGAAGACGCCGTCGTACGAGTAGGCGAGATCGTCGACGATGGCCGGGTAGGGATCCGGGGCGTGGGTGGTCATGGCGCTCACCTCTCGGGCGAAGGGGTGGTGCTCTGGTGGGTGAAGCGGTCCCGCAGGGCGAGCGAGACGTAGACGAGGCCGACGAGGACCGGGACCTCGATGAGCGGGCCGACGACCCCGGCGAGGGCTTGGCCGGAGGTGATGCCGAAGGTGGCGATCGCGACGGCGATGGCGAGCTCGAAGTTGTTGCCGGCGGCGGTGAAGGCGAGCGTCGTCGTGCGCTCGTAGGTCATGCCGAGCCCCTTGCCGAGGAGGTAGCCGCCGCCCCACATCACGGCGAAGTAGACGAGCAGCGGCAGCGCGATCCGGGCGACGTCGAGCGGCTGGCGGGTGATCTGGTCGCCCTGGAAGGCGAAGAGCAGGACGATCGTGAAGAGCAGCCCGATGAGGGCGAGGGGGGAGATCCGGGGCAGGAAGGTGCCCTCGTACCAGTCGCGCCCCTTGGTTCCCTCACCGATGCGACGCGAGAGGTAGCCGGCGAGCAGGGGCACGCCGAGGAAGACGAGCACCGACGCGGCGATCTGGGTGAAGGAGACGTCGAGGGCCGACTGCTCGAGCCCGAGCCAGCCCGGCAGCACGGAGAGGTAGAACCAGCCGAGCCCGGCGAAGGCGAGGATCTGGAAGACCGAGTTGATCGCGACGAGCACGGCGGCTGCCTCGCGATCGCCGCAGGCCAGGTCGTTCCAGATGATGACCATCGCGATGCACCGGGCGAGCCCGACGATGATCAGGCCCGTGCGGTACTCGGGCAGGTCGGGCAGGAAGACCCAGGCGAGCGCGAACATCAGCGCCGGTCCGAAGACCCAGTTGAGCAGCAGAGAGCTGATCATCATCGGCTTGTCCGCGGCGACGGTCCCGAGCCGGTCGTAGCGGACCTTCGCCAGCGGGGGGTACATCATGACGAGCAGGCCGATGGCGATCGGCAGCGAGATGCCCTGCAGCTGCACGGAGTTCAGCGCGTCGTCGAGCCCGCCGAACATCCGGCCCAGCAGCAGCCCGGCCGCCATGGCCAGGCCGATCCAGACCGCGAGGTAGCGGTCGAGGAAAGACATCTGGCGGACGACGTCCGTGCCCTCGGCGGGGCCCTGGGTGGTGGTGGTCATGCTCAGACGCCCGTCGGCGTGCAGCAGGCGGAGCCTGAGGGGGTGCCCTCGAGCAGCGGGTGGGACGAGGTCGCGGGACGCCCGTCGGCGGGGTTGTCGTCCTTGACGACGTAGACCTCCCACGGGGCACCCGCCGGGTCCGAGACCCAGACCTTGTCCTGGAGCGCGTAGCAGCAGGTCGTGTCGTCCTCGTCGAAGGTCGCCAGCCCGGCACCGGAGAGACGCTCGCGCGCGGCGCCCACCTCGCTGCCGTCCTCGACCTCGATGCCGAGGTGGTTGAGCGCGCCCTTCGGGCCGGTGCCCCGGGTGGCCTCGTCGGTCTCGATCAGGACGAGCTTGACCGGCGGGTTCTCCACGACGAAGTTCGCGTACCCCGGGCGTCGCTTGTGCGGCTCGATCCCGAAGAGGGTCGAGTAGAAGGTGACGGAGGACTCGAGGTCGGTGACGTCGAGGGCGATCTGGACCCGGCTCATGCGGAACTCTCCTATATCGATGCTTGTCGATATGGACTCTCGCAGCAAATATCGATGTGTGTCAATATGGGGCCATGTCCGATCTCATCGCACCTGAGGGCCGCACGCTCCTCGCGACCGCCGTCGAGCGGTGCTGTGCGACCCCGGGCAGTGCCCCGCTGGCCCGGGAGGACGCCGAGCTCGTCTCCCGGCTGCTCAAGGCGGTGGCCGACCCGGTGCGGCTGCAGATCCTCAGCATCGCCCGGTGCGCGCCGGGCGGCGAGGTCTCGGCGGGCGACCTCCAGGAACCGCTCGCCCTCGCCCAGCCGACGGTGAGCCATCACCTCAAGGTCCTCGTCGACGCCGGGATGCTCGTCCGCGAGCGGCGTGGGCAGACCGCCTGGTTCACCCTGGTCCCCGAGCGCCTCGAGCTCGCCGGCCGGGCCCTCTCCGGCTGAGGCGACGCGGACCGGGGTCGGCACCTACGCTGCCGACCATGTTCGGAAACGACAAGGCGGTCGACGAGCTCGGCCGGATGGTGCTCGACTACGCCGAGGAGCGGCTCACCCTGCACCCGGTGCCGCTGGACTACGTCCTGTCCGAGGCCGAGCTGCTCGACCGGGCGGGCCAGACCATCACCACCGAGGGCATCGGCGGTGCCCGGGCGATGGACCTCTTCGCCGAGGTCCTGGCGCCGGCCTGCCTCTCGGTGGACCACCCCCGCTACCTCTCCTTCATCCCGTGCGCGCCGAGCGACGCCGCGGCGATGTTCGACCTCGTCGTCGGAGCGTCCTCGATGTACGCCGGCTCCTGGCTCGAGGGCTCGGGCGCGGTCTTCGCCGAGAACCAGGCGCTGCGCTGGATCGCCGATCTCGCGGGGCTGCCCGAGCAGGCCGGCGGGGTCTTCGTCCCGGGCGGGACGATCGGCAACCTCTCCGCCCTCGTCGCGGCGCGGCACGCCGCCCGCGCGCGGGCCGTCGAGGAGGCGAAGGGGGAGGGCCGCCCCCTTCGTCCGTGGCGGGTGGTAGCCACCGCCGGGGCGCACAGCTCGATCCAGTCGGCCTGCGACGTCATGGACGCCGAGCTCGTGACCGTCGAGCCGGACGAGCACCTGCGCCTCACCGGACCCGCGCTGCGCGAGGTCCTCGAGCGCGAGGGCCCCGAGACCTTCTTCGCCGTCGTCGCGACGGCCGGGACGACGAACTTCGGTGTCGTGGACGACCTCGCCGGTGTCGCCGAGGTCTGCGCCGAGCACGGCATCTGGTTCCACGTCGACGGGGCGTACGGCGGGGCGGCGCTCGCGGCGCCGAGCGTTCGGTCCCTCTTCGACGGGGTCGAGCGGGCGGACTCCTTCATCGTCGACCCGCACAAGTGGCTCTTCGCCCCCTTCGACTGCTGCGCGCTGATCTACCGCGAGCCGGCGCTCGCCCGGGCCGCCCACACCCAGCGGGCCGGCTACCTCGACGTGCTCACCGAGGCGGCCCAGTGGAACCCGACGGACTACTCCGTCGGGCTGACCCGCCGGGCCCGTGGGCTGCCGCTGTGGTTCAGCCTCGCGACGCACGGGACGGCCGCGTACACGCGGGCGATCGAGCGCACCCTCGAGGTCGCCCGTCACGCCGAGTCCGAGGTCGAGCGGCGCCCCGACCTCGAGCTCGTCCGCCACCGGGACCTCTCCGTCGTCGTCTTCCGCCGGCTCGGCTGGGGGCCGGGGGACTACCAGGCGTGGTCGGACCGGATGCTCGAGGACGAGTTCGCCTTCGTCGTCCCGACGACGCACGACGGCGAGACCCTGGCCCGCTTCGCCATCGTCAACCCTGAGACGACCGAGGCCGACATCGACGCCATCCTCGACACCATGGCCTGACCACGACGACCGGCACGGTTCACCACGACCCGGTCGTGGTGACAGGGGGTGGGGCCGGTGGTGCCTGTGTGACGGGTGAGTGAGGTCCAGGGGGTGCTGTCCAGCCGCCACGCCGAAGGGAATGACAGGCGTGTCATTCGCTGGGTACAGTGAGCCGCGCACGACGTCATCGCCCCGTCACGGAGGACCTCAACGTGAAGACCGCCACGCAGCAGCAGAGCAGCACCGCCGCCCCGCTGAGCGACCGCGACCGGGAGATCCTCGCCTTCGAGCGCCAGTGGTGGACCTACCAGGGCGCCAAGGAGCAGATGATCAAGGAGCTCTTCGACATGAGCTCCACGCGCTACTACCAGGTGCTCAACGGGCTCATCAACAACCCGGCCGCGCTCGCGGAGGACCCGATGCTCGTCAAGCGGCTCCGCCGCATGCGCCAGTCACGCCAGCGCAGCCGCAGCGCGCGCCGCCTCGGCTTCGACGCCTGAGCTGCGACTTCCCCCTTCGCCCCTGTCCCCGGCACCCGAGGACAAGGGCAACTGTTTGCACTCTCACCCCGAGAGTGCCAATAATGGCGTTAGCACTCTCCCCGTGAGAGTGACAGAACTGACCGGTCCGGTGAGATCCTCGACGTCGCGGTGACGTGAGCCGCGCGCCTGGGGGTCGTCCGTCGCGGGCGCCGCCCGGTCTACCACCTACCTATCGTGTGGAGGACCACCCGAATGGCAAAGCTCATCGCCTTTGACGAAGAGGCCCGACGCGGTCTCGAGCGGGGTATGAACATCCTCGCCGACGCCGTCAAGGTCACCCTCGGCCCCAAGGGCCGCAACGTCGTCCTGGAGAAGAAGTGGGGCGCCCCCACGATCACCAACGACGGTGTCTCGATCGCCAAGGAGATCGAGCTCGACGACCCCTACGAGAAGATCGGGGCCGAGCTCGTCAAGGAGGTCGCGAAGAAGACCGACGACGTCGCCGGTGACGGCACGACGACGGCCACCGTCCTCGCCCAGGCGCTCGTCCGCGAGGGCCTGCGCAACGTCGCCGCCGGCGCCAACCCGATGGCGCTCAAGCGCGGCATCGAGAAGGCCACCGCCGCAGTCTCCGACCAGCTCCTCGCCATGGCGAAGGAGATCGAGACCAAGGAGCAGATCGCGGCCACCGCCTCGATCTCCGCCGCTGACCCCGAGATCGGCGCCAAGATCGCCGAGGCCATGGACAAGGTCGGCAAGGAAGGCGTCATCACCGTCGAGGAGAGCAACACCTTCGGGCTCGAGCTCGAGCTCACCGAGGGCATGCGCTTCGACAAGGGCTACATCTCCGGCTACTTCGTCACCGACACGGAGCGCATGGAGGCCGTCCTCGAGGACCCCTACATCCTCATCGCGAACTCCAAGATCGGCTCGATCAAGGACCTGCTGCCCCTCCTCGAGAAGGTCATGCAGTCCGGCAAGCCGCTCCTCATCATCGCCGAGGACGTCGAGGGCGAGGCCCTGTCCACGCTCGTCGTCAACAAGATCCGTGGCACCTTCAAGGCTGTCGCCGTCAAGGCGCCCGGCTTCGGTGACCGCCGCAAGGCCATGCTCGCCGACATCGCCATCCTCACCGGTGGCCAGGTCATCTCCGAGGAGGTCGGCCTCAAGCTCGACACCGCGGAGCTCGACCTGCTCGGCCGCGCCCGCAAGGTCGTCGTCACCAAGGACGAGACGACGATCGTCGAGGGTGCCGGCGCCGAGGACCAGATCGCCGGTCGCGTGAGCCAGATCAAGACCGAGATCCAGAACAGCGACTCGGACTACGACCGCGAGAAGCTCCAGGAGCGCCTCGCCAAGCTCGCCGGCGGCGTCGCCGTCATCAAGGCGGGCGCGGCCACCGAGGTCGAGCTCAAGGAGCGCAAGCACCGCATCGAGGACGCCGTCCGCAACGCCAAGGCCGCCGTCGAGGAGGGCATCGTCGCCGGTGGTGGCGTCGCGCTGCTCCAGGCGACCAAGGCCGCCTTCGAGAGCCTCTCGCTCGAGGGTGACGAGGCCACCGGCGCCAACATCGTCCGCGTCGCGGCCGAGGCCCCGCTCAAGCAGATCGCCGTCAACGCCGGTCTCGAGGGTGGCGTCGTCTCGGAGAAGGTCGCGAACCTCCCCGCGGGCGAGGGCCTCAACGCGGCCACCGGCGAGTACGTCGACATGATCGCCGCCGGCATCATCGACCCCGCCAAGGTGACCCGCAGCGCGCTGCAGAACGCCGCCTCCATCGCGGCGCTCTTCCTCACCACCGAGGCCGTCATCGCCGACAAGCCCGAGAAGGCCGCTCCGGCCATGCCGGGTGGCGACGAGATGGGTGGCATGGGCTTCTGAGCCCAGGCTTCCCAGCCACTGACGAAGGGGTGGTCCTCCCGCACGGGAGGGCCACTCCTTCGTCGTTGAACGGCCAGGTACAGGTGGGAGGATGAGGCAGTGACCGACCCCCTCGTCCTCGGCCCCCTGCTCCGCCACGTCGGCGAGACGACCGCGAGCGTGTGGGTGCAGACGGGCGGCACCGCGACCGTCACCGTGCGGTCCGGTGAGCGGTCGTGGAGCGCCCGGACCTTCGTCGTCGAGGGCTTCCACTTCGCGCTCGTCCTCGTCGACGGGCTGACCGCGGGCGAGAGCTACGAGTACATCGTCGAGATCGACGGCGCCCAGGTGTGGCCGCCCGCCGAGTGCGAGTACCCCGCGCCCCGGATCACCACGCTCGTCAAGGACCGACCGACGCGTCTGGCCTTCGGCTCGTGCCGCACGAGCGTCCCCCACGACGCGGAGCACCACGGCAGCCACGGGGTCGACGCGTTGCGCACCTACGCGATGGCGCTGGCCGACGGGGAGGTCGAGTGGCCGGACGCCATCGCCTTCCTCGGTGACCAGGTCTACGCCGACGAGACCTCGGAGGAGATGCGCGAGTTCATCGGCACCCGACGCAGCCTCGACGAGCCGCCGGGGGAGGAGCTCAAGGACTTCACCGAGTACGCCCACCTCTACGCGCTGGCCTGGAGCGAGCCGGCCAACCGTTGGCTGCTCTCGACCCTGCCGAGCTCGATGATCTTCGACGACCACGACATCCGCGACGACTGGAACACGTCCTGGACCTGGCACGAGGAGATCAACGAGACGCAGTGGTGGCACGAGCGGCTCGTCGGCGGGCTGACCGCCTACTGGGTCTACCAGCACATCGGCAACCTCGACCACGACGCGCTGGCCGCCGACGAGATCTGGTCGCTCCTGGCCGCCGGCGCGGGTGACTCGGAGGTGGACCTGACGGCCCCCCTTCGCGATCTCGTCGAGCGCAACGACCGCCACCCCGAGGTCTACCGCTGGAGCTACACGCTGGAGCTCGGCGACTGCCGGCTCGTCGTCCTCGACTCCCGTGCCGCGCGCGTCCTCGAGCCGGAGGCGCGCCACATGCTCGACCCGGCCGAGCTCGAGTGGCTCGCCGAGCAGCTGACCGGCGACGTCGATCACCTCTTCGTCGGGACGTCGCTGCCCTTCCTCCTCCCACCGGGCCTGCACGACCTCGAGGCGATCAACGAGGTCCTCGCGGCCGGACGGTTCGGAGGGTTGCCGGCGAAGGGGGCCGAGCGGGTCCGGCAGATCATCGACCTGGAGCACTGGGCGGCCTTCCAGTCCGGATTCCAGGAGGTCTTCGAGCTCGTCATGGAGGTCGCGCGCGGGACGAAGGGGGATCCGCCGGCGACCGTCACCTTCCTCTCCGGCGACGTCCACAACTCTTACGTCGCCGAGGTGATCGACGCTGAGCAGCACGGCGCCGGCTCGCGGATCGTCCAGGCGGTGTGCTCCCCGATCCGCAACCCCATGCCCAAGGGGCTGAGGGTGGCGATGTCCGGCTTCTCGCGCTCGCTCGTCCGGCCGATGCGCTGGGTCGCGTCGCGGTCCCGGCGGATCCCCGACCCGGCCTACCCGTGGCGGGTGACGCACGGGCCGTGGTTCGACAACAACCTCGCTGTCGTCGAGGTGCGCGGCGACGGTCTGCACCTGTCGTGGTACGCCGGGGAGGTCGTCGACGACGACCACGACCACCCGCGTCTGCGCGAGGTGAGCACCGTCGACGTGTGACTCGCTGCGGGCTGGGCCATGTCTGCCCGACAAGGCGTGAGGCCGACCACGACGACAGGGGGGCTGTCCCCCCTTCGTGTCGGTGACAAACCGCATGTCGGCGCCCGCGGGGCGAGCCCTAGGCTCGAGCCACCATCACGAGTCAGGGGAAGAGATCCATGTCGACATCCGTCGCTGCCCGCACCATCGACCTGCGCAAGACCTACGGCAAGGGTGACGCCGCCGTCGTCGCCCTCGACGGGGTCGACCTCGAGATCGAGCGCGGACGCTTCACCGCGATCATGGGACCGTCCGGGTCCGGCAAGTCCACCCTCATGCACTGCCTCGCCGGCCTGGACTCGGTGACGTCCGGTCAGGTCTTCATCGGCGACGTCGACGTCACCGGGCTCAGCGACAAGGACCTCACGCTCCTGCGTCGCGACCGGGTCGGCTTCGTCTTCCAGGCCTTCAACCTCGTGCCGACCCTCTCTGCCCAGGAGAACATCCTCCTGCCGCTCGCCATCGCCGGTCGCAAGCCGGACCCGGAGTGGTTCGACCTCGTCGTGCGCACCGTCGGCCTCGGTGACCGGCTGCGTCACCGGCCCAGCGAGCTCTCCGGCGGTCAGCAGCAGCGTGTCGCCTGCGCCCGCGCACTCGTGAGCAAGCCGGAGATCATCTTCGCTGACGAGCCGACCGGCAACCTCGACTCGACAAGCTCGGCCGAGGTGCTCTCCTTCCTGCGCCGCAGCGTCGACGAGTTCGACCAGACGATCGTCATGGTCACTCACGACCCCGGCGCGGCGAGCCACACCGACCGGGTGCTCATCCTCAGCGACGGCCGGATCGTTGACGACATCCTCGAGCCGACCCGTGAGAAGGTCCTCGACGCGATGATGGCGCTCACCGCGGTGGCAGGCGGCCACTGATGCTGCGCTCCACCTTCAAGGCGCTGCTGGCGCGCAAGCTGCGCCTGCTCATGTCAGCGATGGCGATCATCCTCGGCGTCGGCTTCGTCGCCGGCTCGCTGATCTTCACCGACACCCTCGGGCGGACCTTCGACGGGATCATGGAGGGCACGGTCGGCGACGTCGTCGTCCAGAGCGAGAACGCCCTCATGATGGGCCCGACCGGCCCGTCGACGACGCTCGCCCCGGCCGATCTCGACACGCTCCGGGCGCTCGACGGGGTCGAGCGGGTCGACGGCAACATCGACGCGCTGGGCGTCTTCGTCGTCGGCGAGAACGGCAACGTCGTCGGCGGCCAGGGCGCCCCGGCGCTCGCCTTCAACCACAACGACGCCCCCAACCAGCTCGGCGAGGAGGTCCTCAGCTACGAGGAGGGCGCTCCGCCGCAGGGGGACAGCGAGGTCGCGATCGACGTCACGACCGCCGAGCGGGCGGGCCTGTCGCTCGGCGACGAGGCCCAGCTCGTCACCTCGGGCGAGTACCCGGAGATCCGCGCGAAGGTCGTCGGCCTCGTCCAGTTCGGCGAAGGGGGGATGGCCGGTGCGAGCATCGCGATCTTCGACACCCCGACGGCACAGAAGTACTTCCTCGGCGGCCAGGACGGCTACACCTCGGCGTGGGTGACGACCGCTGAGGGCGCGAGCCAGGAGGATGTCGCCGCCGCGGCGGCCGACGTCGTTCCCGAGGGCTTCGGGGCCGAGACCGGCAAGAAGATCGCCGACGAGAGCGCCGACCAGATCCAGGAGGCGCTGGGCTTCATCACGACCTTCCTGCTCGTCTTCGCCGGCATCGCTCTCTTCGTCGGCTCCTTCCTCATCATCAACACCTTCTCGATCCTCGTCGCCCAGCGCGGCCGCGAGCTGGCCATGCTGCGCGCGATCGGTGCGACCCGCGGGCAGATCACCCGCTCGGTACTCGTCGAGGCGCTCGTCGTGGGCCTCATCGGGTCGGTGCTGGGGCTCGTCGTCGGCGTGCTGCTCGCCGTGGTCATCCGCACGCTCTTCGCGACCATCGGTCTCGACATGAGCGGGACCGGCCTGGTCTTCTCGCCGCGGACGGTCCTCGCCTCCTTCGCGGTCGGCATCCTCGTCACCCTGCTGGCCGCCTACGTCCCGGCCCGCCGGGCCGGCCGGGTCGCACCGGTCGAGGCGATGCGTGAGACCTCCGGGGCGAACCCCGAGTCGCACCCGGTCCGCTTCGCCCTCGAGCTCGCCCTCTTCGTGCTCGGTGTGCTCGCCTTCGCGTACGGACTCTTCCTCGCCGAGGACCGTGAGGTGTGGTGGGTCGGCGGAGGCACGGTCGGCATGCTCCTCGGCCTGGCCTTCCTCTCGCCCCTGCTCGGGAAGCCGCTCATCCACAGCCTCGGCTGGCTGTACCGCAGGGCCTTCGGCTCGGTCGGCCGCATGGCCGAGCAGAACGCGGTCCGCAACCCGGGGCGCACCGCGGCCACGGCCTCCGCGCTGATGATCGGCATGACGCTCGTGGCCCTCATGGGCGTGGTGAGCGCGAGCACCAAGGCGAGCATCGACAAGCAGATCGAGGAGCAGTTCCTCGCCGACTACGCGGTCTCCAACGCGATCGGGCAGCCCTTCTCCGCGAAGGTCACCGAGCAGATCGCGCAGACGCCCGGTGTCGCCGCGGCCTCGCCGGTCCGCTACGCGCCCGCCGAGATCGAGGGCCGGCGCTTCTTCGTCACCGCGATCGACCCGGAGTCCTTCGCCGAGGTCGCCCCGATCCAGATGATCGAGGGGCAGTCGACCGACCTCGACACGGACAGCGTCCTCGTGCCGGACGACGAGCACTCGGGCCGTTCCGTCGGGGACGCCCTCACCGTCGAGGTTGGCGGCACGTCCCGGGAGATGGCGATCGCGGGGTTCTTCAAGAAGACGCCCTCGCTCGGTGGCTTCCTCTTCTCGCTCGACGGGTTCGAGAAGTCGGGTCTCCCGCCGGCCGACAACCTCGTCTACGTCGTCGCCGACGGCAGCCAAAGCACGGAAGAGCTGCGCAGCGGTCTCGAGGACGTCATCAAGGACCAGCCCCTCGTCACCCTCAAGGACCAGGAGGGCTACGCCGCGGAGCAGCGCCAGAGCATCAACCAGCTGCTGTACCTCATCTACGGCCTGCTGGCGATGGCCATCGTCATCGCGATCCTCGGCATCGTCAACACCCTGGGCCTCTCCGTCATGGAGCGCACCCGTGAGATCGGCCTGCTCCGCGCGGTGGGCCTGGGCCGTGGTCAGCTGCGCCGCATGGTCCGCCTCGAGGCGATCGCCATCGCCCTGCTGGGCGCGGTGCTCGGGATCAGCCTCGGTGTCGTCTCCGGGGTCGCGATCCAGCGCTCGCTCGTCGACGACGGGATCACCGATCTCGCGATCCCGTGGGGCCAGCTCGTCGTCTTCCTCGTCCTGGCCGGCGTCATCGGGGTGCTCGCCGCGGTCTGGCCGGCCTGGCGGGCCTCGCGGATGAAGGTCCTTGACGCGATCAGCACCGAGTGACGGGCGGAGACTGAGCCACGACGAAGGGGTGGCCGCCGGGGGAGCCGGCCGGTCACCCCTTCGCCTGTCAGCGGGCGACGAAGGCTGCCCGGACGCCGGCCTCGGCGGACTCGTAGGCCTCGCCCGCCTGCGCGAGCGCGTGGGCGATCTCGTCGAGGTTCTGCTTGACAATGCGCTGGGTGACCCGCCAGCTGGCGACGAGCTCCTGGAAGCTCGCGGAGGCCTCCCCGGACCACTCGTCCTGCATCGCGACGAGGATGCCCATCATCGAGTCAACCGAGCTCTCGACATCGGTGGATGCGGTGACGATCGTCCCCGACCCTGCGCTGAGCCGCTCGGTGCTCACGGCGAATGTGCTGCCCATGACTTCTCCCCTTCGGTAGGTGCCGGGGCCAGGTCGACCCCTGTCCTCAGACCGTAGGAGGGAGCGGGGCACCCGGGCTCGAGTTATCCACAGGGGTGCGGCGGCGCCGGGCCCGCTCGAGCGCCTGTGCGTAGCCGACGCCCATGCCGAGCAGCAGGATCCCGGCGACAATGAAGCTCAGCACGCGGGAGAGGCCGGAGAGCGCCGAGAGGTCGAAGAAGAGGAGCTTGCCCACGGCGATGGCCGCCAACCCGAGACCGGCCCGGACCGCGGTGCCGGCCTCCGCGTCACCCCGCAGCCCGCGGACGAGCAGCGCGGCCGCGATGCCCATCCACACGACGGTCGAGAGCGCGTGGCCCACGAGGAAGCCGCTCGCTGCCGGCTGGTCGCCGACGTCGAGGAGCCCGCCGAGGACCGCGCCGCCGAGGACGAGGGGGAAGGCCAGGGCGAGAGCGGCTGCCGCCCACGACGCCCGGGCGACCTCCTCGGACCGCGGCCAGATGCGGTGCCACATGATGCCCAGGAGCAGGAGCAGGGCGACGAGCGCCACACCCTCGAGCACGTGCTCCGGCTCGACGGTCGTGGCCATCGACCGGTTCGTGAGCGCGGGCAGGTGGCGTGACCCGGTGAGCAGCCCGACGACCGCCACGGGGAAGGCGATGGCAGCCACCGAGGCGTCGCGCGTCGCGGCCGCCGCGGCCACCCAGGCGAGCGCCAGGACGAGCAGGGCGAGCGGCTGGTACGCGTCGTCGAAGGCGCGGAAGACCAGGACGGTGAGCGCGACCGCCGCGATGGCGAGGCTGATCTCACGGAGCCGGTGGACCGAGGGGACTCCCGCGGCCGGGCCGAACCAGGCTCCCACGAGGTGCGCGGCGGTCAGCACCCCGAGGACGAGCACGCCGAGCCAGCGGTCCTCGAGCGCTCCCGCGAGCAGCGCCGGCGCGCTCGCCACGGCCGCGAGGCCGGCCAGCGCGGGGGGCAGGGAGAGGCGCCCGGCGATCTCGCGGCGCAGCGGGAGCACCGTCGTCGCGAGGACGAAGAGCGCGAGGACCACGGCCATGACCGTCCCGTCGTGCGAGCTGTCCTGGCCCGCGACCGCGACGAGGGCGTAGAGCGTGGTCGGCACGATGCGGACGAGCTCGAGGACAGGCCAGCGGCGGCCGACCTGGGCGGCGTAGCTGGCGATCGTCATGGTCAGGAGGAAGGCACCGACGAGCAGCACGTGGGTGTCACCGACGACCGGGGCGAGGACGGCGACCCCGAGGACGATGAGGACGGCGAGCAGCTGGCTGCCCCACAGCCGGGCGAGGACGAGCCCGGCGACGGCGACCAGGCCGGCGAGCACGAGCCCGAGAGCGGCGGGCACCCACTCGTAGATCCGGGTGATGGCGACGATGTCGAGGTAGCCCGCGGCGAAGCCCGTGGCGGCCAGCCCGAGCGCCCCGACCGCGGTGTCCTGGCGCCGCTTGACGACGAGCGCGGCGGCCACCAGCGCGACCGCCAGGATCCCTCCCGTGAGCACCCGGGCGAGCGGCCCGAAGTAGCCGGCCTGGATGGCGATGGCGAGGAGGAAGGCGATGCCGATGAGGGTGATCCCGGCGCCCACGGCCGCGAGGACCTTGGCGATCACCCCTTCCCGCTGCCACCACGGCTCCCGCGGCGGCAGGGCTGGGACGAAGGGGGGTGGCGACGGAGGAGCCTGCGCCGGTCCGGCGGGTGCGGCCGGGGCAGCGACCGGGGGATGCACTGAGGTGTGCGCAGCCTCGAAGGGTGCCGCCGCAGGCACGGCCGGCGGGGGCTGGACCGCGCGGTCGAGGCTCGCGCGGACCCGGGTGATGTGGTTGCCCACCTGGTACATCTGCGTCATCGCGCGGGCGAACTCGTCCTCGAGGACGCGCAGCTCGTCGCGGTAGCCGGCGGCACGGTCTGGGGCGAGAGGTGGGATGCTCATGCCCCCAGCGTGCCGCCACAGACACGCCGGGGGCATGAGTTCGGCTACTCACGTCCTCGACCAGACGCCACACCTGGCCGAAGGGGTAGCACCCCTGGAAGGAGATCGGGAGCGGCAGCGCCGCCGGGGAGGAGGCGGGGGATCCGCTGTGCTCCTGACGTCCTTGGACCCATCCTGCCCCGCGGACCTCCGACGAGCCTGCGCCGGACCTGGGAGTCCCCTGAGCCCGGGTCAGCCCTCCTGCGGACGCCGGTCGAGCGTCACCCTCAGCGTGCGCTCGTCCCCTCCCCGGGCGACGGTGAGCTCGACCGTCGAGCCGACGGGCAGCGCGCGGACGTGCGCGACGAGCGCCTCGGCCGACGACACCGGGGCGTCGCCGACGGCGACGACGACGTCACCGGCCCGCAGACCCCCCTTCGCCGCGGCCGAACCCTCGGTGACCTGGATGATCTCGGCACCCGAGCGGCGGGCCGAGCCCAGGGTCGCGGTGCCGTCCTTGGGCGTGACCCCGAGGAAGGCGTGCTGAGCCTTGCCGTGCGCGATGAGCTGGTCGGCGATCATCCGGGCCGTGTCGACCGGGATGGCGAAGCCGATGCCGATGGATCCCGACCGACCGCCTCCGAGCGAGGCGATCGAGGAGTTGATGCCGACGAGCCGGCCGGCCGCGTCGACGAGTGCGCCGCCGCTGTTGCCGGGGTTGATCGCGGCGGAGGTCTGCACGGCGTTGGTCACCGCGGCCTCGCCTCCGGCCTGGCCGGGCTGCTCACCCGTCGTCACCGGCCGGTCGAGGGCGCTGACGATGCCGGTCGTCACCGTGCCGGAGAGGCCGAGCGGGTTGCCGATCGCCATGACCGGGTCACCGACCGAGAGCGAGTCGCTCGCACCGAGCTGCACGGGTGTGAGGTCCTCCGGCGGGTCGGTGATGGTCAGGACGGCGAGGTCGGTGGAGGGGTCGGTGCCGGTGACGGTCGCCGCGTACGTGTCACCGCTGGCCAGGGTGACGCTCAGCCGGGCGTCGCCGCCGGAGCCCGAGGCGACGTGGTTGTTCGTGAGGACGTGGCCGCGGTCGTCGATGACGACACCCGAGCCCTGGCCCTCGCCCTGCGCGCCCTCGACGGTGATCGAGACGACCCCCGGGGCCACCGTGCGGGCGACGGCCTGCCAGTCGGGCGCGGACTGCTGAGCCTGGCTCACCGGGAGCGTGCTGCTCGCCGGGAGGGTCGAGGTCTGGCGCGTGGCGGGTGAGCCGTCGTCCGCGAGGGTGGTGGCGGCGTAGGTGCCGCCGCTCGCGAGGGCGGCCGCGAGGAGGGCGACCGCGCTCAGCTCGCCGACCCGACGCAGCCCGTGGCCGCGACGGGGCGGGGGCGGAGCCGCGACAGGCGACGGGGGGCCGGCGGGGTACGTGCCGTGGGTCTGGGTCGCGTCGGGGTGGGGGAGAGGGCTGGTGTCGTCGCGCATGTCGTGCTCCTCGAGGAAGGTCGGGTTGTCCCCTCCAGTGCACTCCTGCGCGCTCGAACCAGGCTGACGGTGGGCTGGGAGCTTGCTGCGTCCGGCGGCGTCGCTGACCCGAGGGCCAGCTGGCACCCGGATCGCAGGAGCCTTGGCTCGTGCGAGGGGGGGAGGCAGGAGCCTTGGCTCGTGCGAAGGGGGGTGGGGGGAGGGGAGGTCAGCTGAGGGGCAGGACGACCCGGAAGGTCGCCCCGCCGCCGGGGGTGCGCCGGACCGAGACGCCGCCTCCGTGCTGCTCGACGATCGCGGCGACGATGGCCAGCCCGAGGCCGGATCCCCCCTTCGCCCGGGACCGGGCCTTGTCCGCCCGGTAGAAGCGCTCGAAGACCCGGGCCGCGGTCGCCTCGTCCATGCCGACGCCGTGGTCACGGACCTCGACGACGGCGCTGCCCGAGTCCTCGCCGAGAGCGACCTCGATGGGCACACCGGCCCCGGCGTGCATGAGCGCGTTGGTGAGGAGGTTGCCGAGCACCTGACGCAGGCGGCCGTCGTCGCCACGGACCATGACGGGGGCGATGTCACCGTCGAGCCCGACGAGGCTGATCCGGCGCTCGGGGTCGCGGGCGCGGGCGTCGTGGACCGCCTCCGCAGCGAGCGTCAGCAGGTCGACGAGCGTGCGCTCCATCGGGCGGGCGTCGTCGAGCCGGGCGAGGGTCAGCAGGTCGTCGACGAGCAGGCTCATCCGGCCGGCCTCGCCCTCGATCCGCTGCATCGAGGTGTCGAGCCCCTCCCGGTCGGCGATGGCGCCCTGCCGGTAGAGCTCGGCGTAGCCCCGCACGGTCGCCAGCGGGGTGCGCAGCTCGTGGCTCGCGTCGGCGACGAACTGCCGCATACGGGTCTCGCTCGCCTCCTGCGCGGCGAAGGAGCGCTCGATCCGGGTGAGCATGACGTTGAGCGAGTCCGAGAGCGAGGCGACCTCGTCGTGGCTGGTGCGCACGGGGACGCGGCGGGTGAGGTCGCCGGCGGCGATCGCGGCGGCCGTGTCCTCGATCTTGCGCAGGGGGCGGAAGGCGCGGCGGGTCGCGAACCAGCCGAGGATCCCGCAGGCCGCCGTGACGAGCAGGCCGCTGAAGATCGTCAGCGTGATGAGCCGGGCCACCGTGCGGTCGTGGTCGCGCAGCGGCACCCCGACGGCGAAGGTCGTCGACGCGCCGTCGCTCACCGTGCCCGCGACGAAGCGCCAGCTGGTCCGGCCGTCGGTCGACATCACCGTGAAGGGCCGGCTCGAGGTCACCCGCGGGTCGTCGGCAGCGAGGTAGGGCAGCGCGGGCTGGCTCGTCTCCGCGGTCGGGTTGATCGCCCAGCGTCGCGAGGTGTCCTTCGGCATGTACGCGAAGGCGTAGGTGTTGGGCAGCGGGCTGCCCTGCTGCTTGAAGTTCAGCAGCTGGTCGGCGACCGGCTTGGCCACGGTCCGCAGCTGCTGGTCGGTGCTCTCCGTGAGGTCACGCCGCAGCAGGTAGGACGACGTGAAGCCGGTGACGGTCAGACCCGCGAGCAGCAGGGTGAGGACGATGGCGACGAGCCGGTAGGTCAGCGGCATCGACTCCAGAGCCCGGACCACCCGGTTGCTCTCGGGACGCTCGCTCATCAGGCGTCCGGCGGCATCCGCAGGAGGTAGCCGAAGCCTCGCTTGGTGTGGATGAGCGGCGGCAGGCCGTCGGTGTCGATCTTGCGCCGCAGGTAGGAGATGTAGGACTCGACGATGCCCATCTCGCCCCGGAAGTCGTAGTCCCACACGTGGTCGAGGATCTGCGCCTTGGAGAGCACCCGGTTGGGGTTGAGCATGAGGTAGCGCAGCAGCTTGAACTCCGTCGGCGAGACCTCGATGACCTTGCCGGCACGGCGCACCTCGTGGGCGTCCTCGTCGAGCTCGAGGTCGGCGAAGCGCAGGACCGCCTCGGAGTCGGGCTCGTCGAGGGTACGGCGCAGGATGACGCGGATCCGCGCGACGACCTCTTCGAGGCTGAACGGCTTGGTGACGTAGTCGTCGCCGCCGACCGTCAGGCCCTTGATCTTGTCGTCGAGGGAGTCGCGTGCGGTGAGGAAGAGGACGGGCACGTGCTGGCCGCGGCCGCGCAGCCGGTTGGTCACCTCGAAGCCGTCGAGGTCGGGCAGCATGACGTCGAGGACGACGAGGTCGGGCTGCATCGTCGCAGCGAGGTCGAGCGCGGTGCGTCCGTCGCCGGCGACCTCCACCTCGAAGCCGTTGAACTTCAGGGAGGTCGCGAGCAGCTCACGGATGTTCGGCTCGTCCTCGACGACGAGGAGTCGCGCCTCGGGGGTCTCTGATGACGGGCTCATGAGATCCAGTGTGCGCCCCGACACTGTGAGGGTGCTGGACAACGGCTGGGCAGTTCTGCGGCCGGTCCGGTGCACCCGGGGGCCGATCAGCCGTCGCGCAGGACGTCCTCGGCGTCGACGATCCGGTAGGCATAGCCCTGCTCGGCGAGGAACCGCTGGCGGTGCGCGGCCATCTCGGCGTCGACCGTGTCTCGGGTGACGACGGTGTAGAAGTGCGCGGTGCGGCCGTCCCCCTTCGGCCGGAGGACCCGACCCAGCCGCTGCGCCTCCTCCTGCCGTGACCCGAAGGTCCCGCTCACCTGGATCGCGACCGAGGCCTCGGGGAGGTCGACGGAGAAGTTCGCGACCTTGGAGACGACAAGGAGGCGCGACCTCCCTTCGCGGAAGTCGGCGAAGAGCCGCTGCCGCTCCTTGACCGGCGTCTGGCCGGTGATGAGGTCGCACCCGAGGCGCTCGACGATCTCGTCGAGCTGGTCGAGGTACTGGCCGATGACCAGGGTCGGCTCACCGTCCGGCTCGGTCGCGCGGTGCCTGCGGACGAGCGCCTCGACGACGTCGAGCTTGCCCGGGGTGGTCGACGCCAGCCGGTAGCGGTCCTCGGGCTCGGCCGTCGCGTAGGCCATCCGCATCGACTCCGTCATCGAGACGCGGACCTCGACGCAGTCGGCGGGCGCGATGTACCCCTGCGACTCGATGTCCTTCCACGGCGCGTCGAAGCGCTTGGGCCCGATGAGGCTGAAGACGTCGCCCTCACGCCCGTCCTCGCGCACGAGCGTCGCGGTGAGGCCGAGCCGACGGCGAGCCTGGAGGTCCGCGGTCATCCGGAAGATCGGGGCCGGCAGGAGGTGCACCTCGTCGTAGACGACGAGGCCCCAGTCGCGGGCGTCGAGCAGCTCGAGGTGCGGGTAGACGCCCTTCCGGCGCAGCGTGAGCACCTGGTAGGTCGCGATCGTCACCGGCCGGATCTCCTTGCGCGCGCCGGAGTACTCGCCGATCTCGTCCTCGGTGAGCGAGGTCCGGGCGAGCAGCTCGTCCTTCCACTGCCGGGCGCTCACCGTGTTGGTCACGAGGATGAGCGTCGTCGCGGAGGCCTTGGCCATCGAGGCCGCACCGACGAGCGTCTTGCCCGCACCGCAGGGGAGCACGACGACCCCGGAGCCACCGTCCCAGAAGCCGTCGACCGCCTGCTGCTGGTAGGGCCGCAGCGTCCAGCCGTCCTCGGCGAGGGCGATCGGGTGGGCCTCGCCGTCGACGTACCCGGCCTCGTCCTCGGCGGGCCAGCCGACCTTGAGCAGCTCCTGCTTGAGGGTCCCGCGCTCGGAGGGGTGGACGAGGATCGTGTCCTCGTCGATGCGCTCGCCGAGCAGCGGCTTGATCTTCTTGTGCCGCAGCACCTCGGTGAGCACGGCGCGGTCCCTCGTGACGAGGGTGAGCCGGCCCTCGTCGTCCTTGCGCAGGGTGAGCCTGCCGTAGCGGTCCATCGTCTCGGCGATGTCGACGAGCAGCCCCTGCGGGACGGGGTAGCGCGAGTGGGTGACGAGCGCGTGGACGACCTGCTCCGCGTCGTGGCCCGCTGCGCGGGCGTTCCACAGCCCGAGCGGGGTGACCCGGTAGGTGTGGATGTGCTCGGGGCTGCGCTCGAGCTCGGCGAAGGGTGCGATGGCCCGCCTCGCGTCGGCGGAGGCGGGGTGGTCGACCTCGAGGAGGATCGTCTTGTCCGACTGGACGATGAGGGCACCGTCAGGCATAGGGCATCAGTACGTCGGGTAGGGGGAGGTCGGAGTGGGGCCGCCCATGTCGTAGACGGCGAAGGCGAGGACGAGCCCGGCGATCGCCAGCACGGTCATGACGGCGAGGACCACCCAGCCGATCTTGGCCAGCCGTGAGGCGCCTGCGGGGTCCTGCGAGTGCTTGACGAGAGCCATGATCCCGAGGATCAGCGGCGGGAGCCCGATGCACGCGCAGTAGACGGACAGGGTGAGCATCGCCGAGACACCGGTGAGCACCATCGCCGAGATGCTCGGCTGCGCCGGGCGGGGGAGGTTGCCGTAGGGGTTCGGGGCGCCGCTGGGCAGGGTCGGGCCGCTGGGCCCGGAGGCGCCCTGGGGCTGGTAGCCACCGGGGAGGTAGCCGCCGCCGGGCTGGTGCTCGGGGTAGGGGTTCTCGCTCACGTCGCCTTCGTCCTCGTGCCGTGGTGGAGGGGGCTTCCTCCCAACGGATCAGGCTACGGGAGCCGGCCGTCGGCACCCACGGGGAGCGCTCGCCGGTCACCCGATCTCGGCCCGGACGAGGTCGGCGCTCTCCTCGTCGAGGACGACGATCGCGACGTCCTCGACCTCGGTGGGCGTCGTGCGGAGCGTCTCGACCGCGCAGGCGACGGCATCCCCCTTCGGCCATCCGTAGATCCCGGCGCTGACGAGCGGGAAGGCGACCGACCGGGCGCCCAGCTCGTCGGCGACCTCGAGGGAGCGGCGGTAGCACGACCCGAGGAGTCGCCGATCGCGTTGTCCCGCACGGTGGTTCGGCCCCACCGTGTGGATCACCCACCGGGCCGGCAGGTCGCCCGCGGTCGTCCAGCCGGCCTCGCCCGTGGGCAGTCCGTCGGGGAAGCGCTCGATGCACGCAGCCAGGATCTGCGGACCGCCAGCGGCATGGATCGCGCCGTCGACGCCACCCCCGCCGCGCATCGCGCTGCTCGCCGCGTTGACGACCGCGTCGATCTCGACGGTCGTGATGTCTCCCTGGACCACGCGCAGAGTCGTCATGGGGCCATGCTCCCACCGGGGTGCCACGATGGGGCCATGAGCGTCTCGCTGCCGCACGTCGTGCCGTCCTCCTCGATCGGCGGGCCGGTGACGATCTACGAGGTCGGCCCCCGGGACGGTCTGCAGAACGAGCAGTCGGTCGTCCCGACCGAGGTCAAGGCCGAGCTCGTCCGCCGGCTCGTCGCGGCCGGGCTGACGACGATCGAGACGACCTCCTTCGTCAGCCCTCGGTGGGTGCCGCAGCTCGCCGACGCGGGCGAGCTGCTCGAGTCGCTCGGCGAGGCCGGGCGGGGTGCGAGGCGGCCGGTGCTCGTGCCGAACGAGCGCGGCCTCGACCGGGCGCTCGAGCACGGGGTCGGTGCGGTCGCGATCTTCGGCAGTGCCACGGAGACCTTCGCCCAGCGCAACCTCGGCCGCTCGGTCGCCGAGTCGGTCGAGATGTTCGCCCCCGTCGTCAAACGGGCCCGCGACGAGGACCTCTGGGTGCGGGCCTACGTGTCGATGGCCTTCGGCGACCCGTGGGAGGGTCCGGTGCCGATCCCGCAGGTCGCCGACGTCTGCGAGCGACTCATGGCGCTCGGTGCAGACCAGCTCTCGCTCGGCGACACCATCGGCACCGGCACCCCCGGCCACGTCGAGGCGCTGCTCGCCGAGCTCGACGCCCGGGGGATCGGGGTGGAGCGGATCGGCGTGCACTTCCACGACACGTACGGCCAGGCGCTGTCGAACACGATGGCCGCGCTCCGCGCCGGCGTGCGGGTCGTCGACGCGTCGACGGGTGGCCTCGGCGGGTGCCCGTACGCCAAGAGCGCGACCGGGAACCTCGCGACCGAGGACCTCGTCTGGGCGCTCCATGGGCTGGGCATCGAGACCGGTGTCGACCTCGACGCGCTCGTCGTGACGAGCGTGTGGATGGCCGAGCAGCTCGGGCGCCCGGCACCGTCCCGCGTGGTCAAGGCTCTCGCAGGCGCCGACTCCTAGGGCTGGTCGCCCACGGCCACGACCCCGGTGATCCGGTGGATCGAGTAGCTCCGCGGCTCGTCGTCGACGAGGCCGCGCACGCGACCACCCTCGACCGCCTCGGGCACCAGCAGCACGCGCCGCACCTCGCCGATCGCGTCGGCGACACCGACCCAGACCGCGGACCGGTCGGCCGCGGCCTCGCGGAGCATGCCGGCCACGCCCGCCGGGTCCATCGACGGCAGGGGCGGGCCGGTGGGGCTGGTGAGCGCACGCGCCTGCGCGGAGGTCTCGCCGCGTCGCATCGCGGCCACGAGCGAAAGGGGGTCCGTCGCGGTGGTGAGCGGCGGTGCGGGCTCGCGGGGCGGGGTGACCCGTCGCGGGGCAGCGGCGCCCGTCAGCACCCCGCCGGAGCCCTCGCGGACCGGGGCGGCGCCGACCTCGCGCAGGCTCTCGACGAGGACCGGAGCCGCGGCGGGGGAGATGAGCACCGTCGGCGCGATCCGGCGGAGCTGGAGGTGGGAGAGGTCGCGCCGGGCGAGGAGCTGGTCGAGATGCACCTCGTCGTCGCTGCGCAGGTACGAGCCGGCGCTGCCCGCCCGGAGCTCGCCGTGGCGGCGGGCGACGTCGCGGACGAGGTACTCCAGGCCCTGGGGGAGCGGTGTGCGGCTGGCCGCGGCGAGCTCGGCGAGCAGGCTCTCGCCGTCCATCCCGGCGTCCAGCGCCTGCCGGACCGATGCCTCGTCGAAGCGGTAGATCGAGGCGCCACCCCGTGACTCCAGCGTGGCCGCACGGCGCAACGTCGCGGCGAGCGTCGGCGTCGGGGGCCCGGGGACGACCGCCGTGAGGTCGGCCTGGACGAGCGCCTGGTCGACCGGTGCCGGCAGGTGCTCCTCGAGCACGGACGCTGCGCGCTCGGGGTCGCCCTCGACGAGCGCGCACCCGGCAGGGCCCATCCTGCCCTCGTGCAGGAGCCCGAGACGGGTGGCCTCCTCGAGGAGCGAGGAGACGAGCGGGCCGACGTCCTCGGGCAGGCGCCGCGGGCGACGGCGGCGAAGGGCCGGGACCACGTGCTCGCCGTGGGCCCCCTCGGCGAGGATCGCCAGGACGTCGGTGCGCAGGCTGCGGATCGGCGGCCAGACCATGTCGTCGGAGAGGGCGCGTGGGGCGCTCTCTCCGCGAGCCATGGTCGTGCGCGGCGAGCTGAGCCACGGGGTGGCGAGCTCGAGCCACCTCTCGGCGGTGCTCGACTCTCGCCAGGTGTCGATGCGTGTCGTGAGCCGCCAGGTGGGTTCGTCTGAGCCGTCGTCGGCGAGCAGCCGGGCGCCGAGGGCGAGGTCGAGGAGGGCTCGCAGGTCGTCGGTGCTCAGGCCGGTCTCGCGGGCCAGGCCGCGCAGGTCGGCCAGGGCGAGCCCGCCGCTGCGCAGCACGCGCGGCCGCGCGGACTCGAGGTGCTCGAGCACCTCGTCGACGAGGGCGACGAGGTCGAGGACGACGGCAGCGGTGGCGGTGCCGGGGTCCTGGGCGAAGGTGCTGGCCCCCGCCTCCGCGCGGGGTGCGGTGGTGACCTGCCGGCGGAGGCCGCCACGGAGGGCGAGGGTGACCTCGCGAGGGAGGACGACCCGCAGACGGGTGGCCTCGGCGGGGTCCTCGGTCACGGCGGCCAGCCCGTGCCCGGCGAGCCATGCAGCGGCCTCGGCGGCCCGGCTGTCGCTGCTCACGGTCGCGACGGGGCCGCCGTCGACGAGCCGGTCGAGCACGGAGCGTGCGGCGGGCGGTGCCTCGTCGTGCAGCCGGGCGAGCTCGTCCGGCGGGGGAACCTCGACCCCGAGCGATGCCGCGGTCGGGCCCAGCCCGCCGGGGTGGGGGCCGAGGACGTCGCTCACGGTGCGGGTCGGCGCCAGCCCGTCCGGGGAGCGCCAGAGCAGCGCGGCATCACGCAGGGTGACGAGGCGGGTGGACAGCCCCTCCTCGCCGAGGAGGCCGGTGAGGCCGGCCGGCACGCTCTCCTCCACCCCTTCGACCTGCTCCCGGGTGCCGCCGTCGAGGAGGGCGACCGCCTCGAGGGTCGCGAGGTGGTCGTCGTCGAGGTGGTCGATCCCGCGCGTCGTGCTCGCGAGGGTCAGCGAGCGGGCGGCCAGCGCCGAGAGGTCGGCGGGAGCGGGTCGGGTGAGGTCCGGCCGGGCCTGGAGCAGCCGAGCCAGCTCACCGTCGGAGCGGGAACGGATGTCCTCGGCCAGGGAACGCACCCTGCGCACGCTACTCGCTGTTGCGTCCGCCACCGTGGGGTCCTGGTCCCCACGGTGGCGGACGCTAGGTTCGGAGCATGGCCCACCCGAGCGGAGAGCAGTGGCAGATCGAGCACGGCGACCTCGTCGCCGTCATCACCGAGGTAGGCGGAGGCCTGCGCACGCTGCGCCGCGGTGACCACGACGTCGTCGCGGGCTACACCGTCGACGAGATGGCCTCCGCCGGGCGCGGCCAGGTGCTCGTCCCGTGGCCCAACCGCCTGCGCGACGGGCGGTACACGATCGAGGGGCAGGAGCACACCCTCCCGATCACCGAGCCGAGGACCGGCAACGCGAGCCACGGGCTGACCCGCTGGGAGTCCTGGCGGCTGCGCGAGCGGCACGAGGACGCCGTCGTCGTCGCCCACACGATCCACCCGCGCCCGGGGTGGCCGTTCCACGTCGAGGTGACCGCCGCCTGGGTCCTCGACGGCACCGGTCTGACCTGCACCACCCAGGCAACGAACGTCGGGACGGCCACCGCGCCCTGGGGTTACGGCGCCCACCCCTACCTCGCCCTCGGCGGCACCGCCGCAGGTGACGCCCGGCTCACCGTGCCCGCCGACCAGGTGCTCACCGTCGACGAGCGCAGCCTCCCGGCCGACCTCGTCGAGGTGAGCGGCACCCCCTTCGACCTCCGTGGCGGCGAGCCCCTCGGGGACCGCGAGATCGACCACGCCTACACCGGGCTGGCCCGCGGCGAGGACCGCTGCTGGCAGGTCGACCTGACGACGGACGCCCTGACCTGCCGGGTCTGGGGCGGGCCGGGTCTCGACTGGGTCCAGGTCTTCACCGGCCGTGCCCGGGGCGAAGGGGGAGCGCCGGGGATCGCGGTCGAGCCGCTGTCCTGCCCGGCCGACGCGTACAACACCGGCGTCGGCCTGGTCCGCCTCGAGCCGGGGCAGACGTGGACCGCTCAGTGGGGGATCGAGTCCCGCGTCTCCTGAGCCGGGCGTGCCCTCACGCCGTTGACCTCCGGGCTGACGATCGACTCGATCCGCAGCAGCAGCCACGCGCTCACGGCGAGGCCGAGGAGCATGAGACCGACGAAGAGCGCCGGCTGGCCCTTGCCGAGCAGCTGACCGGCGAGGACCGGGCCGACGACCGCGCCGACCATGAAGGACGTCGAGCTCGCGGCGTTCATCCGGCCGCGGAGGTGGTCGGGCGCCGAGTCGTTGACCATCGCCGGGATCGAGGGCTGCAGCAGCGTCTCGCCGAGGCCGAAGACCGCGCCGAAGGCGACGACGAGGATCGCCGCGACGAGGGTGCCCGGCAGCAGGCCGGAGACACCGAGGACCGCCCAGGAGACCGCCCAGATCGCGAGCAGCAGCATCATGACGCGGGTGCGGCGGTGCCCCTCGATGCGGTGCAGCACGGCGAACTGCAGGGCCACGATGACGATCGTGTTGGCCGCGAAAAGGAAGCCGACCGCCTCGGTGCTCACCTCCGAGACCATGCGCGCGAAGACCGGGATGCCCGCCTCCATCTGGCCGTAGCCGACCGTGCTCGTGATCGCCGTCAGCGCGAGGATCCACCGGAAGCCGGGGATCCGGAGGACCTCGCGGTACGAGCGGGGGGACGCCTGGTCGTCGTGCACCGCCCGGCCGTGGACGTGGCGCAGCGGCCCGAGCAGCCACATGACGGGGATGAGGACGAGGACGGCGTCGAGCAGGAAGAGCACCTCGAAGGTCACCGGCCGGTCGACGTCGACGAAGACGCCGGCAAGGACCCCGCCGACCCCGATGCCGAGGTTGAGCAGGGCGAAGTTTACCCCGAAGTAGCGCTGCCGCAGCGGCCCCTTGACGATCGAGGAGATGAGCGAGTTCGACCCCGACCAGCCGGTGCCGTGCGCGAGCCCGAGGAAGAGCGTCGCCGCGAGCGCGATCGGCAGGGTCGTCGCGAAGGCGAGGATCACCGTGCCGGTCGAGGCGAGGATGCTGCCGCTCATGACGACGATCCGGGCGCCCACCCGGTCGACGAAGGTGCCTGCGACCGGCCCGTAGACCGCCGCGATGACCGCCATGAGACCCATGAGCGTGCCGGACGTCTCGAGGCTGAAGTCGCGCACCTCGTGGAGGTAGATCACCGTGAAGGGCAGGGTCATCCCGCGCCCCAGGTGCTGCAGCGCCACCGTCGACAGCAGGAAGCGGCCCTCGCGCGGCAGCGCCCGCCAGAAGCCCCGGACCCCGGGCCCGATCTCCGCGGACGGGACGTCCACCGGGAGGTGGGCGGTCCGGTCTGCGGTCATGGGCGGCAACTCTGCCCGAACTGCCCCGAGTCGGCATCTCGAGACGGCCGCCGGCCGAAGGGGGCCGAGCCGGTCCTCGGGGCGCGTTAGCCTGGAGGTCGGCCCGGGACCGGGCCCACAGACATTCCCTGGGGAACCCGCCGGCCGGCGGATCCCCCTTCGAGCGACTCAAGAGGTGCACCGTGCCGACTGGCAAGGTCAAGTGGTACGACCAGGAGAAGGGCTTCGGCTTCATCTCCGGCGACGACGGCGAGGACGTCTTCCTCCACGCCAACGCGCTCCCCCAGGGGACGCAGACGCTCAAGGGCGGCACGCGCGTCGAGTTCGGCATCGTCGAGGGCCGCCGCGGCGCGCAGGCCCTCTCCGTCACGGTGCTCGACCCGGCCCCGAGCGTCACCACCAACCGCCGCATGCGCGACCGCAAGGAGCCCGAGGAGATGGTCGTCATCGTCGAGGACCTCATCAAGCTCCTCGACGGCGTCGGCGCCGGGCTCCGCCACGGCCGCTACCCCGACAAGGGACACGGCAGCAAGATCGCCCAGGTGATGCGCCGCGTCGCCGACGACCTGGACGTCTGATGGCTGCCAAGGCCGCGAAGAAGGACGCCGTCCTCGCCGCCGCGACCGAGCTCGCGCTCGCCGCGGTGACCGAGGTCGCCGACCCCGGGACCGTCGGCGCTCACGAGGGCTTCGTCATGGATGAGGAGCGCCTCGGCACCCACTACTTCACGTGCACCGCCGCCGGCTACCGCGGCTGGCGCTGGGCCGTCTCCGTCGCCCGCGCGCCGCGCGCCAAGACGGCGACGATCTGCGAGACCCACCTCGTCCCCGGCGAGGACTCGCTGCTCTCGCCCGAGTGGCTGCCCTGGGCCGAGCGGCTGCGCCCCGGCGACGTCGGCCCCGGCGACGTCACCCCGAAGATCGACGACGACCCCTACCTCGTGGCCGGCTTCGAGGCGACCGGTGACGAGGACGTCGACCAGCTCGCGCAGTGGGAGCTCGGCCTCGGCCGACCCCGCGTGCTCTCCGGCGAGGGCCGCGAGGCCGCCGCCCAGCGCTGGTACGACGGCGACCACGGTCCCAAAGCCACCGTGGCGCTCAAGGCGAGCGCCACCTGCTCGACGTGCGGCTACTTCGTGCCGATGACCGGTGCGCTGCGGCCGGTCTTCGGCGTCTGCGCCAACGAGTGGTCGCCGAGCGACGGCAGCGTCGTGAGCCTCGACCACGGGTGCGGCGCGCACTCCGAGGTCGACATCGACGCGCCCGAGCCCGAGCGGATCGGCGAGCCGGTCCTCGACGAGACCCTCGTCGACGAGCTCTAGGTCGAGCGCCGGACCTTGTCCGGCACGCGGACCGGCGCGTCCGCCTCGGCAGCGTTGCCGCGGCCCCGCCGCAGGTAGACCCAGCCGAGCGCCCCGAGCGCGAGGCCGGTGACGCACGCCCACGGCCACCAGTCCCGCCCGCCCGAGCGCAGCTCGGGCACCACGAGGACGAGCGCGAGGGCGAGCGCCCACAGGACCATCCCGCCGATGACGACGCGGTCGCTGCGGACGCGGACGAGAGAGGCTCCCCCTTCGCCCGGACCATCTGCTGAGTCCCCTGTCACGGGGCCAGCGTAGGCGCACTACTCTGCGCGCATGTCTTCTACCCCTGAGACGACCGAGCGCCCAAGCGGCAGCGGCGGTCTGGACGGCTACTTCAAGATCACCGAGCGCGGCTCCACCGTCAGCCGCGAGATCCGCGGCGGTCTCGCCACCTTCTTCACGATGGCCTACATCGTGGTCCTCAACCCGCTGATCATCGGCACCCAGGCCGACTCCACCGGTGGTTTCCTCGGTGGCGGCGACGTCGAGCAGGCCAAGCTCATGGTCGCGGCTGGCACGGCGCTCGTGGCCGGCCTGCTGACGATCCTCATGGGTGCGGTCGCCAACTACCCGCTCGCGCTCGCCACCGGGCTCGGGCTCAACGCGTTCGTCGCCTTCGGCATCGCCAAGCTCCCCGGGATGACCTGGGCGGACGCCATGGGGCTCGTGGTCATGGAGGGCATCATCATCCTCCTGCTCGTCCTCACCGGCTTCCGCAAGGCCGTGCTGCACGCGGTCCCGGCGCAGCTCAAGACGGCCATCTCCGTCGGTATCGGTCTCTTCATCACCGTCGTCGGGCTCGTCGACGCCGGCGTGGTGCGCAAGGCTGCGGGCGGTCCGCTCGGCGAGCTCGGCGTCGGTGGCTTCCTCGCCGGCTGGCCGCTGCTCGTCTTCGTCATCGGCCTCTTCATCATCATCGGCCTCTACACGCGGGGCGTGAAGGGCTCGATCCTCATCGGGATCGTCGCGACGACGGTGCTCGCCCTCGTCGTCGAGGCGATCGCCAAGGTCGGCCCGCGGATCCCCAACCCGGACGGCACCGTGACCAACCCGACGGGCTGGGGGCTCAACGTCCCCGCGCTGCCCGACTCGATCATGTCGACGCCGGACTTCGGGCTGCTCGGTGACTTCAACCTGCTCGGCTCGTTCGACAAGGTCGGCATCGTCGCCGCGCTGCTGCTGATCTTCACGCTCATGCTCGCCGACTTCTTCGACACGATGGGCACGATGGTGGCCGTGGGCGCCGAGGGTGGCCTGCTCGACGAGGAGGGCAACCCGCCGAACAGCCAGAAGATCCTCGTCGTCGACTCGATCGGTGCGATCGCCGGCGGTGCCGCGAGCGTCTCGTCGAACACCGCCTATATCGAGTCGGCCTCCGGCGTCGGCGAAGGAGCCCGCACGGGGCTCGCGTCGATCGTCACCGGGGTGCTCTTCCTCCTGGCGACCTTCCTCAGCCCGCTCGTCGCGGTGGTCCCGTACGAGGCGGCCACACCGGCCCTGGTCCTCGTCGGCTTCCTCATGATGCAGCAGGTCAAGGAGATCGACTGGGATGACCTGGAGATCGCGATCCCGGCCTTCCTGACGATCGTCATCATGCCCTTCACGTACTCGATCACCGCTGGTATCGGCGCGGGGTTCGTGACGTACGTGCTGCTCAAGGTCGTCCGCGGGCGCGCAGCCGCGATCCACCCGCTCATGTGGCTCGTGGCGCTCCTCTTCGTCCTCTACTTCGGGATCGACCCGATCAAGGATCTCCTCGGCGTCAGCTGACGTCCCGGCCGCACCCCCTTCGTCCGGCGCCCCTCTGATCGCACGAGCCAAGGCTCGTACCGCCTGATCGCTCCAGAACGGTTGGTACGAGCCTTGGCTCGTGCGAAGGGGGGGGAGGGCGGGTCGGTGCGGGTCGGGCGGGGTGGGGCAGTCGGGGAATAGTTAGCACGAGTAATGAGTTATGCTAAGTGTCTGACCGAACCTCCAGCCCGAAGGGAGCCCTTTGTGACCTCACGCGAGGCCAAGGGCATCCGCACCCTCTCGGAGGACCTCCGGCTGGCCTGCATGCGCATCAGTCGCCGGGTCCGTTTCGAGAGCGGTGACGTGATCGCCCCGCACCAGTTCTCCGTGCTCTGCCGTCTCGAGCACGGCCCGCTCACCCCCAGGGCGCTCGCCGACGTCGAGAACGTCTCCGCCCCGAGCATGACCCGCACCGTCGGCGGGCTCGTCGACGACGGCTACGTCACCCGCTCCGAGCACCCGGACGACGGCCGCCAGGTCCTCGTGACGATCACCGACGCCGGCCAGGACGTCCTTGCGACGACCCGCCGCCGCCGTGACATGTGGATGGTCGAGCGGGTCACCGAGCTCAGCGCGGACGAGCGCGTCACCCTCACCGAGGCCGCCCAGATCCTCACCAAGATCGCGGCGAGGTGACCCGACACCTGTGAGCCCCACCTTCGCCTCCCTCGGGATCCGCAACTACCGCATCTGGGCCGCCGGCGCCCTCGTCTCCAACGTCGGGACGTGGATGGGCCGCGTCGCCCAGGACTGGGTCGTCCTCACCGAGCTCACCGACCACTCGGCCACCGCGCTCGGCATCGTCACCGGGCTGCAGTTCGCCCCGATGCTCTTCCTCGCCCCGTGGACCGGTGCCGTCGCCGACCGCGTCCCCAAGCGCACCCTGCTCATCGCGACCCAGGTCACGCTCGCGCTCGCCGCGCTCCTCGGCGGTCTGCTCGTCGTCACCGGCACCGCGCAGCTGTGGCACTTCTACGGGCTCGCCCTGCTCACCGGGATCGCCACCGCCTTCGACAACCCGGCGCGGCAGACCTTCGTCGGCGAGATGGTCCCCCGCACCCGTCTGGCCAACGCCGTCGCCCTGAACAGCGCGTCCTTCAACCTCGGGCGGCTGCTTGGCCCCGCCGTCGCGGGCCTGACGATCGCAGCCTTCGGCTCCGGCCCGGCCATGCTCGCCAACGCCGCGACCTTCGCCGCGGTCATCGGATCTCTGCTGCTCATCCGGGCCTCCGAGCTCACCCCTGCGCCGCGGGCCGCCGGTCACGGCTCTGCCCGCGACGGTCTGCGGTACGTCAGGCGCCGCCCGGACCTCCAGCTCGTCATGCTGCTGATCTTCGTCCTCGGCACCTTCGGGATGAACTTCCAGATCACGATCGCGCTCATGGCCACCCAGGTCTTCGACAAGGGGTCGCAGGAGTACGGCCTGCTCGGCTCCGTCATGGCGGTCGGCTCACTCTCCGCCGCACTGCTCGCGGCCCGCCGCAGCGAGCCCAGGCTGCGGGTTCTCCTGCTCGCGCTCGTCGGCTTCGTCGGCGCGTCCGGCGCGGCCGCGATCGCCCCCGGCTACGCGACCTTCGCGGCCGCGCTCGCCGCCTGCGGTCTCACCGCGCTCACCGCCATGACCACCGCCAACGCCATGGTGCAGATGCGGACCGAACCGTCGATGCGCGGCCGTGTCATGGCGCTCTACATGGCGATCTTCTTCGGTGGCACCCCCCTCGGCGCCCCGATCATCGGCTGGATCGGTGACCTCCTCGGCCCCAGGTGGACCATCGGTGTGGGGACCATCGCGGTCGCCCTCACCCTCCTCGTGGTCTCCTTCTGGCTCGCGAGGCACGAGAATGTCACCGTCAGCTACGAGTCCCAGCGACGCCCGCACCTGCGGGTCACCGTCGCTCCGACCCACCCCGTCCCGGAGGCAGCACGTTGAGCCCGAACTTCCGCCGGACGACCACCGTCGTCGTCCTCCTTGCCCTCGTCGTGGCCGTCGCAGCCGGGGCCTTCCTCTGACTCAGCCGTCGAGCAGGTGGTCGAGGCAGGCCAGCAACGCCTCGACGTCCGCCGGCTCGACCGCCGGGAAGGTCGCGACCCGCAGCTGGTTGCGCCCGAGCTTGCGGTAGGGGTCGACGTCGACGACGCCGTGCTCCCGCAACGTCGCGATGAGGGCCGCCGCGTCGACGCCCTCGTCGAGGTCGATCGTCGTCACCACCTGCGAGCGGTGGTGCGGGTCGGCGACGAAGAGGCTCGCCTCGGGGCGCCGCTGGGCCCACGCGTGGATCAGGCCTGAGGACTCCCGCGTGCGCGCATCCGCCCACGCGAGCCCACCCTGCTCGAGGAGCCAGCGGACCTGCTCGTCGAGCATCACGAGCGTAGCGAGCGCCGGGGTGTTGTAGGTCTGGTCCTTGCGGCTGTTCTCGATCGCCGTCACGAGGTCGAGGCTCGCCGGGATCCATCGGCCGGACGCCTTGACCCGCTCGGCCCGCTCGACCGCGGCCGGGCTGAGCGCCGCGAGCCACAGCCCGCCGTCGGAGGCGAAGCTCTTCTGCGGCGCGAAGTAGTAGACGTCGGTCTCGGCGAGGTCGACGGCGACGCCGCCGGCGGCCGAGGTCGCGTCGATGACGACGAGGGCACCCTCGGCGCCGCGCGGCCGGTAGACCGGCGCCATCGCCCCTGTCGAGGTCTCGTTGTGCGGCCACGCGTAGACGTCGACGCCCTCGGTCGGCTCGGGCAGGGCGACGCCGCCGGGGGCGGCCGAGACCACCGACGGGTCGTCGACGAAGGGCGCGGAGCGGGTGACCTCGGCGAACTTGCTGGAGAACTCGCCGAAGACGCAGTGCTGGGCGCGCCGCTCGACGAGCCCGAAGGCCGCCGCGTCCCAGAATGCTGTCGATCCACCGTTGCCCAGGACGATCTCGTACCCCTCCGGCGCGCCGAGCAGCTCGGCGAGGCCGGCCCGTACCGAGCCGACGACCGCCCGCACCGGTGCCTGGCGGTGCGAGGTGCCGAGCAGGGGAGGAGCTGCCCCGCCGGTGGCGCCGAGGCGGGCTAGAGCATCGACCTGGGCCTGGCGGATCTTGCTGGGACCCGAGCCGAAGCGACCGTCGCGGGGGAGCAGGTGCGCGGGGATCGAGGTCACTGCGCTGCGGCCTGTCCCATCAGAGGGTCCCCGCGGAGATGCCGTCGAACCCGACGACGTCCTCGATCGGGCGAGGGCCGGGGCCGACGTACCTCGCGCTCGGGCGGATGAGGCGACCGGTGCGCTTCTGCTCGAGGACATGAGCGCTCCAGCCGGCGGTCCGGGCGCAGACGAAGAGTGGCGTCATCATCTCGCCGGGCACGTCGGCGAAGTCGAGGAGCACGGCGGCCCAGTAGTCGACGTTCGTCTCCATCCTGCGGTCGGGGTAGCGCTCGCCGAGCTGGGCGATCGCGGCCTTCTCCAGCTCGAGGGCGACCTCGTAGCGGGGCGCGCCGAGGCGCCGGCAGGTCTCGCGCAGCACCGCGGCCCGCGGGTCGTAGGCCCGGTAGACGCGGTGACCGAAGCCCATGAGGCGCTCCTTGCGGTCGAGGGCGTCCTTGACGTACCGCGTCGCGTCGCCGGTGCGCTCGACTCCCTCGATCATGTGCTGGGCCCGCGAGGGGGCTCCGCCGTGCAGGGGACCGGAGAGTGCCCCGATCGCGCCCGACAGGCACGCGGCGGCGTCGGCGCCGGTCGAGGCGATGACTCGGGCCGTGAAGGTCGAGGCGTTCATGCCGTGCTCGGCCGCGGAGATGAAGTAGGCGTCGATCGCCTCGACGTGCGCCGGGTCGGGCTCGCCCCGCCACCGGATCATGAAGCGCTCGACGATCGTCTTGCCCTTGTCGACCTCCGACTGGGGGACCATCGGGGTGGACTGGCCGTGCGCCGACTGGGCGATGAAGGAGAGCGCGAGGACCGAGGCCCGGGCGAGGTCCTCACGGACCTGGGTGTCCTCGATGTCGAGCAGCGGCTGGAAGCCCCAGACAGGGGCGAGCTGCGCGAGGGCCGACTGGACGTCGACGCGGATGTCGCCGGTGTGCACCGGGAGCGGGAAGGGCTCGGCCGGAGGCAGACCGGGGTCGAAGGCGTTGTCCACGAGCAGGCCCCAGACCCGCCCGAAGGAGACCCGGCCGACGAGGTCGTTGAGGTCGACCCCGCGGTAGCGCAGGACACCCCCCGCCGTGTCCGGCTCGGCGATCTCGGACTCGAAGGCGACGACGCCCTCCAGACCGTGCTTGACCTCGGTGTCCGTCATGAGCCCTCCACAAGGTGTCGGTGATGCGGCGATCGCCGCGGGTGGCGCGGCACCGCGCCACGGGCTAACTCTGCCCCAGCGCCCGGGCAGCGATCCACCGGGGTCCAGAGCCTGAGCCGGTGCCGCCCCGTGCCGTCACCAGTGGTGCAGCGAGCCCCGGATGACGGCGGCGAGGTCCTCCGGCCGCACCTCCTTGGGCGCCGTGGCCAGCAGCCGCTCCTGCTTGACCGCGCCCTCGACCAGCCCGTCGACGTGCGAGTCGGTGTAGCCCACCTCGGCGAGGCCGGAGGGCATGCCGATGTCCCGCATCAGCGAGCGCAGGACGGCCGGCAGGCGGCCCGGGCCCTCCCCGCCGGCATCCCGGTCGGGGTCGAGGAGGTCGGCCGCCGCGAGGTGCCGCGCCGGATCGGCGTCGAAGGTGAAGGCGAAGGCCTCGGGCACGGTCAGGGCCACCGCCATGCCGTGGGGCACCATCGGCTCGGTCACGTCGTACCCCTCCGGCCGGAAGTCGGTGGCGAGGTCGTGGACCTGCCCGGCGATCGGGTAGGCGTCGGCGTGGGGGATGTGCACGCCGGCGTTGCCGAAGCCGAGGCCGGCGAAGGTTGCCGCGAGCGCCATCTCACCCCGGGCGACCGTGTCCGAGCCGTCTGCCACCGCCCGACGGAAGGAGCTCGCGAGCAGCCGCATGGACCGCTCGGCCCACATGTCGGCGATCGGGTTGGCACCGCAGTAGGGGACGCGCTGCTCGGGCCGCTTGCGCTCGTAGGACGTGTACGGCCGCGCCGTCCAGGACTCCAGCGCGTGGCAGAGGATGTCCATCCCGGCCGCCGCGGTGACCCCGGCGGGCTGGCTCAGCATGAGGTCGGGGTCGACGACGGCCAGGACGGGGCGGAGACGCTCGTGGCTGATGCCGGTCTTGACGTGGAGGTCGAGGACGTCGAGCACGCAGATCGTCGTCGACTCGCTGCCGGTGCCCGTGGTCGTCGGGACGGCGACGACCGGCAGGACCGGCCGCTCGGGGGCCCGGCCGCCGCCGACCGGCGCGTTGACGTAGTCCATGAGCTCGCCCGGGTTGCTCAGCAGCAGCGAGACGGCCTTGGCGGTGTCGATGCTCGACCCGCCGCCGAGGGCCACGACGGCGTCGAAGGGGCCGTCCGCCACGGCGCGCTCGTGCGCCGCCCGGAGAGAGGCGTCGCTCGGCTCGACCCGGGCGGAGTCGTGGACGACCGCCTCGAGCCCGGCGGACCGCAACGCGCCGGCGACCCGCTCGGGGTGCCCGGCGGCGGCGATGCCCGCGTCGGTGACGACGAGGACGCGGTGGCCCCCGAGCGCGGCGACGTCGTGCCCGATCTCGGTGATCGCGCCGGAGCCGAACTTCAGCCTCGGCGCGGCGTAGGTGAAGACGGTCTCGCTCATGACTCTCCTCGGGCGGGGGCGGTCCCCGGGATGGTCTCCCGGGTGACGACGATCCAGGTCGAGGCCGCTGACGCGACGACGCGCTCGCCGTCGAGCAGGGCCGTGCCGCAGTGCCGCTTGCGTCCCTCGCTGCCCGCATCCCACCCTACGACGACGAGCTCGCGTCCCGCCGGCACGTCGTCGTGGACCTCGACGACGAAGGTGCCCAGCAGCAGCGTGTCCTCGCCGAACCCGACGGCGAAGGCGCCTGGGCAGTCGAGCGCCGCGCTGAGCGTCGGCAGGTCGGCGTCGGGCAGGGTCACAGGGGCGGCGACGACGCCGGGACGGCCGGGGACCGGCCCGGCGTAGATATGCAGGCCGTCCGTGTTGTGCGGTCCGCACACGAAGCACCCGGGGTAGGGGTGCCCGTCGAGGTCGACCGTGGCCGCCGCGGCCCGGGCGGTCCCGAGGTCGACGGACGGGGGCGCCTCCAGCGGAGGTGCCGGCGCCCGCCGGGCGGTCGCGAGGACGGTCTCCCCGGCGAGGAGGCGCACGGTCACCCCTTCGTCACCGGCCTCGCCGTCGACCTCCCAGGTGAGCGGGGAGCCCACGGGTGTCGGGGCGGAGAGCCGGACCTGGGCGGCGGGGAGGCCGGACGAAGGGGGGGCCAGCGCGTCGAGGCGGTCGGCGACGAGCCCGCAGACCCAGCCGCCGTTGCCGCAGCCGGGGGGTCCCTGGTGGGCCGGGTCCACGATGGTCGGCGACGACGTCGGTGAGGTCATGACCGCACCCTAGCCACGAACAGACCCGGCTCGAGGCGCCCTTGCCTGCGACGATGTCGCCGATGCCCACCTCGCCCTCGGCCCCCTTCGCCTGGCGCGCGATCGCGCTGCCGGCCTACGGGCCGACCGTGGCCAACGGGGCGGCGATGGGGGCGGTGCTCCCGGTCGCCGCGCTGCGGGCCCACCAGGATCTCGGGGCCGACCTCGCGACCGCTGGTCTGGTCGTCGCGCTCATCGGCATCGGCCAGCTCGTCGGGGCGCTGCCCGCCGGTGCCCTCGTCGCCCGGCTGGGGGAGCGGCGAGCGCTGACGCTCGGGGCGGCCGCCGACGTCGTGGCGATCGGGCTCGCCGGCTTCGCGCCGACGCTGCCGCTCATGGGGCTGGGGATGGTGCTCGCCGGGCTCGCGTCGTCGGTCTTCTTCCTCGCGCGGCAGGGCTTCATGATCGACGTGCTGCCGCCGGCTCGCGCGCGGGATGTCGCTGCTCGGGGGGTCGATACGGGTCGGTCTGCTCCTCGGCCCGGCGGGCGGTGGTGCGGCGGTCGCGGCCTGGGGCCTGCAGGGCGCCTTCGTCGTGGCGATGGCTTTTGCCGCGCTGTCGCTGGCGATCGTCGTGCTCACTCCCGACATCACCGGCTCGCACGAGCGGGCCGCGGCGGCTCGGGTGGACGCCACGGGGCGTGTGTCCATGCTCCGGGTGCTGCGTGACCATGCCCGGCTCCTGCTCACGCTCGGCGTCGGGGTGGTCGTCATCTCGGGGCTGCGGCAGGCCCGTCTGGTGATCCTGCCGCTGTGGGCGGCGCACATCGGGCTCGGTGGCGTCGAGAGCTCGGCGGCCTTCGCGGTCGCCGGGTTCGTCGAGCTCTTCCTCGTCTACCCGGCGGGGTGGGCGATGGACCGCTTCGGGCGGGTGGCGGTGGCGGGCCCGATGACCTTCCTCCTCGGCGCGACCATGCTCGCGCTCCCGCTGGCCCGCGACCTCGTGGGGCTCGTGGTCGTCGCGTCGGCGATGGCGGTCGCCAACGGGCTCGGCTCGGGCATCGTCATGACGCTCGGTGCGGACAACGCGCCAGTGGTCGGGCGCTCGGAGTTCCTCGGCGGGTGGCGCTTCTGTGGCGAGGTGGGCAACGCCGGCGGGGCGCTCGCGGTCTCCGCGCTCACCGGGCTGGTGAGCATCGGTGCGGCCGCGCTCGTCCTCGGCGGGATCGGCCTGGCCGGCTCGGCGTGGGTGACGTGGTGGGTGCTCCAGGCCGACCGGAGGCGGCTCGGCCGACGCGAGGCTTGACCCGCCAGGCAGAATCGGGCCTGTGAAGGATCTCGTCGACACCACTGAGATGTACCTCCGCACGATCTTCGAGCTCGAGGAGGAGGGCATCCCGCCCATGCGTGCCCGGATCGCCGAGCGGCTCGGGCACTCGGGCCCGACCGTCTCGCAGACTGTCGCCCGGATGGAGCGCGACGAGCTCGTGCACCTCGGTGCTGACCGTCGGCTCGTCCTCACCGACGAGGGGCGCGCCCTCGCGACCCGGGTGATGCGCAAGCACCGCCTGGCCGAGCTGCTCCTCACCGAGGTCATCGGCCTGGAGTGGGAGTACGTCCACGACGAGGCGTGCCGGTGGGAGCACGTCATGTCCGACCGGGTGGAGCGCAAGATCGTCTCACTGCTTGGTGAGCACCGGCAGTCGCCCTACGGCAACCCGATCCCCGGGCTCGACGAGCTCCTGGGGGAGGGCGAGCACGAGGAGTTCCGCGAGGGTCTCCACACGCTCGTCGAGGTTGTCGACGACAGCCTCTCCGGCCCCTTCGTCGTCCGTCGGCTCGGAGAGCCGGTGCAGGTCGACGAGGCGGCGCTGCCGCTGCTCACCCAGGCCCAGGTCAGGCCGGGAGCGGCCGTCGACGTCCGGGCCGACCAGGACCGGATCGTCATCGTCCGCGAGGGCGGGGCGGACAGCGAAGGGGTGTCCCTGCCGCGGGACGTCGCGGTGCACGTCTTCGTCGAGCGGGTCTGAGGACGCGTCGACGCCTCGAGCTGGCTGCGTCGTCGGCCACCGTTACCTTGACGTGACATTCGACGACGGTCTGTGTACGGTGCCGGAGTCCGCCTGCCCCCTGGGTGGACCGTCACCACGGACCGCCGAGTCCTGCCACCGTGGCCGACGCCCCTGAAGCACAGCAAGGCAGGAGCGGGGGACCCACTCTCGGGGCGAGCCACGGCTCGCTCCTCGGGGTGAAGTCCTCCAGGGGCCGGGAGACCGGCACCTGACGGACCGGGTGACCTCCGCCCGAACCCGACAGCTCACCTCGTAGGCGCTGAGAGGCAAAAACGTGTCTGAGCGCAGTCACGGGCGTCACCGCGCCCCCGTCCGGTACAGCCCGGTCGCCGAGCTGACCTCCATCGTCTCCGACGCGGCAACCCCGCTCGCCAAGGGCTCGGCCGTCCTGGCCGCCACCGGTGGGCTCGTCGCCGCGATCGCGATCCCCGCGTCGGCCGCCCCCGCCGACCCGGCCCCGGCAGACGGCGGCCAGGAGATCACCGTCGCCGCAGCGGTCCCGGCCGTCGCCGCTCCCGAGACCACCGCGCCGGTCGCCGGTCAGATGGGCTTCGGCGAGCTGGAGATCACGGCCGTGGAGAAGCCGAAGGGTCCGACCCCCGAGCAGATCGCCGCCCGCGAGCGCGCTGCCCGCGAGCAGGCTGCTCGCGAGGAGGCGGCGCGTGAGCAGGCCGCTGCCGAGCAGGCAGCGAGCGAGCCTCGCGCCGGCCAGCCCGCAAGCCGTTCCTCGCAGCGCACCGCGCCCGCCCCGGCGGCTGCCGCGCCGGCTCCCGCCGCCCCGGCTCCCGCCGCCCCGGCCGCGTCGTCGAGCAACGTCATCGCGATCGCGAAGCAGTACATCGGCACCCCGTACGTCTACGGCGGGTCGACCCCGGCCGGCTTCGACTGCTCGGGCTTCACCCAGTACGTCTTCGCCAAGGCCGGCAAGTCGCTGCCGCGCGTCACGACCGCCCAGCAGGCCGCCACCACCCCGGTGAGCACCCCGCAGCCCGGTGACCTCGTCTTCTTCGGCTCGCCCTCGTGGCACGTCGGCATCTACGTCGGCGACGGCATGATGATCGACTCGCCGCGCACCGGCAGCTCGATCTCGATCCGCCCGATCTTCAGCGGAGTCTCCGGCTACGGCCGGGTCGGCTGACCCGACTCGACGCCACGAAGGGCGGCGCTCACCCGACCGGGTGAGCGCCGCCCTTCGTCACGGGTGGGGACGCTGGGTCAGCTCGGGTCGTCGGCCTGGAACGTCGGGTGGACCTCGTCGGGCTGGTCCGGGTTGTCGTGGTCGTGACCGGGCGACTGCTCCGCCGGGACCTTGCCGCCACGGTCCTGCTCGCCGTCGATGACGTCCCTCGGGGTCGACCTTCTCGTGCTCGCCTCGAAGGGCTCGCCGGTGCGCTTCGGGTCCGGGGTGCGGTCCATGGGCTGGGTCAGGTCGATGTCCTCTGCTTGGGATCCTTCAGGTCCTACCCTGCCAGCGGCACGCGGCCCACAGGGTCGAGCGGTTACGGCGACCAGCACCCCCATCATCGAGGGCACGAAGAAGGTAACGGGTAGAGGGGACGGTCGCCCGGATGGGGCCGAAGGCTCGGCCCGCGAGTGACGAAGAGGGCCGGGCATCTGGCCCGCTCCGGCCGCGTGCCACCTGGCGGCACGAGGGCGAGACCATGCCCCCGGGGCTGCCCAGACTCGCGTCATGACTGCACCGACCACAGACACCGCCATCTGGTGGGGCAACCCCTCCATCGACGAGGCCAACAGGCGCGGCGCGCAGGTCCTTAACGGCCACATCGGCATCGAGGTCGTCGAGCTCGGCCCGGACTACCTCGTCGCGACCATGCCGGTCGAGCCGCGCGTCCACCAGCCGGCCGGGGCGCTACACGGGGGGGCCTCCGTCGTCCTCGCCGAGACCTGCGCCAGTTGGGCAGCGATCTTCGCCGTCGACCGGACGAAGTACCACTGCGTGGGCATGGAGATCAACGCAAACCACCTCCGCCCGGTCTTCGACGGGCTGCTCACCGGGGTGGCTCGGCCGATCGCCATCGGTCGTCGTACCCAGGTCTGGGACGTCCGCATCACCGACGAGCAGGGCCGGGCGGTCTGCGCCTCGCGCTGCACGATGGCGGTCGTCGAGACGCCCAGCAGCTACGGGCTGGCGTGAGAGTCATGGCGCTCGTGTGCCGTCCAGCGGCACGACCGCTGCGCCTCGGCGCCTCGCCGGACCTAGCGTCCACCGCACCTCACCGGTCCGACAACGGAGTCACGGATGCTTAAGCTCGACGGGGTGACCGTCCTCTACGGAGAGGGCGCGCCAGCTCTCCACCAGCTCGACCTCACGGTCCGAGGGGGCTCGATCACCGCTGTGGTCGGCGGCAACGGCGCCGGCAAGACCACCCTCATGCGGGCGGTCTCCGGGGTCCTGCCCTTCCGCCGCGGGAGGATCTCCGAGGGATCTGTCTCGCTCGAGGGGGACGACCTCAGAGGCCTGAGCGCCGATGCCATCGTCCGGCGCGGCATCGCCCACGTGCCCGAGGGGCGCCGGGTCTTCACCGAGCTGACGGTCGACGAGAACCTCAGCGCCGGCTCCGCCGCCACGAAGGGTCGCGCCGATGACGTCCGCGCCGAGGTCTACGAGCTCTTCCCCGTCCTCGCTGACCGTCGCTCGCAGCGCGCCATCCTCCTCTCCGGCGGTGAGCAGCAGATGCTCGCCATCGGTCGTGGTCTCATGAGTCGCCCTCGTCTCCTGCTCCTCGACGAGCCGACCCTGGGCCTCGCGCCGAAGATCGTCGAGCAGATCGGGGAGATCGTCCAGGTCATCCGCGAGCGCGGGACGACGGTCATGCTCGTCGAGCAGAACGCCGCGATGGCCCTCTCCGTGGCCGACGACGGTTATGTGCTCGAGCAGGGCGCCGTCGTCCTCTCCGGACCGACGAGCGAGCTGCGCGCGACCGACCAGGTCAAGGAGCTCTACCTCGGAGGCTCCGGTGGTGACGAGGACCGCCGCCTCGAGCTCGACCGCGCGGCCATCGGGCGGTGGTCGGCATGACCCGTCCGCTGTCCCTGGAGGACGTTACGCTGCAGTTCGGTGGTGTCCGTGCGCTCGACGACCTGTCTTTCACGGTGGAGCCGGGGACGATCCACGCGGTCATCGGCCCCAATGGCGCCGGGAAGTCCTCCACCTTCAACGTCATTAGCGGGCACTACCGCCCGAGCGCGGGCCGGGTCACCTTCGGGGACGTCGACCTCACCGCCATGGCCCCGCACAGCATCGCTGACGAAGGGATCGGCCGGGCCTTCCAGAACATCGCGATCTCTGGGCACGCCTCGGTCCTCGACAACCTCATGGTGGCGCGGCACCGGCTGACCAAGGCCGGCTTCATCACCACCGCGCTCGGTCTGCCTCAGGTGCGGGCGGAGGAGCGTCGGCACCGGGTGCGGGTGACCGAGATCGCTGACTTCGTGGGTCTCGGCGACCACCTGCACTCGGAGGCCGGGACGCTCTCCTACGGCGACCGGAAGCGCCTCGAGATCGCACGAGCCCTGGCCAGTGAGCCCGAGGTTGTCCTGCTGGACGAGCCAGCTGCCGGCATGCCCCCCTTCGAGAAGTGGGACATCGCCGCGCTGGTCATGTCGGCCCGCGAGCACCTCGGCATCTCGGTGCTCATCGTCGAGCACGACATGCCGGTGGTGATGGCGATCGCCGACCACATCACCGTCCTCGACTTCGGCCGAGGGATCGCCCACGGCACCCCGGAGGAGATCCGCAACGACCCCGCCGTGATCGCGGCGTACCTCGGCCACCAGCCCTCCAACGAGCAGGCCGCGGCGGCCCAAGAGCTCCTCGACGAGCCCTCCAGGGCCCCAGCCGACGCACCAGCCAGCACGACCGAGGAGCAGCCCCTATGAGAGTCCTTCAGTTCGTCCTCCTCGGGCTGTCGCTCGGGGCGATCTACGCCCTCATCTCGCTGGGCTTCGTCGCGATCTACAAGGGCACCAAGGTCATCAACCTGGCCCAGGGATCGATCATGCTCTTCGGGGCCTTCGTGGTCTCGTCGGTCTCCCCGAGACTCGGCTTCTGGCCGGCTCTGGCCGTCGGCATCACGGTGGCCGCACTCCTCTCGGTCGTGGCCGAGCGGGTCGTCAGCCTTGCCCGTGCGGCGGACCACCTGGTGCTGACCATCCTCACCATCGGTCTTGACATCATCCTGGCACAGGAACTTACCCGTCGGATCGGCGACCGGTACATCACCATGCGCGACCCCTGGGGCGCGGACACGGTGACGCTGCTGGGCACCACGCTCCCCGTCGCGCGACTCTGGGCTACCGGCCTCGGGCTCGTGATCATCGCCATCTTCTTCGTCGCGTTTACCAAGACCGACTTCGGGGTGCGGATGCGGGCCAGTGCTCAGGACCCGGAGACCGCGGCACTCATGGGCATTAGCCAGCGGCGGGTCGCCATGGCCAGTTGGGCCATCGGTGGTGGGCTCGCCTGCCTGGCCGGTGTCTTCCTGGCCGGGAGCCCGAGCCCAGGTCTGGACCACACGGCCCACTTCCTCGCGCTGAGCGCTGTCCCCGCGATCATCATCGGCGGCCTTGACTCCTTCGAGGGAGCAGTCGTCGGTGGCCTAGTGGTCGGGGTCACGCAGAGCCTGGTCCAGGGCTTCGACTCCTCCATCAGTCCGGTGCTCGGCGGTCAGTTCAGCATCGTCGCGCCCTACATCGTGATGCTCGTATTCCTCCTCTTCCGACCGTCTGGTCTGTTCGGCTCGAAGGAGCTCAACCGTGTCTGAGCACGCAGCGCCGACCTCGGCACCGATCGCCCCAGAGCAGTCTGCAGAGCGGCCCACCCTCACCTCGGAGGACGCGCCGCGCTGGTGGCGCCTCGGCCGCTGGCTCCTCCTCGTCCCGGTCCTGCTGGTGCCCTTCTACGCGCCAGCCGACTGGCTGATCATCGGGATCTTCTCGATGGCAGCAGCCGTCGCCGCAGTGGGCCTCACCGTCCTCGTCGGGACGGCCGGGCAGCTCTCGCTCGCCCACGCCTTCTTCATTGCTGTCGGGGCGTACACATACGCCTTCCTCGCGGGAGAGCGCGGGGGAGACGGCTCGTACACCGGGCTGGGTCTTCCACCCCTCCTCGGGGCTGTCGTCGCGGTGCTCGCCGCTGGGGTTGCCGGCTTCGTCTTTAGCCCGGTGGCTGCGCGGCTGCGCGGTCTCTACCTCGGCGTCGCCTCGATCGCCCTCGTCTTCATCGGCGAGCACGTGTGGAAGAACGCTGTGCCGGTCACCGGTGGTGAGAACGGTCGCTCGGTGGAGCCGCTCGCTGCGTTCGGCTTCGAGCTCTCCGGCGAGAACCCGGCGCTCGTCGTGGGCGGTGTGCCCTTCGGGGCCCGCGAGCGGCTCTGGTACCTCGCGGTCGTCGCCCTGCTGGTCGCCGTGATCATGGCCCACCGGGTGGTCCGTGGTCGCCCGGGGCGGGCGCTGCAACTCATGCGGGACAACTCCTCGGCCGCCCGGTCGATGGGGATCAACGTCCGCGGGTACAAGGCCCTCGTCTTCAGCTTCTCGTCTCTCTTCGCCGGCGCCGGCGGAGTGCTCCTCGCCCTCGCCTTCCAGATCATCAGCCCGATCAACTTCGGTCTGCAGCTGTCGATCCTCTACCTCGCGATGGCCGTCGTGGGCGGTCTGGGCTCGGTCGGGGGTACCGTCCTCGGCGCCTTCTTCGTCACTGCGCTGCCACTCGTCCTCGACAAGTACAGCTCGGTGCTCCCCTTCCTCGCGCCCACCGGCTCCGGGGGACTCGACGCCAAGATGCTCGCCACCTTCGTCTTCGGCGCCGCCATCGTGCTCGTCATCGTTCTCGAACCCGGAGGCCTCGGGACCCTCATGCGCAGGCTGCGGGCTCGACTTCCTCGGCGCGCCTGACCCCCTTCGTCCCCTACCCCCACATACCACCGCCCGCCAGGGCGGCCACACCGAAAGGCACCACCATGACGCAGTACCGACGCACCACCGGCACCATCGCAGCGGTCGCGGCCCTGGCACTCACCGCCACCGCCTGCTCCTCGAAGTCGACCGCAGCCGGCGACACGGAGGAGGGGGGCATCAAGACCGGTCCCGGGGTCACCAAGGACACCATCACGATCGGCGTGATGAGCGACCTCACCAAGGTCTTCGGTCCGCTCGGCAAGACTCTCACTGCTGGCAACCAGCTCTACTTCGACTCGGTCAACGCCAACGGCGGCATCTGCGAGCGCGAGGTCAAGATCGAGGTCCGCGACCACGCCTACGACGTGCAGCAGGCGACGACCCAGTTCGCCGAGCTCGAGCCTAAGGTGGCCGGCTTCGTCCAGATCCTCGGCTCACCGATCGTCGGTGCGCTGCAGCCACAGCTCCAGGCCAAGAAGGCAACCGCCATCCCCGCCACGTGGTCCCACGACTGGCTGGGCAAGGACGGCCTCGTCCTCGTCGGAGGTTCCTACGCCGGCGACATGATCAACGGTCTCGACTACCTCGTCGCCGAGGGCAAGCTGAAGGAGGGTGACACCGTCGGTCACATCGGCTTCAAGAACGACCTCGGTCTCGACGCCATGAAGGGCAGCGAGCACGCGGCGGAGAAGCTCGGCCTCAAGGTCAAGAAGATCGAGATCGCCCCGACCGACACCGACCTCTCCGCCCAGGTCAACACCCTCGTCGGCGACAAGGTCAAGGCGATCCTCGTCAGCGCGGGTCCGAAGCAGACCGCCTCCGCTGCTGGAGTCGCCTCGGCCGCCGGCCTGGACGTCCCCTTCCTCGTCAACGGCCCGGGCTTCGACCCGGCGCTCCTCGACACCCCGGCGAAGGCGGCCCTCGAGAAGAACCTCTACGTCGCCACCTCGTACGAGCCGTACGCGGGCGAGAGCGAGGGCTCGAAGGCGATCAAGGAGGCCTACGACAAGGCCCACGCCGACGGCAAGCCGACCATGTACGTCAACTACGGTTACGCGTCGGCGAAGGTCATGGGCGATGCCCTCCAGGCCGCGTGCGACAGCAAGGACCTGTCGCGCGAGGGGGTCGCCAAGGCTCTGCGCTCCCTGACCGAGGTCCAGACCGACGGTGTGATGCCGGCGATGGACCTCTCCAAGGGTGACGCCTTCCCGACCACGGACAGCTACATCTCCGTCGTCGACGCCCAGACCCCCGGTGGCCTGAAGGTGGTCAAGGAGCCGTTCACCGCGACGATCTCCGAGGGCTTCGGCGGCTGATCGCCACCCGCACGATGAAGCGGCCTCCGTCCCGATGGACGGAGGCCGCTTCGTGTGGTGAACCTGGATCCTTGCCTTGGCAAGTGCGCGGGTAGTGTGTCAGGTGGTGGAGGTGGCCGTGACGACGGCGTAGCCGGCGATCCACTCAGGCACAGCCCGGTAGAAGCGGTGACTCACGTCGAAGCCGCCGAAGGTCGACAGCGAGGCGAACGCCGCCACCCAGGAGCGGACCTCGTGCGCAGACCCGCCGCCCTCCTCGGCCATCCACTCGACGGTCCAGTCGTCGACGGCCGAGAGGTCGCCGGAGGTGAGCGTGTCGAGGACGAGGTTGTCCCACTCCGGGTTCAGCGCCTTCATGCTGGGCAGCTCGTCCGCGGCGAAGGCGCGGCCAGCTGCGACGACCCGAGACTCCCCCTTCGCCCGCTGGTCGGGGGTGGGGGACAGGCCCTCGATGAGGGCCTTGGCCACCGGCGGCGGAGCGCCCTCGAGGACGGGGACCGGCGGGTCGTGGGAGAGCCCGCCGGAGCCGATGAAGAGCACCCGGCGGTCCAGCTCTGCCGCGGCCGAGCCCAGCGCCTCGCCGAGCGCGCGGATCCGGGAGACCGGGCCGAGGGGGGTGGCGACGCCGTTGACGAAGACCGGGACGACCGGGACGTCGGTGATGCCGCCGAAGAGCTGCTCGAGCGGCTGCACCATGCCGTGGTCGACGGTCATCTGCGCGGACACGGTGAGGTCGATGCCCCGGTCCAGCGTGCCCTTGGCGAGGTGCCTGGCCGCCTCGGTGTCGACCGAGAGCGGTCCGGGGGTGCTCCCGAAGTCACCGACGGAAATGGCCCCGGTGGCGAGGCAGAAGGGGGGCATGCCCCCGTAGAAGAAGCCGTTGTAGTGGTCCGGCGCGTAGAGGACGACCAGCTCGGGGTCGAAGTCCTCGACGAAGGTGCGGGCTGTCGCGACGGCTCCCTCGCAGGCCTCGAGGACGTGGGCAGGTGGGTCGTTCTTGCCGATCAGCGGCGAGTGGGACAGGCCGACGAGTGCAGCGGTCATGGGGTTCCTCCCGTGGTTGGGTTCAGGCGGGTGCAGGGGTGGGGTGGAGGATGATCTTGCCGAGGGTCTCGCTGGCCTCCATGAGGCGGAAGGCGTCGTGGATCTCCTCGAGCGGCATAACCCGGTCGACGACCGGGCGGATCCCGGTGGCAGAGATCATCCGGATCAGGGCGACCATCTCGGAGCGGGTGCACCCGGTCGAGCCGATGACGCGCAGCTGCTGGTAGAAGACGCGGTTGAGATCGGCCGGCGGCTGGTCACCGGTGGTGGCCCCGCAGACGACCACTGTGCCCCCGGGGCGCAAGGCCTTGAGCGAGTAGCTCCAGGTCGCCTCGCCGACCGTCTCGATGACGACGTCCACGCGCTCGGGCAGCCGCTCGCCAGGGGCGACTGCCGCAGCCGCGCCCCATTCAAGGGCCGTGGCGCGCTTCTCCGCCGAGCGGCTGGAGGCGTAGACGACCGCGCCGGCGGCCACCGCGAGCTTGATCGCGGCAGAGGCGACCCCTCCGCCGACCCCCTGGACCAGCACTCGGTCCCCGGCCTTGATCTGCGCCTGGGTGAAGAGCATCCGGTAGGCGGTGCCCCAGGCAACGGGGAGACAGGCGGCCTCCTCGAACGACAGCTCCGGGGGCTTGGGGAGGACACAGCGCTCGGGGACCGAGACGACCTCGGCGAAGGTGCCGTTGTGGCGCTCGGACAGGAGCGCGCGGCGTGGGTCGAGGGTCTCGTCACCCATGCCGGCGTCTGGGTCGGCGATGATCGGGTAGACGATCACCTCGTTGCCGTCCTCGTCGTGCCCCGCAGCGTCGCAGCCGAGGATCATCGGGAGGTGCTCCTCCGGGTGGCCCACCCCGCGCAGCGTCCACAGGTCGTGCATGTTGATCGAGGTCGCGACGATGCGGACGTTGGTCCACCCCGGGCGTCTCTCAGGCTCGGGGACGTCGGAGAGGACGAGACCTCCCAGCGGGTCGGTGGGACTCTGGCTGATGCAGGAGGCGGCGCGCATGGGACCCAGCCTCAGGGGCCGCCACAGGCAACTACAGCAGGTGTGCCGTACAACGGCACACCTGCTACCCGCGCTGGCGTGCGCGGGTGTGGCATGTCCGCATGACCACCACTGACGACACGAGGGCGGCCTCCCTTCGCGAACCTGTTGCGAAGGTCGGCGGCCTGACGCGCCCCGATGGCCTCAAGGCCAACATCGACACCTCTGGACTCGTAGACGTCGAGACCGGCGTCGTCGACCGGGTGATCTACAGCGACGAGGCGATCTATCGGCAGGAGCTCCGGCGGGTCTTTGCCACCCAGTGGCTCTTCCTCGCGCACGAGGACCAGTTCCACAAGCCCGGCGACTTCTTCACGACGTGGATGGGCGAGGACCCGATCATCGTCACGAAGGACAAGAGGGGTCGGATCCGGGCCTACCTCAACTCCTGCCGCCATCGGGGTGCCCGCGTCTGCCGCGCTGACTCCGGCCGGACGAAGAACTTCACGTGCAGCTACCACGGCTGGTCCTTCGACCTCGACGGCGACCTAGTCGCAGTGCCCAACAAGGACAAGTACCCGGACCACTTCGACCCCCGGGACTGGGGACTGGTCGAAGTTCCCCGGGTGCAGTCCTACCGGGGGCTGATCTTCGGCACGTGGGACGCCGAGGGCGAGGAGCTCGCCGACTACCTCGGTGACATGGCCTGGTACATGGACGCCTTCCTCGACCGCGACCCTGAAGGGACCGTCGTTGTCGGCGACGTCCACCGCTGGGTCCTCGAGGGCAACTGGAAGCTCATGGCCGAGCAGTTCGCCACCGACTGGTACCACGTGAACATGAGCCACGCGTCGGCGCTCTACGTCATGACCCCTCCCGGCAAGAAGCTCGCCGAGGCGGTGATCAACCGCCAGGGCCGTCAGTTCCTCTCCGACCGGGGTCACGGGGCGGGCTTCCCGGTCAACGCCAAGAACCGCTTCGATGCGCAACGGGTCCACGAGTACTACGACTACGACGCGCTGCGCGAGCGGTTGACCGACGCGCGCGTCGAGGGACCGATGACCACGGGTCACGCGACCGTCTTCCCCAACTTCTCCTACCTGCCGGTCAACGGCTCGATCCGCGTGTGGCACCCCAAGGGACCGGACAAGATCGAGGTCTGGGCCTGGACCATCGTCGACCGATCAATGCCCGAGGACGTCCGCGAGGCGCAGCGGCTGTACAACCTGCGCACCTTCGGCCCCAGCGGCATCTTCGAGCAGGATGACGGGGAGAACTGGAGCGAGATCCAGGTGATCTCTGGCGGCTTCATCACGGGGGAGACCCCGCTGAATTTCCAGATGTCGCTCGGCACGGCTACCGAGGACGGTGTCCACCCGGGCAAGACTACCGAGCTCTTCAGCGACGCCGCCGGCCTGTCCTTCTACCGCCGCTGGTCCGAGCTGATGAGCACGCCGGCTTGGCACGAGACCCGTCCCCGGCCGAAGCGGCCGGGTGCAACCCCCGAGGAGCAGACCCCATGAGCGAAGGCATCCGCGTGGCAGCTGTCGACGACATCCCCGAGGGCGAGGGCGTCGTCATCTCCAAGGACGTCACCGGAACCGAGGATGACATCGCGCTCCTCAAGGACGACGACGGCTCGGTCTGGGCACTCGACAACACCTGCCCGCACGAGGTGGCCTCGCTGGCGGACGGATGGGTCGAGGACGGCTTCGTCGAGTGCCCCCTCCACGCGAGTAAGTTCTGCCTCAAGACCGGTGACGTGCAGTCGTTGCCGGCCCCGCGGGGAGTCTCGAGCCACCGCGTCGAGGTCCGCGACGGAGAGGTCTACCTCTTCCCGGGGGCACCTGCGTCATGAGCGAGTCGCCGCGCAGCGTCCTCGTAGTCGGTGGTGGGATCGCGGGCGTGAGCACCGTCTCCGGCCTGCGCCGTCACGGCTTCGAGGGCGAGATCGTTCTCGTCGACCCTGACAAGCTGCCCTACGACCGGCCGCCTCTGTCAAAGGAGTACCTGGCCGGCGGCCGGGACCTCGACGGCATCGCGCTGCAGGCGGCGCAGTGGTACGTCGATCAAGACGTCACCCTTGTCGGTGAGGTCACGGTGACGTCCGTGCACCCGGACGAGCACGAGGTCGTCCTCTCCGACGGCAGGGTCCTCACGCCGGACCGGGTCGTCCTCGCCACTGGTGGCCGGGCGGCCCGGCCGCCCATCCCCGGCGTGGAGTCGCCGCGGGTCCATGTCCTCCGGGAGCGGGCCGACGCAGACCGGCTCCGGGAGGACCTGCGACCGGGGGCGCGGCTGCTCGTCGTGGGTGCCGGGCTCATCGGCGCCGAGGTGGCCTCGACCGCCAACGACCTGGGCTGCCAGGTCACCCTCGTCGACCCGGTTGCCGTCCCGCTGGAGCGGGCGGTGGGGCACGACCTCGCCCTGTGGCTCCACGAGATGCACGCGAGGCGGGGCATCGAGACGGTGCAGACGACGGTCGAGTCGATGCGCGACGAGCCGTACGGGACCGTCCTCGTCCAGCTCGTCGGCGAGGGCGAGCCTCGCCGCGCCGACGCCGTGCTGCTAGGCGTCGGCATGGTCCCGGACACCGCGCTCGCCGAGGCCGCAGGCCTCGAGACGGACGGTGGTGTCCTCACCGACGCCGGCCAGGTAACCTCCCACCCCTTCGTCCTGGCCGTCGGTGACGTCGCCCGGCGACGCCAGGAGGACGGCTCGCCCGCACCGAGGGAGGAGCACTGGGAGGCCGCGACGCGGTCCGCCGACCGGGCCGTCGCGACGATCCTCGGGCTCCCCGCGCCGAGCGAGGGCGCCCCCTGGTTCTGGTCCGACCGGCACGGCCACCACGTGGAGTGCATCGGTCTCATGGAGCATGCCGACGAGGTCGTCCTTCGGGGCAGCCTCGACGAGGTGCCCCTCTCTGTCTACGGCCTGCGCGAGGGTCGCGTCGTGGCCGTGGCCTCTGTCGACGACGCGACGGCCTCGAAGGCCGGACGTCGCCTCGTCGACCGCGGTGTCTCCGTGTCCGCGGACCAGCTGGCGGACACCTCGACCGATCTCCGTCGGCTGCTCCGCGGCTGACGTTCCACCACGCGGCACGAGTGATGTCGCGGCAAGCAGGGAAGGGAGTCAGATTCCACCGTGACCATCACGACGAACGACGGCGACCAGATGAACATCCCCGACGCACGCCCCGGGGCGAAGGCGCCTGGTCGGAGCGACGACCGGGCCGGCCAGCGCGCAGACGCGCACACGGTCTTCGAGATCAGCCAGTTCTACTTCCAGGAGGCGGCCTGCCTCGACGATGGCCGTTTCACCGACTGGCTGGACCTGCTCGCGGACGACCTCGAGTACTGGATGCCGACGCGCACGAACCGGCTGCGACGTCAACAGTCGCTCTCGATCGAGCCGCGTGGCGGGACCTCGTACTTCGACGAGACCAAGCAGTCCCTCGAGTGGCGCATCCGCCGGTTCGACTCCGGCATGGCGTGGGCCGAGGACCCGCCCTCCCGGACCCGTCACCTCATCTCCAACGTCATCGCGACGCACGTGGACCCCGACGAGCACCCGGGATTCACCGTGGACGACCTGAACGTCCGGACAGCCTTCATGGTCTACCGGTCGCGGCTGCAGCACGAGAACAACCTCTTCGCGGGTCAGCGCACCGACATCCTCCGTCGCCGCGGCAGCTCCTTCGAAGTGGCCCGGCGAGAGATCCTCCTCGACCAGAACGTGCTGCAGGCGAAGAACCTCTCGATCTTCTTCTGACAGAGCACGCAACCCCGCTTCAGCAAAGGACAGGTACGTGGACACCACAGCTTCTCAGCCCATGCCGGAGATCACCCGGCACACGATCACGACCACGCTTGGGGACATCGCCGTCGCAGAGGCGGGCTCCGGGCCGGTCCTCGTGATGCTGCACGGCGGTGGGCCGGGCGCCTCGGGGCTGAGCAACTACACCCAGAACCTCCCCGCTTTGGCGCAGCACTTCCAGGTAGTCCTACCCGACCAGCCGGGCTTCGGCGACTCCTACCGGCCGTCCGAGGAGGACCTCCAGGACCGCTCGATCACGCAGATCGCCGTCGACGCGCTCTTCCAGGCGCTTGACGCCATGGGCATCGACACCTTCCACCTGCTCGGCAACAGCCTCGGCGGCGCGGCCGCGATCGCCATGGCGCAGCAGCGACCCGAGCGCGTCGCCCGGCTCATCCTCATGGCGCCCGGTGGTGGATGGCTGCCGTTCGGGCCGACCCCCACCGAGGGCCAGAAGCAGATGTTCATCTACTACAACGGCTCCGGACCCTCGGAGAAGAAGATGGCCAGCTTCATCCGGACGATGGTCTACGACCACAAGCAGTTCGGCGAGGACGTGGTGCGGGCCCGGTACGAGGCCTCGCTCGACAAGAGCCACATCGAGTTCTACCACCGCTACAACGCCGCCTTCGCGCGCCGGCACGGCATGGACCCGCTGTGGCGTGACCTCCACCTCATCAAGAGCCCCACCCTGCTCCTGTGGGGCAGGGACGACCGCACCATCACGCTCGAAGGCGCCCAGCTCATGCTCAAGCAGATCAAGGACGTCCAGCTCCACGTCTTCGGTGCCTGCGGTCACTGGGTCCAGCTCGAGCGCCAGGCCGAGTTCGAGCGGCACGTCATCGACTTCGGCGTGGGCGCGAGATGAGTGCTCCGAAGGGGTGGCTCGAGGGCGACGTCGCTCTCGTGACCGGCGGCGGCTCCGGGGTGGGCCGTGCCGTCGTGGAGCGGTTCCTCCACGAAGGGGCCTCCGTGGCGGCCTTCGGTATCGACGAGGAGCAGCTCGCCGCCCTGAAGCGGGAGAGCGCACACCCGGAGCGGCTGCTCACCGTCACCGGTGACGTGCGCAGCTCGGCGGACCTGCACCGTGCCGTCGACGGGGTCAAGCGGGCCTTCGGCCGCATCGACACCGTCGTCGCCAACGCGGGGGTCTGGGACTACCAGCGGTCCTTGACGCGGATGTCGGCCGAGGACGTCGAGGCGACGTTCGACGAGATCTTCGCGATTAACGTCAAGGGGTACCTCCTGACCGCCGAGGCGACCTGGCGCGAGCTCGTGACCACGCGGGGCAGCCTCATCATGACGCTGTCCAACGCGTCCTTCTACGTCAACGGCGGCGGGCCGGTCTACACCGCGAGCAAGCACGCGAGCCTCGGACTGATGCGCGAGCTCGCCTACGAGCTGGCGCCGAAGGTGCGCGTCAACGGCGTCGCATGCGGCGGGATGGATACGGACCTGCGGGGGCCCGCAGCGCTGTCCATGGAGTCCCGGGCCATCGGGGCGTCCTTCGCGCGGCGCCGCAGCGACGGCACCCGGCCGCCGATCCCGCTTCACGACTCCAGCCACGACCCCCGGGACTTCACCGGGCCCTTCGTCCTGCTGGCTGCCAGCTCCCAGTCCGGGCCCATGACCGGGCACGCGATCTCCATCGACGGAGGCATGGGGGTCCGCGGGTTCGCGTCCGACGCCGGGGGCGACCACCTGTGACCTCCCCCTTCGCGCCCCTTCGCCCTGACCCTCAGCCCCGTCTCAGGAGGACGAGATGATCCTGGCTCACTCCGCCAACTCGGGCCACGCGCTCGATATCAACCCCGTCGCTGCGGTCAAGCGCAACGCCCGGCTGACCCCGGATAGCACGGTGCTGATCTACGAGGGTGGCGACGTCACCTACGCCGAGCTCGACGAGAAGGCCGCGAGGCTAGCGACCGACCTCGTGAGGAGCGGAGTGGGGGAGGGGGACCGGGTGGCCTACCTCGGCCTGAACAGCCCCTCCTTCCTCGTGACCATGTACGCCGCCTTCCGGGTCGGGGCACTCTTCGTCCCGATCAACTTCCGCCTCGCCGGGCCCGAGCTTGAGCGGGTCCTCGCCGCTAGCGGCGCCGACGCGATCGTCGCGGAGGAGGGCCATCGGGCAGAGGTCGACTCGGTCAAAGCGGGGTCGGCGATCCGCCGCTCCTTGCTCGTCGACGACGACCCGGCCGTCCCCGTCGCCGACGGCGCAGAGACCGGGGACTGGGAGCGGTGGTCGGCGGTGCTGGCTGCCTCGGAGCCGATGTCGGCGCACGTGCGACGCGACTATGACGACCCCGCGATCCTCATGTTCACGTCGGGGACGACAGGCCACCCTAAGGGAGTCATCCTCACCCACGGCAACATCTTCTGGAACTCGGTCAACGTCGACTCCATGGTTGACACCCGGCGCGGCGACGTCACCCACTGCGCGGCGCCGATCTTCCACATCGGCGCGCTGAACTCCTTCTTGCTCCGGGCGGTCTCGCGGGGCGGCAAGGCGGTCCTGCGACGGCACTTCGACCCCGAGCAGATGGTCCGCGACATCGTCGAGCACAAGGTGAACTCGATGTTCGGCGTGCCCGCGATGTTTGCCGCGCTGCGCCGGGCGCCGGGTATCGAGGAGGTGGACTTGTCGTCGCTCACCGGTCTCATCGTGGCCGGTGCGCCGGTGCCGCCCTCCCTCATCACCCAGTTCCTGGAGCTTGACGTGACGCTCCAGCAGGCCTGGGGGCTCACCGAGACAGCGCCCTTCGCGACGCACCTGCCTGCCGAGTGGACGCGCGAGAAGCTGGGCTCCGCGGGGGTGGCGATGCCCTTCACCGAGGTGCGGATCGTCGATGTCGTCGACAAGACCCCGATGCCCACGGGGGAGCGGGGCGAGATCGTCGTCCGTGGGCCGAACGTCGCCGCCGGCTACTGGAACAACGCCGAGGCCACGTCGGCCGCGTACGACGACCAGGGCTGGTTCCACTCGGGAGACATCGGCTATCTCGACGAGGACGGCTTCCTCTTCATCGTCGACCGGCTCAAGGACATGATCATCACCGGAGGTGAGAACGTCTATCCCGCCGAGGTGGAGCGCGTCTACGCGGAGATGCCCGGGGTCCTCGACGTCGCCGTCGTGGGCGTGCCCGACGAGAAGTGGGGCGAGGCAGTCTCAGCTGTTCTCACCGTCGCGGAGGGGACCGACATCACCCTCGAGAGTGTCCGCGAGTTCGGGAGCGAGCGTCTCGCCCGGTACAAGTTGCCCAGCCGTATCACCCTCGTGGCAGAGATGCCGCGTAACGCCTCGGGCAAGCTCGACAAGCTGACGATCCGGCAGATTGCGGGGAAGGACTGATGCGCGCCGTTATCCCTCGCGCCCTGAGCCCGCGGGCGCCGTGGACCGCCGAGCTAGTGGACGGCGGACGCCGCGCTGCGACGTTCGCCCTCAAGGACGGTAGCGGGGCGACCTACCGGGTGAGGATCGAGCGCTGCGTGGAGGGCCGGCTCGCAGACAGCTATCCAGCCGGTGCGCACGACATCGAACTCGCTCCTGAGGGGCCCGTCCCGGCTGAGATGATCCTGGTCGCTACCGATGCCCTGGTGGAGGCGGACCCGCTCTGCCGGCGGGTAGTGCTGGCACTCGACCCGGAGGATATCGCAGCACACGAGACGGCGCAGCGTGCGGGCTACCGCCCGGGCGTCGAGGTCGATATCCGTGAAGGGACGCTGTCACTTCTGGTGTACGAACCGGCCTGGGTTACCCAGACGGACATGGATCTGGACCGGGTCCCCACGGACTGAGTGGCCCCTCGTCGTGGGACGAGTCAGCTGACCGGCCTGTAGCGCGCACGCTCGGCGCGGATCAGCGCCTGGCTGGCCCCGGCCGCGACCTTGCGCAGCCACGGGGCGTGCTGGTGCAGGTCGATGCGGCCGACCGTCCCGACGATCGCCAGCGCGGCGCGGGGTCGGCCGTTCGAGCCGCGTACCGGGGCAGCGATCGAGACCATGCCGGGTGCGGCCTCCTCGATGTTGACGCCCAGCCCCCCTTCGCGGATGCGGGCGAGCTCGGTCATCAGCTCGTCAGGATCGGTGATCGTGCGGGACGTCCTCGCCTCCAGCGGTGCCGACAGGACCTGCTCCAGTGCCTGCGGGTCGTGCGCGAGCATGACCTTGCCGGCGGCGGCGGCGTGAGCGGGGAGCCTCTCTCCGATCCGCGAGGGGGAGTGGCCCGCCTTGCCGCCGAAGAGCCGGTGCAGCGCGATCACGTCCGTCCCCTCGAGGACGGAGACATGGACGATCTCGTGGGTCTTCTCGTAGAGGTCGGCGCAAGCAGGGATGAGGAACTCACGGAGCCAGAGGTGCTCGTCGGCGTCGACGGGGCGACTCAGCTCCTGGAGTCGCGCGCCTAGGCGATACTTGCGGCCGACCCTCTCGACGACACGGTTGCGCTCCAGCATCCCCAGCACGCGGAAGGCCGTGGACTTGCTGAGGTCCGCCCGACGGGCGAGCTCGCTGACACCGACACCGGAGACCGCGTCGGCACCGAAGGAGGCGAGCAGGCTTATCGCCTTGTCCACCGCTGCTCGGTCGCCGCTGTCCTGGGTGGTATCGCGGCCCTCAACTGTTGCTGTCATGGACGATCCCTCTCGGTGCGTCTATCGAGGTAAGCGCTCTGTCACCTTTGACATCGATATCCTGGCCCGAGAAGAGCATTCAGTCAAGAGTGACGGATAGGATATTGTAAGTGACGACTGTTGAGCGAGCAGAGGGGCGGGACTCCGAGATCTCGCAGCTCATCGCGACCAACGTCCGGCGATTCCGGCAGGAGCGCGGGCTCTCCCTGGGAGACATGGCGCGACGTTCCGGCCTGTCGAAGCAGACCCTCTCTAAGCTGGAAGCCGGCGCGGGGAACCCCACGGTCGACACCCTTGCCGCCGTCGGGGTGTGCCTCGGCGTCCCGCTGAGGCGGCTGGTCACCGAGTGGGGCAACCCGGTCTACGTCCGGCGGGCAGAGTCGGCGGGCTGGCGCCAGCACTACGGGTCGGACATCAGGTTCCTCGACGAGATCTTCGGTACCGGCCACGTCCGGACGCAGGTCGTCCGGCTGAGCAAGAAGATGCGGACGGCGACCGTCATGCCTCACTCCTCGGGGACGCTGCACCACGTCTACGTGATCGAGGGCGAGATCCGCACCGGCCCGCTGTCGGACCCGGTCGACCTCGGACCCGGAGACTTCGTCCGATTCCCCGGAGACGTGCCCCACCGTCACGTCTGCCTCTCCGCCACGGCCCTGGCTCACATGGTGACGACCGTGCCCCAGATCCGACAGTTCTCGACCAGCGAGCCGGGTTGAGCCGCCCCGGCTGTGCTTGACGTCCTGGACGGCGACCTACAGGGGCTACCCTGTCCGAGGCTGCTGACGCGGCCAAGCCCTCGTAGCTCAGGGGAAGAGCACTTCTCTCCTAAAGAAGGTGTCGCAAGTTCGAATCTTGCCGGGGGCACCGATCTCCGGGATGCCAAGGCGCGACACGGCGCGACGGTCGTCCCTCAGGGCGCGCTCGTCTCGGCCGGCTCGGGCTCGGGTGGGGTGGTCGAGCCAGGATCCGGCTCGGTCGGCGTCGGCTCGGGCGAGGGGGTCGTCGGATCCGCCGTCGGCTCCGTCGGCTCCGTCGGCTCCGTCGTCTCGGTCGTCGGCGGCGTCGTCGCCCCGGGCGAAGGGGGAGTGCTCGGGGTCGGCGACGTGGTCCCGGACGTCGGTGTCGAAGACGTCGTCGTGGGTACCGGCGAGCTGCTCGAAGGCTTCGTCGCAGGGCGGGCTGGCACCGTGTCCTTCGGCCCCGGCGTGACCACCGGCTCGTCCGCGCGCTCGTCCCGGCTCTTCGTCGTCGACGTCACGACCCCGTTGGGCACGAAGCGGGACGTGTCGCCGATCGCCTCGAGCCCGTTGCGCTCGAAGAATCCCTTCCACGACAGCACCGTCGCGACGTACTCGCCCGAGTAGTTGTAGGAGAGGATCGCGCGGCGCAACGATCCGGGGTCCGCGAGGTCGCGCCCGCCCGCGCACAGGTAACGAGCCGCCGACGCCGCGGCGTCGTAGACGTTCTGCGGGTCGGCGGTGCCGTCGTCGTCGGCGTCCGTGCCCCACGCCGCCCATGTCGTCGGGATGAACTGCATCGGCCCGACCGCTCGGTCGGACGCCGAGGACCCGTCGAGCCGCCCGCCGTCGCTGTCCGAGATCCGCGCGAAGGCTCCGCCCGTCAGCGGCGGCCCGTAGACGGGCGGGGTCACCCTGTGACCGGTCAGCGCGCGGCCGCCGATGTTGCCCGACTCGACCTGCCCGATGGCGGCGAGCAGCTCGGGTCGGACCCCGCAGCCCGCGGGCGCGAAGGAGGGCGCCTTGCGGTACGCCCTGACGAGGTGCGCCTTGGGGGTGCCGGCGCCGAGGCGCAGCTCCTGGGCGAGCTTCTTCGCCTTCGCCGCATCGACCTTCTTCGGTGCCTTCTTCGCCCGGACCGGCCGCTTCGGGAGCGGCTTCATGGGGTGGGCTCGGACGTGGGTGCGCTCGACCGCGACGTCGAGCAGCCGCGGCGCCGGCGGACCGAGACGCGCGGCCACGCTCACGGCCGGTTCGGCAACCTCCACCACCGTCTCGACCGGCGCAGCCGGCCCCCCGACCGACGCGACCGCGGCCGCACCCCCTCCCACGACGGCGACAACCCCAGCGCCGACCCAGGCCACTCGCGCTCGCATCCCCGGATCCCCCTTCGAGCTCAGCATCCAGGCTAGGCGCGCCACGGCGGCACGTCGTCGACCGTGCGGGGAACGGCTCACCAACCGTGGGTGTCCGACGGGCCGCCCCTTCGCGTTAGCCTGCCGACGTGAGCTCAGCGACCACCCCTTCGACCCCGCCGGGGCCCGAGCAGTGGCGCGGCGAGCTCATGGACCTCGGCGGCCCCAACACCCTGGTCTGGCCCCGGCGTGACGACTCCGAGGTCGTCGACCTCACCCGCGCCCACCCGGGTGGCACGGCGATGCTCCTCGCCGGCCGCGACGTGCGGATCAGCGACCTCGTCCGCGAGCCTGAGGCCCGCGCCCGCGCCCAGCGCACCGCCCGCCGCCTGCGTGAGCGCACCGACGCGATCGCCGAGGAGCACGGCCTGAGCACCTGCTTCCTGGCCATGGGAGAGGCCACGTGGCACACGAGCGTCGAGCAGCGCCGCCCCGCCGCCCCCGTGCTCCTGCGTCGTGTCGACCTCGAGCCCACCGAGACCGACGGCGACCTGCGGCTGACCTTCGTCACCGACGTCGAGCTCAACCCCGCGCTCGTCGCGGTCGTCGAGCCCCGCCTGCGCCGCCCCGGGGCGCTGACGCGGGTCCTCGAGCGTGGCCGTGCCGGGGAGCGTGGGTTCAACCCCGAGCCGGTCTACGAGGCGCTGCGGCAGCTGTGCGCCCAGATCCCCGGCTTCGAGATCCGCTCCACCCTCCAGCTCGGCGCGTACCCCTACGGCAAGGCCGAGGCGATCGCCGACCTCGACGCGATCCGCCGGGTCGTCGACGCTCACCCGGTCCTCGCTCGCCTCACCGACGGCGAGGAGGTGGCGCCGGCGGGTGGCGCGGCGAAGGGGTCAGCCGCGGACCGTCGTCGTTCGGTCCGGGGTCGTCGGGCGCCCGAAGGGGTCGACGCGAGCGTCTTCGACCTCCCCGAGGACCAGCAGGGAGCCCTGGACCGTGTCGCAGAGGGCGAGGACCTCTTCGTCGAGGCGCCGCCGGGCGTCGACGCGGCGCGGTTCGTCGCGGCGCTCGTGGCGCAGACGGTGGGATCCGAGCGGCGTGTGCTCGTCGTCGCCGAGAAGACGGCCGCGCTGCAGGCTGTCCATGGTGTCCTCGACGGTGTCGGCCTCGGCGATCTCGTCGTCCACGTCACCGACCCGGCCGGTCAGGTCGACCCGCGGCTCATCACCGACCGCTGGCCGACCCGCTCGGACCAGCCCGAGACCGGCTCGGCCGCGAGCAGCCAGCGCGCGACGGCTGCTGCCGCGACCCTCGACGGGCACGCCCAGGCGGTCCACACCCCGCGCGAGCCGTGGGGCGTGAGCATCGCCGACGCCCACGACTCGGTGGTGGCCCTCGCCGGCGCCGCATCTCCTCCCCGCTCGCGGGTGCGCCTCGGTCGGGAGGTCCTCTCCCGGCTCGACCTCGACGCCATCGAGGAGGCCGCGACCCATGCCGAGACGATCGCCCGGACCTTCGCCTGGGACCGCCGGCCCACCCCTTCGCCCTGGTGGCGGGGGAGGGTGACGAGCGCCCAGGACGTCGACTGGGTGAGCGAGACGATCACCCACCTGCTCGACGAGGATCTCGCCGCGCTCGACCGGACGATGTCCGAGGTCTTCCGCGACATCACCGAGCCTCGCGCCCAGGCCCCGGGCGACCACGGCCGCCTCCTCGCGGCCGTGGAGCAGATCCGCGACACCCTCGACATCTTCCGGCCCGAGCTCTTCGACGCCCCGATCGACCCGCTCATCGACGCGACCTCGTCGATGACCCGGCTCGGCATGGTCGAGCGGCGCCGCCTCGTGCGGCAGGCACGCGCCCACCTCCGTCCCGGCAGGCCGCCCGCCGACCTCCATGCCGCCCTCGTCAGCGCCCAGGAGCAGCGCCGCGCGTGGGCAGGCATCGTCGGCGGCGGTGGCCGGCCACGCATCCCTGCGACCATCGACGACGCGCACCGGGCCTACGAGCGGGTGCACGCAGCACTCGCGACGGTCGAGACCGCACTGCCGCCGGCGGCGGAGGGTGACGGGCTCATCGACCGTCCGACCGCCGAGCTGCGGACCCTGCTCGCCGCCCTGCGCCGCGACCGGGCCGGCGCCGAGGCGGCCTCCGCCACCCGCGGCGACGTCGACGCCCTGGACGAGCTCGGCCTCGGCGAGGTCGTCGACGACCTGGCCCGGCGGCGTGTCGCACCGTCCGCGGTCGTCGACGAGATGCGCTACGTGTGGTGGATGTCGGTCCTCGAGGAGATCGGGTCCGGGGACCGGCGCTTCCGGGCCGTCGAGGGCACCGACCTCGACGCTGCCCTCGCCGACTTCGTCGTCGCCGACGCCGAGACCGTCGCCGCCAACGCCCGCGCGCTCGCCGACGCCGCCAGCCGACGCTTCCGGTCGCTCGGGCGCGGCAACCGCAGGGCTGCCCTCGACGTCGACCGCACCGCCAAGGGCCGTGGCAGGCCCGCCCCGCGCTGGCGCGACGGCTACGACGCGTGGGGCGGGCTCCTCCGCGCCGCCGGCCCCTGCACGATGATGAGCCCCCTCGCGGTCGGCCTGGTCCTGCCCCCGGACGAGCGATTCGACCTCGTGGTCGTCGACGACGCGAGCCGGACCAGCCTCGCCCGGGCCGTCGGCGCCATCGCCCGCGGCGGGCAGCTCGTCGTCGTGGGCGACCCGACGCAGCAGCGGCCCGGCTCGTGGAGCACCGACCCCGGCGTGCGGCCACCCGACACCTCTGCCGACGACCTCGCCACCCTGGCCGAGCGCAGCCTCGAGGTCGTCCACCTGCGGACCAGCGGCGACCCTCGCCCGTGGATCCCGTCGGCTCGCGAGCGCGGCGTCGTCCACACCCCAGCGCCCGGCGGCGACCCCACGCCCCGGCTGCGTGTCGTGGACACCGAGCACGCGGGGGGCGGCCCCAGCCCCGAGGTCGACCTCGTCGCCTCTCTCGTCGTGGAGGCCCTCGCCGAGCCCGGGACGAGCCTGGGCGTCGTCACCTTCGACGCCGAGCACGCAGCGGCCGTCCGTGCCGCCGTGGCCGACACGGTGCGTCGCCGGCCCGAGCTGGCCGCCGGGATGGCGGCGCTCCCGGCCCCCTTCGTCGTCAAGCCGGTCGACCGCTGGCAGCGCGAGCAGCGTGACCGTGTCGTCGTCAGCGTCGGCCCGGTGAGCCCGCTCGGCTCTGGCGCCCCGGCGACCGCGGCCAGCCGGGCACTCGCGGGCATCGAGGGTGCCCGCCTCGTCGGCATCGCCCTGACCCGGGGACGCCGCCAGGTCGACTGGGTGACCGGGCTGCGGGCCGCCGCCTTGCGGGGCGTGCCCAAGGGCAGCGGCATCGAGGCGCTGCGCGCGGTCCTCGCCGAGCTCGAGGCCCTCGAGGAGTCGCCGCCGGCCCACCGGGCCAGCGGGGACGAAGGGGGAGCCGGTCCCCTTGTCGTCGGCTTCGCCCAACGACTCCGTGCCGCCGGCCTCGTCGCCGAGATCGGCGTGGGCCGAGGGGCGCACCGGGTGGACATCGCCGTGGCCGACCCGGACCACCGGGGCTACCAGCTCGCCGTGAGCCTCGACGGCCCGGAGTACGCGAGCCGCGCCGGCGCCCGTCAGCGCGACCGGATCCTCCCCGCCGAGCTGACGGCCCTCGGCTGGCGCCACCTGCGGCTGTGGACGACCGACATCTTCGCCGACCCCGCGCGGCAGGAGGCCAAGGTTGTCCGCGCCCTGCACGACGCCTGCCGGGCGCTCGAGGCCGGACACCGGCGATGAGTCCAGACGACGGCACTGCCGAGCCGTCGCCCCGTCGGCGCCGTCATCGGCGGGCCAGCCACCCGGGCACCTCGGAGGCGGCTCGTGCCGCCAGCACCCAGGCCGAGGACACCCCTTCGCCCCGGACGCCCCGGTCCGAGGGCACCCCGGTCCTCGACCCACGGGAGAAGTGGCTGCTCGACGAACGTCCGCCCCACTGGGGCCGGGACTGAGGGACGACGAAGGGGTGAGAGCCGGTGGCTCTCACCCCTTCGGGCTGCGACGTGTGGCCGTCGCGGGTGCTGCGATCAGATGCGGCCGCGGCCGGCGCGGAGCTCGTCGCGGATCTCGCGGAGGAGCTCGACGTTCTCCTCGGTGGTCTCCTCCTCGGCGGCGACGAAGCGCTCACGCATCGCCTGGTACGGCTTGATGACGCCGAAGTACACGACGGCGGCCATGATGAGGAAGGCGACGAGAGCGGTGAGCAGCGGGCCGACCGTCTGGAAGCCGCCGATGGTCATGTCGTCGAAGTTGAAGTCGGCACCGCCGGTGGCCTTGCCGATGGCCTCGAGGAGGAAGTTGGTGAACGCGGCGACGACCGCGGCGAACGCGGTGGCGATGATCAGACCGGTGGCAATCTCGACGAGGTTGCCGCGCATGAGGAAGTCCTTGAAGCCCTTCATGGGATCCATCCTTCTAGGGGTAGACGTGAGTAGTGCGAGCGCGCACTCCGTCGACCAGGATGAAAGACCCTGCAGCGGATATGCAAGTTGGCGACGGGCCCGGGCGTGGCGGATCCATTATCGCAGCCTGCCGGGAGGGCGTCGAGACTGTCCTCCGAGGCAGCATCGCCGCAGGTCAGCGACCTGGTGAGAGTCCGCGGGCGGTGAGGACGAAGCCCGTCCCGACGTCCTCGTCGAGAGCGTCGACGATGTCGCCGGCCGATGCCGCCGACAGCGAGAGCACCGCCGTCGGCTCGGGGATCGCGGCCGGCTCGTCGCCGCCCACGGGGATCGCCACGACCCTCGCCTCCTCGGCGACCGGCTCACGGCGACCGGGCCGGTAGACGTCGACGAGGTCGCCCACCGCAAGCGATCGCGCGGCACCGATGAGTGGCACGGTGACGACCCGCCTCCCGGGCCCCGCCGTGGATGCGTCGCTGCCGAGCACCCGGGCCGGGGTGAGCACCTCCCCCTCGGCGAGGGCCACCGTCGCCAGCCGGCCGACGGCCCCGTCGGGTGCCTGCAGCGCATCCTGGGGGACGGTCGAGGCCGGACGATCGACCACGCGGACGTCGCCGGCGTCCACCGGTGTCCCCGCCGCCACGTCGGCGACCGCGACGAGGGCGGCGGCGGTGGGCTCGGGTGCGCCCCGGCCGACCGCGAGCGCAAGCCCGAGGGAGAGCAGCAGCCCTGCGACGACCCGGCGGGCGACCCGTCGGCGCCACGCCTGCCGGCGGCCAGGGGCGAAGAGCCAGGGGAGCTGGGTCGCGAGGAGGTCGGCCATGACACCGACGTTAGGCAGCCGCGGGTGCGGCGGCTGGGGTCAGGAGGCCGGGGTGGACGACGAGCTCGCGCCGGACGTGCCTGTGGACGACGTGGTGCTCGAGCCGGTGCTCGACGAGGCGGTGCCCGAGCCGTTGTCGCTCGAGGTGCTGGACGAGGAGCCGTTCGAGCCGGACGACGACGCCCCCGCGGCAGAGGTCCCGCGCGAGTCCGTGCGGTAGAAGCCGCCACCCTTGAAGACCACGCCGACCGCGCCGAACTTCTTGCGCAGCGCGCCACCGCACTGGGGGCACTCGGTCAGGGCGTCGTCGCTGAAGGACTGCACGGCGTCGAACTCGTGACCGCACTCGGAGCAGGCGTAGGCATAGGTAGGCACGGGACCGAAGTATAGGAAGGATCGCGGGCGGCTCGTGCCTCGCGTCAGGAGCTGCCGGACCGCCAGCCCGCGAGCCGCCCCTCGCGGCTCACCGCGAGCAGACGGGCCTCCACCGAGTCTCGCAGCCCGCGCCCGCACACGACGAGCAGGTCGTCGCCCGCGCGCAGCAGGCTGTCCGGCCCCGGCACGAAGGACGACTCGTCCCGGACGATCAACGAGACGTTCGCCCCCTTCGGCAGCCGCAGCTCGAAGACCCGCACGCCGTGCAGCCGCGACCCGGCCCCGACGCTCACCTGGACGAGATCCGCGTCGATGCTCTCGAGCGGCCCGGAGTCGACACTGATGTCGTGCGCCGCCGCCGTCTCGGTCACCCGCAGCCGCCGGGCCACCCACGGCAGCGTCGGAGCCTGGATGAGCGTGAAGAGCACGACGAGCATGAAGACGAGGTCGAAGATCCAGTCCACCCCGCGCGCCCCGTGCGTCACCGGCACCGTCGCGAGGACGACCGGGACCGCCCCGCGCAGGCCCGCCCAGGACAGGAAGGCCTGGTCGCGCCAACCGATGCCGAAGGGGGTGAGGGAGACGGCGACGGACAGTGGCCGGGCGACGAGCAGCAGGACCGCGCCGAGGATGAGGGCCGGCACGACCTGGGCCGTGAAGCCCGAGGGGGTCGCGAGCAGGCCGAGCATGACGAAGAGCCCGATCTGGGCCAGCCAGCCCACCGACTCCGCGAAGCCGAGCATCGCGGCCTTGTGCGGCATCGTCATGTTGCCCATGACGAGCGAGGCGGCGTAGCAGGCGATGAATCCCGAGGTGTGCACCATCGCGGCCGCGCCGTAGGCGAAGACCGACACCGCGATGACGCCGATGGAGAAGAGGCCGGACGTGGCCGCCGCGGTGCGCCGCACGAGCCGGGCCCCGAGGTAGCCGACGGCGACGCCGATGATCGCGCCGCCGACGAGCTCGAGCGTGGCGGTGACGGCCAGCACGGGCCACGAGGCTGCGTGCGCCGGGTCGACGAGCCGGGCCGAGAGGGCGACGACGAGGATGACCACCGGGGCGTCGTTGAAGCCCGACTCCGCCTCGAGCATCCCGGAGAGCCGCCGGGGGAGCGGCACCCGTCGCAGCACGGAGAAGACGGCGGCGGCGTCGGTCGAGGAGACGATCGCGGCGATGAGCATCGCGACGTGCCAGTCCAGCCCGAGCAGCCAGTGCGCAGCGACCGCGGTGACGACCACGGACACGACGACCCCGACCGTCGACAGCGTCACCGCCGGCGCCACCGAGCGCCGGATCGCCGACCAGCGGGTCGTCAGGCCGCCCTCGGTGAGGATGAGGATGAGCGCGGCGTAGCCGAGGACCTGGCCGAGCGCGTCGGAGTCGAAGTCGAAGCCGACCTCGCCGAGGAGCAACCCGATCGCGAGGTAGGCGAGCAGCGTCGGCAGCCCCGAGCGGGAGGTCACCCGGACCGCCGCGATGCACAGGACGAGGACTGCCGACCCGACGAGGAGAGCACGCGCGAGATCGAGGGTGTCGAGGCCGGGCCCGCCCACGCTCGTCAGCACCGCTCACCTCCGTCCGGGTCGGTCGCTAGTCTCGCAGGGTGCCAACGCCTGCCACGCTCCGACGCGTCACTCTCGCGGTCCTCGCCCTTGTCGTCGTCCTCGCCGTCGCCCTCGGGGGCATCGCGTGGAACCAGGTGCAGCGCACCATGCCGACGACCGACGGCACCCTCGATGTCGATGGGCTGAGTGCCCCGGTCACCGTGATCCGGGACGAGCGTGGGGTGCCGAACATCTACGCCGACACCCTCGACGACCTCATGCGGGCCCAGGGCTTCGTCCACGCGCAGGACCGCTTCTTCGAGATGGACCTGCGTCGGCACATCACCGCCGGACGGCTCTCGGAGATGGTCGGCGAGCCCGGCCTCGAGACCGACAAGGTCATCCGCACCATGGGCTGGCGCCGTGTCGCGGAGGCCGAGCTGCCGATGCTCAAGCCCAGCACCCGTCACGCGCTGCAGGCCTACGCGGACGGGGTCAACGCGTGGATCGACCGGCGTGGCGAGCCCGGCGACATGGCGCTCGAGTACACGATCCTCGGCCAGCAGAACAACGACTACCGGGTCGAGCAGTGGTCGGCGGTCGACTCCCTCGCCTGGCTCAAGGCGATGGCCTGGGACCTCCGCGGCAACTACACGGAGGAGCTGACCCGCGCCCGGCTCGCCGATGTCGTCCCCGAGACGATGCTCGCCGACCTCTACCCGCCGTACGACACGGAGAGCCACCAGCCGATCCTGTCGGCCGACGAGTGGCCGGTCGAGCGCCCCGGCGCCACCGGGACGAAGGGGGAGTCCCGGGAGACCGTGACCGCCGAACCCGCCAGCGTGAAGGGCGCAGCAGACCCGACCGAGGACGTCGCGACGGTCCTCGCCTCGGCCCAGAGGGCCTTCGACGCCATCCCCGAGCTCCTCGGCCACGGCGAGGGCATCGGGTCGAACTCGTGGGTCGTCTCCGGCGACAAGTCCTCGACCGGCATGCCGTTGCTCGCCAACGACCCGCACCTCGGGATCTCCGTCCCCGGCATCTGGTACCAGGTAGGGCTGCACTGCCGCGAGGTCACCGAGCAGTGCCCGCTCGAGGTGAGCGGTTACTCCTTCGCCGGGCTGCCGGGCGTCGTCATCGGCCACAACGCCGACATCGCGTGGGGCTTCACCAATCTCGGTCCGGACGTCACCGACCTCTACCTCGAGGACGTCGACGACGAGGCCGGACGTTACCGGCGTGACGGCAAGCAGGTCCCGCTGACCACCCGCCGCGAGATCCTCAAGGTCGCCGGCGGCGATGACGTCGAGCTCACCGTGCGCTCGACGGTCCACGGGCCGATCATCTCCGACGTCCTCGACGGGGTCGCCGACGCCGGTGACGACCCCGACTCCGTCAAGACCCACGCGGTCTCGCTCGCCTGGACCGCGCTGACCCCGGCGACCACCGCGGACGCGATCTTCGAGCTCAACACCGCCGCGAGCTTCGCCGACTTCCGGGAGGCCGCGAGCTCCTTCGCCGTCCCGAGCCAGAACCTCATCTACGCCGACATCAACGGCAACATCGGCTACCAGGCACCCGGCGCAGTCCCGGTCCGCGCGCAGATCGGCGAGGGTGTCCCCGGCCAGCAGCCCGCCCCGGGCTGGGACAGCCGCTACGACTGGCAGGGGTTCGTCCCCTTCGAGGACCTGCCGTGGGTGCTCAACCCGGACGACGGCATCATCGTCACGGCCAACCAGATGGTCACCCCTCGGCGCACGCCGCGGCTCACCTCGGACTGGGACTACGGCTACCGGGCGCAGCGCATCCTCGACCTGCTGACGAGCGAGGACAAGGTCACCCCGGAGAAGATGCTGCGGATCCAGGACGACACCCGCAACGAGTTCGCGCAGGTCCTCGTCCCCTACCTGCTCGCCGTCGACCTCGACGACCCCTTCATCGAGGAGGCGCGCGACCTCCTGCGGAGCTGGGACTACACCCAGCCGGCGGGTCGCGGCGCCAACGGGGCTGCGGCCGCGTACTACAACGCGGTGTGGTCGCAGATCGTGCGGCTCACCTTCAACGACGACCTGCCGAGCGACCTGCAGGCCAGCGGCAGCTCGGCCCAGATGGCGTCGGTGACCCGGCTGCTCGAGAAGCCGCGCTCCGGCTGGTGGGACGACCGCGGCACCCCGGGCCTCGTCGAGGGCCGCGACGAGATCCTGCGCCGAGCGCTCGTCGACGCGCGCCTCGACCTGACCCGCACCATCGGCAAGGACATCGCCGACTGGGAGTGGGGGGCGCTGCACACCGCAGACTTCGAGCACCAGGTGCTCGGCGGGGAGGGCGTCCCGTCACTGGTGCGCGCGATCTTCAACCGCGGCGGCTACGAGATGCCCGGCGGCTCCTCGATCGTCAACGCGACGTCGTGGAACGCGTCCACGGGCTTCGAGGTCACGGCCGCGCCGTCGATGCGGATGCTCGTGGACCTCGGTGATCTCGACGCCTCCCGCTGGGTCAACCAGACCGGCCAGAGCGGCCGCCCGTACAGCCCGCACTACACCGACCAGGCCGAGGCGTGGTCGCGCGGAGAGACCTTCCCGTGGCCGTTCAGCCAGGGCGCGGTGCAGGAGGCGAAGGGGGAGGAGCTCACCCTCGAGCCGACGAAGGAGTGACTCCCTCGGCGGTGAGGACGGTCGAGACCGGCTGGTCGTGCGGCTCGCGGGGCAGGGTCGCGCTCGTGTGCTCGCCGGGGTGGAGCAGGACGGCGACCGGGGTGCCCGGGCGCAGGCGCGGCAGGACACGGTCGTAGCAGCCGCCGCCCTGACCGAGCCGGGTGCCGTGGTGGTCGACGGCCAGCCCGGGGATCAGCGCGAGGTCGGCGCGGGCGGGGGCCGCGGTGCCCAGGGGAGTGCGGTCGGCGTCGGCGAGATCGCACCAGTCGAGATCGAGGTCCGGGAGCGTGATCGGCACGAGCACCTGCCAACCGGCGGCTCTCAGGGCGGTGTTGAGGGCGGCCGTCGGGGGCTCGTGGGGCAGCGACTCGTAGCTCAGGGCGACGAGCGGACCGTCGGCGCCGGCGACCGGTCGGGCGGCGGCCGCGAGCTCGAGGGCGAGGGCCGCGAGCGCGTCGTCGTCGGCACCGATGTCTCGACTGCCGGCGATCTCGCGGCGACGTGCGCGCAACGTGGCGCGGACCCCCTGCTTGCTCTCCGTGCCGGTCATGCCCTGCATCGTAGGCTGGCGGCATGAACCAGGACGCGCTGGACAAGGCACTGAGCAAGATGCGCGAGCGCGGGGTCGACGAGCGCGCGGTGTCGGTCTTCGAGTCGTACTGGCGACAGCTCGCCGAGGGTGCCCAGGGGACGATCCCCGAGGACAGCATCGAGCCGATGGGTGACCTGCCGGAGCTCTCCGACCTCGACGTCTCCGACGAGGAGCGGCGGGCGGCGCTCGGCCAGGTCGCGATCGTCAAGCTCAACGGCGGGCTCGGGACGAGCATGGGGATGTCGGGGCCCAAGACGGCTCTCGTCGCGCTCGAGGGACTGACCTTCCTCGACGTCATCGCCCGCCAGGTCGTCGCCCTCGGTGAGCGTTACGGCGTGCGGCCGCCGCTCGTGCTGATGAACTCCTTCCGCACCCGGGAGGTCTCGCTCGAGCTGCTCGAGGCCTATCCGGAGCTGCGCGACCAGTCGCTGCCGCTCGACTTCCTGCAGAGCGCCGAGCCCAAGCTCGACGCCGAGGACCTCAGCCCCGTCGAGTGGCCCACGGACCCCAGCCTCGAGTGGTGCCCGCCGGGGCACGGGGACGTCTACGTCTCGCTCGCCGCGTCGGGGATCCTCACCCAGATGCAGGAGCAGGGGATCCGCTACATCTTCCTCTCCAACGCCGACAACCTCGGCGCGAGCTGCGACCCCGACATCGCCGCCTGGCTGCTGCGCGAGGGGATCCCTTACGCCGCCGAGGTCACCGAGCGGACCGCCAACGACCGCAAGGGCGGCCACCTCGCGATCCGGCGTGAGGACGGGCGGCTCATCCTGCGCGACACCGCGATGGTCCTCGAGGGCGAGGACCACTACTTCCAGGACAACCAGCGCCACCAGTGGTTCCACACGAACAACCTCTGGGTGAGCGTCGACGCGCTCGCCGAGCGGCTCGAGAGCACCGGCGGGGTGCTCGGCCTGCCGATCGTCATCAACCGCAAGACCGTCGACCCGACCGACAGGTCCTCGACGAAGGTCATCCAGATCGAGTCCGCGATGGGCACGGCGATCGAGCGTTTCGAGGGCAGCCAGGCGATCCGGGTGCCGCGCACGCGCTTCCGCCCGGTGAAGACGACCAACGAGCTGCTCCTGCTGCGCAGCGACCTCTTCGAGCTCGACGACGACTCGCTCGTCCGCCGGGTGGGGGAGGGGCGCGACCCGGCGATCGACCTCGACGACCACTACCAGCTGATCGCCGACTTCGACCGGCTCCTGCCGCACGGCTCGCCGTCGCTCGCCGGGTGCTCCTCGCTCGCCGTGAGCGGAGAGGTGACCTTCGGCTCGGACGTCTCGTGCGTCGGTGACGTCGAGGTCGTGGCGGACGGCGTCGCCTCGGTGCCCGACGGCACGCGGCTCGAGGGACGCCACGAGCTGACGTGAGGCTCCCCCTTCGCCTCCTGCTCGACCGGCGGGACCCTGCCGCCGAGCGCGGGAGGTGGCCGGTCGAGCTCTCCGGACGCACCGTGGGCGGCGAGTCGGTCAGGCTCCGCCCGCTCCGCCGCTCGGACGAGGAGGAGTTCCTCCGGGCACGCGCGGACAACGCCGCGTGGCTGCGTCCGTGGGACGCCACATCACCCCTGGCGCGGCCCGTCGCGCTCGACTTCCGGCAGTACCGGAGCCGTCTCGAGGCCGAGGCCACGGCGGGCAGCGCCCTGCCCTTCGTCATCGAGCACGAGGACCGGATCGTCGGTCAGCTCAACGTCAGCAGCATCATCCGGGGGTCCTTCCGGTCCTGCACGATGGGCTACTGGGTGATCGAGGAGGTCGCGGGGCGGGGGTTCACGCCCACGGCGGTCGCGCTCGCGGGCGACCACGTGCTCGGCGAGCTCGGTCTGCACCGCATCGAGATCAACGTCCGGCCCGAGAACCACGCCTCGCTCGCCGTGGTGCGCAAGCTCGGCATGCGCGACGAGGGTTCCCGGTCCCGGTACCTGCACATCGACGGCGACTGGCGCGACCACCGGTCCTTCGCCGTGCTCGCCGAGGAGGTCGGCGAGGGTGGCCTCATGGGCCGCCTGACGTCCTGATCACATCAGTCACACCGATCCCGGCAGGCAACATCCGCGACACACCGATTCGCCTGACCAGGAAGGGCATCTGCGCTCCATAGTCTGGCCGCGTGCAGTCGAGCAGCCTGATCTTCGTCGTCGTCGTGGCGATCTGGGCTGCCTATCTGGTGCAGTACTGGGTTCGCCGCCGCGACCACCTCGCGACGATCCGCTCGGTCGACCGCTTCTCGGCGGCGATGCGCGTCCTCGACTCGCACCGGCTGAGCCAGACCGCCGAGCCGGCCCGCTCCTATGCCGTCTCACCTACCCGAGCCGCCAGCCCGCAGGTGGTCGTCAAGCGCGGCGTCGCCGCACCGGAGGTCACCGTGCCCGAGCCCGTCGCCCACCCCAGCGAGGGCCGACCGAGCATCGTCTCCGCCGTCGTCGACGCACCGCGCAAGGTCCGTGGCCTGGCCTTCCTCGGCCACCTCGTGCTCCTGCCGCTCTCCGTGCTCGTCGCTGCACTCGGCCCGCTGCCCTGGCTGGTGCCCGGCCTGCTGCTGCTCGGATTCCTCGGCTCCTTCGGCTGGCTGCGCCAGGACGTCAAGGCCGCAGAGGCCACCCGGCGCGAGGAGCACCTCGCCCGCCGGCGGGCCCGCGAGGCGTCGGCTCCGGTCCGCCGACAGGCGCCCGTCGCCCGTCAGGCCGCCCGGCCCGCCCGCGCCGACGTCGACGACCACGAGGTCGCCGATGACCTCTGCGCCCCGCCGCGCGTCACCGGCGATCTCGTCGACGACAGCGTCGTGACGGTGACGGACGCCCCCTTCGACGTCGCGGACGAGCCGGTCGTCGAGGCCGAGCCGGTCCCGGCCCAGCCGGTCGCCGAGGTGGCACCCGACGAGCGTGCCGGCACCTGGAAGCCGGTACCGGTCCCGCGCCCGACGTACACGATGAAGGCTCGCGCCGGCACCCGCCCGGCGCCGACGCAGGCCCCGGCCGACGTGCCGCAGGTCCTCGACGCGATCGAGGACGACGTCGTCGCCCCCCGCCGCGTCGTCGGCGGCTGACCCGACCCACCCGGCCCCACCCCTTCGCACGAGCCAAGGCTCCTACCCGGCTATACCGCTTCCAGACCCCGCACGAGCCTTGGCTCGTGCGGGGTCAGGCGTGACCAGCACGGCGCACGAGCCTTGGCTCGTGCGAAAAAGGGGAGGGGAGGGAGGGGCGGGGAGGGGAGGAGCGAGGCGTCAGGAGTCGTAGGGGGACTCGCCGGGCTGGATCTCGGCCCGCTGCTCGCTCTCCTCGACCTCGGCGTCCACCTCGACCTGCTCGGCCGGGGTCAGCATGTCGTCGGTCGAGTCGACGTCCGGGGGGTCCGGGTCGAGCAGGTGGTGCCCGACCGCGTTGAGCACCGCGACGAGCGGCACGGCGACCAGGGCACCGAAGACCCCGCCGACGATGATGCCGGCCGCGATCGCGAGGATCACCGCGAGCGGGTGGACCCGGACTGCCCGGCCGAGGAGCAGCGGCTGGAGCAGGTGCGACTCGATCTGCTGGACGAGCAGGACGACGCCGAGCATCGCGAGCGCCATGAGCGGTCCCTTGGCGACGAGGGCGAGCACGACCGCGACGAAGCCGGAGACGAGCGCCCCGACGACGGGGACGAAGGCACCGATGAAGACGATGAGGGCGATGCCGGAGGCGAAGGGGACGCCGAGCGCGAAGGCTCCGAGCCCGATACCGAGCGCATCCACCCCGGCCACGAGGATCGTCGCGCGGGTGAAGGCCTGCAGCTGGCTCCAGGCGATCTCGCCGCCGGAGACGACCCGCGAGCGGACGCCCCGCGGGAAGAGCCGGACGACCCACGCCCAGATCGCCGGGCCGTCGAAGAGGAAGAAGAAGAGGGCGAAGAGCGCGATCGCCGCACCGGCGAGCACGTGACCGGCCGTGAAACCGGCCTGGGCCGCCCGCTCCCCCAGGCCACCCCCTTCGCCGAGGTTCTTGCGGGCGTCGTCGAGGTAGCTGCTCAGTTCACCCTGGGAGAGGTTGAAGGTCTCGAGCACCCAGGTGCGCATCTGCTCCACACCCTGGCCGACCTGGCCGACGAGGTCGCCCATCTGCCCGGTGAGCTGGTTGACGACGAAGCTCACGAGCCCGACGAGGACCGCGAGGGTGCCGAGCACCGTGATGCCGGCGGCGGCACCCCGGGGCATGACGCGGTTGAGCCGGTCGAAGACGGGCTGGAGGAGCGCGGCGAGCAGCACCGCGATGATCACCGGGTAGGTGACCTGCGCGAGGACGTTGACGAGCTTGAAGAGCGCGATGATCCCGACCGCGATGAGCAGCAGCCGCCAGACCCACTCGCTCGCGGCGCGGATGGTCGGCGGGACGTTGAGCCGGTCGACGTCGGCGACGTCCTCGTCGAGCGTGCGTGCGTCGTCATCGCGACTCATGAACGTCCTGCCTGGTCGTCAGGGCCGCGGTCGAGCCCTGCTGTCGCGAGGGTAGCCGCTGCGTGAGCGCATCCGTTTGGGAGAGGGGGCTCCCCTGGTGTTATCGTGTCCGTCGCCTGGGGCTGTGGCGCAGTTGGTAGCGCGTCTCGTTCGCAATGAGAAGGTCAGGGGTTCGAATCCCCTCAGCTCCACCCTTGTGATGTCTCACGACATCTGCAAGACCCGAACCCTCATTGAGGGTTCGGGTCTTGTCGTTTCTGGGGTTGGTAGTCCTTGGTGGGGTCGAGGGTGAGCTCGCGGATGAGTTCGCCGGTTTCGGCGTGGATGGCGGTGATCTCAAGGTCTTGGATCAGGAGCAGGACGGGGGTGCCGTTCCAGGCGCGTCCGAGTCCGATGTGGTGCAGGCGGCCGCCGTGGCGCAGGAGGCGGAGCTCGACCGCCGCTGAAGGACCTCGATGCGTTCATCGACGATCACCGCGACGAACACGGGGTCGAGCCGATCTGCACCACCTTGGCCGGGACCGGGGTCCAGATCGCCCCGAGTTCGTACTACGCCCGCAAGGTACGACCGCCCTCGGCCAGGGCGGTACGTGAGGCCGTCATCGACGAACGCCTAGCCGCGCTGCACGAGGAGAACATGGGCGCGGCCTGAAACAACACCGGAAGTGACAACCAGATCTTCAGCAGTCCCCCTTCGCGACGAAGCGCGTGCGGTCGCTCCTCCTGCGGGAGGGGTCGGAGCTGCACTGACCGTCAGGTGTGTCCGTCGGGAACGGTGCCGCTGTGGGGCAGATTCGCCACTTATGCGCCTCTGGACCCTCAGAGGAACTCCGAGGTCACCCGAGCTCGCGGATACTCGCGACGCTACGAGCGACATCGACGGCGGCATTGATGCAGTTCGGCGGATGGCCGTCGAGGTTCAACGACAATCACCGAGGCGTGGAGCGGGCTCTCGCGATGAGAGGTCCGGGGTTCGACACCCTCAGCTCCACCGATGGCGAAGGCCCGGACCTCTCGGTCCGGGCCTTCGTCGTGCTCAGGCGCGCTGGGCGGCCCGGCCTCGGTACAGCCAGGCCGCGGCCGCTGTCGTCACGGGGACGGCCGCGATGAGACCCATCGTCCCGACGGCGCTGCGGACGATCTCGGTGGCGATGAGCTGGTCGGTGAGGATGTCGCCGATCGGGTCGTCGAGGGCGAGGATCAGCACGAGGATGGGCAGCGAGGCTCCGGCGTAGGCGAGCACGATCGTGTTGATGACGGACGCGATGTGGGCGCGGCCGATGCGGGTGGCCGCGCGGTAGATCGCCCACGCGTCGGCGGTGGGGCTGGCGGCGGCGAGCTCCTCCACCGTGACCGACTGGGTGATGGTGACGTCGTCGAGGACGCCGAGCGAGCCGATGAGGATGCTCGCGAGGAGCAGCCCCCTGACGTCGACCCCATGGGTCTGACCGACCATGAACGAGCTCTCGTCGCTCGCGCCGGTGAGCTGCATCGCCGTGACGGCGAGCGCGGAGAGCAGCCCGGTGAGCACGAGACTCACGAGGGTGCCGATGAGTGCGACGGTCGTCGTCCGTCCGAAGCCGTGGGTGAGGTAGAGGACGACGAGCACGATGACGGCGCAGCCGATGATGGCCACGGCCAGGGGCGGCTTGCCGTCGAGGATCGCCGGCACGACGAAGGCGACGAGGACGGCGAAGGTGAAGGCGAGACCGACGAGCGCGCTCAGGCCACGCCACCTGCCGAAGGCGATCACCGAGAGCGCGAAGGCGGCGAGGAGGACCCACAGCTGGGTGCTGCGCTGGTGGTCGATCACCCCGTACTCGAGCTCGGGGTTGCTGCCGGGGGAGTGGATCAGCACGACCGCGTCGCCGGTCTCCAGGACGGGCGCGCCGACTCCGGAGGGCAGCGCTGTCGTGATGGTGCGGCCCTCATCGGGTCCGTCGGTGAGCCGGACCTGCGCGGTGCCGCACACGGTCGGCTGGGTCGATGCCGTGGCCGGGTCCGACGCGGGAGCCTCCGGGCAGGGCTGCTCGTCGACGGCAGCGACGACGCCGTCGACCTGGGTGCCCTGCTGGACCACGCTGGGTGGCGCGCCGTCGGGCCACAGCCACACCATTGCGAGCACCGCGACGAGGAGGAGCGCGGCGACCGCGCTCAGCGCGCGCGGCGAGGTCCGCGTGCCGTCGCTCGGCCCATGAGCATGCCTGCCGCCCATCGTCTACCTCCCTGAGATGCCGTCGCTGGACTCTACGAGACGGCACCCTCGAGCATCCCGAGGAAGGCGCCGAGCGCGACGAGCTCGCTCGTCGAGCGGGGTGCTGCCTCGGTGAGCCGGGGCGACATGACGACGAAGGCGGCGTGCTGGCCGCGGGAGACCGACACGTTGAGCCGGTTGCGGCTGAGCAGGAAGTCGACGCCCCGGGAGATGTCGTGGGTCGAGCTCGCGGACATCGACAGGATGACGACCGGCGCCTCCTGCCCCTGGAAGCTGTCGACCGTGCCGACCCGGACCTCGGGCAGCCCGGCGGCCGCCAGCGCGCGACGGACCGTGCCGACCTGGTGGTTGTAGGCGGTGACGACGAGGACGTCCTCGGGACGAAGGGGTCGGCCGTCGGCGGCGTCCTCCTCGTCCGGCGCAGTCCAGGTGCGACCGGCGAGGTCGCGGACGAGGTCGACGACGGCCGCGGCCTCCTCGGGGGAGTCGGTCGTCCGACCCTGGTGCTCGACGGTGCGCAGGTGGAGTCCCGGCTCGACCCCCTCGAGCGACCGGGCGGTCGTCACCTCTTCCTGCGCCACGAGCTCGCCGTCGTAGGACAGGCGGGAGGCGATCTGGGTGAGCTCGGGGTGCATCCGCCAGGTCACGCCGAGGAAGTAGCCGAGCTCTGCCGGGATCGTCGCGGCTCCGTCGAGCAGCCACCCGAGCGCCGAGAGGTGCACCGGATCGGGGTGGCTGCCCTGGCTGACCTGCGGCAGCTGCTGGGGGTCGCCGAGCAGGAGCAGGCGGTCGGCGGCCACCGAGGCGGCCAGCGTCGGGGCGAGCGCGAACTGCCCCGCCTCATCGACGACGACGAGGTCGAGCTGTCCGCGCTGCACGCGCTTGGTGTTGGTGAGGTCCCACGCGGTGCCGCCGATGACGTAGCCGTGCCCCGCCTCATCTGCCGCCGCGGCGAAGCCTGCGAGGTCGTCCGCCCGGGCGAGCGCGGTCCAGGCGGGGGAGTCCCCCTTCGCCGCCTTGCCGACCCAGGCCGGGTCGACGCCTGCCTTGACGACGGCGTCGAGGACGTTCTCGATCGCGGCATGCCCCTGGGCGACGACACCGACCCGCCAGCCGTGCTCCGTGACCAGGGCGGCGATGACCCGGGACCCGACATAGGTCTTGCCGGTGCCCGGCGGGCCCTGGACGGCGAGGTAGGAGCGGTCCAGTCGCCGGACGGCCTCGGTCAGGACGGCGATCGAGTCGCCGGCGCCGGTCAGCGCAGGCAGCGGGGCGTCCCCGACGAGGCGTGGCGTGCGTCGCGCCAGCAGGTCGAGGGCAGGCTGCTCGGGGATGCAGACCGGTCGGTCGGTGGACCCCTGCGTCTCGCACGCGCCGAGGACCGAGGCTGCGAGCTCCTCGAGCGCCTCGTCGATCGAGCGGGTCGCCGGCGGGCTGCCGGGGGTGAGCGCGATGGGCAGGTCGGAGTACTCCTCGACGTCCTTCTTCAGCGTCTCCTCGATGAGGAGCGTCATCGCGCCGTCGTCGTGCGGCTCGACCTCGCGCACCGTGACACCGGTGAGCCCCCGCGCCACACCAGCCACCTCGAGCCCGGCCGGGGGTGGCGCCCCGTAGAGCGCGTACAGCGACGTGCCCGGTCCCACCCGGGTCCCGGCCGGGAAGCTCCCGGTGAGCCGGACGTGCCGGCGCAGGCTGCGCTGCCGTCCCTCCTTGGACCAGTCGGTGGTCGCCTCGGCCTCGGCGACGTGGAAGACGTCCGTCCCCGAGGTCCACTCGTCGACGGGGTTGCGCAGCCGGTCGAAGTGCTGCCACCAGAAGGGCTTGTGCTCCCGCCGGTTGTACTGGACGGCCGCAGCCATGAGGGCGAGCGCCCACTGGTCGTCGTCGCGCTCGTGCCCGGCCACGGCTCCGAGCAGGTCGCGCAGCGCGACCTCGGTCGGGTGCGGCTCGTGCGCGCTGACCTCGGGCTCGGTGAGCGGCTGGGGGACGATGCCGTGCTCGGCGGCGCGCTCGAGCAGCCAGTCGCGCAGCCCGAGCGTCGAGAGACAGTCGTACTCGTTGTAGTCCCGGATGTCCTCGATGAGGTCTCGGGCGTCGGTGTCTCGTCCGTCGAGGAGAGCGCTCGTGTACTCGTGGTAGACGACGATCGAGTCGGCGCCGCCGGTCACGCCGTCCTGGTTGCGGAGCCGGTCGCCCATGTAGAGGGGCTCGAGCTTCTTGATGCTGTAGGAGCGCTGCGAGACCCGGATCGCCCCGCGCACCACCGTGTAGAGGTCGACGAGGACCCCGTCGCGGAGCAGGTCGTCGACGTCTTCCTCGCACACCCCGTGCCGGGCAGCCAGGCGCAGCAGCGCTGAGCGCTCGTAGTCGGCGTAGTGGTAGATGTGCAGGTCGGGCCACCGCGCCCGCCGCTCCTTGACGTAGGCGATGAAGTCGATGAGCGCCTGCCGCTCCTGCGCGCGGTCGTGCGCCCAGAACGGGACGAAGCGGCCCTCGCCGCACTCCTCCACCGGAGCCTCGAGGCAGCCGAAGAGGTACTCCAGCCCCCAGTCCGCCGACCCCGGCTCGGCCCACATCGGGTCGCCCTCGAAGTCGAAGAAGATGTCACCCGGGCTCGGTGCCGGGATCGTCGCGAGGACGTCGGGGGAGTGGACCTCGTGGTGGACGAAGGGGGGTCCGCTGCCCGAGCTCGGGTCGGCAGCGGCTGCCGCCGCGTCCTCGGCGGCCTTGATCTGCAGGCGGGCCTGGGCCCGCACGCGGGCCAGCCGCTCGTCGCTCAGACCGTCGACCGGCTCCGTGCGGGCCGCGAGGTCGGCCACGGTCGCGACCCCGGCGTCGAGGAGGTGCTGCCGCTGGCCGGTGTGCACGCCCGCGACGAGCAGCACGTCGTCGCTCGCCTCGAGGTGCTCCTGGCAGGTCTCGCAGCGCAGGCACGCGATCCAGCGGCCGTCGCCCCAGACGACCGGACCCCCTTCGTCCTGGTGGGTGTCGAGGACGTGCCGCAGGCGCGCCAGCCGCGCCCGCATCACCGGGACGACGTCGGCCAGGGCCACGTCGCGCTCGTCGCCGTCGCCGAGGATCAGCCGGGCGACCGGAGCGACCTCGGCGCCGGTCGCGGCGAGCACGTCCGCGTAGGCGGCGACCTGGAGGAGAGCGGGGACGCTCTCGCGGCGGGCGAGCTTCGTGTCGCAGACGAGCCACCGACCGGCCTCGTCACGGACGAGGAAGTCGGCGAGCCCGAGGAATCGGTCGCCGAGCAGCACCGCCTGGTAGATCACCTCGGCGTCGGAGGAGAGCGCCGCAACCGTGTCGGCGTGGGCGTCCGCCCACCCGGCGAGGGAGCGCTCGCGCACCTCGACGCGGTGCACGCGCCCAGGGTGGGCGGCCTCGAGCGCGGCGAGCACCCGCTGCTCGTGCTCCTCGCCGAGCTGGGCGGCCCGCTGCAGCATCGGGTCCTCGACGACCTCCCCGCGGGGCGTCCGTCCGAGCCGGACGTCCATCTCGGTGAGCAGCGCCAGCTCGCACGTCGACGCGGCCCGCAGGTCGCTCGGGGAGATGACGGCGCGCCCACCGGGCTCGGGGAAGAACATGCCCAGACCCTACGAGGCAGAGCCGACACCCTTCGAGGCTCGCCGGCGCTCGCACCTCAGGGAGCAGCTAGACCCAGCTGGGGAACCACATGCGCCACTGCCACTGCTCGTACGGGATGACCTGGGCGGTGTAGACCGGCCAGTAGAAGGCGAAGTTCGCGAGCACCACGAGCAAGTAGCAGCCGATGACGACGTACCCGACCTGTCGCCGCCGCCGCGTCGCCCCCGCGGGCGGCACGAGCAGCGCGAGCAGGTAGACCACCGCGAGCACGATCCACGGCTGGAAGGAGATCGTGTAGAAGGTGAAGATCGTCCGGTGCTGGATGAAGAACCACGGCAGCCAGCCGCCGGCCAGGCCGGCGAGGATCGCCCCGGCCCGCCAGTCCCGCCGCATCGCCCACGCAACGAGGAGGACGAAGAGCGCCGCCGTCGCCACCCACCAGACCGACACCGTCCCGAGGGAGCTGATCGCCTTGCTGCACTTCTCGATCCCGCAGCCGACGTCGTCGACCCCCTTCGTCTCGTAGAAGAAGGACGTCGGACGCGACTGGATCGACCACGACCACGGGTTGGACTCGTAGCTGTGCGGCGAGGTCAGCCCGTTGTGGAAGTGCAGGATCTCCTGGTGGTACTGCAGGAGCGAGCGGAGCGCCTCGGGCAGCCAGGTCACCCCTTCGTCCGGATGCTCGGCGGCCCAGTGCCGGGCGTAGCCGTGCTCGCTGCGGAACCACCCGACGAAGCTCGCGAGATAGGTCACGAGGATCACCGCGGTCATCGACACGAAGGCGAGCAGCCCGTCCTTGAGCACCGCGCCCGCGAACCAGTGCCGCACGCCCACCGCGCGCCGGGCACCGATGTCCCAGAAGAGAGTCATCAGCCCGAAGGCGGCGAAGAAGTACAGGCCCGACCACTTCGTGCCGGTCGCGAGCCCCAGCATGAGCGCCGCGACGAGCCGCCACGGCCGCCACCAGATCACCGGCCCGTAGCGCCAGCGCGTGCCCGGCGGCGCCGACCCGACGACGTGAGCCAGCCGCTCTCGGTACCAGTCACGGTCGACGAGCAGCGCCCCGAAGGCCGCGAGCGCGAAGAACATGAGGATGATGTCGAGCAGCGCGGTGCGCGAGTGCACGAAGTGGTGCCCCTCGAACGCCGTGAGGAAGGCCGCCGCCGTCCCGAGGAAGCTGCTCGCGAAGAGCCGCCGCGCGATCCGCCCGATCATGACGATCGAGATCGTCCCGAGCAGCGCCACCGAGAAGCGCCACCCCCACGAGCTCGTCGCCCCGAAGACCCACTCGCCGAACGCGATGACCCACTTGCCGACCGGCGGGTGGACGACCATGTCGCCCTCGGTGGTCTTGAAGACGTCGAGGGTGCCGTGGGTGAAGAGCGGGTCGACCTTCTCGCCCTCGCCCTTCCACCGCATCTCGGTGCCGTACTCGAGCATCGAGACGCCCTGCTTGACGTAGTACGTCTCGTCGAAGACCAGCTGGTGCGGACGGTCGAGCCGCCAGAAGCGCAGGATGCCCCCGAGGATCGCGAAGGTCAGGGGCCCCCACCAGCCGAGGAGCCGCTCGCGGCGCGAGTCCCACGTGGGGAGGCGGCCGAGGAGTCGCGCGCGCAGCAGCGCGGGCCGACCCGCGACGGAGTCGACGCGATCCATGGCTCGCATCGTAGGCGAGACTGACCCCATGCCCCTGATCCTCGCCGCGACCCCCATCGGTGACCCCCGGGACGCCGCGCCGCGCCTCGCCGAGGTGCTCGCGAGCGCCGAGGTCGTCGCCGCCGAGGACACTCGCCGGCTGCGCCGCCTGTGCGCGGCGCTCGACGTGACCCCGACCGGTCGGGTGCTCAGCTACCACGAGCACAACGAGGCGGCGCGCACCGCGGACCTCGTCGAGGCCGTGGCGAAGGGGGAGAGCGTCGTCCTCGTCACGGACGCCGGGATGCCTTCGGTCTCGGACCCGGGCTACCGGGTGGTCCGGGCGTGCGTCGACGCGGACCTGCCGGTGACCTGCGTGCCCGGCCCGAGCGCGGTCCTCATGGCGCTCGCGGTGTCGGGCCTGCCGGTCGACCGCTTCTGCTTCGAGGGCTTCCTGCCCCGCAAGGACGGCGAGCGGCGTCGGGTCCTCGAGGAGCTGGCCCACGAGCGCCGGACGATGGTCTTCTTCGAGGCGCCGCACCGGCTGGCGACGGCGCTGTCGGCGATGGCGGAGGTCTTCGGGCCGGACCGGCCGGCCGCTGTGTGCCGGGAACTGACGAAGACCTACGAGGAGGTCCGAAGGGGTGGCCTCGCCGAGCTCGCGGAGTGGGCCGTCGAGGGGGCGCGGGGCGAGATCACCGTCGTCGTGTCGGGCCTGCCGTCGGGCGTGGGCGTCATGACGCTCGAGGAGGCCTCCGCCCGGGTGGCCGAGCTCGTCGCCTCCGGCGTCCGCCGCAAGGAGGCCGCCGCCCAGGTGGCCGCCGAGACCGGCCTGAGCAAGAAGGCCCTCTACGACTCCGGCCTGACCTCACCCCCTTCGCCCTGACCCTTGCGTCCGCCACGGTGGGATCCCCCGGCCCACGGTGACGGACGCAACGCGGTCCCCCTTCGTCGCGTCCGCCACAGTGGGTTCCCCTGGCCCACGGTGGCGGACGCAAGGGTGGTGGGGGACACACAGGTCCATCTGCGACAATCCGGGCCATGACGCAGCCCGCCGACCCGACGGACGAGACGCCCGAGCCCCTCGAGACCCCCTTCGTCGACGGGCTCGACGACGACCCCACCCCTGAGTCGGGTACCGACGTCCCGCTCGCCAAGGAGTCCCCGGAGGCCGCCGAGGGCGCCGCCGCAGAGGCCGCCGCCGGCGCCGCCGAGGGTCACCGCGCCGGGCGCGGCGGCGACGAGCGCACCGTCGTCCACCTCCTGCGCCACGGCGAGGTCTACAACCCCGAGAAGATCCTCTACGGCCGCCTCCCCGGCTACCACCTCTCCGACCTCGGCCACGAGATGGCCCGCATCGTCGCCGACCACCTCGCCGACCGCGACCTCGCCCTGATCGTCCACAGCCCGCTCGTGCGCACCGCCGAGACCGCTGCCCCGACGCTCGAGCGGCACGGCCTCGAGGCCGTCGTCGACCCCCGGGTCATCGAGGCAGGCAACAAGTTCGAGGGCCGTCGCTTCCGCAAGCGGCTCCTGCTCGACCCGCGCCGCTGGTGGTGGATGCGCGACCCCACCAAGCCCACCTGGGGCGAGTCGTACAAGGCCATCGCCAAGCGGATGACCGAGGCCATCGAGGACGCCCGCGACCACGCCCGCGGCCGCGAGGTGCTCATCGTCAGCCACCAGCTGCCGATCTGGACGATCCGCAGCGCGATGGAGGGCCGCAACCTCTGGCACGACCCTCGCCGCCGCCAGTGCAACCTCGCCTCGCTGACGACCCTCACCTACCGTGGTGACGAGCTCGAGTCCGTGAGCTACAACGAGCCGGTCGCCCACCTCTACCCGCAGGCCGAGAAGCTGCCGGGAGCCTGACGCGCGATGACGACCCGCACCACCCGCCGGCTCGCCGGCGCCCTCACCGCCGCCGCCCTGGCCCTCGGGGCGGCCGCATGCAGCGACCCCAACTCGGTCGCCGAGCAGGCCAAGGCCAACCCCGACGCCGGCTACGTCGCGGGCGACGGCTCGATCGTCGCGGTCGCCCCCGAGGACCGCAAGGAGCCGGTGACCCTGAGCGGCGAGACCCTCGACGGAGGCACCCTGGCGCTGGCGGACATGCGGGGCAAGGTCGTCGTCGTCAACCTCTGGGCCAGCTGGTGCGGCCCGTGCGAGGCCGAGGCGCCGCACCTCGTCGCGCTCGCCGAGAAGTACGAGGGCAAGCCGGTCGAGCTCGTCGGCATCGACTACCGCGAGCCGAGCAAGGAGACCGGCCTGGCGCAGTCCAAGGCATGGGGATTCACCTGGCCCTCGATCTTCGACAAGACGGGTACCTCCGCCATCGCGATGCAGGGCGTCCTCGCGAGCCAGCCGTCCACCGCGATCCTTGACATCGAGGGCCGCATCGCGGCGAGCGTCCAGGGGGCCACGACCGAGGCGACTCTCGCAGGCCTCGTCGACGACGTCCTGGCCGAAGGGGGAGCGAAGGAGTGATCCGCGCGTGAACCCCGGTGGGACCGTCGTCGACGGCGCCTTGCCCCTCGCCACCCTCGTCGCGGCCCTCGCGGGCCTGGTCTCCTTCGCGAGCCCGTGCGTCATCCCGCTCGTGCCGGGCTACCTCGGCTACGTGACCGGGCTGTCCGACGTCGACCTGGACAAGCGCTCGCCGCGCCGGATGATGCTCGGGGCGCTGCTCTTCGTCGCGGGGTTCACCGTCGTCTTCGTGCTCAGCGCGATGTTCGTCGCCACCGCCGGCCGCGCGCTCGTCGAGAACCGCGAGCTGCTGACCCGCGTCGGCGGGGTGGTCGTCATCGTCATGGCCCTGGTCTTCCTCGGCCTCGGCGGCCGGGCGAGCGAGCGGACGCTGCGCCTGCCGGTCCGGCCCGCGACCGGGCTCGCCGGTGCCCCGGTCCTCGGGGCCGTCTTCGGCTTCGGTTGGATACCCTGCGTCGGGCCGACGCTCGCCGCGGTCCTGGCCCTCTCCGTCGCGGGGGACGCGTCGACCACCCGGGCCGTCATCCTCGCCGTCGCCTACTGCCTCGGCCTCGGGCTCCCCTTCGTCCTCATCGCCGGCGCCTACGAGCGGTGGGGCTCGGTCTCCACCTGGCTGCGGCGACGCTTGCGGACCATCCAGGTCATCGGCGGGCTGCTCCTGCTCGCCGTGGGCGTCCTGCTCGTCACCGGCTGGTGGGACGACATCACCGTGTGGATGCAGGCCCGCTGGATCCGCGGCTTCGAGGTGATCCTGTGAGCACCTCGGTGACGCAGCCCACGCTCGGTCTCGTGGGCTGGGCCCGCTGGGCCTGGCGTCAGCTGACGAGCATGAAGACCGCCCTCTTCCTGCTGCTCCTCCTCGCCATCGGCGCCGTGCCCGGCTCGATGTTCCCCCAGCGTTCGCTCGACCCCTCGCGCACCGCCGACTGGATCCAGCGCCACCCCGACGCCGGGCCGATCCTGGACCGCTTCTACGCCTTCGACGTCTACTCCTCGCCGTGGTTCTCGGCGATCTACCTGTTGCTCTTCACCTCGCTCATCGGGTGCATCGTCCCGCGCACGATCATCCTCGCCCGGCAGCTGCGCGGCCAGCCGCCCCGGACCCCTCGCCGGCTCGAGCGGCTCGAGGTCCACGACGCCCTCGTCGTCCGCGATGAGGACGTCCCCGCGGCCCTCGACAGCGCCGCGAGGGCACTACGCCGCAAGCGGTATCGCGTCGCCCGCCACGACGACGAGACCGTCTCGGCCGAAGGGGGATACCTCAAGGAGGTCGGCAACCTCGCCTTCCACGGCTCCCTGGTGACCCTCATCGTCGGCCTGGCCATCGGGCACCTCTACGGGTGGCGGGCCGACATCGTCGTCCCCGAGGGCGAGTCCTTCGTGAGCACCGTGACGCGCTACGACACGTGGGCGCCCGGGCCGCTCGTCGACGCCGCCGACCTCACCCCCTTCGAGCTGACCGTCGAGGAGATGACGGCACGCTTCGAGGAGGACCACCAGTCCCAGCTCGGCATGCCGCGCGCCTTCTCGGCGAGCGTCACCTACGCCGAGCGCCTCGGCGGCGAGCACCAGCCCGGCCGGGTCGCCGTCAACCACCCGCTCGAGCTCGACGACGCCACCGTCTTCCTCCTCGGCAACGGTTACGCCCCCTTCGTCACCGTCAAGGACGACCAGGGCGAGACCCTCTACCGCGGCGCCACGCCCTTCCTCGCGCAGGACGGCACGTACCGATCGACCGGCGCGATCAAGATCGGCGCCGCCGAGCCCGAGCAGCTCGGCTTCGTCGGGCTCTTCCTGCCGACCGCCGTCATCGACGAGGTCAACGGTCCCATCTCGATCTTCCCCGACCTGCGCCACCCGGCCCTGGCGATGAGCCTCTACGAGGGCGAGCTCTACCCCGAGGGCGGCGCCCAGTCGGTCTTCACCATCGACACCGAGTCGATGACCGCCGTCGGCCCCGACGACGGCAGCGAGGACGTCGCCCGGCTCTGGCTGCGCCCCGGCGAGACCGCCGAGCTGCCCGGCGACCGCGGGACGATTACCTTCGACCGGGTCGACCGCTTCGCCGGCTTCGCCGTGCGCCACGACCCCGGCCAGGGCCTCGTCCTCGCCTCCTCGCTCGTCGCGCTGCTCGGCCTCATCGCCTCGCTGACGATCCGCCGCCGCCGCGTCTTCGTGCGGGTCCGGCCGGCCGGGGAGGGCCTGTCGGTCCTCCACGTCGGCGGGATGGCGAAGGGGGACGACGACGGGCTGGGCCGGATCGTCGCCGGCATCGCCGACGACCTGAGCGAGCAGCACGCAGACACCGGTGACGGCACCCAGCCCCGGGTGGGATGATCGAGGACGACATGACGAACGAAGCGCTGGCCACGTACGCCAACTACGCCCTGTACTCCGCCGTCGGGGTGCTCACCCTCGCGATGATCGCCTACGCGGTCTACCTCGCCGGGGCGGTCCCCGCCGCCGAGCGCGAGGCCGCGCTCGCCGACGAGGACGAGGCCGCGACGGCCCGTGCCCAGGCGCGCGCCGAGCGGGTCGCCGCGCTGACCGGAGGCGGGGGCACGACCACCGTCGCCCCGGCGGAGGCTCCCGAGGTCGACGCCGCGAGCGACACCCCTTCGCCCCAGGGCGACCCCGAGAAGGCGCGCAAGGGCGCCGGCATCGGCGGTGCGCTCGCCTGGCTCGGCACCGGCCTGCTCGTCGTCTCGGTCCTCCTGCGCGGCCTGTCCGTCGAGCGCGCCCCGCTGGGCAACATCTTCGAGTTCTCCGTCGCCGGCTCCGCCGTCGCGATGCTCATCTTCTGCCTCGGGCCGCTGCGCAAGGGGATGCACTGGCTCGGGCTCTTCGTGCTCGCCCCGATCTCGCTGCTCCTGTGGGTCGCCGGCACGCTCTGGTACACCGAGGCCGCCGAGCTCGTGCCGAGCCTGGACTCCTACTGGCTCGTCATCCACGTCTCGGCGGCGGTGCTCGCGACGGGCCTGTCGATCGTCGGTGGTGTCCTCGCCGCGCTCTTCCTCGTCCGTGACCGTGCCTCCGCGCGGTCGTTCTGGGCCAAGCTGCCCGCGGCCCCGCAGCTCGAGCGTCTCTCCTACGGGATGCACGTCGTCGCGTTCCCGCTGTGGACCTTCGCCCTCATCACGGGTGCCGTCTGGGCCCGTCAGGCGTGGAGCTCGTACTGGAACTGGGACCCCAAGGAGGTATGGACCTTCGTCATCTGGGTGGTCTACGCCGCCTACCTGCACGCCCGCGTGACGAGGAACGCCAACCGCCGCACCGTCGCGTGGATCGCGATCGCCGGTTTCGCCTGCATCGTCATCAACTACACGATCGTCAACTTCTACTTCGTCGGTCAGCACAGCTACGCGGGCGTCGGCTGATGCTGCGCTACTCGCTGCTGCGCCTGCTGATCTTCTTCGCCTGCCTCGCGGCGCTGTGGCTCGTCGGGCTGCGTGACCGCAACGAGCAGCCCTGGCTCGTCGTCGGTGCGGCGCTGCTGTCGATGATCATCTCGTTCTTCGTCCTGCGCCCCTTCCGCGACGACGCGGTGCGCTCCATCGAGGAGCGTCAGTCGGCTCGCCTGCAGCGCAAAGCGTCCCAGCGCGAGGAGCAGCGCGCCCAGCAGTCCGACGAGGCCGCCGAGGACGAGAGCTTCCGCTGAGCCCGGTCAGCCTGCGGGCGTGATCCGCAGGACCTTGTCGTCGTCGCCGTTGCTCGTCGTGACGTAGAGCGCCCCGTCCGGGCCGGTGCGTGCGGCTCGCAGCCGACCGTGCTCGTCGACGAGGTCCTCGGGGATCTCGACCTGCGTGACCGAGTCGCCGTCGAGGCGCAGCAGCAGGAGCTTGGCGCCCTTGAGCGCCGTGATCGCGAGCATCCCCTCGCGCTCGCCCCACGCCTCGCCCTCGAGGAAGGCCGCCCCGCAGATCGCCTCGGTCGTCTCGCCGGAGCTCCACGCCGCCTTGACCGCGTCGGGGTAGCGCTCCGTGTCGGTCATGGGCACCGACTCGTCGTAGCTGCTCTCCTCGCCGCCCTGAGCCGGGTCCCAGCCGTAGTTGGCCCCGGCCGTGATGAGGTTGACCTCGTCGTCGAAGGAGGGTCCGTGCTCGGCCGTCCAGATCTCGTCGGTGCCGGGCCTGACGGCGACGCCCTGGACGTTGCGGTGCCCGTAGGAGTAGACGAGCTGCTCGCGGGCGTCGTCGGCATCGGCGAAGGGGTTGCCCTCCGCGGCCTCGCCGGTCGCCGGGTCGAGGCGCAGGACCTTGCCGCCGAGGTTGCCTCGGTCCTGGGGTGCGGCGGGGTCCGCTGAGTCCCCGGTGCCGACGTAGAGCAGCCCGTCGTCGCCGAGCGTCGGGCGGCACCCTGAGTGCCTCCCGCTGTCGGCGGTCGGCAGGCCCGTCACGAGGTCACGGTCGCGGGTGGCCCGCCGGTTGTCGACGTCGAGGGTGAGCTCGACGAGGCGCACGTCCACGGCCTGCTCACCCTCGCCATGGTTGAGGCAGACGATGACCTTCGGCTGGTCCCAGCCGGCCCCGGCGTCCTCGGCTGGTGGGAGGACCGCCAGACCCATGAGCCCCCCTTCGCCCTGGGCATAGACGTCGTCGAGACCCGCGGCGAGCTCGACCGGCTCGGTCCCGGGGTCGAGCGAAGGGAGGTAGGAGAGCCGTCCGTCACGCTCGGTGACGACCGCGCCGCCGTCCTCGAGGAACCCGATGTCCCACGGGTTGCTCAGCCCGTCCGCGACGACCTCGACCGAGAGTCCTTGGCCCCCGGCGGGCCCGCTCGAGGTGCTCGGCGTGCTCGTGGCGCCGGGTTCGTCGGGTCCGGGCGCGGAGGTGCCGGAGCACCCGGCGAGGCACAGACCGGCGGTGGCGACGAGGGCGGCTGCTCGGGAGGCCATGACCCATCCTCCCAAAGGAGGGTCAGCCGCGGGCGAGCGGCCAGATGAGCAAGATCGCCCAGGCGAGCTCGGCGAGCCCGGTGGACGCGAGCGCGGGGATGAGCGCGCGCCCCTGCGCACCACCGATGACGGCCTTGAGCCCAGGGACGAGGATCAGCAGCCCGAGCAGCGCGACGGGGGCGAAGGGGTGCCAGATCGCCATCGCGACCGTGCACCCGACGGCGACGCCGACGAGCGCGACGTAGAGCGTCCGGGTCCCGCCGTCGCCGAGCCGGACGGCGAGGGTCTGCTTGCCGGTCACGGAGTCCGTGGGGATGTCGCGGAGGTTGTTGGCGACGAGGATCGCGCTCGACAGGGCCCCCGCGGCGACGGCGCCGAGCACCCCGACGACGGTCAGCTCGTGCGCCTGCGTGTAGAGCGTCCCGAGGGTGGCCATGAGCCCGAAGAAGACGAAGACGTAGACCTCGCCGAGCCCGCGGTAGCCGTAGGGGTTGTCGCCGCCGGTGTAGCGCCAGGCCGCGACGATCGCGAGGATGCCGAGCGGGACGAGGATCCAGGTCTGCGCGAGGGCGACGAGCGCGAGACCCGCGAGCGCCCCGATGCCGAACCACCCGAAGGCCATGAGCTTGACGTTCTCGGGGTTGGCCAGCCGCTGGCCCACGAGGCGGATCGGGCCGACCCGCTCCTCGTCGGTGCCGCGGACGCCGTCGCTGTAGTCGTTCGCGTAGTTGACGCCGATCTGCAGGCTCACCGCGACGACGGCGGCCAGGACCGCGAGGAAGGTCTTGCGTTCGTCGATGGCCGTGGCGGCGGCGGTCCCGACGAGGACGGGGGCGATCGCGGTGGGCAGGGTGCGCGGGCGGGCGCCGGCGACCCACTGGGCGAGGGATGCCATGGGGCTCTTTCGAAAGGGCGAAGGGGTGTACCCGGTGATTCTACGGAGCCGCGAACGCCCGTGCCGCCGCTGCCCGGTCGGGCTTGCCGGGCCCGCGCGTCGGCAGGGCCTCGGTGACGAGCACCTGGTGGGGGAGCGCGTGCGCGGGCAGGTGCGCGCGGAGCATCTCGCGGATCTGCGCGACCCCTTCCTCCGGCACCTGCCCGACCGGCGGGCCGTGGGGCGATGTGACGACGAGGAGGGCCACCCCTTCGCCCCAGCGCTCGTGCGGGACACCGACCGCGATCGCCTCGGTGATCGCCGGGACGTACGAGAGCACGGCCTCCTCGACGAGGCGTGGCGCGACCTTGAGGCCTCCGGAGTTGATGAGGTCGTCGACGCGGCCGAGGACGCTCACCTTGCCGCGCTCGTCCACCGAGCCGAGGTCGCTCGTGCGGAACCAGCGCTGCCCGCCCCGCTCGACGAAGTGGGCCGCGGTGAGGTCGGGGCGGCCGTAGTAGCCGTGGGCGACGACCGGGCCACCGAGGACGAGCGTGCCCGCGTCGTCGACGGCCACGTCGACCCCGGTCAGGGCGCGCCCGTCGTAGACGCAGCCGCCGCACGTCTCGCTCATGCCGTAGGTGAGGACGACCCGCACCCCCGCACCGCGGGCGGTCTCGACGACCTGGGGGGAGGCTGCGGCGCCACCGACGAGCACGGCGTCGAGCCGTCGCAGCCCCTCGAGACCCACCGGGTCGGCGGCGAGCTGGGCCAGCTGGGCGGGGACGAGGGAGGCGTACCGACGCTCGCCCGACATGCCGGCGACGGCCTCGACGAGGGCGAAGGGGGTGAGGGAGGGGTCGGTGACGACCGGCCGGGTGCCCGCGTGGACGGAGCGCAGGAGGACCTGGAGCCCGGCGACGTGGTGGGGCGGCAGGGCGAGGAGCCACTGGCCGGGCCCACCGAGCCGGTCGTGGGTGGCCGCGGCGCTCGCGGCGAGAGCCTGGGCGCCGAGCATCGCGAGCTTGGGGGTGCCGGTCGATCCCGAGGTGCCGATGACGACGGCGAGGTCGTCGGGGAGCGGATCTGGGTGCTCGGGCAGAGGCTCCGGGATGGCGTCGGCCGCGTAGGGGCGCACGGGGGCGCCGCCGGCGAGGGCTCGCTCGAGCGTGGGCAGTGCGTCGAGGGCCGCCTCACCCGCGGCGATCGGCAGGTCGGTGATCGGGTAGGTCACCGCCCCAGTCTCGCCGATCGGGCGTAGGAGCTGTCGTCGCGTGTGCACAGGTCGCGGTCCTGAGGTCGTTGCCACGGCATATCCGTGGCGACGACGGCCAGACAGCGGTCCGTGCACGCCCTCCTGGTCAGCGCACCGCGAACCACAGGCTGAGGACGACCGAGACGGTCAGGACGATCTCGATGATCCCGACGACCTTGGGGGACAGGGGATAGCGCGGCAGGACGGCCGCCCTCCCGAGCAGCACGACGGCGACCACGAGGACTGCGGCAACCGCCGCCCACGACATCCCGACGATCGCCGGTCCGAGGACGACCAGCCCCACGACGAGCACGTGCCAGAGGATCGAGGCGAGCCTCCACCCCTTCGCCCCGCGCTCGCGGATCATCGTCTTGACGTAGAAGACCGTGCCCGCGAGGTACCCGCCGAGGACCGCCGTCGCCCACCAGACCGCGGCCCTCTGCCCGGACCAGTCACCCTGGACGTCGAAGGCGACGGGCGTGAGCAGGGTCGCCCCGGCCGTCGTCGCCAGGCCCGACCAGATGCTCCGCTCGTCCCGGGTCGCCGACGCGTAGAGGCCGACCGCCAGCGGTACGACGAAGAGCGGTGCCCACCGGAGCAGGTGCGGCGCGCTGAGCGCCATGACGACCCCGACGACCGCGGCGAGCGGCACGTACGCCCGCACCGGCGGCAGGTACCGCGGCCGGCGGCGCGCCTTGAGCCACAGACCGGTGGCGAAGAACGCGAGGTACCCGACGAGCACGAAGACCTGGAGCAGCACGTGGCGCCAGTCGAGGCGGCCGGCGAGCAGCGCCCCGAGGACGAGCGGGGCGACGAGCATCGCCCAGGCTCCGTGCTGGTTCGGGACCCAGCCGGGTCCGCGCCTGCGTCGGTCAGCCAATCCAACCAAGTCCCTCGGCGATGAGGATGAGACCGAAGAGGAAGAAGAGGACGGCGGCGCCGATCTTGATCGTCTTCTCCGGGAGCTTGCGGCCGAGGACCGCGCCGACGCCGATGGCGAGGGCGTCGGCGGCGACCATGCCGACGGTCGAGCCGATCCACGTGCCGAACCAGCCCTCCTGGGTGGCCAGCGTGATCGTCGCGAGCATCGTCTTGTCACCGAGCTCGGCGAGGAAGAAGGCGGTGCCGACGGCGAGGAGCGCGGTGCCGGTCGCCTTGCGGGCCTTGCTCGCCTCCTCCTCGGTCAGCTCGTCGCCACGCAGGGTCCACGCGCCGAAGACGAGGAAGGCGATGCCGGCGCCGATGGCGATCCAGTTCTGGTACTCCTCGAAGGCCGTGCCGATCCAGTAGCCGATGCCGACGGAGGCGAGGTGCACGATCGCGGTCGCGGCCGTGATCGCGAGGATGACATCGCGGGCGCGGTAGCGAGTGGCGAAGGTCATCGCCATGAGCTGGGACTTGTCACCGAGCTCGGCGACGAAGATCACCGCGGTGGACAGGAGGAAGGCGTACACAGTCTGGCTCTCTGCTCAGGCGCCCGGCCGGGCCGCTGGGAGGACGACTCGACCAGGCACGAAGGGGTGAGCCCACCGGGGTCGGTGCGCTCACGTCGTGCTGGTCGAAAGTCTCGTCCGCCACGGGAACCGTGGCCGGCCGTGCCGGTCGCCTCACCCGAAGGCTCGGCGACAGTATGTCGACACGACCGTTAGGGACTACTCCCCCTCGATCGGGATCAGGATACAGGCGCTCATAGACTCCTCTGTATGCCGCATCAGACTGAGTACGCCCCTGTCACCTGGACCGCCGCCGGATCCTTGGAGTTTGAGGACATCGCCTACGAGCACAGCGAGGACGGGATTGCGAAGATCACGATCTGTCGTCCCGAGGTGCACAACGCCTTCCGTCCGCAGACGCTCATCGAGATCGGCCACGCCCTCGAGGATGCTCGAGAGGACACCTCGGTGGGGGTCATCATCCTCACGGGCCAAGGAGAGAAGGCCTTCTGCTCCGGTGGAGACCAGCGCGTCCGCGGTGATAGCGGATACCTCACTGAGCCCGGTAAGCAGGGTGCTGTGGGCCGCTTCCACGTGACCGACCTTCATGTCCAGATGCGCCGTACGCCCAAGCCGATCATCGCGATGGTCGCTGGGTACGCGATCGGTGGCGGGCACGTCCTCCACCTCGTCTGCGACCTGACGATCGCCGCCGACAACGCGCGCTTCGGGCAGGTGGGCCCCAAGGTCGGGTCCTTCGACGGCGGGTTCGGTGCCGGAGCGCTCGCCGAGATGGTGGGAGTCAAGAAGGCGAAGGAGATCTGGTTCCTCTGCCGGCAGTACGACGCCGAGGAAGCGCGGGAGATGGGGATGGTCAACACGATCGTCCCTGTGGCAGACCTCGAGCAGGAGACGGTCGCCTGGGCTCGCGAGATGATGCAGATGTCGCCGTTCGCCCTCCGACTCATGAAGGCCTCGTTCAACGCGGCGGAAGACGGGATCTCTGGGATCCAGCAGCTTGCGCACGACGCCAATCTGCTCTTCTACTCGACCGACGAGGCCAAGGAGGGCCGCGAGGCGTACAAGGCGAAGCGTCGACCGGAGTTCGAGAAGTTCCCCCGTCGTCCATGAGGGGCGGCCCGTTGCTCTTGCCTCAGTTGTTGGGGTTGTGCCCGGTCACGGTGCCAGCGACGCAGAGTCTGCCCTGGGCGTCGATGACGTCTACCCGGGTGACTCCCATCGCGCGACCGGATCGCAGGACCTCTGCCTGCACCGTGATGACCGCATCGACGGGCACCGCCCGGATGTAGGCCGCGTGGACCGAGCTCATGAGCAGCTCTGACGACCTGGATCTGAGCACGTGCTGGCCGAGGACGGCAACCGCCGACAGGATGACGCCTCCATGCGCAACACCCAGTGGGTTCGCGATCTGGCTTCCAGCAGCGATGGACATCGAGTCGTGGTCGCAAAGCGTCGCGCCCATCTGGGCCAGCAGGTCTCCCGAGGGTGTGGGCGGCAGGGTGGCGTGCGCAGGGGGAGGCGTTGGTACCTCGCTGTCGATGAGCCGAAGGCGAGTCGTGGCTACGGCGATCACGTCGCCCGTTTCGTCCTGCACCAGACCGGTCGCGTGCAGCGACCTGCCGCGGGGTGGCGAGGCCTGGGCCCGGCATGTGATCTTCCCGGTCCTCGGCAATGGGCCGACGATGTCGATGCTCAGCTCGGTGGTCACCGGCCAGGTGCCCGGCTGCCGCAGAGGTACAGGAGCCCAGCCCACGGTCTCGTCGACGAGCACGCCGATGGCCCCTGCGGATGGCTGCCGGTGGATGCGGCACCACTCGCCCATGTCCATGGATCCCAGGACCTGGTCGCCCTGAACGTCAAGGTCGTGCAGACGCATGCGTCGAGCTGGCTCTGTCCGGATGAAGCTGTAGCTCGACGCAGGGGCGTTGGTCATGTCGACATCCTGCCGACGTGACGATGGCAGATCTTGGCGCACGATCAGCCGAGAGAGGTGCCGTCAAGGACCGCTGGGACCGTGCTGCGGTGGAAGCCGCGATACGCGGGGGTGTTGTTGGCTCCGGCGAGGGGCCAGCCTCCGCGCCAGTTCGGAGTGCCGCCATCGATCCTGAGGGTGGTCCCGGTGATGTAGGCCGCTGCGGGGGAGAGGAGGTAGACCAGACCGGCGGAAATCTCGGCCTCGGTGCCGAAGCGCCGCAACGGGATGACGGGCATGGCCTGCTCGCGGAAGAAGGCGGCGTCTTTATCATCGTAGGTGTCGAAGCCGCTCGAGGCGATCCCGCCCGGCGCGAGTGCGTTCACCCGTACTCCGCTCGCGGCCCACTCGCACGCCGCGGTCTCCGTGAGCGTGTGCATGCCGCCTCGTCCGGCGCCGGAGTGGCCCATGCCCGGCCACCCGTTCCAGATGTCCGCGATGATGTTGACGATCGCCCCGCCGTGGTCCTTCATCCACTGGTTGTAGACCTCGCGCATCATGATGAAGCCGCCAGTGAGGTTGGTTCGGACGACGGCCTCGAAGCCTTTCGTCGAGACGTCTTCGAGGGCCGACTTGTACTGACCGCCGGCGTTGTTGATCAACCCGTCGATCTTGCCTTCCTCCTCGAGGATCGACGTGATGGCAGCCACGGCGCTCTCCTCGTCGCGGATGTCGAACGAGCGTGAGGCCACGGAGCCACCGTCCTCGGTGATCTCCTCGACGACGGCGTCGAGCTTTTCCTGCTTGCGGCCGGTGATGACCACCCGCGCTCCAAGGTGCGCAAGCTCGTGGGCCGTGCATCGGCCGATGCCGCTACCCCCTCCCGTGACCAGGATGGTCTGGCCGACGAAGAGGCCGGGGGCGTAGATGGACTGGTACGACATGGATGCCTCCAGGGGCGGAGTGTGGACACGGGGACTAGGTCACGATCCTGGCACGTCGTTGCCATTTTGGTCCAATAATTGTACGTTGGTTGGGTCGTCGACGAGGAGGTCGAGAATGACATCTGCGGTGGACATCACGAGCGCTTCTGCGGGGCGGCTCGCTCCGCAGGAGGCATCCGAGGTGCGTGCTCTGCGCGCCGAGCTCGAAGCGGTTCGTGCCCTCGACGGCGCTACAGGCCTGGCGGGACTCGTGGCCATGGCTCAACGACTCCTTGGGAAGCCCGTCGCGCTCTTCGACGACCAGGGCCGCGTGGCTGTGAGTGCGCCACGGGACTCGTCGGTCTTCCCCTCGCTCGACGTCCTTCGCGCCGCGGGCGACCCCGTCCGCGGCCACCTGCTGCTCGGTGCCGGCCATGCGACGTCCCTTGCCCGGCGCCATCTGTTGGGCGTCCTGCGTGGGCCCGGTGATGAGGCGATGGGTTGGGTATCCGTGCAGGAGAAGGGGGCCATCCTCGGGCCGTACGACAGCGCGGTGCTCGACCTGCTGAGCCGGCGGCTGGCCGGAGAGATGCGCATGCACCGGCGTGTAGCGGCGCTCGCCGCAGACGCCCGGTCCCACCTCGCGCGACAGCTTGTCCGAGGCACGGCCGCGGCGCAAGATCTCCGCGCCACCGGTTCCCACCTCGGCGTTGATGTCGATGTCGAGCGGATCCTCGTCGTCCTCATCCAGGGCACCAATGAGCCCCGGCTGAGCTCAGGGCCCTCAGAATGGGAGCACGCGCTCTCCCAGCGTCTTGGGCTCGATGTGATCGCCACCCGTGGATCACAGGGCCTCATGCTTCTTGTCGAGGTGGAAGCGGGGGTGCCGGGGCCGCAGCAGACCTCTGGGATCCGCGATGCAGTGACGGATCTCATCGACGAGCTCGAAGGCTCGGACGCGGTCGCCGGGGTCGGCGAGCCCGTCCAGCCGAGCCTGCTGCCTCGGGCCTACCGTGAGGTTCATCAGGTCGCGCTGTGCGCGTCCCGCAACTCGGGATCCACCAGGGTGCTGGCCCTGGATGACGTGGGTCCGCTGCGGCTGTTTCTGGCGAACCTCGACTCCACCGTGTTGCATCAGCACGTCGACACCAAGGTTGGTGCCCTCCTCCAGGGCGGTCACGTGGACCTCCTCCGGACTCTGCAGACCTGGTTCGATCACGACCGCAGCGCACGGGCCACCGCAGCCGCCCTGTCCGTGCACGAGAACACGGTTCGGCTTCGGCTGGGGCGCGTCCATCACCTCACTGGCCTTGACCCGACCTCGTCAGTCGCCCAGCTGGACCTGCAGCTGGCGCTCCTCATCCTTCGGATCCATGGCCACCCCGCGATGCAGGACTCCTCCCACCGGCGGGTCGAGGCGGCAGCAGAGGCCTCACCCAACGTTGAAGGAGGCCACGCGTGACCGAGCGCAAGCTGCGAGCCCTGGTGACCGGAGCGGGCCGCGAGGGCGGCATCGGCCAGGCCACTGTCAAGCGCCTGACCGCTGACGGGTTCGACGTGGTGACGATGGACCGGACCCCTGGGTGCACATACACCGTCGACATAGCCAGGGACCCACTGCCCGACCTGTCGGACATCGACGTCTACGTGGGCAACGCCGCCCTGACCACGGTCTTTGGTGCCGCCCACACGATGGACTTGGAGCAGTGGCAGCGTGACCTGGACGTCAACCTCACCGGGACGTTCCGTGTCCTCCAGGCATGCCTCGCCGGGATGCGGCAGCGTCAGTTCGGCCGCGTGGTCATCGTCTCTAGCACAGCCGGCACCGTCGGTCTGCCGGGCCAGGTCTCTTACAGCACGACCAAGGCGGGCTTGCTCGGCATGGTCAAGACTGTGGCGGCAGAGACGGTCGGCCTCGGGATCACGGCCAACGCGGTGCTTCCAGGGATGACCGCAAGCTCTGGTGTGCTGTCGATGCCCGCGGACATCGTCGAGTCCTGGCAGCAGAGCATGCCGGCCGGCATGGTCGCGCCAGAGGACATCGCGGACGCTATCGCCTTCTTCGCTGCACCCACCGCACGCAGCGTCACCGGGCAACTCCTCACCGTCGACCGGGGAGACGGGCTCAACACCCGTTCTGTCACCGCTTCTGTCATCCGGAAGGCCTGAGGTACCCATCGTGCGCGCCTTTGTCATACAAGAGCTCACCGGCCCATCCGCGGGAGCCGTGCACGATGTGCCGGAGCCAGAGGGTGCCCATGAGTGGGCGGAGGGCGAGCGCCTGCTCATCGACGTGCGCACCGCGGGCGTGGCCTTCCCCGACGTTCTGCAGACGCGGGGTGAGTACCAGCACGGACAGGAACCGCCGTACGTCGCCGGGGCCGAGGTCGCGGGTACCGTGCTCGAGGCCCCATCAGGATCGCGGTTCCAGGTGGGCGACCGCGTGGCCGGGCTGACGCTCTGGGGCGCCCTGGCCGAGAGAGCGCTGGCACTGCCGCAGTACACCTTCCGCGTCCCCGAGGCTATGTCTGACGAGTCGGCGGCGGCGTTCCCCCTCAACTACTCGACGGCGTGGTTCGCCTGTCGCCGAGCTGCGGTCACCGCCGGCGAGACTGTCCTTGTCCATGGCGCTGCAGGTGGCGTCGGAACCGCGGCGATCCAGGCCCTGCGTGCCCTTGGGGCCTCGCCTATCGCGGTGGTCTCTGACGACGCGAAGGCGGAGGTTGCGCGTCACATGGGGGCAACGCATGTCGTTCGATCGGACGGAACCTGGGTCGACCAGGTGAAGGACCTCACGGACGGTCTCGGCGTCGACGTCGTCATCGACCCCGTCGGCGGGGACCGGTTCACCGACTCCCTCCGTTCCCTCGACGTCGGGGGCCGGCTCGCCGTCGTGGGGTTTGCGGCTGGCGAGATCCCGACGGTCAAGGTCAACAGACTGCTGCTCCGAGACCTCAGCGTCGTCGGCGTCGCGTTGGCTCCGTGGATCGAACGCCATCCTGATACCGCGGTGCGCATGGCCGCAGACCTCGAGGCGTGGGCTTCCGCCGGACAGGTCTCACCCCACGTCGGGCTGGTCGTTCCCCTCGACGAGGCAGTTGACGCCCTTCGTGCCATCGACGAGCGACGGATCATGGGCAAGGCCGTCGTCCGCGTCAAGGCTCCCAACTCATCCCCTTCCCGGCCCGATCACCACCTCTAAGGACACGCACATGACCTCCCCTTTCCACGACCCGCTTGTTGTCGGCCCCACCGACGAGATGCCTGAGCGCTTCTTCGACCGGTTCATGTTCAACATGCACCCCGTCGACGACCTCGCCCCAACGGTGATCCTCGGCTACGGCGTCTATCCCAAGAGGGACGTCGCCGACGGTTTCGTCCTCGTCACGACCGACGCCGAGCAGCGCGCTGTGCTCTTCTCCACCGAGATGTCGGCAACCGACGCGACCGGCTCCGGCCCGATGCGCTTCGAGTGCAGCGAGCCGAACGAGGCGTGGCGGCTCATTGTCGGGCCCAATGACACAGGGCTTGAGGTCGACGTCATCTGGCGGGCGCGGACGCCGTACTGGCTGAAGTCGCTTGAGGTCGCGACGACCTCTCAGGAGACGACCTCGTTCGATCACCTCGTCCAGTCCGGCCGGTACTCGGGCACGATCACGCTCGACGGTATCGAGCAGTCCGTGGACGGCTGGTACGGCCAACGGGACCGCTCCCGAGGCGTCCGAACGATGTCGGGTGGGCAAGGGTTGCACATCTGGTTCCAGGCCCAGTTCCCGGACCGGTCCGTCGGTTTCCTCATGGTGGAGAGCCGCTCCGGCGAGCAGATCATGCTCGAGGGCGCGGTCATGCACGAGGACGGCACCCTCGATGACATCGTGGCCGTCACCCACGATCTGGAGTTCACCGATGGCCTCGACCTCGTCTCAGGCCGGATTGTCGTCAAGACGGAGGACGGACGCACGTACGACATCGGGTGCGACGGATCGGCCGGTGGCGGATGGATGGCGGCTGCCGGCTACGGGGGCCATCACGGCAAGCCTCGAGGTCGCGACCACAGTGAGTACGTCGTCTATCCCCTCGACGGCTCCGTCAGCCCACGCACCGTCGACTCGGCCCTGACCGACCGCAACTGCCGGTTTACCTGGGAAGGACAGGAGGGGCGCGGGATCTTCGAGTACGCGCTCTCCCGTAGCTCTTCCTACGAGTACCGGCCGACGAGTGCATGACTCGTCAGGTCAGTAGCACGCCGCCGTCGACCGGCAGGGAGACGCCGGTGACGTACGCGGAGGCGTCTCCCGCAAGGAAGCAGACGACTGCGGCGGCGTCTTGTGGCGCACCGATCCGTCCGATCGGTATCCGAGCCTCGATGACCTTGGCCTTATACCGATCGCTGTAGTGCTCGGTCTGCTCGGAGGGGAAGACCCCGGGCAGGATGGCATTGACCCGGATCCCCTTCGGCCCTAGCTGCGCAGCGAGGTCGCGCGTCAGGCCGAGGACCGCCGCCTTGCTCGCACTGTAGGCGGCGGCCGGCATCTTGGCTGTGGTCAGCGCCATGACACTCGAGACGTTGACGATGGAGCCACCTGCACGCATGACCCGAGCCGCCTCCCGGATCATCCAGTACGTACCGTGGAGGTTGAGCTCGACGGTGCGTGAGAAGTGCTCGGGTGGGTCGTCGACAACGTCGTGGTATTCGCCCCCGTCGCCGGCGTTGTTGACCAGGATGTCGAGGCGACCGAACGTCTCCATCGTCTCCTGGACAACCCGTGCGCAGTCCTCGAGATCAGTCACGCTCCCGACGACGATGTGGCAGCGTCGGCCGGTCGCCTCTACGCGCTGTGCTGTCTGGGCGAGTCGCTCGGCCCGTCGCCCGGTGACGACGACATCTGCGCCGCACTGGGCCAGCCCGACGGCGTGCGCGACGCCGAGACCCGAGCTCGCTCCCGTCACCACGGCGACGCGCCCGGTGAGGTCGTTGCGAAGGGGGATGGTCACGTCAGTGTCGCTCATGGGACCAGCCTGGTCGGAGAGACCCCATGGATGCACAAGTCCATGTCCTCGCCGCTGTGGGTCTCCCCATGCTCCTGATGGCAAGTGACTGTCGCCGGCGGCGCGATGGCCTCAGAGTTGGGGCATGACCGAGCTAGATGTCACGACGCTGGATCGCCGCGTCAGTGCCTTGGTGGGTGACCGGTGGCCTGGTGCCTCTGTCGAGTCGATCGTGCGTATGCCGGCTGGCGTCTCGAGCCTGGCCTACCGAGTCTCCATCGCCCCTGGGAGCGACGCCCCCACCGGGATGGTGCTCAAGGTTGCTCCCGTCGGCCTGCCGGCGACGATGAACCGTGATGTGCTTCGCCAGGCGCGGATGATGGCGGCGGTAGCCGAGCAGACCGACGTCCCCGTGCCGGCGATCCTCGTCAGAGACGACAGCGAGCAACCTCCGATGTTTGGCATGGAGATGCTCCGGGGTCAGTCGTACGAGCCTGGCACGGACATCGCTGGGGACGAGGCGCCGGACCCAGCGGTCGTCCGGGCGCGGTATCGCACGGCCACCCAGGCCTTGATGGGGCTCCAATCGGTCACCCCGGCTGCTTTGGGCGCCGGTTCAGAGCCCGCAGTCGGTCCTTCCGATGAGCTGGAGCGGTGGAGGCGGCTCCTCAGCACTGTGGATGACGACATCTGTCCGGGTCATACGGAGCTCTACGAACGGCTCGAGGCGCGCATCCCGCGTCCGCTCCGTCCGACTCTGCATCACGGTGACTACCGGCTGGCGAACATGATGTTCACGGACGCGTCGCTCAATGGGGTCATCGACTGGGAGATCTGGGCAGTCGGCGACCCGCGCGCAGACCTGGCATGGCTCCTCATGCACCTCGACCCGCCTCACCTGTTCCACCGCGATCGGCCCCAGGCTGACCAGTACGCCGCGACCGGTCTGCCGACGGTCCTCGACGTCCTGGGAGATGCGGCCGAGGCCGGAGCTCGGATTGAGACCCTCACCACTGATCTTCCGTGGTTCCTTGCCTTGGCGGCGTACAAGGTCGCCAGCACGGTGGGGGTGCTGGCGAAGCGCAACCGGCGGCTGGAGGTGCCTGCCGAGCGCCTCGTCTTCGCTGCCGAATCCCTGCCCGGCGTCATCGCACGGGGCCACACATATCTGGACGAGGAGGATTGGAGCAGATGATCGACGTCACTTCTTTGTACGGACGTCGCAACGACGACCGGTGGAACCGCATGGTGATCGGTGATGTCTTCGAGCGAGTTCGGTGGTCGACGCCCGACAAGGTGGCGCTCATCGGTTGGAGCGGGGCGTACGGGCGTGAGCGGCTCCATCAGGTGACCTATGCCCAGGCTGACGACTTTGCGAATCGGGTCGCGAACGCGCTCCTTGCACAGGGTCTCGAGCGTGGCTCTCGGGTCCTTCTGTACTGCGACAACTCGATCGAAGCCGTCCTCACGATGATCGGGGTAGCAAAGGCAGGTCTCGTCGCGGTACCCGTCAATCCGAACTTCACCGGCGATCTCCTCGCATGGGTCCAGCAGCATGTCGAGCCAGCGTTCGTCGTCGCGGACGCGGAGTTCTCCGAACTTGCGCAGGATGCCCTGGGGAGTTCTCCCGGCGTCGGCGCGGTGATCGAGATCGGGCTCGGCGGCTCGGTGCCTGGCGGGATACCCGGATGGTGGGACTGGGTGCACGGGTATCCGGACTCAGAGCCTGACGTTGAGATCCCCCTGCATGCGGATGACATCTGGTGTCTGACGTTCACCTCGGGGACGACGGCGATGCCGAAAGCCTCGATGTCGTCACACACCTTCTCCTACTTGTCAGCCTGGTCGTACGCGATGTCGCTGACACGAGGGTTGGATGTTGAGACCGACCTCGTTATGACGACCTTCTTGCCGATCATCTTTCACACCGGGTTCAGTTCCAACATCCTCCCGCCGCTCCTGACAGGCGGTACGTTGGTCCTCGGTCGACGGCCTGATGCCTCACAGCTGGCCCACGCGATCTCCGAGACACGGGCAACAGCGGTGTGGGCAGGCTCTCCGCTATGGGTCCAGGCCCTCGTAGACAGCGCGCTCGCTGGGCCCCCCAAGACTGACCTCTCGAGCCTGACGGTCGTCATGTTCGCGTGGGGGACGATCAATCCACGCATGCAGGACGATATCCGGGGTATCTGCGGCGAGCACGTGCGGCTTCTTGAGGTTTTCGGGCAGACAGAGTCCATGACGTGCTACCGCTTCTGGCCGCACCGCGAACCGGAAAAGTTTGTCGAGAGCATGCGTGGGGTGAACCATGTCGGGCGTCCCACCCCGTTGCTCGCGGCCCAGATCGTAGGACCCGACGGCGGCACTCTCGTCGGCACCGTCGGAGTTCCCGGAGAGGCTGTCTACCGTAGCCCCGCCATCACCTCGGGTTACTACCGCGACGAGGAAGCCACGCAGGAGGCGCTGCGGGGTGGTTGGCTGCATTCCGGGGACAGCTGCGAGTACACGTCCGACGGCTCGCAGATCATGGTCGACCGCTACAAGGACATCGTGAAGTCAGGCGGTGAGAATGTCTCGAGCCTGCGGGTGGAGACCGTTCTCGTCGAGTGCCCCGGGGTTTCTCGGGTCGCGGTGGTCGGCCTACCGGATGAGAAGTGGGGGGAGCGGGTCACAGCGGCCGTCACCCTGCATCCTGGCGCTTTGGTCACAGAAGAGGAGATCATCACCTTCGCCAAGGACCGTCTCGCGGGCTTCGAGGTCCCGAAGCAGGTGGTCATCATGACCGAGCTCCCGCAGACCGTCGGAGGGAAGATCCAGAAGCACCGAGTACGCGAGCATCTTGCCCGCTAAGGGACCGCTGCAGGAGGGTCCTGTCGCAAGTCAGGCGCCCTTGACGGCCACGACGACCTTGCCGACAGCGTTGCGCTCGGCCATGGACGCCATCGCCTCGGCTGCCTGCTCGAGGGGCCAGACGGTTCCGACTGGGGGGTTGATGCGCCGTTCGGCCGCGAGGCGCTCGATCGCGGTCGCGACCCGCAGGAGGGTTCCGGGGTGCTCGGTCTCCATGTTGTCCATCGTGATACCGGTGACAGTGAGGTTTCGGTGCAGCAGGCGGTTCACCTTGACCTCCGGGATGGAGCCCCCCGCGAAGCCGATCACGACGAGCCGTCCGCCCTGACGGAGGGAACGTAGCGAGTCGGTGAAGATGTCTCCGCCGACGGTGTCGAGCACGACGTGCACCCCTCGGCCCCCGGTTGCCTCCTGCACGCGTCCCAGCCAGCCCTCGCCGGAGCGCACGACGATCTCCGCTCCGAGCTGTCGAGCGAACTGCTCCTTCTCCTCGGACGAGACGACTGCAACCGCGCGGGCTCCGAAGGGGACAGCCAGGTCGAGAGCCGCTGTGCCGACGCCTCCGGCAGCGCCGTGGACGAGCACGTACTCACCGGGCTGGACCCTCGCGCGATCGTAGGCGTACCAGGCGGTCGCGTAGTTCATGTACAGCGCTGCGGCCGTAGTCCACGACATACCCTCAGGAACGTGGATCGTGAAGTCCGGCAGAGCCAGGCACCGATCGGCGAGCGCGCCCTGCCAGGTGATCCCGGCGACCCGGTCGCCCGGGGCGAACCGACCCCCGTGTGGTGCCTCGATCACGGTGCCCGCGAACTCGCTGCCGGCCGTGTAGGGCGCGGCCACCCCGTTCTGGTACTTGCCCCAGGTCTGGAGCGGGTCGATGAACGACAGCCCGGCGGCGTGCACGTCGATGAGCAGCCGATGGCCCTCCGCCCGGGGGTGCGCACCCACTGGCTCTGGGACGTCCAACAGGCGGGCTGCGGCCGGACCCTCGAGGGACTCGACGACGATGGCGCGCATCATGCCTCCTGAAGCTGGGACTGGGTGGGTGGCACGTCATACCACGCGTGGAGGGCATCGGCGACGCACACGGGAGAGTCGGAACCCTCAACCAAGAAGGTTTGACGGACCCGGAGACGGACCCCGCCGTCGACGTCGTTGGCGTCGACGATCTCGGCGCTCATGCGCACCCGCTGGCCACGGACGACCGGGGTCAGCCAGCGCACCTTGTCAAAGCCGTAGTTGAGTGCCACGGCGACGTCCACGACCTCGACGAGCTGGACGAACATGCCCGGGCCGAGGGAGAGCGTGTAGAGGCCATGGGCGATCGTGTCGGGGAATCCCGCATCACGTGCAGCATCGAGGTCGAGGTGGATCCGGACAGGGTCTCCTGTGGTCCGGGCAAAGGCATCGATCGCCTCCTGGGTCACCTCATGCCATCGCGAGATCCCCAGGTGTGTTCCTGCGCTCGCCCTCAGGCCGTCCAACCCGCTGATCGTGATCATGACCCGACTCTCCAGGTCTTCCCATTTCGTGGCCAGTGTCGGAGCGTGAGCCGATGGTGATGTCAACAGTCCAGAGGCCGGGGGGAGCGGACAAGTGTCGCTGCCCGCCCTAGCGTCCACCTCAGCAACCAACGCCAGGAGGAACCCGTGGACTGGACCATCCCGCAGGACGTGCAGACGTTCATCGCTGACCTTGACGTCTTCATCGACGAGCAGATCAAGCCGCTCGAAGCCGAGCAGCCTCACTTCTTCGATCACCGCCGAGAGTGGGCGCGTACCGACTGGGAGCGAGACGGATTCCCTAAGCAGGAGTGGCGTGACCTGCTGCAGCGAATGCGTCGGATCTCCGACGACGCCGGCTTCTTCCGCTACCCCTTGCCCTCGGCTCTTGGAGGCCAGGACGGCACGAACCTTGCGATGGCGACGATCCGGGAGCACCTGCTCACGAAGGGGTCTGGCCTGCACTTCCCCCACGCGGATGAGCACTCCGTCGTCGCTAATCTCCCGGTCGCTCTTGTCCTGCACTCATTCGGCACCGCTGAGCAGAAGGAGCAGTACCTCGAACCGCTCATCCGGGGCGAGATCGAGATCGCGTTCGGTCTCACCGAGCCCGGCCACGGGAGCGACGCGACGTACATCGAGACCACCGCCGTCAAGGATGGCGACGATTGGGTAATCAGTGGTGCCAAACGGTTCAACAGCCTCGTCGACTGCTCTGAGACGGACATCGTCTTTGCGCGCACCTCCGGTCAGCACGGCAAGGCCGAAGGCATCACCGCGTTCCTCGTCCCGACGGACGCGCCGGGTTTCTCGGTCCCGTTCAACCACTGGACGTTCAACATGCCGAGCGATCACAGCGAGGTGCACCTCGACAACGTCCGGGTGCCGTCCTCGGCCATTATCGGTGAGGAGGGCCGCGGCCTCGACACTGCGCAGCTCTTCGTCCACGAGAACCGGATCCGGCAAGCAGCCTCGTCGCTGGGCGCCGCACAGTACTGCATCAACGAGTCCGTGCGATACGCCCAAGAGCGGGTGGTCTTCGGCAAGCCCTTGCACGAGCACCAGGGCATCCAGTGGCAACTCGTGGAGCTGCAGACCGAGGCCGAGCTCATCAGGGCACTGATCCAGAAGACGGCGACGATGATGGACGACGTCGGCAAGACGGGGGTCAGCGCCAACGTGGCGATGGTGAACTTCAGGGCGAATCAGCTCGCCTGCACGGCAGCGGACCGCGCCATGCAGATCCATGGCGGAGTCGGGTATACCCGCCACAAGCAGTTCGAGCACCTCTACCGGCACCACCGTCGCTACCGGATCACCGAGGGCACCGACGAGCTCCAGAAGCGACGTATCGCTGCTTCGATGTTCGACTTCCGCAGCTCGAGGACGTGAGACTGTTTGTCCACGACCGTCGCCGGCCGCTTCCGCCGGCGCCTGAGCGTGGACGAGCAGGAGTGAACCTTGGCGACCAACGACATTGACGCCCGCGTCCAAGAACTGGTCGCCCGGGCGCACCCCTTCCTCTCGCGGCCGATCACCGTCACCAGGGGTGATGACCTTCCGGAGATCGATGCCAAGCTCGCCTATCTGGTCGCCCAGAGCCGGGCCTGGCTCGCCGAGCTCTCAGAGGAGCCCGATCCGCACCAGGTCCTGCGCGTGAGTCACCTGCTGTCCGATGCGCACACCCTTCGGTGGGACGTGCGTCAGTGGCACGTCAAGGATCGTCAACGTCGGTTCGAGATGCTCGACGAGGGCCTGGTCGAGATGCGTCGCGAGACCGATCCCGACGTCCTCCTGCAGCGCATCCCGGAGGCAGTCATCGAGCACTGCGGCTTCGACAGGGTGCTCGTCTCTCGCGTCGAGGGTGACACCTGGCGTCCGTGGCGGTCGCACGCTCGTAGCGTACGCCCGGAAGAAGCACGGTTCGCCGACTGGCTCCGTCGGGCGCCGGAGATCCGCCTCGACCGGCGGATCCGTGAGGGTGAGAGCGTCGGGCAGCGTCAGGCCGTCATCGTCTTCCCCGACGACGAGGACGGACGCGTTGATCGTCCTTTCGCCCAGGCTCGTCCGTCACGCCCAGGATCGCGACAGTCGGGGTCCTACGTCGCTGTCCCACTCGCTCCGTCCGACGACGTCGTCGGACTGATCCACGCTGACTACGCCGACCGAGATGTCACGCCGTTGGACCGGGAGATCATCACCCAGTTCGCTCGGTCCTTCGACTACGTCTACGAGCGCGCGGTGCTCCTCTGGAGGATGGAGCACGAGCGCGTCCGGATCGCCGAGGCGCTGCGGAACGTCAGTCTGGCACTCGAGGAGGTCGAGAGTACCGAGATGGCGCTGCGGCGTCGGGCGGACGTGGCCCCCAGGCGTACGGACGCCGGTTTAGCCCTTGCCGACCGGTCTGCTGCTACCCGTGAGCTGGCCTCGGTACTGACCCCCCGAGAGCTCGAGGTGCTGAGCCACATGGCGACCGGGGCGACGAACGACCGCATAGCGGGCGAGCTCTCGATCTCCCGTGACACTGTCAAGTCACATGTCACGCACGTTCTCCGCAAGCTCGGTGCCGAGAACCGTGCTGAGGCCATCGCCCATTACATCCGCCTGACCCTCGGCTCCCTGTAGGTCACTACAGCGGACACTCCGGTCGCCTTCCTCGGGAGTGCTATTTTGGTCTGACCAATAGGAGGTGGAGCGTGCGTGCAGTGCTTCTCGATGAGTTCGGCGGACCCGAGGTCCTGCGACCGCTGGATGTCTCGATGCCAGCAGGGCCTCCCGGCTGGGTCCGGGTAGATCTTCGCGCGAGCGCGCTCAACTGGCACGACGTCCTCGTGCGCCGGGGACAGTATCGTTCACCCCTGCCGCATGTCCTCGGGGCCGACGGCGCGGGTGTGCGCACTGACACAGGCGAGGAAGTGGTCATCCTCCCCTCGCTCGGATGGGGCGATCGATACGCCGCCCCGGCTCCGGGGTGGGAGATCCTCGGTGACCACTGCTGGGGGACATGCGCTGAGTCCGTGAGCGTCCCGCCAGAGTGCCTCTTTCCCCGGCCGATCGGATGGTCGTGGCACGAGGCGGCAGCGCTGCCTCTGGTTGGTGTCACGGTGCAGCGCGCACTGGTCGGGCGCGGGCGACTCTCTCGTGGCGAGTCGCTGCTCGTGCTGGGCGCCGGCGGCGGCGTAGCGACCATGGCGGTCATGCTCGGGGGGGCCGTCGGCGCCCACGTCTGTGTCACGTCCTCATCCACGTCCAAGATCGAGCACTCCGAGGCTCTCGGTGCCGCGGGGGGCGTGCTATACACCGAGGGGGACTGGGTGCAGCAGGCCAAGGAGCTCTCTCCAGGAGGGGCAGGATTCGACGTCGTCCTGGACTCGGTCGGCGCATGGTCGGACGCCATCGCAGCGGCACGGCCGGGCGGACGCGTGGTCGTGCTCGGCGCGTCGCGGGCGGAGCAGGCCACGCTCGACATCCGGCCCTACTACTTCGGTCAGTACGAGCTCATCGGGACGACGATGGGGTCCCCTCGCGACATGCGCGACCTCCTCGCACTCGTCGCCGCAGGCGAGCTTCGCCCACCCCCGATCGCCCAGGTTCACCGACTCGACGACGCCGCGGTAGCCCACGCTGCTCTCGAGTCCGGCTCAGCGATCGGGAAGATCGTCCTCGACCACACATGATCCGCACATCTCGTCCCTGAGTGCCCTAGCCGACGGAGGTCCTTGTGATTGACCAGCCGCTGATACGCGTCGACATCTCCGAGGGTGTCGCGACATTGACGCTCGATTCCCCAACCACCCGCAACGCGCTGTCCGACGCACTCCTCGATGAGCTGCTCGCTGCTCTCGGGTCCGCTCGAGACGATGACTCCGTCCGCGTGGTGGTTCTCGCCAGCTCGCACGACAAGGTCTTCAGCGCTGGAGGCGACCTCAAGGCGTTCGCGAGCGACACGCCCACGATCGAGAAGTACGCAGGCCTAGACCGATTCCCGCGCCTCTACCGACTCATGGGCTCGCTGGGCAAGCCGGTGATCTGCTCGGCGGGTGGCGACGTCCTCGCCGGCGCCTTCGGTCTGGCTCTCGCCTGTGACCTCATCATCGCGCGCGAGGGCGTGCGGTTCGGCTGCCCTGAGATCAATGTTGGGGTGTTCCCCTTCATGATCTCGGCGTTGATCTACCGCAACGTCCCTCGGATGCGCGCTAACGAGCTGATGATGCTCGGGGAGACGATCAGCGCCGAGGATGCGCTCGACCTGGGCATCGTCAACCGAGTGGTACCCGCGCCGAACCTCGATGCAGTGGTTGCCGACTGGGCAGCCCGCCTCGCAGGCAAGTCGCCACTCCTCATGCGTATGGGCAAGGATGCACTCGATGCCACGCGTGACCTCGGCCTTGAGCCTGCGCTGGAGTCGCTGCGCGGCCAGCTCGCGTTGGCCTTCACCACCACAGACATCGGCGAAGGGGTGGCCGCCTTTCGGGAGAAGCGTGCGCCTCGGTGGTCGGGCCGATGAGCGCCGTAGAGCCTTGCCTCTTTGGTCCAACCATAATACTGTTGTGATGGAGGGCGGTCACAAAGGGTCGCTGAACGACAGGAGCACTGATGGCACTGGCAGGTGTGACCGACCGCTACTCGCAGGAGCAGATCAACGAGTTCTACCGGACCGGCCAGTGGGCGTCGGAGCGACTGTGGGACTTTGTGCTCGCCGGCGCCGACAAGTACGGCAGTCGGTCCTTCCTTACCGACGACGCCGAGTCGTTGTCCTTCGTGGGTCTGCGCGACGGGGCGATGAAGTTCGGCGCGGCTCTACGCGCGCTCGGCGTGGAGCCTGGGGACCGGGTGGCCGTCCAGCTCCCCAACTGGGTCGAGTTCGGCGTTGTCGTCGCGGCACTGAGCCGCATCGGCGCCATCCTCGTACCGATCATGCCGATCTATCGCAGCGACGACGTCAGTTACATCCTGGAGAACGCCGACGTCAAGCTGGCGATCACCTGCGGACGCTACCGTGGCCACGACCACGCCGGCATGTTCACCGCACTTCAGGACGAAGTGCCCAGCCTTGAGCATGTGGTGGTGGTGCGAGGCGGCGAGGCGCCTAGGAGCCCGCACTCTTTCGAGGCACTCATCGAGCAGCATCGGGACGTGAGTGAGGACGATCTGGGCGCAGGAGTCGGCCCCGATGAGCCCATGCTCATCATCTACAGCAGCGGGACCACGTCTCGGCCCAAGGGTTGCGTGCACACCTTCAACACCGTGAGCTGCGGTGCGCGTCTGCTGGGGCAGTCCTTCGACTATGGGGTGCAGGACGTGCAGTTCGGCCCATCCCCGGTGACCCACATGACGGGGTTGGTCACCAGCTTCCTGCTGCCCCTCGTCCACGGGGGCCAGTCGCACATCCAAGGGCAGTGGGACCCGGCCGAGGGAGCGGTGCAGATCGGGGAGCACGGGTGCACCGTGGCCGTCACGGCCACGACGTTCCTCCAGACCCTGCTCGACGCCTATGACCCTTCCGCACATGACCTCTCGACGCTGCGCCTCTGGATCTGTGCCGGCTCTCCGATCCCCCCCGCGATCATCGAGAGGGCCGAATCGACCCTGCCCGGTGTCAAGGTGCTCAGTCTGTATGGACGCTCCGAGAACGTCACGACGACCACCTGTACGACACAGACCCCGCGTGAGAAGTCGTTGACCAGCGACGGCTGCGCGCTTCCTCAGCAGGAGGTTCGCATCATCGACTGGGAGGGGCGGGAGGTGCCCCGGGGGCAGGAGGGCGACATCGCCTATCGCGGCGCGATGCACATGCTCGAGTACCTCAAGAACCCCACCGAGACGGAGGCGCTCTTCACCGACGACGGCTTCAGCCGCTCCGGGGACCTCGGCGTCATGGACGAGGACGGGTTCGTCCGCGTCACCGGACGGACCAAGGACATCGTCATCCGCGGCGGCATGAACATCTCTGTCCGCCAGATCGAAGACCTACTCTCCCAGTGGTCCAGGGTCCGGGCGTGCGCAGCGGTCGCCATGCCCGACGCCAAGCTCGGGGAGAAGGTCTGCCTCTACCTCGTGCGCTCTGACCCGTCCGACCAGATGACGCTCGAGCACGTCAAGGAGCACCTCCTCGGGCAGGGGTTGACGATCCGCAAGGTCCCCGAGCGCCTCGAGGTCGTCGAGGAGCTGCCGATGACGGCGACGGGCAAGATCCAGAAGCACGTGCTGCGCGCCGAGATCGCTGAGAAGCTCAAGGCGGAGCAGGGCGCCTGAGTTCCGTCATGGCGAAGTCTTGTCATCGGCCGTGCTTCCCCATATGGTTGGACCATTAGACCGAGGCTCGGTCTCGAACCAACTGGCAATGGCGCCGAGGAGCGACGTTATGACTCTCACCGTGACCGATCGATACACCCCCGAGCAGGTGGCCGCGTACAAGGCCAAAGGGCTGTGGGAGGACTCAACCCTTTTCGATGTCATCAGCGAGCAGGCGCGAGAGCGGCCGGACAAGGCCTTCATGTTCGACAGCACGACGTCGGTGACCTATGCGGAGCTCCGTGATCGGGCGCTGCGTATCGCCGCGGGGTTGCGGAGAGCCGGCGTCCATGCAGGAGAGCGCATAGCCGTCCAGCTGCCCAACATCACCGAGTTCGTCGTCGCCGCAGCGGCGATCAACCGTGCTGGAGCGGTGCTGGTCCCGATCATGCCGATCTACCGGGGAAGCGAGGTGAAGCATTTCCTGGCGCACTCGGGTGCGACACGGGTGATCACGATGGCCGACTTTGGCGGCTTCGCTTATGTGGACATGTTCCGTCAGATGCAGTCCGAGCTGCCTCAGCTCAAGACGATCTGGGCCGTGCGGGGCGGCGTCGAGGGTGCGGAGCCGTTCGAGGCGCTGGAGGTCAACGGCGAGCCTGACGCCCTCGCCGTCGAGGTCGGCGACGACCGCCACCCGGACGAGCCTTTCCTTATCGTCTATACCTCCGGCACCACCTCGAAGCCCAAGGGATGCGTGCACACCTTCAACACGGCCCGGACCGCGGCGAAGGAGCTGACAGTCGGGCTGAGGTACTCCTCGGAGGACGTTCAGTTCGGACCGTCCCCGATCTCGCACAGCACGGGCATGGCCACCTCGATCTTGCTACCGCTCATCAACGGCGCGTCGTCGCTGTTCATCGAGAAGTGGGACCCTGTGGCGGGGATGGATGCGCTGATTGAGCACAAGGTGACCTGTGCGGTGACCGCCACCCCGTTCCTGCAGATGCTCCTGGGCGTCTACGACCCCGACCGTCACGATGTGTCGCACTTCCGTGCCTGGGTGTGCGCCGGTTCCCCGATCCCGGGGAGTGTCGTGGAGAAGGCGCGGAAGATGTTCACGGGCGGGACTGTTCTTAGCCTGCTCGGTCGCTCAGAGAACTACGTCACGACGATGTGCTCCGTTGACGATGACCCCCAGCGAGCCGTGACGTCCGACGGTCGGGCGCTGCCCGACGCCGACGTGCAGATCACGGACCCTCTGGGCAACGAGGTGCCGCGCGGCGAGGAGGGCGACATCGCCTACAAGGGGGCGAGCCACATGCTCGGCTACTACAACGACCCCGATGCCACGGCAGCCATGTTCACGCCGAGCGGGTACTCCCAGTCGGGCGACCTCGGCGTCATGGACAAGGATGGCTTCGTCCGTGTCACGGGACGCAGCAAGGACATCATCATCCGTGGTGGTATGAACATCTCCGCACGCGAGGTCGAGGACCACGTGGGAGCACGGGACGACATCGCACAGGTCGCGGCCGTAGCGATGCCAGACGAGCGGCTCGGCGAGAAGGTGTGTCTATATGTCGTGCCTGTCGATGTGTCCAGTGCACCGACGCTCGAAGTGATCAACGAGGACCTGCGATTCCGTGGGGTTGCCACCCAGAAGCTGCCTGAGCGGCTCGAGGTCGTCGAGGCGCTCCCGATGACGGCCACAGGCAAGATTCAGAAGCACCTGCTTCGGGCCGAGATCGCCGAGAAGGTCAAGGCCGACTCAGCCAGCTGACGCTCGTGCGGTCCCCGACACCGCTACGGCGCCATCGTCGCGAGTGGCGGCGACACTCAAAGTCGCGACGCCGTCGGTGACCTCGGTGACCTCAGCGGTGAGGGAAAGGGTGGTGCCGATCGGGACCGGGGCGCGGAAGCGTGCCTCGAAGTAAGACAGCCTGGTGATACCAACCCAGTCGGCGACTGCGCCGGAGAGCACCGCGGCGGAGAACTGGCCATGGGCGATGGGTGTCTCGAAACCCGCCGAAGCCGCCGCCGCCGGGTCGTGGTGCAAGGGATTGAAGTCGCCTCCGGCGCCAGCAAACCGGACGATGTCCGTCTGGGTGATCGGGCCGAACTCGCGCTCCGGCATCTGCGCGCCTGAGGTCAGGATGGTCATGTAGTGCCTCGCTCGATGATGGTTTCCCGCTGCCTGACGGCGAGATCGCCTGACGCGTCGCGCCAGTCTGTCTCCATGGTGATGACGCGCATGGGGCCGGTCCGCCCATCACGCCGCTCGTCCCTGACGACGACGCGCCGGCCATTCACGCGGTCCCCAGCCACGAGCGGCCTCACGTACTCCCAGGACACAGATCCGACAATCACGCGCTGCATGTCGAGACCAAGTGCTTCCACCCACGCACGGGGGTCGCGACAGTGGCCTGCAACAACGACGTGCGTGGGTGTGGCGGCGACGCCCTGCAGGCCGGCAGCAGCGGCGGCTTCGGGGTGGGAATGCACCGGATCCGACACCCTGGTTGCTCGTACGAACTCGCCGATCTTTCCTGCTTCGACGTCGATAGCCACGGTGTCGACGACTCGACCGACGATTGCGTTCGGCGATGACGAGGTCGAGGACTGCGTCATGGGACCTCCTATTTGGTCTGACCTATAGTATCATTCAGGCACTCTCGAAAGGAGGTCCTCGTGGACCTGCGTGACGACCCGGAGCAGTCCGAGTTCCGTCAGGAGTTGCGTTCCTGGCTCGAGCAGACGCTGCCGACCCTGCCCGGCCCCGAGCCGGTGGGGCTAGTGGAGAAGAAGCCTTACTGGCAGCAGTGGCAGCGTGAGCTGCACGACGCCGGTTATGCGGGGCTCACCTGGTCTCGAGAGTACGGCGGGCAAGGGGCGGACGAAGGCCTGCGCGCCATCCTGACCGAGGAGCTGGACGCCGCCGGAGCCCCTGAGAGGCTCAACACCATCGGCGAGGACTTCGCTGGCCCCACGATCGCGGCCTTCGGGACCGACGAGCAGAAGTCGCGGTTCCTGCGGCCGATCCTCACCGGGGAAGAGATCTGGTGCCAACTGTTCTCGGAGCCTGATGCAGGGTCGGACCTGGCCTCACTGCGCACCCGGGCTACCAAGGTCGAAGGCGGGTTCAGGGTCACGGGCCAGAAGATCTGGACGTCGCGGGCCCACATTGCCGATCATGCGATCCTGCTCGCCAGGACCGGGGGTGGGCCAAGGCACAAGGGCATCACCTACTTCCTCGTCCCGATGACGGCCGAGGGCCTCACCGTGCGTCCGCTCGCCCATATGCTCGGAGAGGCCGAGTTCAACGAGGTCTTCCTGGACGATGTCTTCATCCCTGACGGCATGGTCGTCGGGGACGTGGATGGTGGCTGGGGAGTCGCCATGGGGACTCTTGCCTTCGAACGCGTCGCCATCGCCACAGGCCGCGTGAATACGAAGCGGGCCGTTGACGAGATCGTGGCCGAGGTCAGGGAGGCGACAGGGCTTGACGGGCAGCCGCTCGGTGGCCAGGCGGTGGTTCGGCAGACAGTGGCCGACCTCTATGGCCGCGCTCTCATCCACCAGCTCATCGGTCAGCGTGTGGTCACCCTCGCCTCGAGCGACGGGCCCCCCGGGCCGGTGACATCGATCGGCAAGCTGTACTTCTGCCCGCTCGTCGAGGACCTGTCCGACTATGCGCTCTCGCTGCAGGAGCTGGGCGGACAGCTCGCACTCGACGACCCAGACCGCGAGGGCTCCAAGTGGCTCCGGCTCGCCTACCAGGCTCGCGGGACCGCCATCGCCGGCGGATCGACCTTCATCCAGCGCAACATCGTCGCCGAACGAATCCTCGGCATGCCCAGGAGTTGATCATGAACCACCCCCCGAGCCCGACCACCGGGATCGATGCGTCGGAAGAGCCCGTCTACACCTGGCGTCCGACGCCCGAACAGGTGGAGCGCGCCAACGTTACCCGGCTGGCCTCGACACACGGCATCGACGGCATCGAGGCCCTGCGCAAGGCCTCGGTCCACGACGTGGGCTGGTACTGGGATGCCGTGGTCCGAGATCTCGACCTGCGCTTCCGCGCGCCGTACTCCGAGGTCCTCGACGTCGGCCGAGGTATCTCGCACCCGGACTGGTTCATCGGAGGATCGCTCAACATCGTCGACTCGTGCCTGACGCGGTGGACGGCCGAAGCCGCCAGCGCCGGTCGCGCCGCGATCGTTCACGAGACGGAGGACGGCAGGGTCACCTCGATGACGTACGCCGAGCTCGAGGAGCAGGTGACCCGAGCCGCTGCCGGGCTCCGCAGGCTGGGTGTGCGCCGCGGTGATGCGGTTGCCCTCTTCCTGCCGATGATCCCGGAGGCCGCAGTTACGGTATATGCCGTGGCCCGGCTGGGTGCCGTGATCGTGCCGCTCTTCTCCGGGTTCGCCCCGACTGCGATCGCCAGCAGACTCCAGGACGCGGACGTCAAGGTGGTCGTGACGGCTGACGGGACCGTTCGTCGTCGACGGACCCTCGGACTGCTCCCGCTGCTTGCCGAGGCGCTGGTCGATTGCCCCACCGTCACCTCGGTCGTGGTCGTCGACAACGTTGAGGCTGCGTCGGAAGAGTCGGTCAGGCAGCACGGGACCTCCGTCGTCTCGTGGGTAGATCTCATCGACTCCGACCCGGCCGAGGGGGGCGAGGTCGCGGAGATGGGTGCTGATGACGTGCTGCTCCTCGCCTACACATCAGGGACGACGGGTCGGCCCAAGGGCGCGGTCCACACGCACGCCGGGTTCCTGGTGAAAACCGCGAGCGAGGTCGCGTACTCCTTCGACGTCAGCGCCGGTGACGTCTTCTGCTGGGTGACCGACATGGGCTGGATCATGGGGCCGCTCTCGATCATCGGAACTCACGCCAACGGGGCGACCCTGCTGCTCTACGAGGGCAGTCCAGATGTCCCTGATCTGGGACGGCTGTGGCAGCTCGTCCAGCGCCACCGGGTGACGATGCTCGGGGTGTCGCCCACGCTCATCCGCACGTTGCGCCTCACGGAGGCGGTAGCCGAAATCCCCGATCTGTCGTCGGTACGTACCCTCGGGTCGACCGGTGAGCCGTGGGACCCAGACTCGTACGAGTGGCTCGCCCGAGACCTCTTCGGGGGGCGGGTGCCCGTCATCAACTTCTCGGGCGGGACCGAGGTCGGTGGATCGTTTCTAGCCCCCTATCCGGTCGAGGAGATCCGTTCCTGCTCCCTGGGCGGACCCTCACTGGGGATGGATGTCGACGTGGTCGACGACTCCGGCGCATCGATCCGCGGCGAGGTTGGCGAGCTTGTCTGCCGCCAGCCGTGGCCGGCCATGACTCGGGGAGTGTGGAAGGACGAGGAGCGCTACCAAGAGGCGTACTGGTCGACCTTCCCCGGCATGTGGCGGCATGGTGACTATGCCCTGGTCGAGGGCGGGCAGTGGTTTATCCGCGGCCGCTCAGACGACGTGATGAACGTTGCCGGCAAGCGCCTCGCGCCCGCGGAGATCGAGGCGGTTCTGGTGACTCACCCCGCAGTCTCGGAGGCTGCCGCGGTCGGGGTTCCGGATGAGACGAAGGGCGAGGCCGTCTGGGCGTTCTGGGTACCTCGACCAGATGCAGAGGCCGACGTCTCCGAGGAGCTGCGTGAGATGGTCGCACGCGAGGTGGGCAAGCCCTTCGCCCCGAGCCTGGTCCGCCGCGTGGAGCGGCTGCCCAAGACTCGCTCGCAGAAAATCATGCGGCGGGCGGTGCGGGCTGCTGCCCTCGGGATCGACCCCGGTGACCTCGCAGGTGCCGAGAACCCTGAGGCGATCGACGAGATCCGAGCAGCAGTCGCCGACGACTGAGACCGCCGGCGACGCCGCCAGTCGGGTCAGCTCTCGATCTCGACCTGCTCGCGGTGCTCGTGCTCGCGGACGTCCACCGCGTAGTCATGCACGTGTCGAGCCATGCGACGCTCCGCCGCTGCCTCGTCCTGGTCGCGGATTGCTCGGATGATCGAGGTATGTGCCCTCACCGTCAGCGCCATGACCTCGTCGTTGATGAAGTCCTCGTTCTCGGTAGCCGAGTAGATCGCAGGTGCGAGCGCCTTGAGCAAGCCGGACAGCAGCTCGTTGTGGCTCGCGTGCGCGATGGCAACGTGCCACTCCACGTTCGCCGCGAGGAAGGCAGCAAGGTCGGTGGCGGAGGCGATCTCCTCGTTGAGGGCCTGCAGCGTCGTGAGGTCGTCATCGGTCCGGTTGCGGGCGGCAAGCCGTGCAGTGAAGGGCTCGAGCCCTTCCCGGGTCTCGAGGAGGTTGTCGATCCGGATCTGGCGACCGCGGATGAGAAGCCCGACGCTGGCCGCCATGGAGTTCTCGTCCGGATGCTGCACGAAAGCACCGCCGGATCGTCCGGCTTTTATGCGGACCAGTCCCTGGACCTCGAGGATCCGGAGGGCTTCGCGGACCGTTGTGCGGCTCATGCTGGTCTGGACGACGAGCTCGCGCTCTGGCGGGAGGGCGGTCCCCTCGGGGAACTCACCCGACAGGATCTTCTCGCGCAGGTCGTCCGCGAGGACGTCCGACGCCTTGGGCACCGCCATCGGGGAGAGCTGGATCGTTGAGCGCCGTGGGGGCTCAGTGATCGACTTCTTCGGCATGGTGTGCGCCCTCTTTTGGTCTGACCTAATGTATCTTTCGAAGGAAGTGTAACTGCTGACCGAAAGGGCAGGGCGAGGACATGCGCTGGGAGCTCACCGAAGAACAAGGCGAGATTCGTGACGAGTTCGTCGGCTGGCTTCGGCACGTTGCCGGGGCGGAGGACATCCGACGATGGGACGACGAAGGTCCTGCTGAGTTCGCGGCGGCCTTCGTCGAGGCCGGGTGGTCCGCGCTCGGTGTCCCCGAGGGCGAGGGCGGCGCCGGCGGGGGGTTGCTGGAGCTTGCCCTCTTGTCCGAGGCAATGGGTGCCTTCGGTGTGCCGAGCTCGACCTGGTTGGCGGGTGCGGTCGCTCAGCCGGCGATCGCGGGTCGAGGAGCGCTCCTCGCCGGCATGGCCGAAGGGGCTCAGGTTGCCGTTGCCGTACCAGCCGGGTCCGCGCCAGACCAGGTCCTGAGGGGGCGGGAGCGGCTTCCGTCCATGGAGGGCGGCGTGCTTGACGGGGGTGTGTCGCTCGTCCTGGGTGTCACTCACGAGTCTAGGCTCGTGGTCCCGGCCGTGCAGGGCGACGCCGTTCTCCTTGCCTTGGTCGAGCCTGGTGCCTCTGGCCTCGAGCTCCGGGACCGGGCACTCCTCGACCGGACCCGACGGGCGGCGGACGTCAGCTTTGGCTCGACGCCTGCGGAGGCGCTCGACGTCGACGCTCCGGCAGTGCTGCAGCAGTGCGCCCTCCGTGCTGGTGTCCTCGTGGCCGCGGATGCGCTTGGTGTCAGCCAGAGGATGCTCGACCTCGCCGTCGAGTACAGCGGTCAGCGTGAGCAGTTCGGTCAGCCCATCGGAGCCTTCCAGGCGATGAAGCATGCTGCGGCCACGATCCTCGTCGGGGTCGAGGCGGCGCGCTCTGTGGTCTTCCCCGCGGCGGCGGCCGTAGACCAGGGGAACGACATGGCGCTGGCTTGGGCCAGTGCTGCGAAGGCGCAGATCGGCGCCTCTGGCATCGCTGCCGCTGACTCGGCGCTCACGATGCATGGCGCCATTGGCTACACCTGGGAGCACGATCTCCACCGGCACTACAAGCGTGCGAAGCTCGACGCGACGCTCTTCGGGACCGTGGAGGAGTGGAACGAGCGGATCGCCGAGATGCTCGATCTTGTGCCGTCGACGTGAGGATGCCCGTGTCCTCGATCGCGGCGGCAGGCCTGCGTTGCGCGGGCCCGTGGACATATTGGTCCAACCAATATAAGGTTTGATGCGTTAACTCACCGATGTGCGAGCGAGGAGCCGTTGTGGACTTCGATCTGACCGAGGACCAGGAGGACATCCGCAAGGCTGTCCGGGATCTTGCCGGGTCCTTCCCAGAGACGTACTGGCAGGAGAAGGACGCGGCTCACGAGTTCCCCACGGAGTTCTACAACGCATTCGCCCAGGGCGGCTGGCTCGGCATCACCACCCCCGAGGAGTTCGGCGGTCATGGCATGGGGATCACGGAGGCATCGATCGTCCTCGAGGAGATCGCGGCATCCGGGGCGGGCATGAACGGCGCGAGCTCGATGCACCTGTCCATCTTTGGCATGCACCCCGTCATCAAGCACGGATCCGACGATCTGAAGGCGCGTACGCTGCCGCGCATCGTCAACGGTGACCTGCACGTCTGCTTCGGGGTGACGGAGCCGGGCGCCGGGCTCGACACCACGCGCATCACCACTTTTGCCGAGCGCGATGGTGACGACTACCTCGTGAACGGCCGGAAGGTGTGGATCTCCAAGGCGGTCGAGTCTGAGAAGGTCCTCCTGCTGACGCGCACGACCAAGTTCGACCAGGTCACCAAGAAGACCGACGGTCTGACGCTCTTCCTCACCGACCTCGACCCAGACCACGTCGACATCCGACCGATCCGCAAGATGGGACGGAACGCGGTCACGTCTAACGAGCTCTTCATCGACAATCTCCGCGTGCCGGCCAAGGACCGCGTTGGCGAGGAGGGAAGCGGGTTCCGTTACATCCTCGACGGGCTTAACCCCGAACGGATGCTCGTGGCCGCGGAGGCACTTGGCATCGGGCGAGCAGCCCTCCGGGCAGGTGTGAAGTACGGCCAGGACCGAGAGGTCTTCGGGCGCCCGATCGGGATGAACCAGGGCATCCAGTTCCCCCTCGCAGACTCGCTTGCTCGTCTCGATGCTGCAGAGCTCGTGCTGCGTAAGGCGACGTGGCTGTACGACAACGGCATGCCCTGCGCGCGAGAGGCGAACACTGCCAAGTACCTGTGCGCTGACGCCGGCTTCGACGCCGCCGATCGAGCGCTCCAGACCCACGGCGGCATGGGCTACTCCGAGGAGTACAACGTCGCCAGGTACTTCCGCGAGGCGCGCCTGACCCGGATCGCGCCGCTGAGCCAAGAAATGATCCTCAACTACATCGGCGAGCACGTGCTCGGCATGCCCAGGAGCTACTGATGACCTTCAGCCTCACCGGACGCACCGCGATCGTCACTGGCGCGGGCGCGGGACTCGGCGCCGCTGCAGCACGGGCGTTCGCCGAGGCCGGCGCCAACGTACTGGTTACCGACATCGACGCTGATGCTGCCGCTTGCGTCGCACGGGAGATTGCTGATGCTGGCGGACGGGCCGAGTCGGCTCCGCTAGACGTGCGCAGTGCCGAGCAGGCAGCCGCCGCGGTGACGCAGGCCGCGGCCATGGGCGATGGCTCAGTCCACATCCTCGTCAACAACGCAGGTGCCATTGCACCCGCGATGTTCTCGAAGATGGAGGAGGAGGCCTTCCGTCGCATCATCGACATCCACCTCATCGGCAGTTGGGTCTGCAGCAAGGCCGTGCTGCCGCACCTGCCCGAGGATGGCACCGGCCGGATCATCAATGTGACCTCTGCAGCCGGCCTGACCGGGACCATCGGTCAGGCCAACTACGGCGCGGCGAAGGCGGGCATCGTCGGACTTACGAAGTCCCTCGCCAAGGAGCTCGCCCGTCAGAAGGTGACGGTCAACGCCGTTGCGCCACTCGCTGCGACCGCGATGACCCACAAGGTGCGGACTGACGAGAAGCTCTCCAGCGCAAACCTGGCGCGGGTAGCGATGGCCCGCTGGGCGGAGCCCGAAGAGATCGCTCCGGTCTTCGTATTCTTCGCCTCGGACGCCGCGTCGTACGTCACCGGTCAGGTCCTCCCCGTCGATGGCGGGCTGGTGATCTGAGATGGTTCGTCAGATCTCTGGCCCCTTCGCCCGGACTGCGCGCGAGGTCCTCATCACCGAAGCCGTCCGGACCCCCTTCGGCCGGTCGCACGCCGACAAGGGATGGTTCAAGGACGTCCACCCCAACGAGATGCTTGCCACGGTCTACCGTGAGCTGCTTCGCCGGTCCGGGGTCCAGCCGGGCCACGTCGAGGACCTCCACGTAGGCTGTACTGCGGTCTTCGGAGAGCAGTCACGCAACATCGGACGCAACGCGTGGCTGCATGCGGGTTACCCGCCCGAGGTCCCGGCCGTGACGATGGACCGACGGTGCGGTTCGGCCCAGACCGCCGCGGAGACCGCGGCTGGCCTCATAGGCACGGGCACTCACGACCTCGTTATTGCAGCGGGTGTCGAGCACATGCAGCACGTCCCCATGAACTCCCCGGCCAAGATCTCGGAGCTTTACGGCGAGCCGTGGACGCCCGAGATGTGGGAGCAGTACTCCTTCGTCACCCAGGGTGAGAGTGCCGAGCTCATCGCCGACCGGTGGGGTATCAGCCGGGAGGACATGGATGCTCTCGCGGTCGAGTCACACCGACGCGCTGCTGAGGCGCACGAGGCCGGAAGGTTCGCCGAAGAGATCACCGCCATGGACCTCGACGGCGAGATGCGCGCCGGTGACCAGACTGTCCGGCCGGGGACGTCGATGGAGACACTCGGTGGCCTGAAGACCGTATTCAGGGAGGACGGCCGCGTGACGGCCGGATCGTCCTCGCCCCTCTGCGACGGGGCATCGGGGGTGCTGCTCGCTTCGCGCGAGGCTGCGGACGATCACGGGCTTCGCGCCCGGGCTCGCATCGTCGATCAAACGACGGTGGGGGTCGACCCGATTATCATGCTGACCGGTCCGATCCCCGCCACCCAGAAGATCCTTGAGCGCAACGGTCTGAGCATGGCCGACATCGACCTCTTCGAGGTCAACGAGGCGTTCAGCTCGGTCGTCATCGCCTGGGAGCGCGAGCTGGGTGCTGATATGAGCAAGGTCAATGTCAACGGTGGCGCGATCGCCCTCGGCCATCCCGTGGGTGCGACCGGAGGCCGCCTGCTCGCAACGATCGTCGGTGAGCTGGAACGTCGGGATGCTGAGCTGGGGCTCGTGACGATGTGCTGCGGCGGAGGCATGGGGACCGCGACCTTGGTGCAGCGGGTCGACTGATGCTGGACCTCAGGGCTCTGGTTCGGGCCGGTGACGGTGTCTGGTGGAGCCAGACCAGCGCTGAGCCCACACCGCTCGTCGACGCGTTGCTCGAGCAGCTGCCAGCGATCGGTCCCGTCGATGCCTTCGTCGGTATGACCCTGAACCGTCGGCTGGTCGACAACCTCCCCCAGGACCTCACCGTGATCTCCTACGGGGGTCTGGGCCTGCTGCGCACCCTCAGTGGGTCGGGCCGCCTCGAGATCGTCCCGAGCCACTACTCGACGATCCCTCGTCTTTTCAGCACCGGGGCGATCGCCGCAGACGTCGGCCTCGTGCAGGTCTCCCCGCCAGATGCCGACGGCTACGTCACTCTGGGCACAGGGGTCGACTACGCGGCTGACGCCGTCCCGGCGACCCGCACCCTCATCGCTGAGATCAACCAGCAGATGCCGGCGACGGTCGGGTCGCCACGCATTCACTTCTCTCGCTTCGCAGCCACTCTCGAGACCGACCGACCGCTGATCACCACCCCGGCGCGCGACAGCTCCTGGGAGGAGCGGGTGATCGGCCAGCACGTGGCTGCCCTCATCGATGACGGCTCGACGCTGCAGGTCGGTGTCGGCACACTTCCCTCGGCGGTACTCGCAGCGCTCGGTAATCACAAGGACCTCGGTCTCCATACCGGCATCGTGTCCGACTCCGTCCTCCCGTTGATCCGCTCGGGCGTGCTGACGGGCGCCCGCGCCGAGTTTGAACCAGGCACCCTCGTCACGGGTGCCGCACTCGGGTCCGAGGAGCTGTACACGACCATCCCGGACCTCTCGCTGGAGTTCCGACCTGTGAGCCACACCCACGACCCGCGCATCCTGAGCCGCCTCAGCTCGCTGGTCTCGGTCAACGGCGCGATCGAGGTCGATCTCGCCGGCAACGTCGGGGCTGAGTACGCGGACGCGGTTCTCGTCGGGGCACTCGGGGGCCAGACCGACTTCGCCCGCGCGGCCTCGTCGACGGGTCGACTCTCGATCATCGCGCTGCGCTCAACCGCGCGGGGGGCATCGACGATCGTCCCGACCCTGGTGCACGGTCCGGTGACGACCTCGCGCGCGGACGTCGATTGCGTCGTCACCGAGCATGGCGTTGCGCACCTGACCGGGTGCACGCTGCGCGAGCGGGCTCGGCGCCTCATCGCGGTTGCTGCACCCGAGCACCGCGAGTCCCTTGAACGCCAGTCCTTCTCGGCACTCGCCCATGCGGCGGTCGACTGACCGCCCTATCCCTTCGACTCTTCCTACAGTCAACGAAAGGACCACCATGGCTCGCCCCCAGAGCGTGAAGATCCGCGAGGTCGGCCCTCGCGACGGCTTCCAGAACGAGCCGGAGAACATCCCGACCGAGGACAAGATCCGGCTGATCAACGGCCTCGGAAGGGCTGGCTTCAAGCGCATCGAGGTCGCGAGCTTCGTGCGGCCGGACGTCATCCCCAACCTGGCGGACGGCGTCGAGGTCCTCCGTGGCGTCGAGGTGCCGGACGACTGCCGACTCATGGTCCTCGTGCCCAACAGCAAGGGCTTGGAGAACGCTCTCAAGCATCGGGATCTCTTCCATGATGTTGTGATCTTCGTGTCCGCCTCGGAGACCCACAACAGCAAGAATGTGCGTCGCAGCGTCGCCGAGACCATGGCCGACAATGCCGAGATGGCGAGACGGATCAAAGAAGCGGGTCTCTACTGCTCTGCGGTCATCGCCACCTCCTTCGGCTGCCCATACGAGGGTGAGGTGCCGCTGGAACGGGTCCTCGCCCTCGCCGATCAGTTCAAAGCGATGGGTGTCGACGAGATCGGCTTTGGAGATACCACGGGCATGTGCAACCCCGCCTACGCCTCCACCTTCTTTACCGCGGCGATGGAACGGCTCGACGGTGTGGAGGTCACCGCGCACTTCCACAACACCCGGGGACAGGGGCTAGCCAACGCCTACGCCGCCCTCGAGGCGGGGTGCGACAGCTTCGAGAGCAGCTTCGGCGAGCTGGGCGGTTGTCCCGTCCCCGCGGGGTCGACCGGGAACATCGCCACGGAGGACCTCGTGAGCATGTTCCACGAGATGGGGGTTGATACCGGCCTCGACCTCGGCAAGGTCATCGATGCCGCTCGTGAGGCGCAGGCCGTCCTGGGTCGTACGTTGACCAGCCACTCGATCATCGCTGGACCAGTCACCTGGAACAACTGACGTGACCCGCCACCGTAGCAAGCACAACACACAACCACAGGAGAAGCCATGACTGCACGCGTCGCCATCGTCACCGGAGGGGCCCAGGGCATCGGCCGGGGCATCGTCGAGTCACTCGCTGCCGAGGGCCACAAGGTCGCCATCGCCGATCTCAACCTCGAGGTCGCGACCAAGACCGCTGAGGAGATCGGGAGCGGGGCGATCGCCGTCCGGATGGATGTCACCGACACCGAGTCGGTGAAGACCGCCGTCGCCGAGGTGGAGGAGAAGCTCGGCCCCATCGAGGTCGTCGTCAACAATGCCGGTTGGGACGACTTCATGCCGTTCGTCAAGACGAACGAGGACTTCTGGGACAAGATCGTTGACATCAACTACAAGGGTCACCTGCGTGTCATCCAGGCCACCGTCCCCGGCATGATCGAGCGCGGCTTCGGTCGCGTCATCAACATCGGATCAGACGCTGGCCGTGTCGGATCGTCCCTGGAGGCGGTCTACTCCGGAGCGAAGGGTGGAATCATCGCCTTCACCAAGACGCTGGCGCGCGAGGTGGCCACCAAGGGCGTCACGTGCAACACGGTGTGTCCGGGACCGACCGACACCCCGGCCCTGCGTGCCTTCACCGAGGGCTCTGGCCAGGATGCCGACAAGGTCATTGCCGGGATGACCCGGGCGGTGCCGATGAAGCGGTTGGGCACTCCTGCAGACGTGGGACCCGCGGTGGCCTTCTTCGCGTCTGACGGCGCGGGTTTCGTCACAGGGCAGACCCTGTCCGTCAGCGGTGGCCTGACGATGGCGTGAGCGTGTCCAAACGGCCCACCAGATCACGACAGCAACCGAGCAGAGGAGAAACAGTGGTTGATGTGACAGCTGAGGAAGCTGCCGATGCCGTCGGCTGGGAGATCGCCGACGACCAAGTCATGGTCCTTGACCTCAAGCGAGGGCCGGCCAACGCGCTGGGTCCTTCGATCTGTGCGGGGATCGGCGCGGCGCTCGACGAGGCTGAGCGGCACGGCCGCATCAAGGTCGTCGTCGTATCCTCCAGCCTGCCGGGAGTTTTCGCCGCCGGTGCCGACATCAAGCACATGAACGGCATCGACTCGGAGTCGTTCACCGCGTACGGGGACATGCTCCGGGGTGTGCTCGACCGTCTCGCGTCGGACCGGTGGATCACAGTCGCTGCCGTGGATGGGCTTGCTCTCGGAGGTGGGCTTGAGCTCGCGCTTGCCTGCCACATGCGTGTCGCGGGGCGCGAGGCGCGGCTAGGACTGCCCGAGGTGAAGCTCGGCCTGATCCCAGGGGCCGGCGGAACTCAACGCCTGCCTCGCGTGGTGGGACGGGGGCGGGCGCTGGACATCATGCTCACCGCACGCCAGGTCCCGGCGGACGAGGCGCAGACGATGGGGCTGGTGGATCGGCTCGTCGACCCCGGCGCTGCCAAGGACGCAGCGGTCCGGCTAGCCAAGGAGCTCTGCTCCATGTCTATGCCGGCTCTGCGAGCAATCGTTCGCACGGTTGATGCCTCCTTCGACATGGCGATCGATGAGGGCTTCCGGTATGAGGTGTCTCAGGAGCAGGAGCTCTTCGACGATGGAGAGGCTGCGGAAGGCCTCACCGCGTTCATCGAGAAGCGCCGCCCCAACTTCGCGTGATCCGTGCATGGTCGGAGGGCGTCACCCCGAGGGTGACGCCCTCCAGCTCATCCCCCCATCGGGTGAGGTAAAGCTCCACCCAATGGGGGGTTGGACTTTTTGGTCCAACAGTTAGATGCTTCAGGGGTCACGACGAAGTGACGGCCGAATCGGCCTCCACAAACGAAGGTGTCCAACGATGCGCATCCGACTCTCTGCCCTGACTATTTGCTCCGTCGCGGGGCTCGCCCTCGTCGCCTGCGGGACGCCCGACAGCGCCAGCGAGGGCTCCGGGCCCGACAGCGACCAGCCCATCAAGATCGCGATCATCCCCCCGAGCAGCGGAGCCCTCGCTCAGTTCGGCAGTGACGCCGCCGACGCGTGGCAGTTTGCCGCCGACGAGGTCAACGAGGCGGGCGGCATCGACGGCCGCAAGGTCGAGCTCATCAAGATGGACACCGACGCCACGCCCGCCACCACGCTCCGGGCCGTCCGTGAGGCCGTCAACCAGAAGGACGCGAAGTTCATCGGGGGAGTCATGACCTCCACCGAGCACGGAGCCCTCAACGCTCAGCTTGAGGGTCTCGGGGTCCTGTCCTTCAACAGCCTCGGCAAGGACGACGCGTTGACCGGCAAGGACTGCAACGCCAATGCATTCCGTGTCGTCCAGTCCACGAGCATGGACATGCGCGCCGTCGGCGAGAGCGTGTCCAAGCTGCCGGCCGACTCCTGGGACATCCAGGCCGTCGACTACGCCACAGGCCACAACTCGGCGGAGATGTTCAAGAAGTCTGCGGACGAGGCCGGCAACAAGGTCAACGTCGAGCAGTTCGCCCCTCTCAACACCACCGAGTTCGGCACCTACATCTCCAAGTTGCGCAACTCCGACAGCAAGGGTCTCTTCGCGGTCGAGTACGGCGCCGACGGTGTCGCCTTCGTCAACCAGATGAGTCAGTTCAAGCTGGGCGAGAAGTACGACGTGGTTCTCGGCTTCAACATGGTCTCGGAGCCGCTCTTCGAGGCTCTGGGGAGCAAGGTCGACGGCTTCTACAACAACCTCGGCTACGACCAGAAGGCCGACAACGAGCTCAACAAGAAGTTCGTCGAGGACTTCGCCGCGAAGCACGACGGCAAGAAGCCGTACTACGTCATCGCAGACACCTACCTGGCCGCGCAGACCCTCTTCGAGGGCATCAAGAAGGCAGGCACCGACGACCCGGAGAAGGTCAAGGAGGCGCTCAACGACCTCTCATTCGACAGCATCGTCGGTGAGGTCACGATGCGGGGCGCCGACCACCAGCTCATCCGCCCGTCGTACCTGGGGCAGATCGTCAAGGACGATGAGGGCGTCGGCGGCCTGGGCTGGGAGATCATCCACGAAGCGTCCGGCGAGGACGTCGCCGGCGAGCCCGACCCGGCCTGCAAGCTCTGACCTGACCTGACCTGACCTGACCAACGCCAGGCCCGCGGTGGCCGTCCTCCGGGACGGCCGCCTCGGTCAGAGGAGGCAACGGTGGACCTGACTCAACTGCTTAACGGCATCGCCTTCGGCTCGCTGCTGATGATCCTCAGCTCGGGACTCGCGATGATTTTCGGACTACGCGGGGTGACGAACTTTGCCCACGGCGCGCTCTACATGGCAGGCGCCTACATCGCCTTCTCGGTTGCGAAGGCAACGTCCTTCTGGTTCGCCCTCGTCGTCGCGCCGATCGGGCTCGCCATCATCGGAGCGGTGCTCGAGCTGGTCTTCTTCCGGCGTCTGCAGCACCGCAACCACATCGAGGTCGGCCTGATCACCTTCGGGCTGGCCATGATCTTCGAGCGTGCGGTGGTGCTCATCTGGGGGGAGGAGACGCACTCAGTGGCCCCCCCCGCGCTGCTCGAGGGCACCACCAATGTTTTCGGCACGGGCTACCCGACGTACCGACTGGCCGTGATCGCGGTAGCGATCGCCCTCGCACTCGCCCTCGGGTGGTGGCTCAACCGCACGACGTCCGGCCTGCACGTCAGGGCCGCGAGCCATGACGTCGAGACCTCCGGCATCCTAGGTATCAACGTCGACCGAGTCTCGCTGATGGTCGTCTGCCTCGGTGCCGGGCTAGCGGGTCTGGCGGGCACGCTTGCGGCCCCCTACGTGTCCGTGTACCCAGCGATGGGCACCACCATCCTCATCGTCGTCCTCATCGTCGTCGTTGTCGGCGGCCAGGGGTCGATCGGTGGCGCGATGATCGCCGGCATGGGTCTGGGCGTGGTCCAGACCGTCGGCTCGATCTGGGCGCCGAGCCTATCCGTCCTAGTGCCCTACGCGGCGCTCGTCGTCGTCTTGCTGTGGCGGCCTCAGGGCATCGCCGGAAAGCGGGTGTGAGATGACCACCGAACCACAGACCCACGAGCCGCAGACTCAGTTCGCGAGGCCGTCGGCAGCTCAGACCCGTCTTGGCGCGAAGGCCCGTCATCGGCACATGGCTGTCGGCCTTGGGCTAGGGGTCGCCATCCTTGCTGCTGGCCTCGTGGTGCCCTATGTCGTTTCATCTCGCTACTACATGGGGCTGTTGCTCGACGGTGTGATCCTCGCGATCCTGGCCCTGTCGATCGGCTTCCTCGCGCGTCACCTCGGTCTGATCAGTCTCGGACACACGGCCTTCTTCGGTGGCGCTGCATATGCAGTTGGGATCGCGATCACTCGGTGGGAGATGAGCCCGCCCGTCGCGTTCGTGGTGGCTGTAGCCATCGGCACCCTCATCGCGTTGATCATGGGCCTCCTCGTCGTCCGTGCCACGGGCATGGGCTTCCTCATGCTCACGCTCGCCCTCGGCCAGGCGCTGTACCAGTTCTCCACACAGCGGGCTGCCGCGCCATGGACTGGCGCCTACGACGGTCTGCAGATCACCTACGCCTCTGGCGCGTCCTTCCTAGGCCTCGACCGTGCTTCGCTGATGAACGCGGCGCTCTTCTGGCCGGTCGCGTGGTCCGCTCTTATCGCGTGCGCCGTACTGATGTGGCTCATCGGCCGCTCCAGCTTCGGGACGATGCTCGAGGGGATCCGGGAGAACGAGGAGCGCATGCGCTTCTCTGGGTTCGACACCTTCGTCCCGCGGCTCATCGCCTTCGTCGTCAGCGGGTTCGTCGCCTCGATCGGTGGTGCGCTCTTCGCGCTCAACGCCAGCTACGTCAGCCCCGAGCTGCTGAGCTTCGTCAAGGCTGGTGACGCCCTGACAGCGGCGATCGTCGGAGGGCTCGGCATCCTCCTCGGACCGATCCTGGGTGCCATCGTCTACATCTTTGCCCAGGCACGCTTCAACACCTCGGGGAACCTGCACCTCTACACCGGGACCGCCCTGGTCCTCATCCTCATGTTCCTGCCTGGGGGCATCTTCGGCAGCATCGACAAGGTCATCCGGAAGCTGCTGCCTCGTCGTCGCCGCGAGTCGTCGGGCTCGGAGCCCGATCGTACGGCCGACGGCGGACCGAGCGAGACCTCAAGGGAGAAGGGAATGACCGGATGAGCATCTTCGAAGGCAAGGGGGTGTCTGTCCGGTACGGGGCCGTCAAGGCCCTGACGGACGTCGACATCGCCCTCACCCCCGGCCGCGTCCATGGCGTGATCGGTCCCAACGGCGCCGGCAAGTCGACTTTCATCGACGGTCTGTCGGGGCGCGCCAAGCTCACCAGCGGCACCGTGACCTTCCAGGGGGAGGACATCACCAAGCGCAATCCTCGGTGGCGTCGCAGGCAGGGCATCGCCCGGTCGTTCCAGCGGACGAGTGTCTTCAACTCGATGACGGTCCAGCACCAGCTCGAGATGGTCGCCAAGCAGACGGGGGAGAAGGACCTCAGCTCGATCGTCGACACCCTGGGGCTGGGTCCGGTCATGCACCGCGTGTGCTCCGAGATCGCCTACGGCACCCAGCGATCGGTCGACCTCGCGCTGGCCCTCGTGGGGGACCCGAAGGTCATCCTGCTCGACGAGCCGTGTGCCGGCCTGGTCGAGGACGAATCAGTCCGGATGCTCGGGCACGTCAAGGAGATCGCCCGTGAGCGTGAGGTCGCAGCACTGCTCGTGGAGCACGACGTCGACGGAGTCTTCCGCACGTGTGACGAGGTCACCGTGCTCAACCTCGGTGAGGTCCTCGCATCTGGTGACCCGGCAGAGGTTCGTGCCCACCCAGACGTCATCCGGGCCTACCTCGGGAGTGCAGCATGAGTGACTCGACCCCAGTCTTGGCCTTCGAGAATGTCAGCGCGTCGTACGAGGGTGCGCGTGTCCTGCAGGACGTGTCCTTCGAGATTCACGCAGGGGAGACAGTGGGCCTCGTCGGCCGGAACGGCGCGGGCAAGACGACTGCCTTGATGTCGGTCTATGGCGTCCCCAACGTGCAGGGCCGAATCCTCGTCAACGGAAAGGCGCTCGGGCGGGCCAAGTACCTGCCGGCTACTCACGGCGTCTCCCTCGTGCCGCAGGGCAAGCGGATCTTCCCCAACCTCACCGTCGAGGAGAACCTCCTGCTCGGACGGGCGTCCCGGCGTGAGGGCACCTGGACGCTGGGGAGGGTCTACGAGCTGCTCCCGAACTTGGCCAAGGGCAAGGACCGCCACGGCACCGGTCTGAGCGGCGGTGAGCAGCAGATGCTGGCCATCGGGCGCGCGCTCCTCGCCGAACCCACCCTGCTCATGCTTGACGAGCCGACCGAGGGGTTGGCCCCGGTCATCATCGACCAGCTGACCGAGGCGTTCCTCGCTATCAAAGAGACGGGGACTGCGTTGCTCCTCGTCGAGCAGCACATCGGCATGATCCAGAAGGTCGCAGAGCGCTACCTGGCGCTGCAGCAGGGTGAGCTGGTGCTCTCCGGCCCGGTCGAAGAGCTGGCCACCCGTGAGGTGCAGGAGGTCATTGCACTGTGAGGACCGACGACGTCCACCGGACCGGTCCGCTCGTCGGCCTGCGGGTGATCGAGATCGGAGGACTTGGGCCAGGGCCCTTCGCAGCGATGCTGCTGTCGGACCTCGGCGCCGACGTCGTGCGCGTCGATCGCACCACGGGACACGGTCTCGTGGGACCGAACGCGGACAATCGCGCCGAGCTGCTCAACCGTGGTCGCCGCTCGATCGCAGTGGACCTCAAGAATCCCGATGGCGCGGAGGTCGTACTTGACCTCGTTGAGCGCGCCGACGTGATCTTCGAAGGGTTCCGGCCGGGTGTTGCAGAACGCCTCGGCATCGGGCCTGAGGCTTGCATCGAACGCAACCCGGGCATCATCTACGGCCGGATGACCGGCTACGGTCAGGACGGCCCGATGGCACAGGAGGTGGGGCACGACATCAACTACGTCGCGCTCTCGGGCGTGCTCTCACTCATCGGACGGCGGGGAGGAGCCCCGGTCGTCCCCCTGAGCCTCGTCGGGGACTTCGGCGGGGGTGGACTCTTCCTCGTCATGGGCATCCTCGCGGCGCTCTGGGAACGACAACAGTCTGGGAAGGGCCAGGTCGTGGACGTGGCGATGACCGAGGGTGCAGCAGTCCTGGCGACCGCGTTCTACGGCTTCGCCCAGAGCGGGACATGGAACCTTGAACGCGGTACCAACGTCGTCGACACGGGTGCCCCCTTCTACGACGCGTACGAGTGCGCAGACGGGAGGTACATCTCCGTCGGGGCGATGGAGCCGCACTTCTATGCCGACCTCATCGATCTGCTCGCCCTGCCCAGCGACCTGCCCGACCAGAACGACCAGGCGCAGTGGCCTCGGATGAAGGAGATCTTTGCCGACGCAGTCCGGCAGCGAACCCGCGACGAGTGGGTCGACCTCGCGGAGGGCCGTACCCCGTGCCTGAGCCCTGTCCTGGCCCTCGACGAGGTCCCCAGCCATCCGCAGCACGTGGCCCGGGGCGCCTTCGTCACCGTCGACGGGCTTGCCCAGCCCGCGCCGGTCCCGAAGTTCAGTCGGACCGCTGCCACCGTTGACATGCCACCACCACTGCCCGGTGCGCACACCATCCCTTCGCTGCACGACTGGGGCATCGACCCTGGACGTGTGGAGGGCTGGCTCGCCACCGGAGCGATCGCAGACCGCAGCGAAGAGAACCTGACTCAGTCCGAGCCCACCTCGAAGGATGGAGCCACATCATGACCGAGCTCAACCTAGAGACGATCCGCATCGACCGACCGGTCGACGGGGTCGCCGTCGTCACCCTTGACCGGCCCGACAAGCTCAATGCTCAGAACAACACGATGTTCCGCGAGATCGAGGAGATTGCCTGGGCTCTGAACGACGAGGACGACCTGCGCGTCGTCATCCTCACCGGCGCTGGCCGAGCGTTCTGTGCGGGCTTCGATCTCGATGACGCCAAGAACCTCCCTTCGCTCGGCGCGCTCGGGATGCTCAGCCAGCAGGAGCTCGCTGCGCGCGCTCTGCTTGCGTTCAGAAGCATGCGGGTTCCGGTGATCGCCGCTGTGAACGGGCCAGCCGCCGGAGGTGGCTTCTCACTGGCTCTGGCCGCGGACATCCGGATCGCGTCTCCCTCGGCGAAGTTCAACGCAGCGTTTGTGAGGATCGGCCTCACTGCGGGCGACCTGGGTGTCTCGTGGTTGCTGCCGCGTCTCGTGGGTCCGGCCGTGGCCAACGAGATCGCTTTCACCGGCGCCCTTGTCGACGCGGAAGAGGCCGAGCGGATCGGCCTGGTCAACAAGGTCGTCGGCGCTGACGCTCTCATGGACGAGTGCCTGGCGATGGCCGCTCTCATCTGCGCCAACAGCCCTGGCGGAGTCCAGCTGTCCAAGAGGGCGCTCATGGCGAACCAAGAGGTTGCCTCGTACGCCGCAGCCATCGAGCTGGAGAACCGAGGCCAGGCGCTGCTCACCCGCAGCCCGGACATGCCCGAGTCGCTCGCCGCCTTCCTTGAGAAGCGCGCCCCGAAGTTCACAGGAGCCTGATCCAGATGACCGAGTCACTGACGAACTACACGGACCCCGGCCTCGAGACGCTGACGATCGACGTGCTGCCCGGCAAGATCGTGGTGCTGACGATCAACCGGCCTGACCGCATGAACTCCAACACGGTGCGGATGTTCACCGAGTTCGGCCTGGCTGCGAGGGCGCTGCGGGACACCGACGCTCGCGCCCTCATCTTGCGGGGTGCCGGCGACAAGGTGTTTTGTGCTGGCTTCGACCTCGACGAGATCAACGTCATCACGACAATGGGCGTTCGCGAGTTCCTCAAGTTTCAAGAGACCGCCACCGGGGGGATCCAGGCCCTTCGCTTCCTGCCGTTCCCGGTGATCGCCGCCATCCACGGACCGGCTACCGGTGGGGGATTGGCGCTCGCACTCGCGGCGGACATCCGGCTCGGTGATCCACGAACGAAGTTCAGTGCCGCCTTCGTCAAGGTGGGTCTCTCCGCCGGTGAGCTCGGGACCTCCTACAACCTCACCAGGCTTATCGGTCCTGCCCGTGCTGCTGAGATCTGCTACACGGCACGGATGGTCGATGCTGAGGAGTCGCTGAGGATCGGCCTCCTCAACCACGTGCACCCCGCTGAGTCGCTCATGGACGAGGCCGTCGCGCTTGCCGAGCAGATCTGCAGGAACAGTCCGGGCGGTGTCCGGCTCAGCAAGACCGCGATGCAGCGCAACCAGGAGAACGTGTCCTACGCGGCTGCCCTCGAGCTGGAGAACCGTGGCCAGGCGTTGATGACCCGCACCGCGGACATGCCCGAAGCCCTTGCAGCCTTCCTGGAGAAGCGCGACCCCGTCTTCACGGGGGAGTGATCAGACTCCATGTGGGACTGGACCCCTGAGCAGCTCGGCGGCCTGTCGTCATACCTGGAGGAGCGCGGTGTGACCGTCGGCCAGGTCACGTCACGGCCGATCGGCGACGGGCACAGCAACCTCACGTTCTTGGTCACGGATACAGAAGGGAAGCAGGTCGTCGTACGTCGACCTCCGCCCCCTCCCACACCACCAGGTGCGCACGACATGCTCCGTGAGGCGCGGCTCCTCGATGCTCTGCACGACACCGATGTCCCGGTAGCAAGAGTTCTCGCCAAGGTGCCCGAGGGAGAGGTGCTGGACGTCGGGTTTTACGTCATGACCTACGTACCTGGACCGGTCGCCACTACGGAGACGCCGACTGCCCTAGCCGACCCGGCGACTCGTCGTCAGCTCGGCGAAGCACTCGTGGACACCCTGGCTGCTCTCCATCAGGTCGACTGGCGAGCAGCTGGGCTGGGCGACATCGGCAAGCCCGAAGGGTTCAACGCGCGCCACGTGCGGCGGATGGGAGCCCTCATCGTCGACGACGACGGCAACCCCCCGCCAGAGTTTGCCGCCATCGATGCATGGCTCAAGGAGAACGTGCCGGGCGAGTCGGGCGACGCGATCATCCACAACGACTTCCGGCTCGGCAACGTCATCCTCGACGAGAAGCGGCCCGGTCGGGTTCGCGCGGTCCTGGACTGGGAGCTGGCCACTGTCGGCGACCCACTCTGCGATCTTGCGTACTTCCTCACCTCGATCCCCGAGGAGGACGGAGGAAGGACGCCGACCGAGGCGCTCGGACTTGCGATGCTCGAGGACGGCTGGCCCACCCGTGACGACCTTGCGAAGCGCTATGCGGAGCACACAGGTGCCGACCTCAGTGACCTGCAGTGGTACGAGGCGATGGCCCTGTGGAAGTTGGCCGTCCTGTACGAGTACGGTCGGCGGCGCGCCGTCAATGGCGGCGGGGACGACTACTACGCCGACGGCACCCATGTTGAGGAGTTCCTAACAGCTGCCCACAGAGCCGCTGGGCTCTGACGCAGTCGTCTGGTGCAGACGAACGAAGGGTGGTTGCCGTCATCGGCAACCACCCTTCGTGCTTGGCTTGGCGCGGTTATGCGCCCACAACCTACCGACGAGGCTCAGACGCCCCGCTGGGCCTTCGCCGCTTCGCTGGCGGCCTGGCTCTTCGCCCGAGCCTCAGCCCAGTCTTCCGGGGACATCGAGGTCAGGCTGGCGAAGGTGCCCGGACCTGCGAGCATCTGCCCGCCGTCCATGGCAATGGTCTGTCCGGTGAGGTAGTCGCACGCGTCAGACATGAGGAAGATCGTGAGGTTCGCGAGCTCCTCGATCGTGCCCATACGCTGCATCGGAACAGCCTCTGCCTGGGTCGCACCCGAGGAGGACTTGTCGGTCGGGTTGAGCATGTCCCAGGCATAGTCGGTCGGGATCGGACCCGGGGCGACTGCGTTGATGCGGATGCCATGGCGACCCCACTCGGCCGCCAAGGACATCGTCATGGCATGCACTGCCGCCTTGCCCATCGCGGACGGCACGACGAAGGCGGAGCCGGTCCACACCCACGTGGTGAGGGTCGAGAGCACCGACCCCTTGAGGCCCTGCTCGATCCAGCGCTTGCCCGCAGCGTGTGTGGTGTTGAAGGACCCGTCCATGACTGTGGATGAGACAGCTTCGTACGCGCGGGCGCTCAGCGACTCGGTGGGAGCGATGAAGTTCGCAGCAGCGTTGTTGATGACTCCCGTGAGGGGGCCGTACTCGTCCCAGATCTCCTGGATCGCGGCGTCGACGAGGTCGTACTGTCGGACATCGACGGTCTGGAAGTGCACCGCCCCATCGCGCCCGTCGGCGGCCTCGGTCGCGGCCTCCTCGAGGACTGCCGGGCGCCGACCCCAGAGATGGACCTGGGCCCCGTGAGCGGCCAGATGGGCGGCGACGCCGCGCCCAAGCCCGGTTCCACCCCCGGTGATGAGGATGCGCTTGCCTTCGAGCGACTGCTGGGTGAACGGGCTCGTCGTCATTGACGGTCTCCTGTCGATCGTGGGCGTCAGAGGCCCAGGGACTTGGCGATGATGTCTTTCTGGACCTCGTTTGCGCCGCCGTAGATCGTGGGCGCGAGGTTGAACCGGACCTGTTCCTCCATGCCGTACTCGCGGGCGAACCCGTAACCGCCCATGAGCTGCATCGCTTCGAGGACGGCCTTCTTGGCCACCTCGGTGCACTTGAGCTTGGCCATGGCCGCCTCAGCGTTGATCGACTCTTCGAGGCCGTGATCGATCTTGTCGGCGATCTCGTAGACGAAGGCCCTGCAGAAGGCGATTTCGGTCGCGAGCTCTGCGAGACGGTGCTGCACCGCCTGGAACGAACCGATCGAGCGACCGAACTGCTCTCGCTCCTTGACGTAGGCAAGCACGTCGTCGAGTGCTCGCACCGCCGCGCCCGTCGACATGGTGGCGATGATGAGCCGCTCGACGGCAAGTCCTCGGGTCAGGTGACGCCAGGCACCGTCGACCTGCCCGACGATGTTCGCCGCCGGGATACGTGCGTCGGAGTAGAAGACGTCGTTGACCGTCCGCGGCTCCATCGTGACGATCTCGCGCATCTCGATGCCGGGGGTGTCCCTCGGGACCATGAACAGCGTGAGACCCTGGTGCTTCCGCTCACCCGTCGAGGTGCGCGCCAGCACGAGCATGTGTTCCGCAACGTGTGCCGCCGAGCACCACGTCTTCTGGCCGTTGAGGATGTAGTCGTCGCCGTCCTTCGTCGCCTTGAGGCGGACGCTGGCGAGATCCGATCCCGAGCCCGGCTCGCTGAGCGAGATCGCCTCGATCCGGCCTTCGGCCAGGTTGGTGACGATCTTCTTCTTCTGGTCCTCCGTGCCGTACTTGAGGTAGGTCTGGACGGCGGTGAGGCCGGTCGAGTATGCCTTGATCGGCACGAGACCGCGGGCGGTCTCCTCGAGGAAGATGCACTCCTCGACCATCCCAGCCCCGCCGCCGCCGTACTCCTCCGGGAGCGACACGGCAAACCAGCCGAGGTCGGCGAGCTTGCGGAACATCTCCGGGGCATTGGCCAGGGTGCCACCCTCGGTCAGGGCGTCCCGCTGGGACATGGTCTTGCAGTGAGTGTCCGCGAATCGGCGAATCTCGCGACGGAACTCATCCTGCTCAGGCGTGAAGCGCACGACGGCTCAGTTGCCCCGGTAGTTTGAGAAGTCCGGCAGCCGCTTCTCGTTGAACGCGGTGATGCCTTCCTTGGCCTCGTCGGACTCGCCGAACATGTGCAGACCGGTCATGGCCATCTGACCCATGGCGGCAAACTGCTCGGTGTCCATGTTGAAGGACTGCTTGAGCATCTTCAGGGCAGTGGGGGAAAGCTGCACGATCTCCTCGCCCCAGGCCTGGACCTCGGCTCGCAGTTGGTCGGCCGGCACGACTTTGTTGACCAGGCCCCAGTCACAGGCTTGCTCGGCGGTGTACCGGCGGCAAAGGAACCAGATCTCTCGAGCCCGCTTCTCACCAACGACGCGGGCGAGGTAGGCGGTGCCGAAACCGGCGTCGAAGGAACCGACGCGGGGGCCGTTCTGACCGAAGACCGCGGTGTCGGAGGCGATCGACAGGTCGCAGAGAACGTGGAGGACGTGACCGCCGCCGATGGCGAACCCGTTGACAGCCGCGATGACCGGCTTGGGGACGTCGCGAATGACCCGGTGCAACGAGTCAATCTCGAGCATGCCGCTGTCGGAGGGTCCGTAGTCACCGGTCTCCATCCGCTGCTTCTGGTCACCGCCGGTGCAGAACGCCTTCTCGCCGGCGCCGGTGAGCACGATCGCGCCCACGTCGGAGCTGACCCAGGCCATCTTGAAGGCCTTGACAAGTTCATCCACCGTGCGTGCGCGGAATGAGTTGTACCGGTCCGGGCGGTTGATGGTGATCCAGGCGAGGCCGTTCTCGATCTCGTAGGTGATGTCGGTGAAGTCACTCATGGTGGTCCTCTCTCGAAGTTTGGTCCAATCATAAACACATGCTGCTAGCGTTCGTCCAGTGATGCGCCTCCATGACTCCCGGACCCCTCTATGACGGCTGCGGTGCGCGGCAAGGTCTGGCTCGGACTGGGCCTGATCTACCTCACCTGGGGGTCGCTCTACCTCGGTATCCGGCTCGTCGTCGAGGACGCGCCGCCCATGGTGTCGATGGCGCTTCGCTTCGCGGGCGCCGGCGCCGTGATGCTCGCCTTCCTTGCCGCGCGGGACGTCAGGCGCCTCCGAGCCTCTCGTCGTCAGGTGCTCGGGGCATTCGGGCTCGGAGCCCTGCTCCTGGGCGTCGGGAACGGGATGAATGCCTTCGGCCAGGTCCTCGGGGTTCCGTCAGGGGTCACCGCGCTGCTGTGCGCCACTGTTCCGCTCTTCGTCACCGTGCTCCGAGTGATGAGTGGTCGTCGACCTCACGCCCTGAGCCTGCTCGGTGTGGTCGTCGGAATGTGCGGGGTGGCATATCTCATCCTCGGGGACGGGGCGGTGCGCGAAGGAAGCTTGCCGGCCTGGGGGGTTCTGTCTGTCCTCACCGCGGCACTGGGATGGTCGCTGGGGTCCTACTTCCAGCCGAGGGTCTGGAGGCCCGCGGATGTCTTGGCCAGCACGACCTATCAGCTCCTCGGTGCGGCACTCTTCCTCGTCGTCTTGTCGCGGGTGATGAGGGAGCCTCTAGACCTCGATATGGGTGCTACGGCGTGGGGAGCCCTGGTCTACCTGATCATCGTGGGGTCGATCGTCAGCTTCACCGTGTACCAGTGGTTGCTGGGCCACGCGCCGCTCGAGCTCGTCGCGACACACACCTACGTCAACCCCGTCGTCGCTGTGGCGCTCGGGGCGATGGTGCTCGGTGAGACTCTGGGCCCGGCAGTGATCCTGGGCGGCGGCGCGGTCGTGCTGTCGGTCGTGCTGACTGTCGTGGCGGAGACTAGGATCCACGCCCGTGACAGGACGGGCGCCGAGGTGCGTTCCTGAGCGGTCACCGCCTTCGCCGTACCCCCATGGCGCCGCAGACGGGTGCCACCCAGGACGTGGACTGGCTGGCGATCTGCCGATCCACGTTCCGCGCGACGTCGTCGGGCATTGGGGTGACGCGTCGGGTCGTGAGGTCGACGTGCGGCGCCACACTCTCGAGTGTGGCTGCGAGGCATGCCGTGGTCCGATTCAGTACGTAGGCGATGCTGTGGACGATCTTGTCGGAGCGCTCCACGACCGTCATGGTCGCCGACGTCTCGTGGCCCACATGCATCTCGGCGTAGTAGCGCAGATGCTGCTCGGCGGTGAAGAAGCCGAGTCCGCGGTCCTGGCGGTAATCGTCTGAGATGCCCATCTCGTCGTAGACGATGGCGATGGCCCTCGACCCCAGGTCGAAGTAGTGCCGGACGTTGACGTGACCGTTCTCGTCCTCGAAGTGGGTCGGGATCGTCAGCGGCTCGACGTACTGGCGGAGAGAGGCCAGCTGATCGAAGGTGGGGAGAGCGGCGTGGGCATTGCGCGATAGCTCCATCGCACGAATGATAGGACCAAAGTTGGGTTTCAGCCACACATGTCGAGAGGTCCCAGTATGAGCAAGCGGATGGCGGTCGCAGAGGCGCGGACCTTGCCTGCTGCGATGTCGTTGATCGTGCCGGACACGTACGCCGACGCCAACGGCCACATGAACATCGTCCATCACATGCAGGTCCACAATGACGCCGGCTGGCGCTACGTCGAGCGGTTCGGTCTGGGGGAGCGTCATGCCCGTGAGGGCAGCGCGGCCTCCTTCGACGTCCAGCATCACATCAATTACCTCGCCGAGGTCGTGGTCGGGGACAAATTGACGGTTCATGTGAGGCTCCTTCAACGAACGACGAAGGCCCTGCACCTAGTCCAGGTGATCGTCGACGACACCACCGACGTAGTGGCCAACACTCTCGAGATCATCAGTCTGGGAGTCGACCTGGCGACCCGACGCGTTGCGCCCTTCCCGCCCCACGTCACCGAGGCTCTCGATGCCCAGCTGGCACTTGATCAGGCGCTGGACTGGGAGTTCCTAGGCAGTTCTGACATGGGCTTGCGGGCCTGAGGGCCTGCCGAACACCATCGAGGTGCGACGGTCCACAGCCGTTGCCTTCCACACCGGTCTGTCCACAGCCGGCGGGCATCCCTTCGGTCCGGTTGATCAGCGCGCTTCGCTGGGCGGGACGTCGGGGCAAGCCCGGGGGGCGAAGGGAGCCAGTGATGGGTGAGCGGTGGTTGCGTGCGGTCGAGTCGTACGACGAAGGGGGCCGGTCCACCAGCCGGTACGGCGGAACCGCCGGAGGGGAGGACTGCTCGTGCGACGACTGCGTGGCGGCGATCATCTCCGGCACCGTCCCGCCGCACCCTGGCGTGTCCGACCCGGACTGGGGCGACGGGGGCGGGGGCGGGGCGCCCGGTGAGCTGACGGAGGTCGTGCTCATCGACGGCCAGCTCGTGGACGTCCGCAGACGGCCGGTCCAGGGGAGCGGGTACGAGTGCGCCGCCTACGAGCTCGAGGGTCGCGGGTTGCTGCGTGGTCCGACGGTCGTAGAGCGGACGTTACGGGTCCGGGAGGAGCCGCACGAGGCGATGCTCGACTGGCTCGCTCGGGTCGTCGGGGGAGAGGAGTCGCTCGCCGATCTCGACGCGTCGCCGCTGCCGGCGGGGGAGGATCTCGACCTGTCGGCGATCCCCTCGTGGGCGCGTGAGCGTGCCCGCCTGGTCGACGAGCACGTGCAGGGCGCCTTCGCCCATGACCTCGTCGGCCCCGAGCTGCTCACGGCCTGCCGTCGGCTGCTCGTCCGGGCGGCGGGCGTGGGCGCCTTCGAGATGTGGCGCGAGGTCAGGCCCGAGGCGCTGGCGGGGACCGTGCTGCACTGCGCGGTCAAGGCCAACGACCTCAGTGCCGACGGCTACCCCTTCGCCATGAAGATCCTGCTCCAGGGCGTCGGCACGAAGGGGTACCCGACCGACCGGTCGCGCCGGCTCGCCGGGTTGCTCGGCGGTGCGTCGTGGCCGCACGGCCGACACCCACGGGAGGCTCCGGACGTCTATGTCCTCGGCGACAGCGGCCTGCTGGTCAGTCGTTTCCGTCGCGACCTGGTCCGCTACCGCGACCGCGCCGAGCGGCTCGCGGAGCAGCAGCCGTGAGCGGTCGGCGCAGGACCTCGTAGGTGCTCCGGTGGGGAGCCGGAAGTCGCGTCAGGACGCTGAACGACTCGAGCAGGACGTGCGCCCCACGTGGGTGAGGTCTTCGGCGAGGGCGTCCCGGTCAGCCGGGCTGCTCTGTCCGCAGCGCCACGACCACGGACCCGATGGCGAGCACCGTGGCGAGGGCGAAGACCGCGACGAAGGGGTCCCCGTCGCCCCGGTGGTACACCGCGAAGAGGGCCCCGCTGATCGAGAGGGCTACCGCCCCGCCGAGGGAGTCGGCGATCGTCACGGCGGAGGAGTTGAAGCCCCGGTCCGCGTCCGTCGATGCCGCCAGCGTCGCGACCCCGGTGCGCGGGTAGGCGAATCCCATGCCCGCCCCGCCGATGCCGTAGCCGGCGGCCGCGAGCACCGGGTGGATGTCCGCGACGACCGCCACGAGCAGCACGACGGCGCCGACGAGCAGCAGGACGGAGCCGATCGACATCACCGCGGTGTGGCCGAGCGTCGTGCTCAGCCGGGCCTGGGCCTGGCTCGCGAGCGCCCACACGACTCCGACGACCGAGAGCGCCAGCCCGGCCCGCACCGCGCTGAGCTGCCACTGCTCCTGCAGGACGAAGACGATGTACGACTCCGAGCAGAAGAACGAGGCCGACAGCAGCCCGCGGGTGCCGATGACGGAGGGCAGCCCACGACGACCGAGCAGGGTGCCGCCGGGCAGCAACGGGCGCAGCGCGACGACGAGTGCGACGAGCGGGACCACCACGAGCGCGGCCTGGGCACCCTCGAGCGACCCGATGAGGTCGAGGGCGAGTGCGGCGCTCGCCGCGACCACTGCCCACAGGAGCATGCGACTCCGTGACCGTCGCTCGACAGCCGGGTCCGGAGGGCCGGCCAGTGCCTCTCTGGGCCGCAGCATCCGCAGCGCCGGGACGACGAAGATCGTCGCGACGCCGACGAGCACGATGACGGAGAGGAAGACCCAGCGCCACCCGACGGCGTCGGCGACCAGCGCCGCCAGCGCCGGGCCGAAGAGTGCGGGCAGCACCCACGCCGCCGCGAAGCTCGCGAAGACCGAGGGTTGCAGCGCCGACGGGTACACCTCGCCCACGACAACGTAGAGCGCGGCGATCAGCCCGCCGCTGCCGAGGCCCTGGAGCAGCCGCCCGCCGACGAAGACCTCCATCGTCGGCGCGAGCCCGCACACGAGCAGGCCGAGCGAGAAGACGACGATCGCCACCTCGAGCGCGCGGCGCGGTCCGTGCCGGTCGCTCCACTGCCCGGCGGCGACCATGCCGATGACGCCGGAGGCCAGCGGTGCGGAGAAGCTCAGGGCGTAGAGCGAGACCCCGTCGAGCTCGCGGCTGATCGTCGGCATGACCGTCGTGACGGCGAGCGCCTCGAAGGCGGCGATGACGATGAGGGTGAAGGCGCCGATCGTGCTCGCCCGGTACGTGCTGCCGAGGATCCCCTCGGTCGGGGCGGGGGAGACAGGCACGCAGGACAGTGTGCGCCCGTCCGGGCCGTGCCCACCAATCGGCCTACGCTGGCGCCATGCACCGGATCTTCACGACGAGCGTGGCCGACGTCTACCCGCACTACGTGACGAAGGCGGAGCGGAAGGGACGCACGCAGGCCGAGGTCGACGAGGTCATCCGCTGGCTCACCGGGCTCGACCAGGCCGAGCTCGAGCAGCACCTCGCGGACGGGACAACCTTCGCGGACTTCTTCGCCGCGGCCGAGCTCAACCCGGCCGTCTCGCTCATCACCGGGTCGGTGTGCGGGGTCAAGGTCCAGGAGGTCGAGGACCCCCTGATGCGCCAGATCCGCTACCTCGACAAGCTCGTCGACGAGCTCGCCAAGGGCCGGCCGATGGAGAAGATCCTCCGCGCCTGATCCGCAGCGTCCAACCCGTCGCTCCTTCGGCCGCGGGCGGTAGCGTCACGGGCATGCCTCTGCGCTGGTACACCACGGTCATCGACTGCCACGACATCGCCGCCCAGGCGCGGTGGTGGGCCGAGACCCTCGACTGGCAGATCGTCTTCGAGGACGACGACGAGGTCGCCGTCATCCCCCGGGACATGAGCGAGGACGTCGTCGAGGACCTCGGCACGTGGATGAGCTCGCGGACCGGGCTGGTCTTCGTCCCCGTCGCGGAGGGCAAGAGCGTCAAGAACCGCCTGCACATCGACCTCGCCCCCCACCGCACCCAGGACCGGGACGCCGAGATCGCGGCCCTGGAGGCCCGGGGCGCGACGAGGGTCGACGTGGGTCAGTCCGAGGACGTCACGTGGACGGTGCTCGCCGACCCCGAGGGCAACGAGTTCTGCGTCCTCTCCAGCCGCGACCGGTGAGCGTGCGCCCCTCCCTCGACGACCTCCTCGACGGCCTGCGGGTCGTCTCGATCCCCCTTCGGGTCCGGTTCCGAGGCGTCGAGCACCGCGAGGCCGCGCTGATCCACGGGCCGAAGGGGTGGGGCGAGTTCGCGCCCTTCCTCGAGTACGAGCCGGCCGAGGCGAGCCGCTGGCTCGCGGCCGCGATCGAGGCCGCCCACGTCGGCTGGCCGGACCCCCTTCGTGCCGAGATCCCGTGCAACGCGACGGTCCCCGCCGTCACCGCCGCCGAGGTCCCGCAGGTCATCGCCCGCTTCGACGGGTGCCGGGCGGCGAAGGTCAAGGTGGCCGAGCGCGGCCAGTCCCTCGCCGACGACGTCGAGCGGGTCGCCGCCGTCCGTGACGTCATGGGCCAAGGGGGAGCCGTCCGCCTCGACGCGAACGGCGGCTGGTCCGTCGACCAGGCCGTCGACGCCATCACCCGGCTCGCCCCCTTCGGCCTGGAGTACGTCGAGCAGCCCTGCGCGACCGTGGAGGAGCTGCGGGCCGTGCGGACGGCCTTGCAGCGCAACGGGATCGACGTGCCCATCGCTGCCGACGAGTCGATCCGCAAGGCTGAGGACCCCCTCCGCGTCGCCCGCGAGGGAGCCGCCGACCTCGTCGTCGTCAAGGTCGCCCCGCTCGGCGGTGTCGCCCGGGCCCTCGAGGTGGTCGCCGAGTGCGGCCTGCCTGCCGTCGTCTCCTCGGCGCTCGACACCAGCGTGGGCATCCGGGCCGGGGTCGCGCTCGCGGCGGCGTTGCCCGAGCTGCCCCACGCCTGCGGGCTGGGCACCGTCGGGCTGCTCGCCGGCGACGTCACGACCGAGCCGCTCGTCCCCGTGGGCGGGGACGTGCCGGTGCGGCCCGTCGACGTCGACGAGACGCTGCTCGACGAGCACGCGGCCCCCGAGGACCGGCAGGACTGGTGGCGGGACCGGGTCCGCGCCGCGTGGGCGCGGCTCTGAGCTACCGGCTCTGCAGGGCGTCGAGCGCGACGGCGATGCAGGCGCCGACCCGCCAGTCCATGCGCGCACCGTTCGGGGCGGCGGGGAAGGTGACGTCGTAGGTGTCGCGCAGGGCGATGCGCTTCTGGCTGGAGAGGACCGGCGTGCCGTCCGCGGTGGCGAAGTCGAAGTGGAACTGCCAGGGGACCGGGATCTCGCCGATGATCGGCACGAGGTCCCACAGCCGGCGCAGGACCGCGACGGTCCGGTTGCGCTCCTGGCCGCTCGCCTCGAGGCCCTGGTGCATGACCCCGGTGTGCCAGGTGGAGCTGAGCAGCGACTTCTTGAAGTCCTTCTTGAACCACCCGATCGCTTGTCCGTCGGCGTCGAAGACGTCGTAGACCGCGCCGAGGTCGAGCTTGCGGCGGGCCTTGAAGGAGAAGATCGGCTGGGTCTTCGCCTCGTCGGCGTAGAAGGTCACCTGCTCCTTGAAGGCCATCCGCTTCTGCTGGGCGAAGGCCACGAGGGGTCCGTCGTCGCCGAGCGTGAAGGCGTAGCGGTTGATCATGAGGGTGATCCGCTGGCGCATGACGAGCTGCTCGACGGGGTGAACGGTCATGAGCGCCATCGTGCCTCCTCCACAGCGGGCGAAGGGGGACCGCCGCGCTCCACAGCCGGGTCGCCACGGGCGCGGGGCCGGGGCGCGACGGGTGGGATACGGGCATGGAGATCGACCCACGCGTCCTCGGGCTCGAGGTGGCGACCGGCGAGGTCGCCGCGCGGGCACGGGCCGTCGCGGCCGATGTGCTCGCGACCGCCTCGGCCGTGCGGGCGTGCGGCGAGCTCGCCTGGGAGGCAGCGGCAGCCGCCCGGTACGAGGAGGAGGTCGGCGAGCGGGTGGCGGCGCTCCTCCGGCTCGGGGCGGAGGTCGAACGCCTGGCCGACGAGCTGGACGCCCTCGGCCGGACCGCGGACGACCGCCTCCAGCTCCTCCTGGCGCGCGACCCGGTCGTCGGGATGCTGCCGTGAGCGACATCGAGGTCCGTGGGGGAGCGGGCGGCATCGCCGTCGCGCTCGACGACCTCGCGCTCGCCGCGAGCCGCCTGCGCTCGCTCGCCGGTGACGTGCTCGACCTGGCGGCCACGCTGACCGCCCTGGGCGTCCACCCCGCGCTCGCGCCCACCGCGGTCCTCGCGCCGGGGGAGACCCTCGCCGTCGAGGGGGAGATCTTGCGGCTGGCCGGGCCGTCGGGCCTGCTCGGTGAGGCGGCCTCCCTCCGGACGCTCGCCGAGACCGTCGATCTCGCCACCGACCTCTACCGGGCGGGGGAGGCGGGCGCCCGGCACCTCGTCGAGCGGGTGGACCGGGCGACGGGTCTCGCCCTGGGTCTCGCGGTGCCCACCGTCGTCCTCCCCGCGCTCACCACGGTTGTGCTCGGCGCTGCGGTGCTGCGCTCACCCCCGCTCTCGCCGTCCGGGACCGCCGGCTTCCTCGGGCACGTCATCGGTCTCGCCCGCGCGGCACCGCGGCACGTCGGCGGCACGGTCGACGAGGCGCTCTTCGAGCACCCGTGGTTGCTCGAGCGGGCGGCTGCGGGGGCCGAGGGGGCCGTCGTCGGTCTCGGGCTCGGCCTCCCGCCCGGCGGCATCTACCTCGCGTGGGCGTCCCGGCAGGGCGGGGTGGCCTACCCGCCGACGACCCAGGAGGGCGCGGTCGCCGTGATCAACGCCGCCGGTGGCGGGCACTTCTTCGACGAGTCGGCCTTCGACGTCGTGACGACCCCACGCCCCGTCGACACCACCGGCTGGCGGCGGCCCGGGTCGCTCGCCGACCTCGTCGGCGAGGACGCGGCGGTGTCAGGCCAGGGCGCCGTCCGGGTGAGCGGCGTGCCGCTCACCGACGGCAGGTACGTCTGGGTCGTCGACATCCCTGGGACCCAGACCTTCACCCCCGTGCCCGGCAGCAACCCCTTCGACCAGACGAGCAACCAGCTCCTCGAGGCGGGGGAGCGCACCCTGACGATGACCGCGGTCACCCGTGCCCTCAGCGACGCCAAGCGTCGTGCGGGCCGAGGTGTGAGCGGCCGCGACGACCCGGTGATGACGCTGGGTCACAGCCAGGGCGGCATCACCGCCGCCGCGCTGAGCGCAGACTCGCTCTTCCGGGCCAGGCACCCCGGCATCTCGCACGTCACGACGACGGGCGCCCCGATCGGCGGCATCGCCGTCCCGCGAGGGGTGCGCGTCCTCTCGGTCGAGCACCGGCAGGACCTCGTCCCCGCGCTCGACGGCCGACGCAACCCCGCCCACGGCGACTGGGTGACGGTGAGCAGAGCGCTCCCGGAGCCGGCGGGCGCCGAGGGCCGCGCCAGCGGGGCGCACGCGAGCGAGCTCTACGTCGGCACGGCCGAGACGATCGACCGCTCCGCCGCCGACGACCCGTCGTTGCGCGCCTGGCGCGAGGGCGCCGGGCCCTTCCTCGGTGGCGCGGGGGGCGAGGTCGACCCGAGCCGACCGGTCGTCGTGGTCGACTACGACGTGCGCCGGGTGCCTCGAGGCGGGTAGGCGCTCGAGCGCCGCGGGATGGCACCATCACCTCGTGCCCAGCGAGCAGCCGCCCTCCGTCGTCGCCGCCCGAGCCCTCCTCGAGGAGCTCGTCCGGCTCGGGCTGCGCCACGTCGTGCTCGCGCCCGGCTCCCGGTCCGCGCCGCTCGCCTACGCAGCCGAGGCGCTGGACCGCGCCGGCCGGCTCACCCTGCACGTGCGGATCGACGAGCGGTCGGCCGCCTTCCTCGCCGTCGGGCTGGCCAAGACGACCCGGGTGCCCGCCGCCGTCGTCACGACGAGCGGCACCGCCGTCGCGAACCTCCACCCGGCCGTCCTCGAGGCCGACCACGGGCAGGTCCCGCTGATCCTCCTCACGGCCGACCGGCCACCCGAGCTGCGCGGGGTCGGGGCCAACCAGGCCACGGAGCAGGTCGGGATCTTCGCCCCCGGTCGGTGCCGGCTCGTCGTCGACCTCGAGACCCCGGCGACGGACCGCCTCGAGCAGCAGGTCCGGGCCGTGCGGACCACCGCTGCCCGCGCCACCGCGGCGGCCACCGGTGCGCTCGGCGGCGCCCCTGGCCCGGTCCACCTCAACCTCCCGTACCGAGACCCCCTCGCCCCGGTCCTCGACGGCTCGGACCCTGCGGTGACGGAGGACGAAGGGGGATCCGCCCGCCTCGTCGCGCTGCCGGCACCGGCCTCCGTCGTCCCGGCACCCGTCACCCCGGCCGCCGGGTCGCCGGGGCACACCGCGATCCCGGATGACGAGGGCACCCTCGTCGTCCTCGGTGACCTGCCGACGGCCGAGCACCGGCGTGCCGCCTTCGCCTGGGCTGCCCACCACGCGCTGCCCGTCCTCGCGGAGCCCGGCGCCCCACCGGCGCCGGAGCACGCCCACGTCGTCGTGCCCTACGGCACTCTCGCGCTGCGCGCGGAGACCTGGCTGGAGGCCCATCGACCCCGGCGGGTCGTCGTCGTCGGGCGGCCGACCCTCGGCCGGGCCGTCCCCGCTCTCGTCCGGCAGACGGACGAGGTCCACCTCGTGACCGACCGCGCCGACTGGGCCGACCCGACCCATGCCGCGGCGACGGTCCACCCCTTCGCCGCCCTCGCGGTCACCGAGGGGTCGCGCGCGACGCCGACCTCCTGGCTCGACGCCTGGCAGCAGCTCGGCCGGCGCCTCGAGCAGACGGTCACCGACCACCTCCGCGCCGGCAGCCGCAGCGTCGGCGGGGTCGATGTCGTCCGCGCCGTGGACGTCGCGCTCCCCGAGGGCGCCCGGGTCCTCCTCGGCAGCAGCAGCGTCGCCCGCGACCACCACCTGGGCCTGGCTCGCCCACGGGCCGACGTCGACGTCGTGACGAGCCGCGGTCTGGCCGGCATCGACGGATGCGTCTCCACCGCGGCCGGCCTCGCCCTCGCCGACCCCGGGACCCCGACGTACGCGCTCGTCGGGGACCTCACCTTCCTCCACGACTCCGGCGCCCTCGTTCTCGGCCCCGACGAGCCCCGCCCCGACCTCACCGTCGTCGTGCTCGACGACCGGGGCGGCAGCATCTTCGCCACCCTCGAGTACGGCGAGGCGGGACGCGAGGCGCCCTTCGGCCGGGTCTTCGCCACCCCGACGACCACCGACCTCGTCGCGCTCGCGCGCGCCCACGGGTGGCAGGCCGAGCGTGCGGAGGACCTCGAGGACCTCCGCCAGACCGTCGCTGCAGCCCCGTCCGGACCTCGGGTCGTCGTCGTCCCCCTCGACCTCGCCCAGCGCCGCGGCCAGCAGCTCGCACTCACCGATGCCGTGAGCGGTCTGTAGCGAGCGGTGCTCTCCTCGGCACTGGGGTCGATGAACGGCTTCGTCTTCGCCCGGTGGCGCTTCCCCGGGGCGCAGACCGTCTTCACCCTCTTCCTCTTCGGCATGTTCATCCCGTACCAGGCGATGATGATCGACGTCGAGCAGGCGCTCCCGTGGTTCCAGGGGATCTGGAAGCTCATCGCGGTCCACACGATCTTCGGCATCCCGATCTGCACGCTGATCTTCCGCAACTACTACGCGACGGCGGTGCCCAAGGAGATCCTCGAGGCGGCGACGATCGACGGCGCGGGTATGTGGCGGATCTTCCGCTCGGTCGTCCTGCCGGTCTCGGCGCCGGCCTTCGTCGTCACGCTCATCTGGCAGTTCACGAGCGCGTGGAACGACTTCCTCTTCGCGCTCTTCCTCACCAACCGCAACAACGGGCCGGTGACCTACGCGCTCAACGAGCTCGCGGGCGGGCAGAACCCGGACTACGCGCAGATCATGGCGGGCGTGCTGCTCGCGTCGCTGCCGACGCTGCTCGTCTACATCCTGCTCGGCCGCTACTTCATCAGCGGCCTGATGTCCGGCTCGGTGAAGTAGGCCGGTTGGAGGGTCAGGTGCGCGGGGCGAGGGCCTCGCGCATCGGGAGGAACTTCGCGTCGCTCTCGGCGACCTCGCTCGCGGCGTCGGAGCCAGCGACGATGCCGCAGCCGGCGTAGAGGCGCAGCGTCGTCGGCGAGGTGAGCATGCCGCAGCGCAGGGCGATGCACCACTCGCCGTCGCCGCCGACGCCCATCCACCCGACGGGCCCGGCGTAGCGACCGCGGTCCATCTGCTCGAGCTCGGCGATGAGGTCGTCGGCGAGCGGCGTCGGGGTGCCGCAGACGGCGGCGGAGGGGTGGAGCGAGGCGGCGAGGGCCAGCGAGGTCGAGGTGTCGTTGACGACCCCGGCGACGTCGGTCGCGAGGTGCATGACGTTGTTGAGGTGGAGCACGAAGGGGGCCTCCGGAACGTTCATCGACGAGGTGTGCTCGGCGAGGGCGTCGGCGACGGAGCGCACGGCGTACTCGTGCTCCTCGAGGTCCTTGCTGCTGCGGGCCAGCGAGCCGGCCAGCGCCAGGTCGTGCCCGTCGTCGCCGGTGCGGCGGATCGTGCCGGCGAGGACGCGGGAGGTCACGAGGCCCCGCTCGAGCCGGACGAGCATCTCGGGGGTGGCGCCGACGAGACCGGCGACGGCGAAGACCCAGGTGGTGTCGTAGTCCTCGGCGAGCCGGCGCAGCACCCACCGGGGGTCGACGGGGGTGTCGGACTCGGCGTCGAGGCTGCGGGCGAGGACGACCTTGTCGAGGTCGCCGGCGGAGATCCGGTCGACGGCCTCCTCGACGATGCCGGCCCAGGACGTCGGTGAGAGCTCGCCGTCGCTGAAGCGGATCGATCCGGGCGCCTCGGGGGAGGGGGTCGGCTCGAGCGTCGGCAGGGCGAAGGGGGGGCCGCCGGCCCGCCGGGTCGTCGTCACCCAGGCGTCGTCCCCCCGTCGTCCGACGACGACCTCCGGGACGACGAGACGCGACGGGGTGGCCGAGCGGCGGGAGTAGGCCATCGAGCCGAAGCAGACCGGGCCGGTGCCGGGCACCCCGACCTCGTCGTCGATCTCGGCGTCGGCGGTCGTGCCGAGCCACCACTGCTGGGCCTGCTCGAAGCGGTCGGCGCCGGTCGTCGCGAAGGAGGCGACCTCGCCCCACCCGACGAGCCCCTCGCCGCGGCGGACCCACGAGACGATCCGCCCGGGGTCGCCGGCCGGCAGCAGGGCGAGGAGGTCGGCGACCTCGGCGGCGGGGACGCGCACGGTGCGGGAGACGAGGTGGGCCGTCCCCGGCGCGGGGTCGCCGGTGCCGTCGAGCTGCTCGGGGCCAGGGTCGAGGGTGGTCATCGCCGGGACAGCCTACGCCGGGGGGACGCGGCGCCCGGGCTCCCCTGCCCGTCCCGGCGACGGGTGCGAGGATGAGCACATGATCCGTGCCTCCCTCGAGAAGGACCCCAAGGACGTCGCGTCGATGTTCGACGACGTCGCCAAGCGCTACGACGTGACCAACGACGTGCTCTCCCTCGGCCAGGACCGGCTGTGGCGCAAGGCCGTCGTCGAGGCCGTCGGGGCGCGGGTCGGGGAGCGGGTCCTCGACATCGCGGCCGGCACGGCGACCTCCAGCGAGCCCTTCGTCCAGGCGGGCGTCGACGTCGTCCCGGCCGACTTCTCCCTCGGGATGCTCCGCGAGGGCCGCCGACGCAACCCCGCGCTCGCCCTGACGGCCGCGGACGCCATGCGGCTCCCCTTCGCCGACGATACCTTCGACGCCGTGACGATGAGCTTCGGCCTGCGCAACGTCGCCGACCGGCACGTCGCGCTCGAGGAGTTCCTCCGGGTCACCAGGCCGGGCGGCCGGCTCGTCATCTGCGAGTTCAGCGACCCCGTCGTCCCCGGTTTCGGGCAGATCTACAAGAACTACCTCATGGCGGCGCTGCCGCGGATCGCCCGGCGGATCTCCTCCAACCCCGACTCCTACGTCTACCTCGCCGAGTCGATCCAGGCCTGGCCCGCGCAGCGCGAGCTCGCGACGGACATCGCCGTCGCCGGCTGGCGGGACGTCGCGTGGAGCAACCTCAGCGCCGGCATCGTCGCGCTGCACCGAGCGACGAAGCCCGCTGCTTAGGTAAGCCTCACTCAACGCCCGTCAGGGCGTTTGAGTAGGCTGCCGAGGTTCGTGAATCCCTTCACAAGCACTCTGAGGACGAGCGTGACCACCCCTGCTGACGCCACCACCGCGCGTGCCGACGCCACCGTCGTGCACGCGGACGTCGTCGTCGTCGGCGCCGGCCCCGGCGGCAGCGCCACGGCGGCCTGGCTGGCCAAGGCCGGCCGCGACGTCGTCCTCCTCGAGAAGTCGGCCTTCCCCCGCGACAAGATCTGCGGCGACGGCCTGACCCCGCGCGCGGTCCGCCAGCTCATCGAGCTCGAGGTCCCGACCGCGGAGACCGACGGCTGGGCGCGCAACAAGGGCCTGCGGATCATCGGCGGCGGCATGCGCCTCCAGCTCGACTGGCCCGAGGTCGACTCCTTCCCGAGCTACGGCATGGTCCGCGGCCGCGAGGACCTCGACGAGTTCCTCGCCCGTCACGCGGAGCGCTGCGGCGCCCGGCTCGTCGAGCGGCGCAACGTCACCGAGCCGGTCCTCGACGACACCGGCCGGATCGTCGGCGTCGTCGCCAAGGTCATGGGCGACAGCGGCCGCGCCACCGGCGAGCGGATCACCTACCGCGCACCCGTCGTCGTCGCCGCCGACGGCGTGAGCAGCCGCCTCGCCGTCGCGATGGGCCGCGAGAAGCGCGAGGACCGCCCCATGGGCGTCGCGGTCCGCGCCTACTACGAGACCCCCCGCCACACCGACGACTACATGGAGTCGCACCTCGAGCTGTGGACGAAGGGGGAGTCCGGCCAGGACATATTGATGCCCGGCTACGGCTGGCTCTTCGGCGTCGGCGACGGTCGCTCCAACATCGGCCTGGGCATCCTCAACACCTCCGAGGCCTTCGGCAAGACCGACTACAAGGACGTCATGCGTCGCTGGGTCGAGTCGATGCCGCAGGAGTGGGGCATCTCCGAGGCGACGATCACCGGCCCGATCAAGTCCGCGGCCCTGCCCATGGCATTCAACCGGCAGCCGCTCTACGACAACGGTCTGATCCTCGTCGGCGACGCCGGCGGCATGGTCAACCCCTTCAACGGCGAGGGCATCGACTACGCCCTCGAGGCGGCCTTCGTCGCGGCCGAGGTCATCGACGAGGCCCTGCGCGCGAGCAGCCTCGTCGCCCGTGACGCGGTGCTCCAGCGCTACGCCCTGCGGATGAAGCAGATGCACGGCGGCTACTTCCGCCTCGGTGCCGAGTTCGCCAAGCTCATCGGCAAGCCCGAGATCATGCGTCTGGCCACGAAGTACGGCCTGCCGCGGACCACCCTGATGAAGTTCATGCTCAAGCTCATGGCCAACCTCCCGGAGGAGCGCGGCGGGGGCCTCGACGACCGGATCATCCACGCGATGACACGACTCGCGCCGAGCGCCTGAGGCCACGAGATGACGACCCCTAGGATGAATGACATGCGTCACAGCGAGCTGACCGAAAGCGAGGTCTTAGCGTGAACCCGTATCTCCCGCTCGGCATCCTCATGGCCCTGGGCCTTGGCTTCGCCCTCCTGTCCGTCGGCACGAGCCTGGTCGTCGGGCCCGCGCGGTACAACGCCGCGAAGTCCGAGGCCTACGAGTGCGGCATCCAGCCGACGCCCCAGGCGGCCGAGGGAGGTCGCTTCCCGGTGAAGTACTACATCACCGCGATGCTCTTCGTGATCTTCGACATCGAGGCGCTCTTCCTCTTCCCCTTCGCGGTCGCCTTCGACCAGCTCGGTCTCTTCACGCTGATGGCCGTCGTCCTCTTCCTCCTCAACTCGTTCTTCGTCGCGGACGCCTACGTGTGGCGTCGCGGCGGGTTCGAGTGGGACTGATCTAGGAGCCACTGACACATGGGACTTGAGGAGAAGCTGCCTGCCGGCATCGCCCTGACGACGCTCGAGAACGTCGTCGGCTACATGCGCAAGGCCTCGATCTGGCCGGCCACCTTCGGCCTGGCCTGCTGCGCCATCGAGATGATGGCCGTCGGCACCCCGCACTACGACCTGGCCCGCTTCGGCATGGAGCGCTTCGCCGCGACCCCGCGCCAGGCCGACCTCATGATCGTCGCCGGCCGCGTGAGCCAGAAGATGGCCCCGGTCGTGCGCCAGGTCTACGACCAGATGGCCAACCCGAAGTGGGTCATCTCCATGGGCGTGTGCGCCAGCTCCGGCGGCATGTTCAACAACTACGCGATCGTCCAGGGCGTCGACCACATCATCCCGGTCGACATCTACCTGCCGGGCTGCCCGCCGCGGCCGGAGATGCTGCTCAACGCGATCATCGAGCTGCACGGCCAGATCCAGGGCAGCAAGCTCGGCGTCAACCGGGTCGCCGCGGCCCGCGCCGCCGAGGCGGCGGCGCTGCGCGCCACCCCGACCGAGCTCATGCCGGCCACGCACGACCACGAGGGTCTCGTCGGAAGGAACCTCCTCGCATGAGCGACCAGACCCCCACGCCCGCGGCTCCCGAGCCGGAGGGTGTCCACCCCGTCGGTGAGGGCCTCGGCGGCACCGCCAACAAGGGCTTCCCGTCCACCGCGGGTCTCACCGGTGAGAACCTCCCGGTCGAGTACCGCAACGTCCGCCCGGCAGACGCCGGCGACGCCGCCGACCAGGGGACCGACCCGGTCGTCGTCGGTCACCGCAAGGGTATGTTCGGCGCCTCCAAGGGCGGCGACACCAGCGGCTACGGCGGGCTGGAGTCGCCGATCCTCTTCCCGGGCGAGGCCCAGCGGCCCTACGGCAGCTACTTCGACGACGTCGTCGACACCCTCGCCGACGCCACGGGCGGCTCGCTGCTGAGCAGCGTCGTGGTCGACAAGGGCGAGCTGACGATGCACGTCGACCCCGAGCACCTCGTCCAGGTCATGCAGACCCTGCGCGACGACCCGCGGCTGCGCTTCGAGATGTGCGTCTCGGTCTCCGGGGTCCACTACCCCGACCAGACCGGCAAGGAGCTGCACGCCGTCTACCACCTGCTCTCGATCACCCACGGCGGTCGCCGCGTGCGGGTCGAGGTCGCGGTGCCCGACGGTGACGCCCGCATCCCGAGCGTCGTCGGCGTCTACCCGGCCGCTGACTGGCACGAGCGCGAGACCTGGGACATGTTCGGCATCGTCTTCACCGACCGCCACGACCTGACCCGGATCCTCATGCCGGACGACTGGCCGGGCCACCCCCAGCGCAAGGACTACCCCCTCGGCGGCGTACCCGTCGAGTACAAGGGCGGCACCGTCCCGCCGCCGGACCAGCGGAGGTCGTACAGCTGATGAGCGCGTCCACCACCTTCCACGCAACCCCTGGGGCGAACGACGCCGACGGCGACATCAGCCAGGGCTACGTCGTCGACGTCTCCGGCGGAGACTGGGACGAGCAGATCGGCGAGCTCGGGATGCACCCCGAGGAGCGGATCGTCGTCAACATGGGTCCGCAGCACCCCTCGACCCACGGCGTGCTCCGTCTCATCCTCGAGCTCGACGGCGAGACCGTCACCGAGACCCGCGCCGGCATCGGTTACCTCCACACGGGTATCGAGAAGAACATGGAGTTCCGCACCTGGACCCAGGGCGTGACCTTCTGCACCCGCATGGACTACCTCACCCCGATGTTCCAGGAGGCGGCCTACTGCCTCGGCATCGAGCGGCTCCTCGGCGTCGAGGACCAGATCCCCGAGCGGGCCAGCGCGATCCGCGTGCTCATGATGGAGCTCACCCGGATCTCCTCCCACCTCATCTGCCTCGGCACCGGTGGCATGGAGATGGGCGCGACGACGATCATGACGATCGGATTCCGCGAGCGTGAGCGCATCCTCTCGATCATCGAGAACATCACCGGCCTGCGGATGAACAACGCGTACATCCGTCCCGGCGGCGTCGCGCAGGACCTCCCGCACGGCGCGATCGACAAGATCCGCGAGAACATGCCGCAGGTCCGCAAGGGCATCCAGGAGCTCGAGAAGCTCCTCATGGAGAACCCGATCCTCAAGGGCCGCATGAAGAAGGTCGGCTACCTCAGCCTCACCGGCTGCACGGCGCTCGGCATCACCGGCCCGGTCCTGCGCTCGGCGGGCCTGCCCCACGACCTGCGCAAGCTCGACCCCTACTGCGGCTACGAGAAGTACGACTTCGACGTCGTCACCCGCACCGGGGCCGACGCCTACGACCGGCTCGCGGTCCGCATCGAGGAGATGCACCAGAGCCTGCGGATCATCGAGCAGGTGACCGACGAGCTCCAGCACAACCCGGGACCGGTCATGATCGCCGACAAGAAGATCGCGTGGCCCTCGCAGCTCGCGGTCGGCGGCGACGGCATGGGCAACAGCCTCGAGCACATCCGCACGATCATGGGTACCTCGATGGAGGCCCTGATCCACCACTTCAAGCTCGTCACCGAGGGCTTCCGGGTCCCGCCCGGCCAGGCCTACGTCGCGGTGGAGTCCCCGAAGGGCGAGCTCGGCTGCCACGTCGTGAGCGACGGCGGCACCCGCCCCTTCCGGGCGCACTTCCGCGACCCGAGCTTCAACAACCTGCAGGCCGCCTCGGCGATGTGCGAGGGCGGCAACCTCGCCGACGTCATCGTCGCCGTGGCGAGCCTCGACCCCGTGATGGGAGGCGTTGACCGATGAGTGGCGGTTTCGGAGAGGTGACGGTCTCGGGTCACCTGCACGTCAGCAGCGAGAGCAAGGAGCCGTACCCGGCCGAGGTGCTCGAGCGGCTGTCGCTCGAGGCCGAGCAGGTCATCGCGCGCTACCCGCAGAAGCGCTCGGCGCTGCTGCCGCTGCTCCACCTCGTCCAGAGCGTCGACGGCTACATCACCGGCCGCGGCATCACCTTCTGCGCCGAGACCCTCGACCTCACGACGGCCGAGGTCTCGGGCGTCGCGACCTTCTACACCCAGTACAAGCGCCACCCCAACGGCGAGTACACCGTCGGCGTCTGCACCAACACGCTCTGCGCGATCATGGGCGGCGACGAGATCTTCGAGCGGGTCTCGGACCACCTCGGCATCGGCCACGACGAGACGACCGCCGACGGCAAGATCACCCTCGAGCGGGTCGAGTGCAACGCCGCGTGCGACTTCGCGCCCGTCGTCATGACGAACTGGGAGTTCTTCGACAACCAGACCCCCGAGTCGACGATCCAGCTCGTCGACGACCTCCGCGATGGCAAGCCGGTCGCCCCGACCCGCGGCCCGAGCCGCGTCTGCACCTTCAAGGAGGTCTCGCGGGTCCTCGCGGGCTTCTCCGACGGCCTCGCCGACGAGGGTGTCGGCGCCGGCCCCGCCTCCCTGCGCGGGGTGGAGATCGCCAAGCGCGAAGGGTGGACGGCTCCCCCTTCGCAGTCCGAGGGAACCGAGACCGAGGCCTCGCCTGCCGGCGAGTCCGTCGACGGCATGGCCGCCGGCCGCCACGACTCGGTCAACGCGCCGACCAACGAGCCCGACGAGAAGCCGAAGGGGGAGGACGCCCAGGCGGCGGAGGCGACGAAGATCGCCGACGACGACAACAAGGGCGAGACCCCCGACGGCGAGGGGAAGTGACATGGCCACGCAGCTGACCCCGATCCTCACGAAGTTCTGGGACCACCCGCAGTCCTGGACCCTCGAGACCTACGAGGCCAACGACGGCTACCAGGCGCTGAAGAAGGCGCTGTCGATGGACCCGGACGCCCTCGTCCAGATGACGAAGGACTCCGGCCTGCGTGGTCGTGGTGGTGCCGGCTTCCCGACCGGCATGAAGTGGGGCTTCCTGCCCCCGTCCGACGGCGGTCCCCGCTACCTCGTCGTCAACGCCGACGAGTCCGAGCCGGGCACGTGCAAGGACATCCCGCTCATGATGGCGGCGCCGCAGTTCCTCGTCGAGGGCGTGGCGATCACCTCCTACGCGATCGGCTGCCACCACGCGTTCATCTACCTGCGCGGCGAGGTCGTCCACGTCTACCGCCGCCTGCTGCGCGCGGTCGAGGAGGCCTACGCGGCCGGGCACCTCGGCAAGAACATCCACGGCTCCGGCTTCGACCTCGACGTCACCGTGCACGCCGGCGCGGGCGCGTACATCTGCGGCGAGGAGACCGCGCTCCTCGACTCGCTCGAGGGTCGCCGCGGCCAGCCGCGCCTCAAGCCGCCCTTCCCGGCCGTCGCGGGTCTCTACGCCCGCCCGACCGTCGTCAACAACGTCGAGTCGATCGCCTCGGTCCCGCCGATCCTGCTCCACGGCTCCGACTGGTTCGCCGACATGGGCACCGAGAAGTCGCAGGGCTTCGGCATCTTCAGCCTCTCCGGCCACGTGAAGAACCCCGGCCAGTACGAGGCGCCGCTCGGCATCACGCTGCGTGAGCTCATCGACATGGCCGGCGGCATGCGCGACCCGTCCAAGAAGCTCAAGTTCTGGACCCCGGGCGGCAGCTCGACCCCGATCTTCACCGACGAGCACCTCGACGTGCCGCTCGACTTCGAGTCGGTCGCAGCGGCCGGCTCGATGCTCGGCACCCGAGCGCTGCAGATCTTCGACGAGACGGTCTCGGTCGTCCGGGCGGTCTCGCGCTGGATCGACTTCTACAAGCACGAGTCCTGCGGCAAGTGCACCCCGTGCCGCGAGGGCACGTGGTGGCTCGCCCAGATCATGGAGCGGCTCGAGTACGGCAAGGGCACTCCCGAGGACATCGACAAGCTCGTCGACATCTGCGACAACATCCTCGGCCGCAGCTTCTGCGCCCTCGGTGACGGCGCGACGAGCCCGGTCACCTCGGCCGTCAACTACTTCCGCGAGGAGTTCGAGGCCGGCTGCCACACCCCGGCCGCCGAGCTCTTCCCGCCGGCTGCCTCGGCGCTCTTCACCCAGAACGAGAAGGTGGACGCATGACCGCCCCCGCCCAGCCCGCGGACGGCACGGCCGAGAAGCCGGCCGTCGAGATGGTCGACCTCACCGTCGACGGTGTCGCCGTCTCGGTGCCCAAGAACACCCTGATCATCCGCGCCGCCGAGCAGGTCGGCATCCAGATCCCGCGCTTCTGCGACCACCCGGGCCTCGACCCGGTGGGCGCGTGCCGGCAGTGCCTCGTCGAGGTCGCGATGCCGGACCGCGAGGGCAACGTCAAGCCGATGCCCAAGCCGCAGGCGTCGTGCACGATGACCGTCGCCCCCGGCATGGAGGTCAAGACCCAGCTCACCTCGCCCGTCGCCGACAAGGCGCAGCAGGGCGTCATGGAGCTGCTCCTCGTCAACCACCCGCTCGACTGCCCGGTCTGCGACAAGGGCGGCGAGTGCCCCCTGCAGAACCAGGCGATGAGCAACGGCCGGGCCACCTCGCGCTTCGAGGACGTCAAGCGGACCTACCCCAAGCCGATCAACATCTCCAGCCAGGTGCTGCTCGACCGTGAGCGCTGCGTCCTCTGCGCGCGCTGCACCCGCTTCTCCGACCAGATCGCCGGCGACCCCTTCATCGCGCTCGTCGAGCGGGGCGCCCTGCAGCAGGTCGGCATCTACGAGGAGCAGCCCTTCGAGAGCTACTTCTCCGGCAACACCGTCCAGATCTGCCCCGTCGGGGCGCTGACCGGTGCGGCCTACCGCTTCCGCGCGCGCCCCTTCGACCTCGTCTCGACGCCGGGCGCCTGCGAGCACTGCGCGAGCGGCTGCGCGATCCGCACCGACCACCGCCGCGGCTCGGTCATGCGCCGCATGGCCATCGCCGACCCGGCCGTCAACGACGAGTGGAACTGCGACAAGGGTCGCTGGGCCTTCACCTACGCGAGTACCGGCGACCGCTTCGAGCTGCCGATGGTCCGCGAGGACGGCGAGCTGCGCGTCGTCTCCTGGCGCGAGGCGATCAACGCCGCCGCCGACGGCCTGCGGGCCGCCGCCGGAGCCGGTGTCCTCGTCGGTGGCCGGATGAGCGTCGAGGACTCCTACGCGTACGCGAAGTTCGCCCGCGAGGCCCTCGGCACCGACGACATCGACTTCCGCGCCCGCCCGCACTCCGCCGAGGAGGCCAGCTTCCTCGCCGAGCACGTCCTCGGCACCACGCCCGAGACCGGCGGCCTCACCTACGACGACCTCGGCTCGGCCAAGAGCGTCGTGCTCGTCGGCCTCGAGCCGGAGGAGGAGAGCCCGATCGTCTTCCTCCGCCTGCGGCACGGCTACCGCAAAGCCAAGACGGCCGTCTTCTCCGTCGCCCCGCTCACCACGCGCGGCCTGAGCAAGCTCGGCGGCACGCTCATCCCGTCGGCCCCCGGCACCGAGACCGAGGTCCTCCAGGCCCTCGCGGGCGAGGGCACGACCGAGCAGGTGGGTGGCGACGCCGTCGCCGCCGCCCGGACCGCCCTGCGCCAGCCCGGCGCCGTCGTCCTCGTCGGCGAGCGCCTCGCGACCGTCCCCGGCGCGCTGACCGCCGCCGCGGACCTCGCCGCCGCGACCGGTGCGCGCCTCGCCTGGATCCCCCGGCGCGCGGGCGAGCGCGGTGCGCTCGAGGCCGGCGCCCTGCCGCAGTCCGGCGGTCGTGACACCTCCGGCATCCTCTCCGCCGCCGCCGCGGGCGAGGTCGGTGCCCTCCTCGTCGGCGGCGTCGACATCGACGACATCGGCCACCCGGACGCCGTCGAGGCGCTGCGCCGCTCCTTCGTCGTCTCCCTCGAGATCCGGCCGAGCTCGGTGACCGAGCACGCCGACGTGATCCTCCCGGTCGCGCCGCACGCCGAGAACGAAGGCACCTTCCTCGACTGGGAGGGCCGCGAGCGCCCCTTCGCCGTCGCGCTCGACACGACCGCCGTGGGCGACCACCGGGTCCTGTCGATGATCGCCGACGAGATGGGCGTCTTCCTCGGCACCCGCACGGTCGCCGAGGTGCGCGCCGAGCTCGCCGGCCTGCCGGCGCGCCCGGCCCCCACCCCTTCGCCCCGGACGACGGGGGATCCGGCGGCGGTCCCGCAGCCGGGCCCGGGCCAGTTCGTCCTCGCGACCTGGCGCCACCTCCTCGACCGCGGCTCTATGCAGGACGGGGAGCCCTTCCTCGCCGGCACCGCGCCGACGCCCAAGGCCCTCCTCTCCCCGGTGAGCGCCGAGGCCATCGGGGTCGTCCCCGGTGACCTCGTCACCGTGACCGCCGACGGGGTCCGGGTCACCGCCCCGGTCCACATCGTCGAGATGGTCGACCACGTCGTCTGGCTCCCGACGAACTCCGAGAGCTGCGACCTCCGTTCGCTGGCCGCCCAGCCGGGCGCCGTCGTCACCGTGACCAAGGGTGGTGCCGCGTGAGCAACCTCGCCTTCCTCATCGCCGAGGTGCCGCCCTCGGTGCCTCGAGCGGACTTCAGCGACACCCCGGTGTGGCTCTCGCTCGTCAAGGCGCTGATGATCTTCGTGTACCTGCTCCTGCAGGTGCTCCTCGTCATCTGGTTCGAGCGGCGCGTCATCGGCCGGATGCAGCAGCGTCCGGGCCCGAACCGCAACGGCCCCTTCGGCCTGCTCCAGACCCTCGCCGACGGCATGAAGTCGATGCTCAAGGAGGACGTGCGGCCCAAGGCCGCCGACGCGCTGATCTTCACCATCGCGCCGACCCTCTTCGCGACGATGGCCTTCGTCTCCTTCGCGATCATGCCGATCGGTGGTGAGGTGACGATGTTCGGCCACCGCACCCCGCTGCAGCTCACCGACCTCCCGGTCGCCTCGCTGCTCGTGCTCGCCGCCGCGGGTGTCGCCGCCTACGGCATCGTGCTCGCCGGCTGGTCCTCGGGCTCGACCTACCCGCTGCTCGGTGGCCTGCGCGCGACCGCCCAGATCATCAGCTACGAGATCGCCATGGGCCTCTCGCTCGTCGCCGTCTTCCTCTATGCGGGGTCGATGAGCACGAGCCAGATCGTCTACGCGCAGCGCGACCTGTGGTTCATCCTCCCGGCGTGCGTGAGCTTCGTGATCTACGTCGTCACCATGGTCGGCGAGACCAACCGACTCCCCGTCGACCTCGCCGAGGGCGAGGGCGAGATCGTCGGTGGTTACTTCACCGAGTACTCGGGCATGCGCTTCGCGATGTTCTTCCTCGGCGAGTACATCAACATGTTCACCGTCGCGGCCCTGGCGACCACGCTCTTCCTCGGTGGCCCGGCGGCGCCTCCCGGCATCGCGGCCATCGGCGACGGCATGCTCAACGAGGGCTGGTGGGGCGTCCTGTGGTTCACCGCCAAGCTGTGGGTCTTCATGTTCTTCTTCGTCTGGCTCCGCGGCACCCTGCCCCGGACCCGGTACGACCAGTTCATGCGCTTCGGCTGGAAGTTCCTCATCCCGGTGGCCATCGTCTGGGTCGTCGCCGTCGCCTTCATGCGTGCGGCCAGCCCCGAGGTCGGCTTCTTCGGGGACGGCGTCCTGAGCGTCGGCCCGCTGGAGATCTCCTACGCCTCGATCATCGTCATCGCCTTCATCACCGTGCTCGTCCTCGGCGGCACCTGGCTGTGGGAGAGCAGCGCGGAGAAGAAGGCCAAGGCCGCCGAGGCCGACCAGGCGATCCCGGCCGAGGTCGACCCCTTCGCCGGCGGCTACCCCGTGCCCCCGCTGCCCGGCCAGCGACTCGTCGAGCCCACCCGGGCCGGCAGCACGGCCGTGGCTACCCCGGCCCGGACCGGCGAGAGCAGCACGACACCGACCACGAGCACCGACGAGGAGCAGCACCGTGGCTGATGACAGCAAGGGCGGGTTCTTCTCGGACCTCTTCGCACCGGTCGCCGGCTTCGGCGTCACCTTCGCGACGATGTTCCGGAAGGTCGCGACCCAGGAGTACCCCGAGGTCAAGTGGCCGACCCAGCCGCGCTTCCACGGCAGGCACCAGCTCAACCGTCACCCCGACGGTCTCGAGAAGTGCGTCGGCTGCGAGCTGTGCGCCTGGGCCTGCCCGGCCGACGCGATCCTCGTCGAGGGCGCGGACAACGACGACGAGTCGGGTCTGCGCTTCAGCCCCGGCGAGCGCTACGGCCGGATCTACCAGATCAACTACCTGCGCTGCATCTTCTGCGGCCTGTGCATCGAGGCCTGCCCGACGCGCGCGCTGACCATGACCAACGAGTACGAGCTCGCGGACAACAACCGCGCCGACCTCATCTTCACCAAGGAGCAGCTGCTCGCCCCGATCCAGCAGGGCATGGTCGCGGCGCCGCACCCGATGGTCGAGGGCATGGAGGAGCGCGACTACTACCAGGGCAAGGTCACGGCGGCGACGCCCGACCAGACCCGCTGGGCCGAGGAGAACCACGTGGCGGCACCCGCCAAGGAGGGTCAGGCATGACCAGCACCGGCGAAGGGGTGACCTTCTGGATCCTCGCGATCATCGCCGTCGTCGCAGCCTGCGGGCTGCTCTTCGCCCGCAAGGCGGTCCACGCCGCGATCGGCATGGTCACGACGATGATCGCCCTCGGCGTGATGTACCTCGTCCTGCTCGAGGCGCCCTTCCTCGGCGTCGTGCACATCTTCGTGTACACCGGCGCCGTGATGATGCTCTTCCTCTTCGTCGTCATGCTCATCGGCGTCGACCACTCGGACAGCGTCGTCGAGACCCTCAAGGGCCACCGCCTCGCGACCGCGGTCGTGACGCTCGGCCTCATCGCGCTGCTCGTCAGCTCGGTCGGCCGGGTGACCTACGAGGGCACGCCGAGCCTGGCCGGCCCCAACGCCGACCCGGGCAACGTCCCGCTCATGGCGTACTACATCTTCGGGCCGTACATGTGGCTCTTCCAGATCACCGCCGCGCTGCTCATCACCGCCGCGCTCGGCGCGATGGTCCTCGCGCACCGCGAGCGGCTCATCCCCAAGCCGACGCAGCGCGAGTGGAGCGAGCGGCGCTTCAAGGACGGCAAGCACCTCGCCGGTCTGCCCGTCCCCGGTGTCTACGCCCGCCACAACGCCGTCGACACCCCGGCGCTGCTGCCCGACGGCAGCATCTCCGAGCTGTCCATCAACAAGGTCCTCGCGGCCCGCGACCAGGTCACCGTGCCCACCCGGTACGTCGACCTCGAGGCGCGCACCGAGGACGCGATCGAGGAAGGTGGCGCGCGATGAGCTACATGAACTACATCCACCTCGCGTCGGTGCTCTTCGCGATCGGCGGCGCCACGGTGCTGCTGCGCCGCAACGCGCTCGTCGTCTTCATGGGTGTCGAGCTGATGCTCAACGCCGCGAACCTCGTCTTCGTCACCTTCGCGCGCATGCACGGGACCGTCGAGGGGCAGGCCATCGCCGTCTTCGTCATGGTCGTCGCCGCGTGCGAGGTCGTCGTCGGCCTCGCCATCATCATGGCGATCTTCCGTGCCCGCCGCTCGGCCTCGGTCGACGACGCCAACCTGCTGAAGCTGTAAGGAGCCATGGTGCACAACCAGATGTTGGTCTCCCTCGCGACCGAAGGGCCCGCCGCCGTCCACGCGGCCACCGGCCTGACGGCCTGGGGCTGGCTGCTCGTCGCGCTTCCCCTGGCCGGCGCCGCCCTGCTCCTGCTCGGCGGCCGCGCCACGGACGCCTTCGGGCCGATCCTCGCCACCCTCCTGTCCTGGGCCTCCTTCGCCCTCGGCGCCGTGATCTTCCTCGGGATGATCGGCACCGACGCGGGGGAGCGGGCCAGCCGCCTCGAGCTCTACGAGTGGATCCCGGCCGGAGCCTTCGAGGTGACCGCCGGCATCCTCATCGACCCGCTGTCGATCAGCTTCGTCCTGCTCATCACCTTCGTCGGCTCGCTGATCCACGTGTACTCGCTCGGGTACATGGAGCACGACCCGGACAAGCGCCGCTTCTTCGCGTACCTCAACCTCTTCGTCGCGTCGATGCTGCTCCTCGTCCTCGCCGACTCCTACCTCCTGCTCTTCGTCGGCTGGGAGGGCGTGGGTCTCGCGTCCTGGCTGCTCATCGGCTTCTGGAACCAGAAGAGCGCCTACGCCACCGCCGCCAACAAGGCCTTCGTCGTCAACCGCATCGGTGACGTCGGGATGATCCTCGCGATCGCCCTGATGTTCGCCACCTTCGGCGCGGTCGACTTCGCGAGCGTCAACGGTGCCGTCGGCGAGGCCTCGACCGCGGCCCTGACCGCCATCGGCCTGCTGCTCCTGCTCGGCGCGTGCGGCAAGTCTGCGCAGTTCCCGCTCCAGAGCTGGCTCGGCGACGCCATGGCCGGCCCGACGCCCGTCTCGGCGCTCATCCACGCCGCGACCATGGTCACCGCCGGCGTCTACCTCATCGTCCGCAGCCACGTGATCTTCGACGGGGCGCCCAACGCGCAGCTCGTCGTCGCCATCGTCGGTGCGATCACGCTCCTCTACGGTGCGATCGTCGGTTGCGCCAAGGACGACATCAAGAAGGCACTCGCGGCCTCGACGATGAGCCAGATCGGCTACATGATGCTCGCCGCGGGTCTTGGCCCGGTCGGCTACGCCTTCGCGATCTTCCACCTCATCACCCACGGCTTCTTCAAGGCCGGGATGTTCCTCGGCGCCGGCTCGGTCATGCACGGCATGAACGACCAGGTCGACATGCGCCGCTTCGGTGGGCTCTCGACCGCCATGAAGATCACCTGGGTGACCTTCGGGCTCGGCTGGCTCGCGATCCTCGGTGTGCCGCCCTTCTCCGGCTTCTGGTCCAAGGACAAGGTCATCGAGGCCGCCTTCGTCGGCGAGGGTCTGCGTCCGTGGATCTTCGGGCTCATCGCCCTCCTCGGTGCCGGCATCACGGCCTTCTACATGTCGCGCCTGTTCTTCATGACCTTCCACGGCAAGAAGCGCTGGACCGACGAGGTCCACCCGCACGAGTCGCCGCTCGTCATGACCGTCCCGATGATGATCCTCGCGGTCGGCTCGGCCGTCCTCGGTGGCGCGATGATCCTGCTCGACTTCCCGGGCTTCCTCGAGCCGGTGCTGGGCCACCACGCGCACGAGGACCCGGTCATCCCGATCCCCGTGATCATGGCGGCGACGCTCATCGTCGTCGCGCTCGGTCTCGCGCTCGCCTGGGTCCGCTACGTCCGCGAGGACGTGCCGGAGGTCGCCCCGCAGGGTTCGCTCCTCACGCAGGCGGCCCGCAAGGACCTCTACCAGGACGAGCTCAACGCCAACTTCCTCCAGTGGCCCGGCATCCACACGACCCGCAGCCTCACCTTCGCCGACAAGGCCGGGGTCGATGGTGTCTTCAGCGGGCTGGCGGCCACCATCGGCGGATCGTCCTCGCGGCTGCGCAAGGTCCAGAACGGCTTCGCGCGTAGCTACGCCCTGACGATGCTCACCGGCGTCGTCCTCTTCCTCGGTGCACTGTGGGTGATGAACTGATGACCGACTTCCCCTGGCTGACGCTGCTCGTCGTCGTCCCGCTCGTCGGGGCGGCGGTGACGGCCGCGTTGCCGGCCGCCCTCGCCAAGCGCTTCGCCCTCGGGGCGTCCGTGCTGACGCTGGCGCTCGGCATCGCCGCCGCGACGCAGTTCTCCACCGGGTCGGGCGAGCAGTTCCAGCTCGCCGAGACCTACTCGTGGATCCCCGCCTTCGGTGTGTCCTGGGCGCTCGGTGTCGACGGCATCTCGCTGGCGCTCATCCTCATGGCGCTCGTCCTGGCCCCGGTCTGCATCCTCGCGGCGTGGAACGACGTCCCCGAGGGCGGTCGGCGGGAGAGCACGTACTTCGCGCTGCTCCTCTCGCTCGTCCCCTTCATGGTCGGTGTCTTCGCCGCCACGGACGTCTTCCTCTTCTACGTCTTCTTCGAGGCCATGCTCATCCCGGTGTACTTCCTCATCGGCCTCTACGGCGGTGAGCGTCGTCAGTACGCCGCGGTGAAGTTCCTCCTCTACTCCCTCGCGGGCGGGCTCATCATGCTCGTCGCGGTCATCGCCCTCTACGTCTACGGACCGGGCGGTGCCGACGGCTTCCTCGTCGAGCGCCTCACCGGCCTCGAGCTCGGTCAGAGCAGGGAGCGCTGGCTCTTCCTCGGCTTCTTCATCGCCTTCGCGATCAAGGCGCCGATGTGGCCGGTGCACACCTGGCTCCCGGACGCCGCGGCCGAGTCGCGGCCGGCGGTCGCGACGATGCTCGTCGGCGTGCTCGACAAGGTCGGCACCTACGGGATGATCCGCTTCTGCCTCCAGATGTTCCCGGAGGCCAGCCAGTGGGCGACGCCGGTCGTCATCACCCTGGCGCTCGTGTCGATCCTCTACGGCGCGGTGCTCGCGATCGGTCAGTCCGACCTCATGCGCCTCATCGCGTTCACCTCGATCAGCCACTTCGGCTTCATCGTCCTGGGCATCTTCGCCCTGACGTCGACGGCGCACGCCGGGTCGAACCTCTACATGATCAACCACGGCTTCAGCACGGCTGCGCTCTTCCTCATCGCAGGCATGCTCATCGCCCGTCGGGGCAGCCGCCGGATCGACGCGTACGGCGGCTGGCAGCGGGTGACCCCGGTCCTCGCGGGCACCTTCCTCATCGCCGGTCTGTCGGCGCTGGCGCTGCCGGGCCTGTCGTCCTTCGTCTCCGAGTTCCTCGTCATCACCGGCACCTTCCAGCGGTACCCGGTGGCCGGCGCGATCGCCTCGCTCGGTGTCGTCCTCGCGGCCCTGTACGTGATGCTCATGTACAAGCGGATCATGACCGGTCCGCCGCCGGAGATCGTCGAGGGCGCCGAGACGGTCATCGGTCACGACGAGGGCGGGCAGGACCTGCCGTACGTGCGTGCCGACCTTGACGACGGGGTGACGCCCGCCCGGATCGGCCCGGTGCGCGACCTCTCGTGGCGGGAGAAGGCGGTGGTGGCGCCGCTCATCGCGAGCTTCCTCGTCATCGGCTTCTTCCCGAAGCCGGTCCTCGACGTGCTCGACCCCGCGGTCGAGCGGACCCTGCAGTACGTCGGTGTCACCGACCCGGCGCCCGACGCCCCGGCTGACACCGCCGCCTCGACCGACGGGAGCAACCACTGATGAGCGCCGCGCTGCGCATCCTGCCCGCCGCGGGTGAGTTCGAGGTCGCCGACTTCAACTACCTCGCGCTCGCGCCGATGATCATCGTCTTCGCCGGTGCGGTCATCGGGGTCCTCGTCGAGGCCTTCGCCCCGCGCCGCCTCCGCTACCCGCTCCAGCTGGGTCTGGCGGTGCTCTCCCTCCTGGCTGCCTTCGCGGTCCTCGTCCTCCCGGACTCCGCCGACGTCGTCGGCACGACGGTCGCCGGGACCCTGGCGATCGACGGGCCGAGCCGCTTCCTCTCGGGGGCGCTCCTCGTCCTCGGCCTCGCGGCCCTGCTCGCGATGGCCGACCGTTTCGGCGGTGACGGACCGGACACCTTCACCCCGATGGGTGCCGCGTCCCCGGGCTCCAACCTCGAGGCCGCCGCCGCCCGCGCGGGCCGCTCGACCACCGAGGTCTTCCCGCTGACGCTCCTCGCGCTCGGCGGCATGATGATGTTCACCTCGGCCAACGACCTGCTCTCGATGTTCGTCGCGCTCGAGGTCCTCTCGCTGCCGCTCTACCTCATGACCGGCCTGGCCCGTCGCCGTCGCCTCCTCTCGCAGGAGGCGGCGCTGAAGTACTTCCTCCTCGGCGCGTTCAGCTCGGCGTTCTTCCTCTTCGGTGCCGGCCTGCTCTACGGCTACGCCGGCTCGGTGCGGATCTCCGCGATCGCCGAGGCGGCGTCCACGTCGACCGGCGAGATGGAGGGCCTGCTCCTCCCGGGTGTCGCGATGCTCCTTGTCGGCCTGCTCTTCAAGGTCGGTGCCGTCCCCTTCCACTCCTGGACCCCGGACGTCTACCAGGGCGCCCCGACCCCGGTCACCGGCTTCATGGCCGCCTGCACGAAGATCGCCGCCTTCGGCGCGCTGCTGCGGCTGGTCTACGTCGGTCTCGAGGCGACGCGCTGGGAGTGGCGCATGGGGGTCGTCGTCATCGCCGCGCTGACGATGGTCGTCGGTGCCGTGATGTCGGTGACGCAGACGGACATCAAGCGCCTGCTCGCGTACAGCTCGATCGCGCACGCCGGCTTCATCCTCGTCGGTGTTCTCGCGTTCGACGTCACGGCCGTCGAGGGCGTGCTCTTCTACCTCGTCGCCTACGGCGCCTCGACGATCGCCGCCTTCGCCCTCGTCGCGATGGTGCGTGAGCGCGGCTCCGAGGCCACCCACCTCTCGCAGTGGGCGGGCCTGGGCCGTCGTCACCCGTGGGTCGCGGCCGCCATGGCGCTGCTGCTGCTCGCCTTCACCGGTATCCCGCTGACCTCCGGCTTCGTCGCCAAGGTCGCGGCCTTCCTCCCGGCCGTCGCGCACGGTGGCCTCTCCGGCGTCGTTCTCGTCGTCATCGGTGTCCTCGCGAGCGCGGTGACCGCCTTCGTCTACATCCGGGTCATCGTCCTCATGTACTTCACCGAGCCCTCGGGCGAGGTCACCCTGGCGCAGCCGGCGACGATGTCGGTCGTCGCGGTCGCCGTCGGTGTCGTCCTGACGGTCCTCCTCGGCGTCTTCCCCGGTCCGCTCCTCGACCTCGCGGCGTCCTCGAGCGTCTTCGTCCGGTGACCTCGGTGACGAGCGCGACGCCCGGTGTCATCGCGGTCCCTGGGGCCAGCGATGCGCTGAGCGCTCGTCTCGCCGAGGGGCTGGAGGCGGTCGAGCGCGTCATCGTCGAGCGCACGCGGCACGAGGACGACTTCATCACGGAGGCCAACCTGCACCTCGCCCAGGCGGGGGGCAAGCGCTTCCGGCCGATGCTCACCATGCTCGTCGCCGAGCTGGGGGAGGGGATCAACGACGACGTCGTCGCGGCCGCCGCGGGCGTCGAGCTGACCCACCTCGCGAGCCTCTACCACGACGACGTCATGGACGAGGCGGAGATGCGGCGCGGCGCCCCGAGCGCCAACGCGAAGTACGACAACTCCACGGCGATCCTCGTCGGCGACCTGCTCTTCGGCAGCGCGTCGGACATCATCGCCGACCTCGGCCCGGCCGCAGTGAAGATCCAGGCGCAGACCTTCATCCGGCTCTGCGCCGGCCAGATCCGCGACGACCGGCCGTGCCCCGAGGGCACGGACGCCCGCGAGTACTACCGCAGCGTCCTCGCCGACAAGACCGGGGTGCTCGTCGCGACGGCGGCCCGCTACGGCGCGATGTTCGGCGGCTGCTCGCCAGAGGTCGTGGCGATGGCGACGGAGTACGGCGAGCGCCTCGGCGTCGCCTTCCAGCTCGCCGACGACCTCATCGACATCGCCTCGCAGTCGGGCGAGACCGGCAAGACGCCCGGCACCGACCTGCGCGAGGGCAAGCGCACCCTTCCGGTGCTCAACGCGCTCGCCTCGCAGGACCCGGCCGACGCCGAGCTGCAGCGGCTGCTCGTGTCGGACCTGCGCGAGGACGCCGACCTCGCGCGGGCGCTCGAGCTGCTCCGCCCGCACCAGGCGATGGCCGACGCACGCCAGGAGACCCTCGCCGTGGGCCAGAGAGCCAAGGAGGTCCTCGCCCCGCTGCCCGACAGCGACGCGAAGAGCGCCCTGCTCGCGCTCGCCGAGGGCGTCGTCCACCGCGCCGGCTGACCACCCCGTCCTCTCGCACGAGCCAAGGCTCGTACCCCTCCTGTTCGCACGAGCCTTGGCTCGTGCGAACAGGAGGGACAGGAACCCGGGTGGTTGTGAACCGTGCCCAGGCAGCTGTGGTGACCGGCGCGTAGCCTGAGCGCGTGAGCACGCCCACCCTCGATCTCTCCGCCTGGTCCGCCGCCGTCGTCGGCCGACGCGCGCCGCTGCTCGCGGTCGACCTCGACGCCTTCGACGCCAACGCCGCCGACCTCGTCCGGCGGGCCGCCGGCATGCCGATCCGGGTCGCGAGCAAGTCCGTGCGCGTCCGCTCGCTCGTCGAGCGTGCCCTCGGCATGGACGGCTTCGCCGGTGTCATGGGCTACAACATCCGCGAGGGCCTCTGGCTCGCCGAGCAGGGCATCGAGGACGTCTACATCGCCTACCCGAGCGTCGACGCCGAGGCGATCACCCGGCTCGCCGGCGACGCGACCCTCCGGTCCCGCGTCACCCTCACCGTCGACTCCATCGAGCTCGTCGACCTCCTCCACCGCCTCGGTGCGAAGGGGGTCCGCGTCGCCGTCGACGTCGATGCCTCCCTGCGGGTCGGTCCGGTGCACATCGGGGCGAGACGCTCCCCCCTTCGCGCCCCGGAGGAGACCGCCCGGGTCGCCCGGGCCGCCGCCGACCGGGGGCTCGCCGTCGTCGGCATCATGTTCTACGACGCCCAGATCGCCGGTGTCCCGGACTCCTCGCCGGCCGTGCGCATCATGAAGCGACGCTCCGACGCCGAGCTCCGCACCCGCCGCTCGGCGGTCGTCGCGGCGGTCCGCGAGGTCACCGACCTCGAGTTCGTCAACGGCGGCGGCACCGGCAGCCTGCACGTCACGCACGAGGACACGAGCCTCACCGAGCTCGCCGCGGGCTCAGGCCTCTTCACCCCCACGCTCTTCGACGGCTACGACAGCTTCGAGCCGCGCCCGGCGATGGCCTTCGCCCTGCCCGTCGTGCGCCGGCCGGCCAGCGGCTACGTCACCTGCTTCCAGGGCGGCTACATCGCCTCGGGTCCGGCCGGGCAGGACCGCGTGCCGGTACCCGTGTGGCCCACCGGGCTCGAGCTTGTCGGGACCGAGGGGACCGGCGAGGTCCAGACCCCGCTCAAGGGAGATGCCGCAGACCGGCTCGCGATCGGTGACCTCGTGTGGTTCCGTCACGCCAAGGCCGGCGAGGTGTGCGAGCGCTTCGACGAGGTCGTCCTGCTCCGCGGGGGCGAGGTCGTCGACGTCGTCCCGACCTACCGCGGCGAGGGGACCTGCTTCGGCTGACGCGCCCGGCGGGTGGCGAGCACCGAGTCCACCGACAGGACGAGCAGGGCGACCCACACGATCGCGAAGCCGACCCACCGGGAGCTCGGCATGTGCTCACCCAGCAGGGCCAGCCCGACGACGAGCTGGATCACGGGCGTGCTGAACTGGATGAGCCCGATGGTCACGAGCGGGATCCGGCGCGCCGACTCCGCGAAGAGCAGCAGCGGCACGGCGGTCACGAGCCCGGAGACGACGAGCAGCGCTGGGTGCAGCGGGGCGTCGAGGGTGAAGGTCGAGGCCCCGGTCCACGTCAGCCACCCGATGATCGCGACCGCGAGCGGGGCGAGGGCGATGGTCTCGGCGGACAGCGACTGGAGCGCGGGCAGCGAGACACCAAGCTTCTTCTTGATGAGCCCGTAGAGGGCGAAGGACAGCGCGAGGACGATCGAGATCCAGGGGACCGACCCGGCGACGACCGCGAGGTAGAGCCCCGCCAGCGCGCCGATCCCGACGGCGAGCCACTGCAGGGGCCGGAGGATCTCGCGCAGCACGACGACGCCGAGCGCGACCGTCACGATCGGGTTGAGGAAGTACCCGAGCGCGGCCTCGTGGGTCCGGCCCTCGCCGACGGCATAGACGTAGACGCCCCAGTTGACCGCGATGGTGTAGGCCGCCGCGGTGACGCCGAGCGCGAGCTTGGGGCGGCGGCGGAGGAGTCGGATGAGGGCGCCGAGCTCCCGGCGGGCGAGCATGACACCGACGCAGAGGACGAGCGTCCAGGCGATCCGGTGACCGAGGATCTCCCAGGCACCGGCGGGCTTGAGCGCGTGGAAGTAGATCGGGAAGAGGCCCCAGATGCCGTACGCGCCCCACGCGGCGAGGAGCCCGAGCCGGTGGCGGCGGTCGGGGTCGTCTGGGGTCACCGGGCGAGCATACGACCGCGCCGGACCGGCTCCCGACCGGCCGTCAGTCGACGATCTCGGCGACCGCGACGAAGTTCGCCTCGCGGTGCCCGTCCTCGCGGAACCCGAGGCGGTCGTCGCAGGTCACGAGCACGACGCGGCGGCTCGAGTCGTTGGCGCCCCATACGTCCTGGTCGACCTGGAGGTCGGTCTTGCCGACGATGTCGGTCCGGGTGATCTCGAGGCGGAGGGTCTCACCCGTCGGGTAGGTGAGGACGACCCCGTCGCCCTCCTTCACGTACTCCAGCGGCGCGAACTTTTCCGGGCCACCCCGGGAGACGACGTGCCCGGCGATGATCGAGGTCCCCTCGGCGCCCGGGCGCACCCGGTCGTACCCCGTGAACCAGATGACCTGCTGGGCGAGCGGGTTGACCTTGCCGTCGCGCAGCCCCTGCGGCTCGATCGAGGTGGTCAGTCCGACGGAGGGGACCGAGAGGGTGACGGCCGACGCCTCGGCGTCGGCGGCCCGCAGCCCGGCCGCACGCGCGGCCGCGCTCTGCGGTTCGTCGGGCTGCCGGGTGACCTCGACCTCGGGGTCGGGGGAGGCCTCGCCCGTGACCGTCGGTCCGGAGCCGGTCGCCGTCGTGCCACCGGCGGACGAAGGGGTGGTGCCGGGAGATCCGGCGACCCTCGCCTCCCCACGGGTCAGGAGGAAGAACGACACGGCGAGCGCGACGAGGACCATCGCCGCCGTGACGGCGAGCGTCGTCCTCGTGCGGGTGCGTGCGGCGCTCAGTCCGCGTCCTGCAGGGTCTCGTCCGTGGAGGTCACCGACGGGTCGACGAGCACGGACCAGGTGTCGTTGCCGTGGAGCAGGGCGGTGAGGTCGTCGTCGCCCGCCGGTCCGCCGGCCGTCTCGATCGCCGAGGCGACCTGCGCCCGGGTGAGGTCGTCGTAGGTCGGCCGCTCGACCGAGCGGAAGATCCCCATCGGGACATGGGTCATCGACTCGCTGTCGAGACGGCTGATCGCGAAGGCCTGGCTCGGGTCGGGGTTGCCCGGGTCGTGGACGACCACCCGGTCGGCCCACCCCTTCGCGCTGATCTCGCCCTCGGCGACGAAGCCGAGCGCCCCGCGCTCGTCCCGGACGAGGACCTGACGGTCCTCCCCTTCGCCCACCGCGACCGGCTCGCCGTCCGAGAGGTGGACGAGGCGGGCCCGCTGCTCCTCGATGTCCTTGATGAGCTCGAAGGCGCCGTCGTTGAAGATCGGGCAGTTCTGGTAGATCTCGACGATCGAGGTGCCGCGGTGCGCGGCGGCGGCCTTGAGGACCGCGGTGAGGTGCTTGCGGTCGGAGTCCATCGTCCGGGCGACGAAGGTGCCCTCGGCGCCGAGCGCGAGCGAGATCGGGTTGAAGGGTGCGTCGACGCTACCCATCGGCGAGGACTTCGTGACCAGGCCCGGCTGCGAGGTGGGGGAGTACTGGCCCTTGGTGAGCCCGTAGATCCGGTTGTTGAAGAGCAGGATCGTCATGTTGACGTTGCGGCGCAGCGCGTGGATGAGGTGGTTGCCGCCGATCGAGAGCGCATCGCCGTCACCGGTGACGACCCACACCGAGAGGTCCCCCCGGCTCGTCGCCAGGCCGGTCGCGATTGCCGGCGCGCGGCCGTGGATCGAGTGCATGCCGTAGGTGTCGAGGTAGTACGGGAATCGGCTGGAGCAGCCGATGCCCGAGACGAAGACGATGTTCTCCTTGCGCAGCCCGAGCTCGGGCAGGAAGCCCTGGACGGCAGCGAGGATCGCGTAGTCGCCGCAGCCGGGGCACCAGCGCACCTCCTGGTCGGAGGCGAAGTCCTTGCGGGTCTGGGTCTGGCCCTCGGGCAGCGCCGGGACGCCGTCGGTGCCGCGGGTGGTGGGGATGCCGAGCTCGATGCTCATGCGGGGGCCTCCGTCGTCGTGGTCTCGTCCAGCGCAGTGGTGATGACCTCGACGAGGTCGGCGATCCGGAAGGGCAGGCCCCGGACCGAGGTGTACGACTGGACGTCGACGAGGTACTTCGCGCGGAGCAGCATCGCGAGCTGGCCGAGGTTCATCTCGGGGACGATGACGCGCTCGTAGCGGCGCAGGACCTCGCCGGTGTTGGTCGGGAAGGGGTTGAGGTGACGCAGGTGCGCGTGGGCGACGGCCCTGCCCTGGGCGCGCAGGCGGCGCACGGCGGCGAGGTTGGGCCCGTACGTCGAGCCCCAGCCGAGCACGAGGACCTTGGCCTCGCCCGTCGGGTCGTCGACGGCGAGCTCGACGGAGGTCTCGGCGACCTTGTCGACCTTCGCCTGCCGGGTCCGGACCATGAAGTCGTGGTTGTCCGGGTCGTAGGAGATGTTGCCGGTGCCGTCGGCCTTCTCGATGCCGCCGACGCGGTGCTCGAGGCCGGGCGTGCCGGGGATCGCCCACGGGCGGGCGAGGGTGTCCGGGTCCCGGACGAAGGGGTGGAAGGCCGGGTTGCCCTTGTCGTCCGTCGCGTTGGGCTCGGCGGCGAGCTCGACGGTGAGGTCCGGCAGGTCCGCGACGGCGGGGACGCGCCAGGGCTCGGAGCCGTTGGCGAGGTAGCCGTCGGAGAGGAGGAAGACGGGGGTGCGGTAGGTCGTCGCGATACGGACGGCCTCGATCGCGGCGTCGAAGCAGTCGGCGGGCGTCTGCGGGGCGACGATCGGCACCGGTGACTCGCCGTTGCGGCCGAACATCGCCTGGAGCAGGTCGGACTGCTCGGTCTTGGTCGGCAGGCCGGTGCTCGGGCCACCGCGCTGGACGTCGACGATGATGAGCGGGAGCTCGAGGCTGACGGCCAGGCCGATGGTCTCGGACTTGAGCGCCACACCGGGGCCGGAGGTCGTCGTGACCCCGATCGCGCCGCCGAAGGAGGCGCCGAGCGCGATGCCGATGCCGGCGATCTCGTCCTCCGCCTGGATGGTCGTCACGCCGTGCCGCTTGTAGCCGGAGAGCGCGTGGAGGATGTCGGAGGCCGGGGTGATCGGGTAGGAGCCGAGCACGAGCGGGCGGCCGCTGCGGTGGGCGCCCGCGACGAGACCGAGCGCGAGCGCGGCGTTGCCGGTGATGTTGCGGTAGGTGCCGGCGGGGGTGGGCGCGGGCGCGACCTCGTAGACGACGGCGAAGTCCTCGGTCGTCTCGCCGTAGTTCCAGCCCGCACGCAGGGCGGCGAGGTTCGCGGCCAGGATGTCGGGCTTGCCGCCGAACTTCGCGGTGAGGAAGTCCTCGGTGGCGGTGATCGGCCGCGAGTACATCCAGGAGAGCAGGCCGAGCGAGAACATGTTCTTCGCCCGCTCCTTCTCCTTGCGGGTCAGGGAGTCGTGCTCGGCGAGCGCCTCGACGGTGATGCTCGTGAGCGGCACCGCGTGGACCTTCCACGACTCGAGGGTGTCGTCCTCGAGCGGGTTCGTGGCCCAGCCGACCTTCTTGAGGTTGCGGGTCGTGAACTCGTCGGTGTTGACGATGATCGTCGCGCCGCGCGGCACGTCGCCGAGGTTGGCCTTGAGGGCGGCGGGGTTCATCGCGACGAGCACGTCGGGGGCGTCGCCGGGGGTGAGGATGTCCCAGCTCGCGAAGTGCAGCTGGAAGGAGCTGACACCCGGGATCGTGCCCTGGGGGGCGCGGATCTCGGCCGGGAAGTTGGGCAGGGTCGAGAGGTCGTTGCCCAGCGCCGCGCTGTCGGCGGTGAAGCGGTCGCCGGTCAGCTGCATGCCGTCGCCGCTGTCCCCGGCGAAGCGGATGATGACGCGGTCCTTGACCTCGGTGGTGCGCTGCTCGGTGGTGCTGCTCATGCGAGTCTGTGGTCCCCTTCGGGTCGTGCCCGCCGGCGCGCGGGCCAACCCCAAGAGTAAGTCTCGCCTTAGCCCGCAACCTAATCGTCTACGTTATGAGACGCATAACATCACGTTATGCATGAGGTTTCTCGCTGCGGTGCGAGGAGCCCTGCGACGAGCCTCGCCGCGACGGCATGATGGGCCCCATGGCTCACCCCACCGGCGCGTGCCCCCTTCGGATCGAGCGGGACGGTCACGTCCAGACCTGGACGATCGACCTGCCCGAGCAGCGCAACCCGATCACCGGGCTCGACGTCATCGAGGCCCTCGAGGCGGCGGTGAGCGCGGCCAACGACGCCGCGCAGGACGACTCGCTGCGGGTCGTCATCCTCACCGGGGCGGGGTCGGCCTTCTCCGCCGGCGGCAACATCAAGGCGATGCGGGACGGGGAGCCGCCCTTCGGCGGGCCGGTGCACGGGAGCCGTGAGGGCTACCGGCGCGGCGTGCAGCGCATCCCCGCCGCGATGGACCGGCTCGAGGTGCCGGTCGTCGCGGCCGTCAACGGCCCGGCCGTCGGGGCCGGTTGCGACCTCGCGGTGATGTGCGACCTGCGGGTGGCCTCGACGACGGCGTTCTTCGCGGAGTCCTTCGTCCAGCTCGGGATCATCCCCGGCGACGGCGGCGCCTGGCTGCTCACCCGCCTCGTCGGCCCGGCGCGCGCGGCCGAGATGGCCCTGACCGGTGACCGGGTGGACGCCGAGACCGCGCTCGCGTGGGGTCTCGTCAACGCCGTCGTCGAGCCGGACGAGCTCCTCGACGCGGCCCGCGCGCTCGCCGACCGGGTCGCGAAGAACCCGCCCTACGCCGTGCGGATGGCCAAGGCGCTGCTCAAGGACGCGCTCGAGGTCCCCCTTCGCGCCAGCCTCGAGACCGCCGCCGCGATGCAGGCCGTCGCCCACACGACCGAGGACCACCGCGAGGCGGTCGCGGCCTTCCTCGAGAAGCGCCCGGGGACGTTCACCGGCCGCTGAACCACAGCTGCCCGGGCAAGCTTCACCACCGCCCGGGCAAAGGTGGGGTGGGTCGGCGCAGCTCCGCCTGGCCGGGGGCAAGGGCGAGCGTCACCTCGTCGCCGTAGCCCAGCCCGTCGATGAAGGGGGCGAGGACCTCCACGACCGTCGAGGGCTGGTGGTGCATCGGTTTGGTCTCGGGGTGCGGGTGGTAGATCAGGGCATCGACCTCGCGCCCGGCGTGCCCTATCCGGCACTCGACGAAGGAGAAGGTCTCCGGCGGGTGGACCTCGGTCCACGCCACGTCCTTGAAGCGCCACCTCGGCGTCGTCACCCGCAGCACCGCCGGCGCGAGGTCGACGTTGATCGTCGCGGGGTGAAAGCCATCGAGGTCGAGCCCGCGCCCGCGGAGGTGCGGCGCCTGCAGCGCGATCGTCCCCGCCGCGAAGGGCGAGCCCGGGCTGCGGCCCGAGGCGACGCCGTGCCCCTGCACGACGACGCCCCGGGCGGTCAGGTCTGGCATGACGCCAGTGTGGATCAGCTGACGAAGCGCGGCGTCATCGGCGGCTGCCACATCTCCCCGTTGTTGGCCTTCATCGCGCCGATCACGTGGATCACGGTCGCGATGACGACCACGAGCGGGTAGGTGAGGAAGCCGACGAGGACGAACATCAGCAGCCCCGAGATCGCGAGCAGGATGAGCGTCATGATCTGCACGTTGAGGCTGTTCGCCGCGTGCTGCCGGACGAAGTCGCCACGGTCCCTGTACATGAGGTAGACGACGAGGCTCGCGACGAAGCCGAGCGTCCCGGCCGACAGCGGCAGCGCGATCGCCGGCGCGAGGTGCGCGAGCATGCCGTAGCTGCGCTGCTGCTCGGGCGCGAGCGCCTCGGGCCCGGGCGGGTAGACGCCCGGCTGCTGCGGGTTCGGGTAGGGCTGGTTCGGGATCTGGCTCATCGCTCTCCTGAGGTTCGTGCGGACTCTCCTACCCTCCAACACCACGGGCCATGCGGACCATCCCGCGGTCCTCCGAGGCGAACGGGGGACATCCCCCCTGACGCGACGAGGGGACCGACGACTCCTCCACGCGTGACTCGCGGGTATGACGACCGTTGCGGAGCATCACGGTGCCGCCGAGCCCAAGTTCTCAGGGTCAGCTCGCGCACCGGCTCATGCACCGGTCGTCGGACCCGCGGGTAGCTTCTGGCCGCAGGGGAGGATGCGCCCGCGTGGAGGCGCTTCATGGGCTCGTCGCACCTCAGGGTCCAGGGCAACGACGGGGGAGATGGCTAGGGTGTGCCGGGTGGAGGGCTATGTCGTCGTCGCCGGGACGCTGCTCGCGGGCATCGCCCTCGTGATCGCGGCGTACACGGCGCGTCGCCTGCTCGCCCCGGCCGCCCCGACCCGGGCCAAGCTCACGACCTACGAGTCGGGCGTCGACCCCGTCGGTGACGGTTGGTCCCAGGCCCAGGTGCGCTATCTCGCCTACGCCTACCTCTACGTGATCTTCGCGGTCGACGCCGTCTACCTCTTCCCGTGGGCGCTCGTGCTGCGCAGCGACCTCGGGCTCGCGAGCCTGGTCGAGGTCGCGGTCTTCATCGGCATCGTCCTCGTCGGCCTGCTCCACGCGGCCCGGCGTGGCCTGCTGAGGTGGGTGTGATGCCGACCGACCTGCCCATGCCCCGTGTCGGCGCCGTCGGCGGGCACGCCCCGCGCCCGATGAAGGTCGTCCTCGGCTGGGGGCGCCGATACAGCCTGTGGGTCTTCAACTTCGGGCTCGCGTGCTGCGCCATCGAGTTCATCGCGGCGTCGATGTCCCGGCACGACTTCATGCGGCTCGGCGTCATCCCCTTCGCCCCCGGCCCCCGGCAGGCCGACCTCATGGTCGTCTCCGGCACGGTCACCGACAAGATGGCCCCGTCGATCCGCCGGCTCTACGACCAGATGCCCGAGCCGAAGTACGTCATCTCCTTCGGTGCCTGCTCCAACTCCGGCGGCCCCTACTGGGACAGCTACTCGGTGACCAAGGGCGTCGACCAGATCATCCCCGTCGACGTCTACGTCCCCGGCTGCCCGCCCCGCCCCGAGGCCCTGCTCCACGGGATCATGAAGCTCCAGGAGCGCATCGCCGCCGAGTCCCTGACGACGGCCGGTTTGCGCCAGCGGTACGCAGGCCACCGCACCGCCGAGTCGGGCGAGGTCCAGCGTGACCTCGTCGCGGCACCCAGGGCGAAGGGGGCCCGCCGGCCTCCGCGACGGCCGGCCGGTACCCCTTCGGCCGGGTCCTCGGACGGAGGCGACGATGCCTGAGGAGCGGCTCACAACGAGGCCGGACGAGTGGGTGCGGGCGGTCGCCGACGCCCGCGACCGGGGCTACGTCTTCTTCGACTGGCTGAGCGCCGTCGACCAGACCGACGCCGCCGATGACCCGGGGATCGAGGTGGTGTGCCACCTCATCGACCCCGAGCCGACGGCGGAGCGGGATCAGCGGAGGATGCTGCTGCGCACCCGGGTGCCCGAGGGGGAGGCGCTCGCGAGCATCACCGGGGTCTTCGCCGGGGCGGCCTGGCACGAGCGCGAGACGCACGAGATGTTCGGCCTCGGCTTCGACGGCTTCACCGACCCCAGCGGTCTCGGGCTGCGACCGCTCCTGCTGCCCACCGGCTTCGAGGGCACCCCGCTGCGCAAGTCCTTCGTCCTCGCCTCCCGCGCGACGAAGCCGTGGCCGGGCGGCAAGGAGCCGGGCGAAGGGCACTCGAGCAGGTCGCCGAGCCGCCGTCGTGTCCAGGCACCCGGAGTGCCCGGCCCCGAGTGGGGCGCCGAGCCGGAGCCCGCCGATGAGTGAGCTCGAGATCCTCCTGCGCAGCGTGAGCGCCCTGGCCGCCGTCCTCGTCCTGCCCCTGATCGTCGGCTACGCCGAGCACAAGGTGATGGCGCACATGCAGGGCCGGCTCGGGCCGATGTACGCCGGCGGCTTCCACGGCTGGGCCCAGCTCGTCGCCGACGGGGTGAAGTTCGTGCAGAAGGAGGACATCACCCCCGCGGCCGCCGACCGTCGCGTCTTCCGCCTCGCCCCCGCCGTCGCGCTCGTGCCCTACATCCTGGCGATCGCGCTGCTGCCGCTGCACCCTGCGGGCGCGCTCGCCGACGTGCCGCTCTCGGTCGTCGCGGTCCTCGCCGCCACCGGCGTCGGGGCGCTCGGCACCCTCATGGCCGGCTGGGCGTCGGCGAACAAGTACGCGCTCCTCGGCGCGATGCGCTCGGCCGCCCAGCTCGTCTCCTACGAGCTGCCGCTCGTGCTCACCGTCGCCTCCGTCGCGATGGCTGCCGGCACCCTCTCGCTCGGCGTCGTCGTCGAGCAGTGGCACCCGCTGTGGCTGCTCTGGCAGCTGCCCGGCGCCCTCGTCTTCCTCGTCGCCGCCGTGGCCGAGCTGCAGCGGCCCCCCTTCGACGCGCCGATCGCCGACTCCGAGGTCGTCATGGGTCCGTGGACCGAGTACTCCGGCCTGCGCTTCGCGTTCTTCATGCTCGCGGAGTACGCCGGCATCGTCGTGATGTCGCTGCTCTTCGCCGTGCTCTTCCTCGGCGGCTGGCGCGGGCTCGGCGTCGACGCGGTGCCGGCGCTCGGTGTGGCGTGGGTGCTGCTCAAAGCCGCGGTCATCGCCTTCGTCATCATCTGGGTGCGGGTCAGCTGGCCGCGGCTGCGCGAGGACCAGCTGCAGCACCTCGCCTGGGCGCGGCTCGTCCCGCTCGCGCTGCTCCAGCTGGCGATCACCGCCGTCGGGGTGGTGGTGACGGCATGAGCGCGAAGGGGGAGCGACCCACCTCGGGTGGTCTGGTGCCCGGCCTGCTCGGCGGCATGGTCACGACGGCCAAGCAGATGCTCGCGCCGTCGCGCACGGCCGAGTACCCGGACGTCGCACCGACGCTGCCCGCCCGCTCGCGCGGTGTCATCGCGCTCATCGAGGCGAACTGCACGTCCTGCATGCTCTGCGCCCGCGAGTGCCCGGACTGGTGCATCTACATCGACTCGCACAAGGAAGAGGTCGCGCCGACCGCACCGAGTGGGCGCGCGCGGCAGCGCAACGTCCTCGACCGCTTCGCCATCGACTTCTCGCTGTGCATGTACTGCGGCATCTGCGTCGAGGTCTGTCCCTTCGACGCGCTCGAGTGGAGCCCGCAGTTCGAGTACGCCGAGACCGACATCCGCGAGCTGCTCCACGAGAAGGACCGGCTCGGGGAGTGGGCCCAGACCGTGCCCGTGCCGCCGCCGCTCGACCCGGGGGCCGAGCCGGCCGCGGAGGTCGCCTCGAGCACCCGGCCCGCCCGGCGCGGGGGGCTGAGCCCCAAGGCCCGTCCCGCACGGAGCGACCCGTGAGCGCCGTCGAGGGCGCGGTCGTCGGCCTCGGCGCGATCGCCTGCGTCGCGGGGCTGCTCGCTGTCGTCTCGACCCGCCTGCTGCGGGCCGCGCTGTGGCTCGTCGTCGCGCTCGTCGCCGGGGCCGGCGTCTACCTCGCGCTCGGGGCCGAGCTCGTCGCGCTCGTGCAGGTCCTCGTCTACGTCGGCGCGGTCGTCGTCCTCGTCGTCCTCGCTCTCATGGTCACCCGCTCGCCGCTGCGCGCCGTGCCCGAGCACAGCGGCTCGGCCGGGCGGCGGCTGGCCGCCGCCGTGGCCGGGCTGGGCACGGCCGGTCTGCTGCTCGCCGTCCTCGTCCCGCTGGCCCGCGCCTGGGACGAAGGGGGGACCGCCGCGGGTGGCGCGGGTGGCCCCCGGCCTGCCGACAGCGAGGGCATCGCCGAGCAGATCTTCGGCACCTGGGTGCTCCCCTTCGAGCTTCTCTCCCTCCTCCTGCTCGTCGCGCTCGTCACGGCGCTGGCGATCACCCGGGGTGAGCGCACCCGATGACCGCGCTCGCCCCCTTCGTCATCGCCTCGGTCCTCGCCGGCCTCGGGGTCTACGGGGTCATCGCCCGCCGCAACGCGATGCTCGTGCTCGTCGGGCTCGAGCTCATCCTGCTCGCGGCCGGGATCATCCTCGTGACCGCCGGCGCGCTCGGCCCGGACACCGCGGCGAGCGGCAACGTGCTCACCCTCTTCGTCATCACCATCGCCGCCGCCGAGGTCGTCCTCGCGCTCGCGATCCTCGTCGCGGCCTACCGGGCACAGGGGCACGTCGACCTCGAGCGCTCGGGTGATCTGCCGTGACGGTCGACATCGGCGGATTCACCCTCGCCCCCAGCCTCCACCTCACCTCCGCGACGCTGACGATCGCGGCGGTCGTCGTGCTCGTCACCGTCTGCGTCCAGGTCTTCTCGCTCTGGTACCTGCGTGAGGACCCGCGGCGCGGCTCCTTCCAGGGCACGGTCGCGCTCTTCGGTGCCGCGATGCTCCTGCTCGTCCTCTCCGGCGACATCGTCCTCACGGTCATCGGTTGGGAGGTCATGGGCTGGTGCTCCTACCTGCTCATCGGCCACCACAGCGAGCGGGCGAGCGCCCGGCGGGCCGCGCAGAAGGCCTACCTCGTCACCCGGGTCGCCGACATCGGGCTGATCAGCGGTGTCGCCCTGCTCATCGCCGGCGCCCGGACGACCTCGCTCGCGGGGATCCACGAGCACTGGACCAGCGCCCCCGACACCCTCCTCGGCGCCCCCGCCGCGACCTGGGCCATGGCGCTCATCGTCATCGGCGTCCTCGGCAAGGCGGCCCAGCTCCCCTTCGCCGACTGGCTGCCCGACGCGATGGAGGGCCCGACCCCCGCCTCCGCCCTCATCCACGCGGCGACGATGGTCGCCGCCGGCACCGTGCTGCTCGCCCAGCTCGAGCCGATCCTGCGCCAGGCGACCGGCGCGCGGATCCTGCTCGGGGTGAGCGTCGCGCTGACGATGGTGCTCGCGGCGCTGCTCGCGGTCTTCCAGGCCGACCTCAAGCGGCTGCTCGCGTGGTCGACGGTCAGCCAGGTCGCGATCATGCTCTCGCCCTTCGCGCTGACCAACGCCGCCGGGACCGCGCACGGTGCCGTCGGTGCGGGGCTGGGGCACATGTACGGTCACGCCCTCTTCAAGGCGCTGCTCTTCCTCACCGTGGGCTGGCTCGCGACGACCGCCGGTGGCACCTCGGCGCGGCTGCTCGCGGGGACTGCCCGCCGGCACCCCGTCGCGATGCTCTCCTGGGCGCTCGGCCTTGCCGCGCTCGCCGGCCTGCCGCTCGTCGTCGGCGGCGTGACCAAGGAGCACGTCGTCGCTGTCGCGCTCGACACGACCCGCAACGCCGACCGGAGCGCCGACCCGGCCTGGCTGCCGCTGCTCGTCCTCGTCGCGCTCGTCGTCACCGTCGTGCTCACCGCCGGGTACGCCGCCCGCGCGCTCGCCGTCGGGCTCCTCGTGGGCCGCGACGAGCCGGCCCGGACCCGCGCCGTCATGCCGCCCGCGATCGTCGGTGTCCTCACAGCGCTCGCGCTCGGCACGCTCGTCGGCGGGCTCGTCGTCGCGATGGGCGCCTTCGACCCCGCCGGGCACGCGAGCCTCGTGCTCGTCATCGTCGTCACCCTGCTCGTCGTGCTCGGTGCCGCGGTCGGCGGGTGGCTCAGCCTCGACGGCGACCCCATCGGTGACGGCACCGGTCGGCTCGCGCGGCTGGCAGGCGCCGGGCTGCACGTCGACCGCGCGTACACCGGCCTCGTCGCCCGCCCCGTCCTCGCGCTCGCCCGGCTCGCGGCCTTCGTCGACGACGCCGTCATCGGCACCTACGCCCGCGGCGCCGGGTGGCTCGTCGACGGTCTCGGCGCCGTGGGCGACGCCGGGCACCGCCGCGCCCGTCCCGCGACGGCCACCCTGCTCGTCGGCCTCGGGGCCGTCCTGCTCGTCGGGGTGACGCTCGTGCTCGTGCTCGCCGGGGCCGATCCCCAGCCGGCCCTCGGGGGTGCGCGATGACCCTCGCTCTCGCACTGCTCGTCCCGCTCGCCGCGGCGCTCGCGCTGCTCGGCGGTCTCGCCCCGCGCCGCGAGCCGTGGCTCGTCGTCGGGTCCTCGGTGGTCTCGCTCGGTCTGCTCGCCATCGCCTGGGCGGGTGGCGTCGGCGTCGACGTCGCCTGGCTGCCCGCGCTCGACCTGCGCCTCGCGCTCGCCGTCGACGGGCTCTCCGGCCCGCTCATGGTCCTCACCCTCGTCGTCGTCGCGCTCGCCGCGCTCGTCCCACCCCCAGGCGCTGCCGGCGACGCCGCCGCCGCGGACGACCGCGCTGTCGACGGTCCGGGCAGCCTCGCCACGTACTACGCCTGCCTGCTGCTCACCGCCGCCGGAGCGCTGCTCACCTTCGCCGCCCGCGACGCCCTGCTCTTCGTCATCGCCTTCGAGTGCGTGCTCATCCCGATGTGGGTGCTCATCACCCGCTTCGGCGACCCATCGACGCGTCGCGAGGCCGGGTGGCTCTTCGTGCTCTACACCGGCCTCGGGTCGGTCACCCTGCTCGTCGGCGTCCTCGCGCTCGTGCGCCTGGCCGGCACCTCCGACCTCGAGGTGCTCGCCGCGACGGCCGGCGGCGTGCTCACCCCTGGTCAGCAGCTGCTCGTCGCCGTCCTGCTCACGGCCGGGCTCGCGATCAAGGTCCCCGTCTGGCCCCTGCACACCTGGCTGCCGGCCGCGCACTCCAGCGCCCCGACCGCCGGGTCGATGCTCCTCGCCGCGGTGCTGCTCAAGCTCGGCACCTACGGCCTCATCCGGCTGCCGCTCGCGAGCGTCCCCGAGGGCTTCGCCCAGATCGCCCCGGCCCTCGGCGCGCTCGGTGTCGTCGGCATCCTCTGGGGCGGGCTCGTCTGCCTCGTCGAGGCCGACCTCAAGCGCGTCATCGCGTGGTCCTCCGTGGCGCACATGGGATTCGTCGTGCTCGCGCTCGCCGCGGGCAACCAGACCGGGGTCGCCGCAGCCGTCCTCGGCAACCTCGCCCACGGCGTCGTCTCGGCGCTCCTCTTCGCCACGGTCGGCGTGCTCAAGAGCGGGTGGGGGAGCGGGCTGCTCCGCGACCGCCCCGCCCTGCGCGACACCCACCCGCGACTCGGGGTGCTGCTGCTCGTCGGGCTGGCGGCCGGTGCCGGTCTGCCCGGTCTCGCGGTCTTCTGGGGGGAGCTCGGTGCCCTCGTCGCGGCGTGGCAGCCGGCGACCGACCGGTCGGCGGGCTTCTTCGCCGCCCTCGCGGTCCTCGCCGCGGTCGGTGCGGCCCTCGCCGGTGTCTACTCCGTCCGGCTCGTCCGGGCCGTGTGGCTCGGTGACGCCTCGAGCGTCACCGGCCGTCTGCGCGGAGGCGGCGACTGCGATGTCGCGACGGTCACCCCCTTCGCCGTGCGTCGTGGTGACCTCGTCGCCATGACGACCCTCGCGGCGCTCACCGTGCTCCTCGGCGTCGCGCCAGGGCTCGTCATGTCGGTCACCCAGCCGGTGATCGAGATGCTGCCGGGGGTGGGCCGATGACTGTCGAGATCACCTGGCTCACCCTGCTGCCCGTGCTCGCCCCGGGGCTCGCCGCAGTGCTCGCCCTCGTCGTCGACGCGCTGCTGCCCGGCCGCCGCGGCCCGGTCGTCGCCGTCACGGTGCTCGGCCTGCTCGGTGGTCTCGCCGGTGCCATCGCCACCCGCGTCTCCGGCGGCGGCACGAGCCTGTGCCCGCCGGCCTCGCTCGTCGTCGACGAGCACACCCTCGCCGCGAGCAGCTGTCTCGTCGCGGTGACCGAGAGCGGGGCGACGCTCCAGGCCGTCGCGATGCTCGCTGCCCTCGCCGCGGTGGCGCTGCTCCTCGACCGCCGCGAGCGTGACCCCATCGACGAGGTCTCCGTCCTCGCGACCGTGCTCGCCGGGACCACCGGTGCCGCCGTGACGATCGGCGCGCGCGACCTCGGCAGCTGGCTCGTCGGGCTCGAGCTGGCCACGCTGCCCTTCGTCGCGCTGCTCGCGCTCCGGGCGGTCCGCCGCCGCGGGGGAGCGGCTGTCGACCTGCTCGTCACCGCGGTGCTCTCCTTCGCGCTCGCCGCGCTCGGCGCCGGGCTGTGGGTCGCCGCGACCGGGTCGCTGCGCCTCGACGTCGTCCAGACCGCCGGGCTGACCGACGCCTCCGCGACAGCGCTCGCGGCCGGCGCGGTCCTGCTCGTCCTCGCCGCAGCCTTCAAGCTGGCCCTCGTCCCCTTCCACGTCTGGGCGCCGAGTGCCTACGACCGCGGCGGCGCCGCCGTCACCACCGCCCTCGCGGGGGTCTCCACCGTCGGGGGGCTCGGCGCGATCCTCGTCGTCGTCGACGCGCTCGGGCTCGGCGCGGTCGAGGCACCGTCGACCCGCACGGCGCTCGGTCTCGTCGGCGCGGTGAGCCTCGTCGTCGGGGCGGTCATGGCGTGGCGCCAGGACGACCTGCTCCGTCTCCTCGCCTGGTCGGGCGTCACCCAGGGCGGCTGGGTCGCGATCGCCGCCGCCGGCTCGGGCGCCGCCGCTGCCGCCGGCTACCTCGCCGTCTACGTCGTCGCCGTCGTCACCGTCCTCGCGGTGGTCGCCGCTGCCGGTCGCCACATCGACGACCACGCGGGACTCCTCCGGCGCCAGCCGCTCCTCGGCGGTGCGCTCGCCGTCGGGCTGCTCACCCTCGCCGGGCTCCCGCCCGCGATCATCGGGCTCGTCGCCAAGATCCTCGTCCTCGACACCGTCGTCGCCGCCGGGCTGTGGTGGCTCGCGGCCGCCGCGGTCGTCGGTGCCGTCATCGCGATCGCCGTCTACCTCCGGTGGCTCGGCACCGCCCTGCGCCCGGGCGAGCGGCCCGCCAGCGACGGCGACGGACCGGCCGAGCTCGCCCCCTTCGTCGCCGTCATCGGTGCCGCCCTCCTCCTCGCGGCCTCCGTCGCCCCCCGCCTCCTCCTCTGACACCCCTTCGCTCCCGCAGCGGCCCGGGTTGCTGCGGGATCATGGGAACGGATCGGTGCCGGACAGCGTTGGAGGAGACATGCACAAGCACTACAACGGGCTGAAGACGGCGGCGCTCTTCGGAGTGATCTGGGCGCTGCTGCTTGCCATGGGCGCACTCATCGGTGGTGGCCGGTACATCTGGCTCTTCGCACTCTTCGGCGTCGTCACGACCTTCATCGGGTACTGGAACTCCGACAAGATCGCCATCAAGGCGATGCGCGCGCGACCCGTGACGCCGCAGGAGGCGCCGGAGATGTACCGGATCGTCACCGAGCTCTCGCAGCGGGCGGGCCAGCCCATGCCGCGCCTCTACATCAGTCCGACGGCCGCGCCGAACGCCTTCGCGACCGGGCGCAACCCCAAGAACGCTGCCGTCTGCTGCACCGAGGGGATCCTGCACATCCTCGACGAGCGTGAGCTCCGCGGTGTCCTCGGGCACGAGCTCATGCACGTCTACAACCGCGACATCCTCACCGGCTCGGTCGCCGCGGCGCTCGCCGGGGTCATCTCCTCCGTCGCCCAGTTCGCCCTCTTCTTCGGCGGCGGCAGCAGCGAGGAGCGACCCAACCCGATCGCCATGATCGCCATGGCGCTGCTCGCCCCCTTCGCGGCGATGCTCATCCAGATGGCGATCACCCGTACCCGCGAGTACGACGCCGACGAGGACGGCGCGAAGCTCACCGGCGACCCGCTCGCCCTGGCCTCAGCCCTGCGCAAGCTCGAGCAGGGCACCGCGCAGGCGCCGCTGCAGCCGACCCCGCAGCTGCAGAGCACCTCGCACCTCATGATCGCCAACCCCTTCCGGGCCGGCGACGTCTCGCGCTTCTTCGCCACGCACCCGCCGATGAAGGACCGCATCGCCCGGCTCGAGCGGCTGGCCTCCGGCCACGACATCCGGTACTGACCGAGGACCCGACCCACGACGAAGGGGGCGGACCGGGTGATCCCGGGCCGTCCCCTTCGTCCGTGCCTGGTCGGGACTCAGAGGCTGAGGGTCTCCGCGGTGATCCGTGCCATCGCGGCCTCGCCGACAGCATCCGGGTGGACGGGCACGAGCTGGGTGCTGCCGAGCATCGGCTCGACCCAGCGGGTGCCGGCGGGCTTGCAGGCGTCGTGACCGGTGGACTGCGCGGCGACGTCGACGACGGTCGTGCCGGTCTGCTTCGCGGCCCGCCGCACGGCGTCGTTGAGGGTGTCCTGGATGCTGTTGACGTAGGCGACGTCCCCGCGGGCGATGGGCATCAGCGGGTAGCAGCCGACGTTGTCGCGCGGCATGATCTGGGGGTACGTGAGGATCGCGACGCGAGCCCTCGGCGAGCGGGCCTTGACGTCGCTGAGGGCCTGGACGAGGTCCGGGTAGGTCTTCTCTCGGATCGTCCGGGAGAAGCTGTCGCCGTAGATCGTCTTGCAGGGGCTGCCGTAACCCAGCGTCGCCCCGGCCGCCGCCCCGCACGCGAGCATCGCGTTCACGAAGGTCCCGCTGTCGTTGCCGCCGATCGTCATCGTCACGAGGTCGGTGTCCCGGCTGAGGGCGTCGAGCTGCGGTGCGACGCCGGGATGCTGCGCGCTGCGGTAGTGGTCGGTCTTCGCCGCGCCGCAGGTGACGTCCTTGAAGGTCGTCATCTTGGGGGCGAGGAGCTTGGGGTAGTTGAGGTTGCTGCGCAGGCAGATGGCCGGCGCGGTGGGGTCCGTGGGGCTGACCCCGGACGCTGCGGAGAAGGAGTCGCCGAGGGCGACGTAGTCGATGGCCTTCGCGGACTGCGCCGGGGAGGCGAGCACGAGGGTCCCGAGGGCCGTGAGGGCTGCTGCTGACAGTGCCGTGGATCGAAGCTTCACAGGGGGGTCCTTGTCGTCCGGCCCGAGCGCCGTTGCTCAGGGTGCTCGAAGATTACTCCTGAGTACGGATCCGCGCAGGTCGAGAACCGGCTCGGTCTCTGATGCGCTGGCACGATGGCCGCGTGCCTTCTCTGACCCTCACCGAATCGCGCGAGCGCGCCGCACTCATCGACGTCACCCGGATGGAGGTGGTCCTCGACCTCGACATCGGCACGCGGACGTTCGGCTCGTCGAGCCGGATCCATCTGCGGGCGAAGGGGGAGGGTCTCACCTTCGTTGACGTGGCGCCGGAGGCGCTCATCGCGGCCCGGCTCGACGGTGTGGACCTCGACCTCGCGACCTTCGTCGACCGTCGGCTGCCGGTCACGCTGACCCCCGGCGAGCACGTCGTCGAGGTCGAGGCGACGATGGCCTACAGCCGTGACGGCGAGGGGCTGCACCGGGCGACCGACCCGGCCGACGGGCGCGACTACGTCTACGGGCACATGTTCCTCGACGCGGCCCCGTCGGTCTTCGCGTGCATCGACCAGCCGGACCTCAAGGCGCCGTACGCGGTCTCGGTCAAGGCGCCGCAGGACTGGGCCGTCATCGGCAACGGTGCGTCGAGCGTCGGCGACGGCGGCACCTGGCACCTGCGGGAGACCAAGCCGCTCGCGACGTATTTCGTGACGATCTGTGCCGGCCCGTACGTCAGCGTCCGCGACGAGCACGACGGGATCCCGCTCGGGCTCTACGCGCGGGCCTCGCTCCAGGGGGAGCTCGAGCGGCACGCCCCGGCGATCCTGGACGTCACCCGCCGCAGCTTCGACTACTTCCACTCGATCTTCGGGATCAGATACCCCTTCGACGACTACGACCAGGTGTTCGCGCCGGAGTTCAACGCCGGGGCGATGGAGAACCCGGGCTGCGTCGTCTTCCGCGACACCTACCTCTTCCGCGGGGCGGCGAGCCGCAGCGAGCTGCTGACGCGGGCCAACACGATCAGCCACGAGATGGCGCACATGTGGTTCGGCGACCTCGTGACGATGCACTGGTGGGACGACCTGTGGCTCAACGAGTCCTTCGCCGAGTACATGGCCCACCGCTGCCTCGTCGCCGCGACGGAGTACACCGACGCGTGGGTCGACTCGACGATGGCGCGCAAGTCGTGGGGCTACGCGGCGGAGCGCTCGCCGTCGACCCACCCGGTCGCGGGCTCGCCGGCGCCGGACGCCCGCTCGGCGCTGGCGAACTTCGACGGCATCTCGTACGCGAAGGGTGCGGCGGTCATCCGTCAGCTCATCGAGTACATCGGGGACGACGCCTTCCTCGCCGGCATCCGCGAGTACCTCGAGGCGCATGCGTACGGCAACGGCGCGCTCGCCGACTTCCTCGCCGCGATGGAGCGGGCCGGCGGCCGCTCGCTGGACGACTGGTCGTCGGCCTGGCTCGAGACGGCGGGGGCCGACGCGCTGTCTGTCGACCGGTCGACGGGGGAGCTCGTCCGGCAGGTGCCGTCGGAGCACCCGGTCGAGCGCGTGCACACGCTCGACATCGCGACCTACTCCGGGGGAGCGGAGACCTCGCGGGCGGCGCTGACGGCAGAGGGTGGCCGGACCCCTGTCGAGGGGCTCGACCTCGACGCCCCGCTCGTGCTGCCCAACGCGGGCGACCTGTCGTGGGCGACGCCGCTGCTCGACGAGCGCAGCCTCGGCTCGCTCGTCGCCGAGCTCCCGGCGATGAACGACGAGCAGGCACGGGCCGTCGTCTGGGTCGGGCTGCGCGACCAGCTCGCGCTCGGGCTCGTCGACCCGCGGGTGCTCGTCGACCTCGGTGAGATCGCCCTGCCGCGTGAGACGAACGACTCGGTCTTCGCGAGCGCGGGCATGCACCTCACCGGCACGGTGATCCGCAACTTCCTGCCCGAGGGGGAGCAGCCGGCGGCGCGGCGGCGGATGGCGGCCGTCGGTGAGGCGGTCCTCGCCGACGCCGAGCCCGAGAGCAGCCGGGCCCTGCACGCCGCTCGGCTCGTGGCGCGCACGAGCGACGACGTCGAGGGGCGGCTGCGGCCGTGGGCCGAGGGGCGCGACCTGCCGCCGGGCCTCGAGGGGGACAGCGACTTCCGCTGGATCGTCCTCGGGCAGCTCGCCCGGCGGGGGCTGCTCGACGCGGTCGCGATCGAGGAGGCCCGGGCGGCGGACCAGACGATGTCGGGCAACCTCGGTGCGCTCACCGCAACCGCGGCGATCCCGACGCCCGAGAGCAAGGCGGCTGCGTGGGCGGACCTCACGACCAACCCCGACCGGAGCAACTACGAGCTCGTCGCGATCGCGGCCGGCTTCTGGGGCCCGGAGGACCGCAGCCTGGTGACCGACTACATCCCGCGGTACTTCGAGGACATCCCGGCGATGGCGGGGCGGATCGGCGACAGCGCGCTCGGCCGGGTCGCGACGATGGCCTACCCCGGCCGCTTCGCGACGCCGGAGACCCTCGCACTGTCGCAGGAGTGTCTCGCCCGCCCCGATCTCGACCCGGCGGTGCGCCGTGCGATCGTCGACGAGCAGTCCAAGCTCGAGGAGGTGCTCCGCTCCCGATCCAAATTTGCCTAGGCGTCTGAGGGAAACCTAGGGAAACTCGGATCTGCGGGGCGGTCGAGGGGTCAGGGGAGGACGACGAGACGGCCGGTGGTGCGGCCGGCGGCGAGGCGCTCGAGGGCCTCGGGGACCTCTTCGAGGGGGACCTCACCCCCGAGGAGCGGCGCGATCTCGCCGGTATCGGCGAGCCTGACGAGCTCGTCGTGGCAGTGCCGGACGAGCTCGGGCTCGTGCTCGAGGTAGAGGCTCCAGTGGACGCCGAGGATCGAGTAGTTCTTCACGAGCGCGTGGTTGAGCCGCGCCTCCTGGCGCTTGCCGCTGGCGAAGCCGATGACGAGGATCCGCCCCTCGAAGGCGATGCATCTGGTGCTCGCCTCGTACGCGGGCCCGCCGACCGGGTCGTAGACGACGTCCGCGCCGTGCCCGTCGGTGATCTCCTTGACCCGCTCGGCGATGTCCTCGCTGCGCCGGTCGATGACGACGTCGCACCCGAGATCCCGGGCGAGGGCGACCTTGTCCTCGCCGCCGACGACCCCGATGACCCGCGCCCCGGCGGCCTTGCCGAGCTGCACCGCCGAGCTGCCGACACCTCCGCTCGCCGCGTGCACGAGCAACCATTCGCCGGGCTGGATCGCCGCCCGCCGGTGCAGCGCGAACCACGTCGTCTGGTAGCCGATGTACAGCGCCGCGGCGTGCGCGTCATCGAGGCCCGCCGGCGCAGGGAAGGTCTGCGCCACGTCCATGAGCGCCTCGTCGGCGAAGCCGCCGTGCGGCAGCGCCACCGACCCGAGCACCCGGTCGCCGACCTCGAAGGGCGGATCCTCCCCCTTCGCCGGTCCGACTGCGGTGACCTCGCCGCAGACCTCGAGCCCCGGGGTGAAGGGCAGCTCCGGACGCACCTGGTACTCGCCAGAGCACAGCAGGCTGTCAGCGAAGTTCATCGCGCTCGCGAGCACCCGCACCCGGACCTGACCGGGGCCTGGCTCGGGGGTCTCGACGTCGACGAGGCGCAGCGCCTCGTGGGGGCTGCCGTGCCGGGTGACCTGCCACGCGCGGATGCTCATGGCGGGCAGGCTAGCCGCCCGGATCTCACGGATCCGGCCAGCGAGACGTCGTAGGGGCATGATTCGCGTCATGGCCACCCGGCACGACCTCGTCCCCACCTCGATCGGTGAGCTGACGATCGTCGTCGACGAGGTTGCCGGCCGGGACGTGCTCGTGGGCATCTACTTCCCGGGCCACTGGACTCTGCCGGACACCGTGAGCTTCGGCCCCCGTGAGACCGGCAACGCGCTCGTCGCCGAGACCGTCCGTCAGCTCGAGGAGTACCTGGCGGGGGAGCGGAGCGGCTTCGACCTGCCGGTGGATCTGCGCGGGGGCGAATTCTCCCAGGCGGTCTGGGCGGCCCTGCGCGACATCGGCTACGGCGAGCGGGTCACCTACGGCGAGATCGCCAACCGGCTCGGCACCTCCGCCCAGCCCGTCGGCCGAGCGATCGGCGCCAACCCGATCTCGATCGTCGTGCCCTGCCACCGGGTCGTCGGCAGCGACGGCAGCCTCACCGGGTACGCGGGCGGCATCGAGCGCAAGCGGGCCCTGCTCGACCTCGAGGAGCCGAGCGCCGCTGATCGTGAGGCACTCTTCTAGTCATGGCGAGCACCCCCTTCGAGACGGTCGTGCGCGAGCACGGTGCGCACGTGCTGCGCGTATGCATGGCCACCGTCGGCAGCAACGAGGCCGAGGACGCGTGGAGCGAGACCTTCGTCGCCGCCCTGCGCGCCTGGCCCGACCTGCCCGACGACCTCGACCCGCGTGCCTGGCTCACCGTCGTCGCCCGTCGCAAGTGCATCGACCAGCTGCGGGCCAAGGCCCGCCGGGCGGACCCCTTCGCCGACCTGCCGGAGGTGGCGACGCCGCCGGCCGACCGGGACGACGAAGGGGTGTGGCGTCACGTGGCCGAGCTGCCGACGAAGCAGCGCCAGGTCGTCACCTACCGCTACCTCGGCGGGCTGAGCTACGCCCAGATTGCCACCCTGACCGGCGGGACCGAGGCCGCCGCCCGCCGGGCCGCCTCAGACGGACTGAGGTCCCTGCGCAGCAAGGAGCTCCGATGAACGACACGGTCACCGACCTCCCGGCGGTCGACGACGAGCGGCTGGAGCGGCTGCACGCCCGCCTCGTCGCGCGTGCCGCAACCGCGGGCGACCTCGACGTCGCCTACCGGACCATCGACAGCCCGCTCGGCCCGCTCGTCCTCGCCGCGACCCCTGCGGGGCTCGTCCGCATCGGGTTCGTCGCGACCGAGGGAGAGGAGGGGATCCTCGCCGACATCTCCCGCCGGGTCAGCCCGCGCGTCCTGCGAAGCCCCGGCCGGCTCGACAAGGCCGCTCAGCAGGTCGAGGAATTCCTCGCCGGGCGGCGTGCCGGCTTCGAGCTCGCACTCGATCTCAGCCTCGCCACCGGCTTCCGGGGCGAGGTCGTCCGGGCGCTGAACCGGATCGGCTATGGCACCACCGCGACCTACGGGGAGGTAGCCGCGTGGCTCGACAACCCAGGCGCGGTCCGTGCGGTCGGCACGGCCTGTGCGACGAACCCGCTGCCCCTCGTGCTGCCCTGCCACCGGGTCGTCCGGAGCGACGGCGAGCCGGGTAGATACCTCGGTGGTTCGGGGGCGAAGCAGCGTCTCCTCGAGATCGAGACGAGCTAGCACCCAGGGCCTCCCCGAGGCATGGACTACCTGTTGACACCAGGTCTCACCCTGCATACCCTCCATTCAACTGAACATGAGTCCGAGTTCAGCATTGTCTCGATGAGGAGAATCTGATGGCCGCAGCACTGTCGAAGAACATGGTCCGCCGTATCGCCCTGACGGCGGGTAGCGGTCTGGTCCTCACGCTGGCCGCGTGCGGCGATTCCGGGTCCGGGTCCGGGGGTGGGGGCGAGGGTGGCGGCACGATCGTCATCGGGTACTCCGCCGGGATCAGCGGCGGAGCCGCCGAGTACGGCATCAACGTCCAGAACGGGCTCCAGATGGCCATCGACGAGATCAACGAGGCGGGTGTTGAGATCGATGGCGAGAAGTACACCGTCACGCTCGAGAGCCTCGACGACCAGTACCAGCCGAGCGCCACCGGGACCAACGCGCAGCGTCTCGTCCAGGGCGAAGGGGCCTCGGTCGTCTTCATCCCCCACGCCGGCGGCATCAAGGCGGCCCAGGAGCTCAACTCCTCCGGACGGACCGACTTCCTGATCGGCGCCTACAGCTCGGACCCGGCCATCCTCGACAGCGACAACCCGCTCACCGTGATGATCCCCCCGTCGTTCGTCAGCTACATCGCGCCCTTCATCGAGAAGGCCGACACCCAGGGCAAGGGCAAGCTCGGTCTCCTGGCGACGTCGAGCGAGTTCGGCCAGCAGTGGACCAAGCACGCTACGAAGGCCTGGGAGGACGCAGGCGGTACGGTGCTGGACAACAACAACGTCAACTACGGCACGGTGTCCGACTTCGCCGGCCCGGTGTCCAAGACGCTCGCGGGCGACCCCGACGTGATCCTCGTCGGTGGTCCCTCGCAGCCCACGGCCATCGTCATCGAGGAGGCGCGCAAGCAGGGCTTCGAGGGCACCTTCATGATCCTCGACCAGGCGAAGTTCGAGGAGCTGGAGAAGTTCACCGACCCCGAGAACCTCAACAACTCGGTCGGGATCGCCCCGTTGACGGAGTTCGAGGGGACCGCGGACTGGATCAAGCGGTACGAGGACAAGTACGGCTCGGAGAAGCCGGTCAACGCGGACATCGCGCTGAACTACCAGGCCCTCCCGATCTTCATCAAGGCCATGGAGAAGGCCGGCACCACCGACGACCCCGCAGCCATCCGCGAGGCCATCGGCGAGAGCATCACCGAGGTCGACGAGAAGCAGCGCGTGGCTTTCGCCCCGAGCCGCATCAGCGACAAGGGCCACCTCCTCGCGGAGGACCTCGTGGCCGCCTACCGCACCGAGGACGGCAAGTACGAGGCCTTCCCCGTCGAGCAGCCCGAGGAATGAGCCGCCGCCCCCTCTGCCCACGACCAGTCGACGTCCTCAAGGGGTGACGGGTGACACTCTTCATTCAACAGCTGATCAACGGCCTGGCGCTGGGCGGTATCTACTGCCTGGCCGCCGTCGGCCTGACCCTCGTCTTCGGCGTGCTGGGCTTCCCCAACCTGGCTCATGGCGCGCTCTACATGCTCGGCGCATACATCACGTACTCGATGCTCGTCACGGTGGGACTCCCGTACATCGCGGCGATACTCGTCGCGGCGGCCATTCTGGCGGTCCTGGGTGTCGTGTTCGAACGGCTGATCTTCCACCCTTTGCGTAACGCACCGCATACGCATCACATGATCGCCACGGTCGGGGTGATGTTCTTCCTCGTCTCGTTGGTCGAGGAGACGTGGGGTACCGGCTTCCTTCGGATGGACTCGCCCTTCGCCGGGCGGGTGACGGTCCTCGGGGCGCAGATCTCCGCGCAGCGCATCATCATCATCATCACGGCCGTCGTCGTCCTCATCGCCCTGACGTTGTTCCTCAAGCGGTCGGTGCACGGGCAGGCGATCGAGGCCGTCGAGCAGGACCGGACCGGTTCCGCACTGGTCGGGATCAACCCCAGCGTCGTCTCGATGGTGACCTTCGCGGTCTCCTTCGGCCTGGTCGCGGTCTCGGCGGGCCTGGTCGCGCCGATCCAGCTGCTCTCGCCGGCGATGGGTACCTCGCTGAACCTCGTCGTCTTCGCGATCATCGTCCTCGGTGGCCTGGGCTCCCTCCCCGGAGCGATCATCGGAGGGTTCGCAATCGCCATCGCCGAGCTTATGGCGTCGACGTACATCTCGGTGGCGGCCGGTGAGGCCGCGATCTTCATCGTGCTCATGGGCGTGCTCGCCATCAAGCCCACAGGTCTGTTCGGGGCGGTGAACCAGCGATGATGACCAGGATCCACCCCCGGTTGATCGGCGCAGCGCTGATGATCCTTGCGCTCGTGCTGTCCCCGCTCTTCCTCAGCGATCAGCCGTACCTGGTGCGCGTCCTCACCACGGCTGCGATCTACGCGATCGCGGCCTACGGTATGAACATCATCCTCGGTCTGACCGGCCAGCTCTCTTTGGCCCATGGTGGATTCTTCGGCATCGGCGCGTACGTCGTCGGGTTGCTCACGACCGACTACGACTGGACGTTCTGGTCGTCGTTCGTGCTGGCCATCGTCGGCACGACCGTCATCGGATACCTCTCCGGTCTGATCGCCCTCCGGACTCAGGGGTCGTACTTCGCCATCTTCACGATGGCCCTCGGCTTCCTGATCTTCATCATCGCCACACGGTGGGAGTCCGTGACCCACGCCCACTCGGGCGTGAGCGGGATCAAGCTCCCCGAGAACATCGGACCCCTTGACTTCACCGACCCGGTGATCCTGTACTACCTGGTCCTACTCTTCCTCGTGGGGGCCATCTATGCGACCCACGCGCTCCTCCGCTCCAACGCCGGCCGGTCGCTGGTGGCCGTCCGGACGTCGGAAGACCTGGCGAAGTCCATCGGCGTGAACGTCGCCGTGAGCAAGCAGCTCGCGTTCACCGCCTCGGCAGGTGTCGCAGGACTGGCGGGTGGGTTGTTCGCCTCGCTCAACGGGTTCATCGGGCCGGACTCCACGGCCGTCGACCTGACGTTCGAGTTCTTGCTGTTCCTCCTCATCGGCGGGATGGGCACGGTGATGGGTCCCCTCGTGGGCAGCCTGATCGTCGCCATCCTCTTCGAGGTGCTGCAGGACCTCCAGTCCTATCGGTTCATCGTCCTCGGCCCGATCATCGTCCTGCTCGTGATCTTCGCGCCCAAGGGCATCGTGGGATACCTCAACGAGCTGTTCACCCGCCGAAAGGGACGAGGCCACGAGCAGGAACAGGGTCCCGCTGATGGCGTCCCCGTCAGCCCCCACACACCGGAAGAGGTGCGCTGATGCTGCTGCAGGTACGAGGGCTCGGGAAGCGATTCGGCGGCCTCGATGCGGTCAAGGATGTTGATCTTGACGTCCCTGAAGGGCAGATCACGGCGATCATCGGCCCCAATGGGGCCGGCAAGTCGACGCTGTTCAACCTGCTGGCCGGCTTCTACCGGCCGACCGCCGGCACGGTGACGTTCGCAGGCGACGACATCACGGGTAAGAAGCCTCACCAGACGGTGCGTGCCGGCATCGCCCGGACCTTCCAGACCACCCACCTGTTCGACGATGCCACCGTGCTCGACAACGTGCGCGCCGGCTGCGTGGTCCGGTCGAGGTCCAACGCGATCGATGCCGTCCTTCACACGCCCCGGCACCGGCGGGACGAGAAGCTCAGCCTCGAGAGATCTATGCAGGAGCTGGAGTTCGTCGGTGCGGCCCACCTGCGTGACGAGATCGCATCGACCCTCCCGCAGGAGGCGCAGCGGCGGGTGTCGATCGCCCTGGCCCTGGCCACCGAGCCGCGGCTCCTGCTCCTGGACGAGCCTGCGGCAGGGGTCAACGACGAGGAGACCGTCGCCTTCGCCGACCTGTTCCGACGGATCGTGGCCCGTGGCATCACGGTCTGCATCGTCGAGCACAAGATGTCGATGATCATGAACCTGGCCGACCACATCGTCGTGCTCGACCATGGGCAGCGCATCGCAGCCGGCACTCCCGACCAGATCAAGAAGGACCCGCTGGTCATCGAGGCCTACCTCGGTGCCGACGCGGGCGCGGCAGGAGCACACTGATGATCACCGTCTCGGGCCTGAGCGCCGGATATGGCGCAGGGGACGTCCTGCACTCCGTCGACATCACCGCGCCGGAAGGAGAGCTGACCGTCGTCCTCGGCGCGAACGGGTCGGGCAAGTCGACGCTCTTCCGGACCATCAGCGGCGTCCTCCGGCCGACCGCGGGCCGTATCGAGTTTGCCGGAGAGGACACGACCCGGAGCAGCACGGCAGCCATGGTCCGCAAGGGGTTGGCGCACTGCCCGGAGGGGCGGCACCTCTTCCCTCGCATGTCGGTCGAGAAGAACCTCTTGCTGGGTGCCTACTCGAACCGCCGGCAGAAGGCGCGGGTGCAGTCGCTCCTCGAGCGGAACTACGAGATGTTCCCCATCCTTCGGGACAAGAGCAACCAGCCGGCCGGGTCCCTGTCCGGTGGGCAGCAGCAGATGGTGGCGATCGGGCGGGCTCTCATGTCGGACCCCAAGATGCTGATCCTCGATGAGCCGTCCATGGGCCTGGCCCCCCTCATCACCCAGCAGGTTTTCGCCGCGATCGTGGGCATCAACCGGGAGGGGATCGGCGTGGTCCTGGCCGAGCAGAACGCGCGATCGGCGCTGCAGATCGCCTCCAGCGCCTACGTGCTCTCCGAGGGGCGTGTGGTCCTGTCCGGCCCTGCGGAGCAGCTGGCCGACGACCCGGCGGTACAGAAGGCGTACCTGGGCGTCTAGCGGAGAGGGTAGACGCGGGGTCGCGAGTGGCCCGGTCCCTCCGGTCGCCGGACCGGGCAGACTGCATCCGACCCTCCGTGACCGAAGGACACCATGCGCCCCGTCGACCTCGATCCCGCGCCTGACGCGCTGACACGCCCTGAGCGGCTCGGCCGTCTGCCCTACACGCGCAAGCACACCAAGCTGCTCCTCGGCTCGGGCACCGGCTGGGCGCTCGACGCGATGGACGTGGGGCTCATCTCCTTCGTCCTCGTCGTCCTGGCGCAGCAGTGGGACCTCAGCACGGCGGAGCGCTCGTGGGTCGTGACGATCGGCTTCATCGGGATGGCGCTCGGTGCGACCTTCGGCGGGCGTCTCTCGGACCGTTTCGGGCGGCGGACGGTCTTTGCCGCGACGCTCGTCGTCTACGGGCTGGCGACGGGCGCCTCTGCGCTGGCCGGGGGTCTCGCGGTCTTCCTCGTCCTGCGCTTCCTCGTCGGCCTCGGCCTCGGCGCCGAGCTGCCGGTGGCGTCGACCCTGGTCAGCGAGCTCTCGCCGACGAAGATCCGCGGTCGCCTCGTGGTGGCGCTGGAGTCCTTCTGGGCCTTCGGCTGGATCCTCGCCGCGGTGATCGGCTTCTACGTCGTGCCGAAGGGGGATGACGGCTGGCGCTGGGGACTGGCGCTCGGTCTGGTCCCGGCCCTCTACGCAGTCGTCGTGCGCTTCGGGCTGCCGGAGTCGGTCCACTTCCTCGAGCGAAGGGGGCGTGACGAGGAGGCCGAGCGGGTGGTCCGCGAGTTCGAGGAGGCAGCCGGGGTGCCGCCCGTGCCCTCCCGTGAGCTGCCCGAGTCGCCGGTCGCGCCCGCCGCGGACCTGTGGCGCGACGGTCACGCGCGGCGGACCGCAGGCATCTGGATCGTGTGGTTCTGCGTGAACTTCTCGTACTACGGCGCCTTCATCTGGATCCCGTCGCTGCTCGTGGCGCAGGGCTTCGACATCACGAAGTCCTTCCAGTTCACGCTGATCATCACGCTCGCCCAGCTGCCCGGGTACCTCGTCTCGGCGGTCCTCATCGAGATCTGGGGACGACGGGCGACGCTGGCCACCTTCCTCGTCGGCTCGGCGGTGTCTGCGTGGTTCTTCGGGCAGGCGGGCAACGACGTGGCGATCATCGCGGCCGGGTGCGCGCTGAGCTTCTTCAACCTCGGGGCGTGGGGCGCGCTCTACGCGATCACCCCGGAGATCTACCCGACGGTGATGCGCGGGACGGGCGCGGGGGCCGCGGCGGGCTTCGGCCGGATCGCCTCGATCCTCGCCCCGCTGTCGGTGCCCTTCCTCCTCGAGCGAGGTGGCGGAGAGGCACTCGTCTTCGGCCTCTTCGCAGCGGCCTTCGTCGTCGCCGCGATCGCGGCCTTCGTGCTCCTGCCTGAACGCAGGGGAGTTGCGCTGGAGGCCTAGCCGTTGAGCAGCGGAGATGGCCCGCAAACTAGAACTTGAATCTGGATTCAGGTATTGTCGTCAGTGACGACGCATCAACGACGAAGGGGCAGTGCAGTGTTTGCGATGACCGAGCGTGGCGAGGAGTACCGCGCCAAGCTGCTCACCTTCATGGATGAGCACGTGTACCCGGCGGAGAGCGTGTACCACCAGCAGATGGTGGACTCGGGTGATCCGAACCATCACCCGCAGGTGCTGGAGGACCTCAAGGCGGTGGCCAAGGAGCAGGGGTTGTGGAACCTCTTCCACCCGCATCCTGAGTGGGGTCCGGGGCTGACGAACCTCGAGTACGCCCATCTTGCGGAGATCACTGGTCGCAGCATGGAGCTGGCCCCGGAGGCGATCAACTGCAACGCGCCGGACACGGGGAACATGGAGGTCCTGACGTTGTTCGGGACCGATGAGCACAAGGAGAAGTGGCTCAAGCCGTTGCTGGCTGGTGAGATTGCCTCGGCGTTCGCGATGACCGAGCCTGCGGTGGCCAGCTCGGATGCGACGAACATCGAGACCTCGATGGTGCGGGATGGTGACGAGTATGTCATCAACGGTCGCAAGTGGTGGACCTCGAACGCGTTGCACAAGAACTGCAAGGTGCTCATCGTCATGGGCAAGACCGACCCGTCGGCTCCCAAACATCGTCAGCAGTCGATGATGGTGGTTCCGTTGGACACCCCTGGGGTGACGGTGGTGCGGGGTCTGCCGGTGTTCGGGTACCAGGACCGTGAGGGTCACGCCGAGGTGCTCTTCGAGGACGTGCGGGTGCCGGTGACGGCGTTGCTCGCCGGTGAGGGTGATGGCTTCATGATCAGCCAGGCCCGCCTGGGTCCGGGTCGGATCCACCACTGCATGCGTGCGATCGGTGTCGCGGAGCGCGCCCTGGACCTCATGATCGACCGGGCGACGGAGCGTGAAGCCTTCGGGGGTCCTCTCATCGACCGCCCGAACGTCCAGGACGTCATCGCCGAGTCGCGCATGGAGATCGAGATGGCGCGTCTGCTGACGCTCAAGGCCGCGCACCTCATGGACACCGTCGGCAACAAGCACGCGCGCATCGAGATCGCGGCGATCAAGGTCGTTGCACCGAACGTCGCCACGAGAGTCGTCGACCGGGCCATCCAGATCTTCGGCGGTGGCGGCGTCAGCGACGACTTCCCCCTGGCGAAGATGTACGCGGGTGTGCGTACGCTGCGCCTGGCGGACGGCCCGGACGAGGTGCACCGGATGACTATCGCGCGCCAGGAGATCCGCCGTCGCGCAGTCGAGACCGGCCGGATGCCGGCGAAGGGAGAGGGTCGATGACCGAGATCCAGGGGCTCGACACCGCGGCCATGGCCGAATGGATGGAGAGCCAGGGCATCGGTTCCCGGCCGATCGCCTTCGAGCGGGTGGGTCTGGGGCAGTCCAACCTCACCTTCCTCGCCACGGATGACGGGGGGTCCCGCTGGGTCCTCCGTCGTCCGCCCCTCGGCAGGATCCTCGCCTCGGCCCACGACGTCGCCCGGGAGCACCGGATCCTCAGCGCCCTCCAGGGCACCGGCGTCCCAGTCCCGACGGTTCGCGGGCTGTGCGAGGACCCGTCGGTCACCGACGTCCCCGTCATGGTCGTCGACTTCGTCGACGGGGCGGTTCTCAACGACAGCAGCGACTCCGAGCGGATCCCGGAGCCTCAGCGTCGCGAGGTCGGATTCAGGCTTGTCGAGGCGCTCGCGAGCATCCACGCCGTCGAACTCGACCGCGTCGGGCTGAGCGATCTCGGCAGCCACAGCCCCTATGGGGTTCGGCAGCTGCGGCGGTGGTCCGGCCAGTGGGAGAAGTCGAAGACCCGTGAGCTGCCCGTGCTCGACGACCTCACCCGACGTCTCACCGAGCTCGACCCCGGGTCGAGCGAGATCACCCTCGTCCACGGCGACGGGCACCTGCGGAACATGATCATCGACCCGCAGGACGCGAGCATCCGCGCGGTCCTCGACTGGGAGCTGTCCACCCTCGGCGACCCGATCGCGGACATCGGTACGTTGCTCGCCTACTGGGCCAGCCCGGGGGAGCCGCTGGCAGAGAGCTTCAGCGCCACCACCGTGCCCGGTTTCGCCGCGCGTGACGAGCTCGCAGCCCACTACGCCCGGATCACCGGGCGAGACGTCAGTGCGGTGCCCTTCTGGCACGCCCTGGGGGTGTGGAAGATTGCGATCATCCTCGAGGGAGTGCGCCGTCGCCAGCTCGACGACGAGCGCAACCTCTCGGCGAGCGGTCACTTCCCGGCCGAGGTCGTCGACGTGCTCGCCCGGCACGCGCACGCGATCCTCGACGCCGGGTCGCCGGAGGGCTGAGGACTCAGGGGGCGGCGACCCGGTAGTCGATCGGCGTGCAGCGACCGTTGTTGGACTTCTCCGCCGAGCACGCGGTGATGCCTACGAGTAGGTCGACCTCGGCCTGGACGGCGAACCGATCACCCGGCACGGTCGGTGGCGGATCGATGTGCAGCTCGCCGTCGAGGTCGGTCCACACGTCCATGAAGACGTTGAGCGTCGTCGAGATCCGGTCCGGTGAGATGCCGTAGGCCTTGAAGGCACCGACGAGGTTGGCGAAGCAGCTCGGGTGCTCCGCGCCGCCGAGGTCGGGGTAGAGGATGTCGAAGGTGTCCTGGCTGCACGGCGTCAGCGTGAGGTCGTGCACGCCGACGGTGTCCTCGACGATCGTCGCGAGCACCCGCGACCGGTTGCTCCACAGCCGCCCGCCGGGGCCGACGTAGATCGAGTTCGCGTAGTCCGTCGTGCGCCCGCTGGAGAACCACTCGTCGCCGCGCTCGACCCCGTCGTCGGCGAAGAGGAAGAGGTCGCTCACCTGCTCGCCGCACGGGTCGACGAGGGTGAGTGTCGCCCCCTTCGGCAGCCGCAGGCCGGTGCCGGTCTGCGGGTCGAGTCGGGTGAAACCCTCCGCGGGACCGTCGGCTCCACCCGCGTAGGGCGGGCGCAGGTCGGGCGAAGGGGTCCGGGGTCGCTGTCTCACGTGTCGCCTCTCGTCGCGAAGGGTGCCGCCCAGTCGTCCTCGACCCGCCGCCCGGCGTACTGGCGGGCCTCGGAGCTCTCGCCGTGGTCCTGCGCCATCGGGTTGACCTCGCCCTGCAGGGCCGCGTCCCGGCGGCGGATGGTGTCGCGCATGCGCTCGAAGCTGCCCTCCCCGCGGAGGAGCTCGAACTGCTCGTGGAGATTGAAGACCAGGGTCGGCAGGGGCGCGCGCCGGGCGATGCGTGATGCCTGGGGGTGGAGCCCGACGATGAAGTAGGCAACCCCGGCATGGCTGTAGGCGAAGTGAGCCTTGTCCGGGTCGTCGTCGACCCCGTGGGCCCAGGGCTCCTCGTCCTCGTCGTGGAGGCGCTGGAGCAGGTCCCACAGCAGCCGCTCGAAGTGCACCTCGTCGCGGATCTGCGGACCGCGAAAGACCGCGACGAAGGAGACGAACGCGCCCGTGGGGTCCGCGGCCCGGCCGTACTCCGCCAAGGCCCGCGAGAGCTCCGTGCGGCTCAGCTCGCTCTCGAGGTCGTCCAGGACGACGACGGTCGCGGCGTCTCGGCGGAAGACGGACCGGGCGCCCAGGCACGGGAACTCCGGGTGCGCCACCATGTCGGCGATCGCCCCGACGACGTCGATGTCGGGTGCATCGTCGAGGCCGGAGTCGGCCTGCTCGGCGAGGACGTCCTCCAAGGGTTCGTGCGCGTTGCCCACGCTCCGGAGACTAGCCGCCGCGGCCGGTCTGATGCGGAAACCTCTGCGAGAGAAGAAGAATCACCCCTTCGGGTGGGGTGCTCGCCTCAGTGGGCGAAGACCGGCGGCCGCTTCTCGACGAAGGCGCGGGCCGCCTCGACGTGATCATCGGTCAGACCGCACTGCTTGTGGCGCGGCACCTCGGCGCGCATCGACTCCGAGAGGGTCTGGCCCGGCGCCTCGAGCAGGTTGGCCTTGATGTAGGAGAGGGCGAGCGCAGGACCCGCGGCAAGCTGCTGTGCCAGGGCGCGTGTCGCCTCGGCGAGGTCCTCCTCGGGCACGAGCTGGTTGAGCAGCCCGAGCTCCAAGCAGGTCTGCCCGTCGACGCGAGGGTTGAGCATGAGCAGCTCGCGCGCCTTCGCGGGGCCGACCAGCCGGTCGAGCAGCCACGCGACGCCGAAGTCGCCGGAGAGGGCGATGCCGGTGAAGGCGGTCGCCATGAGGGTCTTGGGGGTCCCGATGCGGAGGTCCGCAGCCAGCGCGAAGCCGAGCCCTGCTCCCGCCGCGGCCCCGGGCAGAGAAGCGATCACCGGCTTGCGGAGAGCGTGGATCCTCCCGACGGTGAGTTCCTGGTGCCTGAGCTGGTCTGCGACGAGCGCGTCGTCGACCTCGGTGGCACCCTTGCCCTCGCCACCGTCCGCGTCAAACTGCTGCACGTCTCCGCCGGCGCAGAAGGCCTGGCCGGCGCCGGTGATGACGACCACGCGGACCGCGGGGTCGGCCTCTGCCTCGTCGAGCATCTCGCCGAGGCGCTCGATCATCGGCGTCGACATGGCGTTGCGTCGCTCAGGTCGGTTGAGGGTGATCGTGGCCACCCCGTCGGTGGCGCTCACGAGGATGTGATCTTCGGCCTGCTGGTCGTTGCCCACGACTCTCCTTAACTTGAATCTGGATTCATAAACTAGGCGTGGCTCTGACCGAGGTCAAGGGGTCGGCAGGGCGCTCCGAGCGAAGAGCATGGCACCGGTGAGGGGGAGACCGGCGAGGGTCAGCAGCGCCCCCGCTTCTCCCAGGGCAGGACCGAGACCTCCGACAGCGGCTGCCCCGAGGCTGCCTCCCGCCAGGAAGACCAGGGTCAGGAGGCCGAGGGCCGCGCCGCGGGTGCGGTCGGGGACGGAGTCTGCGACGAGCCCGGTCATGGCCGGCTGGCCCAGCCCGAAGGACAGCATGAGGGTGAGGGTGGCCGCGATGAGGACTGCAGGGGAGACGAGGTGGCTCCCCAGGGCGGCCATCGCGAGCGCGCAGCTCGTCCCGGCGGTCGAGACGAGCTGGCTACGGGTGGCCCCGAGGCGGATGAGAGCCGGTGACGTGATTCGCGACGCCACGAGCCCCAGCGCTGCGCCGGGCAGGAGGAGGGCGCCCACCTGGATCCCGGACCAGCCTGCTGCCGCAAGGGCGGTGGGGATGGCCACGAGCATGCCGAACCAGGCCGAGGAGAGGCTGATGGCGGTGATGAGGCTCTTCCGGGCGGGGATGCTCCTCACCATCGCCGCGGGGATGATCCCGTCGGGGTGACGGCGAGACCGGAGGACGACCCACGGCCCCGCGACGAGGAAGGCGACGCCCCCGGCGAGCGCGACGGCTGGTCCCAGGCTGGCGACCTGCAGGGCGAGCACGGCTCCCGTCGCGGCGAGCGCCACGAGCGTCGCGCCGGGGAGGTCCAGCGTGACGTGCGGCTGTCGGTGCGTGGGCAGGTGGCGCCACACCAGGGGCAGCAGCGCCAGCGAGACGATCGGGATGGCGACGACGGGTCGCCATCCGAGCGGACCGACGAGAGCTGCGCCGATGACAGGTCCCATGACGTTGACGGTCGCGCCGATGCCTGCGTAGGAGGCCATGGCGCGGTCCCTGGCGTGTCCGGCGAAGCGTCCCTGGATCGCGGCCAGGGTGAGGGCGGGTATCGCCGAGGCGCCCAGGCCCTGGACCACTCGCGCGCCGACGAGGGCGGGCAGGCTCGTGGCGAAGGCACCGGCGCAGGCGGCCGTGACCATGACCGCGATCCCGGCGACCAGCGGTGTGCGGATCCCGTAGATGTCTCCCAGCCGCCCGAAGACGGCGCACCCGACAGCCAGGCTGAGCGAGTAGCAGCTCACCACGAGCGTGGTCCTGCCGATTGAGGAGTCGAGTCCCTCGGCCAAGGGTGGGATGGAGACGGCGACCGCGGCGCTGCCCATGCCGGTGAGGCCGAAGAGCACCGCGAGCATGAGTGCAAGGTGCTGCGGCGCGACAGGGGTGATGCCGGAGGTCGTCAACAGGATTGGGGCCGCTCTCGGTCTTGAATGTGAACTTGAATTCAAGTATACCTTGCTCTCAGCAGGGCGAGACAGCGAGAAGCAGGGGAGCGTCCATGAGGAAGCCGGTCGGTGTCGCGACCGCGGGAGAAGGCGCGGTCACCCCGATCGGGCGTTCGGCGGTGCTCGTCGACTACGGCGGCGTGCTCACGCTCCCGATCACCGGTGCGTTCCGACAGCTCAGCGAGGACCTCGGGCTGGACGGGGAGGCAGCGCTGCGGACGCTGTCGACGCACGAGGTGGCCCGGGCGGCCCTGGTGGAGCACGAGTGCGGGCGGCTCGACGACGAAGAGTTCGAGGACGCCTTCGCGAGCGCACTGTCCGAGGCCGGGGCTCAGGTCGACCCGCGCGGCCTGCTCGCACGGATCGCGGCGCACCTCGATCTCGACCCGCCGATGATCGAGTGGGTGCGGGACCTGCGCCGGGAAGGCACGCCGGTGGCGCTCGTCTCCAACTCGCTGGGCCGCGACTGCTACGCCCGGATCGACATGGACGAGCTCTTCGACGCCGCGGTGATCTCGGGCCACGTCGGTGTGCGCAAGCCGTCGCGACGGATCTACGAGATGGCGAGCGACGCCCTCGGGGTGCGGCCCGAGCAGTGCATCCTCGTCGACGACCTCGAGCACAACCTCGCCGGAGCTGCCCGGCTCGGGATCCACGGCGTCCTCCATCGCACCAGCGCAGCCACGATCTCGGCTGTCCGAGAAGCACTCGCGGACCCCGCCCCATCAGCCCCAGCACAGTCAACACAAGGACGGTCATGATGTTTGAACTCAGCGAGCGCGGTCAGGAGTACCGCGCCAAGCTGCTCACCTTCATGGATGAGCACGTGTACCCGGCGGAGAGCGTGTACCACCAGCAGATGGTGGACTCGGGTGATCCGAACCATCACCCGCAGGTGCTGGAGGACCTCAAGGCGGTGGCCAAGGAGCAGGGGTTGTGGAACCTCTTCCACCCGCATCCTGAGTGGGGTCCGGGGCTGACGAACCTCGAGTACGCCCATCTTGCGGAGATCACTGGTCGCAGCATGGAGCTGGCCCCGGAGGCGATCAACTGCAACGCGCCGGACACGGGGAACATGGAGGTCCTGACGTTGTTCGGGACCGATGAGCACAAGGAGAAGTGGCTCAAGCCGTTGCTGGCTGGTGAGATCGCCTCGGCGTTCGCGATGACCGAGCCTGCGGTGGCCAGCTCGGATGCGACGAACATCGAGACCTCGATGGTGCGGGATGGTGACGAGTACGTCATCAACGGTCGCAAGTGGTGGACCTCGAACGCGTTGCACAAGAACTGCAAGGTGCTCATCGTCATGGGCAAGACCGACCCGTCGGCTCCCAAACATCGTCAGCAGTCGATGATGGTGGTTCCGTTGGACACCCCTGGGGTGACGGTGGTGCGGGGTCTGCCGGTGTTCGGGTACCAGGACCGTGAGGGTCACGCCGAGGTGCTCTTCGAGGACGTGCGGGTGCCGGTGACGGCGTTGCTCGCCGGTGAGGGTGATGGCTTCATGATCAGCCAGGCCCGCCTGGGTCCGGGTCGGATCCACCACTGCATGCGTGCGATCGGTGTCGCGGAGCGCGCCCTGGACCTCATGATCGACCGCGCCCAGTCGCGGGTCACCTTCGGCGAGCCGGTCGCGAACCGGGCCAACGTCCAGGACTGGGTGGCCGAGTCGCGCATCGACATCGAGATGGCGCGTCTGCTGACGCTCAAGGCCGCGCACCTCATGGACACCGTCGGGAACCAGCAGGCCCGCACCGAGATTGCGGCGATCAAGGTGGCGGCGCCGAACGTCGCCCTCCGGGTCATCGACCGGGCCATCCAGGTGCACGGCGGCGGCGGCGTCAGCGACGACTTCCCCCTGGCCCAGTGGTATGCCCACATGCGGACGCTCCGACTGGCCGACGGCCCGGACGAGGTGCACAAGATGATCATCGCGCGTCGCGAGTACCGTCGGCGCAGCCCGGAGTGGGGCAAGAAGAAGAGCTGATGTCCGAGGCAGAGGAGGAGCCCGTCATGGTCACGGACCAGGTCAACGCAGCGGAGGGTCTGAACGTCGAGCCCATGGCTCGGTGGATCGAGGGTCTGGGTATCGGTGTGGAACCGCCCCTCGGCTTCCGTCGTGTGGGGCTGGGCCAGTCCAACCTCACCTACCTGGTGACCGACGAAGGGGGTGGACGGTGGGTGCTCCGCCGTCCGCCCCTGGGCCACCTCCTGGCCTCGGCGCACGACGTGGCTCGTGAGCACCGGATCCTCAGCGCCCTGCAGGGCACCGGCGTGCCGGTGCCTACCGTGCACGGGCTGTGCGAGGACCCCGCCGTGACCGACGTCCCGGTGATGCTCATGTCCTTCGTCGAAGGGGCCGTCCTTGACGCCCGAGCCGACGCCGTGCGCCTCGACGTCGGCGTCCGGAGAGCGCTCGGGCCGGCTGTCGTCGGGGCGCTGGCCGAGATCCATGCGGTCGACCTCGAGAAGACCGGTCTCGTAGACCTCGCGAGCCACAAGCCCTACGCGGATCGCCAGCTCCGCCGCTGGTCCGGGCAGTGGGAGCAGAGCCGTACGCGAGACCTCCCGGAGCTCGACCGGCTGACGGCTCGACTTCGCGAGCGGTCCCCCGACCCGGCGGAGATCGTCCTCGTGCACGGGGACTGCCACCTCCGCAACGTCATCTTCGACCCGGCGGACGCGTCGATCCAGGCCGTCCTCGACTGGGAGCTCTCCACCCTCGGCGACCCGCTGGCCGACCTCGGCACCCTGCTGGCCTACTGGCCGCAGGCCGGTGACCCGCCCACGCTGCGGTTCGACGCATCCGAGGTCAGCGGCTTCGTCTCGAGGGAGGAGCTGGTACAGGCCTACGCATCGGCCACGGGCCGAGACGTCTCCGCGGTCCCGTTCTGGCATGCTCTCGGTGTCTGGAAGGTCGCGATCATCATGGAGGGCGTGCGCCGCCGACAGCTCGACGAGCCCCGCAACGTGTCGGCGAGCGGGCATTTTCCGGCGGAGGCCGTGGACGGGATCGTGGCGTACGCGCACGCTGTCCTTGACGGAACTCTCTAGGCTGTCCCCGTGAATACCACGAACACGCCGGCTGCTGACGATCCGGAGATGCCGTCCTTCGTCGACCCCAGCAGGACGGGAACCCAGCCGGCGACGGCTCGTGGCAAGCGCACCCGCGACGCGTTGGTGGCGGCTGCCCGGAAGGTCTTCGAGCGCGATGGGTATCTCGACTCTCGCCTCGTGGACATCGCGCAGGAAGCCAGCTGCTCCATCGGGAGCTTCTACACCTGGTTCGACGGCAAGGACGAGGTCTTCGCGGCAGTCCTCCAGGAGGCGCAGAACGACATGCTGCATCCCGGCATCGGCCGCGTCCTCTCGACCGACGACCCGGTCGAGATCATCGCCGCGAGCAACGCGGCGTACTTCGCCGCGTACAAGAAGAATGCGCGCCTCATGCAGCTTCTCGACCAGGTCGCCGCTGTCGACCCGGCCTTCCGGACCCTGAGGCGGGCGCGCAACAGGGCCTTCGTCGAGCGCAACGCAAAGGCGATCCGCGATCTCCAGCGCCGTGGCCTGGCGGACCGAGGTGTCGACGCGGAGGTCGCGGCGATGGCGCTCTCCGGAATGGTCGGTCGCCTGGCCCACAGCGCCTACCTCATCGACCCCACACTCAAGGTGGAACATCTCGTCGAGACCGCCACCCGGCTCTGGACCAACGCGCTGGGGCTTACCCAACCTGTCCTGGAGCCGGATGCCGGGTGACCGTCTCGGCACAGCCGAGGTCAGCGGGCGATGTTGACCCCGCCGTCGACGACGAGCGTGCTGCCGACGACGTAGTCTCCGGCGCGGGAGGCGAGGTAGACCGCCGCCCCCGCCATGTCCTCGGAGCGTCCGATCCGGCCTGAGGGGATCGACTGGGCGATCTCGTCGGCGTGATCGCGGGCGTCCTTGTTCATCGTCGAGGCGAAGGCTCCCGGGGCGATCGCGCTGACGATGATCCCTTCAGGGGCCAGCCGCACGGCCATCCGAGCGGTCAGGTGGATCACGCCTGCCTTGCTGGCGTGGTATGAGTACGTCTCCATCGGGTTGAGCGAGAGCCCGTCGATCGACGCGATGTTGATGACCTTCGCCAGCTCGCCGCTGCGCTCCCGGCCGGCGAGGAGCAGCTCCTTGGCTGCCTGGGTGAGGAAGAAGGGGGCCTTGACGTTGAGGTCCATGACCTTGTCCCACCCGCTCTCGGGGAACTCGTCGAAGGAGGCGCCCCAGGCGGCCCCGGCGTTGTTCACGAGGATGTCGAGCGAGGACTCGTGCTCCTTGAATGCGGTGAGCAGCGCCTCGATCCCCGCGAGCGTCGACACGTCCGCAGGGAGGGACACGCAGTGGCCGATCTCCGAGAGCTCTGCAGCCGTCGCGTCGCAGGCCTCGGCCTTCCGGGCGGTGATGTAGACGCGGGCGCCCTGCCGGAGCAGCCCTTCGGCGATCATGCGACCGATCCCGCGGGACCCGCCCGTGACCAGGGCGACGCGGCCTGAGAGAGAGAAGAGGGAGTTCATGTCCATGGGGTCTCCTCGATAGGTGAGCCGGGACTCGGACGAGCCTCCGGCGACCTGAGTTGATATTGAAATCAGGTTCAGGTTATGGCTATCGTGCCTGAACGTACTGGTTCCTGCAATGGGTGCCGCACGATCTGGTGGAAGGGTGAAGACATGACTTGGTCGTCGACGGAGGTGCGCCTGGCGCAGCGTCCGGACGGGTATCCCGACGAGAGCACGTGGTCGATCGAGCGCACGGAGGTGCCGGACCCGGGTCCTGGCGAGCTCGTCGTCAAGGTGCAGCACATCTCGCTCGACCCCGCCATGCGCGGCTGGCTCAACGACGTCCGCTCCTACATCCCGCCCGTCGGGCTGGGGGAGGTCATGCGCGCTTTCGCGGCGGGTGAGGTTGTCGCCTCGAACAACGACGACTTCGCGGTCGGGGACGTCGTCAGCGGGGTGTTCGGGGTCCGCGAGTACGCGCTCTGCGACGGCCAGGGCGTGACCCGGCTTGACCTGGACGTCGCGCCTGCGACGACCTGGCTCGGTGCGCTCGGCATGCCAGGGATGACGGCGTGGTTCGGCCTCACCGAGGTCGGCCGGCTCAAGGACGGGGAGACCGTGCTCGTCTCGGCGGCGGCTGGGGCGGTCGGGAGCACTGTCCTCCAGATCGCCAAGGCCCGTGGGTGCCGGGTCGTCGGCGTCGCGGGAGGGCCGGAGAAGGTGGCGTGGCTCAAGGAGATCGGGGCGGACGCCACGATCGACTACAAGCAGGGTGGGGTGCTGAAGCAGCTCCGTTCAGCCGCTCCGGAAGGGGTCGACGTCTACTTCGACAACGTGGGCGGCGAGGTGCTCGACGCGGCGCTGGCCAACCTGCGTCGGGGGGCCCGCGTCGTCATCTGCGGCGCCATCGCCGGCTACAACGAGCAGAAGCTCCCCGAAGGGCCGCGCCGCTACATGTCCCTGCTCGTCTTCCGTGCCTCGATGACCGGCTTCGTCGTCATGGACTACGAGGACCGCTACCCGGAGGCGGTGTCGGCGATGTCCAAGATGATCGCCGACGGGACGCTCACCCCTAGGGAGACGGTCCTCGAGGGAGGCGTGGAGGCCTTCCCCGAGGCTCTCCTCGGGCTCTTCCGAGGCGTCAACACCGGCAAGCTCCTGCTCAAGCTCTGACCACCCCTGCGAGAGGACCACTCATGCGCGCCATCCACATCACCACGCTCGACGGCCCTGAGGCCATCGAGGTCGTCGATCTGCCCGACCCCTCCGACGAGGGCATGGTGACGATCGCGGTGAAGGCCGCGGGGGTCGCCTTCCCCGAGCTCCTCCAGACCCGCGGCCTGTACCAGGTCAAGCCCGACCTGCCCTTCGTCCCTGGGGCTGAGGTCGCCGGGGTCGTCGAGAAGGCTCCCGACGGGAGCGGGTTCTCCGTCGGTGACCGCGTGGCGGCGCTGTGCCTCCTGGGGGGCTTCGCCGAGAAGGTCCAGGCACGACCAGACCTCACCTTCGTGCTGCCGGACGAGGTGACGTTCGAGGAGGGCGCATCCTTCCTCTTCAACTACGCGACGGTCTACTTCGCGCTGGTCGAGCGGGGAGGGATGGCGCCGGGCGAGTCCGTCCTCGTCCACGGCGCGGCGGGGGGCATCGGGACCGCCGCGATCCAGGTAGCCAAGGCGTTCGGCGCCGATCGGGTGGTCGCTGTCGTCTCGACGGAGGCGAAGGGGGAGGTCGCAAGGGCCGCCGGGGCTGACGAGGTGGTCCTCGCCGACGGTTTCCGTGAGTCCGTCGGCAAGACGATCGATATCGTCGTCGACCCGGTGGGCGGCGACCGCTTCACCGACTCCCTGCGCACACTGCGTGAGCACGGGAGGCTGCTCGTCATCGGGTTCACGGCGGGACAGATCCCGGAGGTCAAGGTCAACCGCCTCCTCCTCAACAACATATCCGTCGTCGGCGTCGGCTGGGGCGCCTACGCGATGCCTCGTCCTGGGCACGTCGGGTCCGAGTGGGAGGCGATGCTGCCGCATCTGCGTAGCGGTGCGCTTCGCCCGGTCGTCGGTGCCTCCTACCCGCTCGAGGACGCCGTAGCGGCACTGACCTCGCTCGAGGGCCGGACCGTCACCGGCAAGGTGGTGCTCCAGCCGTGAGCGTCGTCAGCGACCTGCCCGGCGTGGACGACGTGCTGGCCCTGCCCACGCTGCTCCTCGAGACCGCGCCGCGTGAGTGGGAGGACGGCAACGGGCACGTCAACGTACGTCACTTCTACGACCTGCACATGCGGGCGGCCCACTCGGCGATGACGGCGATAGGTCTCGACAAGGAGTATCGGGAGACGACGGGTCAGAGCGTCTTCAGCGTGGAGCAGCACATCCGGTTCCTCGGAGAGGTGCACGTCGGGGACGAGGTCAGCGTGCACATGCGCTGGGTCGAGCGCGGCGACAAGGTGCTCCACGCGGTCTCCTTCATCGTCAACCGATCGACGAGGCGCCTCGTCAACACCTTGGAGGCGCTGGAGGCGCACGTCGACCTCCGGACCCGCCGGGCATGCTCGTGGGCCCCCGCCGTCGCCGATCGGATCGACGAGGTGACGGAGGCCCACGGGCGCCTTCCCTGGGTGGCCCCGGTCGGCGGGGCCATCATCGTCAGGCGCTGAAGCGGCCGATCGAGTCAGCGACGAGGATCGGCTTCTCGATGCCGTCGGCCTCGACGGTCAGCCTGGTGACGACGTTGACCTGGCCGGGGGAGGTCTCCTCGACCTTGGTCAGCTCGGCGCGCAGGCGGATGCGCGAGTCAACGGGCAGCGGGTGGATGAAGCGCACCCGGTCGTAGCCGTAGTTGAGGCTGTGCGCGAAACCGTCGAAGGCCATGAGCTCCTCGAGGAATGCAGGAGTGCGGGACAGGCTGTAGAGCCCGTGGGCGATCGTCGAGCCGAAGGCAGAGTCCGCGGCCCGCTCGGGGTCGACGTGGATCCACTGGTGATCCCCGGTGAGGTCTGCGAAGGCGTCGATCTTGGCCTGGTCGACGACGTGCCACTCGGTCGGGCCGAGCTCAACGCCGAGGAGGTCCTTGAGGTCCTGCACGGATGCCGGCCGGCGCTGTGTGGTCTGGGTCATGTCGAGCTCCCTGTGTGTCGAGGAACGAAGAAGTTCGTGCAGATTACTTGAACATGAAGACGGGTTCAAGTACGTTGCGAGTCATCCGAACGGTAGGTGACCACGCAAGGAGAGAGCATGGGTACGAACCAGCGCACGGCGATCGTCACGGGCGGGGCCCGGGGGATCGGCGCCGGGATCAGCAAGCGACTGGCCGAGGACGGGATGGCGGTCGCGGTCCTTGACCTCGACGAGTCGGCCTGCCAGGCCGTCGTCGACGAGATCGCTGCCGCCGGCGGTCAGGCTCTGGCGGTCGGCGCCGATGTGTCCGACCCGGAGCAGGTCGAGGCTGCTGTGCGTCGCGTCGCGGACGAGCTCGGGGCTCCCACGGTCCTGGTCAACAACGCGGGGATTATCCGCGACAACCTCATCTTCAAGATGAGCGTCGAGGACTGGGACTCGGTCATCGGTGTTCACCTTCGGGGGTCCTTCCTCATGACGAAGGCCTGCCAGGGCTTCATGACCCAGGAGAAGTTCGGGCGCATCGTCAACCTGTCCTCCACCTCCGCCCAGGGGAACCGCGGGCAGGTCAACTACTCGGCCGCGAAGGCGGGCGTGCAGGGCTTCACCAAGACCCTGGCCATCGAGCTCGGCAAGTTCGGGGTGACGGCCAACGCGATCGCCCCCGGCTTCATCGAGACCGAGATGACCGCGGAGACGGCCGCGCGGATCGGGATCAGCTTCGACGAGCTCAAGAAGATGGCCACGGACCAGGCGCCTGTCGCCAGGACCGGGAAGCCGGAGGACATCGCCCACGCCGTGTCCTTCTTCGCCAGCGAGGGCGCCGGGTTCACCACCGGTCAGGTCCTCTACGTCGCCGGCGGACCGTGCGACTGATGGGGGCGGGCATGCAGATCGCAGGGAAGACCGCAGTCGTGACCGGGGCGGCCGGCGGCATTGGTGCGGCACTCGCCGAGGCCCTCCTCGAAGGGGGTGCGCGAGTCGTCGTCTCTGACCTCGACGGCGAACGGCTCACGTCGACCGCGCAGCGGCTTGCCTCGGTCGCGGGTCCGGAATCCGTCGTCGCCGTCGCAGGCGACGCCTCGAGCGAGGGTGACATCGCGAGGATGATCGAGGCGGCCCAGGAGCACCACGGGCCGGTCGACCTCTTCTTCGCCAACGCGGGCGTCGGGGACGCGTCGGGGCTCGGGGCCACCGAGGACCAGTGGCGCCTCGCCATCGACGTCAACCTCCTGGCTCACGTGCGGGCTGCGCGCCGCCTCGTCCCGGAATGGCTCGAGCGGGGCTCCGGGTACTTCGTCTCCACGGCCTCCGCGGCCGGTCTGCTCACCCAGATCGGCTCTGCCACCTACTCCGTGAGCAAGCATGGCGCGGTCGCGTTCGCCGAGTGGCTCGCTGTCACCTACGGGGACCAGGGCGTCGGTGTGAGCTGCCTGTGCCCCATGGGCGTCGACACCGACATGCTCCGCGTCGGGATGAATGCCGACGGGGCCGAGGGCGGCTTGGTGGCGGCCGCGGCAGTGACCGAGGCAGGGGAGGTCCTCTCGCCGCGCTCGGTCGCGGACGAGGTGCTCGCGGCCGTCGAGGCGGGGAGCTTCCTCGTGACGCCCCATGCCGACGTACGGGAGTTCCAGCGGCGCAAGGTGGACGACCACGACCGCTGGATCCGCGGCATGCAGCGGTACTCGAAGACCCTGGGCTAGACCAGTCTGAATCTGAATTCATGTTTGACAACTGTTGCGGGCCGGGTCCAGACTCGGGCCAGACCCCGAGCGCCACCCCCCTCAGGCGTGGAGAGAGGGCAATAGCGAATCTGCGCCACCGCAGAGATGGTGCCCGCCCAGTAGCCCGGGTCGGCGAGGAGGCCGACGGTGAGCCGCATGCCGAGTACTCACGCGCTTGCTGTCCGCGGTCGGTGCTCGGTGGTGAAGGTAGACGGCACGGCACAGTGAAAGGTGAAGACTGATGCACAACGCAGCCCAGCTGGTCTGGGGTCACGCCGACTCGGGACCTGAGCGCCTCGCACTTCGTGTGGGAGACGAGTCCTGGTCCTTCGACGAGCTCCGCCGCTCGATCGCCTGGGCCATGGTCGAGCTGGAGGGCCGTGGTATCGGTCGAGGAGACCGGGTGCTGGTTGTCGTGCCAACGAGCGCTGAGTTCGTCATCGCCTATCACGCGATCCTGGCACTGGGGGCGACGGCAGTGACCGTCAACACCTTGTGCACGGAGCCGGAGCTGGCGTACTTCATCGAGGATGCCGAGTGCAGCTACGCGATCGGCTGGGACGAGACCGAGGACGCGGTCAAGGCAGCGGCCTCGGCGGCTCGTCTGGGGTTGTGGATCCTCAGCGCGGGGTGCATGGGCACTGCGGACGAGATCCCCGAGCTTGCTGATGTCGCAGGCGACGACGCGTCTGTCCTCCTGTACACCTCGGGCACCACCGGCCGGCCGAAGGGAGCCGTGCTCACCCACGACAACCTCACCAGCTGCGGCGCTGCCTTCAACGAGGCGCTGGACCTGTCCTCGGACGAACGCATGGGCACTGCTCTCCCGCTCTTCCACGTCTTCGGCCAGGCGGCCGTGATGTTCTCGACGTATCACGCCGGTGGATGCCTCTCGCTGCTGCGACCCTTCGACGCAGCAGCGCTGCTCGAGATGGCTGCTGAGCACCGATTGACTGCCATGTCCGGGGTGCCGACGATGTGGAACGCAATGCTGCACGCGGAGACCGACGTGACTGCGGACGACCTGGCGGACCTGCGTCTCGCCAGCTCCGGAGGAGCAGCCCTCCCGCTCGAGGTCGCGCTGGCCTTCGAGCGACGATTCGGCGCGATGGTGCTGGACGGTTACGGGCTCAGCGAGACCACAGGTGCGGCGACCTTCAACCAGGCGGACCGCCCGCGCAAGGACATGAGTGTCGGCCGTGCCCTTCCCGGCATGGAGATCACGGTTCTCGACGAGGCGCGGGAGCCGGTACCGGTCGGCGAGACCGGAGAGGTCGCCATCGCCGGCCCGGTCGTCATGCGTGAATACTGGAACCGGCCGGACGCCACAAGCGATGCGCGGCACGGTCGCTGGCTCCTCACCGGCGACATCGGACGCATGGATGAGGACGGCGACCTGTGGATCGTCGACCGTAAGAAGGACCTTGTCATCCGGGGCGGCTACAACGTCTACCCGCGCGAGGTGGAGGAGGTCCTCTACGCCCACCCGGACATCCTTGAGGCAGCGGTCATCGGTGTCCCTGACGAGCACCTGGGCGAGGAGATCGCGGCCGTGGTAACCCCTCGGCCGGGCGCGACCCTCGATCCGGCGGAGCTGCGGGGCTGGCTCGGTGAGCGGCTGGCCGCCTACAAGGTGCCGCGGATCTACAAGCTGGTCGAGGAGCTGCCCAAGGGCGCCACCGGCAAGATCCTCAAGCGTGCCCTGAACCGGTCCGAGGTCTCCACCACCGGCGCCCGCCCGGCACGCAGCTCCAAGACCCCTTAGCCGACTCATCTCGTCGGCCACCACGTACGAAGGAGAGCGTCATGCACTTCGCCTATGACGACAAGACGAAAGACCTGAGCGCCCGGTTGACGGCGTTCATGGACGAGCACATTTACCCGGCCGAGTCCACGTACTGGGAGCAGGTGGAGGCGGCCCCCGACGTATGGGCACCCCCGCCGGTGATCGACGGGCTCAAGGAGGCAGCCCGTTCCGCAGGTCTGTGGAACCTCTTCCTCCCGGGTAAGGACGGGGCCGGCCTCACCAACCTGCAGTACGCGCCGTTGTGCGAGATCCTCGGGCGGAGCCTCCACCTGGCGCCCGTCGCGACGAACTGCGCGGCACCGGACACGGGCAACATGGAGGTGCTGCACATGTTCGGCACCGACGAGCAGAAGGAGCAGTGGCTCAAGCCGCTCCTCGACGGTGATATCCGGTCGGCCTTCGCGATGACCGAGCCCCGGGTCGCCAGCTCGGATGCCACGAACATCGAGACGGGCATCGTGCGGGACGGGGACGAGTACGTCATCAACGGCCGCAAGTGGTACATCTCTGGGGCGATGAACCCGAACGCGGCGTTCTTCATCCTCATGGGCAAGACCGACCCATCGGCAGACCGGCACCGGCAGCAGTCGATGATCATCGTCCCCCGGGACACCCCCGGGGTCGACGTCCGCCGTGGCATGAAGGTCCTCGGCTACGACGATCGCGACCACGGTGGGCACGCGGAGATCGACTTCACCGACGTCCGTGTCCCTTCCTCGAACCTCATCGGAGAGGAGGGGGCCGGGTTCGCGATCGCCCAGGCCCGGCTAGGCCCGGGACGTATCCACCACTGCATGCGTCTCATCGGCATCGCCGAGCGTTCCCTCGAGCTGATGATCGACCGAGCGGCCGAGCGCGTCGCCTTCGGCAAGCCCCTCTCCGACCAGGGAGTGGTCCGCGAGTGGATCGCCGAGTCGCGTGTGCGGATCGAGCAGCTCCGCCTCCTGACCTTCAAGGCTGCCTGGCTCATGGACACCGTGGGCAACAAGGGTGCGCACACCGAGATCCAGGCGATCAAGATCGCTGCTCCGAGCACCGTCGAGTGGATCGTCGACAAGGCCGTGCAGGTGCACGGCGCGGGCGGGCTCAGCCAGGACTTCCCGGTCGCCGAGTGGTTCGCCCAGGTGCGGACGCTGCGCTTCGCGGACGGCCCTGACGAGGTGCACAAGAACGCCCTTGCCCGCCACGAGATCCGTCGGAGGACCGCCAATGCCTGAGCTCAAGACCAAGGTTCGTGACCTGCTCGACGCCCACGACCCGGCGACCACCGATCCCGCAGAGTTCCTCGGCGCACGCTTCGACGCAGGCCTGGCCTGGGTGCACTTCCCCGAGGGTCTCGGTGGTCTGGGCCTCTCTCGCGGGCGGCAGGAGGAGGTCGACCGTCTCCTTGCGGAGGCCGGTGCGCCGGAGCCTGATGTCGGGCGCAACAGCATCGGTCTCGGCATGGCGGCCCCTACCCTCATCGCCTTCGGGACCCCAGAGCAGCAGGAGCGCTACCTCCGCCCGCTGTACACGTCTGAGGAGATCTGGTGCCAGCTCTTCAGCGAGCCTGGTGCCGGCTCAGACCTGGCAGCCATCGCCACCCGAGCCGTCCAGGAGGGCGACACCTGGGTGGTCGACGGCCAGAAGGTGTGGACCTCGGGAGCCCACAACGCCCAGCGGGCGATCCTCGTTGCCCGGACCGACACCTCGGTGGCGAAGCACGCAGGCCTCACCTACTTCGTGGTGGACATGAGCGACCCGGGTGTCGACGTCCGACCCCTCCGGCAGGTGACCGGCGAGGCAGAGTTCAACGAGGTCTTCCTCACCGGGGTGCGGGTGCCGGACGCCGACCGCATCGGCGAGGTCGGCCAGGGCTGGAAGGTCGCCACGACCACCCTGAACAACGAGCGTGTCGCGATCAGCGCGGGCAACGACCGCGAGGCCGGCCAGATCGGTCTCGTCGCGCAGCAGTGGCGGGACGACCCGTCCGTGCGCACGCCCGGGGCTCAGGCCGAGCTGCTCGCGTGGTGGGTGGAGTGCGAGGTCACGAGGATCGCCGGTGAGCGGCTGCGACAGCAGCTCGAGTCGGGCCAGCCCGGCCCGGAGAGCTCGGCGATGAAGCTGGCCTTCGCTCGCCAGGCGCAGCAGATCACCGGCTTCGCCCTCGAGCTCGACCCCGCGAAGGGGCTCCTCTACGACGACTGGACGATGGTCCGTTCAGCGTCCGCATCCTTCCTCGGCCGGGGTCCGGGCTTCCGTTACCTCCGCGCCAAGGGCAACTCCATCGAGGGGGGGACGAGCGAGATCATGCGCAACGTCGTGGCCGAGCGAGTCCTCGGCCTCCCGCCAGACCACCGCCCCGACAAGGGCATCCCGTTCAAGGACGTGCCGCGATGACTGATCTGCTCTACTCCGACGTCGAGGAGTCTCTCCGCTCGAGCGTGCGCTCCACGCTCCAGCGCACGGTGGGGGACGACCTCGTCGCGCGGCTCTTCGACGAGCCGTCGACCGACACCTCCGCCGTCTGGCGAGCGCTCGCCGAGCAGCTCGGGCTGGCCGGCCTGCTCGTGCCCGAGTCGCTCGGCGGTGTGGGGGCCGGACCCCGTGAGGCTGCTGTGGTCCTCGAGGAGCTGGGGCGGGCGGTCGCGCCGGTCCCGTTCCTCACGAGCGCGGTCGTCGCGACCACCGCGCTCGTGGTCGCGGGCGACGAGCAGGACCTGCCGCGTCTCGCCTCGGGCGAGGTGACCGCCGTGCTCGTGCTGCCGTGGACCGCGCGACGCGGCGCATGGACGGCTGTCGGCGAGTCGGCCGAGCCGGTCGCCGGGGCCCTCGACGCAGACGTCTTCCTCGTGCCGGTCTCCGGCAGCGGGGGCGAGACCTCGCTCCGCGTGCTGACGAGCGACGAGGTGAGCGTCGAGGCGCTGACCTCGCTCGACATGAGCCGTCCGCTCGCTCGTGTCAGCGTCACCGGCGAGGGGCGCGAGGTGGACTCGGGCGACGCAGCGGACCGAGCTGTCGACGCGGCGCTCGCCGCCGGGACGGCACTCATCGCCTCGGAGCAGCTCGGTCTCGCGCAGTGGTGCCTGGAGACGACGGTGGAGTACGCCAAGACCCGGGTCCAGTTCGCTCGTCCGATCGGTTCGTTCCAGGCGATCAAGCACCGGCTGGCCGACCTGTACCTCGCCGTCGTGCAGTCCCAGTCGGCTGCGCGTTACGCGGCCGCGACCCTGGCGGACGAAGACCCAGACCAGGCGGTCGCCCAGGCTGTCGCCGGGTCCTGGTGCTCCGACGTGGCCGTGCTCGCAGCCGAGGAGGCCCTCCAGCTGCACGGCGGCATCGGCATGACGTGGGAGCACCCGGTCCACACCTATCTCAAGCGAGCCAAGGCTGACCAGCTGGCGCTCGGGACGCCCGACGCCCACCGCTCGGACCTTGCACAGCTCGTCGACCTCACCCTCTGACCACTCGTAGCCACCACAGACACAGGAGTTCTCCATGCGCGAAGCAGTCATCGTCTCCACCGCTCGTACCCCCATCGGCAAGGCCTACCGCGGCGCTTTCAACGACACCCAGGCCCAGGAGCTCATCGGCCACGCGGTGCGCCACGCCGCTGACCGCGCCGGAGTCACAGGGACCGACGTCGAGGACGTCGTCATCGGTGCGGCGCTCCAGCAGGGCTCGACCAACATGAACATCGGCCGCCAGGCTGCGCTGCGTGCCGGTCTCGGCGTCAAGGTCGCCGGGATGTCGGTCGACCGGCAGTGCGCGAGCGGGCTGATGGCCATCGCCACAGCGGCGAAGCAGGTCGTCCACGACGGGATGGACGTCGCCATCGGTGGTGGCGTGGAGTCGATCTCGCTCGTGCAGAACGAGCACATGAACACCTACCGCATGAAGGACCCCTGGCTCGTCGAGAACATCCCTGCGACGTACATGTCGATGCTCGAGACGGCCGAGATCGTCGCTCAGCGGTACGGCGTCTCGCGTGAGGCGCAGGACGAGTACTCTCTCCAGTCGCAGCAGCGCACCGCCGCCGCCCAGGAGGCGGGTCTCTACGTCGACGAGATCGTCCCGCTCCCGACGCGCAAGGTCGTCGTCGACAAGGCGACCGGTGAGACCTCGCAGCAGGACGTCACCCTGGAACTGGACGAGGGCAACCGCCCCAGCACGACGATCGACGACCTCACGAAGCTCCGTCCGGTCCTCGCGAAGGATGGCGATGACTCGAAGTTCATCACCGCCGGCAACGCGTCCCAGCTCTCCGACGGGGCAGCCGCTGTCGTCATCATGGAGGCCGAGCTCGCGAAGGAGCGCGGCCTGGAGCCGCTCGGCATCCTCCGGGGCATCGCGGTCGCTGGCTGCGAGCCGGACGAGATGGGCATCGGGCCTGTCTTCGCGGTGCCGCGCCTCCTCGAGCGCCACGGGCTCACCGTGGACGACATCGACCTCTGGGAGCTCAACGAGGCCTTCGCCGTCCAGGCGCTGTACTGCCGGGACCGTCTCGGGATCGACCCGGAGAAGTACAACGTCAACGGTGGAGCCATCTCCATCGGCCACCCGTACGGCATGAGCGGTGCCCGGATGACCGGTCACCTCCTGCTCGAGGGTCGTCGCCGCGGCGCCAAGCTCGGCGTGGTCACCATGTGCGTGGGCGGCGGCATGGGCGCGGCAGGTCTCTTCGAGATCCTCTGAGCCGCATCTCCGTGTCTGTCTTCGTCGCCAACCGTGGAGAGGTGGCCGTCCGCGTCGTGCGAGCGGCCCAGGAGGCCGGCCTCAGGTCGGTCGTCGCCGTCACCCGGGCGGAGGTGGACTCCCTGGCTGCCCGGCTGGCTGACACGGTCCACGTCCTGCCTGACGAAGGGGTGGCCGCCTACCTCGACGCTGAGGCACTGGTCGCCGGGGCAGCCGAGCACGGCTGCCGCCTGCTCCACCCGGGCTACGGGTTCCTCAGCGAGGACCCGCGCCTGGCGCGGGCGTGCGCCGACGCTGGCGTGACCTTCGTCGGCCCGGGCCCCGACCTCCTCGAGCTCTTCGGGGACAAGGTGCGGGCCCGCGAGGCGGCCCGGCGTGCCGAGGTCCCGGTCCTGCCGGCGACGGCGGTAGGCATCTCCGAGGCGGAGGCCCAGGCCTTCGCCTCGGAGCACGGAGGCGCGGTCATGATCAAGGCGGCCGCAGGAGGTGGCGGGCGGGGCATGCGTGCTGTCCCCGCTGGTGAGCCGCTGGCTGACGCCTGGCAGCGGGCTCGCTCCGAGGCCGGCCGCAGCCTCGGCTCCGACGCGCTGTTCGTCGAGCTCTACGTCGAGCGGGCACGGCATGTCGAGGTCCAGGTCGTCGCCGACGGCGAAGGGGGTGTCGCGCACCTGGGCGAGCGGGACTGCTCGGTCCAGCGACGCTTCCAGAAGGTCGTCGAGGTCGCCCCGGCACCTCACCTGCCCCCGTCGACCCGTGACGAGCTCACCGCCGCCGCAGTCCGCCTGATCTCGGGGACGGGCTACGTGGGGCTCGCAACGGTGGAGTTCCTCGTGGACGCGGACGACCCGGGGCGCTGGTGGTTCATCGAGGTCAACCCGCGTCTCCAGGTCGAGCACCCGGTCACCGAGCTGGTCACCGGTGTGGACCTGGTCCAGACCCAGCTGGGGCTCGCCACCGGGCAGACCCTCGACCAGCTGGGGCTCGGGGGAGGGCCCAGCGTCCGTGGGGTCGCCGTCGAGCTGCGCGTCGCAGCCGAGCGCCCCGCTGCCGACGGCTCGGCCGTCCCGGCGCACGGGGTTGTGAGCGACCTCGCGCTGCCCACCGGGCCTGGGATCAGGGTCGACACCCATCTCGTCGAGGGCAGCCGGGTCGACGGCACCTTCGACTCGCTGGTGGCCAAGGTCGTCGCCCATGGTCACGACCTCGACGGGGCCCTGCGCAAGGGCCGGCAGGCACTGCGGGAGACGGTGGTCGGCGGGCTCGAGACCAACCTCGCGCTGCTGCAGGGAGTGCTCGCCCACGAGGACCTGCCCAGCTGGTCGGTCACCACGCAGTGGCTGGCGGGCACGGGTCTCGCCGACTCGGTGACCTCCGGCGGTGTCGACGGCGTGGTCCTCTCGGACATGGCAGGGACGGTCGTCACGGTCCTCGTCGACGAGGACCAGACGGTGGCCAAGGGGGACCCCCTCGTCGTCGTTGAGGCCATGAAGATGGAGCACGTCGTGCCCGCGCCGGTGAGCGGCGTCGTCGCCTCGGTCCAGGCTCGGCAGGGCGCGACGACGGCTCCTGGGGACCGCCTCGTGGTGCTGACCCCGGACGCCGACCAGGACGGCGACGACACGGAGGGCCCAGGGGTCGACCTCGACGCCGAGCGGGACGACCTCCGTCGGCTGCTGGAGCGGCGGGACCGACGGATGGACGAGGCCCGGCCCGACGCTGTCGCCAAGCGGCACGGTCGGGGCCAGCGCACCGCACGCGAGAACATCGCGGACCTGTGCGACGACGGCACCTTCGCCGAGTACGGCGGCTTCGCCGTGGCAGCCCAGCGGGCGCGCCGCAGCGAGGATGACCTGATCACCAGCACCCCTGCCGACGGCATCGTCACGGGCGTCGGCCGGGTGACGGCGGTGCCGGGTGCCGACGAGACCAGGTGTGCCGTCCTCGCGTACGACTACACCGTGCTCGCAGGCACGCAGGGCTACCTGAACCACAAGAAGACCGACCGGGTCCTCGAGCTCGCGGAGCGGCAACGACTGCCTGTCGTCCTCTTCGCCGAGGGTGGCGGAGGTCGACCGGGGGACACCGACACCACGGTGGCCAGCGGTCTCGACGTCCCGACCTTCGCGACCATGGGACGGCTGAGCGGGCTGGTCCCGACGGTGGGCATCGCCTCCGGGCGCTGCTTCGCGGGCAATGCCGCCCTGCTGGGCTGCTGCGACGTCATCATCGCCACCCGCGACTCCAACATCGGCATGGGCGGCCCGGCGATGATCGAGGGCGGTGGGCTCGGGGTGTTCGCGCCTGAGGAGATCGGGCCGATCGACGTCCAGGGCGCCAACGGTGTCGTCGACGTCGTGGTCGCCGACGAGGCGGAGGCGGTCGCAGTGGCGCGCCGGTACCTGGGGTACTTCCAGGGACGTACCGAGCGCTGGAGCGCGCCGGACCAGCGCCGGCTGCGACATGTCGTCCCGGAGAACCGCCTGCGCGCGTACGACGTGCACCAGGCCATCGAGGCGCTGGCCGACGAGGACAGCGTCCTCGAGCTCCGGGGTGGTTTCGCGCCGGGTGTGATCACGGCCCTGGTGCGCATCGAGGGACGACCGATGGGCCTCGTGGCCAACAACCCCCGTCATCTTGGCGGTGCGATCGACGCGCCGGCCGCCGACAAGCTGGCCCGCTTCCTGCAGCTCTGCGACGCGCACGGGCTGCCGGTCCTGTCCCTCTGCGACACCCCCGGCTTCATGGTCGGCCCGGAGCACGAGCGCACGGCGACGGTCCGGCACTTCGCCCGGCTCTTCGTCATCGGGGCCCATCTCCAGGTGCCGATGGTCACCGTGGTGCTGCGCAAGGCGTACGGCCTGGGTGCGCAGGCCATGGCGGCCGGCAGCTTCCACCGTCCGACGGCGACGCTGGCCTGGCCGACGGGCGAGGTCGGTGGCATGGGGCTCGAGGGGGCGGTACGCCTCGGCTTCCGACGTGAGCTGGAGGCGATCACCGACCCCGTCGAGCGCCGGGCCCTCGAGGAGCGACTGCTCGCCGACCTCTACGAGCGCGGTCGCGCGGTCAACGCGGCGGCGGTCGTCGAGCTCGACGACGTCATCGACCCGGCGGACACCCGGCGATGGGTGCTTGCCGCACTTCCCTCCGTGTCTTCGGGCGACGGCGGGTCCCGATACATCGACACCTGGTGAGGTATGGGCCTCTCGACCGCACGAGGGCGTGCTGGCGCACACCTCCCGGGCTGTGGGCCAGGGGTCCTGGCTCGCGCAGGTTCTTCCCCGCGCGCGGGATGTCGACGGTCCTCCTCGAAGGCACCGGACCAACTCTCACCCGCGTGGGTGTCGGCTGCGGAGAAGGCGCGCGAGCGTGCCCACCGGCAGCGCGGCCAGCGGTTCGCGCCGGTCCTGACCGGTGTCAGCGGGCCGGCCAGGGCACGGTGGGCTGAAGCACCGCCTCGACCAGCGCCTCGCTCCGTAGGTGCGTCCCCTCCTGGTACGCAGGGTCGGCCACCATCTCGCTGAAGGCGCGGCGCGTTGGGTAAGAGACAAGGAGCACCGCGTCCCAGGCCTGACCATGCTCTGCCACGAGCGGGTTGCCTCCGTCGCCCGCGTAGACCACCTCGGCGCCGAAGGCGCGAGCGTGCTTCGCGAAGTGCTTGACGTACGCCTCGTACTGCGCGCGGCCGCCCTCACGGAAGCGCAGGAGGTTGAGCATGACGACCGGTTCCTCCGGCGCTGCTGCGAGGAACTCCTTGAGACTCTTCCCGGTCGGGTCGACCGCCATGGTTCCCTCCTGGTCAGCGGTAGTTCGTGAACTGCAGGGCGACGTCGAGGTCCTTGCCCTTGAGCAGCGCGATGATCGACTGGAGGTCGTCGCGGGACTTGCTCGTCACGCGCAGCTCGTCGCCCTGGATCTGGGCCTTGACGCCCTTCGGGCCCTCGTCCCGGATGATCTTGGAGATCTTCTTCGCGTTCTCCTGGTCGATGCCCTCCTTCATCGGGCCAGAGAGGACGTACTCCTTGCCCGACGGCTTGGGCTCCTTGTCGCCGAAGTCGATCTGCTTGAGGGAGACCCCGCGGCGGACGAGCTTGGTCTCGAAGACGTCGACGACGGCGAGGACCCGGTCGGCGGTGTTGGCCTTGACGACGACGGAGTCCCCGGACCATTCGATGGAGGCGCCGACGCCCTTGAAGTCGTAGCGGGTCGAGACCTCCTTGGCGGCCTGGTTGAGGGCGTTGTCGACCTCCTGCTTGTCGACCTTGCTGACGATGTCGAAGCTGCTGTCGGCCATGGCGGGTGTCCTCCTGGGCTCGTGGTGGTCGTCGGGGGCGCGCGATTTAGCCTGCGTGCCGCGGCTTGCTATCCTTCCACGCGCACGGCAGGTTGCCCGAGCGGCCAATGGGAGTGGACTGTAAATCCATCGCGAAAGCTACGAAGGTTCGAATCCTTCACCTGCCACGCCAGTGCGAAGGCCCCGGACGGAACCCGTCCGGGGCCTTCGTCGAGCAGCGGGTGGACTCGGCGGCTGAGCGTGCGCGGGCCCGACGACCGTTGCCTCGCTGCCGAGTCCTGCCTCCGCCCGGCTGTCGCGCCGGCTGTGAGCAGAGCGCGTGGCAAGGGTCGTCGTACCCGCGAGTCACCTACGGCTGGCACGATCGGCCCATGAGCGATGTGGTGATCGGCGGCGACGGTCTCGCCAGACCGGCCTGGGCGAGCGTCGACCCTCTCCTGCGCGACTACTACGACACCGAGTGGGGCATGCCCGTGCGCGAGGAGCAGGGGCTCTTCGAGCGGCTCAGTCTCGAGGCCTTCCAGTCCGGGTTGTCGTGGGCGACGATCCTGCGCAAGCGGCCCGCCTTCCGGGCGGCCTTCGACGGCTTCGACCCGGACCGTGTCGCGTCCTACGACGACGGGGACGTCGGCCGCCTCCTCGGGGACGCGGGCATCGTCCGCAACCGGCGCAAGGTCGAGGCGACGATCGCCAACGCGGCGGCGACGATCGCCCTTCGCCCCGATGGCGGCCTCGCCGAGCTCGTCTGGTCCTTCCAGCCCGCGATGACCCCCACGCCCCGCACCCACGACGAGATCCCGACGACCTCACCCGAGTCCGTCGCGCTCGCCAGGGAGCTCAAACGGCGCGGCTTCCGGCACGTCGGACCGACGACGATGTTCGCCCTCATGGAGGCGGTCGGCATCGTCGACACGCACCTCGTCGACAGCCACCGGCGGGGTACCTCGGGCGTGTGGCGGCAGGATGGGTCCCGTGCCTGACGACCCGCAGCGATACCCCTTCGTCACCGAGCTCCCGACCCGGTGGAACGACAACGACCAGTACGGCCACGTCAACAACACGGTCCACTACCAGGTGATGGACACGGTGATCAACGACTGGCTCCAGGCCCACGGCTTCGACCCCGGGGGCGACGTCGTGGACCTCGTCCCCGAGACGGGCTGCCGCTACCTCGCCGAGATCGCCTATCCCGACCCCTTCGTCGTCGGTCTCGGCATCGAGCGACTCGGCCGGACCTCGGTCACCTGGGCGGTCGAGATGCGCCGGGGGAGCGACCACGAGGTGGTGGCCGTTGGCCGATTCGTCCACGTCTTCGTCGACCGGGAGACCCGTCGGCCCGTAGCGTTGCCGACCCACCTGCTGCCAGCCCTGGAGGCCCTGCAGGCCTCCTGATCGGAGCGCGCCATGACCACCGCGAAGAACACCGTCTGCCTCTGGTACGACCAGGGCGCTGAGGAGGCCGCGGAGTTCTACGCCTCGGTCTTCCCCGACACCACCGTCGACGCCGTGCGGCGCGCCGAGCGACTTCCCGGGTGGCTCGAAGGGGGACGTCCTCACCGTCGAGGCGACGATCCTCGGCATCCCGTGCGTCCTGCTCAACGGCGGGGACACCTTCGCGCAGAGCGAGGCCTTCTCCTTCCAGGTCGCGACCGAGGACCAGGCCGAGACGGACCGCTACTGGGACGCGATCGTCGGCAACGGCGGCCAGGAGAGCCAGTGCGGGTGGTGCAAGGACCGGTGGGGGCTCTCGTGGCAGATCACCCCGCGGGTGCTCACCGAGGCGACGACCTCCGGCGACGAAGGGGTGGCCGCGCGGGCCTTCGAGGCGATGCTGACGATGCAGCGGATCGACGTGGCGGCCATCGAGCGCGCGGTCGCCGGGGGCTGAGCCGACCGACTGGTCACCCAGGCTTCGCCGCTCGTTCAGGTCGCAGACGCCGGGCCGACCCTAGGCGCTTCCTAGGTTGCGCTCATGACGATCCCCCGCGCGGCCCGGAGCCGCACCGCAGCACTCGCCCTCACCCTCACGGCCGGCCTCGCGCTCGCCCCCTTCGCCTCGACGGCCTCTGCCGGTGAGGCCCAGGACGCCCTCACGCTGAGCCCGCTCGGCACCTACTCGACCGGCGCCTTCGCCGAGGGTGCCTCCGAGATCGTGGCCTACGACCCGCAGCACCACCGCGCCTTCGTCGTCAACGCCTTCGCCGGCACCGTCGACGTCCTCGACATCAGCGACCCCACACAGCCGACCAAGGCGGCCACCCTCGACACCCCGGGGGCGAACTCCGTCGCCGTCCGGCACGGTCTGGTCGCCGTCGCGCAGCAGGCCGAGGTCAAGACCGACCCGGGCACGCTCACCCTCTTCGACGCCACGAGCCTCGAGCAGACCGGCGAGGTCACCGTCAGCGCCCTGCCCGACATGGTGACGATCACCGACAACGGCAGCTACGCGCTCGTCGCCAACGAGGGTGAGCCCGAGGGCTACTGCGAGGGGCAGGTCGACCCCGAGGGCAGCATCTCCGTCGTCGACCTGCGCCGCGGCGCCGCCCGCGCCACGGTCCGTACCGCCGACTTCCGGGCGTTCAACAGCCAGGTCGACGCCCTGCGGGACGCAGGCGTACGCATCTACGGTCCCGGTGCGAGCGTCGCCCAGGACCTCGAGCCGGAGTACATCACCGTGTCCGGCAACAAGCGCACCGCCTACGTCAGCCTCCAGGAGGCCAACGCGATCGCCGTCGTCGACATCGCCTCGGCGCGCGTCACCGACATCCGCCCGCTCGGCCTCAAGGACCACTCGGTCGCGGGGCAGGGGCTCGACGCCTCCGACAAGGACGACGCGATCAACATCGCCACGTGGCCGGTCAAGGGCATGTACCAGCCCGACGCCATCGAGGCCTTCCGGGCGAAGGGGGGCGAGTACCTCGTCACCGCCAACGAGGGCGATGCCCGCGACTACGACTGCTTCGCCGAGGAGGAGCGCACCGCCGACCTCGAGCTCGACCCGAGCGTCTTCCCGGACGCCGACACCCTCCAGGGCAAGAAGGCCATCGGCCGTCTCAACGCGACGACCACCTCGCCGCAGAACGCTGCCGGCCAGTACACCGAGCTGCACGTCCTCGGCGGGCGCTCCGTCTCTGTGCGCGACGCCGCGACCGGCGCCCTCGTGTGGGACTCCGGCGACCAGCTCGAGCGGCTGATCGCCGACCGCGCGCCTGAGCTCTTCAACGCCAACCACGACGAGGACGACTCCTTCGACAACCGCAGCGACAACAAGGGCCCTGAGCCCGAGGGCCTCGACGTCGGCAAGGTCGAGGGTCGGACCTACGCCTTCGTCGGGCTCGAGCGCGTCTCGGGGCTGGTCGCGGTAGACGTGAGCGACCCGCGCCGGGCGGCGCTGGCGGGCTTCGGTCTCAACCGGGACGCCGAGGGCGAGGCCGAGGCGGGCACGGCCGGCGACCTCGGGCCGGAGGGCGTCCACTTCGTCTCCGCAGGCGAGAGCCCGACCGGGACGCCGCTCGTCCTCGTCGGTAACGAGGTCTCGGGCACGACCACCGTGTGGGAGGTCAGCGGCCGCTGAGCCGACGGTTCGAGCATGGCGACCGGCCCCCGATTTTCATCCGGGGCCGGTCGCCATGTAATCTCTCCCAGGCGCCTCGCCCAGCGAGGCACGCCCCCTTAGCTCAGTCGGCAGAGCGTTTCCATGGTAAGGAAAAGGTCGTCGGTTCGATTCCGACAGGGGGCTCAGGTCTGACCGGCCCGGCGTGTCTGGGTCGTCAGCCCCATGGCGGGGTAGCTCAGCTGGTTAGAGCGCACGACTCATAATCGTGAGGTCGCGGGATCGAGCCCCGCTCCCGCTACGAGCACCACGGTGCCTCAGGGTCCGCCTCCGCGGATTTCGTGGGGGATGTCCAGGTGTCCTATCCTGTTGTGTCGACAGGCCGCCGACACCGGCGTGCCGACGCAGCACCCCGCACCATTTCCGTACGCAGTCTTTTCGTTCCGAGAGCAGGTTGACCCGTGGCCACCAAGAGCGCCGACGTCCGTCCCAAGATCACGATGGCGTGCACGGAGTGCAAGGAGCGCAACTACATCACCAAGAAGAACCGGCGGAACAACCCCGACCGCATGGAGCTGTCGAAGTTCTGCCCGCGCTGCGGCAAGCACACCGCGCACCGCGAGACCCGCTGAGGTCCTTCGCCCCGCACCTCCTCGACGCCGCCCCGACCACCAGGTCCGGGCGGCGTCGTGCTGTCCCCGCACTAGGGTGGAGCCCATGCCTGTCAACGAGTCCTTCGTCGGACGGACCTACCCGCCGACCGAGCCCTTCCAGGTGGGCCGAGAGGCCATCCGCGACTTCGCCGCCGCGGTCGGCGCCACCTCGCGCCTGCACCACGACGTCGAGGCGGCCCGGGAGGCGGGCTACCGCGACCTCGTCGCGCCCCCGACCTTCGCGGTCATCGCCGGCCAGCGCACCGACGCCCAGTTCGTCGCCGATCCCGAGGCGGGCGTCGACTTCTCCCGGGTCGTCCACGGCGAGCAGCGCTTCGTGCACCACCGGCCGATCGTGGCGGGTGACGAGCTGCGCGGCATCCTCACGATCGACAGCGTCCGGTCCGCTGGGGGGCACACGATGGTGACGATGCGCAGCGACCTCGTCGACCCCGACGAGCAGCCGGTCGCGACCTCGCTCTCGACGATCGTCATCCGCGGGGAGGAGTCCGCATGAGCACCCGCACGCACGACTCGGTGCGCGTCGGCGACGAGCTGCCCGCCCGCACCCTGCACGTCGACCGCGCCACCCTGGTCCACTACGCCGGCGCCTCCGGCGACCGCAACGTCATCCACTGGGACGAGCGCTTCGCTCAGCGGGTCGGGCTGCCTGACGTCATCGCCCACGGCATGTGGACCATGGGGGCAGCCGTCGAGGTCGTCACGGACTGGGTCGGCGACCCCGCCCGGGTCATCGAGTACGGCACCCGCTTCATCCGCCCCGTCGTCGTCCCCTATGAGGGCGGCGCCGACATCGAGGTCACGGGTGTCGTCAAGAGCGTCGACGACCAGATGCGACGCGCCGTCGTCGAGCTCACGGCGCGCGTCGGCGACGACAAGGTCCTCGGCCGCTGCCAGGCCACCGTCCAGCTCGACTGATGCGCACCGAGCACCAGGCGCCGATCGCGCCGCTCACGACCATGCGCGTCGGTGGTCCCGCAGCGACGCTCGTGACCGCCGAGACGACCGACGAGGTCGTCGCCGCGGTCCGTGAGGCCGACGCCGAGGGGCGTGACCTCCTCGTCGTCTCCGGGGGCTCCAACCTCGTCGTCTCCGACGACGGCTTCGACGGGACCGTGCTGCGCATCGCCGCCCGGGGGGTGAGCGTCGACTCGCAGGACGCCTGCTCGGGGGCCTTCGTCACGGTCGCGGCCGGCGAGCCGTGGGACGACCTCGTCGCCCGGTCGGTCGCCGAGGGCTGGTCCGGCATCGAGGCGCTGAGCGGCATCCCCGGCCTCACCGGTGCCACGCCGGTCCAGAACGTCGGCGCCTACGGCCAGGAGGTCGCCCAGACCATCGCCCGGGTCCGCGTCTACGACCGGGCGAAGGGGGAGATCCGCACCTTCGCCGGTGGCGACTGCCAGTTCACCTACCGGCACTCGCGGTTCAAGGGCACCGACCGTTACGTCGTGCTCGAGGTCTCTTTCCAGCTCGTCCTCGGCGACCTCAGCGCGCCTGTCGCCTACGCCGACCTCGCCCGCCAGCTCGGTGCCGGGCTGGGGGAGCGGGTCCCGCTCGCCGACGCGCGGGAGGCCGTCCTCGCCCAGCGGCGCCTGCGCGGGATGGTCCTCGACGAGAGCGACCACGACACGTGGAGCTGCGGGTCCTTCTTCACCAACCCGATCCTGTCCGCCGGAGACTTCGAGGCGCTGCTCGGCCGCGCGGCCGAGCGGCTCGGTGCCGACGGCCCGACCCCGCCACGTTTCGAGGGTTCGGACGGCACGGTCAAGACGAGCGCCGCGTGGCTCATCGCCAAGGCGGGCTTCGGCAAGGGGTACAAGATGCCCGGCCCGGCGGCCCTCTCGACGAAGCACACCCTCGCCATCACCAACCGTGGCTCGGCCACGGCGGCGGACGTCGCCGCGCTGGCCCGCGAGGTCCGCGACGGGGTCCAGGACGCCTTCGGCGTCACCCTGGTCAACGAGCCGGTCTTCGTCGGCCACAGTCTCTGACCCGGCCCGAGGACGACGAAGGGGTACGGCCGGTGGCCGTACCCCTTCACGTCTGCCATGTCAGAGGCTCGACGACCGGTCGTCAGCCAACCAGGAGTCGATGTCGGCCAGGGACTGCTCGCGGACGCCTCCCGGAGCACGGCTCATCCTGATCGAGTTGCGCGCGAGCTCCGCGATCTCCGCGTCGTCGAGCCCGTGGTCCGCCCGGGCCGAGACGTACTGGTCGACGAGCCGGCTGCCGAAGAGCAGGGGGTCGTCGGCGCCGAGCGCGATCTGCGCGCCGGAGTCGACGAGCCGGCGCAGCGGCACCTCCGTGGCGTCGCCGTAGACCCCGAGCGAGACGTTGCTGCCCGGGCAGACCTCGAGACCCACCCCGGCCTCGACGACCTGGTCGAGCACCCGGGGGTCCTCGACGGAGCGCACCCCGTGGCCGAGACGCTGCGGGGCGAGCGCCGCGAGCGTCGTCTCCACCGCAGTCGGGCCGAGCAGCTCGCCGGCGTGCGGCGCGAGGAGCAGCCCCGCCCGCTCCGCGATACGGAAGGCCGGCGCGAAGTCCTCGGTCTCACCCCTTCGCTCGTCGTTGGACAGGCCGAAGCCGATGACGGCACCCGGCCCCTCGCCCGCGTGCTGCGACGCCAGCCGGGCCAGGGTCCTCGCCTCGAGGGGGTGCCGGATCCGGCTCGCGGCGACGATGACGCCGACCTGGGCGGCGCCGGTCTCCGCCGCGGACGCGGAGACGGCCCGGGCCTCGTCGAGCACGATCTCGATCGCGGGGGTGATCCCGCCGACGTAGGGGGCGTAGGAGGTCGGGTCGACCTGGATCTCCAGCCAGCGCGAGCCCTCGGCGCCGTCGTCGATCGCCGCCTCCCGGATGATCCGCCGCATGTCGGCCTCGCCGCGCACGCAGTGCCGCGCCGCGTCGTAGAGCCGCTGGAAGCGGAACCAGCCGCGCTCGTCCGCCGCGGAGAGCCGCGGCGGGTAGGACGACTCGTCGAGGGCGCGGGGGAGCCGGATGCCGTGGGCGGCAGCCATCTCGCGCACGGTCTCCACCCGCATCGAGCCGGTGAAGTGCAGGTGCAGGTGCGCCTTGGGCAGGCGCGCCAGGTCGCGCCCGGTCAGCTGCGGTCCTCGTCGGTGTCGATGATGTGCATCGCGGCCTCCTCGGCGGAGGCTGCGCCGCCGTCGACGCCGACGTCACGGCCCCAGGCCTCGGCGTCGGTGTCCTCGTGGCTGCCCTCGTCGGGGGCGACGAGCCGACCGGCGCGCTGGTCGCCGACCTCGGAGTCGCCGAGCCAGTCGTCCTCCGCGTCGATGGCGTCCGGGTCGTCCCCGCCCACCCGCGGCCGGTCCAGGCCCGACTCGTTGTCGGGCGCACCGTAGGCGCTGTGCGGGTCCGGTATCTCCTGCTTGATCCGCTCGTCGATGGACTCCTCGAGCGTCTGCTCGTGTGCCGTGACGCCGTGCGCCATCGACCCGCGGGCGCTGTCGGCGGGGGAGTACCCGGCGTCGAGCGCGTCCTCGCCCTGGTCGTCGACGAGGGTGTCCTCCGGCTGGAGCTGGTCCTCGTCGTCGAGGCTGTAGCTGGTGAGGTCGCTGTCGAGGTTCTCGTTGCGCTCGCTCATCGGTGTGCTCCTTCCATCGGTGGTGGCGCTCAGGCGCCCTGGTCCTGCAGCTTCTCGGCCGCGGCGAGGAGGACGCAGGTCGCGACGACCTCCATCGCCTCGGTGACCTCGGCGAGCGGCGGCATCGTCGGGGCGAGGCGGATGTTCTCGTCCTTCGGGTCCTGCCCGTGCGGGAAGGACGCGCCGGCGGGGGTCAGCGAGAGGCCGACCTCCTTGGCGAGGGCCACGACACGGCTCGCGGTGCCGGGCAGGACGTCGAGGTTGACGAAGTAGCCGCCGGTGGGGGAGTTCCACGTCGCGACCTCGTAGCCGGCGAGCCGCTCGGTGAGCACCCGGTCGAGCTCGGCGAACTTCGGGGCGATGATCTCGGCGTGCTTGCGCATGTGGGCGCGCACCCCGTCAGCGTCCTGGAAGAACTCGGCGTGACGCAGGTGGTTGACCTTGTCCGGGCCGATCGAGCCCATCCCGAGATGGTCGAGGTACCACGTCACCTGCTCGACCGAGGTCGCGAGGAAGGCGACGCCGGCGCCGGCGTAGCTGATCTTGCTCGTGGAGGCGAACATGATCGCCCGGTGCGGGTTGCCGGCCGCGCTCGCGAGGCTGAGGACGTCGGCGCTCTTGGTCTCGTCCTCGGTGAGGTGGTGCACCGCGTAGGCGTTGTCCCAGAAGATCTTGAAGTCCGGTGCCGCGGTCGGCATCGAGGTGAGCGCGGCGGCGACCTCCTGGGTGGTCGTCGCGCCGGTCGGGTTGGCGTAGGTCGGCACGAGCCACATGCCCTTGACGCTCGGGTCGTCCTTCGCGAGGGCGGCGACGGCCTCGACGTCCGGTCCGTCCTCCCGCATGGGCACGGTGACCATCTCGATGCCGAGCTCGGCGAGCAGCCCGAAGTGGCGGTCGTAGCCGGGCACGGGGCAGATGAAGGTGACCTTGTCCTCGTCCTTCCACGGCCGCGGGGAGTCGATGCCGCCGAAGAGGAGCAGGTCGACGAGGACCTCGCGCATGAGGGTCAGCGAGGAGTTGTTGCCGGCGACGATCTGGTCGAGGTCGACGCCGAGGAGCTCGGCGAAGATCTCGCGGATCTCGACGAGCCCGGCGAGCCCGCCGTAGTTGCGCACGTCGGTGCCGGAGCGGTCCTTCGTCGTGCTCGGGAGGCCGAGCATCCCGTCGGCGAGGTCGAGCTGGGCGGCGCTCGGCTTGCCTCGGGTCACGTCGAGGGAGAGACCCTTGGTCCGCACCTGCTCGTAGGCCTCGCGCTGCGTCGCGGCGAAGGCGTCGAGCTCCTCGGCGGAGAGGGCGGACAGGGGGCGGTGGCTGCTCTGCTCGGTCACGTGCTCAGTCTCCCACTCCTGCTCGGTTGGCGGGCGGCGGTCCCGCTCGCGTATGGTGGATCCTTGGTTGACCAAGACCAGAGTTTCCGTCATGCCCTCCGGGCGGGAGACGAAGGGGGTCAGCCGGCGGGTACCGGCCCCACCGGTATCCGTAGGGCAGTGGCTCAATTGGTAGAGCACCGGTCTCCAAAACCGGCGGTTGGGGGTTCGAGTCCCTCCTGCCCTGCGTTTCGCGGCACCCGCCGCGCAGCAACGGTGAAAGTGAACGACGACGAGAGTTGAGGGCCCGTGACCGAGCTCGGTACGCAGCCGTCCAGGGCTCGCCGTCCGGAGCCCCAGGGCGGCAACCCGGTCTCCCGGTTCGTCCGGTCGATCGTCCTCTTCGTCACGCAGGTGCTCGACGAGCTCCGCAAGGTGGTGCGCCCGACCCGGTCGGAGCTGCTCAACTACACGATCGTCGTCATCGTCTTCGTCACGGTGATGATGCTCTTCGTGGCTGGGCTCGACTTCGTCTTCACCAAGCTCGTGCTGTGGGTGTTCGGCGGCTGAGCCGCCCACGTCCGTCCGTCCCTGGCGCCCCGCGCCGACCGTCAACCCAGGTGAGGTAGTACCAGGTCATGTCCGACCAGCCGACCAACCCCTTCGCCGTCGCCGACGACGAGCTGACGCCTGCCCAGGCCGAGGCTGCCGCGAGCGGCGTCGCGACCCCTGACCTGCCGACCGCCGAGGAGGTCGACGCCGAGCGCGCGCTCGCCGAGTCCGAGGCTGCCGACGAGGCTGAGGTCGCCGACGAGGCGTCCACCTCCGACGACGACGTCGCGACCGAGGACGTCGAGGTCGAGGTGAGCGACGAGACCGCCGCCCCCACCGAGGACGCCGACGGCGACCTTCTGCCCGAGGAGCAGGCCGACCCGGTCCAGGCCTTCAAGGACGAGCTCGCGAGCAAGTACGGCGACTGGTACGTCATCCACAGCTACGCCGGCTACGAGAACCGCGTCAAGCACAACCTCGAGACGCGCATCGCGAACCTCAACATGGAGGACTACATCTTCGAGGTGGCCGTCACCATCGACGAGGTCACCGAGATCAAGTCCGGCCAGAAGAAGACCCGCAAGCAGCCGCGGATGCCCGGCTACGTCCTCGTCCGCATGGACCTCACGGACGAGTCCTGGGGCGCCGTCCGGCACACGCCGGGCGTCACCGGCTTCGTCGGCAACGCGCACGACCCGGTGCCGCTGAGCCTCGACGAGGTCTACACCATGCTCAAGCCCGCCGACCTCGAGAAGTCCGCCGCAGCGGCCGCCTCCGGCTCGGCCCCCGCGCAGGGCGGCGTTTCGGGTGCCGCGATCGACCTCGACTTCGAGGTCGGCGAGTCGGTCACCGTCACGGACGGCCCCTTCGAGACCATGCCCGCGACGATCTCCGAGATCATCCCGGAGACCCAGAAGCTCAAGGTCTTCGTCTCCATCTTCGGCCGGGAGACCCCGGTCGAGCTGTCCTACTCTCAGGTCGCCAAGATCTGAGCGCCGGGCACGAGCCGGCCTGACACCCAGGTCGGCATGCAACCGGGTCATCGCCCACGGCGTCGGCCCACGACACAGGAATGAGGAAGGCCATGCCTCCCAAGAAGAAGGTCTCCGGCTTCATCAAGCTGCAGATCCAGGCCGGTCAGGCCACCCCCGCGCCGCCCGTCGGCCCCGCGCTGGGTCAGCACGGTGTCAACATCATGGAGTTCGTCAAGGCGTACAACGACGCCACGGCGGACAAGCGCGGCAACGTCATCCCGGTCGAGATCACGGTCTACGAGGACCGCTCGTTCACCTTCATCACGAAGACCCCGCCGGCTGCCGAGCTCATCAAGAAGGCCGCTGGTGTGCAGAAGGGCTCTGGCGAGCCGCACAAGACCAAGGTCGCCAAGCTGAGCAAGGACCAGCTCCGTGAGATCGCGGAGATGAAGATGCCCGACCTCAACGCCAACGACGTCGACGCCGCGATGAAGATCATCGCCGGTACCGCGCGTCAGATGGGCATCGACACCGAGCTCTGAGCTCGGGACCCCGTGGGAGGGCCGGCGCTGGCCCGCACCACATCTTCACCACCATCAAGGAGAAGCACATGAAGCGCAGCAAGAACTACCGCTCCGCCGCCGAGGGCATCGACCGCGACGCCCTCTACGCCCCGCTCGAGGCCGTCCGCCTCGCCAAGCAGGGCGCGAAGGCCAAGTACGACGAGACCGTCGAGGTCGTCTTCCGTCTCGGCATCGACCCGCGCAAGGCGGACCAGATGGTCCGTGGCACGGTCAACCTGCCGAACGGCACGGGCAAGACCGCGCGCGTCCTCGTCTTCGCCAACGGCGAGAAGGCCGAGGCCGCCAAGGCCGCCGGTGCCGACTACGTCGGCTCCGACGACATGCTCGAGAAGGTCCAGGGCGGCTGGATGGACTTCGACGCCGTCGTCGCCACCCCGGACCTCATGGGCAAGGTCGGTCGCCTTGGCAAGGTCCTCGGTCCGCGTGGTCTCATGCCGAACCCGAAGACGGGCACCGTCACGATGGACACGGCCAAGGCCGTCACGGACATCAAGGGTGGCAAGATCGAGTTCCGCAACGACAAGCACGCCAACCTCCACTTCATCATCGGCAAGGTCTCGTTCGACGAGAAGGCGCTCGTGGAGAACTACGCGGCCGCGCTTGAGGAGATCAACCGTCTCAAGCCGTCGGCGAGCAAGGGCCGCTACATCACCAAGGCCGTGCTGAGCACGACCATGGGCCCGGGCATCCCGCTCGACTCGACCCGCACGAAGGACCTCCTTGAGGAGTCCGCCCCCGTGGCGGCCGACGAGGTCTCCGAGGGCTGAGCCCGACGCCGAGCCCCTTGCTCCTGAGGTGGGCGGGGCTCTGCGACGAGCCTCGAAGGGGGCCGTCCCGCGCACGCGGGCCGGCCCCCTTCGTCGTCCGATTTGGCCGAAGGGGGAAGACCCCCGTACCCTGGTCCAGACCGATGACCGCCGGTTGCCCTCTGCCTGGCAGAGAGCCGAAGGTCCCGCCACGAGCGGGCGACCAGCGCAGGACACACGATTCGCCCCACCATCCGTGGTGGGATCCGAGCCCCGTGCGCCCTGCGCCGGGGCTTTTCTCGTGACTGGACGAAGCTTTGTGGCGTTCCGGAGGTCATTGACCCTAGAAGCACGCACGAGAAGGAGGCCCGCATGGCGAACGCTCAGAAGTCTGCCGCCATCGCCGAGCTCGCGGAGAAGTTCCGTGGCTCCAGCGCGGCCGTTCTCACGGAGTATCGCGGTCTGACCGTGGCACAGCTCGCCGAGCTGCGCACCAACCTCCGTGGCAACGCCACCTACTCCGTGGTGAAGAACACGCTGACCGAGCTTGCCGCGAAGGAGGCGGGCGTCGAGTCCGCCTTCGACGGCCAGCTCGTCGGGCCGAACGCCATCGCCTTCGTCGAGGGCGACCCGGTCGAGGCCGCGAAGGCTCTGCGCAACTTCGCCAAGGACAACCCGCTCCTCGTCATCAAGGGCGGTGTGCTTGACGGCAACCCCCTGACGGCCGAGGAGATCGAGAAGCTCGCGAAGCTCGAGTCGCGCGAGGTTCTCCTGGCCAAGCTGGCTGGGGCCATGAAGGCCCAGCTCACCCAGGCTGCCTACCTCTTCAACGCGCCGCTGTCGCAGACCGCCCGGGTCATCGACGCGCTGCGCGCCAAGGTCGAGGAGCAGGGCGACAACGCCCCCGCTGCCGAGGCCGAGGAGGCCCCCGCCGAGGCGCCCGCCGCCGAGGCCACCGAGACCGTCGCCGAGGGTGGCGACGAGAGCTGAGGCTCACCCCTTCGGGGGCCCTCTGCTCGATCAACCAACACACGCCACTCACGGCTAGTACGTAGTAAGAAAGGACGCCCATCATGGCGAAGCTCAGCACCGACGAGCTCCTTGAGGCCTTCAAGGAGATGACCCTCATCGAGCTCTCCGAGTTCGTGAAGCAGTTCGAGGAGACCTTCGAGGTCACCGCCGCCGCCCCCGTCGCCGTCGCGGGTGCCGCCCCGGCCGCTGCCGGTGGCGACGCCGGTGGTGCTGCCGAGGAGCAGGACGAGTTCGACGTCGTCCTCACCGCCGCTGGCGACAAGAAGATCCAGGTCATCAAGGAGGTCCGCGCGCTCACGAGCCTCGGCCTCAAGGAGGCCAAGGACCTCGTCGACGGCGCCCCGAAGCCCGTCCTCGAGAAGGTCGACAAGGCTGCCGCGGAGAAGGCCAAGGAGGCCCTCGAGGGCGCCGGCGCCACCGTCGAGCTCAAGTGATCTGAGCCTTCCGGCTCAACCGCTTCACCCGAAGGGGGTGACGCACCAGACCTGGTGCGTCACCCCCTTCGCCGTGTGAGATCACCGATCGATCGTCGTGGCGCTCGCCGCGCCCCGGGGGCGCTCGGACCTGCGGCTCGTTCCCGGCTCTATCGACGCTCTGTGCCGCACGGGGGGTGTTGCGGTGGGCGCCACCCTCGCCCGTGAGGCGCGAGTCTCCGTGGGTGACACCTTGCTTGCGTGGGGTGCCACGCCCGGTCCTAGGGATCGTCGCGCGCGGACTCGATGCCCAACCTGCTGCTCTCCGTCGTCACGTGCTTGCAGCTCGACAAGACGGACGAGGCAAGCGGGACCACGCACTTCCGGGGGATGACTCGTCCGGGTGCGGCCTCCGAGGTCGCTGCGGTGCTGCCCGGCGTCATCGGTCGACCACATCATGGCGATGTCACCAGCGCGGCCGTGCCGGACGCCTCGCTCGTCGCGGCAGCGGTTGCCGAGCAGGTGGTGACGAGCGCGCGCTACGTCTCGATGACCGCCCTGGCGCTCGGCCTGCTCATGCTCGCGGTGGTCATGAACACGATGGTCGTCGAGCGGATGTCTAGCTACTCGCTGAAGAAGTCCCTGGGTGCCTCCCGGTGGCAGATCGTGGCCGAGGTGCTCGTGCACGGCTCGCTCTTCGGGCTCGTGGGCGGCATCGCGGGTCTGCTCGTGGGTGTGACGGTGCTCGGTGGCGTCGCGCAGCTGCGGGGGTCCCGGCGGGGCTCCCGCCCGTGCTCGCCGCGCTCCCGGTGGGATGTCTGCTCGCCGGTGGTGTGGCCGGCCTCTGGCCGGCCTGGCGGGCGGCCTCGGCCGACCCGATCAACTTCCTTCGGGGTTAGGCCGGCCTACGCCGGTGACGCAGGGGTCAGAGCACCCCGCGGTAGGGGGCGAGGATGCCCTCGGTGACGCGGGCGATGAGGGGCCGGTCGGTCCACTCCTCGAGGGTGAGCTCGGTGCAGTTCTGCGCGTCGACCCGGAAGATCTCCTCCATCTGCCGGGCGATGTCGGCGTCGAGGATCTCGAGGTTGATCTCGTAGTTGCCGGCGAGGCTGAGCCGGTCGAGGTTGGCCGTGCCCAGCGTGGTCCAGCGCCCGTCGATCGTCGCCGTCTTGGCGTGGACCATGGCGTTCTCGTACCGCAGGATCCGCACGCCGCCCTTGAGCAGCTCGGCGTAGCTCGCCCGGCTCAGCCAGTCCGCGACGATGTGGTTGCTGAAGTGCGGGACGATGATCTGCACGTCGACGCCCCGGTGGACCGCCTCGACGAGCGCACGGGTCAGGACGCCGTCGGGGATGAAGTATGCGGCGGTGAGATAGACGTGGTGCTCGGACCGGTCGATCGCCTCGAGGTACATGTTGCGGATCGGGTAGACGGAGTCGACGGGGGAGTTGCGGTGCACCCGCATCGTCGTCGACCACGTGCGCGCCGCCGGCTGGTGCAGGTGCGGGGTCGTGGCGCCGGGGGCGTTGTTCCAGTAGTCGACGAAGGCGTTGGCCAGCTCGACGACCATCTCGCCCGAGACCCGGGCGTGGGTGTCGCGCCACCGGTCGGCGTAGAGGCTGCCGATGTTGTACCCGCCGAGGTAGGCGGCTGCCGTCGGGGCGCCCTCGTCGACGATGAGCAGCTTGCGGTGGTTGCGGCCGACCTGCCGGGGGGTGAGCCAGGGAAACCGCCCGATGAGCGGGTGCCGCTTGACGTGGATGCCGTCGGGCAGGCTGCGGAAGAAGGCACGCGGGACGACGAGGTTGGCGAACTCGTCGAAGGCGACGAAGACCTCGACGCCGCGCTCGTGAGCCCGCACGAGGGCGTCCCGGAAGGCGACGCCGGTGTCGTCGCCCTTCCAGATGTAGGACTCGAAGAAGATCCGGGTCTGGGCCGCCTCGATGTCGGCAAGCATGTCCTCGAAGAGCGGCTCGCCCGTGGTGTAGATCCGCAGGTCGCCCCCCTGGACGGCGAGGTCGTGCGACTCGACCCGTGGGAGCCGGACGTCGGGCTTGTCGCGCTTGCGCCGCGAGTCGAAGACCAGCAGACCGGCGACGGTCGCGGCCTGGGCGGCGAGCGTCACGGCCGCGGCCCGGCGCGCGGTGCGGCGGGGCGAGAAGCGGCGCGTCATGCCGCCACTGTAGGACCCGCCCTCGACACGCCGAGGGAACCAGTCTTGACGCGGGGGCGGGGATGTCGCATCCTCATGGCGTCGCACCGCCACGGCCTCGCCTCCGCGAGGAGCGCGCGGGGGACCACCGTCAGCCGTCAGGCTTGACCGGGTTGGACAGTCATGCCTTCGTACGCGTAATCTGTCTGTTTGCGCTGCCCTTCCCCCTTCGACCCCGTCTCTGTCGTGCCCTCACCGCCCACCACCGTGGGTGCCCGGCCCGGCCTGCGGATCGATCGGACGGGGCTCGCCGCCCGACCATCACGGCCCGTGGAAGGACCCATCCTTGGCTGCCTCGCGCACCGCATCCCCGATGTCCACCGCAAAGACGGCATCCGGCCGGCTTTCCTTCGCGAAGATCCGCGAGCCTCTGGAGGTCCCCGACCTCCTGGCCCTGCAGACCGAGAGCTTCGACTGGCTGCTGGGCAACCAGCGGTGGCAGGAGCGCGTCGCCGAGGCTGAGGCCGCCGGCCGTCAGGACCTCTCCCGCCAGTCCGGCCTCGACGAGATCTTCGAGGAGATCTCCCCCATCGAGGACTTCTCCGGCTCCATGTCCCTCTCCTTCTCCGAGGGTCGCTTCGAGGAGCCGAAGTACTCCGTCGACGACTGCAAGGAGCGCGACCAGACCTACTCGGCGCCGCTCTTCGTCACGGCCGAGTTCATGAACGCCGAGACCGGCGAGATCAAGAGCCAGACCGTCTTCATGGGCGACTTCCCGCTCATGACCGACCGCGGCACCTTCATCATCAACGGCACCGAGCGGGTCGTCGTCTCGCAGCTCGTCCGCAGCCCGGGCGTCTACTTCGAGCGCACCCCGGACAAGACGTCCGACAAGGACATCTACTCCAGCAAGATCATCCCGAGCCGGGGCGCCTGGCTCGAGTTCGAGATCGACAAGCGCGACATGGTCGGTGTCCGCGTCGACCGCAAGCGCAAGCAGCCGGTGACCACCCTGCTCAAGGCCCTCGGCATGTCCGAGGCCGAGATCCGGGCCGAGTTCGGCGACTACGAGTCGATGAACCTGACCCTCGAGAAGGACCACCTCGAGAGCCAGGACCAGGCGCTGCTCGACCTCTACCGCAAGCTGCGCCCGGGCGAGCCGCCGACCCGTGAGGCCGCGCAGACCCTGCTCGACAACCTCTACTTCAACGGCAAGCGCTACGACCTCGCCAAGGTCGGTCGCTACAAGATGAACCGCAAGCTCGGGGTCGAGGTCGACCTCGACGCCTCGGTGCTCTCGCTCGACGACATCGTCGCCACGCTGAAGTACCTCGTCGCGCTGCACGCCGACCAGGGCACCCTGCCGGGCACCCGGAACGGCGAGGCCATCGAGGTCCCCGTCGAGACCGACGACATCGACCACTTCGGCAACCGTCGCGTCCGCAGCGTCGGCGAGCTCATCCAGAACCAGGTCCGCACGGGCCTGTCCCGGATGGAGCGCGTCGTCCGCGAGCGCATGACGACCCAGGACGTCGAGGCCATCACGCCGCAGACGCTCATCAACATCCGGCCGGTCGTCGCCTCCATCAAGGAGTTCTTCGGCACCAGCCAGCTCTCGCAGTTCATGGACCAGAACAACCCGCTGTCGGGCCTGACCCACAAGCGGCGTCTCTCCGCGCTCGGCCCGGGTGGTATCTCCCGTGACCGCGCCCAGATGGAGGTCCGTGACGTCCACCCGTCGCACTACGGCCGCATGTGCCCGATCGAGACCCCTGAGGGCCCGAACATCGGTCTCATCGGCTCGCTCGCGTCCTACGGGCGGATCAACTCCTTCGGCTTCATCGAGACGCCGTACCGCAAGGTCGAGGACGGGGTCGTCTCCGACGACGTCACCTACATCTCCGCGGACGAGGAGGACAAGTACGTCGTGGCCCAGGCCAACGCCGAGCTCGACGACAAGCGCCGTTTCGTCGGTGACCGCGTCCTCGCCCGGACCAAGGGTGGCGAGGTCGACCAGGTGCCGGCCGAGGACGTCGACTACATGGACGTCTCGCCGCGCCAGATGGTCTCGGCCGCGACCGCGATGATCCCCTTCCTCGAGCACGACGACGCCAACCGTGCGCTCATGGGCGCCAACATGCAGCGTCAGGCCGTCCCGCTCGTCCAGGCCGAGGCTCCCTTCGTGGGCACCGGCATGGAGCACCGCGCCGCGCTCGACTCGGGCGACGTCGTCCGCGCCGAGAAGGCCGGTGTCGTCACCGAGGTCTCCGCCGACCTCGTGACGGTCAGCCAGGACGAGGGCGGCAGCCGCTCGTACAAGATCATGAAGTTCTCTCGCTCCAACCAGGGCAACAGCTACAACCAGCGCGTCGTGGTCGCCGAGGGTGACCGCGTCGAGGCCGGTCAGCTCATCGCTGACGGTCCCGCGACCGACGGCGGCGAGATGGCCCTCGGGCGCAACCTGCTCGTCGCCTTCATGCCGTGGGAGGGCTACAACTACGAGGACGCGATCATCCTCTCGCAGCGCCTCGTCCAGGACGACGTACTCTCCTCGATCCACATCGAGGAGCACGAGGTCGACGCCCGCGACACCAAGCTCGGTCCGGAGGAGATCACCCGGGACATCCCGAACGTCTCCGAGGAGGTCCTCGCCGACCTCGACGAGCGCGGCATCATCCGCATCGGCGCCGAGGTCCGCGACGGCGACCTGCTCGTCGGCAAGGTCACGCCCAAGGGCGAGACCGAGCTGACCCCGGAGGAACGGCTGCTCCGCGCGATCTTCGGTGAGAAGGCGCGCGAGGTCCGCGACACGTCCATGAAGGTCCCCCACGGCGAGACCGGCACGGTCATCGGTGTCAAGGTCTTCGACAAGGACGAGGGCGACGAGCTGCCTCCGGGCGTCAACCAGCTCGTCCGGGTCTACGTGGCCAACAAGCGCAAGATCACCGACGGTGACAAGCTCGCGGGCCGGCACGGCAACAAGGGCGTCATCTCCAAGATCCTCCCGGTCGAGGACATGCCCTTCCTCGAGGACGGCACCCCGGTCGACGTCGTGCTCAACCCGCTCGGCGTCCCCGGTCGGATGAACATCGGCCAGATCCTCGAGCTCCACCTCGGCTGGGCAGCCAGCCGGGGCTGGGAGATCGCGGGCAACCCGGACTGGGCCGCGATGATCCCGCAGGACGCGCGCTCCGCCGAGCCGAACACCCGCGTCGCGAGCCCCGTCTTCGACGGTGCGAGCGAGGAGGAGATCCGCGGTCTGCTCGACTCGACCCTGCCGACCCGCGACGGCGTCCGGCTCATCGACAACAGCGGCAAGACCATGCTGTTCGACGGCCGCTCCGGCGAGCCGTACCCGGACCCGGTCTCGGTCGGCTACATGTACATCCTCAAGCTGCACCACCTCGTGGACGACAAGATCCACGCGCGCAGCACGGGTCCGTACTCGATGATCACCCAGCAGCCGCTCGGCGGTAAGGCCCAGTTCGGTGGCCAGCGCTTCGGCGAGATGGAGGTGTGGGCCCTCGAGGCCTACGGCGCCTCCTACGCGCTCCAGGAGCTGCTCACGATCAAGTCCGACGACGTCAACGGCCGCGTCAAGGTGTACGAGGCCATCGTCAAGGGCGAGAACATCCCGGAGCCGGGCATCCCCGAGTCCTTCAAGGTGCTCATCAAGGAGATGCAGTCCCTCTGCCTCAACGTGGAGGTCCTCAACTCCGAGGGCGGCACCATCGAGATGCGCGACTCCGAGGACGACGTCTTCCGCGCCGCCGAGGAGCTCGGCATCGACCTGTCCCGGCGCGAGCCGAGCAGCGTCGAAGAGGTCTGACGGTCGGTGGGCCGGCCTCTGAGCCGGCCCACCGCTGCCGACCAACGACAACCGTCAGACCTACACACACGAACTTTTCGAGAGACACACTCGAGAGAACGAGAGAAGGACACACGTGCTCGACGTCAACTTCTTCGACGAGCTGCGCATCGGCCTCGCCAGCGCCAGTGACATCCGCAACTGGAGCCACGGCGAGGTCAAGAAGCCGGAGACCATCAACTACCGCACCCTCAAGCCGGAGAAGGAGGGCCTCTTCTGCGAGCGCATCTTCGGCCCCACCCGGGACTGGGAGTGCTCCTGCGGCAAGTACAAGCGCGTCCGCTTCAAGGGCATCATCTGCGAGCGCTGCGGCGTCGAGGTCACCCGTGCCGGCGTGCGTCGTGAGCGGATGGGCCACATCGAGCTCGCCGCCCCCGTCACCCACATCTGGTACTTCAAGGGTGTCCCGAGCCGCCTCGGGTACCTCCTCGACCTCGCGCCGAAGGACCTCGAGAAGGTCATCTACTTCGCGGCGTACATGATCACGAGCGTCGACGAGGAGGGTCGCCACAAGGCGCTGCCCACCCTCGAGGCCGAGATCGACACCGAGCGCAAGGCGATGGAGCAGCGTCGCGACGCCGACGTCGAGGCCCGCGCCAAGAAGCTCGAGGACGACATCGCCGCCCTCGAGGCCGACGGTGCCAAGTCCGACGCCAAGCGCAAGGTCCGCGACTCCGCCGAGCGCGAGATGAACCAGATCCGCAAGCGCGCGGACCAGCAGATCGAGCGCCTCGGCCAGGTCTGGGACCGTTTCAAGACCCTCAAGGTCCAGGACCTTGAGGGCGATGAGGTCCTCTACCGCGAGATGCGTGACCGCTGGGGCATGTACTTCGAGGGCGGCATGGGCGCCGCGGCGATCCAGAAGCGCCTCGAGACCTTCGACCTCCAGGCCGAGTCCGTCGCGCTGCGCGAGATCATCGCCACCGGCAAGGGGCAGAAGAAGACCCGTGCGCTCAAGCGCCTCAAGGTCGTCACCGCCTTCCTCACGACGGACAACGAGCCGGCCGGCATGGTCCTCGACGCTGTCCCCGTCATCCCGCCGGACCTGCGTCCCATGGTCCAGCTCGACGGTGGCCGCTTCGCGACCTCAGACCTCAACGACCTGTACCGCCGCGTCATCAACCGGAACAACCGCCTCAAGCGACTGCTCGACCTCGGCGCGCCCGAGATCATCGTCAACAACGAGAAGCGGATGCTCCAGGAGGCCGTCGACAACCTCTTCGACAACGGCCGTCGCGGTCGTGCCGTGACCGGCCCGGGCAACCGTCCGCTGAAGTCGCTCTCCGACATGCTCAAGGGCAAGCAGGGTCGCTTCCGTCAGAACCTCCTCGGCAAGCGCGTCGACTATTCCGGCCGTTCGGTCATCGTCGTCGGCCCGCAGCTCAAGCTGCACCAGTGCGGTCTGCCGAAGGCCATGGCGCTCGAGCTCTTCAAGCCCTTCGTCATGAAGCGGCTCGTCGACCTCGACCACGCCCAGAACATCAAGTCGGCCAAGCGCATGGTCGAGCGTCACCGCCCGGTGGTCTGGGACGTCCTCGAAGAGGTCATCACCGAGCACCCCGTGCTGCTCAACCGTGCGCCCACGCTGCACCGACTGGGCATCCAGGCCTTCGAGCCGCAGCTCGTCGAGGGCAAGGCCATCCAGATCCACCCGCTCGTCTGCACCGCCTTCAACGCGGACTTCGACGGTGACCAGATGGCCGTGCACCTGCCCCTGTCGGCGGAGGCCCAGGCCGAGGCGCGCATCCTCATGCTCTCCTCGAACAACATCCTCAAGCCGGCCGACGGCCGCCCCGTGACGATGCCGACCCAGGACATGGTCATCGGCCTCTACCACCTCACCTCCGAGGTGGCCCGCGAGGACGAGGAGGCGCCGCTGCGTGCCTTCTCGACCGTCGCCGAGGCGCGGATGGCCTACGACGCGGGCGAGATCAAGGTCGGCACGCCGATCAAGGTCCGTCTCACCGACGTCGTGCCGCCGCTGGGCACCGAGCTCCCCGAGGGCGTCGAGCGTGGCGAGTCGGGCGAGGTCGCCCAGTGGACCGCGGAGACGACCCTGGGTCGCGCCCTCTTCAACGAGGCCCTCCCGGTGCACTACGCCTTCGTCAACGAGCCGGTCGACAAGAAGCGGCTCTCGACGATCGTCAACGACCTCGCCGAGCGCTACACCAAGGTGCAGGTCGCCGCGTCCCTCGACGCGCTCAAGGAGGCCGGCTACTACTGGGCCTCCCGCTCGGGCACGACCGTCGCGGTGAGCGACGTCGTCACCCCGTCCCGCAAGCCCGAGATCCTCGAGGGCTACGAGACGAAGGCGACGAAGGTCCAGACCCAGTACGAGCGCGGTCTGATCACCGACGACGAGCGCCGCCAGGAGCTCATCGAGATCTGGACGCAGGCCACCAACGAGGTCTCGGCCGAGATGCAGGCCAACTTCCCCAAGGACAACCCGATCTACCGCATGGTCAGCTCGGGCGCCCGTGGTAACTGGTTCCAGCTGCGGCAGATCGCCGGTATGCGTGGCCTCATGGCCAACCCGAAGGGCGAGATCATCCCGCGTCCGATCCGGACGAACTTCCGTGAGGGTCTCTCCGTCGTCGAGTTCTTCATCTCGACGCACGGTGCCCGTAAGGGTCTGGCCGACACCGCGCTGCGGACCGCCGACTCCGGGTACCTCACGCGTCGTCTCGTCGACGTGTCGCAGGACGTCATCATCCGTGAGGACGACTGCGGCACCGAGCGCGGCCTGCCGATGCCCATCGCGCAGACCGACGAGCTCACCGGCACCCGCCGCCTGCACGACGACGTCGAGTTCACGGCGTACGCCCGCTGCACCGCCGCGGACGTCGCCGGCCCCGACGGCACCGTCCTCGCGGCGGCCGGCTCGGACCTCGGTGACGTCGTCATCGGCCAGCTCTACGAGGCCGGCGTCGACGAGGTCAAGGTCCGCTCGGTCCTCACCTGCGAGTCCCGCGTCGGTACCTGTGCCAAGTGCTACGGCCGCTCGCTGGCCACCGGCCAGCTCGTCGACATCGGAGAGGCGGTCGGCATCATCGCGGCCCAGTCGATCGGTGAGCCCGGCACCCAGCTGACGATGCGTACCTTCCACACCGGTGGTGTGGCCGGTGACGACATCACGCAGGGTCTGCCGCGTGTCGTCGAGCTCTTCGAGGCCCGCACGCCCAAGGGTGTCGCCCCGATCGCGGAGGCCAACGGCCGGATCACGATCGAGGACACCGACAAGGCGCGCCGGATCCTCCTCACGACGGACGCCGACGGCGAGGAGCACGCCTACCCGGTGAGCAAGCGCTCGCGCCTGCTCGTCGAGGACGGCCAGCACGTCGAGGTGGGCACCCAGCTCATCGTCGGTGCCATCGACCCCAAGCAGGTGCTGCGCATCCTCGGCCCGCGGGCCACGCAGAAGCACCTCGTCGACGAGGTCCAGCGCGTGTACCGCCAGCAGGGTGTGTCGATCCACGACAAGCACATCGAGGTCATCGTCCGGCAGATGCTGCGCCGGATCACCGTCCTCGAGTCGGGCGACTCCGGTCTGCTGCCGGGCATGCTCGCCGAGCGCACCCGCTTCGAGGAGGCCAACCGCCGCACGGTGACCGAGGGTGGTCGTCCCGCGGCCGGTCGTCCCGAGCTCATGGGCATCACCAAGGCCTCGCTCGCGACCGACTCCTGGCTCTCCGCCGCCTCCTTCCAGGAGACGACGCGTGTCCTCACCGAGGCCGCCATGGAGGGCAAGAGCGACCCGCTGCTCGGCCTCAAGGAGAACGTCATCCTCGGCAAGCTCATCCCTGCCGGTACGGGTCTGGCCCGCTACAACAACATCAAGGTCGAGCCCACCGAGGAGGCCCGCGCGGCGATGTACACGCTGCCGAGCTACGATGAGTACGCGTACCCGGTCTTCGGCCCGGGCAGCGGCGAGGCGGTCCGCCTCGACGACGCAGAGCTCGGTCTCGACCGCCTCTGACGCCTCCAGCGTCTCCCATGGCGAAGGGGGGAGGTCACCTCGACGAGGTGACCTCCCCCCTTCGTCGTGCCCGCCGGGGTCACCCCGCTGGTTACGCTGTGACAGGAGTGGCTGGTGGGACTCGATACGCCGCAGATCCCCCAATAATCAAGGGAAACACGCCGGGATCCGGGTCGCCATATGTCGTCCGGACGTGGTGGAGTAGGGGAGTTCGCGACCGAACCGAACACACGAAGAATGGGAGATCCCACATGAACAAGTCCGAGCTCGCCAGCGCCGTCGCCGAGAAGGCCGGCGTCTCCGCGTCCTCCGCCGCCGAGGTCATCACCGCCCTCCAGGCGGTCCTCTCCGAGCAGGTTGCTAAGGGCGAGAAGGTCACCGTCCCCGGCTTCTTCAGCCTCGAGCGGGTCGCCCGCGCCGAGCGCAAGGCCCGCAACCCCCAGACGGGCGAGGAGATGACGATCCCGGCCGGCCACGCTGCCAAGCTGACCGCCGGCTCCGCCCTCAAGGCTGCCGCCAAGGGCTGATCGCCGACCGCGACCGACGGGGCGCGCTCCGGGCACCCTGCCCGGGCGCGCCCCGTCGTCGTGCGCAGGGCGGGGCCCGGTGCGGTGGGAGGATGTGTCCGTGACAGATGACCGCCTCCCGATGCGCGCCCGCGCGACCCTGGCCCGCTGGGGGCTCGGCACGATCCTCGCGATCGGCGCGGTCGTGCTCCTCGTCAAGCCCGGGGGCGTCTCCAAGCTCCTCGGCGTGGCGCTGGCGGCAGCCGCCGTGGCGACCTTCGTCCGCAAGGACCGCAGCAGCTCGACGATCGTCGCCGTGGTCCTCCTCGCGATCGGTGCCTTCTTCCTCGTCGCCCTGCTCACCGGCAACTCGCAGTGGTTCATGGACAGGTACGTCCGGTGAGCCTGGACCACCGCGCGCTGCGTGAGCTGCTCTCCTTCCGCCCCGAGGCCCCGGCAGACCACGAGGCGGTCGACCTGCTCACCGACCTCGCCTTCGGCGCGACGGGGCAGGAGAGCGTGGAGCGGCGCCTGCTGAGACAGCTCCGGGCCGACGGCGACATCGTCGACGAGCTGACCATCGTCGCCGAGGTCGACGGCGAGGTGATCGGGCAGGTGGCCTGCTCGCGCGCCACCCTGGCCGGGGCGCCGAGCGTCGGGCTGGGGCCGATCAGCGTCCGGCCGGACCTGCAGCGCAAGGGGATCGGGGCCGGCCTCATGAGCGCGGTGATCGCCACGGCCGAGCGCCGGGGGGACCCGGTGATCGTGCTGCTCGGCGACCCGGAGTACTACGGCTTCTTCGGCTTCCTCCCCGCGAGCAGCCTCGGCATCGGCTCCCCGGGACCGTGGGGTGACGCGTGCTTCCAGGCACTGCCGCTGCGGTCGTGGCGGCCCGAGATGGCCGGCCCCTTCGAGTACGCGCGGGCCTTCTCCGACCTCGAGGGATGACGACCCCTTCGCTCCGACGCCCGCCTCACCCGACATCGGCACTCGAACCCGACAACCGTTGTCGGGTCGGGCGCACCTTTATCGGATGATCCGATAAAGGTCCCGGTCGCCGATTTGTGACCGTTGCCGCCCCGCCGGTATCGTGGAACCTCGTGTGCATGTCCCTCCGTGAGGTGGGGTGTGCCCGCCACCTCTCGCCGGGCGCCTCGTCCGGTCGCTCGCCTCGCGGCGGGTGGTCGCTCGCAGGAGTGCAGGGGAGAGCACCACCGCAGACACTCCCGACCTCGGGGGTGTGACGCGATGGCAGTCCAAGGAGCGTGACGCGGCCGCAGGGTCGTCAGCGCAAGAACATCAACCGTACGGAGACATCAGGTTGCCTACCATCAACCAGCTGGTGCGCAAGGGCCGGCAGGACAAGACCACCAAGGTCGCCACTCCTGCCCTCAAGGGCTCGCCGCAGCGCCGTGGCGTGTGCACGCGTGTGTACACCACCACCCCCAAGAAGCCGAACTCCGCCCTCCGCAAGGTCGCCCGCGTGCGTCTGACGTCGGGCATCGAGGTCACCGCCTACATCCCGGGCGTCGGTCACAACCTCCAGGAGCACTCGATCGTGCTCGTGCGTGGCGGCCGTGTGAAGGACCTCCCCGGTGTCCGCTACAAGATCGTCCGCGGCTCCCTCGACACCCAGGGTGTCAAGGGTCGCCAGCAGGCTCGTAGCCGCTACGGCGCCAAGAAGGAGAAGAAGTAATGCCTCGTAAGGGCCCCGCCCCGAAGCGCCCTCTGGTCGTCGACCCCGTCTACCAGAGCCCGCTCGTCACCCAGCTCGTCAACAAGATCCTCCTCGACGGCAAGAAGTCCATCGCCGAGGCCATCGTGTACGACGCCCTCGAGGGCTGCCGCGAGAAGACCGGCACCGACCCGGTCCAGACGCTCAAGCGCGCCCTCGACAACGTCAAGCCGAGCCTCGAGGTCAAGTCCCGCCGCGTCGGTGGCGCGACCTACCAGGTCCCGATCGAGGTCAAGCCCAACCGCGCGACGACCCTGTCGCTGCGCTGGCTCGTCGGCTACGCCCGTCAGCGTCGTGAGAAGACGATGACCGAGCGCCTCATGAACGAGATCCTCGACGCGAGCAACGGCCTCGGCGCCGCGGTGAAGCGTCGTGAGGACACCCACAAGATGGCCGAGTCCAACAAGGCCTTCGCGCACTACCGCTGGTAACAGCCCCCGGACGAAGGGGGACCGCACGGTCCCCCTTCGTCCCACCAGGGCCTACAGGCCCGCACAGCAGAGCTTGAACCCCGCAACGAGCGAGAGAGACTTACGTGGCACAGGACGTCCTGACGGACCTCAGCAAGGTCCGCAACATCGGCATCATGGCGCACATCGACGCCGGCAAGACGACGACGACTGAGCGCATCCTCTTCTACACCGGTGTCAACCACAAGATGGGCGAGACCCATGACGGTGCGTCGACCACCGACTGGATGGAGCAGGAGAAGGAGCGCGGCATCACGATCACCTCCGCCGCGGTCACCTCGTTCTGGGAGGGCACCCAGATCAACATCATCGACACGCCCGGCCACGTCGACTTCACCGTCGAGGTCGAGCGCTCGCTGCGCGTCCTCGACGGCGCGGTCGCCGTCTTCGACGGCAAGGAGGGCGTCGAGCCCCAGTCCGAGACGGTCTGGCGCCAGGCGGACAAGTACGACGTCCCGCGCATCGCGTTCGTCAACAAGATGGACAAGCTGGGCGCCGACTTCTACTTCACCGTGCAGACGATCAAGGACCGCCTTGGCGCGGAGCCGCTCGTCATGCAGCTCCCGATCGGTGCCGAGAACGACTTCGTCGGCGTCGTCGACCTCATGTACATGCGCGCGCTCGTCTGGGAGGGCGACGCCAAGGGTGACGTCACCATGGGCGCCGCCTACGAGGTCCAGGAGATCCCCGCCGACCTCCAGGCCAAGGCCGAGGAGTACCGCAACGCGCTCGTCGAGCGCGTCGCCGAGTCCGACGACGAGCTCATGGAGAAGTACCTCGGCGGCGAGGAGCTCACCGTCGACGAGCTCAAGGCGGGCGTCCGCAAGCTCACGGTCAACTCCGAGCTCTACCCGGTCTTCTGCGGCTCCGCCTTCAAGAACCGCGGTGTCCAGCCGATCCTCGACGCGGTCAAGGACTACCTCCCCAGCCCGCTCGACGTCCCCGCCATGCAGGGCCACGCCCCGGGCGACGAGGAGAAGCACGTCACCCGTCAGCCGAGCAAGGACGAGCCGTTCTCGGCCCTGGCCTTCAAGGTCGCCGCGCACCCGTTCTTCGGTCAGCTGACCTTCATCCGCGTGTACTCCGGCCGGATCGCCGCCGGCACCCAGGTGCTCAACAGCACCAAGGTGAAGAAGGAGCGCATCGGCAAGCTCTTCCAGATGCACGCCAACAAGGAGAACCCGGTCGACGAGGCGATGGCGGGCCACATCTACGCCGCCATCGGTCTCAAGAGCACGACGACCGGTGACACCCTCTCCGACATCGACCAGCCGGTCGTCCTCGAGTCCATGACCTTCCCCGAGCCGGTCATCCAGGTGGCCATCGAGCCCAAGACCAAGGGTGACCAGGAGAAGCTCGGCACGGCCATCCAGAAGCTCGCCGAGGAGGACCCGACGTTCCAGGTCTCCCTCGACGAGGAGACCGGCCAGACGATCATCGCCGGCATGGGTGAGCTCCACCTCGACATCCTCGTCGACCGCATGAAGCGCGAGTTCAAGGTCGAGGCGAACGTCGGCAAGCCGCAGGTCGCCTACCGCGAGACCATCCGTCGCGCGGTCGAGAAGCTCGACTACACGCACAAGAAGCAGACCGGTGGTTCCGGCCAGTTCGCGAAGGTCCAGGTGACCATCGAGCCGCTCGACACGAGCGAGGGCGAGCTCTACGAGTTCTCCAACGCCGTCACCGGTGGCCGGATCCCGCGTGAGTACATCCCGAGCGTCGACGCCGGCATCCAGGACGCCATGCAGTACGGCGTGCTCGCCGGCTACCCGCTCGTGGGGATCAAGGCCACCCTCCTCGACGGTGCCTACCACGACGTCGACTCCTCCGAGATGGCGTTCAAGATCGCCGGTTCCATGGCGCTCAAGGACGCCGTCCGCAAGGCCGACCCCGTGCTCCTCGAGCCCATGATGGCCGTCGAGGTCCGTACCCCCGAGGACTACATGGGCGAGGTCATCGGCGACATCAACTCGCGCCGTGGCCAGATCCAGGGCATGGAGGACATCACCGGGGCCAAGGTCGTCCGCGGCCTCGTCCCGCTGTCCGAGATGTTCGGCTATGTCGGTGACCTGCGGTCCAAGACCCAGGGTCGGGCGAGCTTCTCCATGGAGTTCGACTCCTACGCCGAGGTCCCCAAGTCCGTGGCCGAGGAGATCATCGCGAAGACCCGCGGCGAGTGACGGGTAGCATTACCCCGATCTCGGTGCGTTAGCAGCACCAGCACCCCCAAGAACGACGCCATGTCCTGCCGGACCAAGGCGTATCACGAGAAGAAAGTCCTGAGGAGGACAAGCAAGTGGCGAAGGCAAAGTTCGAGCGGTCCAAGCCGCACGTCAACATCGGAACCATCGGTCACATCGACCACGGCAAGACGACGCTGACTGCTGCGATCTCGAAGGTCCTGCACGACGCGTACCCGGACCTCAACGAGGCGTCGCCGTTCGACTCGATCGACAAGGCGCCCGAGGAGAAGCAGCGCGGTATCACCATCTCCATCGCGCACATCGAGTACCAGACGGAGAAGCGTCACTACGCGCACGTCGACTGCCCCGGGCACGCCGACTACGTCAAGAACATGATCACCGGTGCCGCTCAGATGGACGGCGCGATCCTCGTCGTCGCGGCCACCGACGGTCCCATGCCGCAGACGAAGGAGCACGTCCTCCTGGCCCGCCAGGTCGGCGTCCCCTACATCGTCGTGGCCCTCAACAAGGCCGACATGGTCGACGACGAGGAGATCCTCGAGCTCGTCGAGATGGAGGTCCGCGAGCTGCTGTCCTCCTACGAGTTCCCCGGCGACGACGTCCCGGTCGTCAAGGTCTCGGCGCTCAAGGCCCTCGAGGGTGACGAGCAGTGGGGCCAGTCGGTCCTCGAGCTCATGAACGCCGTCGACGAGTACATCCCGGAGCCGGAGCGCGACATCGACAAGCCGTTCCTCATGCCCGTCGAGGACGTCTTCACGATCACCGGTCGTGGCACCGTCGTCACCGGCCGTATCGAGCGCGGCATCCTCAACGTCAACGAGGAGATCGAGATCGTCGGGATCAAGGAGGAGAAGACCACCACCACGGTCACCGGCATCGAGATGTTCCGCAAGCTCCTCGACGAGGGTCGCGCGGGCGAGAACGTCGGCCTCCTGCTCCGCGGCACCAAGCGCGAGGACGTCGAGCGCGGCCAGGTCATCTGCAAGCCCGGCTCGATCACCCCGCACACCGAGTTCGAGGGCCAGGTCTACATCCTGGGCAAGGACGAGGGTGGCCGTCACACGCCGTTCTACGACAACTACCGTCCGCAGTTCTACTTCCGGACCACGGACGTCACCGGCGTCGTCGACCTGCCCGAGGGCACCGAGATGGTCATGCCCGGCGACAACACCGACATGAAGGTCACGCTGATCCAGCCGATCGCCATGGAGGAGGGCCTGAAGTTCGCCATCCGTGAGGGTGGCCGGACCGTGGGCGCCGGTCGCGTCACCAAGATCCTCAAGTGATCTGACGCGTCTCTCGCAGACACCGAAGGGGGTCGCAGCCAGCCGGCTGCGGCCCCCTTCGTCGTCCCTAGACTCGAGGTGACCCTGCACGACCGCTCCCGAGGAGAGACACCGTGACCGACCGCATGGCCCACCCCGGCCTCCGCGCCAAGGTCATGTCGGCCGAGCAGGCCGCGACCCACATCCGACCGGGCGACAACGTCGGGATGAGCGGCTTCACCGGTGCGGGCTACCCCAAGGCGGTGCCCCAGGCGCTGGCGGCGCAGATCGGGGCGGCCCGCGGGCGGGGCGAGGACTTCCGGATTGGCGTCTGGACCGGCGCCTCGACCGCGCCGGAGCTCGACGGTGCGCTGGCGGAGGCCGACGGCATCGAGCTCCGGCTGCCGTACCAGTCCGACCCGGTGAGCCGGCAGAAGATCAACGACGGCCTCATGGAGTACATCGACGTCCACCTCAGCCACGTCGCCCAGATGGCGTGGGAGGGCTTCCTCGGCCACCTCGACGTGGCCCTCGTCGAGGTGAGTGCGATCAACGCCGACGGCACCCTCGTGCCCTCCTCGTCCGTCGGCAACAACAAGACCTGGCTCGACCTCGCCGACCGCGTCATCCTCGAGGTCAACAGCTGGCAGACACCTCACGGGCGATCGCCGGGCACCTCATCGACCTGCTCGACGCCGAGGTGGCCGCGGGACGGCTGCCGAAGGACCTGCTCCCGCTGCAGTCGGGGGTCGGCAACGTCGCCAACGCGGTCCTCGCGGGGCTGGGGGAGAGCAGCTATCGCGACCTCACCGCGTACACCGAGGTGCTCCAGGACGGCATGCTCGACCTCATCGACTCGGGGACGATCCGCTTCGCCTCCGCGACCGCGTTCTCGCTGTCGGCCGAGGGCGTGGAGCGCTTCAACGCGGCCGTGAGCCGCTACCGGGAGCACATCCTGCTCCGCCCCCAGGAGATCTCGAACCACCCCGAGGTGATCCGCCGACTCGGTGTCATCGCGTGCAACGGGATGATCGAGGCCGACATCTACGGCAACGTCAACAGCACGCACATCATGGGCTCGCGGATCCAGAACGGCATCGGCGGGTCGGGAGACTTCGCACGCAACGGCTACCTCTCGACCTTCGTCACCCCGTCGACGGCGAAGGGGGGAGCCCTCTCGTGCATCGTCCCGATGGTCAGCCACGTGGACCACACCGAGCACGACGTCGACGTCATCATCACCGAGCAGGGGCTGGCCGACCTGCGGGGCCTGGCACCGCGCAGGCGGGCCCGGGTGATCATCGAGCGGTGCGCGCACCCCGACTACCGCGACGAGCTGCTCGACTACCTCGAGCGCGCCGAGGCCGGTGGTGCCGGCCGGCACACCCCGCACCTCCTCGGGGAGGCGCTCTCCTGGCACCAGCGGTTCCAGGAGACCGGATCGATGCACCACCGGTGACGCCGGCCGTCAGGGGACCTCGGCCTTAGCCGAGAGGGGGGCCGCTCTGCGACCTATCGTGGACGCGAACCCCTGACCCGCGACGACTGGGAGCACGACATGACCCGCGAAGGCACCGCCGTCACCAAGGACGCGACCGCACCCGACCCGGACGACCCGCGCAAGGTCGACTCCCCGGCCGAGCTCGCCAAGCCCTCGCTCGGGTTCGGCCTGAAGAACGCTGTCAAGCAGTTCAGCTCCGACCAGTGCACCGACCTCGCCGCATCGCTGACTTACTACGCCGTCCTCTCGCTCTTCCCCGCGCTGCTCGCGCTGGTCTCGCTGCTCGGTGTCTTCGGGCAGGGTGAGACCACCGTCGAGACCATCCTGACGATGGTCCGCGACCTCGGGCAGGAGGAGGCGGTCGAGCAGATCGAGGGCCCGATCCGATCGATGGTCGATGCGGGTGGTGCCGGCTTCGCCCTCGTCGGCGGTGTCGCGGGCGCCCTCTGGTCGGCCTCCGGCTACGTCGGTGCCTTCGGTCGGGCGATGAACCGGATCTACGAGATCGACGAGGGACGGCCGATCTGGAAGCTGCGCCCGCAGATGCTCCTGCTCACCCTCGCCCTCGTCCTCATGGGCGGGCTCATCGTCCTCGGCATCGCCCTCTCCGGCGGGGTGGCCCGCACGATCGGGGAGACGATCGGGCTCGGCGACACGGCCGTCACGGTGTGGAACATCGCGAAGTGGCCGGTCATCGTCCTCCTCGTCATGGCGATGGTGGCACTGCTCTACTACTTCACCCCGAACGTCCAGCAGCCGAAGTTCCGGTGGATGAGCCCCGGTGCGGGTCTGGCGATCCTCGTCGCGATCCTCGCCTCGGCCGCCTTCGGTTTCTACGTCGGCAACTTCGGCTCCTACAACAAGACCTACGGCTCGCTGGCCGGCGTCATCGTCTTCCTCCTGTGGCTGTGGATCATCAACAACGTCCTGCTGCTCGGGGCCGAGCTCGACGCCGAGCTCGAGCGCTCCCGTCAGCTCCAGTCCGGGATCGCCGCGGAGGAGAGCATCCAGCTGCCGCCGCGGGACACCTCGGCCTCGGACAAGGCCGAGGAGAAGCGCGAGGCTGCCGTCGAGGAGGCCCGCAAGATCCGCCAGCAGGCCCCGTACGAGCAGATGGGCAAGGACTCCTCCACCGACGCGAAGGGGTAGCGACGCGCCACGGCGACGGGGGTCCACCCCTTCGTCGGATGGCGGTGCTAGGCCGATTTGGTCTGCCGCGGCCGCCTCTGGCACACTTACCAGGTTGCTTGACGCACGACGGGCGCTCCACGCGCCTGTCGTCACCCCGGTGAGAACGACTCGAACCGCCTGACGGCGGGGCGACACACCGGCTGGATCAAGTTCCGGCTCGACCGGACCGCCGACTCGGACGTCATGCCCGCAAGGGAATGACGTGCGCCGCGGAGCGGGTGCGACACACCCGACCGCGTGGGTCGGAGGCCCGGTCGGGACGAACCACAGACCACTGCACGACGGCGAGAAGGAATAAGGCTCAGATGGCCGGACAGAAGATCCGCATCCGACTGAAGTCGTATGACCACGAGGTCATCGACTCCTCGGCGCGCAAGATCGTCGACACGGTGACCCGTGCCGGCGCAACGGTTGTTGGCCCGGTGCCGCTGCCCACGGAGAAGAACGTGTTCTGCGTGATCCGGTCGCCTCACAAGTACAAGGACAGCCGCGAGCACTTCGAGATGCGCACTCACAAGCGCCTCATCGACATCATCGACCCGACGCCGAAGGCCGTCGACTCGCTCATGCGACTCGACCTGCCGGCGGACGTCAACATCGAGATCAAGCTCTGATCGCGAGGACGACGTAATGACTACTGTTATCGACAAGACCGTCAAGGGTGTCCTCGGCGAGAAGCTCGGTATGACGCAGGTCTGGGACGACGAGAACCGTCTCGTCCCGGTGACCGTCATCCAGGCCGGCCCGTGTGTCGTCACCCAGGTCCGTACCGACGAGACGGACGGCTACCAGGCCGTCCAGATCGCCTACGGCGCCATCGACCCCCGCAAGGTGAACCAGCCTGAGGGTGGCCACTTCGCCAAGGCCGGCGTCACGCCGCGCCGCTACTCCGTCGAGCTGCGCACCGCCGACGCCGCCGAGTACTCCCTCGGTCAGGAGCTGACCGTCGAGACCTTCGCCGCAGGCGAGAAGATCGACGTCACCGCCACGACCAAGGGCAAGGGCTTCGCCGGTGTCATGAAGCGTCACGGCTTCGCCGGTGTCTCGGCCAGCCACGGTGCGCACCGCAACCACCGCAAGCCGGGCTCGATCGGTGGCTGCGCCACCCCGGGCCGTGTCTTCAAGGGCATGCGCATGGCCGGCCGCATGGGTGGCGTCCGCCAGACCACCCAGAACCTCACGATCCACGCCGTGGACGCCGAGAAGGGCCTGCTGCTCGTCAAGGGCGCCGTCCCCGGCCCGCGCGGCGCGGTCGTCCTCGTCCGCAACGCGGTGAAGGGAGCCTGACGTGCCGACCATCGACATCCTCAGCCCGGCCGGCCAGAAGTCCGGCTCGGTCGACCTGCCCGCCGAGATCTTCGACGTGCAGACCAACATCCCGCTGATCCACCAGGTCGTCGTCGCCCAGCTCGCCGCCGCGCGGCAGGGCACGCACAAGACCAAGACCCGCGCCGAGGTGCGCGGTGGTGGTCGCAAGCCGTACCGCCAGAAGGGCACCGGTCGCGCCCGCCAGGGCTCGACCCGGGCGCCGCAGTTCGCCGGTGGTGGCGTCGTCCACGGCCCCGTACCGCGTGACTACAGCCAGCGCACCCCCAAGAAGATGAAGGCCGCCGCCCTCCGGGGTGCCCTCTCCGACCGGGCGCGTCACGGCCGCATCCACGTCCTCTCGGCTCTCGTCGAGGGTGACGCGCCGTCGACGAAGTCGGTCGCGACCGTCCTTGCCTCGCTCAGCGAGCGCCGCAACCTCCTCGTGGTCCTCGACCGCGCCGACGAGGTCGCGACGAAGAGCGTGCGCAACCTCGCCGACGTCCACGTCCTGTGGGCCGACCAGCTCAACACCTACGACGTCCTGTGCGCCGACGACGTGGTCTTCACGCAGGCTGCGCTCGACGCGTTCGTCTCGGGTGGCAAGGCCGCCACGGCTCAGCAGGTTGAGGAGGACACCAAGTGAGCACCGTCAAGGACCCCCGCGACATCCTGATCCGTCCGGTCGTCTCGGAGAAGTCGTACGCGCTGCTCGACGAGGGCAAGTACACCTTCATCGTCGACCCGCGGGCCAACAAGACCGAGATCAAGATCGCCGTCGAGCAGATCTTCGACGTCAAGGTCGAGTCGGTCCACACGATGAACCGCCCGGGCAAGACCCGTCGCACCCGCTTCGGCATGGGCAAGCGCAAGGACACCAAGCGTGCGATCGTCAGCCTCCGCGAGGGCGCGATCGACATCTTCGGTAGCCAGGGCTGACCGGAAGAGAAGGAACGTAACCATGGGTATCCGTAAGTACAAGCCGACCACGCCCGGTCGCCGCGGCAGCTCTGTCGCGGACTTCGTCGAGGTGACCCGCTCCACGCCGGAGAAGTCCCTCGTCCGTCCGCTGAGCAAGTCCGGTGGCCGCAACGCCAGCGGTCGTATCACCACCCGTCACATCGGTGGTGGCCACAAGCGCGCCTACCGCGTCATCGACTTCCGTCGCCACGACAAGGACGGCGTGCCGGCCAAGGTCGCTCACATCGAGTACGACCCCAACCGCACCGCGCGCATCGCGCTCCTGCACTACGCCGACGGCGAGAAGCGCTACATCCTCGCGCCGAACAAGCTCAAGCAGGGCGACCCGATCGAGAACGGCCCCGGGGCCGACATCAAGCCGGGCAACAACCTGCCGCTGCGCAACATCCCGACCGGTACGACGGTCCACGCCGTGGAGCTCCGTCCCGGTGGCGGCGCCAAGCTGGCCCGCTCGGCCGGCACGAGCATCCAGCTCCTCGGCAAGGAGGGCCCCTACGCCACGCTGCGCATGCCCTCCGGCGAGATCCGTCGCGTCGACGTGCGCTGCCGCGCCACCGTCGGTGAGGTCGGCAACGCCGAGCAGAGCAACATCAACTGGGGCAAGGCCGGCCGCATGCGGTGGAAGGGCAAGCGCCCGACCGTCCGTGGTGTCGTCATGAACCCCGTGGACCACCCGCACGGTGGTGGTGAGGGCCGCACGTCTGGTGGCCGTCACCCCGTGTCGCCGTGGGGCCAGCCCGAGGGCCGGACCCGCCGACCGGGCAAGGCGAGCGACAAGCTGATCGTCCGCCGCCGTCGTACTGGCAAGAAGCGCTGATAGGAGCCTTTGGACATGCCTCGTAGTTTGAAGAAGGGCCCCTTCATCGACGACCACCTTCAGAAGAAGGTGGACGCTCAGAACGAAGCGGGCACGAAGAACGTCATCAAGACCTGGTCGCGTCGTTCGGTCGTCAGCCCGGACATGCTCGGCCACACCTTCGCCGTCCACGACGGCCGCAAGCACGTCCCGGTGTTCGTCACCGAGGCGATGGTCGGCCACAAGCTCGGCGAGTTTGCCCCGACCCGCACCTTCCGCGGTCACGTGAAGGACGACAAGAAGGGACGTCGTCGCTGATGGCCACCGACACCACCACCGAGAACGCTGCCCTCGAGGCTCGCGCGGTCGTCCGTCACCTGCGGGTCACCCCGCAGAAGGCGCGTCGCATCGTCGACCTCGTCCGCGGCAAGGACACCCAGTCCGTCATCGCGATGCTCAAGTTCGCCCCCCAGGGTGCGGCCGAGCCGGTCCTCAAGCTCGTCGAGTCCGCGATCGCGAACCTGCGCGTCAAGTCCGACGAGGCCGGCGTCGCGTTCGACGAGCGCGCCCTCGTCATCTCGACCGCCTTCGTCGACGAGGGCGCGACGATGAAGCGCTTCCGTCCGCGGGCCCAGGGCCGCGCCGGTCGGATCAACAAGCGCACGAGCCACATCACCGTCGTCGTCACGTCCAAGCCCGAGAAGGCTGCGAAGGGAGGGAACCGCTGATGGGTCAGAAGATCAACCCGCACGGCTTCCGTCTGGGCATCACCACCGACCACAAGAGCCGCTGGTTCGCCGACTCCAACAAGGAGGGTCAGCGCTACCGCGACTACGTCAAGGAAGACGTGGCCATCCGCAAGCTCCTGTCCACGGGCATGGAGCGGGCCGGCATCGCCCGCGTCGAGATCGAGCGCACCCGTGACCGGGTCCGCATCGACATCCACACCGCGCGTCCCGGCATCGTCATCGGTCGCCGTGGCGCTGAGGCCGACCGGATCCGCGGGGAGCTCGAGAAGCTCACCGGCAAGCAGGTCCAGCTGAACATCCTCGAGGTCAAGAACCCCGAGATCGAGGCTCAGCTCGTCGCTCAGGGCATCGCCGAGCAGCTCGCTGCTCGGGTCACCTTCCGTCGCGCCATGCGCAAGGGCATCCAGTCCTCGCAGCGCGCCGGCGCCAAGGGCATCCGGATCCAGTGCTCCGGACGTCTCGGCGGCGCCGAGATGTCCCGCAGCGAGTTCTACCGCGAGGGTCGCGTGCCGCTGCACACCCTGCGCGCGAACATCGACTACGGCTTCTACGAGGCCCGCACGACCTTCGGTCGCATCGGCGTCAAGGTCTGGATCTACAAGGGCGACATGACGGAGAAGGAGTTCGCCGCCCAGCAGGCGACCGCCGCTCCGCGTGGCCGCGGCCCCCGTCGCGACCGCGACGACCGTCCCGCCCGCGCCCGTCGCAACGAGCAGCAGGCTCCTGCTGCCGAGGCGCCCGCCGCGTCCGAGGCCCCGGCCTCGTCCGCCGCCGCGCCGAGCACCGAAGGGGAGAACGTCTGATGCTCATTCCTCGTCGAGTGAGGCACCGCAAGCAGCACCACCCGAAGCGTTCGGGCATGGCCAAGGGCGGCACGACCATCGCCTTCGGCGACTACGGCATCCAGGCTCTCGAGCCGGCCTACGTCACGAACCGGCAGATCGAGTCGGCCCGTATCGCCATGACGCGCTACATGAAGCGTGGCGGCAAGGTGTGGATCAACATCTACCCCGACCGCCCGCTCACCAAGAAGCCGGCTGAGACCCGCATGGGTTCCGGCAAGGGCTCGCCCGAGTGGTGGGTCGCCAACGTCAAGCCCGGCCGCGTGATGTTCGAGATCTCCGGCGTCTCCGAGGAGATCGCCCGTGAGGCCATGCGTCTGGCCATGCACAAGCTGCCGATGAAGTGCCGCTTCGTCGCGCGTGAAGGTGGTGACATCTGATGGCAGTCGGTTCCAAGGACCTGACTTCCGCGGACCTGCGTGAGCTGGCCGACGACCGTCTGGTCGACGAGCTGCGCAAGGCCAAGGAGGAGCTCTTCAACCTCCGGTTCCAGTCGGCCACCGGCCAGCTGGAGTCCCACGGGCGGCTCCGCGCCGTCCGCAAGGACATCGCCCGGATCTACACCGAGATGCGTGAGCGCGAGCTCGGCATCGGCCAGGCCCCGGCGGGTGAGAGCAAGTGAGCGAGAACGTGAAGGATGAGACCGTGAGCGCAGCTGCTGCAGAGCGCAACGACGAGCGCAACGACCGCAAGACCCGTCAGGGCTACGTCGTCAGCGACAAGATGGACAAGACCGTCGTCGTCGAGGTCGAGGACCGCGTCAAGCACGCGCTCTACGGCAAGGTCATGCGCAAGAGCCACAAGGTCAAGGCGCACGACGAGGGCAACACCGCCGGCATCGGCGACCGCGTCCTCATCATGGAGACCCGTCCGCTGTCGGCAAGCAAGCGCTGGCGCCTCGTCGAGATTCTGGAGAAGGCCAAGTGATCCAGCAAGAGTCCCGCCTCCGGGTGGCCGACAACACCGGCGCCAAGGAGATCCTGTGCATCCGCGTGCTCGGTGGCTCCGGCCGTCGGTACGCCGGCATCGGCGACACGATCGTCGCGACGGTCAAGGACGCCATCCCGGGCGGCAACGTCAAGAAGGGCGACATCGTCAAGGCGGTCATCGTCCGCACGACCAAGGAGCGTCGCCGCGTCGACGGTTCCTACATCAAGTTCGACGAGAACGCGGCCGTGATCCTCAAGAACGACGGTGACCCCCGTGGCACCCGCATCTTCGGCCCGGTCGGCCGCGAGCTGCGCGACAAGAAGTTCATGAAGATCGTGTCGCTGGCGCCGGAGGTGCTCTGATCCATGGCGAAGATGAAGATCAAGAAGGGTGACCTCGTGCAGGTCCTGTCCGGCAAGGACAAGGCCAAGCAGGGCAAGGTCATCGCCGTTCACACCGAGACCCAGCGCGTCGTCGTCGAGGGCGTCAACCGCGTCACCCGCCACACCAAGGCGGGCGTCGGCGGCCAGGCCGGCGGCCTCGTCGTCCAGGAGGCGCCGATCCACGTGAGCAACGTGGCGGTCGTCGACCCGGAGGACAACAAGCCGACCCGGATCAAGACGCGCGTCGAGAGCGTCGAGCGCGACGGTCGCACGAAGTCGAGCCGCACCCGCGTCGCGGGTCGCTCGGGCAAGGACCTCTGACATGACTGACACCCTGGAAAACACCGCGAGCACCGAGTCCGCAGCCAGCCCCCGGCTGAAGACGCGCTACCGCGACGAGATCAAGGGCAACCTGCAGGAGCAGTTCGGCTACTCGAACGTCATGCAGGTCCCCGGCCTCGTCAAGGTCGTCGTCAACATGGGTGTGGGCGACGCCGCGAAGGACAGCAAGCTCATCGAGGGCGCGATCCGCGACCTCACCGCGATCACCGGCCAGAAGCCGCAGGTGACCAAGGCCCGCAAGTCCATCGCGCAGTTCAAGCTGCGTGAGGGCATGCCGATCGGCGCGCACACCACGCTGCGCGGCGACCGGATGTGGGAGTTCCTCGACCGCCTCGTCTCGGTCGCGCTCCCGCGCATCCGCGACTTCCGCGGCCTCTCGCCGAAGCAGTTCGACGGCCGGGGCAACTACACCTTCGGCCTGACCGAGCAGTCGATGTTCCACGAGATCGACCAGGACAAGATCGACCGGGTCCGCGGCATGGACATCACCGTGGTCACCACGGCGACCAACGATGACGAGGGCCGCGCCCTGCTCAAGGCGCTCGGCTTCCCCTTCAAGGAGAACTGACATGGCGAAGACCGCCCTGGTCAACCAGGCCAACAAGAAGCCGAAGTTCAAGGTCCGCGGCTACACCCGCTGCCAGCGCTGCGGCCGCCCCCACTCGGTCTACCGCAAGTTCGGCCTCTGCCGGATCTGCCTGCGCGAGATGGCGCACCGCGGCGAGCTGCCCGGTGTCACCAAGTCGAGCTGGTGACCACCCGGGGCGGGCGAGAGCCCACCCCGACCCGCGGCCCTGACCGGCCGCTGCACGACCCCAACCACAGACGTTCTACATCGAAGGTCGCCAGGGAAATCCTCCCGGGTGAAACCGCGGTGAGAGAGGGCAGGAACGCCCCATGACCATGACCGACCCGATTGCGGACATGCTGACCCGTGTGCGGAACGCCAACTCGGCGCACCACGACGAGGTCTCCATGCCGTACTCCAAGCTCAAGCAGCACATCGCTGAGATCCTCCAGGCGGAGGGTTACATCGCGGGCTGGACCGTCGAGGACGCGACCGTCGGCAAGACGCTGACGATCTCCCTCAAGTACGGCCCGAACCGCGAGCGCTCCATCGCCGGGGTGCGCCGGGTGTCCAAGCCCGGTCTGCGTGTGTACGCCAAGTCGACCAACCTGCCGAAGGTCCTCGGTGGCCTGGGCGTCGCGATCATCTCGACGTCCTCGGGTCTCCTCACGGACAAGCAGGCCGCTAGCAAGGGTGTGGGTGGGGAAGTCCTCGCCTACGTCTGGTAAGGGAGAGCAGCATGTCGCGTATTGGACGACTCCCGGTCGCCATCCCCAGCGGTGTCGACGTGACCATCGACGGTGCCACGGTGACCGTCAAGGGCCCCAAGGGTCAGCTCAGCCACGTCGTGGCCGAGCCGATCGCGGTCGAGAAGGGCGAGGACGGCGTGACCGTCTCCCGGCCTGACGACGAGCGCGCGTCGCGCAGCCTCCACGGGCTGACCCGCTCGCTCATCAACAACATGGTGGTCGGCGTGACCGAGGGCTACGAGAAGAAGCTCGAGATCCACGGCACCGGTTACCGCGTGCAGAACAAGGGCGGCGCGCTCGAGTTCGCGCTCGGCTACAGCCACCCGATCACCATCGAGGCGCCTGACGGCATCACCTTCGCCGTCGAGAACCCGACGCGCTTCTCGGTGCAGGGCATCGACAAGCAGCTCGTCGGTGAGGTGGCCGCCAACATCCGTAAGCTCCGCAAGCCCGACCCGTACAAGGGCAAGGGTGTCCGCTACGAGGGCGAGCACATCCGTCGCAAGGTCGGAAAGGCTGGTAAGTAAGCCATGGCTATGACTGTCAAGCGCGCCAAGGGCAAGGTTGCCGCGCGCGGCCGCCGCCACCTGCGCGTCCGCAAGAAGATCGTCGGCACCGCCGTTCGTCCCCGGCTCGTCGTGAGCCGCTCGAGCCGCCACGTCTTCGTCCAGGTCGTCGACGACACCGTGGGCAAGACCGTGGCCTCGGCCTCCACCATGGAGGCGGACGTCCGCACCGTCACCGGTGGCAAGACCGAGCAGGCGAAGAAGGTCGGCGAGCTCGTCGCCGAGCGTGCCAAGGCTGCCGGCGTCGAGGCCGTCGTCTTCGACCGTGGTGGCAACAAGTACCACGGCCGTGTCGCGGCGATCGCCGACGGCGCCCGCGAGGGGGGCCTGTCGCTGTGACCCGGACCCTGAACGTCGAGAAGAGGAAGATCTGATGCCCGGACCCCAGCGTCGAGGCGCCGGTGCCGCAGGCACCAACGAGCGCTCCAACGACCGTAACGACAACCGCCGCGGTGGCCGTGGCGGCCGCGACGGTGGCCGCGACAACCGCGCCGCCGAGAGCCAGTACCTCGAGCGCGTCGTCACCATCAACCGTGTCGCCAAGGTCGTCAAGGGTGGTCGTCGCTTCAGCTTCACCGCGCTCGTCGTCGTCGGTGACGGTGACGGCACCGTGGGCGTCGGCTACGGCAAGGCCAAGGAGGTGCCCGCGGCGATCGCCAAGGGTGTCGAGGAGGCCAAGAAGGCGTTCTTCAAGGTGCCCCGCATCCAGGGCACCATCCCGCACCCCATCCAGGGTGAGGCTGCTGCGGGCGTCGTCCTGCTGCGCCCGGCCGCTCCCGGTACCGGTGTCATCGCCGGTGGCCCGGTCCGTGCGGTCCTCGAGTGCGCCGGCATCCACGACGTCCTGAGCAAGTCGCTCGGGTCGGACAACGCCATCAACATCGTCCACGCGACGGTCGCGGCCCTCCAGGGTCTCGAGCGTCCGGAGGCTGTCGCGGCCCGCCGCGGCCTGCCGCTGGACGAGGTCGCCCCCGCCGCGATGCTCCGCGCCCAGGCTGCTGGCCGCGAGGAGGCCCGCGCGGCTCGTGAGTCCGAGAAGGCAGGTGCGTGATGCCTCGCCTCAAGGTGACCCAGACCCGTTCCGAGATCGGTGGCAAGCAGAACCAGCGTGACACGCTGCGCAGCCTCGGTCTGAAGCGCATCGGCGACGTCGTCGTCAAGGAGGACCGCCCGGAGATCCGTGGCATGGTCCGTACGGTCGCGCACCTCGTGACCGTCGAGGAGGTTGACTGATCATGGCTGACGCCAAGAAGACCACCGAGGGCCAGGAAGGCAACGGTTCGAACCACGCCCTCAAGGTCCACCACCTGCGTCCTGCCCCTGGGGCCAAGACCGCCAAGACCCGTGTCGGTCGTGGTGAGGGCTCCAAGGGAAAGACCGCCGGCCGCGGCACCAAGGGCACGAAGGCCCGCTACCAGGTGCCTGCTGCCTTCGAGGGTGGCCAGACGCCGCTGCACATGCGTCTGCCGAAGCTTCGCGGCTTCAAGAACCCGTTCAAGACGGAGTACCAGGTCGTCAACCTCGACAAGGTCTCCGCTCTCTTCCCCGAGGGTGGCGACGTGACCGTGGCCGACCTCGTGGCCAAGGGCGCCGTCCGCAAGGGCCAGCCCGTCAAGGTCCTCGGCACCGGTGAGATCACCGTCAAGGTCAACCTGACCGTCGACGCGTTCTCCGCCAGTGCCAAGGAGAAGGTCGAGGCCGCCGGCGGTTCCATCACCGGCGCCTGACCCAGGCCGACGACGAAGGGGTCTGGCGGACGTTTCGTTCGCCGGACCCCTTCGCGCGTCCCTGGTTAGCCCGGCACAGGTGCGCCGGGTATCGTGCTTCAGTCTCGCCCGTTCCCCGTCACGCCGGCGTCGACACCCGGCTCCGTGACGAAACCTGGAGGATCAGTTGCTCTCCGCCTTCACCCGTGCGTTCAAGACGCCGGACCTGCGACGCAAGCTGCTGTTCACCCTCGGCATCGTCGTGCTCTTCCGGCTGGGCAGCTTCGTCCCGACGCCGAACGTGGACTACAACGCGGTCCAGGCGTGCATCGCCGGTGCGCGCGAGGACGCGAGCTCGACCTTCCTCGGGATGGCCAACCTCTTCAGCGGCGGCGCACTCCTCCAGCTCTCGATCTTCGCGCTCGGGATCATGCCGTACATCACGGCGAGCATCATCGTCCAGCTCCTCACCGTCGTCATCCCGCGGTTCGAGGCCCTCAAGAAGGAGGGCCAGCAGGGTCAGGCGAAGATGACCCAGTACACGCGGTACCTGACGATCGCCCTGGCGGTCCTGCAGTCGGCGACCTTCATCACCTTCGCCCGCAACCCCAGCCAGCTCTTCGGCAACGCGAACTGCACGAACATCCTCTACCGCGAGTCGCTGCCGAGCATCCTCATCATGGTCCTCACCATGACCGCCGGCACCGGCCTGATCATGTGGCTCGGTGAGCTCATCACCGACAAGGGCGTCGGCAACGGCATGTCCCTGCTGATCTTCACCTCGATCACCGCGACCTTCCCCGGCTCGCTCTGGGCGATCCAGCAGCGCGAGGGCCGCTGGGACATCTTCTTCCTCGTGATCGCCATCGGGCTGCTCATCATCGCGGCGGTCGTCTTCGTCGAGCAGAGCCAGCGCCGCATCCCCGTCCAGTACGCGAAGCGGATGGTCGGGCGGCAGATGTACGGCGGCACCTCGACGTACATCCCGATCAAGGTCAACATGGCCAACGTCATCCCGGTGATCTTCGCGAGCTCGATGCTCTCGCTGCCGATGATGATCGCGCAGTTCCAGCAGGACCCGGCGGGCAACAGCCCGGGCTGGGTGACCTGGCTGCAGCAGCACTTCAACCCGTCGCAGCCCACCTGGGTCTACATCGTGGTCTTCACCGGGCTCATCCTCTTCTTCACCTTCTTCTACGTGTCGATCACCTTCAACCCCACCGAGGTGTCCGACAACATGAAGCGCTACGGCGGCTTCATCCCAGGTATCCGGGCCGGGCGACCCACGGCCGAGTACCTCAACTACGTGCTGACCCGCATCACCGTCGCGGGCGCCATCTATCTGGCTCTGGTCTCGCTCATCCCGCTCATCGCACTGGTGCTCGTGGGCGCGAACCAGAACTTCCCGTTCGGCGGGACGTCGATCCTCATCATGGTCGGCGTCGGGCTGGAGACGGTGAAGCAGATCGAGTCCCAGCTGCAGCAACGCGAATACGAAGGGTTCCTCCGCTGATGCGTCTGATCATCTTTGGCCCGCCCGGGGCCGGCAAGGGTACGCAGGCCTCCCGGATCGCCGACCACTTCGGGATCCCCGCGATCTCGACCGGTGACATCTTCCGGGCCAACATCAAGAACGAGACCCCCCTGGGTCTGCAGGTCAAGGAGATCACCGCCAGCGGCGGCTACGTCCCCGACGACATCACCAACGCGATCGTCGAGGACCGGCTCAACGAGGCCGACTGCGAGCCCGGCTTCCTCCTCGACGGCTACCCGCGCACGACGGGCCAGGTGACCGCGCTCGACGCGATGCTCGCCAAGCACGACCTGGCCGTCGAGAAGGTCCTCATGCTCACGGTCGACGAGGACGAGGTCGTCCAGCGTCTCCTCAAGCGGGCCGAGGTCGAGGGTCGCGCCGACGACACCGAGGACGTCATCCGCGAGCGCCAGGCGATCTACGCCCGCGAGACCGAGCCCCTGGCCGCCGTGTTCCGTGAGCGCGGCCTGCTCGTCGAGGTCGACGGCATGGGCGAGGTCGACGAGGTCAGCGAGCGCATCTTCGCCGCCCTCGAGCGCTGACGCGTGGGCTGGCTGGGCCGGGAGAGGGTCGCGCCGAAGTCCGCTGAGCAGCTGCTGCTCATGCGGACGGCCGGCCTCCTCGTCGGGCGCACCCTGGAGATGCTCCGGGGCGAGGTGCGCGAAGGGGTGACGACGGGGCAGCTCGACGCCCTCGCCGAGTCCTTCATCCGGGACCACGGCGGGGTCCCGAACTTCCAGCTCGTGCCCGGCTACCGCCACACCCTGTGCACCTCGGTCAACGAGCAGATCGTCCACGGCATCCCGGGCGACCGGGTGCTGGAGCCCGGTGACCTGCTGAGCATCGACTGCGGTGCCGAGGTCGAGGGCTGGAACGGCGACGCCGCGATGACCGTCGTCGTCGGGGGTGACGACGCCGCGCGGCCCGAGGACGTGCGGCTCAGCGAGGCCACCCGGACCTCGATGTGGGCCGGCATCGCCGCGCTGCGCAACGGCGGGCGGATCAGCGACGTCGGGTCGGCGGTCCACGGGTCGATCGAGCGCTCGGGCCGCGCCGACGGGCGCGCCTACGGCATCGTCCTCGACTACGTCGGCCACGGCATCGGCGAGGACATGCACATGCCTCCCCAGGTGCCCAACTACCGGCACGGCGGCAAGAGCCCGGTTACCCCGGTCGGGACGACGATCTGCATCGAGCCGATGATCACGCTCGGGGCGCAGGAGAACCACGTGCTCGCCGACGAGTGGACGATCGTCACCGACGACGGCTCGCGGGCGGCGCACTGGGAGCACTCGGTCGCGATCACCGACCGCGGGCTCTGGGTGCTCACCGAGATCGACGGGGGAGAGGCGGCCCTCACGGCCGCCGGTGCCCCCTTCGGACCACTGGGGGACTGAGCCGGCCCGCTCGGCATGATCGTGCTCACCACCCGCCGCCGGTGGCTGCGGCGGCCACTAGGGTGAGAGACAGACATGCTGACTCCCCGGTGGCCCCGCCATCGGGCCGAGCAAGGAGTGCGCCCAGCGTGACCGTCACCCCCGACGATGCCGTGATGACCCTGGCCGGGGACTTCCCGACCACCAGCCTCGATCGCTGGCAAGAGCTCGTCGCGGGGGTGGTGAACCGGTCCCGGGCCGAGGACGCCCACCTCAGCGGCCCCGAGGCGGTCGAGTCCCTCACGACGACGCTGCCCGACGGGATCGTGCTCCAGCCGCTGTACCAGGGCAAGCGCACGGCGCTGGGCCTGCCCGGCGCCATGCCCTTCACCCGGGGCAGCGGACCGCGCAAACCCGACCAGCCGTGGGACGTGCGCCAGCTCTTCGAGGGGACCGACGCCGAGCAGGTGCGTCGGGCCGTGCTCGACGACCTCGAGCGGGGCGTCACCTCCGCGTGGGTGGCCCTCGGCGACGGCTACCTCGCTCCCGCAGACCTCGCCGCGGCGCTCGACGGAGTGCTCCTCGACCTCGCGCCGGTCGCCGTGTCCGCCGTGACCCAGCAGCGCGAGGCCGCCGAGGCGCTCCTGGCGGTCCTCGAGGGCGCCGGCACGACCGCCCCCGGCTCGAGCCTCGGCCTCGACCCGATCGGTGCGGCCGCCGCCACCGGCGAGGCTGCCGACCTGACCGGCCTTGCCCCCTTCGCCCGGCGGGCTGCCGCCCTCGACGGACTCGTCGCACTGACCGTCGACTCCCGGATCTACCACGACGCCGGCGCGACCGACGTCGAGGAGGTGGCGCTGGCCGTCGCGACCGCCGTCGCCTACGTCCGTGCCCTCGAGGACGAAGGGGTGAGCCCGGCCGAGGCCTTCGCCGCCGTCGACTTCCGGGTCGCGACGACCGCCGACCAGTTCGCGACGATCGCCAAGCTCCGCGTCCTGCGGCGCCTGTGGGCCCGCGTGGGCGAGCTCGCCGACGTCCCGGAGGAGGTCCGCGGGGCCCGCATCCACGCGGTGACCTCGACCCGGATGCTCACGGCCACCGACCCGTGGGTCAACGTCCTGCGCGGCACCATCGCCTGCTTCGCCGCGAGCGCCGGCGGCGCCGACCGCATCACGGTGCTGCCCTACGACACCCCGATGGGCCTGCCCGAGGCCTTCTCGCGCCGCCTGGCGCGCAACACCCAGAGCCTGCTCGCCTTCGAGAGCCACGTCGCGGCCGTCGCCGACCCGGCCGGAGGGTCCTGGTACGTCGAGTCGCTCACCGAGGATATGGCGCAGCGCGCCTGGGCCCGTCTCGGCGAGATCGACGCCGCCGGCGGCGTCGCCGCCGTCCTCGCCGACGGCTCGCTCGCGACCACGCTCGAGGGCATGTGGGCCGAGCGGCTCGCAGGCCTCTCGACCCGCAGCATCCCGCTCACCGGCACCTCCACCTTCCCGCTCGCCGGCGAGACCCCGCTGACGCGCACCCCGCGCCCCGAGACGCCGACCGGTGGGCTCACGCGGCACCGCGACGGAGAGGTCTTCGAGCAGCTGCGCTCCCGCACCTCCGCGGGGGACGCGCCCTCGGTGCTCCTCGTGAGCCCCGGCACCCGCCGCGACTTCGGTGCTCGGCAGACCTTCGCCACCAACCTCCTCGCGGTCGCCGGCATCGGCGCCGAGCTCGCCGAGGAGGTCGACGCCGCCGGTGCCGCCGAGGCCGCCCGCGCCGGTGGGCACACCGTCGCCGTCGTCGCCACCTCCCCGAAGGTCAACGCGACCGTCGGCGCCGAGGTGATCTCCTCCCTTCGTGAGGCCGGGGTGAGCACCGTCGTCCTCGCCGGCCGGGCCACCGAGCTGGGGGAGGGTCACCCCGACGTCGTCGAGGCCCGCGAAGGGGTCGACGTCGTCGCCCTGCTCTCTGACCTGCTCGACCAGCTCACCGAAGGAGACGCCCGATGAGCGCCATCCCCGACCTCTCCGGCGCCGACCTCGGCGCCGGCCGGCCCGCCGAGGGCGCCGCCGAGCGCTGGAGCCGGCTCCTCGAGGCCACGCCGGGTGCGGCCGACGGCTGGGAGACGCCCGAGCACATCCGGGTCGCCCCGGTCTACACCGAGGCCGACACCGAGGGGCTCGACTTCCTCGAGACGGTGCCCGGTGCTCCGCCCTTCCTCCGCGGCCCGTACCCGACGATGTACGTCAACCAGCCGTGGACGATCCGGCAGTACGCGGGATTCTCGACCGCCGAGGAGTCCAACGCCTTCTACCGACGCAACCTCGCCGCCGGGCAGAAGGGACTCTCCGTCGCCTTCGACCTCGCGACGCACCGCGGCTACGACTCCGACCACCCGCGCGTCGAGGGCGACGTCGGCATGGCCGGTGTCGCGATCGACTCGATCTACGACATGCGGACCCTCTTCGACGGGATCCCGCTGGACCAGATGTCGGTGTCGATGACGATGAACGGCGCGGTGCTGCCGATCCTCGCCCTCTACGTTGTCGCGGCGGAGGAGCAGGGGGTGTCGCCGGAGCAGCTCTCGGGGACCATCCAGAACGACATCCTCAAGGAGTTCATGGTCCGCAACACCTACATCTACCCGCCCGAGCCGTCGATGCGGATCATCTCCGACATCTTCGCCTTCACCTCGGCCACGATGCCGCGCTTCAACTCGATCTCGATCTCCGGCTACCACATGCAGGAGGCCGGGGCGACGCAGGACCTCGAGCTCGCGTACACCCTCGCCGACGGCATCGAGTACATCCGGGCCGGCCGCGACGCGGGTCTCGACGTCGACAAGTTCGCGCCGCGCCTGTCCTTCTTCTGGGCCATCGGCATGAACTTCTTCATGGAGATCGCCAAGATGCGCGCCGCGCGCCTGCTGTGGGCGCGGCTCGTCCAGGAGAACTTCGAGCCGCAGAGCAGCAAGTCGCTCTCGCTGCGCACCCACAGCCAGACCTCCGGCTGGAGCCTCACCGCGCAGGACGTCTTCAACAACGTCGTCCGCACCGGCATCGAGGCGATGGCGAGCACGCAGGGTCACACCCAGTCGCTGCACACGAACGCCCTCGACGAGGCGATCGCGCTGCCGACCGACTTCTCCGCCCGCATCGCGCGCAACACCCAGCTCGTGCTGCAGCAGGAGTCGGGAACGACGCGGGTCATCGACCCGTGGGGCGGCAGCGCCTACGTCGAGCGGCTCACGCACGACATCGCCAAGCGTGCCTGGGCGCACATCGAGGAGGTCGAGAAGGCCGGCGGCATGGCCAAGGCCATCGAGGCCGGCATCCCGAAGATGCGCATCGAGGAGGCGGCCGCGCGCACGCAGGCGCGGATCGACTCGGGTGCCCAGCCCGTCATCGGGGTCAACACCTACCCGGTCCCAGAAGACGCTGCGGACGAGGCCTTTGACATCTTGAAGGTCGACAACGCCTCGGTGCGCCAGCAGCAGCTCGCCAAGCTCGAGCGGCTGCGCGCCGAGCGTGACGACGCCGAGGTCGAGGCGGCGCTGACCGCGCTCACCGAGGGTGCCAAGGCCGCCGGCGGCTCGATGGAGACCAACCTCCTCGCGCTCGCCATCGAGGCGGCCCGCGCCAAGGCGACCGTCGGCGAGATGTCCACCGCCCTCGAGGAGGTCTACGGCCGCTACACCGCGCAGATCCGTACGATCTCCGGTGTGTACCGGGACGAGGCGAAGGGCAGCAGCTCCGTGGCGGCCGCGCAGGCCAAGGTGGCGGAGTTCGAGCAGGCCGAGGGCCGCCGACCGCGGATCCTCGTCGCGAAGATGGGCCAGGACGGGCACGACCGCGGCCAGAAGGTCATCGCGACCGCCTTCGCCGACCTCGGCTTCGACGTCGACGTGGGCCCGCTCTTCCAGACGCCCGGCGAGGTGGCGCGTCAGGCCGTCGAGGCCGACGTCCACGTCGTCGGGGTGAGCTCGCTCGCGGCCGGGCACCTCACGCTCGTACCGGCGCTGCGACGCGAGCTCGACGACCTCGGGCGCCAGGACCTCATGATCGTCGTCGGCGGGGTCATCCCGTCGCAGGACTTCGAGGAGCTGCGCGCTGCCGGGGCCGACGACATCTACCCGCCGGGCACCGTGATCGCCGACGCGGCGCTGCGCCTCGTGGACGCCCTCAAGGAGCGCTCGACGGATGCCTGACCCGGTCGCCGACCTCGTGGCCGGCGTCCGGGCGCGCTCCCGGGCGCACGTCGCGCGGGCGATCACGCTCGTCGAGTCCTCGCGCCCGGACCACCGGGAGCAGGCCCGCGAGCTGCTCGCCACGCTCGCGCCCGACACCGGGCGCAGCGTCCGCGTGGGCATCTCGGGCATCCCCGGCGCCGGCAAGTCGACCTTCATCGACGCGCTCGGCACCCGGCTCGTCGAGCGGGGTCACCGCGTCGCCGTCGTCGCGGTCGACCCGTCGTCCTCGCGGACCGGTGGCTCCGTCCTCGGCGACCGCACCCGGATGGCCCAGCTCACGGCGAGCGAGGACGCCTTCGTGCGACCCTCGCCGTCGGGCAGCCACCTCGGGGGAGTGGCCCGGGCGACCCGGGAGTCCATGCTCGTCCTCGAGGCCGCGGGCTTCGACGTCGTCCTCGTCGAGACCGTCGGGGTCGGCCAGTCCGAGGTGGCGGTCGCCGAGATGGTCGACACCTTCCTCATGCTCGCGCTCGCCCGGGGCGGCGACCAGCTCCAGGGCATCAAGCGCGGCATCCTCGAGATGGCCGACGTCATCGCGGTCAACAAGGCCGACGGGCCGCACGAGTCCGACGCCTGGGTGGCTGCCCGCGAGCTGTCCGGGGCGATGCGCCTCATGAACCCCGACCCGCGGGCCCGCCGCACCCCGGTGCTCACCTGCTCCGCGCACACCGGGGCCGGGCTCGACGAGGTCTGGCAGGCGGTCCTCGACCACCGCGCCTGGCTCGAGGAGCAGGGGTCGCTGGAGTCCCGGCGGCGCGAGCAGCAGACGAGCTGGATGTGGGCGATGGTCGACGCCGAGCTGCGCGACGGCGTCCGGCGTAGCCCGTCGGTCCGCGCCGTCCTCACCGAGGTCCAGGAGGGTGTGGCCGACGGGACCGTCAGCGCGGTCGACGCCGCGCAGCAGGTCCTCGAGGCCTTCTTCGCGGACCGTGCGCGGGGCGCCGACGCCGTCACCGACGACGCCGGCTGACCCCTTCGCCTCGGCTCGCCAGCTGTCCGGGCCGGGAAACCCGTGGCGGGCCGGGAAACCTTGGCCGAGCCCAGCAATAGCCCGGCCCGGACCCAATATCCCGGCCCGACCGGAAGTCCCCGGTCTACCGCTCAGACTCGAGCGCCTCGCGGCGGGCGGCCTCGCCCTCGGCGGACTGGTGGACGATCTCCCCGCGCTCGAGCGCGTCCGTGCCGGCCTCCTTCGCCTCCTGCGGGACACCGACGACCTCCGTGACGAAGCGCAGGCGTTCCTTGCGCAGGGCCACGAGCAAGGAGATGCCCGCGAGGAACATCAGGGTGAACATCGGCAGACCCACGACGGTGATCACCTGCTGCAGCGCGGTCAACCCCTCCTCCCCGGCGAGGACGATGAGGAGAGCAGCAAGGGCGCCCTGGGAGATGCCCCAGAACATCCGCTGGCGGACCGGGCCGGCCTCGCCGTCACCGGTGCAGAGCATGTCGACGACGAGCGAGGACGAGTCGGCGCTCGTCGCGAAGAAGAGCGCGACGATGATGACGGCCAGGCCCTGGAGGATCGTCGTCAGCGGATAGTGGCTGAAGAACTCGAACATCGCCAGCGGCACGCTCTCGGCGACGGCGGCGGAGATCGGGCCCTCCGCGCCATCCATCCCGTCGATCCGCATGGCAGACCACCCGAAGACGACGAACCAGATGAGCGTGAAGAGCGAGGGCGCGAAGAGGACGCCGAGGACGAACTGGCGGATCGTCCGACCGCGGGAGATCCGGGCGAGGAAGATGCCCATGAAGGGCGCCCAGGACACAGTCCAGGCCCAGTAGAAGACGGTCCAGCCGCCCTGCCAGCCCCAGCCGTCGCCGGTCTCGCGGGCGAGCGCGTCGTTCCACAGCGCCAGGCCCGGGAGCGCGGTGAGGTAGGCGCCGAGGGTCTCGAAGAGCTGACGGGTGAGGAAGAGCGTCATGCCGCCGGCGAGGAAGATGAAGATCATCAGTCCGATCGCCATGCCGATGTTGAGGTTGCTGAGGAACTTGATGCCCTTGTCGAGGCCCGCGACGATCGAGCCCACGGCCACCGTCGTGAGGACGACGATGACGAGCACCTGCAGCGTCGTGCCGTTCTCCCAGCCGAAGAGCGCGTTGAGGCCGGCGCCGATCTGGGAGGTCCCCAGACCGATCGAGACGGCGACACCGAAGAGCGTGCCGAGGATCGCGATGATGTCGATCGCGCGGCCGATCGGCCCGTAGATCCGCTCCTTGAGCAGCGGGTAGAAGACCGAGCTGACGCGCGCCGGGAGCTTGTACCGGTGGATGAAGTACGCGAAGGCCAGGCCCGGCAGGGCGAAGATCGCCCAGGTGTGCAGGCTCAGGTGGTAGAGCGAGAAGTTCATCGCGTCGGTCGCGGCCTCGGGCGTGTACGCCTCCACCCCCGCCTTCGGCGGCGTCGTGAAGTGCGAGATCGGCTCCGCCACACCCCAGAACATCAGGACCGTGCCGATACCACCGGCGAAGAGCATGGTGAACCAGGAGAAGAAGGAGTACTCCGGCTTCTGGTCCTTGTCCCCGAGGACGATCTCGCCGTACGGTCCGAAGGCGACGACGAGCAGCATGACGAGCCAGGCCGTCACCCCGAAGATGAAGTACCAGCCGAGGTTGGTGACGACCCACTCGCGACCGCTGCCGAAGGCCTCCCCGAGCTGTGCGGGGAAGACGAGCAGCAGGGCGAGGATGAGGATCATCAACCCGGCTGACACGAAGAAGATCGTCGGCTGCGTGCGCAGCCCCAGGCGGCGTGCCAGAGATTCCATGCCCGCAACCCCATCACAGGCGGCGGGGGGCTGATCAAGTCACGACGGGGTCATCTCGGCTGATCGTGACCTCATCGATGCCGCGGGTCAGGCGCTGCGACGCACCCGGTGGAGCAGGGCGCCGAGGCCGAGGAGGCCCGCCAGGGTGGCGAGGAGCCCGCCCGCAGGCGAAGGGGTGGCCGTCCCGCCGTCCGTCTGGACGACGGCCGGGATCACGGGGGTCGGCGGCGTCGTCGGAGCCGGGCACTCGGCGACGGTCACCTCGCCCTCGCCCAGGAGGACGCCCATCTGTCCGAGCTCGTCGAGCATCTCGCCGACCTCGCGCAGCAGCTCGAGGTCCTCGGGCGTGATGGCGGGGGCGTCTGCCTCGAGCATCTCGGCGGCCCGGATCCGGAGCTGCCCGGCGGCGCTCTCCGGGCCGTCCGCCTCGGAGAGGCGCTGCGTCAGGTCGCCCTCGGTGAAGCTGTCGAGGAGGTCGTCGTCATCGAGGGTGGCGTCCAGGGCCGCCCAGGACCAGGTGCCGGGCGCCATGTCGAGCGTGACCGTCTCGCCGGCCGGGAGGTCCGCGTCGGTGATGTCGGTCGGGTCGTCGGGGTCGGTCGTGAGGAGGAGGAAGGCGTCGGGGTTGCCGGCCGGGTTGGTGACGGTGACCTGCTCGCAGCGGGTGCTCGTGACAGCGACGGGCGCGGTGGCCGGGCCATCGCAGGGCGCGATGTCGACAGAGACGTCGAAGGAGGTGGGCGCACCCGGAGCCAGCTCGTAGCCGGGCAGCGCGGCGACGGCGACCGTCACGGTGGCGGTGGGGGGCAGCGCGGGGACCTCCTCGAGGTCGTCGACCTCGCCGAGCTCCGCGAACCAGGGGAGCAGGGCCACGACGCCGGGGATCTCGACCCCGGCGGGCAGGACCCCGCGCTCGCCGGCGAGCGTCAGCGCGGCGCGCGAGAACGAGGGCATGGTGGCGACTTCCCGGGGGTGATGCGTGGCGAGGTCACGGACGGGATCGCCGGACGAGGGTGAAGGTACACCCGGAAGGCCCCCGATTTCGCGGGTTCTCACCAGATCCCCTAGACTGGAGTGTCGCTCTCGCGCGTCCTCGTGCGGTCACAGGCCGTCGAGGTTCTCGTGCGGGCGGCTCATGGCGTCCCCATCCAGGGGGCGACCACCAACGGATTGAGAGGGTATGGCCAAGAAGGACGGTGTCATCGAGGTCGAGGGCACGATCGTCGAAGCGCTCCCGAACGCAATGTTCCGGGTCGAGCTGACGAACGGTCACAAGGTTCTCGCCCACATCTCGGGCAAGATGCGTCAGCACTACATCCGAATCCTCCCGGAGGACAAGGTTGTCGTCGAGTTGAGCCCGTACGACCTGACCCGCGGCCGGATCGTCTTCCGTTACCGCTGACGGACGGCCCAGCCGCCCCCAGCAGCACGACCCGGCGCGTCGCACGGCGCCCCGGGACAGATCGATCAAGGACGAGTTGGCAGTGAAGGTTCAGCCGAGCGTCAAGAAGATCTGCGACAAGTGCAAGGTGATCCGCCGTAACGGTCGGGTCATGGTGATCTGCGAGAACCTGCGCCACAAGCAGCGCCAGGGCTGATCGCACTCGCCGGGACCCGCTCGGGTCCTCGCACGCGTCGCACGACTTCGAGACAACAGAACACATGAAGCAGGCAGTACCCGACCCCTGACAGAAGGCCGCGACGAGCGGCCGGATCTAGCGGTGGATCGACATCGCGCAGGACGTCACCCTCGGCCCGGAGGCCGAGGACCGCAGGGCCCCGCGCCATCGTGGGGGCACAACCCTCGGACCGGTGCTGCTACCAGACCTCCGGAAGCACAGACAAGGAAACACCACAAGATGGCACGTCTTGTTGGAGTGGACCTGCCGCGCGACAAGCGCGTCGAGGTCGCACTGACCTACATCTTCGGCGTCGGTCGCACGACCTCGCAGAAGGCTCTCGCCGCTACCGGCGTCGACCCGAGCACCCGCGTCAAGGACCTCGACGACACCCAGCTCGTCGCGCTCCGTGACTGGCTCGAGGCCAACGCCAAGCTCGAGGGTGACCTCCGCCGTGAGGTCGCCGCGGACATCCGCCGCAAGGTCGAGATCGGCACCTACGAGGGCCTCCGCCACCGCCGCGGTCTGCCGGTGCGCGGTCAGCGCACCAAGACCAACGCCCGTACCCGCAAGGGTCCCAAGCGCACCGTCGCCGGTAAGAAGAAGGTTGGTAAGTAATGCCTCCCAAGACCCGCTCCGGCGCCAAGGTGCGTCGCAAGGTCAAGAAGAACGTCGCCGTGGGCCAGGCCCACATCAAGAGCACGTTCAACAACACGATCATCTCCATCACGGACCCCTCCGGTGCCGTGATCTCCTGGGCCTCCGCGGGCCAGGTGGGCTTCAAGGGCTCGCGCAAGTCGACTCCCTACGCCGCCCAGATGGCCGCCGAGGCCGCCGCGCGTCGCGCGATGGAGCACGGCATGCGCAAGGTCGACGTCTTCGTCAAGGGCCCCGGCTCTGGTCGTGAGACGGCGATCCGCTCCCTGACCGCCGCCGGCCTCGAGGTCGGCGCGATCAGCGATGTCACCCCCAGCCCGCACAACGGGGTCCGTCCGCCCAAGCGCCGTCGCGTCTGAGGCCGAGAAGGACCAGGAGAACTAGAACATGGCTCGTTACACCGGCCCCATCACCAAGAAGTCCCGTCGTCTCAAGCTCGACCTCGTCGGCGGCGACAAGTACTTCGAGCTCCGTCCCTTCCCGCCCGGCCAGCATGGCCGTCGCCGGATCCAGGAGAAGGAGTACCTCACCCAGCTCCAGGAGAAGCAGCGCGCCCGCTTCACCTACGGCGTCATGGAGAAGCAGTTCGTCCGGTACTACAAGGAGGCGGCCAACCGCCCCGGCAAGACCGGCTCGAACCTGCTGACGATCCTCGAGTCCCGGCTCGACAACGTCATCTACCGCGCGGGCCTGGCCCGCACCCGCCGTCACGCGCGTCAGCTCGTCACGCACGGTCACTTCGAGATCAACGGTGTCCGCACCGACGTCCCGAGCCACCGCGTCGAGCAGTACGACATCATCACGGTCCGCAAGCAGTCGGTGGAGTCCTTCCCCTTCCAGCTGGCCCGTGAGACCTTCGGCGAGCGTCCGATCCCGGCGTGGCTCCACGTCGTCCCGGGCAGCCTGAAGATCCTCGTGCACCAGCTGCCGACTCGTGAGCAGATCGACACCCCGCTCACCGAGCAGCTGATCGTCGAGCTCTACTCGAAGAACTGATCCACCGGCTCCACCAGGGTTGCCCCCGCGGACAGATGCGGGGGCAACCGCCGGGTCAGACCGGCATGCATCACGCGGCGTCATATAGCGGTCGCCCGTGGGAAGGAAGAACACCGTGCTCATCGCACAGCGCCCCACCCTCAGCGAGGAGGTCGTCGCCGACAACCGCTCGCGGTTCGTCATCGAGCCCCTCGAGCCTGGCTTCGGCTACACCCTCGGCAACTCCCTGCGTCGCACCCTGCTCTCGAGCATCCCGGGTGCCTCCCTCACCTCGATCCGGATCGACGGCGTGCTCCACGAGTTCTCCACGATCCCGGGAGTGAAGGAAGACGTCACCGAGATCATCCTCAACCTAAAGGGCCTCGTCGTCTCCTCGGAGAACGACGAGCCGGTCGTCATGTACCTGCGCAAGACCGGCGCCGGCCCGATCACCGCCGCGGACATCAACCCGCCGGCCGGTGTCGAGGTCCACAACCCCGACCTGCACATCGCGACGCTCAACGACAAGGGCAGCGTCGAGATGGAGCTGACCGTCGAGCGTGGCCGTGGCTACGTCTCGGCGCAGCAGAACAAGTCGGGTGACCAGGAGATCGGCCGGATCCCGGTCGACTCGATCTACAGCCCGGTCCTCGCCGTGACCTACAAGGTCGAGGCGACCCGTGTCGAGCAGCGCACCGACTTCGACCGTCTCGTCGTCGATGTCGAGACCAAGAGCTCGATGACCCCGGCAGACGCGATGGCCTCCGCCGGCAAGACGCTCGTCGAGCTCTTCGGCCTGGCCCGCGAGCTCAACGTCGAGGCCGAGGGCATCGACATGGGCCCCTCGCCGACGGACGCGGCGCTCGCTGCCGACATGGCGCTGCCGATCGAGGACCTCGACCTCACGGTCCGCTCGTACAACTGCCTCAAGCGCGAGGGCATCCACACCGTGGGTGAGCTCGTCGGCCGCAGCGAGGCCGACCTCCTCGACATCCGCAACTTCGGTGCGAAGTCGATCGACGAGGTCAAGGCCAAGCTGCACAGCATGGGCATGGCCCTCAAGGACAGCCCTCCCGGCTTCGACCCGAGCCAGATCGTCGACAGCTACGGCGACGAGGACTACGACGACCAGTCCTTCGCCGAGGACGAGCAGTTCTGACCCCCTGATGACCTGACCGTCAGTGGTGAGGTCAGTACCTATTCCTAGGAGAACCACATGCCTACCCCCACCAAGGGTCCCCGTCTGGGAGGCGGCCCGGCTCACGAGCGGCTCATGCTGGGCAACCTCGCCCAGTCGCTCTTCGAGCACGACCAGATCACGACGACGCAGGCCAAGGCCAAGCGGCTCCGTCCGCTGGCCGAGCGTCTCGTCACCTTCGCCAAGCGGGGTGACCTGCCCGCCCGTCGCAAGGTCATGACCGTCGTCAAGGACAAGGGTGTCGTGCACCGTCTCTTCACCGAGATCGCGCCTGACATGGCCGACCGCGAGGGCGGCTACACCCGCATCACGAAGATCGCCCCCCGCAAGGGCGACAACGCCCCGATGTGCGTCATCGAGCTCGTCCGCGAGCCCGTCTCGGCCAAGCCGAAGCGCGCCGTCGTCGCCGAGGCCGAGGCCACCACGCAGGCCTCCGCCGCCCAGGACGAGACGCCGGCGACCGCCGGTGTCGAGGCCGACACCGCCGTCGAGCTGCCCAAGGGTGCCGTCGCCTCGAACGAGGACGGCAGCGCTCCGGAGGGCTACGACGTCAAGGGCAACGCCGACTCCGGCAAGTACCACGTGCCCGGGTCGCAGTGGTACGACCAGACGGAGGCCGAGTTCTGGTTCGCCTCCGCCGACGACGCCAAGGCGGCCGGCTTCGAGCCCGCCGGTGGCGAGGAGAAGCAGCAGGTCGACGAGGCCTGAGCGTCCTCCGCGCACTGACGAAGGGGCGTTCCTCCCGCAGGGGAGGGGCGCCCCTTCGTCTGCCTCGGACCAGCGGTCAGGGGGCGCGGTCGATGGGGTGCACGGCCAGCGTGACCGCCACCCGCTTGGCGCCCGGCGTCCCCGCACCGATCCGTCGGTAGCGGGCGAGGGTGTCGGCCAGCTCGGTGCGCAGCGCGACGAGCTGCTCCTCGTCGACGAGGACGGCGTGGTCGTGCAGCCCCGCCTCCTCCTGCCACACGAGCGGCCAGCCCGCGGCCGCGTCGACCCACGTGTGCGCCCGTGAGGCGAGGTGCTCGACGTGGTCGTGGGCCAGCCACAGGTCGTCCTCGACGTCCTCGGGGTCGGGCGAGACGGTCCGGACGGTGAGGTCGTCGTCGTCCTCCTCGTCGGGCAGCGCCCAGACGCGGGTCTTGGCGTTGCCCAGGCCGGTGTCCTCGACGAGCCCGGCCTCGGCGAGCACGCGCAGGTGGTAGCTCGTGGCCCCGGTGTTGGTCCCCAGCGCGCGGGCCAGCTCGGCGGAGGTCGCCCCGCCGTGGAGGCGCAGGTGCGCGACGATTCGGGAGCGCAGGGGGTGGGCCAGGAGCCGCCACGAGGAGCTCGGGCCGTCGCCGGGTGGGGTGCTCATGGATTGCACAATAGTTGTGCAATCTGGGGCCGTGCAAGGTCGCGGTCCCCGACGGATCGCCCAGAGCCCTTGCGCCCCAAGGGGTTGCGGCCCGTCGCGACGATTTCTCGACGGTCGCCCCCCTTCGTAGAATTGAGGGGTACCCACCCGACACGACACAAAGGCAGCACCTGTGCGTACCTACACCCCCAAGGCGGGCGAGATCACCCGTCAGTGGCACGTCATCGACGCCACCGACGTCGTCCTGGGCCGCCTCGCGAGCCAGGCCGCGATCCTGCTCCGCGGCAAGCACAAGACGACCTTCGCCCCGCACGTCGACACCGGCGACTTCGTCATCATCATCAACGCCGACAAGGTCGCCCTCACCGGCGCCAAGGCGGAGCAGAAGAAGGCTTACCGCCACTCGGGCTTCCCGGGCGGCCTGCGCTCGACCTCCTACACCGAGCTCCTCGAGAAGGCGCCGGAGAAGGCCGTCGAGAAGGCCATCCGCGGCATGCTCCCGCGCAACTCCCTCGGCCGTCAGCAGCTGACCAAGCTCAAGGTCTACGCCGGCGCGGAGCACCCCCACTCGGCGCAGCAGCCGACCCCCTTCACGATCACCCAGGTCGCGCAGTAATCGCGCCGCTGACAGGACTTAAGGACACAACCCGTGGCTGACACCACCGAGAACCCCCAGGTCGAGGGCACCCTCGACGAGGACGTCGAGATGACCTCTTACACCTCCGAGTCGGAGGGCCCGGTCGGCGACGCCGAGCCGGCCCCCCGCCCCACGGCCTCCGCGCCGGGCGCCGCCACCGGCCGCCGCAAGCAGGCCATCGCCCGCGTCCGGATCGTCCCGGGCACCGGCGAGTGGAAGATCAACGGTCGCTCGCTCGAGGACTACTTCCCGAACAAGGTCCACCAGCAGATCGTCAACGAGCCGCTCACCGTCCTCGAGCTCGACGGCGCCTACGACGTGCTCGTCCGCGTCCACGGCGGTGGCCCCTCCGGCCAGGCCGGTGCGGTCCGCCTCGGCGTCGCCCGCAGCCTCAACGGCGTGGACCCCGAGCTCAACCGCGCCACCCTCAAGAAGGCCGGCTTCCTCACCCGTGACGCCCGCGTCCCGGAGCGCAAGAAGGCCGGTCTCAAGAAGGCCCGCAAGGCTCCGCAGTACTCCAAGCGCTGATCCCGCCGGACGGCCGAAGGGGTTCCCACCAGCTGGTGGGAACCCCTTCGTCGTCCCTGGGTCAGTCCTGCCGCAGCTGCGACCGGAAGGCGCCGGCCAGCGGCACGAGACCGAGGATGAGGATCATCGGGACGGCGAAGCCGATGCGCAGGTTCGAGCTGCCGATGACCCCGGTGAGGACGGCGCCGAAGAGGGCGCCGACGGTTGAAGCGCGCGATGACGCCCGTGGGCGCTGCCGCCCCACGGTGGCGGACGCAAGGGTTGTAGGGTCCGGGGCGTGCCTGAGCCCGAGCAGCGTGAGCCCGCCGAGCCAGTGGTGCGCGTGCGGATCGACCTCGCGTACGACGGCACCGACTTCTCCGGGTGGGCGGCCCAGCCGGGCCGCCGGACCGTCGAGGGTGAGCTCACCGGCGCGCTCGAGACGATCTGCCGCACGAGCGGGCTCCGCGTGGTCGTGGCGGGACGCACCGACGCGGGCGTGCACGCCAGCGGGCAGGTCTGCCACGTCGACCTCACCCCCGAGCACCTCGACGCAGCTCAGGGGCGACGCGACCGCAGCCCCGAGGACGCCCTCCTCGCCCGGCTGCGGGGCGTCCTCCCCAAGGACGTCGCCGCGCACGCCGTGACGCGGCCCCCCGAGGGCTTCGACGCGCGCTTCTCCGCGACGCAGCGGCGCTACCGCTACCTCGTCGCCGACGACCCGGCCCGGCTCGACCCCCTTCGCCGCCGTGAGGTCGTCGCCCTCGGTGACCGGCTCGACGTCGCCGCCATGGACGAGTCGGCGCGAGGTCTGACCGGTCTGGCCGACTTCGCCGCCTTCTGCAAGAGGCGTGAGGGGGCCACGACGATCCGGACCCTGCTCGAGTACTCGTGGCGGCGGACCGAGGAAGGGCTCGTCGAGGGGCGGGTCGTGGCCGACGCCTTCTGCCACTCGATGGTCCGGGCGCTCGTCGGGGCGGTGGTCCCGGTCGGCCAGGGCCGCGCCGAGCCCGGCTGGCCGCGGGAGGTCCTGCGCGCCGGCGTCCGGGACCCGCGGGTCAAGGTCATGCCGGCGCACGGGCTGAGCCTGCGCGAGGTGAGCTACCCGCCGGCGGAGCAGCTGGCGCGACGTGCCGAGGAGTCCCGGGCCCGCCGACAGCTCTGAACGCTCACTCGATCGTGCCGGGAGGCATGGGCCAGACCCGCCAGCCGAGCGTCCCGACGACGAGGTCGCCGCGGACGAAGCGGGCGCACGACGCGGCGTCCGCGCCGGTGGTCCGGCAGGCGGTCACCGAGTCGGCCGAGCGGGCCCGGTTGTCCCCGAGGACGAGGAAGGAGCCCTCCGGGACGGTGATCTCGGGGAAGCACCGGGGTGAGCTCGCGCCGGAGTCGCACCCCGCCTGGGGGTCGAAGGGGAGGTCGCGGGCCGGCTCGAGATAGGGCTCCTCGAGCGCTGTGCCGTCGACGATGACCCGGCCCTCGTCGTCGCAGCAGGCAACCCGCTCACCGGGCATCCCGACGACCCGCTTGACCGTGTGCGCGCGGTGCGAGGGGCCGAAGCCGAGGATGTCGCCGCCTGTCCGGACCACGGTCTTGACGAGGTCGCCGTCGTCCTCGAGCCGCTCGTCCGCCCAGGTCGCCCCGTGGCCGAAGACGGCGACGTCGCCGCGCTCGAGGTCGCCGGCGCCGGGCCAGACCTTCGCGACGACCCGGTCGCCGGTGAGCAGGGTGGGCTCCATCGACTCCGAGGGGATGGCGAAGGGGCGCACCGCCACGTGGGTGATGACGGCGATGAGAGTGAAGCTCAGGACGATCCGGAGGCCGAGATCCCACCACAGCGGACGCTGCGGACGGTCCGGGCCACCGCGACCGGGCGGGCTCTCGGCCGTCACGCAGGACGCCCCTCGCCGGCCCAGGCGGCGGGGGCGCCGGCCCGCATCTCGTCGACGAGCGAGCGGGCCACCGAGACCAGGGTGCCCTCCTGCTGCGCGACGGCGAGCTGGCGCTGGTAGCTCGCGCCGTGCCGGACGATGAGCGCGACGTCGGAGAGCTCCTGCTCGCAGCCGAGCCGGCGCGCGACGGGCGTCAGCCGCTCGAGGAGGTCCATGAGGTCCTCGGTGACGAGGCGCTCGCGGTTGCGGTCGTCGCAGATGATGATCGCGTCCATGCCGTACCGGGCGGCCCGCCACTTGTTCTCCTGGACGTGCCAGGGCGGCAGGGTGCGCAGGGTGCCACCGTCGGTGAGGCGGTCGTCGAGCCACACGACGAGGCACTGCACGAGGGCGGTGATCGCGGCGAGCTCACGCAGGGTGGGCACGCCGTCGCAGACCCGGACCTCGAGGGTGCCGAGGTGCGGCGCCGGTCGGATGTCCCAGCGGATCTCCTTGAGCTCGTCGATGACGCCGGTGACGAGCAGGTCGTCGACGTAGCGCTCGTACTCGGCCCAGGTCGAGAACTGGAAGGGCAGGCCGGCGGTCGGCAGCTGCTGGAACATCTGGGCCCGGTTGCTCGCGTACCCCGTCTCCTCACCGACCCAGAAGGGGGAGGAGGCCGAGAGGGCCTGGAGGTGGGGGGCGAAGGGGAGGAGACCGTCGAGGATCGGGAGGACCCGGGCGACGTCGGTGACGCCGACGTGGACGTGCACCCCGTAGATCACCATCTGACGGCCCCACCAGCGGGTCCGGTCGATGAGGGTCGCGTAACGCTCGCCCTCGCTGACCTCCTGGGTCTGCCACTGGGCGAAGGGGTGGGTGCCCGCGCACAGGAGGTCGAGCCCGAGCGGGTCGGTGACCTCGCGCAACGCCTCGAGCGAGCGGCTGAGGTCGGCGGTGATCTCGGGGACGTCGCGGCAGACGCCGGTGACGATCTCGACGGTGTTGCTCAGCAGCTCGCGGTGGAAGCGGGCGGAGATGTGCTTGGCCTCGAGGGCGGGCATGACGTCGTCGGCCCGGGGGACGAGGTCGAGGGTCTCGTGGTCGACGAGGGCCAGCTCCCACTCCACACCCAGCGTCGGGCCCGCCGAGGGATGGAAGACGATCACGCGCTTGACCTCTCTGCCGCCCGACGTCCGTTGGTCGCGCCGGGTACCGGGGACCAGCCTAGGTCGCGGGTAGGGTGCCACGAGCGCCCGGTCCCGACCGTCTTTGCCCGTCGACCCCGGCCAGCGTCACAGACACCCCACGAGAGGTACCCACGACAGATGGCACGACTCTTCGGCACCGACGGCGTCCGTGGTCTCGCGAACGGCGAGGTCATCACGGCCGAGTTCGCCCTGCGCCTGTCCCAGGCGGCGGCGCACGTCCTCACCGACGAGGCGAAGGGGGCGCGTCGTCGCCCGCTCGCCGTGGTGGGCCGCGACCCGCGGGCCTCTGGTGAGTTCCTCTCGGCGGCGGTCATCGCCGGGCTGGCCTCGGAGGGGGTCGACGTCTTCGACGTCGGCGTGCTCCCGACGCCGGCGGTGGCCTTCCTCACCGCCGACACGCAGGCCGATTTCGGGGTCATGCTCTCGGCCTCGCACAACGCCATGCCGGACAACGGCATCAAGTTCTTCGCCCGGGGTGGGCACAAGCTCCCCGACGCCGTCGAGGACGCGATCCAGGACCGGATGAGCAGCTCTCCCCGGCTCCCCACGGGCGCCGGCGTCGGCCGGGTCACCGTCATGCAGGGAGCACCGGCGCGCTACGTGCGCCACCTGCTCGCCGCGATGCCTCACGACCTCGAGGGGCTTAAGGTCGTCCTCGACTGCGCGCACGGCGCGGCGAGCGAGGTCTCGCCCGAGGTCTTCCGCCTCGCGGGTGCGCAGGTCTGGACGATCGGCAACACCCCGGACGGGCTGAACATCAACGACGGCTACGGCTCGACCCACCTCGACCAGCTGCGGGAGGCCGTCGTCGCGCACGGCGCGGACCTCGGCATCGCCCACGACGGCGACGCCGACCGCTGTCTCGCCGTGGACGCCGAGGGCAACGTCGTCGACGGCGACCAGATCATGGCGATCCTCGCGCTGACGCTCAAGGACCGAGGGCAGCTGCGGCACGACACCCTCGTCGCCACGGTGATGAGCAACCTCGGGCTGATCAACGCGATGCGCGAGGCCGGGATCGAGGTCATCCAGACGAAGGTGGGCGACCGGTACGTGCTCGAGCGGATGCGCGGCGGCTCCTACTCGCTCGGCGGCGAGCAGTCCGGCCACGTCATCCTCCTCGAGCACGGCACGACCGGTGACGGCGTGCTCACGGGGCTGATGATCGCCTCGCGCCTCGCGGAGAACGGCAAGAGCCTCGCGGAGCTCGCGGCGGTCATGACCCGCCTGCCCCAGGTGCTCGTCAACGTCCCAGACGTCGACAAGGACCGCGTGGACCTCGACGAGGGGGTGCAGGAGGCCGTCCGCCAGGAGTCGGAGCGCCTCGGCGACACCGGCCGGGTCCTGCTCCGCAAGTCGGGCACCGAGCCCGTCGTGCGGGTCATGGTCGAGGCGGCCACCCAGGACGAGGCCGACGAGGTGGCGCAGCGGCTCGCGGGCGTCGTCCGGGAACGCCTCGCCCTCTGAGCTCGCACGAGCCAAGGCTCGTGTCGCTCTGAGCTCGCACGAGCCAAAGCTCGTGTCGCCCCGAGCTCGCACGAGCCGGCTCGTGTCGCCCCGAGAGGTAGGAGCCTTGGCTCGTGCGAAGGGGGGGGCTGGGCAGGCGGCCGTCTGTCAGGGGGCCGGGGTGTAGGGGGCCGGGGTGTAGGGGCCGAGGTCGCCCTCGACGCTGAGGATCGTGGCCTCGCCGTGGGCGAGCGCGTACTGGGCGCCGACGATCGCCAGGCTGCCCTGGGCGACCTTCTGCGCGACGAGCGCGGAGCGCTCGGCGAGCAGCCCGGCGGTCATCCGGACGTGCTCCTCCTCGACGGCCGAAGGGGTGAGCTCACCCCTTCGGGCCACAGCCATGACGCTCGGGGTGACCCGCTCGACGATGTCTCGGAGGAACCCACCGGGCACCTGACCGCTCTCGTGGGCCGCCAGGGCCGCCTTGATCGCGCCGCACGAGTCGTGCCCGAGCACGACGATCAGCGGGATCTCGAGCGGGCCGATGCCGAACTCGATCGAGCCGAGGACGCTCGGGTCGGTGACCTGGCCGGCGGTGCGGACGACGAAGAGGTCGCCGAGCCCCTGGTCGAAGATCAGCTCGGCGCCCACGCGCGAGTCGGCGCAGCCGAAGAAGACGGCGAAGGGCCGCTGCTTGAGGGCCACCCGGTTGCGGACGTGGATGTCCTGGTGCGGGTGGGCCGGCGCTCCGGCCATGAAACGGGCGTTGCCTGCGGCGAGCATCGCCCACGCCTCGGCCGGGGAGGACGGCATGGTCCCCGGCTGGGCGCGATGGCGCTGCATCAGCCGACCGGCTGGAGCAGCCCGGTGTCGACGTCGTAGACGAAGCCCGCGACCTGGGCCCGGTCGCCGATGAGCGGGTGCGAACGCACCGCGGCGAGGTCCTGACGAAGGGCGGCGACCTGGTCGGCGATGACGTGGAAGCCCTGCCACGACGCATCGACCCCCGCGGAGGCCCCGACGCGCTCGCGCAACGACTCCTCGGTGCTCGAGGTCATCGCGCAGCGCGTGTGGGGCGCGATGACGATGCGCCGGACGTTGAGGAGATGCACCCCGAGGACGAGCGCCTCGAGCGCGTTGGCGGTGACGCGGCCACCGGGGTTGCGGAAGATCTTCGCGTCACCGGGGTGCAGACCGAGCATGCCGAGCGGGTCGATCCGGCTGTCCATGCAGGTGACGATGGCGATGCCCGCGTGGGCGATGCCGTCGAAGCCGCTGAGGTCGAAGTCCTCGGCGAAGCGGGCATTGGCCTCGAGCAGGTCCTCGAAGCCCTGGGGGGCGGCAGTCATGCGGTTCCTCTCCGTTGGGCGGGGTGGTGCGAGCGGTCAGGCGAGACCGGCGCGTCTCTGGATCGTCCTCGCCACGGGCGCGGTCACCGAGGCGAAGAAGTCGTTGCCCTTGTCGTCGACGACGATGAAGGCGGGGAAGTCCTCGACCTCGATCTTCCAGACCGCCTCCATGCCGAGCTCGGGGTACTCCAGGACCTGGACGCTCTTGATGCAGTCCTGGGCCAGTCGCGCGGCAGGGCCACCGATCGATCCGAGGTAGAAGCCGCCGTGCGACCGGCAGGCGTCGGTGACCTGCTGGCTGCGGTTGCCCTTGGCCAGCATGACCATCGCACCACCGGCGGCCTGGAACTGGTCGACGTAGCTGTCCATGCGTCCGGCCGTCGTCGGGCCGAAGGAGCCGGAGGCCATCCCCTCGGGGGTCTTCGCCGGACCGGCGTAGTAGACCGGGTGGTCCTTGAGGTACTGCGGCATCTCCTCGCCGGCGTCGAGCCGCTCCTTGATCTTGGCGTGCGCGATGTCGCGGGCGACGACGAGCGGTCCGGTGAGCGAGAGGCGCGTCTTGACCGGGTGCTGGGTCAGCTCGGCGAGGATCTCGCTCATCGGGCGGTTGAGGTCGACCTCCACGACCGCACCCTGGCCGGTCGACGAGGCGCCCACGGCGTCGGCGGCGAGCTGCTCGTCGGTCTGCTCGGGGAGGAATCGCGCCGGGTCGGTCTCGAGCTGCTCGAGGAAGACGCCCTCTGCCGTGATCTTGCCGAGCACCTGGCGGTCCGCCGAGCACGAGACGGCGATGGCGACGGGCAGCGAGGCGCCGTGACGGGGGAGGCGGACGACCCGCACGTCGTGGCAGAAGTACTTGCCGCCGAACTGCGCACCGATGCCGGACTGCCTGGTCAGCTCGAGCACCTGCTCCTCGAGCGCGAGGTCACGGAAGCCGTGGCCGGTGGCCGCGTCGCCGCTCGTCGGCAGCGAGTCGAGGTACTTGGCGCTCGCGTACTTCGCGGTCTTGAGGGCGAGCTCGGCGCTCGTGCCGCCGATGACCACGGCGAGGTGGTACGGCGGACAGGCGGCGGTGCCGAGGCTGCGGATCTTCTCGTCGAGGAAGCGCAGCATGGCGTCCGGGTTGAGGATCGCCTTGGTCTCCTGGAAGAGGTAGGACTTGTTGGCCGACCCGCCTCCCTTGGCCATGAAGAGGAACTTGTAGCTCTGCTCGTGCCCGGCGGCCGTGTCCGCGTAGAGCTCGATCTGGGCGGGCAGGTTCGAGCCGGTGTTCCGCTCCTCCCACATCGTCACGGGGGCCATCTGCGAGTAGCGCAGGTTGAGCCGGGTGTAGGCGTCGTAGACGCCGCGCGAGAGCGGCTCCTCGTCCCGGCCGTCGGTCAGGACGTGCTGCCCACGCTTGCCCATGACGATCGCGGTGCCCGTGTCCTGGCACATCGGCAGCACACCACCGGAGGCGATGTTCGCGTTCTTCAGCAGGTCGAGCGCGACGAACTTGTCGTTGGGGCTCGCCTCCGGGTCGTCGAGGATGTTGCGCAGCTGCTGGAGGTGAGCGGGCCGCAGGTAGTGGGCGATGTCGTGCATCGCCGTCTCGCTGAGCAGACGCAGGGCCTCGGGCGCCACCCGCAGGAAGCAACGGCCGGCCAGGGCCCCTTCGCCCTCGACGACCTCCACCCCCGCGGTGCTCAGCAGCCGCCAGGGCGTGGTGTCCTCACCACGGCTGGGCAGCATGTCCTCGTAGGCGAAGTCGGCCACGACGGCTCCTCGTGCGATCTCGGCGGGCAGGGCCCGTGGGCCACCCCGCGACGGCCCACGGCCAGCCTAGTGCGCCAGGGGAGGCGGACGGATTGGCCCCCCTGCTCCGGCCCCTTCGCCCCCGCCGACCTGTAGAACAGGGGAACGACACAGGCGTCGCTCGCACCCGCGAGGTTCACCGGCGCTCTGGGGTCACCGACGGGAGGACGCACCGTGACCGGACGGAGACGTGGTCGCAGGGGATTGGCCGCCGCCACCCTCGCCATGGCGAGCCTGGCGCTCGCGGCGTGCGGAGGCGCAGACGACACGAGCGGGTCGGGCAACCGGCTCACCTGGTACATCAACCCCGACTCGGGCGGTGCCGACCCGTCCAAGGAGGGTCAGGCCGGGCTGGCCAAGAAGTGCAGCGACGCCTCTGACGGGCGCTACTCCATCACCGTCCAGCTCCTCCCGAACGACGCGAGCGAGCAGCGTCAGCAGCTCTTGCGCCGTCTGGCCGCCGACGACGAGGGCGTCGACATCATGTCCATCGACCCCGTCTTCGTCGCCGAGTTCGCCGAGGCGAACTTCCTCGAGCCCGTCCCCGAGGACAAGGTCGAGACGTTCACCGGGGACAACGTCGACCCGATCGTCGAGTCCGCGATGTGGCAGGACCAGATGGTCGCGGCCCCCTTCTGGGCCAACACCCAGGTCCTCTGGTACCGCAAGTCGGTCGCGCAGGAGGCGGGCCTCGACATGGAGAAGCCGGTGACCTGGGAGCAGGTCATCGAGGCTGCGGAGAAGACTGGCACGACCGTCGGTGTCCAGGCCATGCGCTACGAGGGCTACATGGTGTGGATCAACGCCCTCGTCGCCGGGGCGGGCGGCCAGGTCGTCGAGAACCCGGGGGCCGATGGCCCCGACCTGAAGTTCGGGCTCGACACCGATGCGGGCAGGGAGGCCGCGACGATCATCCGGAGCATCTCGGACAAGGGCCTCGCCGGACCGGCGATGGGATCCTCCGACGAGACCGTCGCCCTGGACCTCTTCCAGTCCGACAAGTCCGGCTTCCTCCTCAACTGGCCGTACGTCTACTCGGCACTCCAGGGCAACGAGGTCGACTGGCTCGACGACGTGGGCTGGACCCGCTACCCGCAGACCGTCGAGGGTGAGGAGTCCCGGCCCCCGCTCGGCGGCATCGAGCTCGGCGTCAACCAGGCCTCGACGAAGAAGGACCTCGCCTGGGAGGCCATCGAGTGCATCTCCTCCGAGGAGAACCAGAAGGCGTACATGCTCGGCTCGGGCAACCCGGCGGCGAACCGGAAGGTCTACGACGACCCCGAGATCAAGAAGGCCTTCCCCACCGCTGAGCTCATCGTGGAGTCCCTCGACGCCGGGGCGCCGCGGCCGCTCACCCAGTACTACGGCGACGTCAGCGCCGCGATCCAGCGTGAGTACAGCCCGCCGGGCAGCGTGGACGCCGAGACGACGCCGAAGAAGACGACGACCCTTCTCGTCGACGTGCTGAAGGGAGATGCGTTGCTGTGAGTACCGATGTCGCACCCGAGACAAGGACGGACCGGCCGAAGAAGGCCCGGATGTCCGACCGGGCGAAGGGGGAGCAGCGGCTGGGCTGGAAGCTCGCGGCCCCTGCCTTCCTCATCATGCTGCTCGTCACCGCCTACCCGATCCTCCAGGCGGTCTGGAACAGCTTCTACTCCTACCGCCTCACCGACCCGGAGAACCGGGAGTTCGTCGGGCTGAACAACTACATCGTCTCCTTCACCGACCCGGTCTTCTGGGAGGCCATGGGCGCCACGGTGCTCATCACCCTCATCACCGTGACCGTCGAGCTCGTCATCGGCTTCGTCATCGCGCTGGTGATGCACCGCATCGTCATCCCGCGGCGGACCCTGCGCACGGTGGTGCTCATCCCGTACTCGATCATCACCGTCGTCTCCGGCTTCGCCTGGCTCTTCGCCTTCCGGCCGGACACCGGCTTCATCAACCACTGGTTCCAGTGGCTGCCGGGGATCGACCCCAGCTACGACTGGTTCGGCAGCTTCTGGCCCTCGATCTTCGCCATCTCCGTCTCGGAGATCTGGAAGACGACCCCCTTCATCTCGCTGCTGCTCCTCGCCGGACTCGCGCAGGTCGACAGCTCGATGGAGGAGGCAGCGAAGGTGGACGGCGCGTCGTGGCGTCAGGTCCTCACGAAGGTGATCCTGCCGAACATGAAGCCGGCGATCATGGTCGCACTGCTCTTCCGCACGCTGGACGCGTTCCGCATCTTCGACAACATCTTCATCATGACCGGAGGGGCGAACAAGACGAACTCGCTCTCCGGTCTCATCTACCGGCAGACCATCGACCGGACCGAGATCGGTCTGGGGTCGGCGCTGTCGGTGATCCTCTTCCTCTGCGTGCTCGCCATCGCGGCGCTGTTCGTCAAGGGGTTCAAGGTCGACCTCGCTGCCGGAAGGAACTGAGCCATGGCGAAGCAGTCAGCGAAGGGAACCGGTCTCTTCACCCTCCTCGCGGTCCCGATCATGCTCTGGACGCTCGTCCCGCTCGTGTGGATGATCGGGCTCTCGCTCAAGAGCAGGGACGCGTTCGCGAGCACCGACGCCAACCTCTTCGGCAACTTCTGGCCGAAGGACCCGACGATGGAGAACTACGAGCTGATCTTCAGCGGAGGCGCACGGGACCTCTTCCTGCCGGCCCTGCGCAACTCGCTCATCGTGGCGCTCCTGGCGACGCTCATCTCGGTGATCCTTGCGATGTTCTGCGCCTACGCGATCTCGCGGCTCGAGTTCAAGGGCAAGAAGCTCATCCTCACGACCGCGCTCGCCGTGAGCTTCTTCCCCGTCGTCGCGATGGTGACCCCGCTCTTCGACGTGTGGCGTCAGATCGGGCTCTTCGACACCATCCCCGGCCTGGTCATCCCGTACCTCGCGCTGACCCTGCCGCTGTCGATCTGGACGATGTCGGCCTTCTTCCAGCAGATCCCCTGGGAGATGGAGCAGGCGGCCCAGGTCGACGGAGCGACGAGCTGGGAGGCCTTCCGCAAGGTCATCGTCCCGCTCGCGGCTCCTGGCGTCTTCACGACGGCGATCATCACCTTCTTCACGGCGTGGAACGACTTCGTCTTCGCCATCTCGCTCACCTCGGACAAGGCACGCACGGTCCCGGCCGCGCTCGCGTTCTTCACCGGCGCCTCGCAGTTCGAGGAGCCGACGGGCGCCATCATGGCGGCCGCCGTCGTCGTGACGATCCCCGTCGTCATCCTCGTGCTCATCTTCCAGCGACGCATCGTCGCCGGCCTGACCTCTGGTGCCGTCAAGGGCTGAGGCCCTGGCTACGTAGAAAGAGAGAACACCCCATGGCTGAGATCACTCTCAAGAACATCGACAAGACCTACGGTGACGGCTACCACGCGATCAAGGACGTCAACCTGGAGATCAAGGACGGCGAGTTCATGATCTTCGTCGGCCCCTCCGGGTGCGGCAAGTCGACCCTGCTGCGCATGGTCGTCGGGCTCGAGGACATCACCGAGGGCGACCTGCTCATCGACGGCAAGCGGGTCAACGAGCTGTCGCCGCGTGACCGCAACCTCTCGATGGTCTTCCAGAACTACGCCCTCTACCCCCACCTCTCCGTCTTCGAGAACATCGCCTTCCCCCTTCGCCTGGCCAAGGGCAAGCACAGCGAGGACGAGATCAAGGACAAGGTGCTCGCCGCGAGCGAGATGCTCGAGCTCAACGACCACCTCGACCGCAAGCCCGCCAACCTCTCCGGCGGCCAGCGGCAGCGAGTGGCGATGGGGCGGGCGATCGTTCGGGACGCCGATGCCTTCCTCTTCGACGAGCCGCTGTCGAACCTCGACGCCAAGCTCCGCGGGCAGATGCGCACCGAGATCGCGCGCATGCAGCGCCGCATGGGCACGACGACCATCTACGTGACCCACGACCAGACCGAGGCGCTCACCCTCGGTGACCGGGTGACCGTCCTCAAGAAGGGCGTCCTGCAGCAGTGCGCCTCGCCCCGTGAGCTCTACGAGCAGCCGGTCAACCTCTTCGTGGCCGGCTTCATCGGCACCCCGCCGATGAACTTCTTGCCGGCGCGGGTCGACGGCAACGAGCTCGAGCTGCCGTTCTGCCGGGTCCCGATCGCCGACGACCTCGCCGAGAAGGTCAAGGGCAAGGACCTCGTCATCGTCGGCATCCGGCCGGAGTACATCAAGGACTCCTCGCTCGGTGACGACGTCACGGACGGCGTGAGCTTCAGCGCCCCCGTCGACGTCACCGAGTGGCTGGGCAACGAGCAGTACGCGTACATCCCCTTCGAGGCCGACGAGGCGGTCAAGGGCAAGCTCGACGAGCTCGATCGCGAGCTCGACGGCGAGGGGATGCGCAGCCAGATGATCGTCAACCTCGACGCCCGCAGCCGCGTCCGCGAGGGTGAGGACGCGGAGTTCGTCTTCAACCCGGCGCTCATGCACGTCTTCGACCCCGAGAGCGGGGACAACCTCACCCGGGACGAGGACAGGGCCGCCGAGATCGACAAGCAGTCCGAGGAGGACCGCAAGCGCGCCCTGGAGCGGGCCCGCAACCATGAGGTGCGCGACACCGAGAAGCACCCGGACGAGCAGGGCGAGTCACGCTCGGAGCGGGCCTCCTGACGCGCGGAGGGCGGTCGGGCTAGCGTGCGCGTATGACGTACGAGATCACCGACCCGGCCGCCCTCGCCGCCCGCTTCCCCGACGGTTTCCGCTGGGGGTCGGCGACGGCCGCCTACCAGGTCGAGGGGGCCGCGGACGAAGGGGGGAGGGGCCCCTCGATCTGGGACACCTTCAGCCGCACGCCGGGCCGGGTGCTCAACGGCGACACCGGCGACGTCGCCTGCGACCACTACCACCGGTGGGAGTCCGACATCGCGCTGATGCGCGAGCTCGGTCTCGACAGCTACCGACTCTCGCTCGCCTGGCCGCGGATCCAGCCCGACGGGTCGGGCGCGGTCAACCGCGAGGGCGTCGACTTCTACCGGCGGCTGCTCACCGGCCTGCGCGAGGCCGGGATCGAGCCTCTCGTGACGCTCTACCACTGGGACCTCCCGCAGCCGCTCGAGGACGCCGGGGGCTGGCCCTCGCGGGAGACGGCGCTGCGCTACGCCGACTACGCGGCGATCTGCGCCAGGGAGCTCGGTGACCTCATCGGCACCTGGACGACCTTCAACGAGCCGTGGTGCACGGCCTACCTCGGCTATGCCTCCGGCCACCATGCCCCGGGCCGCACCGAGCCGGCCGCCGCGCTCGCCGCGGTGCACCACCTCAACCTCGCCCATGGTCTCGGGGCCCGGGCGATCCGCGCCGAGCTCGGCGAGGACACACCGATCTCGGTGACCCTCAACGTCCACGCGGTACGCCCTTCGGACCCGGGCGACCCGGCCGACGTCGAGGCGACCCGGCGGATCGACGGGCTCGGCAACCGGCTCTTCACCGGGCCCATGCTCGAGGGCGCCTACCCGCAGGACGTCCTCGAGGACACCGCGCCGATCACGGACTGGTCGTTCGTGCTCGACGGGGACGTCGAGACCGCCCACGTCCGGCTCGACGCGCTGGGCATCAACTACTACACGCCGATGATCGCCCGGGCGCTCGCCCCCGGTGAGGTCGGCGGGTCCGGCGGCCACGGCGAGGGCGCCGCCTCGCCGTGGGTCGGCGTCGAGGGCGTCGGCTTCGACGAGCCGGAGGGCGAGTACACGCGGATGGGTTGGTACGTCGAGCCGGCCACGCTCACCGCGCTCATCGCCGACCTGTCGTCGCGGTATCCGGAGGTCCCGCTCGTCGTCACCGAGAACGGCGCGGCCTACGAGGACGTCGTGGTGGACGAAGGGGGAGAGCGTCGCGTCCACGATGTGGGCCGGACGGCCTACTACTCGGGGCACATCGGCGCGGTGGCCGACGCGATCGACGCCGGCGCCGACGTGCGCGGCTACTTCGCCTGGTCGCTGCTCGACAACTTCGAGTGGGCCTTCGGCTACGACCGGCGCTTCGGGATCGTCCACGTCGACTTCCCCACGCAGGAGCGGACCGTCAAGGACTCCGGTCGCTGGTACTCCGAGGTCGTGGGGGCCCACCGGGCGTCCCGTCCCTGACGCGACGAGGTGACGTCTCACCCCTTCGTCCGGTCACGGGTGGGTTACCGGATCGTTACGCCGAATCTGTTGGTAATCGTGGCCACCGTCACGCCGAGGGGGTTCACTGGCGGAGCAGGTCTCGCGCACGAGTTGGCTCGTCCGTACGACCGCCCGGTCGTCAGGCCGGTGCGCCGCCGAGGTCCGGCGACGCTACGGATCAGAGCAAGGTGATCAATGATGAGGTCCACTTCCCTCCGGCGCCCCAAGGCAGCCATCGGCATGGCCGCCATCGCGCTCGTCGGCCTGAGCGCCTGCGGCGGCAGCTCCTCCGACGATGACGCGGACGGCGGCAGTGCCGGCGGCGGCGACGCGATCGACTGCAGCGTCTACGAGGAGTTCGGTGACCTCGACGGCAAGAAGGTGACGATCTACACCTCGATCATCACGCCCGAGGACACCCCCCACATCGAGTCGTACAAGCCTTTCGAGGACTGCACCGGCGTCGAGGTGACCTACGAGGGCTCCAAGGAGTTCGAGGCCCAGCTCCAGGTCCGCGTCAAGGGTGGCAACGCCCCCGACCTCGCGATCATTCCGCAGCCGGGTCTGCTCCAGACCCTCGTCGAGACCGGCAAGGTCAAGGAGGCCCCGGCGCAGACGGCGGCCAACGTCGACAAGTTCTTCGGTGAGGACTGGAAGGCCTACGGCACGGTCGACGGCAAGTTCTACGCCGCCCCGCTCGGCGCCAACGTCAAGTCCTTCGTCTGGTACAGCCCCTCGATGTTCGAGGAGAAGGGCTACGAGGTCCCGCAGACCTGGTCCGAGATGATGGACCTTTCGAAGAAGATCGCCGAGGACACCAAGGGCGAGGAGGGCGTCAAGCCCTGGTGCGCCGGTATCGCCTCCGGTGACGCCACCGGCTGGCCGGCCACCGACTGGATGGAGGACATCATCCTCCGCACGGCCGGCCCGGACGTCTACGACCAGTGGGTCAACCACGAGATCCCCTTCAACGACCCGCAGGTCGTCGAGGCCCTCGGCGAGATGGGCAAGATCCTCAAGGACCCGGCCATGGTCAACGGTGGCCTCGGTGACGTCCGCACGATCGCCACGACGGAGTTCCAGGCCGGCGGCCTGCCGATCCTCGACGGCATGTGCTACATGCACCGTCAGGCCTCGTTCTACGCGGCCAACTGGGTCGAGGCCGGCGCAGAGGTCGGCGAGGACGCCGACGTCTGGGCCTTCTACCTCCCGGCTCTGGAGGCCGAGGGTGACAAGCCCGTCCTCGGTGGTGGCGAGTTCATCGCCGCGTTCGACGACCGTCCCGAGGTCCAGGCCTTCCAGACCTACCTGTCCTCGGACGTCTGGGCCAACGAGAAGGCCAAGAACACCGAGGGCGGATGGGTCAGCGCCAACACCGGCCTCGACGTCGCCAACCTCAAGTCCCCGCTCGACAAGCTCGCCGCGGAGACCCTCCAGGACGAGAAGGCCGTCTTCCGCTTCGACGGATCCGACCAGATGCCCGGTGCCGTCGGCTCCGGCACCTTCTGGAAGGAGATGACGAACTGGATCGCCACCGACAAGGACGACAAGGCCGTCCTTGACGCCATCGAGAAGAGCTGGCCCGCGTCGTCCAAGTGACGACCTGACGCTCAGCACCAGGGGGCGGGTCCGGGGTGTCCCCGGGCCCGTCCCGCTGGAGTTGAGGAAGGAAGGTTGATCTATGTCAACAGTCGAAAAGCTCGGGCTCATGCTCGTGGCCCTCGGGATCTTCGCCGTCGTCTTCGTGGGGATCCTGGTCATCGCGGCCCGTTTCAGCGGCCGTGTGGGGGAGCGCATCCAGGCGGGCAGCTTCGTGCTGCCGGCGGTGCTCTTCATCATGGTGGGGCTCATCTACCCGGCGCTCCTGACGATCCGTGACTCCTTCGTCGAGGACGGCTCGGGTGGCTACGGGCTGCAGAACTACGTCGACATCTTCACCCAGTCGGCCTACCTCACCGTCCTGAAGAACACCGCACTGTGGGTCATCCTCGTGCCGGTGCTCGCGACGGCCATCGGCCTCGTCTACGCGATCGTCGTGGACCGCTCGCCGTGGGAGAAGGCTGCCAAAGCCCTCGTGTTCCTGCCCATGGCGATCTCCATGGTCGGCGCGTCGATCATCTGGAAGTTCGTCTACGAGTACAAGCCGTCCTTCCGGCCCCAGATCGGTGTCCTCAACGCGCTGCTCAACGCGGTGGGGATCGAGCCCAGGCAGTTCCTGCTCGACATACCGATGAACACCTTCTTCCTCATCATCGTCATGGTGTGGATCCAGGCCGGGTTCGCCATGACGATCCTCTCGGCGGCGATCAAGGCGATCCCGGACGACATCGTCGAGGCGAGCCAGCTTGACGGCGTCAACCCGATGCAGCGCTTCCGGTTCATCACGCTGCCGGCGATCCGCCCGGCTGTCGTCGTGGTCCTCACGACGATCGGTATCGGCACGCTCAAGGTCTTCGACATCGTCCGCACGATGACGGGTGGGCAGTTCGAGACCTCGATCGTCGCCAACGAGTTCTACTCGGCGTACTTCTCGCAGAACCGACCCGGTCTGGCGTCCGCGCTGGCCGTGATCCTCTTCGTGCTCGTCGTCCCGATCGTCACGTACAACGTCATCCAGATGAGGAAGGACGCCTGATGAGCACTATCCCCACTCCCGTCGACGGTGGCGAGCTGAACGACACGACGGTCACGAAGGCCGGCAGGCGACGGAGCTCCGGCGCTGCCTCCCGGGCCAAGGGTTTCCTGTCCAACCCGATCGCCTCGCTCATCGCGATCGTCATCGCGGTGCTGTGGACGATCCCGACGTTCGGGCTCCTCGTCACCTCCTTCCGCGAGCAGCGGGACATCAACCGTTCTGGCTGGTGGACTTCCTTCACCTCGCCGGGGAGCTACACGCTGGAGAACTACCAGGCGGCGCTGAGCCCGGGCGGTAACCAGGGGCTGCTCGACTTCTTCGTCAACAGCCTCGTCATCACCGTCCCGGCGGTGCTGCTGCCGCTGCTGCTCGCCTCGCTCGCGGCGTACGCCTTCGCGTGGATCGACTTCCCGGGCCGCAACTGGCTCTTCGTCGCGGTCTTCGCACTGCAGATCGTCCCGCTGCAGGTGGCGCTCATCCCGCTGCTGCGGCTGTACACGAGCGCCGGCCTTGAGGGGTCGTACTGGACCGTGTGGATCTCCCACACGATCTTCGCGCTCCCGCTGGCGATCTTCCTCATCCACAACTTCATGAAGGAGATCCCGGCCTCGCTCATGGAGGCGGCCCGGGTCGACGGTGCGGGTCACGTCCGCATCTTCTTCCAGCTGCTCATGCCGCTCATCGGCCCGGCGCTGGCGTCCTTCGGGATCTTCCAGTTCCTGTGGGTGTGGAACGACCTGCTCGTCTCGCTCGTCTTCCTCGGCGGCGACATCAACCTGCGTCCGCTGACGGTGCACATCGCCGAGCTGTCGGGTACGCGCGGGTCGGCGTGGCACGTCCTCTCGGCCGGTGCCTTCGTCTCGATGATCGTGCCCGTCGCGGTCTTCCTCGGGCTGCAGCGGTACTTCGTCCGCGGCCTGCTCGCAGGTGGCCTCAAGGGCTGACGCTCACCGTACGACCGAAGGGGGTGAGCCGGCAGACCCGCCGGCTCACCCCCTTCGCCGTCCCTCCCGCAGATCCGAATCTCCCTAGGTTTCTGTCAGACGCTCACGAACATTCGCGAGCGCATTGTCAGGAACCTCGGCGGATCGTGAGGGGCCGGGCCGGGCCGGATGGGCGGGGCGGGCGGGGCGAGGTTCGCCCCCTTGGCCGGGCTGCCCACGAGTCTGGGCGAAGGGGGAGCGCCGGATGATCGGGACGGGATGGCCCACTCATCCGCTCAGGGATCTGGCAACCCGCCCCAGAACATTCCCAAGTGTCTGACAGAGACCTAGGGAAGTTCGGATCTGGTGGGGGCGTACGCGCCGGGGTGGGAGACGGTGAGGGCGCTGGTGGTCAGGCCACGCTCGATCGCGGCCTCGAGGGCCGGGCTGCCGGCCCGGCGAAGCGACTCCGCTGCGTGCGGGCCCCCGAGCAGGTCGGCGTCGAGCAGGCCGGAGAGCAACCCGGCCATGAAGGAGTCGCCTGCGCCGACGGTGTCGACGACCCGCTCTGCCCGGGTGGGGGAGGACCCGTGGGCGCCCGACGTCGACCGCCACACGACACCGGCTGCACCGCGGGTCACGACGACCAGCGCCGGCCCCAGCGCGAGCCAGCGCTCGAGCACGTCGCCCAGGGAGAGCTGCGGGTAGAGCAGGGCCACGTCCTCGTCGCTCGCCTTGACGACGTCGCTGAGCCGGACGACGTGCTCGACCCCGTCGACGAGGGCCGCAGGATCGCCGACGACCGAGGGGCGGATGTTCGGGTCGTAGGAGACCGTCGCCCCACCAGCCAGCCGCACCAGCAGGTCGACGACCCCCGCCGACCCCGGGGCCAGCACCGTGGCCAACGACCCCGTGTGCACGTGCGAGGCAGGCGTGAGCCTCTCGAGCGCCGGGTCCCAGTCGAGGTCGAAGGTGTACTCCGCTGCGCCGTCGGCGCCGATCGCGGCGAGCGCCGTCGAGGTGCGGCCGGGACGCACGGTGCCCGGCGCGAGGGACACGCCGCGGTCGGCGAGGTGCCTCGCCACGACCGCGCCGCGCTCGTCGTCCCCGATGCAGGCGGCGAGCGAGGTGTGGTGCCCGAGGCGGGCCAGGCCCATGGCGACGTTGGCGGGGCTGCCGCCGACGTGCTCGCTCGTCGACCCGTCTCGCTCGACGATGTCGACGAGGGCCTCGCCGACGACGAGCACCGGGTCGTGCTCGGTGCTCACCCCTGGCTCAGCGAGGCGTACTGCTCGAGCTTGGTGAGGCGGTGATGGCCCTCGACCGTGCGGATCGTGCCCGAGCGGCTGCGCATGACGAGCGAGTGGGTCGTCGCGCCACCCGAGCGGTAGCGGACCCCGCGGAGCAGCTCGCCGTCCGTGATGCCCGTGGCGACGAAGAAGCAGTTGTCGGTCCGGACGAGGTCGTCGGTCGTGAGGACCGCGTCGAGGTCGTGGCCCGCGTCGATCGCACGCTGGCGCTCGTCGTCGTCGGTCGGCCAGAGCTTGCCCTGGATGACCCCACCGATGCACTTGATCGCGCACGCGGTGATGATCCCCTCGGGGGTGCCGCCGACGCCGAGGAGCAGGTCGATGCCGGTGCCGTCACGGGCCGCGCCGATCGCGCCGGCGACGTCCCCGTCGGAGATGAAGCGGATGCGGGCGCCGGCGTCGCGGACCTCCGCGGCGAGCTGCTCGTGGCGGGGCCGGTCGAGCATCACGACGGTGACGTCCTCGACCTCCTCGCCCTTGGCTTTCGCGACCCGGCGGATGTTCTCCTTGACGGGCAGCCGGATGTCGACGACGTCGGCGGCCTCCGGGCCGGCGACGAGCTTGTCCATGTAGAAGACGGCGCTCGGGTCGTACATGCTGCCCCGGTCGGCGACCGCGAGGACGGAGACGGCGTTGGTCATGCCCTTGGCCGTCAGGGTCGTGCCGTCGATCGGGTCGACGGCGACGTCGCAGGCGGGCCCCTCGCCGTTGCCGACCTCCTCGCCGTTGTAGAGCATCGGGGCGTCGTCCTTCTCGCCCTCGCCGATGACGACGACCCCGCGCATCTGGACGGTCGAGATCATCGCGCGCATCGCCTCGACGGCCGCGCCGTCCGCGGTGTTCTTGTCGCCGCGGCCCACCCACCGGCCACCCGCCATCGCGGCGGCCTCGGTGACCCGGACGAGCTCGAGGGCGAGGTTGCGGTCGGGGGTCGTCGTGGGCATGGCGTGGTCCTTACGTCGGGTGCGCGTCGTCGGGCGGCGGCTGAGCCGGTCCTCCCGAGCCTATCGAGGGCGAAGGGGGAGACGTCGGGGCGTTCCCGTAATCGGGGTCGGCGTCCGGCCGGCTCCTCGGGGGATGCGAGAATCTCCCGCATGAGTCAGAGCTCGGTCAGCCACTACGCGAAGGGGTCGGTCGCCAACATCCTCCGGTCGCTCCTCGTCATCGGGGCGATCACGGCGGCGCTCTTCCTCATGATCTCGCGGACCAGCTCGGTGACGGCCGAGCAGGTCGACGTGGTCGCCGCTGTCGAGCAGCACGCCCGGCAGGCGGGGCAGCCCTTCGAGTACGCCGCCGGCCTCCCGGAGGGCTGGACGCCCACCTCGTACCGCTACGTCCGCTCCAAGGACCAGCTGATGATGTGGAGCGCGACCTGGACGACCCCGGACGGCCAGTACGTCGCGGTCCAGCAGGTCGCTGACGCCACCGACTCGTGGGTCAGCACGATGACCAACAACGGCAAGCAGGTCGGGAAGGTGACGACCGAGGACGGCCGCGCCTGGCTCAAGCGGGACCGCGAGGGCAAGGTCCAGCGCAGCCTCGTCCACCGTCAGACCGGGGAGGGCGAGCTGACGACCCTGGTCACCGGCACGGGGACCTTCGAGCAGCTCGAGACCTTCGCCAACCACCTCGAGGCCGTCGAGATCACGCAGCCCTGACCCGGTCGCGTCAGTCCTCGGCCGCCACCTCGTCGGCTGCTGATGCAGGACCGCCCGTCTGGAGACTCTCCTCGGCCCGGTCGAGCCAGCCGCTGCAGTGCGCGGCGAGCTCCTCGCCGCGCTGCCACAGCTGCATCGACTCCTCGAGGCCGGTGCGTCCGGACTCCAGCGTCGCGACGAGAGCGACGAGCTCGTCGCGGGCCTGCTCGTAGGTCAGCTCGGCGACGGGCCGGGGGGCGCTGCTCTCGCTGCTCATGCCGACACCCTACGAGCCACCACCGACGACGGCCGCGGCGAAGTCGCCGTCGGCGACCGTGACCCGCAGCAGCTCCTCGGGCTCGACGTCGGTGCGGGACTGGACGACGCTGCCGTCGTGGTGCTGCACGATCGCGTAGCCCCGGTCGAGCGTCGACTGCGGCGAGAGGATGCGCGCCTGCCCGCGGAGGTAGCTCACCCGGTCGCGCTCACGATGGATCATCGTCTCGGTGCGAGAGCGCGCCCGGTGGCGCAGCGTCTCGATCACCTCACGCTGGGTGCGCACCAGCGAGGTGCGGTCGGCCAGGGCCGGCCGCGAGGTGAGCTGCACCAGGCCGCGGCGCTCGCGGTCGACCGTCGTGCGGGCCTGGCCCCGCACCCGGTCGAGCGCGCCGTGCACGGTGCGTCGCTCGAGGGCGTGGTCGGGGCAGATGAGGGCGGCCGCGTCGGTGGGGGTCGAGGCCCGCGCATCGGCGACGAGGTCGAGCAGCGGACGGTCGACGTCGTGCCCGATCGCGCTGACCACCGGGGTGAGTGCCTGGCTCACGGCTCGGACCATCGTCTCGTTGCTGAAGGGGAGCAGGTCCTCGACGGCACCACCCCCACGAGCGATGACGATGACGTCGATCTCTGGGTCGCCGTCGAGCTCCTCGAGCGCGGCGACCACCTCGGTCACCGCCGGCGCCCCCTGGACGGCGACGGCCCGGATCTCGAAGGGCAGCCCCGGCCAGCGGCGGTGCGCGTTCTCCACGACGTCGCGCTCGGCGGCGCTGGCCCGCCCGCAGATGAGCCCGACCCGGCGGGGCAGGAAGGGCAGCGACCGCTTGCGGTCGGCGTCGAAGAGCCCCTCGGCGAGCAGGTGCTGGCGCAGGTACTCGATCCGGGCGAGGAGCTCGCCGATGCCGACGGGACGGATCTGCCGCACGTCCATCGACAGCGAGCCCCGCTGCGTCCAGTACGACGGCTTGGCCTGCACGACGACCCGGGCACCCTGCTGCAGCGGCGTGGCCATGGCGTCGAGGGCGTGCACCTGCACCGAGCACGAGAGCGACATGTCGACGTCCGCGTCCCGCAGCGTGAGGTAGGCGTAGCGCGACCCGGGCCGTCGGTTGAGCTGGACGACCTGCCCCTCGACCCACGTGACCGACATCTTGTCGACGTAGTCCTGGATCTTCATTGAGAGCACGCGCACCGGCCACGGCTGCTCGGCCGTGGTGTCGGCGGCGCGCTCGGGGAGGGGGCGGGTCATGGCGGCAGCCTAGGGGGCGCCACCGACGCGAAGGGGTGCCGGCCGGGTCCGCGCGGTCAGGGGGCGCCCAGGAGGCTCACCTACGATGAGAGGCATGTCTGACACCAAGAAGGTCCTGCTCGCGGCGCCCCGCGGCTACTGCGCCGGCGTCGACCGCGCCGTCGTCACCGTCGAGCGGGCGCTCGAGCTCTACGGCCCCCCGGTGTACGTCCGCAAGGAGATCGTCCACAACAAGCACGTCGTGACGACGCTGGAGAAGAGGGGTGCGATCTTCGTCGAGGAGACCGACGAGGTGCCCGAGGGCGCGACCGTCGTCTTCTCCGCCCACGGGGTCGCCCCCGTCGTCCACGAGGAGGCCAAGGCCCTCTCGCTCAAGACGATCGACGCGACCTGCCCGCTCGTGACGAAGGTCCACCGTGAGGCCGTGCGCTTCGCCGACGACGACTTCGACATCCTGCTCATCGGCCACGAGGGCCACGAGGAGGTCATCGGCACCGCCGGTGAGGCGCCTGAGCACATCACGCTCGTCGACGGTCCCGACGACGTCGAGAACGTCACCGTCCGCGACCCCGAGAAGGTCGTCTGGCTGTCCCAGACCACGCTCTCGGTCGACGAGACGATGGAGACGGTCCGCCGGCTGCGCGAGAAGTTCCCCCAGCTGCAGGACCCGCCGAGCGACGACATCTGCTACGCCACCCAGAACCGTCAGCTCGCGGTCAAGCAGATGGCGCAGGACTGCGACCTCATGATCGTCGTCGGATCGCGCAACTCCTCCAACTCCGTGCGCCTCGTCGAGGTCGCGGTCGACCACGGCTCCCGCGCGGGGTACCTCGTCGACTACGCCGACGAGATCGACGAGGCCTGGCTCGACGGCGTCCGGACGGTCGGCGTCACCTCCGGCGCCTCGGTGCCCGAGATCCTCGTCCGGGAGGTGCTCGAGTACCTCGCCGCCCGCGGCTACGAGGACGTCCAGCCGGTCGTCGCGGCCGAGGAGTCCCTCCTCTTCGCCCTCCCGATAGAGCTGCGTCGCGACCTGAAGGCCGCCGGCCTCAGCGACAAGATGAAGCACGACGCCGGCTCGCTCGCTGACGCCGGCCAGCTGCACTGAGCCTCCTCGCGCCCGAGCGTCAGCGGCGGGCCTGACCCCGCAACCGTCTCGCGAGCTCGTCGGCGGCCTCGCCGACGGCCGCGACGAGGGCCCCTTCGTCGTCCACCGGCGTGCTGTACGTGACGGCTACCGCCGCGACCGGGTGACCTGAGCGGTCGAGGACGGCGTGCGCGACCGAGCGCAGCCCCGGCGTCACGAGGTCCTCCTCGAGGGCGTGCCCCCGAGCCCGGGTGGCCCTGAGCTCGCGGGCGAGAGCACTGGGGCCGGCCGGTCCGCGTCCGTCGCGCTGCACGATGCTCGCCGCGTCGGGGAAGAGCGCCCGCACCTGCGCCTGAGGCAGGGCCGCGAGCATCGCGAGGCCGGTGGCCGTGATCGTCGCGGGGAGACGGACGCCGACGTCGGTGACGAGGACGGGCCCGGAGGGCGCGCGCTGCTCGATGACGTAGAGGACGTCACGGCCGTGGAGCACCGCGAGGTGGGCGTTGTGGCCGGTCCGGTCGGCCAGACGGTCGAGGATCGAGCGGGCGATGCGCTGCAGCGGCGCCTGCCGCTGGTAGGCCGAGCCGAGCTCGTACGCGGCGACGCCGAGACCGTAGCGGCGCTCCTCCGCGAGATGCGTGACGTAACCGCGCTCGGTGAGCACCGTGAGCAGGTGGTAGACGGTGGATCGCGGGAGGCCGAGCTCGCGCGCGAGGGTGGTGGCGGGGAGCGGCTCCCCGCGTCGGCCGAGGAGCTCGAGGACGTCGAGCGCCCTCACCGCACCGGTCGCGTTGCCCATGCCGGGACCCTAGCGGGCGTCTGGCATGCCAGACACAACCGGCTGCGCCGCTATGGCGCCGGCCGCGTCGCGGGTCCACGCTGAGGAGCATGCGCCATCCCGAGCACGTCCCCTGCGTCGACGAGGTCACCGTCGGCGACCGTCCGCTCACCGTCGACGAGGTCGCCGCCGTGGCTCGGCACGGCGCCCGCGTCGATATCTCCGATGCGGCCCAGGGCCAGGTCGCCCACGCCCGCGCCGTCGTCGAGCAGCTCGCCCACGACACGGTGCCGCACTACGGCGTCTCGACGGGCTTCGGCGCGCTCGCGACGACCCACATCCCGCTCGAGAAGCGAGCCCAGCTGCAGCGCTCGCTCGTGCGCAGTCACGCCGCCGGCATGGGCAACCCGGTCGAGGACGAGGTCGTCCGCGCGCTCATGCTCCTGCGCATCCAGACCCTCGCGACCGGGCACACCGGTATCCGTCCGGAGACGCTCGACCTCTACGTCGCGCTGCTCAACCACGGCATCACGCCGGTCGTCCACGAGTTCGGGTCCCTCGGCTGCTCGGGTGACCTCGCCCCGCTGTCGCACTGCGCGCTCGTCCTCATGGGCGAAGGGATGGTCCGCTCGGCTGACGGAGGGGTCGAGGACGCGGCCGCCGCGCTGGCGCGCGCCGGGCTGACCCCGTCGAGCTCGAGGAGAAGGAGGGCCTGGCCCTCATCAACGGCACCGACGGCATGCTCGGGATGCTCGCCCTGGCCATCGTCGACCTGCGGCGCCTGCTGACGACGGCCGACATCGCCTGCGCGATGAGCGTCGAGGGGCTGCTCGGGACCGACGACGTCTTCGCTGCCGACCTCCAGGCACTGCGCCCGCACCCGGGCCAGGCGCTCTCGGCGGCCAACATGCGGGCGGTGCTCTCGGGCAGCCCGATCCGTGACTCGCACCGTGACCCCGAGGCGTGCACCCGGGTCCAGGACGCGTACTCCCTGCGCTGCGCGCCCCAGGTCCACGGCGCCGCGCGGGACACCCTCGCGCACGCGCTGACCGTGGCCGAGCGCGAGCTCGCGGCCGCGATCGACAACCCGGTCGTCACCGACGACGGACGTGTCGAGAGCAACGGCAACTTCCACGGGGCCCCGGTCGCCTACGTCCTCGACTTCCTCGCGATCGTCGCCGCCGACGTCGCGAGCATGAGCGAGCGGCGGACCGACCGCTTCCTCGACGTCGCGCGCAACCACGGGCTGCCGCCCTTCCTCGCGGACGATCCGGGCGTGGACTCCGGACTGATGATCGCGCAGTACACGGCGGCCGGGATCGTCAGCGAGCTCAAGCGCCTCGCCGCCCCGGCGAGCGTCGACTCGATCCCGAGCAGCGCGATGCAGGAGGACCACGTGTCGATGGGCTGGCACGCCGGCCGCAAGCTGCGCACGGTGGTCGACGGGCTCGCTCGGGTGCTCACCGTCGAGCTCGTTGCAGCCGCCCGAGGGATCCAGCTCCGGGCCCCGCTCGAGCCATCCCCGGCGACCGCCGCCGTCATCGCCGAGCTCGACTCGCTCGGCCCGACGACACCGGGCCCAGACCGGTTCCTCGCGCAGGACCTCGGCGCCTGCTTCATGACCGTCCACGACGGCGGCCCGGTCCTCGCGGCCGAGTCCGTCACCGGCCCGCTGCACTGACAGGAGATCACCATGGAAGGCGCTCGCCCCGTCCGTGCCCCGCGCGGCACCGACCTCACGGCCAAGAGCTGGCAGACCGAGGCCCCGCTGCGCATGCTCATGAACAACCTCGACCCCGAGGTCGCCGAGCGTCCCGACGACCTCGTCGTCTACGGCGGCACCGGCCGGGCGGCGCGCTCGTGGGAGGCCTTCGACGCGATCGTCGCCAGCCTCGCCGACCTCGAGCCGGACGAGACGCTGCTCGTGCAGTCGGGCAAGCCGGTCGGCATCTTCCGCACCCACGAGTGGGCACCCCGCGTGCTCATCGCCAACTCCAACCTCGTCGGCGACTGGGCCACCTGGCCCGAGTTCCGCAAGCTCGAGGCAGAAGGTCTCATGATGTACGGCCAGATGACGGCCGGGTCGTGGATCTACATCGCGACCCAGGGGATCCTCCAGGGGACCTTCGAGACCTTCGCCGCGGTGGCCAAGAAGATGCACGCCGACGGGCGCATCCCCGAGCCGACCCTGGCCGGCACGCTGACGATCACCGGTGGCTGCGGCGGCATGGGCGGCGCCCAGCCGCTCGCGGTGACGCTCAACGGTGGCGCCGTGCTCGTCGTCGACGTCGACGAGGCCCGCCTGCAGCGTCGGGTCTCCAAGCGCTACCTCGACGAGGTCGCCCCGGACCTCGACACGGCGCTCGCGCGCCTGCAGGAGGCGAAGGGGGAGCGCCGTGCCCTGTCGGTCGGCCTGGTCGGCAACGCTGCCGCGGTCTTCCCCGAGGTGCTGCGGCGCCACCAGGCGGGCGAGATCACCGTCGACGTCGTCACCGACCAGACGAGCGCGCACGACCCGCTGAGCTATCTCCCGGTCGAGTACGCGACGGACGAGTGGGAGCGCGAGGCCGCGGCCGACCCGGAGGGCTTCACCAAGAAGGCCCGTGAGTCGATGGCCGCGCAGGTCGAGTCGATGGTCGGGTTCCAGGACGAGGGGGCCGAGGTCTTCGACTACGGCAACTCGATCCGGGACGAGGCGCGGCACGCGGGGTACGGCCGGGCCTTCGAGTTCCCCGGCTTCGTCCCGGCGTACATCCGCCCGCTCTTCTGCGAGGGGCTCGGACCCTTCCGCTGGGTGGCGCTGTCCGGCGACCCCGAGGACATCGCGGTCACCGACGCGGCGCTCAAGGAGCTCTTCCCGGACGACGAGCACCTGCACCACTGGCTGGACGCCGCGGCCGAGCACGTCGAGTACGAGGGGCTGCCCGCGCGGATCTGCTGGCTCGGCTACGGCGAGCGCCACCAGGCCGGGATGCTCTTCAACGAGCTCGTCCGCGACGGCAAGGTCACGGCGCCCATCGTCATCGGGCGCGACCACCTCGACTCCGGCTCGGTCGCCTCGCCCTATCGGGAGACCGAGGGGATGCTCGACGGCTCCGACGCGATCGCCGACTGGCCGCTGCTCAACGCGCTCACCGCGACCTCGTCGGGTGCGACCTGGGTGTCGATCCACCACGGCGGCGGGGTCGGCATCGGTCGCTCGATCCACGCCGGGCAGGTGGGTGTCGCCGACGGGACCGACCTCGCCGCGCAGAAGCTCGAGCGGCTCCTCACCAACGACCCCGGCATGGGCGTGCTGCGGCACGTCGACGCCGGCTACTCGCGGGCGGTCGAGGTCGCCGCGGAGCGTGGGGTGCGCGTCCCGATGACGCCGCGCGTGCGGGACGACAGGATGGACGCGTGACGACCTTCGACTGGAGCGGGCGCGACGACGGGCACGGCCCCGAGCACCAGCGCTTCTGGCGGACGGTCGCGCCGTCCGGCCCCGCGGACGCGGCGATCGTCGGCTTCGTGAGCGACGAGGGCGTGAGCCGCAACGGAGGACGTGCTGGAGCGGCCGAGGGGCCGTCGCACCTGCGGACGGCGCTCGCGTCCCTCGCCGTCCACGGTGAGCTCACCGTCCTCGACCACGGCGACGTCGTCGTGGACGGGGCGGATCTCGAGGACGGTCAGCGACGACTCGGGCAGGCGGTGGAGGCAGCCCGTCAGCACGCCCCGCTGACCGTCGTGCTCGGCGGTGGTCACGAGACGGCGTGGGGCAGCTACCTGGGGCTGGGCGCGCACCCGGGGCTGGGCGTCCTCAACCTCGACGCACACTTCGACCTCCGGGAGGCCGACCGGGCGACGTCCGGCACCCCCTTCCTCCAGGTCGCGCGCGACCGGCAGGACCGCGGGCTACCCGTCCGCTACGCCGTGGTCGGCATCAGCGAGACCGGCAACACGGGGGCGCTCTTCACCACCGCGCGCGACCTTGGTGCCGAGTGGCTCCTGGATGACGAGTGCCAGGAGCCCTCGACCCCGGTCGCCTTCGTCCGGCGCTTCCTCGACGGGCTCGACGAGGTCTACCTCTCGATCGACCTCGACGTCCTGCCCGCCTCCGCAGCCCCCGGGGTGAGCGCTCCTGCGTCACTGGGAGTGCCCCCCTTCGTCATCCAGTCGGTCTGCGACGCCGTGGCCGACAGCGGCCGCCTCGTGCACCTCGACGTCACCGAGCTCAACCCGCGGCTCGACGTCGACGACCGGACCGCGAAGGTCGCGGCCCGGCTTGTCCACCGGATCATCACCCGGGCGAGCGCCGCGAGGGGGGCCTCATGAGCGCCACCCTCGTCAGCGGCATCGGCGAGCTCGTCACCTGCGACGGCACGGGCGAAGGGGGAGCGGGCGCCTGCGCCGGTCACGCGCTCGTCATCGAGGGTGACCGGGTCGCGTGGGTCGGTCCCGAGGCCGGGGCGCCGGCTGCCGACCGCGTCGTCGACGTCGAGGGCCGGTGCGTCCTCCCCGCCTTCGTGGACAGCCACGCCCACCTCGTCTTCGCCGGCGACCGGTCGGCGGAGTTCGCCGCCCGGATGAGTGGGCTGGCCTACGACGGCGGCGGGATCGCGACCACTGTGGCGGCGACCGCGGCGGCGACCGACGACGCGCTGCGCGGTCTCGTCGCCGCGCGCGTCGCCGAGATGCGGTCACAGGGGACCGGCACGGTCGAGATCAAGTCCGGTTACGGGCTGGACGCCGAGCAGGAGGCCCGCGCCCTGCGCATCGCGCGCGAGGTGACCGACGAGACGACCTACCTCGGTGCGCACGTCGTGCCCCCCGCCTTCGCCGACGACCGGGCCGGGTACCTCGACCTCGTGACCGGCGAGATGCTCGCCGCGTGCGCCCCCTTCGCCCGCTGGGTCGACGTCTTCTGCGAGCCGGCCTCGGCCCACGCCTTCGACGGCGAGGAGTCGCGCCGCGTGCTCGAGGCCGGTCGCGCTGCGGGGCTCGGGCTGCGGGTCCACGGCAACCAGCTCGACCACGGCCCCGGGGTGCAGCTCGCCTGCGAGCTCGAGGCCGCCAGCGTCGACCACTGCACCTACCTCTCCGGCGCGGACGTCGAGGCTCTCGTGGGCGCCGCGGCGACGACGACCGCGACGCTGCTGCCGGGCGTGGAGTTCTCGACCCGCTCGCCGTACCCGGACGCCCGGGCGCTCCTCGACGCCGGCGCGAGCATCGCGCTCGCGACGGACTGCAACCCGGGCACCTGCTACTCGACGTCCATGCCCTTCGTCATCGCCCTCGCGGTCCGTGAGATGGGGCTGACTCCCTCAGAAGCCGTGGTGGCCGCGACCGCCGGTGGGGCGCGGGCGCTGCGTCGAGACGACATCGGCCGGCTCGTCGTCGGGTCGCGCGCGGACCTCGCAGTGCTCGAGGCCCCGAGCCACACGCACCTGGCGTACCGGCCGGGGGTGCCGCTCGCCCGCCGGCTCGACCTGCCGTGAGGCGTTCAGCCTGCGTGGCGACGCGCGGGGTCCACCGGGGCGGTCTCGTCTGACCGGAGTCCGTCGAGGTCGATCTCGGGCCGTCCGTCCTCGGCCGTCACCGCGTCGAGCAGCTCGGGCGCGGTGAGCACCCGGGGCCCGGCATCTGTCGGTGCGAGCCGCGACAGCTCGTCCTGCGCGATCCCGAGGTCGGTGAAGCGCCGCGCGCTCACGAGGACGCGGGTCTCGAGCGTGCCGACCATGGCGTTGTAGCTCTCGACGCTGCGCCGGAGCGAGTCGCCCATCTTCGTCACGTGACCGCCGAGCGTGCCGAGCCGGGCGTGCAGCTCGGTCCCGAGGGCGAGCAGCTCCTGCGCGCTGCGGGTCAGCGAGTCCTGCTGCCAGGTGAAGGCGACCGTGCGGAGCAGCGCGAGCAGCGTGCTGGGCGATGCCAGCACGACCTTGCGCCGCATCGCCTCCTCGTGCAGGCCAGGGTTCTTCGCCAGGGCGGCCGCGAGCGTCGCGTCCGTCGGGACGAAGCAGACGACCATCTCGGGGGTGACGTCGAAGGCGGTCCAGTACTCCTTGGACTCCAGGCTCTGGACGTGCCGGCGCAGGGCCGCGGCATGACGGTCGAGCGCTGCGGCCTGCTCCGGCGGGGCGAGGCCCTCCGCCTGCGCGGCGAGCCAGTCGCTCATCGGCGCCTTGGCGTCGATGACGAGGACCTTGCCACCGGGGAGGGCGACGACGACGTCGGGCCGTACGGCCACCCCTTCGCGCGTCACCGCGCTCACCTGGTCGTCGAAGTCGCACCGCGCCATCAGCCCGGCCACCTCGAGGACCCGGCGCAACTGGACCTCACCCCAGCTCCCCCGGACCGAGGACACCCGCAGGGACCCGGCCAACGAGGCCGTCTCGCGCCCCACCAGGGACGTGGACTCCTCGACCCGGCCGAGTGCCTCACGGACCGTCGCGAACTGGTCGACCCGGTCGCGCTCCAGCGTCTCGACCTGGGCCTCGACGCGACGCAGCGCTGCCTGCAGCGGCGTCAGCGCCGCCGCGGTCTGGGCGTCGTCGCTCACCGCCGCCTCCAGGTCGACCACGCGCTCACGCAGCCCGTCCCGCTCTGCCCGGGTCCCGGCGAGCTCGGCGGCCGTGGCTGCCCCCGCCGAGGCGGCCGCAGCCCGGGCCCACGACCAGGCGAGCAGCGCACCCACGACGAGCCCGATGAGCAGTCCCACGAAGAGCATCTCCATGGGTGCCACCCAACCAGGGACCACCGACAGCCCTTCGAGCCTCGCTGGCGCTCGCACCTCTGGGAGCAGGAGGTCCGCGTAGGGTCGGGGCATGGCACGGCTGGAGCGCACGGAGCACGAGGTCAAGGACGAGGTCCAGGGGCCCGAGGGCGACCAGGGGCCCGATCTCGCCTCCGAGAAGGGTCGCCGGGCCTTCATCCGCGTCCTCAACTCGCGTCTGCCGAAGAAGCGCGTCATCGCCCAGGGCGTCCTGCGGACCGAGGACGACGAGGTGCTCCTCTGCGAGCTCGTCTACAAGAAGGACTGGGACCTGCCCGGCGGCGTCGTCGACCCGGGGGAGTCGCCGGCCGCCTGCGTCGTGCGCGAGGTCAAGGAGGAGCTCGGTCTCGACGTCACCGTCCAGGGACTGCTCGCCGTCAACTGGCTCCCGCCCTACCGCGGCTGGGACGACGCGCTGCTCGTGCTCTTCGACCTCGGGGTGGTGGACCGCTCCTTCACGGATGCCGCGGTCTTCCAGAGGCGCGAGATCAAGGGCGTCCACTGGTCCGGCGTCGAGGTGATCGCCGAGCGTGTCGCGCCGTACACCACGCGGATGCTCGCCGAGGTCGCGCTCGGGCGGGTCGAGGGCACCATGTACCTCGAGAACTCCGACGTGACCTCGTGAGCGCCCGTGAACCTTCCCTCTTCGACGTCTGGGGTCGCGAGGTCGTCAAGGACGGCGTCCTCCTGCTGCTGGCCATGCCGCCTCTCGTCGGCCTGCTCTTCGTGCCCATGGGCCTGTCCAACGGCCGCTGGCTGCCGCCGCTCGCCGTCGTCGTCTGGGGTGGGCTCCTCTGGTGGCTGACCCGACGTGGCCTGCGGGCCTGGGTGGCCCGAGGGGGCGACCGGACGAAGGGGTGAGCGGCTCACCCCTTCGCCCCGACTAGACTCCTGAACCCGTGGCACTCTCCATCGGAATCGTCGGTCTCCCCAACGTCGGCAAGTCGACGATGTTCAACGCGCTGACGAAGAACAACGTCCTGGCCGCGAACTACCCCTTCGCGACCATCGAGCCCAACGTCGGCGTGGTCCCGCTGCCCGACCCGCGGCTCGCGAAGCTCGCCGAGATCTTCGGCAGCGCGCGCATCCTCCCGGCGACGGTGTCCTTCACCGACATCGCCGGCATCGTGCGTGGCGCGAGCGAGGGGGAGGGGCTGGGCAACAAGTTCCTCGCGAACATCCGCGAGTCCGACGCGATCTGCCAGGTGGTCCGCGCCTTCGTCGACGACGACGTGACGCACGTCGACGGCAAGGTCGCCCCGGCCTCCGACATGGAGACGATCAACACCGAGCTGATCCTCGCCGACCTCCAGACGCTCGAGAGCGCGGTGCCGCGGCTCGAGAAGGAGGTCAAGGGCAAGAAGACCGACAAGGCCGTGCTCGACACCGCCCTCGCGGCGCGCGGCGTCCTCGAGGCCGGCGACACCCTCTTCGCGAAGGGCGCTGCCGCCGGTGTCGACATGGAGCTTGCCCGCCAGCTCGGCCTGCTCACGACCAAGCCTTTCCTCTACGTCTTCAACGTCGACGAGGACCAGCTGACCGACGAGGCGTTCCAGGCCGAGATGCAGGCGCTCGTCGAGCCGGCCGAGGCGATCTTCCTCAACGCGAAGCTCGAGTCCGAGGTCGCGGAGCTCGACGACGAGGACGCGCGCGAGCTGCTTGAGTCCGTCGGCGTCGAGGAGCCGGGACTGGACCAGCTGGCGCACAAGGGGTTCCACACCCTCGGGCTGCAGACCTACCTCACCGCCGGGCCCAAGGAGACGCGTGCCTGGACGATCCGCGTCGGCGACACCGCGCCCAAGGCGGCGGGCGTCATCCACACCGACTTCGAGCGGGGCTTCATCAAGGCCGAGGTGGTCTCCTTCGAGGACCTCGTCGCCGCCGGGTCGATGGCGGAGGCGAAGGCTGCCGGCAAGGTCCGCATGGAGGGCAAGGACTACGTCATGGCCGACGGGGACGTCGTGGAGTTCCGCTTCAACGTCTGACGAGGCAGGGCGGTCAGTCGTCAGCGTCGGAAGACGAGCAGGGCGTCGGCGACGAGGTCATGAGGGAGCACGTCCCACTCGATCGTCGTGATCCCGATCGGCGTCAGGTGCGCCGACAGCACCTCGTTGCAGTCATCGATCAAACGCGTGGTGGAGCCCCTGTGGCGGATGTCGGCGACGTTCCACACGACGAACCCTCCGGGTCTGACGAGCTCGGCGCACTGCGAGGCGACGAGACCGAGCTCGCGCAGGTAGCGCGGGTAGCTGCCGCCCTCTTCCTCGTAGGCGGTGAGCGGGTCCGCGTCATGGTGCGTCGCGGTCATGTACGGCGGTGAGGTGAGGACGAGGTCGACGCTCCCTCTGGGGTCGGCAGGCAGGGGGTCGGACAGGAACCGCAGGAGGTCTCGCGCGTCGCCCTCGACGACGGACGCGGCCGGTACCTGACTGCGGATGTGCTCGACCCGCTCGGGGAGCAGCTCGACGCCCAGTGTCCGCCGACCCAGCGCGACCGCACGGGTCAGCGTCGTGCCGAACCCGGCGAAGGGGTCGAGGACGACCTCGTGCGGGGCTGTGCAGCGCTCGAGGACGTGGTCGACGACCGTCGGGGTCATGTGTACGTCCTCGTCGGCGCCGTGCGGTCGGGAGGCCACGAACTCCCGGTGAGAGACGGTGAGGACCGGGTCGAGGGGAGAGCGCGCCGTCACGCCGGCACGATTCTCAAGCGGTGCATCACGAGGCAAGCCAGGTCCCTCAGCTGCAGACGCCCGGAGTCCCGGACGATCGACTCCTGTCGGTCGTGGTCGGCGAGCGGCCGCGCCAGCAGAGCCTTCATGACGACCCGAAGGGGGAGGGGCATCTGAGAACCGGAGTCGCCGGCTCCCAGGGAGGACTGCACGACGAGGCGGCGCACCCCTTCGGCCCGCATCGCCTCGACGACCGCGTGGGTGACCGCGCTCCGGTGGTGGCGGACCCCCTTCGCGCCGCCGACGGTGACGACGACGGCGTCGGCCCCGGACAACGCGTCACGGACGCTCGTGGGGTCGGTCGCGTCGCCGGGGAGGTTCGTGACGCCGCTCGGGCCGTCCCCGCTCCGCGAGAGGGTCGTCACCTCGTGACCGGCGTCGCGCGCCGCCTCGGCCAGGCGCGCGCCCCTGCCCTTCGACCCACCGACGATGGTGATCCTCATGCGGTCACGCTAGCCCGGGGTCGGTAGCGACAGCACCGGCCACGACGGCGAAGGTCTCACCACCCGGGTCGTGAGGTCCTCCGGCGACGTCCCCGTGGAGGGACCGGGCCTCGAAGCCGGCCTGTCCCGTGAATGATCCACGCCGCGCATGCCCGATAGTTGCCGGGTGGACCCTGTCGACGAGCTCATCTGGGACGAGGCGCCGAGGCAGACCCGCGCGGTCGCCGTCATCGACGCCCCGGCGCTGGTCGACCGCGCGCTCACCCTGACCGACGACGTCCGGGTCTGGTGCGACGACTGGCGAGACGCGCGGCAGGTCGACCCCGGGCTGCGGTCGACCCCGGATGATCTCGCCGGGGTGGACCTCGTCCTCGGCAGGCTGCCCAAGGCGCTCGCCGCGCTCGACGAGCAGGCCTCAGCCGTCCAGGGCGACCCCGACGTCGCCTACATCGGCGGCGGCCGGGTCAAGCACATGAACCGGTCGATGAACGAGACGCTGCGGCGGCACTTCACCGAGGTCTCCGCCAGCCTCGGTCGGCGGAAGTCCCGGGTCCTGCACGCGCGAGGTGCGAAGGGGGAGCCCTCGGCGTGGCCGAGGATCCGGCAGGACAGCGCGCTGGGCCTCGTCATCGCCGCGCACGGGGCAACCTTCGGTGGGACCAGGGTCGACCGGGGCACGCAGCTCCTCCTCGGGCACCTCGAGGTCGAGGGGCGCGACGTCCTCGACCTCGGCTGCGGCAACGGTGTCATCGCCGCGGTGCTGGCCAGGTCAGGGCACGAGGTCCGGGCACGAGACGTCTCGTGGTCCGCGGTCGCCGCGACCCGGGCCACAGCGGCGGCGAACGGTCTCGAGGTCGATGTCACCTGGGGCGACGGGCTCACCGGATACCCCGACGCCAGCCTCGACGCGATCGTCACCAACCCGCCCTTCCACCAGGGCTTCGCCAAGGAGTCCGAGGACACGCTCGCGATGTTCACCGACGCGGCCCGGGTGCTCCGTCCCGGCGGGCAGCTGTGGTGCGTCTTCAACTCCCACCTGCCCTGGCGGCGCGAGCTCGAGGCGCGACTCGGCCGGACCGTCCTGGTGTCCCAGGACCCCCGCTTCACGGTCACCGTGACCACGCGCGGCTGACCCCCTTCGCCGCTCGCCGGAGTCGCCACCGACGCGCACGTTTGCGACGATGGGAGCCAGGAGCTGCCCCCTTCGCGGCCCCCGGACGAGGTCACCTACCCGGAAGGCGACAAGACGTGTCAGAAGGAGTCGTCATGCCGTGGATCGTCCTCATCCTCAGCGGGGTCCTCGAGGCCGTGTGGGCCACCGCCCTCGGTCGCTCGGAGGGCCTCTCCCGGGTCGGCCCCACCGTGACCTTCGGGGTCGCCGTCGTCCTCTCGATGGCCGGTCTCGCCTACGCGATGCGTGACCTGCCCACCGGCACTGCGTACGCCGTCTGGGTCGGGATCGGCGCCTCGCTCACCGTCGTCTACGGGATGGCGACGGGCTCAGAGCCGGTCTCCCTCATCAAGGTCCTGCTCATCCTCGGGCTGGTCGGCTGCATCGTCGGCCTCAAGCTCGTCAGCGGCCACTGACCGTCAGGCCGAGCGGGGCGCGTACATGATGACCGCCACGCCGAGCAGGCAGATCAGGGCGCCGGCGACGTCCCACCGGTCCGGTCGGAAGCCGTCGACAGCCATGCCCCAGGCGAGCGAGCCGGCGACGAAGACACCCCCGTAAGCCGCGAGGATCCGGCCGAAGTGCGCGTCCGGCTGGAGCGTCGCGACGAAGCCGTAGGCCCCGAGCGCGATGACACCCGCGCCGATCCACAGCCAGCCCCGGTGCTCCCGCACGCCCTGCCAGACGAGCCAGGCTCCACCGATCTCGGCGAGCGCCGCGAGGGCGAAGAGGACGAGGGAGCGGGCGACGTCGGGCATGGCGTCAGGGTAGGAGCCTTGGCTCGTGCGAAGGGGGAGGGCCGCTGAGTCGGGTAGGAGCCTTGGCTCGTGCGAAGGGGGGGTGGGGAGGGGGTGGGGGGGGAGGGAGCGGGGAGGGAGGTGGGTCAGGCTTCTTGCTGGCGGAGGCGGTCCCAGAGGGTGTCCTGGCGGTGCGGGTCGTCGAGGAGGTGCAGGTCGAGCTCGTCACTGAGCCGCTCGAAGATCGCCCGTCCGCGCACGCTCGTGCCGTGCCGGTCCAGGCGCGGCGCGTACGTCGCGATCCCCACCCGGCCGGGCAGCGCGCCCATGATCGCGCCGGAGACGCCGCTCTTGGCGGGGATGCCGATCTCCGACATCCAGTCGCCGGCGGCGGTGTACATGCCGCACGTCGCCATGACGCTCAGCGTGTGGCGGGCGACGGGCGCCGACACGACCTCCTCGTCCTCTCCCGGCCGGTAGCCGCCGTTGGCCAGCGTCGCCGCCATGACCGCGAGGTCGCGCGGGGTGACGAGGATCGAGCACTGCCGCGTGTACCCGCGCACGACGTCGACCGGGTCGTCGTCCGGCATGACGCCCTCAGCGCGCAGCATGTGGGCGATGGCGAGGTTGCGGTGCGCCTGCGAGAGCTCGTCCTTCGCCGCCTCCTCGTCGATGCTCAGCTCGCGCCCGGCCATCGCCGAGAGCCGGCTGCGGATGATCTCGACGCGCTCGTCCTGCTCGGCGCCGCGCTCGCCGACGAGCGCGTGGACGAGCAGCGCGCCGGCGTTGATCATCGGGTTGCGGGGCCGCTTCGACTCCGCCTCGACGGAGATGACGTTGTACGCCTCGCCGGAGGGCTCGACGTCCACGGCACGGAGCACCTCTCCGATGCCGTGCTGCTCGAGCGCCAGCGCGTACACGAAGGCCTTGGACACGGACTGGATCGTCGCCTCGTGCTCGTCGTCGCCGACGGAGTGCAGCTCGCCGTCGGTCGTGCACAGCGCCGCCGCGAGCAGCCCGGGGTCGGCCTCGGCGAGGGCGCGGGGCACCTCGTGCACCTCACCCCCGGCCTCGTCCTGGACGGCCGCGAGGATCGTTGCCAGGTAGTCGTCGAAGGTGTCGGCCATGCACCCAACCTACGGGCGGACCCCCTTCGTCCCGGCTCCGGGCTGTCGCTGCCGGGTCGGCGCTGGTTCACTGGATCGCATGGACACCGAGAACCGGGTCGTCTCCGCCACGCGCGAGATCGCCGCCCCCGCCGACCGCATCTTCGAGCTCATCGCCGACCCGACCCTCCAGCCGCGCTGGGACGGCAACGACAACCTCGACGAGATCGTCCGGGGCGAGCGCGTCCGGGCGGTCGGTGAGATCTTCTCCATGCGGACGACGAAGGGCAAGGTCCGCGACAACCTCGTCGTGGACTTCGAGGAGGGGCGCCGGATCGCGTGGCGTCCCGGGGCCGAAGGGGGTGAGCCCGCCGGTCACGAGTGGCGCTGGGAGCTCGAGCCGGTCGATGAGGGGCGGACCTCGGTGACGCACACCTACGACTGGACCGACCTCACCGACGAGAGCCGCTTCCAGCGGGCCCGGTGGACGACGTCCGAGCGGCTCATGGCCTCGATCGACCGGCTCGCCGAGATCGCGGAGTCCCAGGACTGAGGCCGACGCCGTCCGCGCGGTGGTGCCCACCTAGGATCCCGGCATGACGAGCGCGCCGACGGTCCCGGGCTGGGACGAGTACTTCCTCGGTATCGCGAACGCGGTCGCGGCACGGGCCAAGTGCACCCGCCGACGTGTCGGCGCGCTCCTCGTCATCGACCACCGGATCATCGCGACCGGCTACAACGGTGCGGCCCCGGGCGAGCCGGACTGCCTCGAGGGGGCGTGCCCGCGCGGGGCGCTCGACTACGACACCGTGCCGGGGCTGGGCGACTACGACCGGCCCGGCACCCCCGGCTTCTGCATCGCCATCCACGCCGAGGTCAACGCGCTGCTCTTCGCCACCCGGGACACCAAGGGGGCGACGGCCTACATCACCGACCCGCCCTGCCCGGGCTGCCGCAAGGCGCTCGCCGCTGCGGGCATCGTCCGGGCGGTCTGGCCGGGCGGGGAGCACGACCGGGTCGGCCTGACCACCTGGACCTGACACCTAGCGGTTCTTGAGGACCTCGGCGATGTAGTCGACGTCCTTGTCCCCGCGGCCGGAGAGGTTGACGACGACGACGTCGTCGGCTGACATCGTCGGGGCGACCTTCATCGCGTGCGCGACGGCGTGCGAGCTCTCCAGCGCCGGGATGATCCCCTCGAGCCGGCACAGCAGCGAGAACGCCTCGAGGGTCTCGTCGTCGGTGACCGAGACGTACTCCGCGCGGCCGATCTCCCGCAGCCAGGCGTGCTGAGGGCCGACCCCGGGGTAGTCCAGCCCGGAGGCGATCGAGTGCACCGGCGATGGCTCGCCGTCCGCCTCCTGGAGGACGAGGGTCGCCATCCCGTGCAGGGTGCCGTCGGACCCCTTCGTCATGGTCGCGGCGTGCCGCGCGGTGTCGACACCCTCGCCCGCGGGCTCGACCCCGATGACTCGGACCGCCTCGTCCTCGAGGAACCCGGAGAAAAGGCCCATCGCGTTGGACCCGCCGCCGACGCAGGCCATGACGACGTCGGGCAGCCGGCCCTCCTTCTCCAGGATCTGCTCGCGGGCCTCGGCGCCGACCACCGACTGGAAGTCCCGCACCATCGAGGGGTAGGGGTGCGGGCCGACGACCGACCCGATGCCGAAGAAGACGTCCTCGTAGTCCGCGGCGTAGGTCCCGAAGGCCGAGTCGACCGCGTCCTTGAGGCAGCGACCACCGGTCTCGACGGCGACGACCTTCGCGCCGAGCATCTCCATGCGCACGACGTTCATGTGCTGCTTCTCGACATCGATGCCGCCCATGTGGATCTCGCACTCGAGACCGAGCAGTGCCGCGGCCGTCGCCAGGGCGACACCGTGCTGGCCGGCGCCGGTCTCGGCGATGAGCTTCTTCTTGCCCATCCGTCGGGCCAGGAGTCCCTCGCCGAGGCAGTGGTTGATCTTGTGCGACCCGGTGTGGTTGAGGTCCTCGCGCTTGAGGTAGACCCGTGCGCCCCCGAGGTGCTCGGTGAGCCGCCGGGCCAGGTAGAGCGGTGAGGGCCGGCCGACGTACTCGCGCAGGAGGGTCCGGTACTCGTCCATGAAGCTCGGGTCGGCCATCGCCTCGCGGTAGGCCTGCGCCACCTCGGCGATCGGCGCCTCGAGGTGGGGCGGGAGGTAGGCGCCGCCGTAGCGGCCGAAGGCCCCGGTCTCGTCGGCGTGGGTGAAACGTGGCACGGTGCGCTCCTCTGGGGTCGGTGACTCACGGCGGAGACTAGGCCGTGTCGACCTGGCACGTCACCGGGTCCGGGCGATCCGTCTGCGGGGTAGCGCTCTCACCGTCGGCAGGCAGATGCCAAGATGGGGTATGGCCACCGCATCGGAGCAGCAGTCCACGCCCCAGGGCGCAGTCGTCGTCGCAGTCGACGGCACGAGCAAGGACGAGGCGGTCCTCACCTGGGCCGCCCACTCGGCCCAGCGCCGGGGGACCTCCCTCCACGTCGTGAGCGTCGCCGACCTCGGCGTCTCCGCCTTCGGCGGGCCGGAGTCCGCCGGCGGGGGAGCGGTCATCGACCAGCTCCTCGAGGGTGCCGGCTCCGCCATCAGCTCGGCCGTCGAGCGGCTGACCGCGATCGCTCCCGAGGTCCAGGTGACCTCGGAGGCCGTCACCGGCAGCCCGTCGCGGGTCCTCGTCGACGCCGCTGAGAACGCCGCGATCGTCGTCGTCGGCTCCAGCCGCGCGAGCCGCCTCGAGCGGGTCGTCCTCGGCAGCGTCTCCGCGGCCGTCATCCAGCACGCCAACGCCCCGGTCGTGCTCGTCCCCGAGGGCAGCGGCGCCGGCCCGGCCCGGGTCGTCGTCGGTGTCGACGGCAGCAGCCACTCGCGGGCGGCCGCCCGGACGGCCATCGACGTCGCCCGGCACGCGGGCGCGCGCGTCCTCGTGCTCACGGCGTGGAACGTCGAGGTCGTCGGCGGCGTCGTCGTCACCGAGCCCGGCAGCCCGGAGTGGGAGCAGGTCGAGACCCGCTACCGCGGGGTCGCCGAGGAGGTCGTCGCGCAGGCTCAGTCCGACATCGCGGGCGGGGCCACCGTCGCCCCCGGCGTGGAGGCCCGGGCCGAGGGCTCGGCCGAGGTCACGGTCGAGGTCCGGCGGGGCTCGCCCGCCTCGGTGCTCCTCGACGAGGTGGCCGACGACGACCTCCTCGTCGTCGGGACGCGCGGGCGCGGCGGCTTCCGCGGCCTGCTCCTCGGGTCGGTGAGCCAGCGGGTCCTCGAGGCCGCGCCCTGCCCCGTCCTCGTCACGAGGGGCTGACCCGGAGCCCGCTTGGCGGGCGCCCACCTCATCGGCGAGAGTGGTCGCCGTGAGCGACTCCCTCCCGCAGCCTCTCGTCGACCTCGCCCAGGCGAAGGGGGTCTCGACCGACTACTGGGACTGGCAGGGTCGGCACACCCACATCCCCGAGACTGCGCTGCGCAAGGTCCTCACGGCGCTCGGTGAGGACGTCTCCTCCGTCGCAGCGGTCGCCGCCTCGTTGCACGAGGCGAGGGTCGCCGGCTGGCGCCGGACCCTCCCGCCCACCGTCGTCGCCCGGGCCGCGGGCAACCGCCGGGTGCTCGTCCACGTCGTCCACGGCAGCGGGGTGCGGGTCCGCGTCCGGCTCGAAGGGGGTGGCGAGCGCGACCTCGTCCAGGTCGAGCACAACGTCTCTGCGGTGGAGGTCGACGGCGTGCTCGTCGGCGAGGCCGCCTTCGAGGTCCCGGCCGACCTCCCGCTCGGGTACCACCAGCTGGCCGTCGACGTCGAGGGTGAGCTCACCCCTTCGCTCGCGGAGAGCCGGTCCGGCACCCTCGTCGTCGTCCCCGACCGGCTCGACCTGCCGGCCGCCCTGGCGGGCGAGCCGGCGACCGGCCTGATGACCCAGCTCTACCAGGTGCGCTCGGAAAGGTCTTGGGGGATCGGGGACCTCGGGGTGCTGCGCGAGCTCGCGTCCTGGGCCGCGGAGCGCCACGGTCACGACTTCGTCCTCGTCAACCCGCTCCACGCCGCCGAGCCGGTCGCCCCCATCGAGCCCTCGCCCTACCTGCCGACCTCGCGCCGCTTCGTCAACCCGATGTACATCGACGTCGAGAGCCTGCCGGGCGCCGAGGGGCTGAGCGCCGAGGCACGCGCGCGGATCGCGGGGCTGGGAGGCGAGGCGGCCCCCCTCAACCGCTCCGAGGTGCTCGAGCGGGACGCGTCGTGGACCCTCAAGCGGCAGGCGCTGCAGGCCGCCTTCGCCGAGCTCGCGCCGCAGCAGGCGGGCGAGCTCGACGCCTGGGTGGAGGCCGAGGGGGAGGGCCTCGTCCGCTTCGCGACGTGGTGCGTGCTCGCCGAGACCCACGGACCGCTCTGGGACACCGAGTGGCCCGTCGAGCTGCGGGACCCGCGGTCGTCGGCCGTCGCAGCCGTCCAGCAGGACCGCGCCGACGAGATCGCCTTCGTCTGCTGGCTGCAGTGGGTGGCGCAGCAGCAGCTCGCGACGGTCCAGGACGCCGCCCGCGAGGCGGGCATGCGGGTCGGGGTCATCCACGACCTCGCCGTGGGGATCCACCCCGAGGGCGCAGACTCGTGGGCCCTCGGCTCTGCCCTGGCCCGGGGCGTCACGGTGGGCGCGCCGCCGGACCAGTTCAACCAGCGTGGGCAGGACTGGAGCCAGCCGCCGTGGCGGCCGGACCGTCTCGCCGACCTCGGCTACCGGCCCTACCGCGAGATGATCCAGAGCGTCCTGCGCGACGCCGGTGGCGTGCGGGTCGACCACATCATCGGGCTCTTCCGCCTCTGGTGGATCCCCGAGGGGCACGCGCCGACCGACGGCGCCTACGTTCGCTACGACCACGAGGCGATGATCGGCATCCTCGCCCTCGAGGCGCACCGTGCCGGAGCGCTCGTCGTGGGGGAGGACCTCGGCGTCGTCGAGCCGTGGGTGCGGGAGCACCTCACCGAGCGGGGCATCCTCGGGACGAGCGTCGTGTGGTTCGAGTGGGGGGACGACGGTCGGCCGCTCCCGCCCGAGGCATACCGCCGGCTCTGCCTCGCCACCGTGACGACCCACGACCTGCCGCCGACCGCCGGCTACCTCGGCCTGCGGCACGTCGACCTGCGGGACGAGCTGGGCCTGCTCACCCGTCCGGTCGAGGAGGAGCGTGAGGCCGAGCGGGCCGTCGTCGGCATCGTCGAGGACACCCTCGTGGCGGCCGGGCTGCTCGCCGCAGACGCGCGAGGCGACATCCCCGCGGTCGCGGCCGCGCTGCACGACTGGCTGGCGGCCACCCCTTCGCTCCTCAAGGGCGTCGCCCTCACCGATCTCGTCGGTGACGTCCGGACGATCAACCAGCCCGGGACGGACGAGGAGTACGCGAACTGGCGTCTCCCGCTCGCCGGCCCGGACGAGCAGACTCTGCTCCTCGAGGACGTCGCAGGTCTCTGACCTGGCGGGTCTCGCTTCAGTCACAGTTGGGACACGACCCGGCTCCGCGGATGGCGCGGCCCCTTCTCATTGTGTGAGATGGGCCGAGCAGCGACGACCGTGGCTGCGTAAGTCCCGGGCAGCCGTCCGGACGGTCCATCCCCCTGGGTGGCCGAGAATGAGGAGGACATCTATGCGAGCCAACTCTCGCGCGATGGCCGTTGCCGGTATCTCCGCTGTCGCGCTCCTCGCGACAGCGTGTGGTGGCGACAGCGACAGCGACAGCACCGACGCCGGCAGCGCCGGGGGTGCGGGCAAGACCGGTGGCGAGATCGTCATGGGTGGCTGCAACCCGGAGAACCCGCTCGTCGCGGGCAACACCGCTGAGACCTGTGGTGGTGACGTCCTGGACGTCCTCACCGCCAAGCTCATGAAGTACGACCCCGAGACCGCTGAGGCCAGCGAGGACATCGCGGAGTCGATCGAGACCGAGGACAACCAGAACTTCACGGTCAAGATCAAGAAGGGCTACAAGTTCCACGACGGCACCGAGGTCAAGGCGAAGAACTTCGTCGACGCCTGGAACTACACCGCCTTCGGCCCGAACGCCCAGCAGGGTGGCTACTTCTTCGAGCCCTTCGAGGGCTACGAGGAGGTCTCCGGCGAGGACTCCAAGGTCAAGGAGCTCAGCGGCCTCAAGGTCGTTGACGACTACACCTTCACCATCAAGACGACGGGCAAGGTCTCCAACCTCCCGCTGCGCCTCGGCTACACGGCCTTCGCGCCGCAGCCCGACTCCTTCTTCGAGGACGAGGACAAGGAGGCGTTCGGCAAGAGCCCGGTCGCCGCCGGCCCGTACAAGTTCGTCTCGTGGGAGGACAACAAGTCCATCGTCCTCGAGAAGTTCGCCGACTACTCCGGCGAGCGTGGCGGCCAGGTCGACAAGATCACCTTCCAGATCTTCCAGGACCAGGACGCCGAGTACACCGCGCTCCAGGCCGGACAGGTCGACATCATCCGTCAGGTCCCCGCGTCGGCCCTCGTCGACGACACGTACAAGACGGACCTCCCGGACCGCAACCTCGACGAGCCGAACTCCACGCTGCAGTTCCTCGGCCTGAACTACAAGGTCGACAAGAAGCTCGCCGACGTCAAGGTCCGCCAGGCGATCTCCATGGCCATCGACCGGCCGACGATCATCAAGGAGATCTTCAACAACGCCTTCACGCCTGCCACCGGCTGGGTCTCCCCGGTCGTCGACGGGTACAAGGAAGGTGCCTGCGGCGAGTACTGCACCTACGACCCCGAGAAGGCCAAGCAGCTCCTCGAGGAGGGCGGCGGCTACGACGGCAAGCTCACCCTGACCTACAACGGTGACGGTGGCCACAAGGAGTGGACCGAGGCGGTCTGCAACTCGATCAAGAACGCCATCGAGATCGACTGCGTCGCCACCCCGACGGTCGACTTCGCCACCATGCTGACCGCGCTCGGCGAGCGTGAGGTCAAGGGTCTCTACCGCATGGGCTGGGTCATGGACTACCCGTCGATCGAGAACTACCTCGCCCCGATCTACGGCAAGGGCGCCAGCTCGAACTACTCGGACTTCGACAGCCCGGAGTTCCAGAAGAAGATGGCTGAGGCCAACGCGGCAGCGACCCCGGAGGAGGCGAACGCCCTCTACCAGGAGGCCGAGGGCATCGTCGCCGAGGACTTCACCACCATCCCGACGTGGTACGGCAAGACCATCATCGGTTGGTCCGAGAAGGTCGACAACGTCAAGGCCACGCCGTTCGGCAACCCGGACCTCACCCAGGTCACCGTCAAGTGATCTGAGGCGAGAGCCGACACAGCGAAGGCTGGCCGGTCACCGTTCTGGTGGCCGGCCAGCCTTCTGCCGGGGGGACGATGTTACCGGCGTCACATCGTCCGCTACCCTTTCGGGGCGCTACGCAGCGTCCCGGTGCACGCCGGATGGAAAACATCCGTTCTTACGAGGAGGTGGACGTGGGCAAGTACATCGTGCGGCGGCTGCTGCAGATGATCCCGGTGGTCATCGGCTCGACGTTCCTGATCTACGCCATGGTCTTTGCCATGCCGGGCGACCCCACGGCAGGCAAGTGTGGCGAGCGTGCGTGCTCACCCGCCTACGTCGCGGACTTCCGCGAGAAGTACAACCTCGACGACCCGCTGCCGATCCAGTACGGCAAGTACATGGGGATCTGGCCGCAGGACCGGGACGGGCAGACGGAGTTCGACGGCGTCCTCACGGGTGAGCTCGGTGAGAACCAGTACGGCATCCCCGTCACCGAGGACCTCAAGCAGCGTTTCACCGTCACCGGCAAGCTCGCGGTCATCGCGCTCGTCTTCGAGGGGATCATCGGCATCTTTGCCGGTGTCCTGGCCGGCCTGCGCAAGGGCGGGTTCATGGACAACCTCGTCCTCGTGAGCACCCTCTTCGTCATCTCGGTGCCGATCTTCGTCACCGGCTTCCTCGCGCAGTACTTCCTCGGCCTGAAGTGGCAGATCTTCCCGGCGCTCGTCGGGTCCGACCCCTCGATCTACGCGCTGCTCCTGCCGGGCTTCGTCCTGGGCTCGACCTCCTTGGCCTACATCGCCCGGCTGATGCGCACCAACATCTCGGAGAACATCAAGTCCGACTACGTGCGGACCGCCAAGGCCAAGGGCCTGAGTCCGAGGCGGATCGTCGGGGTGCACACGCTGCGCAACTCGATGATCCCTGTCATCACCTTCATGGGCTACGACTTCGGTGCACTGCTCGGCGGTGCGATCGTCACGGAGGGGATCTTCAACATCCTCGGGGTCGGCGGGTACATCTACACCGGCATCCGCAACCGTGACGGCATCGCGGTGGTCGGAGCGGTGACCGCCCTGGTCATCGTCTATCTCGTGATGAACCTCATCGTCGACCTCCTCTACGGCGCCCTCGACCCCAGGATCAGCCATGACTGAGCAGACCACGACCGACGCCGGCAAGGCTCCCGTGCCCGCGACGCCAGAGGCCGAGGAGCGCTCGGCCCCGGCCCGCTCCCTGACCGCCGACGCGTGGCGCGCGCTGCGGCGCAACCCGATGTTCTGGGTCTCTGGGGTCCTCATCCTCATGTTCCTGCTCATGGCGACCGTCCCGGGGCTCTTCACCGACCAGGACCCGACCTACGGCAACCTCAGCCGAGCGCGGATCGAGCCCGGGAGCGAGCACTGGTTCGGGACCGACCGGCAGGGCTACGACGTCTTCGCCCGGACGATCTACGGAGCCCGCGCCTCGATCCTCGTCGGTGTCCTCGCGACCGTCGGGACGCTGCTCCTCGGGTCATTCCTGGGGCTGCTCGCGGGTTACGCCGGCGGCTGGCTGGACGCGGTCATCAGCCGGCTCGGAGACATCTTCTTCGCCATCCCGCTGCTGCTCGCAGGCATCATCTTCCTCTCGGCCACGAGCGAGATGGACACCTTGCTCGGCATCCCCATCCAGGGCTACTTCGGCGTGATCCTCCAGATCGTCGCCGTGCTCGTCATCTTCGGCTGGCCCAGCCTCATGCGCCTCATGCGCAGCTCGGTCATCCAGGTGAAGCCGAACGACTACGTCCAGGCGGCCCGGGCACTCGGCGCCTCCCCGCTGCGGATCATCCGCCGGCACGTCCTGCCCAACGCCATGGCTCCGGCGATCGTCGTCGCGACGATCAACCTCGGTGCCTACATCGCTGTCGAGGCGACGCTCTCGTTCCTCGGGATCGGCCTGCGCCCGCCGGTCGTCTCGTGGGGTGTGATGATCAACGACTCGCTCGTCTTCCTGCGCTCCGGGACGACGCTGCACGCCCTCTTCTTCCCGGCGCTCTTCCTCAGCATCTGCGTCCTCGCGTTCATCATGCTCGTCGATGCCGTGCGTGACGCGTTCGACCCGAAGAGCCGCTGAGAGTTAGGTGACACACGTGTTTGGACGACAGAAGGACTCCAGCGCTCGCAACCCGGCCGCCCCGGAGCCGAGGACCGAGACGACCGCCGGTGTGCGCGCCACCCCGCAGGAGGCCGCCTGGGACAGCGACCGGGCGAAGCTGCTCGAGGTCAAGGACCTCTACGTCGAGTTCCACACCGACGAGGGTGTCGCCAAGGCGATCAACGGCGTCGACCTCAACCTCGAGGCCGGCGAGACGCTGGCCATCCTCGGCGAGTCCGGGTCCGGCAAGTCGGTGACCGCGCAGGCGATCATGGGCATCCTCGACATGCCGCCGGCCAGGATCCCCGGTGGGCAGATCCTCTTCGAGGGGCGCGACCTGCTGACGATGCCGGAGGAGGACCGTCGCAAGCTGCGCGGCCCGGCCCTCTCCATGGTCTTCCAAGACGCCCTGAGCTCGCTCAACCCGGTCTTCCCGGTGGGCTGGCAGATCGGTGAGATGTTCCGCAAGCACCGCGGCATGAACAAGTCGGACTCCTACGCGGAGGCCGTCCGGCTCATGGAGCGGGTCAACATCCCCGCCGCCCGCGAGCGCGTCAAGGCCTACCCGCACCAGTTCAGCGGGGGCATGCGCCAGCGGATCATGATCGCGATGGCGATCGCTCTCGACCCGAGGGTGCTCATCGCCGACGAGCCGACGACGGCCCTCGACGTGACGGTCCAGGCGCAGATCATGGCCCTGCTCAAGGAGCTCCAGGAGGAGCACCAGATGGGCCTGATCCTCATCACGCACGACCTCGGTGTCGTCGCGGACGTCGCGGACCGGATCAGCGTCATGTACGCCGGCCGGATCGTCGAGCGCGCCTACGTCGAGGACATCTACGCCCGTCCCGGCCACCCGTACACCCGGGGTCTGCTCGAGTCGATCCCGCGGCTCGACCAGAAGGGTCAGGAGCTCGCCGCCATCGGTGGTCTGCCCCCGAACCTCACCCGGATCCCGGAGGGCTGCGCCTTCCACCCGCGGTGCGTCATGGCGCAGGACATCTGCCGTCGTGAGCGTCCGGAGCTGCTCGACATCGCTCCGCGCCGCCAGTCCGCCTGCCACTTCGCCCAGGAGGTGCTCGATGTCTGAGCGCGAGGTCGTCCTCAGCGCCCGGGACCTGCGCAAGTACTACCCGATCAAGGGTGGTGTGCTCCAGCGGCAGGTCGGTGAGGTCAAGGCCGTCGACGGTGTGAGCTTCGACCTCTACCGCGGCGAGACGCTCGGCATCGTCGGTGAGTCGGGCTGCGGCAAGTCGACGCTCGGGCGCCTGCTCATGCGGCTCGAGGAGCCCACCGAGGGCACCGTGGAGTTCGATGGCAAGCACATGTACGAGCAGTCCGGCTCGGACATGCGGGCGATGCGCCGCGACATCCAGATCGTCTTCCAGGACCCCTACACCTCGCTCAACCCGCGCCGTACCGTGGGAGAGATCGTCGGAGAGCCCTTCGAGATCCACTCGGAGGTCGTGCCCAAGAAGGGCCGGCGCGCCAAGGTGCAGGAGCTCCTCGAGCTCGTCGGCCTCAACCCGGAGCACATCAACCGCTACCCGCACCAGTTCTCGGGCGGTCAGCGCCAGCGCATCGGCATCGCTCGCGGCATTGCGCTCAACCCCAAGGTGCTCATCTGCGACGAGCCGGTCTCCGCGCTCGACGTGTCGGTCCAGGCGCAGGTCATCAACCTCATGGAGAAGCTCCAGAACGAGCTCGACCTGGCCTACATCTTCATCGCCCACGACCTCTCCGTCGTCCGGCACATCTCCGACCGCGTCGGCGTGATGTACCTCGGCAGGATCGTCGAGCTCGGCGACGAGGACCAGGTCTACAGCCGGCCGACGCACCCTTACACGCAGGCGCTGCTCTCCGCGGTGCCGGTGCCGGACCCGACGATGCGCGGCAAGCGCGAGCAGATCATGCTCTCGGGCGACGTCCCCTCGCCGGCCAACCCGCCGAGCGGCTGCCACTTCCACACCCGCTGCTGGAAGGCGCAGGACATCTGCACGACGCAGACCCCGGCGCTCGAGGACCGGCCCGACGGTGTCGGCGCGCACCTGTCCCGCTGCCACTTCGCCGAGGTGCGTCAGGTCATCGAGACCGTCGACGTCTCCGACCAGGACCAGACCAGCCTCTTCTCCGGTGACGTCCGGGCTGACGACGACGCGATAGCGGCCGGTCAGGCCGGTGCCGTCGGCGGCGAGGCCAGCACGGACACCTCCACCGCGGGGCCGCCCGCCTGACCCCTCACCGGGTTGAGAGAAGGACCGTCATGCCCAGCTGACGGTCCTTCTCTCGATCTACGTCACGCGAAGGGGATCTCGTCGGTGATCGTGGCCGCCTCGGCGTCCTTGAGGGCCTGGGGCTTGTCCTCGAGGTGCACCTCGACGGCGTGCCGCTCGATCTCGCCGGCGGCGATCTGCTCGGCGTAGTGGCAGGCGACCTTGTGGTCGCTGGAGACACCGTCGATCTCGGCGACCCGCAGCTCCGGCCGCTCGGTGTCGCAGCGGCTCTCCTGGCGCCACGGGCACCGGGTGTGGAAGCGACACCCCGACGGCGGGTTCGCGGGGGAGGGCAGGTCGCCGGTGAGCAGGATCTGCTCGCGCGCGTCCTCCGCCACCGGGTCCGGCACGGGCACGGCGGAGAGCAGCGCACGCGTGTAGGGGTGCAGCGGCTGCTCGTAGAGCTCGCCGGCCTCGGCCTCCTCGACGATGCCGCCGAGGTACATCACGCCGATCCGGTCGGAGATGTGCCGGACGACAGCGAGGTCGTGCGCGATGACGAGGTAGGTGAGCTCGTACTCCTCCTGAAGGTCTTTCATGAGGTTGATGACCTGGGCCTGGACCGACACGTCGAGGGCGGAGACCGGCTCGTCGGCGACGATGAGCTCGGGGTTGACCGACAGGGCCCGGGCGATGCCGATGCGCTGCCGCTGACCGCCGGAGAACTCGTGCGGGTACTTCTTGAGCGCGGCCGCGGGCAGGCCGACGTCCTCGAGCAGCTGCTTGAGCCGCGGGGCCGCCTCCTTCTCGTCCTTGACGATGCCGTGCGCCTTCATCCCCTCGACGAGGAGCGACTCGACGCTCTGCCGGGGGTCGAGACTGCCCATGGGGTCCTGGAAGACCATCTGGAGGTCCTGGCGGCGCGTGCGCAGGCCCTCGCCCCTGAGGTCGGTCAGCGCCTCGCCGTCAAAGGTCACGGTGCCCTCGGTGATCTCCTCGAGCGCGAGGATCGCCCGGCCCATCGTCGACTTGCCGCAGCCGGACTCGCCGACGAGACCGTAGGTCTCGCCGCGCCGGATCTGCAGGTCGACGCCGTCGACCGCGTAGACGTGGCCGACGACCTTGTCGAAGATGACCCCGCGCTTGATGGGGAAGTGGACCTTGAGGCCCTGGACGTCGACGAGGACGTCGCCCTTGGCCCCCTTCGTCCGGGTGCCCTTGCGGTCGGCGGTCGTGGTCATCGGGCGAGCTCCTTCTGACGGCCCTCGGCGGGGGAGGGCTCGCCGTGCAGCGGGTTGAAGCAGCGCAGGACACGACCGTCGCGCTCGGCGAGGTCGGGGGTCTCCTCACGGCAGCGCTCGATCGCGTGGGAGCAGCGCGGGGCGAAGGCGCACGCGCTCGTCCACGGCAGGTTGTCCGCGACCGAGCCCGGGACGGGCGTGAGCCGCGCGTTGCGGTCGCCGACGAGGTCGGGGACCGAGGCGAGCAGCCCGCCCGTGTAGGGGTGGCGCGGCTCGGCGAAGAGCGGGTGGCGATCGCCCCGCTCGACGAGACGGCCGCCGTAGAGGACGTTGACCTCGTCGCAGAGGCCCGCGACGACACCGAGGTCGTGGGTGATCATGATGAGCGCGGTCCCCATCTCCTCCACGAGGTCGCGCAGCAGGGTGAGGATCTGCGCCTGGATCGTCACGTCGAGCGCGGTCGTCGGCTCGTCGGCGATGAGCAGCTTGGGCTCGCAGGCCAGCGCCATCGCGATGAGCGCGCGCTGGCGCATGCCGCCGGAGAGCTGGTGCGGGTACTCGGTGAGCCGCCGCTCGGGGTCGGGGATCCCGACCTTCTCGAGCATCTCCCGGGCGATCGGTCGGGCGGCCTTCTTCGAGAGGCCCTTGTGCCGCTCGAGGACCTCGGTGACCTGACGGCCGATCGGGACGACCGGGTTCAGCGAGGACAGCGGGTCCTGGAAGATCATCCCGATGTCACGGCCGCGTCGGCTGCGCATCTCCTTGTCGGAGAGGGTGAGCAGGTCGGTGCCCTCGTACTCGACGGTGCCGGTGACGGTGTTGCCGCGGGCGGGGAGCAGCCCCATGATCGCGAGCGAGGTCACCGACTTGCCGCACCCGGACTCGCCGACGAGCCCGACGGTCTGGCCGGGGGAGACGTCGAAGCTCAGGCCGTCGACGGCGGTGAAGGGCTGCTCGCCCTGCCGGGTGAAGGTGACGGTGAGGTCGCGGACGGAGAGCAACGGTGAGCGCGAAGGGGTGCGCGCGCCCTGCGTGGTGGTCGTGGTGGTCTGGTCGCTCACCGACGTCACCTCCTGGTCTTCGGGTCGAGGGCCTCGCGCAGCGACTCACCCATGAGCGTGAAGCCGAGCGCGACGATGATGATGCAGACCGCCGGGTAGATGGCGAGGTGCGGGTGGTCGTAGATGTAGGGCTGTGCCTGACCGAGCATCTGGCCCCACTCGGGCTTGCGGTCGTTCGGGTTGCCCAGGCCGAGGAAGGACAACGCGGCCGCGTCGATGATCGCCGTGGCGAGCACGAGCGTGGACTGGACGATGACGGGGCCGAGCGAGTTCGGCAGCATGTGCCGCAGGATGATCGCCGAGCGCTTGACACCGAGCGCGCGGGCGGCGAGGACGTGGTCCTTGCTGCGCTGCGCGAGCATGGCGCCCCGGAGCAGCCGCGCGAAGATCGGGATCTGGACGATCGCGATGGCGATGATCAGCGTCCACTGGCTCGGCCTCGCCGCGATCGCCGAGATCGAGAAGGCGAGGAGCAGGCTGGGGATCGAGAGCATGACGTCGACGACGCGCATGATGACGCTGTCGACCCAGCCGCTGAAGGCCCCGGCGAGCGTGCCGAGGGTCAGGCCGCCGAGGAGGCCGAAGAAGGTCGCCATGACGCCGACGAGCAGCGTCTGCTGGCTGCCGACGAGGAGGCGCGAGAGGAGGTCGCGGCCCTTGTCGTCGCCGCCGAGGGGGTGCCCCGGCTCCGGTGCGGGGACCGGGTTGCTCTGCGCGCTGAAGTCCAGGACGGCCTTCGCCGGGTCGTGCGGCGCGATCCACGGGGCGATGCTCGCGAGGATGATGAAGAGGGTCGTGATCGTCAGGCCGACGAGGAAGACCGGGTTGCGGCGCAGCCGCTTCCACGCCGAGGCGATGAGGCTGGTGCCGGGAGAGTCGGTGACCGTGCCCGCCTCGGCGAGCTCGTCGATGCGGCGCTTCTTGCGGGCGCCGAACCCCTCGGGCCGGCTCGCGTCGTCGTGGCGGGGCGGGTCCTGCGCGTCGCGGGTCGTGGGGGTGCTCATCGGGTCCTCACTCGGGGGTCGACGACGGCGTACAAGATGTCGACGACGAGGTTGACGATGACGTAGACGGCCGCGGCGGCCAGGATGATCACCTGGAGGACGGGGTAGTCGCGCCGGAAGAAGCCGTCGGCGAGGGCCGAACCGATGCCGGGGAGGTTGAAGACGGTCTCCGTGAGCACGGCGCCGCCGAGCAGCGCCCCGGTCTGCAGACCGATGGCCGTGATGACCGGCAGCAGCGCGTTGCGCATGACGTGCCGGCCGCGGATCACCCTGTGGGACAAGCCCTTCGACTGCGCGGTGCGGACGTAGTCCTCGTCGAGGACGTCGAGCACGCTGGCCCGGGTGATCCGGAAGATCATGGCGAAGGGGATCGAGGCCAGCGCGATGCTCGGCAGCACGAGGTGCTTGAGGGCGTTGAGCGAGGCGTCCCACTCGCGGGTCAGGATCCCGTCGAGGACGAAGAAGCCGGTGACGCGGGTCGCGTCGATGCTCTGCCGGCCGGAGACCGGCATGACGCCCAGCTTGATGGCGAACCAGTACTTGAGGAGGAAGGCGAGGAAGAAGACCGGGACCGCGACGCCGACGAGGGAGCCGACGATCGAGGCGTTGTCGAGGATGCCTCCGCGGCGGCGGGCAGCCAGGTAGCCGAGGGGGAGGGCGAGGCAGACGGCGATGAGGAGCGCGAAGAAGCTCAGCTCGATCGTCGCGGGGAAGCGCTCGGTGAAGACCTGGAGCGCGGGGGTGCCCGGCTGCACGCCGTTGGAGACGCCGAAGTCGCCCTGGAGGGCACGTTTGAGGAAGCTCCAGTACTGGACCGGCACCGGCTGGTCGAGCCCGAGCGCCTTGGTGAGCGCGGCACGGCTCTCGGCGGTCGCCCGCTCGCCGAGCATCGCCGACACCGTGCCGCCGGGGAGGCTCTTGAGCCAGGCGAAGAGCAGGACGGACAAGGCGAAGGCGACGAGCACCAGCTGAAGCAGCCGGCGGACGATGAATCTCAGCACGTGAGGGTTCCTCCTCGTGCGGTGGCGGTGGCCACCGGGGGTGGTCGGTCAAGCGGTGGGGCCGCCTCGGCCGGGTTCTCCGGGCGAGGCGGCCCCTTCGTGCGACGGGTCGGATCAGCCGATCCGGTGCGTCACTTGCCGCCGACGCTGACGGAGGAGAACTCCTCCGCGGTCAGGGGGCTCGGAACGAGACCCTCGACCTGCTCGTTGACGACGATGGCGGGCGGGCTGTGCGAGATCGGGAGCCCGGGGACGTACTCCTCGGCGATCTTCTTGTTGAGCTCCTCGTAGAGGGCCGTCCGCTCTGCCTCGTCGACCGTGGTGTCGGCCTCCTTGAGTGCCTTGCTCAGCTCGGCGCCGAAGTCGGTGACCGAGGTGTGGAAGTCGTTGCTCTTGAGGTTGCCGAAGAACGTGCCGATGAAGTTGTCGGCCGAGTCGTAGTCACCGGTCCAGCCGAGCAGCCACGCGTCGAACTGACCGTTGTCGACACCGTCGAGGTAACCGCCGTTCCACGGCTTGGTGACGACCTCGACCTTGAGACCGACCTCCTCGAGGTCCGTCAGGAGCGCCTCATGGATCTTCTGCGGGTTCGGCATGTACGGGCGGGTGACCTCGCTCGGGTAGGCGAAGGTCAGCTCCATGCCCTCGGCGCCGGCCTCCTTGAGGAGCTTCTTGGCCTCCTCGACGTTCTGCTTCGTCGGCTGGAGGTCCTTGTTGTAACCCTTGACCGTGTCCGGCATGAACTGCGAGGCCGCGACGGCGCCCTCGGGCAGCTGCGAGGAGACGAGACCCTCACGGTCGATCGCCAGGCTCAGCGCCTGGCGGACCTTGAGGTCCTTGAGCTTCGGGTTCTTCTCCGGGTTGAGGCCCATGTAGAGGATGTTGAAAGCCGGGCGGACCTCGACGGCGTTGCCGCCGTCCTCGAGACCCTTCCAGTCCACCGGGTTCGGCAGGTCGTACCCGTTGATGCTGTCGGCCTCGAGCTCCTGACGACGGGTCGACTCGTCGGGGATGATCTTGAAGACGATCTTGGCGTTCTTGGCCTTCTCGCCCCAGTAGTCCTCGTTGCGCACGAGGGTGATCGTCTTGTTGGCCGTGTCGTACTTCTCAAGCGTGTACGGGCCGGTACCGACCGGGCTCTGCGCGTTCTCCGGGTAGGCGAAGCCCTCACCCTGGGTCTTGACGTCGTTGGCGTTCTTCTCCTCGAGCGCCTTCGGCGACTGCATGGCGAAGGCGGACAGCGAGAGCATCGCCGGGAACTTCGAGGTGGCGCGCGAGATCGTCAGGACCGCCGTCTTGGGGTCCTTCGCCTCGCAGCTGCGGTAGAGGGAGTCGTCGCCGAAGCCCTCCATGGAGTAGGACCAGTACTCGGCCGGGCCCGCCTGGGCCGCCTCGTTCTGGTCGGCCATGCGCTCGAAGTTCGCGCAGACGGCCTCGGCGTTGAACTCCTCGCCGTCGGTGAACTTCACGCCCTCACGCAGGGTGAAGGTCCACGTCTTGCCGTCCTCGCTGGGCTCCCAGGACTCGGCCAGGCCCGGGCCGATCTCGGCGCTGCCCGGCTTGACCTCGACGAGGCCCTCGAACATCTGGCGGGTGACACGGAAGGTCTCGCCGTCGCTGGCGTAGAAGGGATCGAAGACCTCAGGGGCGCCCGCGGCGCCGAAGGTGAAGGTCGAGTCGGCGCCGGCCGAGCCGCCGCCGCCCTCTCCGCTGCTGTCGCGCTCGCTCTCGGCGCAGGCGCTCATGGTGAGAGCGGCCGCGCTGAGGAGGACCACGGGGGTGGACTTCCGCATGTCTGACCTCGCTGGTGGTGGCGTGTTTTCGACGACGGACCGGTGGGCCGCCGACGGCCACGACGTCCCCGTCGTCCTCCCTGCGGAGTGACCTGGGGCACGTCGCCGTGGTTGGTAGGTGAACCTATGCCACGTCCACGGGTCGAGAACAGTGCATCGGGCCTGCCTTTACCGGTCTGAGACGAAGGGGGACGAGGCCGGGGATCCGCCCGCGGCCACCCCTTCGCCCGGTCCGCGGATTTCCGCGACGGGCAGCCCGGCTGAGAGAATCGCCCCCATGCCCATGAAGACCCGCTCCGACGTGCGTAACGTCGCCATCGTCGCCCACGTCGACCACGGCAAGACCACCCTCGTCGACAAGATGCTCTGGCAGGCGGGCACCTTCGGGGAGCACGACCACATCGACGAACGAGCGATGGACTCCGGGGACCTCGAGCGTGAGAAGGGCATCACGATCCTCGCGAAGAACACCGCGATCCGCTACACCGGTCCCTCGGGCGCCGCGCACGACGCCCCCGACGGCGTGACGATCAACATCATCGACACCCCCGGACACGCCGACTTCGGCGGCGAGGTCGAGCGCGGCCTGTCCATGGTCGACGGCGTCGTCCTGCTCGTCGACGCCTCCGAGGGCCCGCTGCCGCAGACCCGCTTCGTCCTGCGCAAGGCTCTCGCCGCGAAGATGCCGGTCATCCTCTGCATCAACAAGGTCGACCGCCCCGACGCCCGCATCAGCGAGGTCGTCGACGAGGCCTACGAGCTCTTCATGGACCTCGACGCCGACGAGGACCAGATCGACTTCCCGATCGTCTACGCCTCGGGCAAGAACGGCGCCGCCAGCCTCAACCGCCCGGAGAACGGCACGCTGCCCGACAACGACGACCTCGAGCCGCTCTTCGCGACGATCATGGAGACCATCCCGGCGCCGTCCTACGACGACGAGACCCCGCTCCAGGCGCACGTCACGAACCTCGACTCGAGCAACTTCCTCGGCCGGCTCGCGCTCCTGCGCGTCTTCAACGGCGAGATCCGCAAGGGCCAGCAGGTCACGTGGTGCCGCCACGACGGCAGCCAGGAGCGGGTGAAGATCACCGAGCTGCTCATGACGGAGGGTCTGGAGCGCAAGCCGCTCGAGGGCAAGCCCGCGCGCCCCGGCGACATCATCGCCATCGCCGGCATCCCCGAGATCATGATCGGCGACACCATCGCCGACGCCGAGAACCCCGTCGCGCTGCCGCTCATCACCATCGACGAGCCCGCGATCTCCATGACGATCGGCACGAACACCTCGCCGCTCGTCGGCCGCGGCCCGACGCGTGGCACCAAGGTCACCGCCCGCATGGTCAAGGACCGCCTCGACAAGGAGCTCGTCGGCAACGTCTCGCTGCGCGTCCTGCCCACCGAGCGTCCCGACGCCTGGGAGGTCCAGGGGCGTGGCGAGCTCGCGCTCGCGATCCTCGTCGAGCAGATGCGGCGCGAGGGGTTCGAGCTGACCGTCGGCAAGCCCCAGGTCGTCACCCGGGAGGTCGACGGCAAGGTCCACGAGCCCGTCGAGCGGCTGACGATCGACACCCCCGAGGAGCACCTCGGCGCGATCACGCAGGTCCTCGCCTCGCGCAAGGGCCGCATGGAGCAGATGACGAACCACGGCACGGGGTGGATCCGGATGGAGTTCCTCGTCCCGAGCCGTGGCCTCATCGGCTTCCGCACCGAGTTCCTCACCGAGACCCGCGGCACCGGCATCGCCCACCACGTCTTCGAGGACTACGAGCCGTGGTTCGGCACGATCACGACCCGCGTCTCCGGCTCGCTCGTCGCCGACCGCTCCGGCCCGGTCACCGCCTACGCGATGGTCAACCTCCAGGAGCGTGGCGTCCTCTTCGTCGACCCGGGCACCGAGGTGTACGAGGGCATGATCGTCGGGGAGAACTCCCGGGCGGACGACATGGACGTCAACATCACCAAGGAGAAGAAGCTGACGAACGTGCGCGCGAGCTCGGCCGACAACTTCGAGAAGGTCGTCCCGCCGCGCAAGCTCTCGCTCGAGCAGTCGCTCGAGTTCTGCCGCGAGGACGAGTGCGTCGAGGTCACCCCCGACGCCGTCCGGATCCGCAAGGTCGAGCTCGACCAGGTCGTCCGGGGCCGGCTGGCCCGGTCGCGCAGCTGACCGTCCGGCGAAGGGGGTGGGCACCCCCTTCGCCGTCATGACACCGTCCACACCAGGAGGTGCCCGCACCGATGAGGACCCGACGAATCGCCGCGCTCGCCGTGGCGGGCGCGATGCTCGCCGTCGCCGGCTGCGACCCGCTCACCGACCCGACGTCCGCGCCGACGACGACCCCGCTCAGCGGCCCGGCGCAGCAGCTCACGGTCCTCTCGCACGGTCCCGTCCTCGCGTGGGACCCGCAGCGGATCACCTCACGCCAGCAGTCGCTCTTCGCCAGCCGTACCTACCTGCGCACCCTGACGACGTACGCCCCCGCGACCGACCTCGGAGGGCAGAAGGAGCTCGTGGGGGACCTCGCGAGCTCGACCGGGACGCCGAGCAAGGACCGCAGGCAGTGGTCCTTCACCCTGCGCAGCGGCGTCACCTGGCAGGACGGCTCGCAGGTCACCTGCTCTGACCTGCGCTACGGCGTCGCCCGCTCCTTCGCCAAGGAGACCGGGTCCGCCGGCTACGCCCTGACCTATCTCGACATCCCGAAGAACCCCGACGGCACGTCGAGGTACCCGGGGCCCTACGGCAAGGAGGGCCAGAGCAAGGAGGCCAAGAAGCTCCTCGAGCGGGCCGTCGGGTGCAAGGGCGCGAGGGTGACCTACCGGCTGAGCGAGCCGGTCGCCGACTTCGGCGCCGTCGTCTCGATGCCCGAGTTCGCCCCCGTCAAGGCAGCCAAGGACACGCGGGAGGACTCGGTCTACCGTGCGTGGTCCAACGGCCCGTACCAGCTCAAGGAGCCGTGGCGGCCCGGCGAGGGCGGCGTCTGGGTCCGCAACCCCGAGTGGGACGCGAAGAGCGACCCGGTCCGCACCCCGACGGTGCAGCAGATCGATCACCGCGAGGGGGTCGACGCGGTCGAGGCGGTCCGGCGGATCACCGAGGGGGAGGACGGCTCGCGCGCCGTGCTCCTCGACCCCCTGCCCCAGGACCTCATCGCCCCCGTGACCGAGTCCGAGGGGTCCGCGGCGACCGTCTCCGCCGAGGCGCAGATCGTCGACTACCTCGCCCCGAACCACGAGAGCAAGCTCATGCGCAACGCCGACGTCCGTCGGGCGCTCGCGCTCTCGACCGACCGTGAGGCGTACACCGAGGCCCTCGGCGGCAGCGCGATGGCCGTCCCGACCTGGTCCCTGCTCGGGAGCGCCCTGCCCTCTGCCCACGACCCCGTCCTCGACCGCGGGCCAACCGGTGATGTCGAGGAGGCCAAGGCGCTCCTCGCCAAGGCCAAGCAGCCCACCCCGACGATCCGGGTCGCCTACCGTTCCGGCGAGATGAGCGACCCCGCGATGGCGGCGCTCAAGGCCGGCTGGGAGCGGGCCGGCTTCGTCGTCGAGCTCACCGGGATCACCGAGGACTACTTCACGACGATCTCGGCGCCGGCGGCCAAGGACGACTTCGACGTCTTCTGGGCCAACTGGGGCGCCGACTACCCCTCGGCGGCGACCATCCTGCCGCTGCTCTTCGACAGCCGGAGCAACATCTCCTCCGCCTCGGCGGGCCGCGACCACGGCTACGTCAAGGACGACAAGATCAACAAGGCCATGGATGCGGCGCTGCGTCAGCCCGCGCACAACAAGCGGGCCGAGCAGTGGGCCGCCGTCGACACGACCCTGCTCGAGCGCGCCAGCTACATCCCGCTCGCCCATCACCGCTCGACCTTCGTCGCGGGGACCGATGTCACCGACCTCAGCGCCAACGCCGTCTTCGGCGGGGCCGTCGAGCTCGGTGCGATCGGCGTCGCCCGATGAGCCTGCGCCTGCTCTTCGTCCACGCCCACCCCGACGACGAGACCCTGGCGACGGGTGTCGCCGTCGCCCATCACGTCGCGCGTGGCGACGAGGTGACGGTCCTCACGTGCACCCTCGGCGAGCAGGGCGAGGTCATCCCGCCCGAGCTGGCTCACCTCGCGGCCGAGCAGGACGACACCCTCGGCCCGTACCGGCGTGAGGAGCTGCGGCGCGCCATGGCCGCGATCGGTGCCGAGCACCGGGTGCTGGGGGAGCGTCCGGGGGCGCTCTCGCGCTACCGCGACTCCGGGATGGCCGGCACCCCGAGCGCCGCCGACCCGCGCTGCTTCGTGCAGGCCGACGCCGACGTCGCGGCGGCGCTCGTGCGAGACGTCGTCATCGAGGTCGCGCCCGACCTCGTCATCACCTACGACGCCCAGGGTGGCTACGGGCACCCCGACCACATCCAGACCCACCGGGTCGTCCGGGCCGCCGTCGCCGGCCTGCCCGACGGTGCCCGCCCGCCCGTCCTCGCCGCGCTCACCCCTTCGTCCTGGGCGTTGGAGGACCGGGCCTGGCTGGCCGAGCACGGCCCCGCGGAGCCCGCGTGGACGCTGCCGACCGGGGACCTGCCCCCCTCGGTCGTCCCGGACGAGGTCGTGACCTACGAGGTCGTCGACCCGGACGCGGTGAGCGCCCAGGTCGCCGCGCTGCGGGAGCACGCCACCCAGGTGAGCGTCTCGGGCGAGCAGTACGCGCTCTCCAACGACATCGCCGCACGCCTCTCCGGACGAGAGGGCTACGCCGAGATCGACCTGGCCACCGGTGCCCCGGTCCCGGCGACCGAGCCCGGACGCCGCCCGCTGCGTGAGGCGGTCCGCAGGTGATCGGTCCCGAGGGCGATGCACTGCGTCTCGCCATGAGCCGCCTCGCGACGGGGGTCACGGTCGTGACGACGACGGCCGAGGGCCACGACCACGCGATGACGGCCAACTCCTTCACGTCGGTCTCGCTCGACCCCCCGCTGGTGCTGCTCTGCGTCCAGCAGGACCGTGGGTTCCACGAGGCCGTCACCGCGTCCGGGCGATGGGGGGTGTCGGTCCTCACCGAGAGCCAGCGGGCCACCGCGTCCTGGCTCAGCACGCCAGGACGGCCCCTGCACGGGCAGCTGGGACGCGTGCCGCACTACCGCTCGGAGTCCGGCGTGGTGCTCCTCGAGGGCGCCCTGGCCGTCCTGGAGTGCGAGACTGTCCAGGCTCACGTGGCCGGTGACCATGTCATCCTCGTCGCGCAGGTCCTCAGGGCCGAGCACACAGACCGTGGGGAGCCCCTGGTCTACTTCCGCAGCAGGTACACGAGCACGAGGTGAAGAGCATGACGGACCACCGGAGCGACGACCGGTGGGGAGACGACCCCGCGCTCGACGAGCGCCGCTCTCGGCGTGGGCGGGGCCTGCTCGCCGGTCTCTTCGTCCTCCTCGTCCTCGGGGGCCTGTACGTCGGGGCCGCCGTGTACTTCGGTGACCGGGTACCGGGCGGCACGACCGTCGCAGGGGTGCGGATCGGCGGCATGACCGGCAGCGAGGCCCGCGCAGCCGTCGAGCGGGGCGTCCGGGGCGACGTGACGAAGGCCCTGACCGTCGAGGGGGCCGGCAAGGATGCCACGATCGAGCCCGCCGCCGCCGGTCTCGGCGTCGACTACGACGCGACCTTGTCCGGCCTCACCGGCTTCAGCCTCAACCCGGCGGACGTGCTCGCGCACGTCACCGGCGGGAGCGAGCGCGAGCTGACGACGACGGTCAACGAGGGCAAGCTCGCCGCGGCCGTCGACGGCACGGCGAAGACCTTCGAGAAGAAGCCCGTCGAGGGGTCCGTGACGATCAAGGACGGCAAGGTCGCGACGAAGAAGTCCGTCGACGGACTGAGCGTCGACCGGGAGGGCCTGGTCGAGCAGATCGCCGACCGCTGGCCCGGCACGACCCGCTACGGCGCGCAGACCGCCCGCGTCGAGCCGGTCCTCAAGCAGGCCGAGATCGACCGCTTCGTCACGGACGAGATCGGCCCGCTCGCCTCAGGCCCGGTGACCGTGGCGACCACCGACCCCGCGGCGCAGGGCGACAAGCGGGTCACCTTCACCGTCCCGGTCGCGCCGCTCCTCGGCGCGGTGGAGATCACGGCCGACAAGGGCAAGCTCTCGCACGACATCGACCCGGAGAAGGTCACCGCGGCCGTCCTCGCGGCCGGCGACGCCTCGGGCCGGCTCCGTCCGGCGAAGGACGCGGTCGTCGTGGTCAACGGCCCCGCGAGCTTCTCCGTCACGCCGAGCCAGACCGGGCTCGCGCTGAAGAAGGACTCGGTCGCCGCCCCCGTCATCACCGCCATGGGCAAGACCGGGGCCGCCCGCACCGCCACCGTGAGGTCCGAGGTCAGCCAGCCGAAGGTCACCACCGAGACCGCGCGGGCGACGCTGCCCGAGGAGCAGATCTCGACCTTCACGACGTACCTGAGCAGCGGGGGCCCGCGCGTCGACAACATCAAGCTCGCCGCCCGCCAGCTCGACGGGGCCTACGTCGCCCCGGGGCAGACCTTCAGCCTCAACGCCCACCTCGGTCAGCGCACCGCGGCGAAGGGGTACAAGGAGGCCGGCGTCATCCACAACGGGCGGCTGCGCAACGACTTCGGTGGCGGCATCAGCCAGCTGTCGACGACCCTCTTCAACGCGGTGTTCTTCTCGGGCGCGCGGATCGAGGAGTTCCACCCGCACTCCTTCTACATCTCCCGCTACCCCGAGGGGCGCGAGGCGACGATCAGCTGGCCTGACGTCGACAACCGCTTCACCAACGACACCAAGGGCGGCATCCTCATCAAGGCCTCCGCCTCGGACTCCGCGGTGACGGTCTCCTTCTACGGCCGCAAGACGTGGAACGTCGAGGCGACGAAGAGCGAGCGCCGCAACGTGGTCCCGCCGAAGACGATCCGGGACGACAAGGAGGGCTGCGTGCCGCAGTCGCCGGCGCCCGGCTTCACGGTGACGGTCGGCCGGATCATGACGCCGGTCGGCGGAGGGGCGCAGAAGACGAGCACCTTCAACACGACCTACATCCCCCAGGACGCGGTGACCTGCACCAACCCGTGACGGGACGAAGGGGTCAGCCTCTCGGGTAGACGGGGACGTCGCCGGTGACGACGAGGCCGACCCGCTCGCCCTCCTGCGGGGTCCGCGTCCCGGGGACCCGGGAGAGCGCGGCCTCGCCGCCGTCGAGCCGGAGGTCGACGAGGGCGTCGTGCCCGAAGTAGCGCACCGAGACCACCTCGGCAGGGGCACCCTCGGGTGGGGCCACGAGGAGGACCTGCTCGGGACGCACGACGACGTCGACGGCGGTCCCGGGCGGACCCCCTTCGCCCCGGACGCGGACGCGGCCGAAGGCGCAGGTGACGGTCCCGTCGGCCTCGACGACCCCCTGGACGCCGATGGACTCGCCGAGGAAGGCAGCCTCCCCCGGGCCGGACGGGCGCTCGTAGACCTCACGCGGCGAGCCGACCCGGGTGAAGAGCCCGTCCCGCATGATGGCCACCTGGTCGGCGAAGGAGAGCGCCTCGCCCTGGTCGTGGGTGACGAGCACCGTCGTCGCGCCCCGCTCGGCGAGGGCCGCGGCGACGGCCTCGCGGGTCGAGGCCCGCAGCGCCGTGTCGAGGGCGGCGAAGGGCTCGTCGAGGAGGATGATCGCGGGGTCGAGCGCGAGCGCCCGGGCGAGGGCGACCCGCTGCTGCTGACCGCCGGAGAGCTCGTGCGGCCGGCGCCGGGCGAGAGAGGGGTCGAGCCCGACGAGCTCGAGCAGCTCCCCCACACCGCCGCGTCGACGCCGGCGCGAGCGGTCCCAGCCGAAGGCGACGTTGTGCCCCACGTCGAGGTGGGGGAAGAGGCCGCCGTCCTGGCGGACGTAGCCGATCCCGCGTCGCTCCGGGGGCAGGTGCACCCGGGGGGAGGCGATGACCTCGTCGTCGAGCCGCACCTCGCCGTCGCCGAGGTGCATGAAGCCCGCAACGACGCGCAGCAGCGTCGTCTTGCCGCAGCCCGAGGCGCCGAGCACGGCGGTCGTCGACCCGGCCGGCACGTCGAGGTCGACGCCGCGCAGGACGGGGGTCTCGACGTGGGCCGCGGTCACGCCGCGGACGTGCAGGGACCTCATCGGCGCGTGCCGCTCTGGCGCAGGAGCAGGATCGTCAGCGGCGCGGACAGGAGGATCATCATCGCCGCATATGGTGCCGCACCGACGTAGTCGAGCTCGTCGCTGGCCGCCCAGAAGGCGGTCGCGAGCGTCGAGGTCCCGGTGGGCGCGAGGAGCAGCGTCGCGGTGAGCTCGGTGGCCGACGCGATGAGGACGAGGGCGGCGCCGGTGAGCATCGACGGCGCGACGAGCGGCAGGAGCACGCGACGCAGGCGGTCCGGGCCGGAGGCACCGAGCGAGCGGGCGGCCTCGACGAGCTCGGGCGGGGCGGCGGCGAGCCCGGCGCGCAGGCTGACCATGGCGCGGGGCACGAAGAGGATCGCGTAGGCGATGACGAGCACCGACGCGCTCTGGTAGATCGCCGGCAGGTAGCGCACCGTGACCGTGACGAGCGCGAGGCCGACGACCACCCCGGGCAGGGCGCTCGCGAGATAGGTCGTGCGCTCCATGACGAGCGCGGCCCCGGTGCGTCGTCGGTCGAGCAGCCAGGCACCAGGGAGGGCGGCGATCGTCGCGACGACCGCCGCAGCCGCGGCGAGGCCGACCGTCGAGCCGGTGGTGAGGAGCAGCGAGGGTCCGTCGGGGGTGGTCGCGACCCACCGCACCAGCCACCGTCCGACGAGGGTGAGGGGGAGGGCGAGCGAGAGGACGACGAGGGCGCCGAGCCCGAGCAGCGCGGGCAGGCGGAGCCGGCCGAGGGTCAGCGGGGTGTGCGGCTGGTGGGTGCCGCTGCCGACCCGGCTGACCCGGGCGGTGCCACGGAGCAGCATCTCGAGGCCGAGCAGGGTGAGGCAGAGGCCGACGAGCACGACGGCGAGCAGGCTGCCCTCGTCGTTGCTGAAGCCGACGGAGTACTGCGTGAGGATCGCTGTCGTCAGCGTCGGGAAGCGCATCATCTCGAGCACGCCGTACTCGGCGAGCAGGTGCAGCCCGACGAGCAGCGCGCCGCCGCTCATCGCGGGGCGCAGCCGCGGGATCACCGTGCGGTGCACCGCCATGAGCGGTCCGAGACCCTGCGAGCGGGCGAGCTCCTCGTCGGAGCCGTCGAGGTCGCGCAGGATCGCCGCCACCGGCAGGTAGACGAAGGGGAAGTACGCCAGGGTCGTCACGAGGGCGGCGCCGAGCAGGCCGTGCAGGCCGGGGGCGAAGGAGATCCACGCGTAGCTGGCGACGAAGGCGGGGATGGCCAGCGGCGCGGCGAGCAGGACCCGCCAGATGCCGGCGCCAGGCAGGTCGGTCCGCTCGACGAGCCAGGCCGCGGTGATCCCGATGAAGAGCGTCGCGGGGACCGTGAGCGCGACGAGACCGAGGGTGTTGAGCAGCAGCTCAGCGATCCGGGGCCGGACGAGGTAGTCGATCGCGTCGGCGGCCGGCATGCGCAGCGCGCGCGAGCCCACGACGAGCAGGGGCAGCACGGTCGCCGCCGCCACGACGAGCGCGGCGGCGGTGACGAGGAGGCTCGAGGGGCTCGGGCGATGCGCTGCCAGGGACATGGGTTCCTAGAGGATCCCGGCGTCGGTCATGAGCTCGGTGACCTTCTCCGAGCTCAGGCCGAAGGGGTCGACGGGCGGGGCCTCGAGGGAGTCCAGCGGCGGGAGGGCCGGGTCGGAGTCGACGCCCTCGGCGACGGCGTACTCCATCGACCCGGAGTCGACGAGCACCTGCTGGCCCTCGGGGCTCGTGACGTAGGCGAGGAACTGCTGCGCCTGCTCGGCCTTGTCCGAGCTCTTGAGCACGCCGCCGCCGGAGAGGGAGACGAAGGCCCCCGGGTCCTCGTTCTTGAAGTAGTGGAGCTTCGTGCTGCCCGAGCCCTCCTTGGTCCCGGCCTGGTCGCGGTACCAGTAGTAGTGGTACATGACGCCGACGGGGACCTCACCGGCGTTGACGGCCTTCATCGTGGCGATGTTGTTCTGGTAGATCCGGGCTCCGTCCTTGAGGGCCTCGAGCCAGGCGGTCGTCTTCTCCTCGCCCTGGTCGGCGAGCATCCCCGCGACGATGGCCTGGAAGTCCGCGCCGGAGGCGCCGCAGCCCCAGCGGTCCTTCCACTCCGGCCGCTGGAGGTCCATGAGCGAGGTGGGGAGCTCGTCCTCGGAGATCTTGTCGGGGTTGTAGACGAGGACGGTGGAGCGGGCCGCGATGGCGGTCCACGTCTGGGAGGAGGGGCGCCGGTCCTTGGGGATGGCCTGCAGGGTCGCCGCGTCGACGGGGGCGAGGAGCCCAGCGCTGTCGACGAGGGTCATCGCCGGGCTGTTCTCGGTGAGGAAGACGTCGGCGGGCGACCGGTCACCCTCCTCGACGATCTGGTGCCCCATCGAGGCGTCCTTGCCCTGCCGGACCTGGGTCTTGATGCCGGTCTTCTTCGTGAAGGCCTCGGCCCAGGCCTTGGTGACGTTGTCGTGCTGCGAGGAGTAGATCTGCAGCGCCTCGGGGTCGGGCGTGTAGGCCTCGCCGTCCTCGGAGCTGCCGCAGGCGGTCAGGGCGAGCGACCCGGTGAGGACGACGGCGGTGAGGAACGAGCGACGGTTCATGGGTGGGACCTCCGGGGTCGGACGGGCAGCGCCCGCAGGGTGCGGGGCGCGGGGGCGAAGGGGGTGGCCCGGGCCCCCGGACGGGCGTCGGTGACGCGCCGGGTGGCCCGGCGGACGACAGGCTCGCTCACGGCGGCGAGGACGAGGCCGGCGGCCACCGAGGCGAGCAGGCCGAGCCAGTCGGAGTCGACCCGGGTGAAGACCTGGAACTGGACGAGGTAGATGTGCAGCGACGCTCCGGCGAGGGCGCCGAGCGCGGGGACGGCGGGGCGGGGGACCCGGACCCGGGGGACGAGGGCGACGAGGGCCACGAGGGCGAGGACGGTCAGTCCGCGGCTCGTCGTCTGGAAGAAGCCGGCCAGGCCGACGGCGAGCAGGGCCAGCGTGAGCCAGGTGTGCAGCGGCCGTCGGGTGAGCGCGAGGGCCACCCCGGCCGCGACGAGCCAGAAGACGGTGCCGGGCAGGCCACGCGTGGGTCCGGTGCCCTCGGGCACGAGGACGTAGCGCGGGACGAGGGCGAGGGCCGTGAGCGCCATCGCGCACTCCCACGGGCGGCGCGCGACGAGGCGTGCGAGCGGCGGGATGCTCAGCAGACCGGCGAGGACGACGATCGCCGCGAGCAGCGCCTCGACGAACCACAGCTCGATGCGCGGTCCCCACTCGACCCGCCCGAGCAGCCAGTTGAGGTGGACGACGTTGGCCCAGCCGTAGGCGCCGGTCGTGAGGTGCACGGCCAGCGCGACGGCGCTCGCCGGCAGGGCGATGCCGACGAGGAGCGCCCCGGTCCGCCGCCACCGCTGGGCGAGGGTCGGGGCGACGAGGGTGAAGGCGGCGAGGTGGTAGCCGGCGACGACGAGGAGGGTGTGCGCGCCGCCGGGGAGGTCGGTGAGGCCGACGTGCGTCGCGCAGATGGCGAGCACCGCCAGGGCCCGGACGAGGACGCTCGTCTCCACCGAGCGGGTCCAGCGGTCGGGCCACCGCCGACGCGGTCGCTGCGCCGCGGCCCGGACGAGATCGGTGAGCGGGCGCTGGTGCCAGCCGCGGGGGAGCGGGCCGAGCACCGCCTCGAGCCCGAGCGTGGCGCGCACGAGGGAGAAGGAGTCGCCGCCCTGGTCGGCGAAGGAGCGCTCCAGCCGGACCGGACGTCCGAGGGCCGCGGCGAGGGCAGCGCTGGCCCGGGTCGCGAGGTCGCCGTCGGCCGCGCCGGAGCCGTCCTCGACCGCGGCGAGGGCGAGCGCGGCGCACCGGGCGCGGTCGGGCTTGCCGCTCGCGGTCCGGGGCAGCGTCGGGACGGTGGCGACGACGACCTGGGCCGTGGTGAGGCCCGAGCAGCGGGCCGCCTCCGTGGCGACAGCGTCGGCGTCGGTCGCGGTCGTCGTCACGAGGAGGCGTTGGTCGTCGGAGGTCACGCAGGCCTCGACCCCCGCCGTGTGCAGCCGGTCGGCGACGTGGTCGAGGTCGACGCGCAGCCCGAGGATCTTGGCGACGGCGGAGCGCCGCCCGACGACGTGCAGCAGGCCCTCGTCGTCGAGCCGGCCGAGGTCTCCGGTGCGCAGCTCGGGGGTCCAGCCCCCGAGTGCGAGGTCGGCCGGCTCGACGGCGTAGCCGAGCATGACGCCCGGGCCGCGGAAGACGATCTCGCCGACCTCCCCCTTCGCCTCCGGGACGGTGGTGTCGATGCGGACGGAGGAGCCGGCGACCGGACGGCCGACGACCCCGGCGGGGCGCGCACCCTCGGCGGGGTCGAGGACGGTCATCCGGGCGGTCGCCTCGGTCTGGCCGTACATCACGACGAGCTGCCAGGACGAGCACGCCTCGACCGCGCGCACCCGGGCGAGACGGGTCGCGCCGAGCGCGCCACCGGCCTGGGTGACGAGCCGGATCGAGGAGGGGAGCGCGTCGAGGTCACCGGCTGCGTCGAGCAGGTCGAGGGTGTGGGGGACGACCGGCAGGATGGTCGAGCCTGCGACGTCGCGCCAGAAGCGGGGGTCGGTCACCGGCGCCTCGCTCAGCGCGACGCTGCCGCCGGAGACGAGGTGAGAGTGGAGCACCGAGAGCCCGAAGCAGTAGTGCAGCGGCAGGGCGAGGGCGGCCCGGTCGCTCGCGCGCAGGTGGAGCGCCTCGGCGATGCCGTGGGCGTTGGCCGACAGCGCCGACCGGGAGATCCGGACGAGCTTGGACGAGCCGGTGCTGCCGGAGGTGGGCAGGAGGACCGCGAGGTCGGGGTGCAGGACGTGCGCCGGGGTGCCGGTCAGCCGGGCGAAGGGGGAGCGCAGCTCGCCCGTCGCGGTGAGGTCGGGTGTCCACGGGGCGGGGGTCTCGGCGCCGGGGCGCGTGAGGAGCCCGACGTGCCCGGCGCGCTGGACGGCGAGGTGCGCGACGATCCCGGGGAGGTCGCGGCCGAGCGGCACCCGGACGAGGAGGCGGCCCTCCGTGGCGGGCGGCAGCGTCGCGGCGGCGTGGGCCACGAGGCGGTCCAGCTCGCGGTGGCTGACGACCCGGCCGTCGGCGACGAGGGCCGCGGCGTCGACGTCGAGGGTGGGCTGATCGACCCACCGGTCGATGCTGCGCGTCGTGGTGGGCCGCGTGGGCGCGAGAGCAAGCGGCACAGCGAGCAAAGTTAGCCTAACCTTGCCTCCGTGCGAAGTCCGTCCGTCTCCACCTCCCCGGCGCTCGTCCGGTGGCTCTCCGTCGCGGACGTCGACCCGGCCTGGCACGGCCTCCTCGACGCGGGGGAGCGCGGCCGCTACGAGGTCAAGGGCAGCGACGCCGAGCGGGCTCGGTTCCTCGGTGCTGCCGTCCTCATGCGGGAGGTCGCGGCCGAGCTCGCGGGGTGCGACCGTGCCGATGTCGGCCTGCACCGCGCGTGCCCGGACTGCGCCGAGCCGCACGGCCGCCCCGTCCCGACCGGGGCCGCCGCCGGCTGGCACGTGAGCGCCTCCCACTCCGGCCTGCACGTCCTCGTCGCCGGCGCCGGCCGACCCGTCGGGGTGGACGTCGAGGTGGTCCGGGCGGCACCCCCTTCGCCCCGGCTGCTCGAGCGGGTCCTCGCGCCGCAGGAGCGGGCGCCGACCGAGCCGGAGGAGTTCGCCCATCTCTGGGCGGCCAAGGAGGCCTACCTCAAGGCGATCGGGACCGGGCTGGCCCTGTCGATGTCGCGGGTCGTCGTCGATGCGGGCGAGGTCGGGCTGCGCGACGAGACTCACCCGGCCGGGCGGCTCACCCGGCTCGACGCCCCGGACGGGGTCGTCGGCTGGCTCTGCGTGCTCTAGCCGTCGAGCCGTAGGTAGGCGTAGCGGTGGTGCGTCGTCAGGCCGGCCCGCTCGTAGAGCGCGACCGCGCCGGTGTTGGGCTCCTCGACCTGGAGGTAGCTGAGCACGACCCCGCGCTCCAGCGCGATCCGCCCGGCCGCCGCGGTGAGGGCCGCGCCGATGCCGCGGCGTCGGCGCCCCGGCACGACGTGCACCCCGTAGAGCCCCGCCCAGCCGGCGTCGAGGGCCACCCGGGCGACGCCGACCGCGGTGCCGTCGGGGTCGCGCGCGATGAGGAAGGCCTGGTCGCGTGGCGCCGAGAGCACGGCCCGCGCCGCCTCCGCTCTCGCGAGCGCGACGGGTGAGGCGACCGCCAGCCACTCGTCGGTCAGGCCGTCCTCGCGGGTCACCTCCACCCTTGCGTCCGCCACCGTGGGTGCCCCAGGCCCCACGGTGGCGGACGCAAGGTGCTCGGAGCGGCCCGTCATGACCAGGGTCGGCGTGAGCCGTCGCCACCCGGCGTCCATGAGCCCCGCGGCGAAGGGGTCCTGCGACCAGTCGAGGTGGGTCGGCAGCGGTACCTGGACCAGCGGGACGAGGTCGCGCTCGCGGTACCAGGCGACGACCCGCTCGACGGCCTCGTCGTCGGGCATGCCGGGGTCGCCGAGGGGGAGCGCGGAGTTGGCCCGGCCCGTGTACCCGCCACCGGCTCGCAGCATCCACCCCTGACCCGGCTCACCCAGCCACCCCACCTCGAGGCCGGGGTTCCCCTGGGTCATGACGAGGTGGAGGTCCTCGATGCCGATCGCCCGGTGCGGGGCGCCGCGTCGGCTCGGCCGGGGCGGGATGACGCGGGCCGCGACGACGTCCGCGAGGGGCAGCCGCACCTCGCCCCGTCGGGTCGCCAGGGTGAGGTGCTCCTCGCCGACGGCGACGACCTCGCCGACGGTGTCGGTGAGGGTGGGGCCGCCCGGCGCGGGGTCGGCGATGCGGGTCCGGACCGCCATCCGATCTCCTGAGGTGAACCTCATCGCCGCTGCTCCCACGCGCCGCATAGTATGACCCGCATGACGTACGTGATCGCTCAGCCGTGTGTGGACCTCAAGGACAAGGCCTGCATCGAGGAGTGTCCCGTCGACTGCATCTACGAGGGCAGGCGCAGCCTCTACATCCACCCCGACGAGTGCGTCGACTGCGGCGCCTGCGAGCCGGTCTGCCCCGTCGAGGCGATCTACTACGAGGATGACACCCCCGAGGAGTGGGCCGACTACTACAAGGCCAACGTCGAGTTCTTCGACGACCTCGGCAGCCCCGGCGGTGCGGCCAAGATGGGCATGATCGACAAGGACCACCCGATCATCGCGGCGCTGCCCCCGCAGGAGCACTCTGAATGACGGGTGTGGCGGGGCCTCTGGCTCTCCCCGACTTCCCCTGGGACTCGCTCGCTCCGGTCAAGGAGCGGGCGAGAGCCTTTTGCGCCCCCGATGGCGACCCCCGAGGGTCGGGTCTCGTCGACCTGTCCGTCGGCACACCGGTCGACCCCACCCCTGCGGTCGTCCAGGAGGCGCTGCGCTCCGCCGCCGACGCCCCCGGCTACCCGCAGACCTACGGGACCCCCGACCTGCGCGAGGCGGTCGCCGACTGGTTCGGCCGGCGCCGTGGCGCCCCCGACGTCGACCCCGACGGGGTCATGCCGACGATCGGCTCCAAGGAGCTCGTCGCGTGGCTGCCCACCCTCCTCGGGATCACGAAGGGGCAGACCGTCGCCTTCCCGACGGTCGCCTACCCCACGTACGACGTGGGGGCCCGGATCGCCGGCGCCACCCCCTTCGCCGCCGACGCGACGACCGCCTTCGGGCCGGTGACCGCGGCGTCCGCCCCTCGGCTGCTGTGGCTCAACAGCCCGAGCAACCCGACCGGCAAGGTGCTCGGCGTCGCCCACCTGCGCAAGGTCGTGCGCTGGGCCCGCGAGCGCGGCGTGATCGTCGCCTCCGACGAGTGCTACGCCGAGCTCGACTGGCGCACCAAGGAGGAGCGGGGGGAGTCCTACGCCGAGCTGCCGACGACCCCGTCGATCCTCGACCCGCGGGTCTGCGAGGGCAGCCACGAGGGGCTGCTCGCGGTCTGCTCGACGAGCAAGCAGTCCAACCTCGCCGGGTACCGCGCCGCCTTCGTCGCCGGTGACGTCGCGCTCGTGCGCCGCATCCTCGAGGTCCGCAAGCACGCCGGGATGATCGTGCCGTGGCCGGTGCAGGTGGCGCTGGCCGCCGCCGTCCGGGACGACGCCCACGTCGCCGAGCAGAAGGCTCGCTACGCCGCCCGCCGGGCCGTGCTCAAGCCCGCCGTCGAGGCCTTCGGCCTGCGGGTGGACGAGTCCTCCGCCGGGCTCTACCTCTGGTCCACGGCCGGCGAGCCCGCCGCCGCCACCCTCGACCGGCTCGCCGAGCGAGGGATCCTCGCGGCGCCCGGGACCTTCTACGGCGCGGCGGGTGCCGAGCACGTGCGGATCGCGCTCACCGCGAGCGACGAGCAGATCTCCCAGGCCGCCGCCCGGCTCACCGCCTGACCGCTCGATGCCCACGGGGGGGCCCGTTTGGTGACGCGCGCCACCGCTGCGGTAAGTTCGCGGGCAGACCACTGATGCCTCTGGCCGACCCCCACCGGGGCACTGGAGCGCTCCGTCACCACTGCATTACGAAGGGCAGGACAGACATGACTGACAGTGCGACCTTCTCCGCGGGGGGCAAGGACCTGTCCTTCCCGCTCGTCAAGGCGACCGAGGGCAACGACGGCTACAACATCTCCACGCTGCTCAAGGAGACCGGCAACGTCACCCTCGACACCGGCTTCGTCAACACGGCGGCGTGCTCGTCGGCGATCACCTACATCGACGGCGACGAGGGCATCCTGCGCTACCGCGGCTACCCGATCGACCAGCTCGCAGAGAAGTCGAGCTTCGTCGAGGTCGCCTACCTGCTGATCTACGGCGAGCTGCCCTCGACCTCCGAGCTCGAGGACTTCGAGGAGCGGATCCGTCGGCACACGATGCTCCACGAGGACCTCAAGGCCTTCTTCAACGGCTTCCCGCGCGACGCGCACCCGATGCCCGTCCTGTCCTCCGCCGTCTCCGCGCTCGGCACGTTCTACCAGGACAGCCTCGACCCCTTCGACGCCGAGCAGGTCGAGATCAGCACGATCCGCCTCCTCGCGAAGCTGCCGACGATCGCCGCGTACGCGCACAAGAAGTCGGTCGGCCAGCCCTTCCTCTACCCGGACAACTCGCTCTCGTACACCGAGAACTTCCTCCGGATGACCTTCGGCTTCCCCGCCGAGCCGTACGAGCTCGACCCCGAGATCGTCAAGGCGCTCGACCAGCTCTTCATCCTCCACGCCGACCACGAGCAGAACTGCTCGACCTCGACGGTCCGCCTCGTCGGCTCGGCGCACGCCAACCTCTTCAACTCGGTCTCCGCCGGCATCCACGCCCTCTCCGGCCCGCTCCACGGCGGCGCCAACCAGGCCGTCCTCGAGATGCTCCGCAAGATCCAGGGCGCCGAGTACGACACCGAGACCTTCATGAAGAAGGTCAAGGACAAGGAGGACGGCGTCCGGCTCATGGGCTTCGGCCACCGCGTCTACAAGAGCTACGACCCGCGTGCGGCCATCGTCAAGGACGCCGCGCACACCGTGCTCGAGAAGATGGGCAGCGACGAGCTCATGGACATCGCCATGAAGCTCGAGGAGATCGCGCTGGCCGACGACTACTTCGTCGAGCGCAAGCTCTACCCGAACGTCGACTTCTACACCGGCCTGATCTACACGGCCATGGGCTTCCAGCCGAAGATGTTCACCGTCCTCTTCGCCATCGGCCGCCTCCCGGGCTGGATCGCCCAGTGGCGCGAGATGATCGAGGACAAGGACACCAAGATCGGCCGCCCGCGCCAGATCTACACCGGCGCCACCGAGCGCGACTACGTCGGCATCGACGCGCGCTGACGAACGCACTCTCGAAGGGGGCTGGCCGGGAAGACCCGGGCGGCCCCCTTCGTCCTTTATCGGGTTATCCGAGAATGTGACTCGAACCCGGGAACCGTTGTCGGGTTCGAGTTCCTTTATCGGGTTATCCGATAAAGGTCCGAAGGGGATCAGTCGGCGAGGGTGATGACGACCGTGGTGGGGTCGACGGGCTGGTCCGCGGGGCGCCACTCCTGGCCGTCGCCGCGGGCCCACTGCTGGTCGCCGACCTGCACGACGACGACGCCGTGCCCCTTCGCGGTCGCCACGGCCCAGGCTCCGATGCCCCAGGCGCGGCGCTCCGAGCTCGCCCGGACGGTCACGACCTGTCCCTCGCGGTTGCTGCTGCTGCCCGTCTCGGCACGCAGGTCCTCGACGAGCCGCTCGGCGTCGCCCGGCCTCGACGGTGCATCGATGCGGCAGACCAGCCCCCCAGGGGAGTGGCCCGCGACCGCCGACGCGATCGTCCGGCCCTCGTGCTCGTGGTCCGCGTACGCCTCGGGGAAGGCGCTGCGCTGCACCTCCTGGGCGATCTCGGTGATGACCATGTCCTGCCAGCCGTCGACCTTGACGAGCGCGTCGTAGAAGGCGTTCGTCGAGTAGCGCGGGTCGAGGATCTCCTCGACCGTGCCCCACCCCTGGCTCGGCCGCTGCTGGAAGAGACCGACGCTGTCGCGGTCGCCGTAGGTGATGTTGCGCAGCTTGCTCTCCTGGATCGCCGTGGCGACGGCGATCGTGCCGGCCCGGGCCGGGAGGCCACGGCGCTCGCCGATCTGGACCATCATCGCGGCGTTGTGCATCTGCTCGGGGTCGAAGGTCACCGTCTCGCCGAGGGCCGTCGCCGAGCACGACTCGCTCCACGGCGTGAGGACCTTGTCACGCGCCCACCAGGCGGCACCACCCGCCAGCGCCAGCACCGCGGTGCCCGCGACGAGCGCCCGGTTGCGGCGCACCCGGGCGCTCGTGCGCGACGGCGCCGCTCGCTCCTCGTCGAGGAGCGAGCGGCGACGGTCGCCCCGTTCGGGCCTCGGCCTGGGCACGGTCAGTTCGCGTGCAGTGCCTCGTTGAGGGCGATGCCCTCGCCGGTGCGGTCCTTGGCCTCGACGGCGCCGGTCACCGAGTTGCGGAGGAAGAGCAGGCCCGACCGGCCGGAGAGCTCGCGCGCCTTGACGACCGCGCCGTCCGGGAGGGTCACCTTGGTGCCCGCGGTGATGTACAGCCCGGCCTCGACGACGCAGTCGTCGCCGAGGGCGATCCCGATGCCGGCCTCGGCGCCGACCAGGCAGCGCCGGCCGATCGAGACGCGCTCGGTGCCGCCGCCGGAGAGGGTGCCCATCGTCGAGGCGCCGCCGCCGATGTCGGAGCCGTCGCCGACGACCACGCCCTGGCTGATCCGGCCCTCGACCATCGAGGTACCGAGCGTCCCGGCGTTGAAGTTGACGAAGCCCTCGTGCATGACCGTGGTCCCGCTCGCGAGGTGCGCGCCGAGACGGACGCGGTCGGCGTCGGCGATGCGGACCCCCGTGGGCGTGACGTAGTCGGTCATCCGCGGAAACTTGTCGATCGAGGTGACGCTCACCGGGCCGCGGGCGCGCAGGCGGGCACGGGTCGTCTCGAAGCCCTCGACCGCGCACGGCCCGTGGTTGGTCCACACGACGTTGGCGAGCTGGCCGAAGAGCCCGTCGAGGTTGATCGAGTTCGGTTCGACGAGGCAGTGCGAGAGGAGGTGAAGGCGCAGGTAGGCGTCGCTGGCGTCCTCGGGGGCGGCGTCGAGGTCGATGGCGACCGTCACGACCTCGGTGCGCACGTCGCGGGCATCGTCCTCGCCGGCGAGCGCGGTGAGCTCCTCGGGGATCTGGTCGACCTCCGGTGCCTCCCCGAGGTGGGGCTGCGGGTACCAGGTGTCGAGCACCGTCCCGTCGCTCGTGATGGTCGCAACTCCGTGGCCCCAGGCCGCACGCTTCGTCATGGGCACAGGCTACAAACTCGGGCCGACAGGTCTTTGTAGGGTGCGGGCATGGCTCTCGACCTCAGCGCGGACATCGTCACCCTCACCGCCGCCGTGTGCGACATCGAGTCGGTGAGCCGGGACGAGGGGGCGCTGGCCGACGCGCTCGAGGCGGCCCTGCGCCCGCTGCCGCACCTCGAGGTGACCCGGCACGGGCACACGATCGTCGCCCGCACCGACCTCGGTCGCGCGGAGCGGGTCGTGCTCGCCGGCCACATCGACACCGTGCCGCTCACCGACCCGCCCAACCTGCCCGTCCGGCGCGAGGTCGTCGACGGCGAGGAGGTCCTCTACGGCCGCGGGACGGTCGACATGAAGGGCGGGGTCGCCGTCCAGCTCCGGCTCGCCCACGAGGTCCGCGAGCCCAGCCGCGACCTGACCTTCGTCTTCTACGAGGCCGAGGAGATCGAGGCGACGTACAACGGGCTCAAGCTCCTCGGCGAGTCCCACCCCGATCTGCTCGAGGCGGACTTCGCGGTCCTGCTCGAGCCCACGGCCTCCGCCGTCGAGGGCGGGTGCAAGGGCACGATGCGCGTCGAGATCCGCACCAAGGGGATCGCCGCGCACTCCGCCCGGCCGTGGAAAGGGCACAACGCGATCCACGACGCCGCCGACATCCTGCGCCGGCTCTCCGACTACGAGGAGCAGACCGTCGAGGTCGACGGGCTCGAGTACCACGAGGCCCTCCAGGCCGTCGCGATCACCGGCGGCATCGCGGGCAACGTCATCCCCGACGCGTGCACGGTGACGGTCAACTACCGCTTCGCCCCGGACAAGAGCGCCGAGCAGGCCCTCGCCCACGTGCAGTCGGTCTTCGACGGCTACGAGCTGACGGTCACCGACATGGCCGAAGGGGCACGGCCGGGTCTGGACCGGCCGGCCGCCCAGGCGTTCGTCGAGGCGCTCGGTGTGCCAGTCGGTCCGAAGGAGGGGTGGACCGATGTCGCCCGCTTCTCCACCCTCGGCGTGCCCGCGGTGAACTTCGGCCCGGGCGACCCCAACCTCGCCCACCACGACGAGGAGCGCTGCCCGACCGCTCAGCTCGTCGAGGCAGAGGCCGCCATGCTGCGGTGGCTCGCGTAGCCTCGGCAGCGTGAGCCAGACCGACCGACCGCAGGGCCGCGCCTACCACAAGGGACCCGTCGTCATGCGGGGCGCGCAGGTGCCGAGCTCGACGACCGACCAGCGCCTCCTCGACAGCCGCGGCACCGCCGACTGGGTCCACACCGACCCCTGGCGGGTGCTGCGCATCCAGGCCGAGTTCGTCGAGGGCTTCGGCGCGCTCGCCGAGCTCGGCCCGGCGATCAGCGTCTTCGGCAGCGCCCGGACGCGAAGGGAGAGCCGTGAGTACGCGCTCGGCGTCGAGGTCGGTCGTCGGCTGGCCCACGCCGGCTACGGCGTCATCACCGGCGGCGGCCCGGGGGCCATGGAGGCGGCCAACAAGGGTGCCCGCGAAGGGGGAGGGGTCTCGGTCGGTCTCGGCATCGAGCTGCCCTTCGAGGCGGGGCTCAACGAGTACGTCGACCTCGGGGTGAACTTCCGCTACTTCTTCGCCCGCAAGACGATGTTCATCAAGTACGCCGAGGGCTTCATCGTCCTGCCGGGCGGCTTCGGGACCCTCGACGAGCTCTTCGAGGCGGTCACGCTCGTCCAGACGCAGAAGAAGACCTCCTTCCCGATCGTCCTGCTCGGCGTCGACTACTGGAGCGGGCTGCTCGCCTGGCTCCAAGACACCGCCGTGGCGGCCGGCACGATCAGCCAGGTCGACGTCGACCTCCTCCACCTCACGGACGACCCTGCCGAGGCGGTGCGGATCGTCTCCTCCGTCGAGGACGACGAGCCGCACCCGCACTTCACCCAGCAGGGGGCGGAGTAGGTGGTCTGGGTCTTCTTCATCGCGGTCGCGGTGCTCGTCGTCGCGGCGACCGTGGCGCTCGCGCTCGGCCGGGTCGCGGTCGACCCGGTGCCGGCCCCGGTGACGTCGACCCCCGCCCTCGAGCTCGACCCGCACCCGCGCGCCGCGGACATCGACGCCATCCGCTTCGACACCGCCCTGCGGGGTTACCGGATGGACCAGGTCGACGAGGCCCTCGACGTCCTCTACGCGCGGATCGTCGAGCTCGAGCATCAGGTCGCACCCAGGCCGGACGAGGTGGACCCGCAGCCCGCCGAGGGACGCGGAGAGCCTCGCCCATGACCGCGGTCACCGTGCGCCGCCGCGTCGCGGCGAGCGTCGAGGAGGCGTGGGAGCGCGTCACCGACGTCGTCGCGCACGGCCCGCACGTGCCCCTCACCTCGATCAGCCTCGACGCCCCGCTCGGGCTCGGGCGCACCTTTGTCGCCCGGACCGCCCTCGGGCCGCTGGGATTCCACGACCCGATGACCGTCACCGGGTGGACCCCGCCCCCGGCACCCCGCCCGCGGATGCGCCTCGTCAAGCGCGGCCGGGTCCTCGGGGGCTGGGCCGAGATCGACGTGCGACCCGTCGACGGCGGCGCGGAGGTCTCCTGGACCGAGGAGATCCACCCGGCATCCCCCCTTCGTCCCCTCGGTCGTCCGGTCGCCCGGCTGACCCGACGGGCCACCGCCGCCATGCTCGACCGGGTCCTCGACGGCGTCCTCGCCGACCTGCCGAGGATGAGCTCCCCACGATGAAGGGGCTCACCTTCGCCACCCGGGACCGGTGGGCCAGCACGGCCCTGCGGCACCCCGTGCGCTCGCTCCTCGGCGTCTACGTCATCAGCCGGGTCGTCGCCGTCCTCGCGATCTGGGTCGCCGCCCGCTACTACCAGGCACCGGCCGGCGTCGGGCACCCCAACCCGACCGTCAGCGACATGTTCAACCTCTGGGACGCACAGTGGTACGAGCGGATCGTCGTCGAGGGCTACCCGGTGCCGCTGCCCGCGGACTCGTCCACCGGCCAGATCACCTACAGCCAGTGGGCCTTCTTCCCGGTCTTCCCGATCCTCGTCCGCGGGCTCATGGCCACCGGGCTGGGCTTCACCACCGCCGCGGTCCTGCTCAACCTCGTGCTCGGCGCGGTCGCGGTCATCCTCGTGTGGAAGGTGCTCGCCTTCCCCGTCCACGCGGGCACCCAGCCGGCGCGCGAGAGGCTCGCCTTCGTCGCCGCGGCGCTGTGGTGCTTCTACCCGGCGACCGGCGTCATGGTCATCCCGTACACGGAGGCGCTCGCGGCATGCCTCATCGCGGGGGCCCTGCTCCTGCTCATGCAGCGCCGCTACCTCGCCTTCGTGCTGTGCGCCGTCGTCCTTGGATACACCCGGGCGGCCGCGCCCGCGCTCGGGGTCGCCGTCCTCGTCCACCTCTGGCTGCGCTGGCGCGAGGAGCGTGACGTCGGCCGCACGCCCCTGGAGGGCGACCGGTGGAAGGTCGTCGTCATGCTCGCCGTCACCGCGGCCTCGGCGATCGCCTGGCCGGTCACCGTGGGCTACGTCTCGGGGCTGCCCGACGCCTTCTTCCGCGTCCAGGCCGCGTGGGGGCAGAAGCCCGACGAGGGCCCCTTCGTCCTGTGGTTCAGCTGGGCCTGGGGCGAGCGCGGCCTGCTCGGCGTCATCGTCATGGTCGCCCTCGTCGCGACGTACATCGCGCTCGTCGTCGGTCGGCACGGAGCCTGGATGCCGCTCGAGGTCCGGATGTGGGCGCTCGCCTACCCGCTGTACCTCTTCGCCGTGGTGCGGCCGATCACGAGCATGTGGCGCTTCCTCCTCCTCGACTTCCCGCTCGCGGCGCTCGTCGCGTCGGTGGCGATGCGGACGTCGACGGGCAAGGAGATCGTGCGGCACTGGAGACTGCGGGTCGCCGTCGTCGCGCTCGTCCTCGTCGGGGGAGTGATCGCGTGGTCCTGCGGCCTGCTCACCTACGTGCCGTGGCACGTCACACCACCCTGATCGGCGGCGACGACTCCTCAGCGCTCTGATTAGGAGCGGGCCCGCGGTCGGGGGATAATGGTCGGTAACGCTGGCGGCGCGACGGGCGCCGCCATCCCACCGCCCGGAGGTCGGGTGGTGACGAGAAGGGACTCACACATGGCGGCAATGAAGCCTCGCACCGGCGACGGACCCCTCGAGGTCGTGAAGGAGGGGCGCGGCATCGTCCTGCGCATGCCCCTGGAGGGCGGCGGTCGCCTCGTCGTCGAGATGACCCCCGACGAGGTCAAGGCCCTCGGCCAGGCCATCGACGACTGCGAGGGCCTGAAGTAGCAGGTCTCCGCGACTGACCGGCCCCCGACGCGCACGCGTCGGGGGCCGTCGTCGTCCGAAGGGGTGTGCCCCTCGGCGTTAGGGTCGGTCCCATGCCTGCAGACGCCGTGCTCACCCCGCTCACCACGCACCTCTGCACCACCGATGCCGTGCCGGAGTCGGCCGAGCAGGTCGGTGCGGCTCTCGTCGTCGTCCTCGGCCCGGACGAAGGGGGATCCGCTCACGCCGAGGCGTGGGCGGCGGCCCGCCGTCGGGTCGCCGAGGACGCTCCGGTTGTCGTCTCGCAGGGGTCGGCGGCGACGGGCGAGCGCTGCGTCTACGCGGTGAAGGACGCCCCGACGAGTGACGACGCCCGGCGGATCGGTGCCCAGGTGGGTCGCCTCGGCACGACCCTCGACGGGCACACGGAGATCGTCGTGGCGCACGAGCTGCTGAGCGACCCGCGCCGCACCGCGGCCTTCGTCGAGGGTCTCGTGCTCGGCGGCTACCAGCCGACGCACGTGAGCCGGCCGACGAGCGCCACGACTCGTGCCGCGTCGTCGGCGACAGTCGTCTCGCCGTCCGCGGAGCCCGCGGCCCGGACGTGTCTCGTGACGGACGTCGAGGACTCGGTCCTCGAGCGGGCGGTCGTCACCGCGGCGGCGAGCCTGATCGCCCGCAACCTCGCCAACGCCCCGGCCAACATCGCGACCCCGCAGTGGCTCGCCGACCGCGCGGCGGCGGTGGCCGAGCGGGCCGGGCTCGAGATCACCGTCCGCGACGAGCAGGCGCTCGCCGCAGAGGGTTTCGGTGGTCTCCTCGCCGTCGGCGGCGGCTCGGTCAACCCGCCGCGGCTCGTCCAGCTCGACTACCGCCCGGAGGGCGCGAAGGGGTCGCCGCACGTCGTCCTCGTCGGCAAGGGCATCACCTTCGACACCGGGGGGATCAGCGTCAAGCCGGCGGACGCCATGTCCGCGATGCGCACCGACATGAGCGGGTCCGCCGTCGTGCTCGCGACGATCGACGCGGTCGCCGCGCTCGGGCTGCCGGTGCGGGTCACCGCCCTCATGGCCCTGGCGGAGAACACCTTCGGCGAGGCGAGCTATCGACCCGGTGACGTCGTCACCCCCTTCGGCGGACGACGCACGGTCGAGATCCTCAACACCGACGCCGAGGGCCGCATGGTCCTTGCCGACGCGCTCGCGTACGCCGACGACCACCTCGACCCCGACGTCCTCGTCGACGTCGCGACCCTCACCGGCGCGGCACGCGTGGCGCTCGCCCGGAGCATGGGCGCGCTCTTCGCGACCGAGGACGACCTCGCCGAGGAGATCACGGCCGCGGGTGACGCGGCGGGGGAGCCCTTCTGGCGGCTGCCGCTGCGCGAGGGCTACCGGCCGTTGCTCGAGAGCGGCGTGGCCGACCTCAACAACGCACCGGGCGGGGCCGGCGCGATCACTGCGGCGCTCTTCCTCCAGGAGTTCGTCGGGGAGCGCCGTTGGGCCCACCTCGACATCGCCGGGCCGGGGCGTTCGGATGATGACACCGCTCTCCTGAGCAAGGGCGGCACGGGCTACGGTGCTCGCGCCCTGATCACCTGGCTGGGAGGCCTCACATGAACGCTGGCTACGGACTCGCCGTCCGCTGGTCGCTGACCGACGCGGCCCCGGAGGTCGCCGAGCAGCTGCGCGAGTACGTCGTCGGGACGTCGATGGCCAGCTTCATGTTCCTCGACGGGCTGGCCTTCAAGACGTGGCGCATGCGTGAGGGCGAGTGGTTCGAGGGCACCTACGTCTTCGGTGACGAGACTGCCCGCGACAGCTTCCAGGAGGACTTCACCGGGCGGGCCGCGGGGGCACCCGGCAGCGAGATCATCGGCTCGGCGCCCGTGGTGATCGAGGCCTTCGAGGTCGTGGCGATCGCGGAGGGCCCGGCGCAGTTCCGTCGCGGCGCCGGCCCGGGCGCGAGCTAGCGGCGGACCGCGGCGAGCAGCCCGTCACCGACGGGCAGCAGCGCCGGCACGAGACGCTCGTCGTCGCGCAGCGTCTTGCCGAGGTCGCGCAGGGTGCTCGTCGTCTCGTCCCGCTGGGCGGGGTCGGCGACGCGGTCGTGCCACAGCATGTTGTCCAGCGCGAGGACGCCGCCGGGGCGCAGCATGCGGATCGCGTGCTCGACGTAGCCCGGGTAGCTCGCCTTGTCAGCGTCGACGTGCACCATGTCGTAGGCGCCGTCGGTCATCCGGGGGAGGATCTCGTCGGCCCGGCCGACGATGACGCGGGTGCGCTGGGTGGGGATGCCCGCCTCGGCGAAGGCCGTGCGCGCGGCCCGCGCGTTCTCCGGCTCGAGCTCGATCGTCGTGAGGATCCCGTCGTCGGGCATCCCGTCGAGCAGCCACAGTCCGGAGGTGCCTGCCCCGGCGCCGATCTCGACGACGTGGCGGGCCTGGCAGGCGGCCGCGAGCAGGCGCAGGGCCGCGCCGACGCCGGTGCCGACGGGGGTGGCGCCGAGCTCCTCACCCGTCCGGCGGGCGGACTCGCCGGTCTCCGACTCGGGGATGAAGTCCTCGGCGTAGAGGTAGCTGTTCAGACGGGATCCGCTCATGGTTCGCCAGCCTAGTTCGTCGCCCCCTTGCGTCCGCCACGAAGGGGCGATGGCACCCCCTTCGGCGGACGTTGTGCGTCCCAGGCCCCTTGCGTCCGCCACGAAGGGGCGATGGCACCCCCTTCGGCGGACGTTGTGCGCCCCACGCCCCTTGCGTCCGCCACGAAGGGGTGGTGACCCCCACGGTGGCGGACGTTGCGCACAGGGAGCGTCCAGGTCGATGACGAAGGATCTCCCCGTGAGCACGGACGCAGCCGACTGGACCCCGCCGACCTGGCACGAGGTCGTCGAGGAGCACGCGCCGCGCGTCTACCGCCTCGCCTACCGCCTCACCGGTGACCACCACGACGCCGAGGACCTCACCCACGACGTCTTCGTCCGGGTCTTCCGCTCGCTCGACTCCTACCGGCCGGGGACCTTCGAGGGCTGGCTCCACCGCATCACGACCAACCTCTTCCTCGACCGGGCCCGTCGCGGCCAGCGGCTGCGTATCGACCACATCGGGGAGGGACTGACCGCCCGGCTGCGCACGACGAGCCCCGACCCGCACGAGATCTACGAGCGCACCCACCTCGACGCGGACATCCAGGCCGCGCTCGACGCGCTGCCGCCGCAGTTCCGCGCGGCGGTCGTCCTCTACGACATCGAGGGCCTCACCTACGAGGAGGTCGCCGACGTCCTCGGCATCAAGCTGGGGACCGTGCGCTCCCGCATCCACCGCGGGCGGGCCCGGCTGCGCGAGTCGCTCGCCCACCGTGAGCCCACGGCCCCCGCGAGCGCACCTCGCCGGGAGGCGCCCCGCAGTCGTGGCCGCTCGACCGTCTCGGGCTTCCCCGTCGCCGCGATCACGGCGTCGTGACCGAGCCGCGCGAGCCGCAAGGCACAATCTAGGCATGACCGAGCCCAGCGACCGTCCCGAGCGCCCGCACGAGGGCGACCCGACGCAGGCGCTGCCGTCCGTCGACCACACCCAGCCCGACCGCCCCCAGCAGGCGCCGGACCACCACCAGTCGCCGTGGGCGCCCCCGCGCGACGAGGCCCAGCACCACCAGCCCGCGGGCTGGTACCCGCAGACCCAGCCGACCCAGCAGCCCTGGGCCGGGCCGACCCCCGCGCAGAGACCCCCTTCGCCCTCCGTGCAGCCGACCACGCCTGCTCGCAAACCACGACGCACCGTCTCGCTGCTCGGCGCGGCCACGGCCGTCGCCGCGACCGCGCTGCTCGCCGGGGTCACCGGTGGCGCCGTCGGCGGGCTCGCCGCTGAGCGGGAGTCTGGCTCCGGCGTCGTCACCCTCGACGGCCCGCCCATCGACCGCCCCGCCGGCTCGGTCGCCGACATCGCCGGCAAGGCGGTCCCGAGCGTGCTGACGATCCGGGTCGGCTCGTCCGGCCGCGGAGGCACCGGGTCGGGCTGGGTCTACGACGGCAAGGGCCACATCGTCACGAACAACCACGTCGTCGCGGCCGCGGGCAACAGCGGTCAGATCGCGGTCGAGCTCGCCGACGGCACCCGCCGGGAGGCCGAGCTCGTCGGGCGCGACGTCAGCTACGACCTCGCGGTGCTCAAGGTCGACCCGGCCGGCCTCACCCCGCTGCCCATCGGTGACAGCGGCGATGTCGTCGTCGGCGACCACGTCGTCGCCGTCGGCTCGCCGCTCGGTCTCGACAGCACCGTCACCTCGGGCATCGTCAGCGCGCTCGAGCGACCGGTCTCGGCGGGGGAGCAGGGCGACCAGTCCTACATCAGCGCGATCCAGACCGACGCGGCGATCAACCCGGGCAACTCGGGCGGCCCGCTGCTCAACGCGCGCGGAGAGGTCGTCGGGGTCAACTCGGCGATCGCCCAGATCCCCGGCGGCCTGCGCGACAGCGCCAGCGGCTCCATCGGCGTCGGCTTCGCCATCCCGAGCACCCAGGTCCGCCGCACCGCCGACCAGCTCATCGAGACCGGGCGCGCCGTCCACCCGATCATCGGAGTCCACCTCGACACCCGCTTCGACGGCGAAGGGGCCCGCGTCCTGCCCGACACGATCCAGGGCACGAACCCGGTGGTCCCGGGCGGCCCGGCCGACAAGGCCGGCGTCGAGGCCGGCGACGTCATCACCGAGATCGACGGGCGGCGGATCTCCGACAGCGACCAGCTCGTCGTCCGCATCCGCGCCAAGGAAGTGGGAGATACGGTACGTCTGACGGTCGAGCGCGACGGTGCCGAGCGTCAGCTGACGATGACGCTCGAAGCCGCCAAGGAGGACTGATGCTGCCCAACGGGTGGGAGTTCATCATCCTCATCATCCTGGCCGTGCTCCTCCTCGGCCCGGACCGGATGCCCGAGTACGCAGCCAAGCTCGCCCGCTTCGTCGTCCACGCCCGGCGCATGGCCAACGACGCCAAGGGTCAGCTCAAGGAGCAGATGGGCCCGGAGTTCGAGGACGTCAACTGGCGCCAGTACGACCCGCGGCAGTACGACCCGCGGCGGATCGTCAAGCAGGCCCTCCTCGAGCCGCTCGACGACACGGTGCGCGACGTCCGGGAGATCGGGGCGTCGACCCGCGCCGACATGGACGACCTGGCCCACGGGCGCACCGGCCCCGCGCTCGTGGACGACGACGTCGCCGAGCTCACCGGGGAGCCGGCGCCCTACGACGTCGAGGCGACCTGACCTCGAGGCTCGTCGCAGAGCCCCGTGCACCTCAAGGAGCAGGTCGCGCCTAGCGGTTGCTCGGGCTGAGCCCCAGCGAGCGGCCGGCGAGGCCGCGCGAGCGGCTGGCCAACCCCTTCGCGATGCCCCGGAGGGCCACCGCGGCCGGGCTGTCCGGCCGGCCGAGGACCACGGGGGTGCCCTCGTCGGCGCCCTCGCGCAGGGTGACGTCGAGCGGGATCTGGCCGAGCAGCGGCACGGGGGCGCCGATCGTGCGGGTCAGGCTGTCCGCGACCGACTGACCGCCACCCGAGCCGAAGATCTCCTGGCGCGTGCCGTCGGGCAGCTCGAGCCAGGACATGTTCTCGATGACGCCGACGATGCGCTGGTGCGTCTGCGCGGCGATCGACCCGGCCCGCTCGGCGACCTCGGCGGCCGCCTGCTGCGGGGTGGTCACGACGAGGATCTCGCTCGTCGGGATGAGCTGGGCGATCGAGATCGCGATGTCGCCCGTGCCCGGCGGCAGGTCGAGCAGGAGGATGTCGAGGTCGCCCCAGAAGACGTCGGCGAGGAACTGCTGCAGCGCCCGGTGGAGCATGGGGCCGCGCCACACGACGGGCTGGTTGCCGGGGACGAACATGCCGATCGAGATGACCTTCACCTCGTGCGCGACGGGCGGCAGGATCATGTCGTCGACCTGCGTCGGCTGGTGGGTCACGCCGAGCATGCGGGGGATGGAGAAGCCGTAGATGTCGGCGTCGACGACCCCGACCTTGAGCCCCTGCTCGGAGAGCGCGGCGGCGAGGTTGGCGGTCACCGATGACTTGCCGACGCCGCCCTTGCCGGAGGCGATGGCGTAGACGCGGGTCAGCGACCCGGGCTTGGCGAAGGGGACCTCGCGCTCGGCCTGCCCGCCACGGAGCATCGTCTTGAGGTCGGCGCGCTGCTCGTCGGACATCACGCCGAGGGTCACGCGGGCCTCGGTGACGCCCTCGATGCCGCGCAGCGCCTTCTCCGTGTCGGTCGTCAGGGTGTCCTTCATCGGGCACCCCGAGACGGTGAGCAGGATCGTCGCGTGGGCGCGGCCCGCCTCGTCGACCTCGGCGGACTCGACCATGCCGAGCTCGGTGATGGGCTTGCGGATCTCGGGGTCGATGACGGTGCTCAACGCCTCGCGGAGCATCTCGTCGGTGATCGTGGGGTGGGTCGAAGCCATTGGGCCATCGTAGGTCGCCCGGCTGGGTACCCCGTCATCGGGCGGGGCGCAGGGGTGAGCTCACCCCTTCGGGTCGTCGAGGGTCTCCTGCTGCTCGCGGAGGCGGACCTCGAGGCCCTTCTCCTCCATCTCCTCGAGCAGCGAGCGCAGCTCGCTGCGGACGAAGTCGCGCGTCGCGGCGTCACGCAGCGCGATCCGCAGGGCCGCGACCTCGCGGGTCAGGTACTCGGTGTCGGCGAGGGCCCGCTCGGCCTGCACCCGGTCCTGCTCGAGCGCCACCCGGTCACGGTCGTCCTGGCGGTTCTGCGCGAGGAGGATCAGGGGCGCCGCGTAGGACGCCTGGAGCGAGAGGATGAGCGTGAGCAGGGTGTAGTTCAGAGCGCGCGGGTCGAACTGCGCGCCCTCGGGGACGAAGGTGTTCCACGCGAGCCACACGGCGACGAAGATCGTCATCCAGATGAGGAAGCGCGGCGTGCCCATGAAGCGCGCGAACTTCTCCGACAGCACGCCGAAGGCCTCGCTCGACATGCTCGACGGTCGCCGGATGAGTCGGCGGCGCAGCTCCCGCGGCTGGTCGACGCGCGGGGTCCGGTCACTCATCGGTCACCTCGTAGCGGTCGTCACGCCAGTCCTCCGGGAGGATGTGGTCGAGGACGTCGTCGACGGTGATCGCGCCGAGCAGGCGCTGCTGCTCGTCGACGACAGGCACCGAGATGAGGTTGTACGTCGCGAGCGTGCGGGTCACCTGGCCGAGCGGGGCGTCGACCCGCAACGGCTCGACACCGGTGTCGAGGAAGGACCCGACGGAGGCGTGCGGGGGCTCGCGGAGCAGCCGCTGGATGTGGATCATCCCGAGGTACTTGCCGGTCGGGGTCTCGTGCGGAGGGCGGCAGATGTAGACGGTCGAGGCGAGTGCGGCGCCGACCTCCTCGCGGCGCACGACGGCCAGCGCCTCGGCGACGGAGCTCTCCGGGCCGAGGATGACCGGCTCGGTCGTCATGAGACCGCCCGCGGTGTTCTCGTCGTAGGAGAGCAGGCGGCGCAGCGGCTCGGCGTCGTCGGGCTGCATGAGCTGGAGCAGGGTCTCGGCACGCTCGGGCGTGAGCGCCGAGAGCAGGTCGGCGGCGTCGTCGGGGTCCATCGCCTCGAGGACGTCGGCGGCGCGCGACTGCTTGAGGGTCTCGATGATCTCGGACTGGTCGTCCTCGTCGAGCTCCTGGAGCATGTCCGCGAGCCGCTCGTCGTCGAGGGCCGCGATCACCTCGGCGCGCCGCTTGGGAGCCAGGTCGGTGACGACCTCGGCGAGGTCGGCGGGCTTGGCGTCCTCGAACTGCTCGAGGAAGCGCACCGCGGACTGGTCGGCGTCGGTGCTGTGCAGACCCGCGACGTCCTCGAAGGGGACGGTGAAGGTCTCCCCGCGGCGTCGGGTGAGCAGGCCACGGGTGGCCTTGCGGCCGCTGCGGACGAAGACCCGGGTGACCATCCAGTCGCGGTTGGTGGCCTGCTCGACGCCGATGTCCTCGACGGTCGCCTCGACGGGGCCGTCGTCGCCCTTGACCGTCACCTGGCGCTCGAGCAGCTCGGCGAGGACGAGGGTCTCGTTGGCGCGCTGCTCGAAGCGGCGCATGTTGACCAGGCCGGTCGTGATGACCTGGCCGCCCTCGACGGAGGTCACGCGGGTCATCGGGACGAAGACGCGCCGCGGGCCGGGCACCTCGACGACGAGCCCGATGACGCGGGGGCGCCGACCGGTGCTGAAGGTGACGACGACGTCGCGGACCCGGCCGACCTGGTCGCCGAGGGGGTCGAAGACGTTGAGGCTCGCCAGCCGGGCGACGTAGAAACGGGACGGAGCACTCACCCGTCCAACACTAGTGCCGCCTGCGGGCTCAGCGGCGACGCCTGCCCCGCCCGCCGAGGTGCCAGGGCCGGCGGACCGTGGTCGCCCCGGGGGAGGGGCGGACCGGTCCGGCGACGAGGTCGGTGGGAGCGTCCGCGGCCGGCGACTCCAGCGGCTGGCCGAAGGGGGTGAGCAGCCAGATCGTCGCGTCGTCACGCCACCGGGCGGCCGTGCCCGCAGCCGCGTTGAGGCGCTCGGAGAGGGCCAGGTCGGCGGCGGCGCCCCAGCGCTCGTCGTCGGTCGGGATCGCCTCGGTGCGGGCCTGGAGGACGAGCAGGCGACGGCCGTCTCCCTTCGAGCGGAGGACGAGGTGGACGGTCTCGGGGAGGGTGCCGAGGTCCGGCTCGCCGCCCCCGCTCACGACGACGACGGTGCCGGTCGGCAGCGCGTGGTCCTCTCCCGGGACGGCGAACCAGCACAGCCGGTCACGGTCGGGCGTGCGGACCCAGAGCAGGTCGGACTTCGCGAGCGCCTCGCTCATCACCGCGCTGATGTTGACCACGTCCTCACCCTAGGGCCGTCCGGGTGTCGTGCGTCATAACGCCCGCGGCGCCGCCGCTGATACGTTCGCCGCGACCCCAGCACGCCCCCTTCGCCCAAGGACGCCATCACCTATGCGCAGCGCCAAGGACTTCTTCTCCCCCCTCGCCGTCGGAGCGCCGGCCCCGGTCCGTGAGGTCCCCGCCCGGCCCAGCCGGATGATCCACTTCTTCGACCCCAGCAACGAGAAGATGGCGGCGAAGATCCCGGACATGGTCGGCACGGCCGACGTCCTCCTCGGCAACCTCGAGGACGCCGTCAAGGCGGACAAGAAGGAGGCCGCGCGCGAGGGCCTGGTGACGATCGCCAAGGCGACCGACTTCGGCGAGCACACCCAGCTGTGGACCCGGGTCAACGCGCTCGACAGCCCGTGGGTCCTCGACGACCTCACGACCCTCGTCCCGGAGATCGGCGACAAGCTCGACGTCATCATGGTCCCCAAGGTCCAGGGTCCCGAGGACATCCACTACGTCGACCGGCTGCTCGCCCAGCTCGAGGCGAAGGCCGGCCTGACCCGCCCGATCCTCGTCCACGCGATCCTCGAGACCGCGCGCGGCGTCGCCAACGTCGAGGCGATCTGCGGGGCCAGCCCGCGGATGCAGGGGATCAGCCTCGGCCCGGCCGACCTCGCGGCGGACCGCCGGATGAAGACGACCCGCGTCGGCGGCGGCCACCCCGGATACCTCGTGCGCCAGGACCCGGTGCGCGGCGCGGACGGCGTGCCGGACTACCAGGGGCAGCGGACCTCCTACCAGCAGGACCTGTGGCACTACACGATCGCGCGCATGGTCGACGCCTGCGCGATGCACGGGATCTTCCCGTACTACGGCCCCTTCGGCGACATCAAGGACACCGTCGCGTGCGAGGACCAGTTCCGCAACGCCTTCCTGCTCGGCTGCGTCGGCACGTGGAGCCTGCACCCCGTGCAGATCGACATCGCCAAGAAGGTCTTCAGCCCCTCGGCCGAGGACGTCGCGCACGCCCGCCGCGTCAAGGAGGCCATGGGCGACGGCACCGGCGCCGTGATGCTCGACGGCAAGATGGAGGACGACGCGAGCCTCAAGCAGTGCCTCGTGATCCTCGAGCTCGCCGAGCGGCTCTCCGCCAACGACCCGGAGCTCGCCGAGCTCTACGCCGAGACCTCCGAGACGCAGGAGGCCTGAGCCATGAGCGAGACCTACACCCCCCGCCGCTCCGTCCTCTACATGCCGAGCTCGAACGCTCGCGCGCTGGAGAAGGCCAAGACGCTGCCCGTCGACGCGCTCATCCTCGACCTCGAGGACGCGGTCGGCCCGGACGACAAGCCTGCCGCCCGCGAGGCGGCGTGCGCCGCGGTCGCCTCCGGCGAGTACGGCGACCGGGAGCTGACGATCCGGATCAACGGCATCGGCACCCAGTGGCACGACGAGGACCTCGTGGCCGCCGCGAAGGCCGGCCCTGCCGGGATCGTCGTGCCCAAGGTCAGCACCGCCGAGGAGGTCCGCTCGCTCGTCGCGGCGATGGAGGCCGCCGGTGCCCCCGAGCACACGAAGCTCTGGGCGATGATCGAGACGCCGACCGCGATCTTCGAGGTCCGCGACATCGCCCGCGCCTCCGACCGGCTCGCCGTCTTCGTCATGGGCACCAACGACCTTGTCAAGGAGCTCCAGGCCGACCACGTCCCCGGGCGCGGTCCGCTGCAGACCGCGCTCTCGCTCTCGCTGCTCGCCGCCCGGGAGGCCGGGATCGCGATCCTCGACGGCGTCTACAACAACGTCAAGGACGCCGAGGGCTTCGCCGCCGAGTGCACCCAGGGCCGTGACATGGGCTTCGACGGCAAGACCCTCATCCACCCCGGCCAGGTCGAGGTCTGCAACGAGACCTTCGCGCCGAGCGCCGCGGCGGTCGAGGAGGCCGAGGGCATCCTCGAGGCGTGGGAGGCCGGCGCGGGCAAGGGCGTCGTCACCTACAACGGCAAGATGATCGAGAACCTCCACGTCGACATCGCCCGCCGGGTCCTCGACACGCACCGGGCGATCGTCGCCAGGTCGTGACCGGAGCACCGCCGCCCACCTGGCAGAATTCTCCATAGTTCCTGACAACCGATCGGCGACGAGCGGCGTCCAGGAGATGGACAGGCGGGCCGCAGGGGGCTCGTCGCGATGAAAGGGCAGCAAGCGATGAGCACCTACCAGCCCCGCCACGCGTTGGCAGACGCAGCGACGTCACCCCAGCGACGGCTCCTCGTGCGCGGTGGCCTGGCCACCGCCGTCACGGTGGGCGCAGGGGGCCTCGGCGCCCTGGCACCGACCGCCGCCTCGGCGGCCGTCCGGCCGACGCTCAAGGTCGGCAGCCGCGGCACACACGTCAAGAACCTCCAGGTCAAGCTGCGCCAGATGGGCTACTGGCACTCCGGCAGCGACGGTGTCTACGGCCAGAGCACCCAGCAGGCCGTCATGGCCGTGCAGAAGGTGTACGGCCTCAAGCGCGATGGCGTCTGCGGCGCGGGCACCTGGCGGGTCATCGACCGGCTCGCCCGGGCCAAGGCGCGCACGACGAGCGGCACGATCATCGAGGTCGACCTCAAGCGCCAGCTGCTGATCTTCGTCGTCAGCGGCAAGGTCCGCTGGGTCTTCAACACGAGCACCGGCACCTCCCGCACCCCCACGCCCCGGGGCCGGTGGCGCATCGAGCGCCAGATCAACGGCATGCGCTACGCGCCGCTCGGCAACCTCTGGCGTCCGAAGTACTGGTGGCGCGGTTACGCGATCCACGGCTCCACCTCTATCCCGGGGTACCCGGCGAGCCACGGGTGCGCCCGCGTGAGCAACGCCGGCATGAACTACATCTGGAGCGCCGGCCTGGCGCCCATCGGCCGCCGGATCTGGGTCTACTGACACCCAGGCTCTCCGAGCATCACAGGCAGGTCACAGACCGGCCGGCGGGACAACCGCCGGCCGGTCTCGTCCGTCGTCAGGGGTGGCGGCGCCGCAGGGGGTGTCGCCACCACGTTCGCCGAGAGGCGGCGACGCAGGGGAGCAGGGTCATGGGACGCGAGGGCAGCGGGACCGGTCGGCCCGGGACGGCGAAGGGGGTCGCGCGCCTGGTGGCGGCGTCGGTCCTGGTGAGCATGCTGGCCGCCTGCCACCCCGCCTCGCACGGCTGCGCGCGGGTGAGCAACGCGGCGATGGACCTCATCTGGGCCGAGGGGCTCATGCCGCAGGGGTCGACGGTCGTCGTGCGCTGAGCACTCCTCAGATCCAAATTTCCCCAGGCTTCTGTCAGACGCTCAGGAATGTTCGCGGGCGGATTGTCAGGAGCCTCGGCGGATCTGGAGCCGGGCGGGGCGAAGGGGTGAGGCGCCTGGCCGTCGGCCGAAGGGTGTCAGCCGCCGGCAGCGAGGGCGGCGCAGTCGCCGAAGAGCGTCTCGACGTCGACTCCGAGACCACGCCGCTCGAACCACGCGCACATCGTGCGCACGTCCCGCTCGAGGAGCTCGAAACCCTGCGGGTTGCCGACGATGTCGATGATTTGCGGCCAGTCGATGATGACGAGCTCGTCGTCGCGGACGAGGACGTTGTAGGGCGAGAGGTCGCCGTGCGTCCAGCCCGTCTCGGCCAGGTCGAGCAGGGTCGTGCGCAGCTGCTCGAAGAGGTCGGCGAGCAGGTCGGCGTCGGGACGGAGCTGGACGAGCCGGGGCGCGGCGGCGCCCTCCTCGGCGACGACCTCCATGAGCAGCTCGGTCTCGTCGAGCTGGACGGGATAGGGCACCGGCAGTCCCCGCGACCACAGCTCCGCGAGGGCGTTGAACTCGGCGATCGCCCACTGCCCGGCGATCATCTGCCGGCCGAAGTCGGTGCGCCGCTGCATCGCCCGCATCTCGCGGCTCTTGCGGACGCGCCGACCCTCGAGGTACCCGGCGTCGCGGTGGAAGAGGCGGTGCTCGGAGCTGCGGTAGCGCTTCGCGGCGAGCAGGCACTCATGGTCGGTCCCCGGCACCCAGCGCCGCACGAGGTGGACGTCGGCCTCCTTGCCGGTCTTGAGCACACCGAGGTCGGACTCGACGGCGCCGAGGTCGGTGACGACCCAGTCCGGCCGCGGCTCCGGGCCGTGCGTCGCGTGGTCCCACGCGGACCAGCGCTCGCCCTCAGGGGGACCGTCGCGTGCGTCGCTCAGGGCGAAGGGGCCGTCCTGGGCCGGGCGGGACGGGTCTCGAAGGGGGCGGTCCGTCGCCGGGAGGTGGAGCGGTTGGTGTGCCATCCCGGTCAGGGTCGCGCCGGGTGCCACGACGCGGCAACCGGTTTTCACCCCTTCGCCCCTGGCTGGACGGCTCTTCGCCGAGGTGGTGGAGGAGCTCGACAAGCGACCCCGCGAGGCCCTCGCCGAGCTCGGCGCGCCGCCGCTCGCGTCATTTGGCTACGCTTCGGTGCCCGCCGCGGCCCGCCAGCTCATCGCCTACAGCGTGTACCGCTGGGAGGTCACCGCCCGTGACCACGACCATCCTGGCCCTCATCGCCGTCTGCCTGCTGGTCGACGTGCTCAGCATCGCCGTGCGCTCCTCACTTCGTCGACCGGGTATTTTGTGGGTCTCGTGCTGCCCGTACGCGAGACTGGTGGCCTGGCTCGAGGAGGGATCGTGAGTACGGACGGGGGCTTTGTCGCCATCCCTGGCATGGACCGAGCAGCCCAGGTGGCGTGGATGCAGTCGCTGCGGTCCAAGGCTTCGACCATCGAGCTGGTCTTCCACGACGGCGATGTCGATCACCCGCTGACCAAGCAACTGGCGTGGCTGTCCCCCACCCGACAGGAGGGGGTCGGGGCGCGTCCGGGCTACCCGCGACCGCAGCCGACCGCCGTGCTGCACCGTTACCCCTACGACCGGGGCATCCTTCGCGCGCTGAACGAGGTCGGCGGCCTCTTCGACTACGTGTCAGCACCCACCGGTGACACCGTCAGATTACCGAACTGGGGAATGTCGATGTCACCTTCCTCGACCATCGCGACGCGGTTCTCGGATCGACGGTGACTCACGAGGGACTCATCCTGTCGCCGGTCGAGGCCGCCAGAAGAGCGTGACGACACGTCTTTCAGCGGGTCATGAGGTTGAGACAAGTGCCAGCTCGGGCGATTGATGAGGAGACGCTTCCAGCGCGGGCCTCTCGGACGGCCACGAGGGGATCGGCGTGTGCAACTCAACGCTGTCAGAACCACTGCACAGGTTCGGACGTCCCGGAGAGCACCCACGCCGTGTTGCGGCAACGGGCTGCCGCCGCGCACCAGTCGCTGCAGGAGTACCCGCGATCCCGGCTGATCGCTGAGGCCAGCCAGCCCACGTTAGAGGAGGTCCTGGACCGGGCCGGCGGCCGTTCGGGCGGGTCGGTCTCGCTGGCCGATGCCATCAAGACCGTGCAGGGGGATCGTGCTCGTCGTTGACGCCAGCGTCCTCGCAGTCGCCTTGGCCGACGACGGTCCCGACGGCGATGCCGCTCGCGCCCGCCTTCGAGGTGAGACGCTGGCCGCGCCAGAGCCGATCGACCTCGAGGTCGCCTCGGTGCTGCGCCGCCAGAACCGCTTGGGGACGCTCGACAACCGCCGTGCCGAGTTGGCCCTGACCGATCTGGCGGCACTGCCGATGCACCGCGCCGCGCACCTGACGCTGCTGCGCCGATGCTGGGAGCTTCGAGACAACCTGACCACCTACGACGCCGCATACGTCGCACTGGCCGAAGCGCTTGACGCGGCACTGCTAACCGGCGACCGCAGGCTCGCCCAAGCGGCCGGCCCAACCTGCACCATCGTGCTGCTCAAGACTCCCCGCCACTGAGCCACGCGCAACTGCCCCTAGCAGGGAGTTTGCGGAGATCAAGTCAGGCGACCTTGTCAGCGTATCGCTGGTGGGCGGCTTCGCCGCTTGTGCCGACAAACGCCCCGATCGCTGGCCAAGGCATCCCCGAGGTGCGGGCGGCCCGGATCGCGTCGATGACGCGCTGTTTGGCCGCGGAGCGTTCGTGGACCGCCTCGCGCAGTAGCGCCACGGCTTGGGCGTCCTGCTCGTCGCCGGGCATCGGCTGGTAGTCCTCGAAGCGAGCGGCGAGCTCGTCGGCGTGCTTGCGGATCTCGTCAACAGTTCTAGGTATCTGGCTCACCCCTTCGCCGGAACCGTCCAGATCCGCTGAGGCTCCTGACGCTCCGCCCGCGAACATTCACGAGCCTCTGACAGAAACCTGGGAAAATTCGGATCTGCGGGACCGGGGTGTCGGGGGACGGATGCGGGGCGGGTAGCGGTGGGACGTGGTGGATCACACTGCGAGAGGGGCTGCCGGGGGATGCGGGCTGCGAGGGATACTGACGGCAGCACCCCCCCCGAACCCGACGCAGAGGTGGCGATCTACGCATGTCCCGACTCCAGACGACCGACGGCCTGACCGAGGAGCAGGGCGAGCTGCTCAAGCTCGTCAAGGAGTTCGTCGACGAGCAGATCATCCCGGTCGCGCAGGAGCTCGAGCACAAGGACGAGTACCCCCAGCAGATCGTCGACCAGATGAAGGAGATGGGGATCTTCGGCCTGATGATCCCCGAGGAGTTCGGCGGGCTCGGCGAGTCCCTCCTGACCTACGCGCTCTGCGTCGAGGAGATCGCCCGCGGCTGGATGCCCGTCTCCGGCATCATCAACACCCACTTCATCGTCGCCTACATGATCCTCAAGCACGGCACCGAGGAGCAGAAGCAGCACTACCTGCCGAAGATGGCGACGGGCGAGATCCGTGGCGCCTTCTCGATGTCCGAGCCGGGCCTCGGCTCCGACGTCGCCGGCATCAAGACCAAGGCGGTCAAGGGCGAGGGCGACGACTGGACCATCACCGGCCAGAAGATGTGGCTGACCAACGGCTCCACGGCCAACCTCGTCGCGGTGCTCGTGAAGACCGACCTCGGCCATGACACCGCACACAAGAACATGACGACCTTCCTCATCGACAAGACCGAGGGCTTCGGCGAGACCGCCCAGGGCATCACGGTCCCCGGCAAGATCGAGAAGATGGGCTACAAGGGCGTCGACACGACCGAGCTCATCCTCGAGGGCCACCAGACGACCTCCGCGAAGATCCTCGGTGGTGAGCCGGGCAAGGGCTTCTACCAGATGATGGACGGCGTCGAGGTAGGCCGCGTCAACGTCGCTGCCCGCGCGTGCGGCCTCGCGATGCGCGCCTTCGAGCTCGGCATCGCCTACGCCCAGCAGCGCGAGACCTTCGGCAAGAAGATCGTCGACCACCAGGCGATCCTCTTCCGCATCGCCGACATGGCAGCCAAGGTCGAGGCCGCGCACCAGCTCATGGTCAAGGCCGCCAAGCTCAAGGACAAGGGCGAGCGCAACGACCTCGAGGCCGGCATCGCCAAGTACATGGCCGCCGAGTACTGTGCGGACGTCGTGGGCCAGTCCTTCCGCATCCACGGCGGCTTCGGCTACTCCAAGGAGTACGAGATCGAGCGCCTCTACCGCGAGGCCCCGATGCTGCTCATCGGTGAGGGCACCGCCGAGATCCAGAAGATGATCATCGGCAAGTCGATCCTCAAGGACTACAAGCTCAAGGGCTGAACCCCCTCGGCTGACCGGCCCCGGACCCCCAGGGTCCGGGGCCGTCGGACGTCTCAGGGTCGTGCCAGGGCGGGGTGAGATCATGGGGGCATGTCGCAGCCTGGCCTCAACCCCGCCCAGCAACGGGCCTTCGACCTCGAGTTCCCCCAGTCCCTCGGGACGTACGACACCTACGCCGAGGCGCAGAAGGCGGTCGACTTCCTCGCCGACCGTGAGTTCCCGGTGGAGAACGTCATGCTCGTCGGGACCGACCTCAAGCAGGTCGAGCGGGTCACCGGCCGCCTGACCTCGGGCCGGGTGATGCTCGGCGGGCTCCTCTCGGGTGTCTGGATCGGTGTCTTCGTCGGCCTGGTCTTCGCGATGTTCGAAGGGGGTGAGGGTCTGCTCCCGCGGATGCTCTCGACGGTCCTCATCGGTGCCGTCTTCGGCCTCGTGTGGGCATGGATCGGGTACAAGGCGGCGGGTGGGAAGCGCGACTTCACGTCGGTGAGCCAGGTCCTCGCGACGCGCTACGAGCTGCTCGTCGAGCACCGCAACGCGCAGCAGGCGCGTGAGCTGCTCGCCGAGCACGACCCGATGCGCGCGGCCATCGAGCGCGCCCGGATCATGCGTGAGGACGCCGACCGCGCCGCGGCCGCCGAGGCCGCGCGTCGTCCCCCCTCGCCTCCTGCCGTGTGAGTAGCGTCGGGGCCATGAGCGAGCACGCACTGCAGCCCCTGGACGAGTCCCGCTTCGAGTCGGTGCTGTGCGTCGTCGCGCACCCCGACGACATCGAGTACGGCACCTCCGCCGCGGTCGCGCGGTGGACCGAGGCGGGCAAGTCCGTCAGCTACTTCCTCCTCACCCGTGGCGAAGCCGGCATCGACGGCATGGACCCGGTCGACGCCGCTCCCGCGCGGGCCGACGAGGAGCGCGCCAGCGCCGCGGTCGTCGGTGTTGACCGCGTCGAGTTCGGCGACTGGTCGGACGGCACCATCGAGTACGGCCTCGCCCTGCGCCGCGACATCGCCGCGGCGATCCGGCGTCACCGGCCCGACCTCGTGACCACCCTGACGCGGCACGAGACCTTCGCCGGGGGAGGGCTCAACCAGGCCGACCACCGCGCCGTCGGGCTGGCGACGATGGACGCCTGCGCCGACGCCGGCAACCGGTGGATCCACCCCGAGCTTGCCGCGGACGGGCTCGAGCCGTGGCACGTCGGGACGCTCGCCTTCTCGGCATCGCCGGTCTCGGACAGCTATGTCGACGTCACCGGCTACCTCGACGCGGCGGTCGAGTCGCTCGAGGAGCACCGGCTCTACAACGACGCCCTGCCCGACGACTTCCCGAAGCCACCTCAGCTGCTCGAGGGGATCCTCGGCGGGGGCGCCAAGGCGGTCGGTGACCCGGCCGTCACCCACGCGCTGCTGCTCGAGGTCCACGAGCGCTGACCCTCGATCGCTGCGAGGAGGGCGTGGTGGGCGGTCGTATCGCCCGTGAGCTCCGGGTGGAGGGAGAGCCCGATGACCGACCCCTGGCGCACGCCGACGACACGATCGACGCCCGCGACGGACATCGTCGCCACGACCTCCACCCCTTCGCCCCAGGCCGTGACCTCCGGGGCGCGGATCGCCGCGGCCCGCAACCGGTCTGGGCCACCCGGCGATCCTGACCACCGTGCCCAGGTCTCGACCGAGTCGACCTGACGCCCGAAGGCGTTGCGCCGCACGGTGACGTCGAGGACACCGAGGCTGCGCTGGCCGGGGGACGGGTTCGCGATGCGGGTCGCGAGCAGGACGAGACCGGCGCACGTCCCGAGCGCCGGGAGCCCGCCGACGAGCGCGTCGGTGAGCGGCTGCCGCAGCCCGGCGACGTCGAGCAGCCGGTCGAGCACCGACGACTCGCCGCCCGGGACGACGAGGGCGTCGACCCGCGCGAGCTCGTGCGGCCGGCGCACCGTCGTCGCCCGCACGCCGAGCCCCTCGAGCATCCGGAGGTGCTCGGTGACACCGCCCTGGAGCGCGAGGACGCCGACGAGCGGGCTCACCAGCCGCGCTCGGCCAGCCGGTGCGGCGCCGGCAGGTCACTGACGCTGATCCCGACCATCGCCGCGCCGAGCCCGCGGGAGGCGGCGGTGACCGCGTCGATGTCGTCGAAGAACGTCGTCGCCCGCACGATCGCCTCGGCCCGGGCGGCCGGGTTGCCGGAGAGGAAGATCCCGGACCCGACGAAGACCCCTTCGGCCCCCATCTGCCGCAGCATCGCCGCGTCCGCGGGGGTCGCGACGCCGCCGGCGGTGAACATCACGACGGGGAGCGTGCCCGTCGCCGCGACCTCGGTGACGAGGTCGAGCGGGGCCTGGAGGTCCTTCGCCCGCGCGTAGAGAGCCTCGGGAGAGGTCGCGTGGAGCGCCTGGAGCTCGGCGATCTCGGTGCGGATCGTGCGGATGTGCCGCACCGCCTCGGAGACGTCGCCGGTGCCGGCCTCGCCCTTGCTGCGGATCATCGCGGCGCCCTCGGAGATCCGCCGGAGGGCCTCGCCGAGGTTCGTCGCGCCGCAGACGAAGGGGACGTCGAAGGCGTGCTTGTCGATGTGGTGGACGAAGTCGGCGGGGGAGAGGACCTCGGACTCGTCGATGTAGTCGACGCCGAGGTGCTGCAGGATCTGCGCCTCGACGGTGTGGCCGATACGTGCCTTGGCCATGACCGGGATCGAGACGGCGTCGACGATGCCCTGGATGAGGTCGGGGTCGGACATGCGGGCGACGCCGCCCTGGGCGCGGATGTCGGCGGGGACGCGCTCGAGCGCCATGACGGCGACGGCGCCGGCGTCCTCGGCGATGCGGGCCTGCTCGGCGGTGACGACGTCCATGATGACGCCGCCCTTGAGCATCTCGGCGAGGCCGCGCTTGACGAGGCGGGTGCCGGGGAGGGCGACGTCGACGGGCTGGTCGGTGCCGGTGGGACGAAGGGGGGTGTGCGTGGTCATGCGGGCCAGCGTCCTCGCACCGTGGTCCAGTCGGAAGATCCAGAATCGCGCAGGTGGAGTGGACCACCTAGCCTGACGGGGTGCGCCACCCTCACGACATCGATCTGCCCCTGGTCCTCGACCGCGGCTCGTCGGTCTCGCTCGTCGTGCAGGTCGCGGACGGGCTGCGCCGGGCGATCGAGACCGGGGTGCTGCGTCCGGGTGACGCCGTGCCGTCCACGCGGACGCTCGCGTCCCGGCTCGGGGTGTCCCGGGGGAGCGTCGTCGCCGCCTTCGACCAGCTGCACGGCGAGGGCTGGCTCGTCGCGGACCACGGGGCGACCCGGGTCGACCCGGCGCTGGCCCCCTTGCGTCCGGCAGGTACGCGACAGGGAGAGGACCTTGCCGGACACCAGGAGGGGCCCACCGCGCAACGTCCGGCAGGTGCGCGACAGGGTGGCGGGCCGGCCGGACGCACGATCATCGACCTGCGTCCCGGGCAGCCCGACGTCACGGGCCTCGTCGACCCGACGTGGCGGGCGGCGTGGCGGGAGGCGGCCCGGCACCCCGGGGGCCGTCACGGACCGGCCGGCTCGGTCCCCCTTCGGGCCGCGCTCGCCGATCACGTCCGCGTCGCGCGCGGGGCCGCGGTCGCTCCCGACGAGATCGTCGTCACCGCCGGTGCCCGAGAGGGACTCCAGCTCGTGCTCACGACGCTTGGGCTCGCGGCGGGCAGGCCGCTCGTCGTCGCGGTGGAGGACCCCGGGTACCCGGCCCTGCGTCGGGTCGTCGCAGCGCTCGGCCATGCCGTCGTGGCGGTCCCGGTCGACGTCGACGGCCTGCGCGTCGACCTCCTGGGCGAGGGGACCGACGTGGTCCTCGTGACGCCCGGGCACCAGTACCCCCTCGGCGGGGCGATGCCGGTGGCGCGGCGACTGGCCCTGCTGGCCTGGGCACGCGCGCACGGTGCGGTGGTCGTCGAGGACGACTACGACGGCGAGCTGCGCTTCACCGGCGAGCCGGTGCCGGCGCTCGTCGCGCTTGACCGCGCGCCGGGTGACGAGCGGGTCGTCGTCACCCTCGGCTCCTTCGCGAAGGTCCTCGCGCCCGGGCTCGGGCTGGGTCACCTGGTCCTGCCGGATCCTCTGCGGGACAAGGTGATCGCGCTCCGGTCCGATCTCGGGAGCCCGGTGGCCGGGGTCGTCCAGGACGCCCTCGCCAGGTATCTCGAGACCGGAGCCCTGCGGCGCCGCACGGGGCGGATGCGCCGGCGCTACCGGGCACGACGCGACCTCGCGGTGGAGGTGCTCACCGACCTGCCGGGCGTGCGGCTCCGGCCGACCGACGGGGGGCTGCACGCGGTCGTCGAGCTCGTCGACGCCGGTCCTGCCGGCGAGCGCGAGGCCGTGGACCAGGCCGGCGCCGCAGGGGTCCTCGTCGCCGGCATGGCGGACTACTGGGCCGGCACGGCCCCTCGTCCCGAGAGCCCGGTCGACCTGCCACGGCACGGTCTCGTCGTCGGTCTGGGCACCCCGTCGCTCGAGGAGGGGCTCACCCGCCTCCGCGGCGTGCTCAGCGGGACTGGACCTCGCGGATCCACGCCTCGACCTCGTCGGCCGAGTGCGGCCAGTCGCCGGTGAGGTTGCGGCAGCCGTCCTCGGTGACGACGACGTCGTCCTCGATGCGCACGCCGATGCCGCGGAAGCGTTCCGGCGCCTTGAGGTCGTCGGCCTTGAAGTACAGCCCCGGCTCGACGGTCAGCACCATCCCGGGCCGGAGCTCGGCGTCCATGTACTCCGCGCGGGTCGCGAGCGCGCAGTCGTGGACGTCCAGGCCGAGGTGGTGGCTCGTGCCGTGGACCATCCAACGACGGTGGTACTGGCCGTGCTCGGCGTCGAGGGTGTCCTCGACCGAGACGCCCTCGGGGAGCAGGCCCCACCCGTGCAGCTTCTCCGCGATGACCCGGATCGAGGCGGCGTGGATGTCGGAGAACTTCGCGCCCGGCCGGATCGCCGCGAAGCCGGCCTGCTGCGCCTCGTAGACCGCGTCATAGATCTCGCGCTGCGCATCGGTGAAGGTGCCGCTGATCGGCAGCGTCCGCGTCACGTCGGCGGTGAAGAGGCTGTCGACCTCGACCCCGGCGTCGAGGAGGAGCAGCTCGTCGGGCGCGATGTCGCCGGTGTTCTTGATCCAGTGCAGCGTGTTGGCGTGGTCGCCGGCCGCGCAGATCGAGTCGTAGCCGACGCCGTTGCCCTGGTGGCGTGCGTGCAGCCCGAAGACACCCTCGACCCAGCGCTCGCCGCGGCCACGCTCGACGACCGTCGGCAGCTCGGCGATGACCGCGTCGAAGCCGACGCGCGTCGCGTCGACCGCCTGCTGCATCTGCTCGATCTCCCAGTCGTCCTTGACGATCCGCATGTGCGAGACGTGGTGGGCGAGCACGTCGTCGCGCTCGGCGAGGGACTCGATGGCGGCGCCGTTGTTGGCCCGGATCTCGTCGACGCGGGCGGTGAGCGCCGCCTCGGCGTCGCGGATCATCCGCACGGCGACCTCGCCGGCGTCCTTGCCGACCGCGTCGTTGAAGCCGTCGACGTGCGCGCCGGTCAGCCCGAGCTCGGACTCGACGTCCTCGATCGTCGGGCGGGCCCCGACCCAGAACTCGCCGTAGCGGCTGTCGCCGAAGAACTCCTCGGTGTCCCGGCCGGCCAACGGACGGAAGTAGAGCACCGACTCGTGGCCACCCCCTTCGCGCGGCTCCATGACGAGCACGGCGTCCGGCTCACGGTCGGCGCCGAGCCCGGTGAGGTAGGCGAAGGCGGTGTGCGGGCGGAAGACGTAGTCGCTGTCGTTGCTGCGGACCTTGAGCCCGCCGGCCGGGATGACGAGGCGGTCGCCCTCGAAGGCCGCCGACAGCGCCTCGCGACGCTCCGCCGCCCGCCGGGCCGCCTCGGTCAGCCCGGGCGTCTCGGTCGACCGGGGCGCCCAGTCCTCCGCGACGAAGGCGCGGAACTCATCGGTCGTCGGACGGGCACGGTTCTCGGGCTTGGTCTGCTCTTCGCTCACCCGGCCATGGTGTCACGGCGGACGCGGACACCCCTTCGTCCGGGCGGTGGACGAAGGGGTGGCCACCCCCGTCGCCCGGGCGGCCGGGTACCCCCGTCGTGGCCGGGAAGCCTCCGCATGGCCGGGACGCGTCCCGGCCACCCCCGGACTTCCTGGCCCAGCCTGACGACACCGGGCCTGTGGATGACGCGAGCAGCGGGACGCGGGACTCCGCCACGATCGGGGCGATGAACACACGACTGGAAGCCCTCCTCGTCGCCCAGGGTGGGGTGTGCACGGCAGCGCAGACGCGGAGCTGCGAGATCTCGGAGGCCGACCTCGCGGCCGCGGTACGAAGGGGTGAGCTCGTGCGGGTGCGCCGCGACGCCTTCGTGGCGGGGAGCCGCTGGTCGGTCGCGACGCCGGAGGGCCGCCTGGCACTGCGGGCCAAGGCGGTCATGCTCGGACGGCCACGATCGGTGGCCTCGCACCAGAGCGCGCTGGCTCTGCACCAGCTGCCGTTGTGGTCGGTGGAGCTCGATCGGGTCGACCTCATGATCGAGACACCCCGGGTCCGCCGGCGCGGGGGCCTGCGACTCCATCCGCGTCAGGGGACGCCCACCGCCCGAGCCCAGGGCATGCCCGCGCTCCCGGTCGCCACCGCCGTCGTCCAGGTCGCGCTCGAACGTGGGGTCGTGGCCGGCCTGGTACCGCTCGACGCAGCGCTTCGCGCAGACCGGTGCAGCCTCGAGGACGTCGCTGCCTCGCTCGCGACGGTGGCGAGCACGCCCCTTCGCCGGCGGTGCGGGGAGCAGCTGCTCCGCCTGGCGGACCCGGCGTGCGAGTCGGTGGGCGAGACCCGCACCCGGCTCCTCCTGCACGACATGGGCCTGCCCTATGAGACGCAGGTCGAGGTGATGGACCAGGCGGGCCGGTTCGTGGGGCGCGTGGACTTCGTCGTGCTGGGCAAGGTCGTCGTCGAGTTCGACGGGCTGGTGAAGTACGAAGGCATCGAGGGACGGGCAGCGCTCGCGGCGGAGAAGCGGCGCGAGGACGCCCTGCGCGGCCTCGGCTACGGGGTGGCGCGGCTGGTGTGGTCGGACCTGGACGACCCACGCCGGGTCGCGGAGCTCATCGCGATCGCGCTGGCGGCGGCCTCACGGCCGGGGAATGGTGCCCGGGCCGGGAAACCATGACGTGGCCGGGTCATTTCCCGGCCCGGGCTGGTCTGGCCGGTCCTGGGCGGGTTGACCGGGCGAGCGGGCGGAATCGGGTGGGGTCGAGGACGGCGGCGTGGAGTCGGGTTGTGCGAGGACGCACCGGGCGAAGGGGGTCCGCGCGGCGGCCTGTCCGAGGAAGTGGGCCATCGGGGCAGGCGTGCCGGCGTGCTGGAGGACCGCTGCCGCGACGAGCCACCAGAGCAAGGACCCGGGGTAGTCGCGCAGGAGCAGCAGGTCGAAGGCCATCCCCGGGACGGTGAGGACCAGCGCCAGGGCCGCGGGGGAGAGGGCGTCGTCGCGGCGCCAGACCACGGCGCACGCGGCCAGGACGGCGAGGATGAGTGCGCCCAGCAGTGCGGCGCCGACGAGACCCAGCTCGCCGACCACCCCGAGGTACAGCGAGTGCGGGTGCCAGAGCAGGACCCCCTCCGACGTCTCGCGGGTCACGGGCACCTGCCCGCCGGGTGGGCTCGTCTCGAGGGCAAGCCACGGCCAGAGCCCGCCGAAGCCCTCGCCGACGAGCAGCTGCGGCGGCGGGGAGACAAGGTGCCCGAGGGCGGCGCGGTGGGTGGCCGAGCGGGCACCGTCGGCCAGGGTCAGGCCGGGGCGCAGGTGCAGGGCGGTGGCGACGAGCACCCCCGCGACTGCGAGCCCCGCGCCCACGGCGAGCCAGCGGCGCTGCGGCTGCGTCCGCCCGACCCGTACGGCGACGGCCAGGCACAGCACGGAGGCGGCGACCACGCCGTACCGTGACGCACCGCCGGCGAGCAACGCCAGGGCCACGAGGACGAGCAGGCCCCGCAGCACCTGAGCCAGAGGCACCCCGCCTCGGACCATCGCGCTGACGAGCACCGCGAGGGCGAGGAGCAGCGGCACGTGGGCGGTCGACGCGGCCCCGATCGGCAGGGTGACCCGGCCGATCCCGTCGGTGAGTGCCAGGGCGTGGAAACCGCTGGCGGCGACCACCGCCACGGCACCGTCATGGATGAGCCGGAACCACGCGGTCTCGCCGTCGGTCGCCAGGGCGGGCAGCAGCCCCAGGGCCGCCGTCGAGCCGGCCAGCGTGAGCGTCACGAGCGCGAAGGGCGCCGGCGCTCCCGCCCACAGCACGCTCACCGCTGCCCAGCCCAGGAGGAGCACGCCAGATGCGACGACGACCGTGATGAGCAGATCCGGGTGCGACGAGGGCCGCGACCGCCAGGTGCCGGCGACACGGCCGGCTCCGAGGCCGAGCGCCCCCGCGATGACGATCGCCTGCCACAGGTAGCCGGCCGGGCCAGGTGAGGTCCACGCGGCCTCCGGGCCGATCGAGACCAGCCCGAGGGCGGCGACGACCGCCCACCCGGCAGGGTGGTGACGTCCGACGAGAGCCCGGAGCTCCCCCTTCGTCCCGGTCACATCAGCCAGTCTCGCACCCGGGCCGTCCGGCCCGACCGCTCAGCGGCGGGGGAGCAGGACCGTGTAGTCGAGGTCGAGGACGACCTGCGGGAGGTACCTGCCGTCCTCACCCTTGTACGGGAAGTCCCCGCACGGCAGGTCCTTGGTCGCGACCGTGCGCAGGCGCAGCGCGCCGACGTCGCTGCGGCCGGGGAGCTCGATCCGCTCGATCACCTCGGACCAGGCGTAGACGGTGTCGCCGGCGAAGGTCGGGTTGGCGTGCGCGCCCGCGTTGATCGCGGCGATCATCTGCCCGTTGGCCAGCCCGTTGAAGGACAGCGCGCGGGCCAGGCTGATGACGTGGCCGCCGTAGATGAGGCGGCGTCCGATCTTGGCCTGCGACTGCGCGTGCTGGTTGAAGTGGACCTTCGCGGTGTTCTGGTAGAGGCGCGTGGCCAGCATGTGGTCCGACTCCTCGATGGTCATGCCGTCGACGTGGTCGATGCGCTCCCCGACCTCGTAGTCGTCCCAGAGGTAGGGGGAGCCGGCGAGCTCCGTGTCGTACGCACCGGTGAGCTCGAAGGGGACCTGCAGGTCCTCGGCCGCGACGGCGCCGGGGAGGTCGGGGATGACCGTCTCGGGGGCCGGCGCATCGGCGTCCTTCTTGTTGACCATGACCCATCGGACGTAGTCGAGGACCGTCTCGCCGTCCTGGTTGGTCCCGACCGAGCGGACGTAGACGACGCCGGTGCGACCGTTGGAGTTCTCCTTGAGCCCGATGACCTCGGAGGTCGTCGTCACCGTGTCACCGGGGTAGAGCGGGACGCCGAAGCGGCCGCCCGCGTAGCCGAGGTTGGCGACGGCGTTGAGCGAGATGTCCGGGACGGTCTTGCCGAAGACGAGGTGGAAGGCGAGCAGGCTGTCGACCGGCATCCGCTCGAAGCCGATCGACTGCGCGAAGGTCGCCGCGCTCGTCGCCGCGAAGCGTGAGCCGTAGAGCCCGGTGTAGAGCGCGATGTCGCCCTCGGTCACGGTGCGCGGGGTCGCGTGCCGGATCTGCTGACCGACGGAGAAGTCCTCGAAGTAGTTGCCGGGGACCGTCTTGGTGGACATGCGCGACCTCTCGTGTGGTGGGCGGGGCAGGCCGAAGGGGCCCAGTCGCTCGCCATCCTCGCACCCGCGCCGCGTCGGCCGGTCGGGTTCGTGAGGCGTCTCTCAGCGGTCGTGGTCGCCGGGTCTGGCACCAGGGGCGGAAGCCCGACTCCACCCACCTCCTCTCACCGGGGTGGTGCCCGAAAGGTTGAGACGCACGCGTCGATGCTCCCCACGGCGGGCGACAATGGGGTCGCACCCGACCAAGGAGACCCCGGATCGTGACCAGCCAGCCGCTCGACGTCGTCCTCTCGCTCGCCTGCGCGGACCGGCCGGGACTCGTCGCGGCCGTGTCGACCTTCGTCGCGGGGCGCGGGGGCAACATCACCGAGAGCCAGCAGTACGGCGACACAATGACCGGTGACTTCTTCATGCGGGTCGCCTTTGCCGACGAAGGGGGAGCCGGGCTGGACGCGCTACGGTCCGGTTTCGAGCCGGTCGCGGCGCAGCACGGGATGACCTGGCAGATGCGCGACGCCCGGCAGCCGCTGCGCACGCTCATCATGGTGAGCCGCTTCGGGCACTGCCTCAACGACCTCCTGTTCCGTCAGAGCACCGGCGCGCTGAACATCGAGATCCCGGCGATCGTGAGCAACCACCGGGACTTCGAGGCGCTCGCGTCGACCTACGGCATCCCCTTCCACCACCTGCCGGTGACCGAGACGACGAAGCCCCACGCCGAGGCACGGCTGCTCGAGCTCGTCGACGAGCACGACATCGACCTCGTCGTGCTCGCCCGCTACATGCAGATCCTCAGCGACCAGCTCGCGACCCGGATGGCCGGGCAGGTCATCAACATCCACCACTCCTTCCTGCCGAGCTTCAAGGGGGCCAAGCCGTACCACCAGGCGCACGCGCGGGGGGTCAAGCTCATCGGGGCGACGGCGCACTTCGTGACGCCCGAGCTCGACGAGGGGCCGATCATCGAGCAGGACGTGACGCGGGTCGACCACCGCAGCGCCCCGGACGCGCTCGTCACGGCCGGGCGCGACGTCGAGGCCCGGGTGCTCGCGCGCGCGGTGGGCTGGCACGCCGAGTCGCGGGTGCTGCTCCACGGCGACCGCACCGTCGTCTTCAGCTGAGCCCTAGGGTTGCGCCCATGATCGACCTGCACACGCACAGCCTCGTGAGCGACGGCACGGACACCCCGGCCGAGCTCGTCGCGGCGGCGGCGCGGGCCGGTCTGACCACGGTCGCGATCACCGACCACGACACCGCCGACGGCTGGGCCGAGGCGGCCCAGGCGGCCCAGGAGCTCGGCATCGCCCTGGTCCGCGGTGCCGAGCTCTCCACCCTGCACGACGGACGCAGCGTCCACCTCCTCGCCTACCTCCACGACCCCGAGCACGAGGAGCTCCAGAGTCTCCTCGCCCGCGTCGTCGACGACCGCCTGCCGCGGCTGCGGACGATGGTCGAGCTCATGATCGAGGACGGCGTCGACATCACCTGGGAGTCGGTCGCCGAGATCGCCGAGGTCGGCACGACCCCCGGACGCCCCCACATCGCCGACGCGCTCGTCGCCCGCGGTGTCGTCGGCCACCGCAACGAGGCCTTCGAGCGCTGGCTGCACAACGGGAGTCGCTACTACGTCAAGCACTTCAGCCTCGAGACCGGGCAGGCGATCCGGCTCGTCCGGGAGGCCGGCGGAGTGCCGGTCGTCGCCCACCCCTTCGCCACGAAACGTGGCCCCCTGACCGCCGACGCGGTGCGCGATCTCGCCGACGCGGGCCTGCTCGGCATCGAGGTCGACCACCGCGACCACGACGACGACGCCCGCGCGCTCGCCGCGAGCCTGGCCACCGAGCTCGACCTCATCCCCACGGGAAGCAGCGACTACCACGGCACCGGCAAGCTCAACCTGCTCGGCGAGAACACCACGGCCCCCGAGTCGCTCGCCCGTATCGAGGCCGCCGCCACGAGCAAGATCACAGTCCTGCGGTAAGCGAGCCGCCGCGCACCTGGGACAATGGACCTGCGCGACCGCACCCACCCCTGACACCCGGAGGCCCCGACCGTGCCACGCAAGAAGAAGGCCGCGATCATCGCCGTCGCCAACCAGAAGGGTGGCGTCGCCAAGACGACCTCCGTGGCCTCGCTCGCTGCCGCCTTCGCCGAGCACGGCAAGCGCGTCCTGCTCGTCGACCTCGACCCGCAGGCCAGCCTGACCTTCAGCCTCGGCATCGACCCCGACGTCGTCGAGCTGTCGACGTACGAGGTCGTCCTCGGCCAGGCCGAGATCGCCGACGCGATCGTCGAGGCGTCCGAGAACATCGACATCCTCCCCGCCTCCATCGACCTCGCCGGGGCCGAGGCCCAGCTGCTGACCCGCCCGGGCCGCGAGTTCATCCTCCAGTCGTGCATCGACGAGGTCCGCGAGGACTACGACGTCGTCCTCCTCGACTGCAGCCCGAGCCTCGGCGTGCTCACCCTCGCCGCGCTCACCGCCGCGACCGGCCTCATCATCCCGATGCAGGCCGAGATGCTCAGCCACCGTGGCGTCGGCCAGCTCCTCGACACCGTCCGCGACGTCCGCCGCCTGCTCAACAAGAAGCTCAAGGTCATCGGCATCCTCCCGACGATGTACGACGGCCGCTCCAACCACGCCCGCGAGGTCCTCGCCGACCTCGGCGACCGCTACGGCCTGCCGGTGCTCAGCCCGCCGATCCCGCGGACCGTCCGCTTCGCCGAGGCCCCCGCCATCGGCCGCTCGATCCTCGACACGGCCCGCTCCAGCAAGGGCGCCCAGGCCTACCGCGAGGTCGCGGAGTCCCTCCTCCCGCAGCTCTGAGACGAAGGGGGGGCCCGCCCACCTCGGCGGTCCCCACCGGCCGTGCCACGATGGCGGCATGACCCAGAACGATGGCACCCACCCCTTCGCGACCGCGGCCCTGGCGACCCCGGCGGCCGGCGCCCCCTTCGAGGCGGTCCGCCTGCCCCGGCGCGCCCTGCGCGACGACGACGTCCTCATCGACATCGCCTACGCGGGCATCTGCCACTCCGACATCCACACCGTCCGTGACGAGTGGGGCCCGGCGCACTACCCGATGACGCCCGGGCACGAGATCGCCGGCACCGTCGCGGCGGTCGGCAGCGCGGTCACCCGGCACAAGGTCGGCGACCGCGTCGGCGTCGGCTGCCTCGTCGACTCGTGCGGCGAGTGCGCGCAGTGCAAGGACGGCTTCGAGCAGTTCTGCGAGAAGCCCTCGGTCGGCACGTACAACTCGCCGGACTACTTCGGCGAGGTCACCCAGGGTGGCTACGCGCAGCAGATCGTCGTCAGCGAGCGGATGGTCCTGCGCATCCCCGAGGGCATCGACCTCGACGTCGCCGCGCCCCTCCTCTGCGCCGGCATCACGACGTACTCCCCGCTCAAGCGCTGGGGCGCCGGCCCCGGTCGCACGGTCGGCGTCGTCGGCGTCGGCGGGCTCGGCCACATGGCGGTCAAGCTGGCCGCGGCGATGGGCGCCGAGGTGACGACGATCAGCCGCTCCGACGCCAAGGCCGAGGACGCCAAGGCCCTCGGCGCCACGCGGCACCTCGCGACGAGCGAGGAGGGGGCGCTCAAGGCGGCCCGCAGCAGCTTCGACCTCATCATCAACACGGTGAGCGCCGACCTCGACATGAAGCAGTACGTGCGGCTGCTCCGCCCCCACGGGGCGCTCATCAACGTCGGCCTCCCGCCCGGCGACCTCGCCGTCGCCCCCGGCTCGCTGATCATCGGCAACAAGGTCATCGGCGGGTCCAACATCGGCGGCATCCCCGAGACCCAGGAGATGCTCGACTTCTGCGCCGAGCACGGCATCGGTGCGACGATCGAGACGATCGACGCGAGCGACCCGAAGGCCGTCGACGAGGCGTACGACCGGGTCGTCGACGGGGACGTCCGCTATCGCGTGGTGATCGACACCGCGACGATCACCCCCGCGTGAGGGGCCGCCTCCCCTTTATCGGATAACCCGATAATGAGACTCGAACCCGGGAACCGTTCCCGGGTTCGAGTCACATTCTCGGATAACCCGATAAAGGTCGAAGGGGGTGAGCTCAGCCCTCGGTCGAGGTCGCCTGGCCGGTCTGGCCACCGGTCGTCCGGCGCCGGTTGCGCCGCCGGCGCGGGCGGTCGCCACCCTCGCGGGAGCCGCCCTCGGAGCCGCGGGCCGACCCACCCTCGCGACGAGGTCCCCCGTCGCCCCGGCCGCCGTCACGACCACCGGAGCGGCCACGACCGCCGTCGCCCTGCGGGCGACGCCCACCGGACTTGCCGGTCTCGCCGAGGTCCTCGATAACCTCCGCGTCGAGGCCCTCGCGGGTGCGCTGCGAGCGGGGGAGGCGACCCTTGGCGCCCTCGGGGATGTCGAGGTCGCTGAAGAGGTGCGGGGAGGCGGAGTAGGTCTCGACCGGCTCGGGGATGCCGAGGTCGAGCTGGCGGTTGATGACCGCCCACTTCGTCATGTCGTCCCAGTCGACGAGGGTGACCGCTATGCCGGTGTTGCCTGCGCGGCCGGTGCGGCCGATGCGGTGGACGTAGGTCTTCTCGTCGTCGGGGCACTGGTAGTTGACGACGTGCGTGACGTTGTTGACGTCGATGCCGCGGGCGGCGACGTCGGTCGCGACGAGGATGTCGACCTTGCCGTTGCGGAAGGCGCGCAGCGCCTGCTCGCGAGCGCCCTGGCCGAGGTCGCCGTGGATCGACGCGGCCGCGAAGCCCCGCTCGGTGAGGTCGTCAGCGACCTTGGCGGCGGTGCGCTTGGTGCGGCTGAAGATGATCGTCAGGCCGCGGTCCTTGGCCTGCAGCACGCGCGAGAGCAGCTCGACCTTGTCCATCGCGTGCGCCCGGTAGACGAACTGCTCGATCGCCTTGACGGTCTGGCGGTCCTCGCCGTCCTCCGTCATCGCACGGATGTGGGTCGGCTGGTTCATGTAGCGGCGGGCCAGGGCGACGATCGCGCCCGGCATCGTCGCGGAGAAGAGCATCGTGTGACGGCCCGCGGGGGTCATCGCCATGATCTTCTCGACGTCCGGGAGGAAGCCGAGGTCGAGCATCTCGTCGGCCTCGTCGAGGACGACCGTGCGCGCGTTGCTCAGGTTGAGGTGGCCCTGCTGGGCGAGGTCGATGAGGCGGCCCGGGGTGCCGACGACGACGTGGACGCCCTTGCGCAGCGCCTCGATCTGGGGCTCGTAGGCCCGGCCGCCGTAGACCGTGAGGACCTTGACGCCGCGGCGCTTGCCGGCCCGCTCGAGGTCGGCGGCGACCTGGACGGCGAGCTCGCGGGTCGGGGCGACAGCGAGGGCCTGCGGGCGGGGGTCGTCGGTGTCGACGTCGACCCGGTTGAGGATCGGGACGCCGAAGCCGAGCGTCTTGCCGGTGCCCGTCTTGGCCTGGCCGATGATGTCGTGGCCGCCGAGGGCGACCGGCAGCGTCATCGCCTGGATCGGGAAGGGGTGGATGATGCCGGCGTCGGCGAGGCTGGCGACGATGTCGGGGTGGACGTCGAAGTCGGCGAAGGTCGGCTGCGGGGCCTCGGGGGCGGTCGCCTCGGGCGCGACCTCGGCCGCGTCGGCGGCGGGCTCGACGGGCTCGGGCGTGGTCGTGGGCTCGGTCGTGTCAGTCATGCGTGTGCGGACATCTCTCGATCAGTGGCGACGCGTCATGGGTCGCCGTCAGGGGCGGGCCGATCGGAGGTCTGCGGGGCGGCCTCGTGGTGGGCTGCCTGTCGGGTCCGTCGCGGACCGGGCTGAAGATGTGTGCCGACCGGGCACCGTGGTCCCCTCCATGCTACCCGCCAGGGGCGTCTACGCTGGCGACCCATGAGCGAGCAGTCGTCGTCAGGGGTCGGGCAGCAGCTGGGCGAGCGGGAGCGCGAAGGGGTGATCGACCTCCTCGGCGCGATCGCGTACGGCATGATCTCGGGCTTCACCCGCCTCGCGGCGGACAGCGAGCTGGCGCGTGACCTGCGGCTCAAGACCGCTGTGGCGGGCATGGCGGTCGGGGAGTTCCAGAGCTACGAGCTGCTCGTCGGGCACATCCGCGAGCTCGGCGCCGACCCGGTCGAGGCGATGTCCCCCTTCGTCGAGGCCTTCGACTCCTACCACCGGCGCACGGCGCCGCACGGCCTGCTCGAGGGGCTTGTCAAGGCCTACATCGGGGACGGGATCGCCTACGACTTCTACCGCGAGATCTCGCGGTTCGTCGACCCGGAGTCGCAGGAGATCATCGCGCAGGCGGCTGCCGACAAGGGACGCACCGACGTCATCGTCGACGCCGTCCGCGGCGAGATCCGGGCCAACCGGCACCTCGCCGGACCGCTCGCGCTGTGGGGCCGCCGGCTCATGGGGGAGGCGCTCACCCAGGGCCAGGTCGTCGCGACCGAGCGGGACGCCCTCGTCGACCTCATCCTCGGTACGAGCCACTCGCGCCCGGGCGCCGACGTCGGTGAGATGAGCGCGATCATGCAGCGCCTCACCGACGCCCACCAGCAGCGGATGGCCCGGCTCGGCCTCGCCGCCTGAGGCGGATCCCCCTTCGCACAGACGAAGGCCCCCGGCACGATGCCGGGGGCCTTCGCTGATGCTGCGGTGGGTCAGACCTGCTTGCGGCCGGTCGCCATGCCGTAGCCGACGATGAGCGCCGCGGCGACGGCGATGCCCGCGAGGAACGGGATGATCTCGAAGCCACCGTTCTCGTTGTCGTAGCCGAGCTGATAGACGAGCCAGGACCCGACGAGCGAGCCCAGGATGCCGAGGATGATCGTCACGAGGATCGAGATCGACTGCTTGCCCGGCAGGACGAGGCGAGCCAGGGCACCGATGATCAGCCCGCCGATGATGGCGCCGATGATGGTGGAGATCACGAGGAGTTCCTTTCAGTTCCCGACCGGGGCCGGGGGGATGTGGCGACCGGTTACCCGGCCATTGCCTGAAAGGCTAAGGGACCGCTAGCGCATTCCCCGGGATGCTGTCCAGGGCAATCTGAAAAAATCTCAGGCGCCGAAACCGACCCGACCCCGCGAGGGCTCGCCGAGGTCGATGTAGCCGAGGGCTCCGGCGGGGACGATGACGCGCCGGCCCTTCTCGTCGCGCAGGTCGAGGGACTCGCCCTTGAGAGCAGCCTCGACGGCGGCCTCGATCTCGCTGTCGCTGCCCGATGCGTCGATGACGATCTCTCGGGCGACGTTCTGGACTCCGATCTTGACCTCCACGGTCAGGCCTTCCTGTCGATGTGCGGTGACGGCACGATCACATCATGCGCCGGCGTCGGTCTCGGCCTGGCCCTCGCCCACGGCCCGCTTGGTGGCCACGGTCGGGAAGGACCCGATGCCACGCCAGGCGAGGTGACCGGCAGCGCGGGCGGCGTCCTCCCGGGGGATCTGCGAGCCCCGGGCCAGCCAGGCGCGAGCCGAGATCTGCGACATGCCGACGAGGGTGATGCCGAGCAGGTCGGCGAACTCCTTGGGCAGGCCGGTGTCCTCGGCGACCCGCTGGCTGATCGCGTCGCCGACCTGGGCCTCGAGACCGTCGAGCCGGTGGCGGACCTGCGGGTCGCTCGTGAGGTCGGACTCGAAGACGAGACGGAAGGCCTCGCCCTCGCCGCCGACGAACTCGAAGAAGGCCGCGATGGTCCGGTAGACCCGGTCCTTGTGGTCGCTGGAGTTCTCCAGCGCGTCGAGGACGAGGGTCTCGAGCCGGTCGCACTGGCTCTCGAGGAGCGCGAGGTAGAGCTCGAGCTTGCCCGGGAAGTGCTGGTACAGCACCGGCTTGGAGACGCCCGCCTCCTCGGCGATGTCCTCCATCGCCGCGGAGTGGTAGCCCTTGCGGACGAAGACGGTCTGTGCCGCCTCGAGGAGCTGCGCGCGGCGCTGGGCGCGGGGCAGTCGCTGCACCCCCTGGGGCGAGCCGGTCATGGGGAGTCCTCCTGGGTCGGCCTGAGTTGGCTCAGTCTACGCAGGGCTAGGCGGCCGGCGCGGGCCGCCGGTCGCTGCACCGGGCTGTCGGTGGGCGGTGATGGGATGGGGTCATGGCAGTCAGTCACGGCACCGGTGCGAGCGCGAAGGGGGCGACCCGCGTCGTCCTCGACCGCGCGGTCGGCCTCGGGCCGGGTGGCCGGACGGGGGTCGACAGGGGTCGGCTCGACCCGGACCAGCTGCGTGCCGTCGAGGCACGCGCCGAGGTCCTCGTCGTGCTCGGCGGGCCGGGGACGGGCAAGAGCGCGGTGGCCGTGGCCGCAGCGCTCGACCGGGTGCGGACGGGGGAGTGCCGGGCGGACGAGGTCGTCCTCGTGGGCGCGAGCCGGCTGGCCGCGGCGGACCTGCGCGATGCCGTGACCGCCGGGCTGACCGGAGCGGCTGCGGTCCCGCTGGCTCGGACGATCCAGAGCCTGGGCTTCGCCGTGCTGCGCTCGCAGGCGGCCGTCGACGGGCTGCCTGAGCCGCGACTCATCTCGGGCGCGCAGCAGGACCTCGTCCTCGCGGACCTGCTCGCCGGGCACGCCGAGTCCGGGTCGGGCCCGGCGTGGCCAGAGCGGCTCGTCGAGGCGGTGCCGACGCGCGCCTTCCGCGACGAGCTGCGCGACCTGCTCATGCGGGCGGTCGAGCACGGGCTCACCGGCGCGGACCTGCGCGAGCTCGGCGTCGAGCACGGCCGCCCCGAGTGGGTCGCGGCCGCGGAGGTCTTCGAGGAGTACGAGGAGGTCGGGGCGCTCGCGACCCCGGGCGCGTACGACCCGGCGTGGGTCCTCTCGGCGGCCGCCGACCTGCTCGAGCACGACACCGAGGCTCGGGCTCGCGCGCTCGGCGAGATCGGCTGCGTCGTCGTCGACGACGCGCAGGAGCTGACCGTCCCCGCGGCGCGCCTGCTGCGGGTGCTCACGGACGCGGGGGTGCCGCTCGTCCTCGTCGGCGACCCGGACGCGGCCGTGCAGACCTTCCGCGGCGCGGAGCCTCGGCTGGCGCTCGGCGCGTGGACGGGACGCGAGGTGGAGCAGGTCGTGCTCCGGACCGGCTACCGGGTGCCGGCCGCGGTCGCGCAGGCCTGCGAGCGGGTCGTCGCCCGGATCGGTGCGGTCGGCGGCGGTGCCCAGCGCGGGGCCGCGAGCGGGCACCTCGGCTCGTGCGCGGCGGTGGTCCTGCGCTCGCAGGCGCAGGAGGCCTCGTACATCGCCCACCGGCTGCGCCGCGCCCACCTCGTCGACGGGGTGCCGTGGGACGAGCTCGCGGTCGTCGTCCGCGGAGCGGCCCGTCAGTCGACCCTGCGACGGGTCCTCGCCGCGCGGGGCGTCCCCGTCGTCTCGGCGACCGCCGACATCCCCCTTCGAGACCAGCCGGCGGCGGCCCCGCTGCTGCGGCTGCTGCGGATCGTCGTCGATCTCCAGCGCGGGCACAGAGCCGGCCCCGACGTCGAGGACGTCCTCGCGCTGCTCACCTGCCCGCTCGTCGGCGCCGACACCGTCGCGGTGCGCCGGCTGAGGCGTCGGCTGCGGGCGCTCGAGCTGACCGCCGGGGGCGGTCGGTCGAGCGACGAGCTCCTCGCCGCGGGGGTCGTCCACCCGGCGGAGATGGACGAGGCGGTGCTCGACGCAGGGACCGACGCCGGCGACCTCGCGCCGCTGGTGCGGCTCGCCCGGGTCGTCGCCGCCGGGCGGGCCGCCGCGCCCGTCGACGGTGAGCGGTGGCGTTCCGGCGTCACCGCCGAGTCCGTGCTCTGGGCCCTCTGGGAGAGCGCGGGTGTCGCCGACGACTGGCGTGAGCGAGCCCTCGCCGGCGGACCGTCCGGTGCCCGGGCCGACGAGGCCCTCGACGCGGTCGTCGCGCTCTTCGCGGCGGCGGGAGCGCACGAGGAGGCGCGCCCAGGCAGCGGCCCGGAGTCCTTCCTCGCCTCGGTCGCCGAGCAGCAGGTGGCCGCCGACTCGCTCGCCGAGCGCAGCCCCGCGAGCGGAGCGGTCGCGATCGTCACCCCGGCCGCCGCGGCCGGACGGCAGTGGCGTCGCGTCGTCGTCGCCGGCGTGCAGGAGGGGGTCTGGCCCGACCTGCGCCTGCGCGGCTCGCTGCTCGGCTCCACCGAGCTCGTCGACGTCCTCACCGACCGAGGTGACGGCTCCGACCCCTTCGCCGCGGAGGGCGGAGCCCTCGCCGCCGCCCGCGCCCAGGTGCGCTACGACGAGACCCGGATGCTCCACGTCGCGCTGACCCGGGCGAGCGAGGACGTCGTCGTCACCGCGGCGCGCTCCGAGGACGACCAGCCCTCGGCCTTCCTCGACATCGTCGACCCGCTGGGGGCAGCCACCGCCGAGCGGCCCGCGGTCGAGGCGCCGCTGCCGCTCGACCTCGTCGGTGTCGTGGCGCGGCTGCGGCAGGAGCTCGACGACCCCGGGACCGCGCCGGCTGCCGCGGTGCGGCTCGCCCACCTGCGCGAGCTAGGTGTCCGCGGCGCCGACCCTGACCAGTGGTGGGCCCTGCGCGACCTTAGCGACAGCCGTCCGTTGCACGACCCCGACGACGTCGTGCGCATCGCGCCCTCGCAGGTCGAGGACTTCGAGGCGTGCGCGTTGCGGTGGCTGCTCACGAGCTCGGGCGGGCGGGGGATCACGCACGTCTCTGCGAGCATCGGCACGCTGCTCCACGCCATCGCCGAGGAGCACCCGGACGCCGACCACGCGACCGTCGCCGCCGAGGTAGAGCGTCGCTGGCCGCAGCTCGGCGAGCCGCCCGGCTGGGTCTCCGACCAGCACCTGCGACGCGCCCACGTCATGGGTCGGTGGCTGGCCGACTACTACACCCGTGCCCGGCAGGAGGGCTGGTCCGTGGCAGCCGTCGAGGCTCCCTTCGCGACGACGGTGGGGAGGGCGCGCATCACGGGACGGGTCGACCGGCTCGAGCGGCGCGACAGCGACGGGGCGCTGCGCGTCGTCGACTTCAAGACCGGCTCGACGAAGCCCTCTGGCACCGAGATCGAGACCCACCGTCAGCTCGGCGTCTACCAGGTCGCGGTCGAGGAGGGCGGCTTCGAGCAGGGGAGCGACTCCGCGGGCGCCGCGCTCGTGCACCTCGGACGCGCCGCGTCCTCGCGCAGCCAGGTCCAGGCGCAGACGCCGCTGGGTCAGGCCGAGGACCCGCGGTGGGCCCACCAGGCCATCGCCGAGACCGCCGACGGCATGTCGGCCAGCCAGGTGCTCGCCCGGCCCGAGGAGCAGATGTGCGCCCGGTGCCCGGTGCGCACCTCCTGCCCCACGCACCACGAGGGAGGGACGCTCCAGTGACCGAGCAGGGTTCGCTCTTCGACCTCGAGGCCGAGGATGACCGCGACGCACCCCCTACGAGCAGCCGGCCCCCGACGGGACCGGCGACGACGGCGGTGGTGGCGTCCGGGGCTGTGGCCGGGGAGCGGCCGCGCTGGAGCGCCGTCGAGGTCAGCCGTGCGCTCGGCCAGGAGCACCCGCCCACCGAGGAGCAGGCCCGGATCATCGAGGCGCCGCTGCGGGCCCAGCTCGTCGTCGCCGGGGCCGGCTCGGGCAAGACCGAGACGATGACGGCCCGGGTCGTCTGGCTCGTGGCCAACGGCCTCGTCGAGCCCGAGCAGGTCCTCGGGCTGACCTTCACCCGCAAGGCCGCCGGCGAGCTCGCCGACCGGGTCGGTGCCCGCCTCGCTGCCCTGGCCTCGTCGGGTCTGTGGGCACCGCCGGAGCGGGACGAGGCCGGGGCGCTCACCCTGCCCGGTGCCCCCACCATCACGACCTACCACTCCTATGCCGGGCAGCTCGTCCGCGAGCACGGTCCGCTGCTGGGTCGAGAGCGCGACGCCCGGCTGCTCACCGAGGCAGCTGCATGGCAGCTCGCCCACGAGGCCGTCCTCTCCTACGACGGCCCGATGCAGCAGATCGACTGGGTCGAGGCGACGGTGACCAAGATGGTCGTCGGTCTCGCCGGCGAGCTCGCCGAGCACCTGCGGACCCCCGAGGAGGTGGCCGACCACCTGCTCGACCTCGTCCGGCGGTGGGAGGCCGTCGAGCTGGCCTCCAAGCCGCTCAAGGCCGTCGCCGACGTACGCGACGCCCTGCGCGACCGGGCCCTCGTCCTGCCGATCGTCCGGCGCTACCTCGACCTCAAGCACGAGCGCGGGGTGCTCGACTTCAGCGACCAGATGGCCCTCGCCGCACGCCTGGCCAGCGAGATCCCGCAGATCGGTACCGAGGAGCGGTCGCGCTACCGCGTGGTCCTGCTCGACGAGTTCCAGGACACCTCCGAGGCCCAGCTCGTCCTCATGACGAGCCTCTTCGCGCCGGAGGGGCAGGCGCCCAGCCCGGTCACCGCCGTCGGCGACCCGCACCAGTCGATCTATGCGTGGCGGGGGGCGAGCGCGACGACGCTCGCGACCTTCCCGGAGCGCTTCGGCGGTGCTCCCGTCCTGCATCTCTCCCGGAGCTGGCGCAACGACGAGGCCATCCTCGAGGCGGCCAACACCGTCGCCGAGCCGCTGCGCGAGGGCAGCGCTGTCCCGGTCCGCGCGCTCGGGGCCCGCCCGGGCGCTGGTCGCGGCCAGGTGTGGGCGGCGCGGGTCGAGGACGCGCAGGCCGAGGCGGCACTGGTGGCGGACTGGGTCAAGGAGCGCCGGGGCGACGGACGACGCTCCGCGGCGGTCCTGTGCCGCAAGCGATCCCAGTTCACCGCGATCGTCGGTGCGCTCGCCGAGCGCGGGGTGCCCTACGAGGTCGTCGGCCTCGGCGGTCTGCTCGTGACGCCAGAGGTCGCCGACGTCATCGCCCTGCTCACGGTGGTGCAGGACCCCGCTCGTGGCGACCGGCTCATGCGCCTGCTCACCGGGCCGGCCTGCCGCCTCGGCGCCGCCGACATCGCCGGCCTCGCGGCGTGGGCACGCGAGGGCGGGCCGCCGCGGAGCCGCACCGCCGGCGTCGACCTCGCACCCGACTCCCGTGACGAGCGCACGATCGTCGACGCCCTCGACGATTTGCCCGATGCCTCGTGGGAGGGGCCGGGCGGGACCCGGGTCAGCGAGCGGGCCCTCAGTCGGCTGCGCTGGCTCGGAGCCGTCGTCGCGCGGCTGCGGACCGTGGCCGGCCAGCCGCTGCCCGACCTCGTCGTCGAGGCCGAGCGAGCCCTCGGCGTCGACATCGAGGTGCTCGCCCGTCCCGGATGGAGCCCCGGCGCGGCCCGGGCCCACCTCGACGCGTTCGCCGACGTCGCGGCGCAGTTCGCCGCGGGAGCCGACCGGGCGACCCTCGGCGGGTTCATCGACTGGGTCGAGGCGGCGATCGCGGAGGAGCGCGGGCTCGACCGGCCCGTCGTCGACCCGACGCCCGACGCCGTGCAGGTCCTCACCTGCCACGCGGCGAAGGGGCTGGAGTGGGACGTCGTCGCCGTCCCCGGCCTCGTCGAGGCGACCTTCCCCAGCCACAGCAGCCGGGCCCGGTGGGACAAGAAGGCGGAGCAGTGGGTCATGAGCGAGCCCACCGACACGGGGTGGCTGCACAAGACCGAGGGCGGCCTGCCCTACCCGCTGCGGGGGGACCGCGACGGTCTGCCGGAGCTCTTCGAGCATGCCCCGACGAGCAAGGAGATCGGCGAGTCGATCACCGAGTTCAAGCAGGCGGCGGGGCGGCAGGCGCTCACCGAGGAGCGCCGCCTCGCGTACGTCGCCTTCACCCGGGCGCGCCAGCACCTGCTCGTCGCCTCGTCGGTGTGGTCGGCGACGGGCAAGACGCCGCGCATGCCCTCGCGCTTCTTCGAGGAGGTCGCCGCGCTGCCCGGGGTCCATCGCATCGCCGAGGCGGCCCTCCCCGAGACCGACGCCAACCCCAACCCCCTCCTCGAGCAGACCCGGGCTGTGCTGTGGCCGATGCCGGTCGAGTCCGAGACGCGTCCCGCGCTCGAGCGGTCGCGGTCGGCCGTGGAGCGGCGCCCGGACGGCCCGGCCCTCGACGGCACGCACCCGCTCGACGGCGAGATCGAGCTGCTCCTTGCCGAGCGCGAGGCGGCCCGACGCCCCGCCGCGCCCAGCGTCTTGCTGCCTCCGCACCTCTCGACCTCGGCGCTGGTGTCGCTGGCGCGTGACGAGGACGACTTCGCCTCGCGGCTGCGACGGCCGATGCCGGAGCCGCCCTCACGCGCGCTGCGCCGCGGCACGACCTTCCACGCGTGGGTCGAGCAGCACTACGGAGCGGCCGCGATGGTCGACGTGCTCGACCTGCCCGGTCGGGTCGACGCGGCGGTCGACGACCCCGACCTGCCAGAGCTGCAGCAGCGATTCCTCGCGAGCGAGTGGGCGGCCCGCACCCCGATCGAGATCGAGCTGAGCCTCGAGGTGGTCATCGCGGGCCGTGCGGTCCGCGGCCGGGTCGACGCGGTCTTCGCCGACGGTGACGGGGGGGTGACGATCGTCGACTGGAAGACCGGGCGCGCCCCCACCGGCGACGCGGCTGCCGCCGCCGCGCTCCAGCTGAGCGTCTACCGGATCGCCTACGCCCGCTGGACCGGGCTGCCGGCCGAGCAGGTCCGGGCGGCGTTCTACTACGGGTCGACCGGCGAGACGGTCCGTCCGGAGCTCGTGGACGAGTCTGCCGTCGAGGACCTCCTGCGGCCCTGACCCGTCAGCGGCGCCCCTCGGGCTCGACGTCCGACGGGTCCTCGTCGGTCTCCCCGGTCGCACGAGCCAAGGCTCCTGCGTCCTCGTCGGTCTCCCCGGTCGCACGAGCCAAGGCTCCTGCGTCCTCGTCGGTCTCCCCGGTCGCACGAGCCAAGGCTCCTGCGAGTTCCTGGGCGCTCGTCTCCTCGTCGAGGCGGCGCAGGGCGGAGGCCTGGTCCTCGGCGGCGTCGAGGTCGCCGGCGGCGACGGCGGCCATCATCGAGCGGACGAGCGACATCTCGTGCGCGAGCCGGGCCCGGTCGACGAGGTGCGCGTCGGGCCGCTCCGAGCGGGTGTGCGCGTACGCCTCGAGGAAGGTGTCCAGTGACTCCTCGTCGAGGGCCGCGACGATCTCGGCGAGGTCGTCCGCGGCGTCGGCGACCCGGGCGTCCTCCCACCCGAGGAAACCCTTGACGACGAGCTCGCCCGGCTCGTCCTCGCCGACGAGCACCTGGTCCCCCTCGACCCCGCCGAGCGTCGGCACCGACGAGAAGCGCCACCTGCCGACGTCCTCGAGCTGGTTCTCCCACCGCTGCAGCAGCCCGGTCGGGACACGCCCCGTCGCCGCCGCACGGTCGAGGTCAGCGAGCCGCCGTGTCCGGTACGTCTCGGCGTCGTACGACACCGACCCCGCCTCGTCGAAGATCGCCGGGTCGAGGTTGTGCACCGTCGCGAGAGCACGTCCGAGGCTGGCTGTCAGACCCGGGCCCGGGGTGAGGAGGTCGAGCTCGACCGGACGGCCGGTGAGGTAGGGGTACACCGCGGCGCGACCCCCTTCGGGCAGGGCGACCCAGCCCTTGACGACCGGGACGGACTGGCGCAGCCGACGCGCGACGAGGTGGGTCAGCGTGGCCGCCTGCTCGAGCTGGGCCGAGGCCGCCGCCGTGCGCGGCGAGCGGATGACCCAGCGCCGGTGCTCGGCGTCCTGGACGAAGGCGACGTCGTAGCGCGAGGTGGGCCCGGTGCGTACCTCCTCGACGCTCACCGGGTCGAGCCCGGAGACGGCGGCGCTGGCCAGCGCGGCGAGGGCGAGCGGTCCACGGTCGGCAGGGGAGTTCACGGCCTCCACGGTACGGCGCGGGCCACGCCGCGGGGCGGAGCGCCACGGCGGATCTACAGTGAGCGTCATGCCCGATGCCTTCGACGAGCTCGTCTTCGCGGGCCCTCCGCTCGACCGGGCGGCGGAGCTGCGCACCCGGCACGACGTCCTCCGCCGGCTGCTCGCGGAGCCGGGCACCCGGGTCCTCGAGGTCGGCCGGCACTCGGTGGCGGCCGAGCGCGACGGCGAGAGGGTCACCCTTCGCCTCCGGTCGCCCCAGCCCGAGGACGAAGGGAGGGAGACGCTCCTCCTCGGCCGGCACGACGGCCGGGTCGTCCTGGCAGCCCGCGGTGACGGCGAAGGGCTGACCCCCCTTCGTGAGGTCGCGGACCTCCTCGGGCCGGCCGAGGCGTCCTTCGCGGCGACCGCGGTCGCCCTCGACAACTGGCACGGGAGCCACCCGCGGTGCTCACGCTGCGGTGAGCCGACCGTCATCGCGCAGGGTGGCTGGGTGCGGGTGTGCCCGGCCGACGAGAGCCCGCACCACCCGCGGACCGACCCGGCCGTGATCATGGCGGTCACCGACGACGCCGACCGGCTGCTCCTCGCCCGGGGGACGGGATGGCCGGTGGGCCGGATGTCGGTCCTCGCGGGTTTCGTCGAGCCGGGGGAGACCCTCGCTGCCGCGGTGACCCGTGAGGTTCTCGAGGAGGTGGGGATCGACGTCGTCGACGTGCGCTACCAGGGTGACCAGCCGTGGCCCTTCCCCGCCTCGCTGATGCTCGGCTTCACGGCCCGGGCGACCTCGACCGAGCTGACCCTCGACGGCACCGAGATCGCCGACGCGCGATGGTTCACGCGGGAGGAGCTGGCCGAGGCGCTCGAGCGCGGTGAGCTCCGCCGACCGATGTCGGTCTCGATCTCGGCCCGGCTCATCGAGCGCTGGTACGGCGGACCGCTGACCCGGCCCTCCGACCTGGGAGCGGTGCCCGGGGCTGTCACCCCCACCTGACACGATGCCGACGTGACTCCCTCCGCCGACGACGTCCTCAGCGGCCTCGACCCCGAGCAGCGCGAGGTCGCCGCTCACCCGACCGGGCCGATGTGCGTGCTCGCCGGCGCGGGGACCGGCAAGACGCGGGCGATCACGCACCGCATCGCGTACGGCGTGCACTCGGGCGTCTATCAGCCGCAGCGGGTCCTCGCGGTGACCTTCACGGCTCGGGCCGCCGGCGAGATGCGGGTGCGGCTGCGCGAGCTCGGGGTGGCCGGTGTGCAGGCGCGGACCTTCCACGCGGCGGCGCTGCGCCAGCTGCACTACTTCTGGCCGCAGGCCATCGGGGGAGCGGCGCCCGAGATCCTGCCGCACAAGGCGTCGGTCGTCGGCGAGGCCGCGTCCCGGCTGCGGCTCCAGCTCGACCGGACCGAGCTGCGTGACATCGCCGCCGAGATCGAGTGGGCCAAGGTCAGCCTGCTCACCCCCGAGTCCTACGCGGCGGCCGCCCGGCGCGCGCGCCGCGAGCCTCCCGGCATGGACGAGAGCGGGATGGCGCGGATGCTCGGGGTCTACGAGGAGGTCAAGGGGGAGCGCGGGGTCATCGACTTCGAGGACGTCCTACTACTCACCGTCGGCATCCTCGAGGAGCGCGAGGACATCGCCGCGACGGTCCGGCAGCAGTACCGGCACTTCGTCGTCGACGAGTACCAGGACGTCAACGCGTTGCAGCAGCGGCTGCTCGAGCTGTGGCTCGGCGGTCGCCACGAGGTGTGCGTCGTCGGTGACCCGATGCAGACGATCTACTCCTTCACCGGGGCGAGCCCGCGGCACCTGCTCGACTTCGCCGCGCAGCACCCGGGGGCGCAGACGGTGCGGCTCGTGCGTAACTACCGCTCGACGCCCCAGGTCGTCGAGACGGCCAACACCCTGCTCACGACGGTCCCGGTGAGCCGGCGCAGCGCGGGTGTCCAGCTGAGCGCCCAGCGGCCGGCGGGGGCGAGGCCGACCCTCACCGCGCTCGCCGACGACCCCGCCGAGGCGGCGTGGGTGGCGGGTGAGATCCGGCGCCGGGTCTCTGCCGGGACGCCGGCCTCCGACATCGCGGTGCTCTTCCGGACCAACGGCCAGTCCGAGGCGCTGGAGTCGGCGCTCTCGGACGTCGGCGTGCCCTACCTCGTGCGCGGTGGCGAGCGGTTCTTCTCGCGGCGCGAGGTGCGGGACGCGATCGTGCTGCTGCGGGGCGCGGCGCGCACCGACGACGGCGAGCACCCGCTCGGCACGCTCGTCGCGGACGTGCTGAGCGGCATGGGCTGGCAGTCCGAGCCACCGGCGGCCTCGGGTGCCGTCCGGGCCCGGTGGGAGTCGCTCAAGGCGCTCGTCGACCTCGCCGAGACCACCGCCGCGACGACCCCCGGGGCTCGGGTGGCCGACCTTGTCCGGGAGCTCGACGAGCGGGCTGCCGCGCAGCACGCGCCGGCCGTCGACGGGGTCACCCTCGCGTCCCTCCACGCGGCGAAGGGGTTGGAGTGGCCCGTCGTCCATCTCGTCGGGTGCTCGGACGGGCTCATGCCGATCGTCATGGCCGAGGGGATGGACGAGATCAACGAGGAGCGTCGTCTGCTCTACGTCGGGCTGACGCGGGCGCGCGACGAGCTGCACCTGTCGTGGGCGCGGGCACGGACGCCGGGGGCGCGGCCGAGCCGACGCGTGAGCCGTTTCCTCGACCCGCTCGCGGCGATCCTCGGTGAGGGAGCGCGGTCGACGCCCAAGTCTGCCGGGGGCGGGTCTGCAGGGGGAGGCCGGCGCGAGAAGCGGACGGCTCGGGTGCGCCACTGCAAGGGCTGCGGCACCGAGCTCACCACCGCGACCCAGCGGGCGTCGGGGCGGTGCCCGGAGTGCCCGCCGACCTACGACGAGGGGCTGTACGAGCGACTCGTGACGTGGCGGCGTGAGCTCTCCAAGGCCCAGTCGGTGCCGGCGTTCGTCGTCTTCACCGATGCGACGCTCGAGGCGATCGCCGAGGCCGAGCCGACGGACGCGCGAGGGCTGCTGGCCATCGCCGGGATCGGGGCGCGCAAGCTGGAGCAGTACGGCGACGACGTGCTCGCGATCGTCGCGGGCGACGCGCCGAGTCCGCCTGCGGCACAAGACTGAAGATCCCCGCCCGCCCCTGACGTGGACGTCCTGGGACGCCCTCCGGGGCCGTTCGGAAAAATGAGCTGGCGGGCCGGAGAGGGTGTGCCCTAACCTGCATGAGTCAGTCGGGAGCGCATGAGGCGCCCCGAGTCGCACGGTCACGAGAGGAGGGCAGTGCACATGGAGAAGCAGATTGCCTTCATCGCCGAGCAGCTCGGCGCTGCCCTCGTGCCCTGCACCGCCCCGTCCGCCCGGGTGCGCTGTGCAGCCGCCGCCGGCAATGCCGATCTGTACGGCACCGCCACCGTCGATGACCCGCGACCTCCAGGTCACTGGACCGTCCCCCTTCGCTGAGGGACCACCTCCAGACCTGCACCTCAGGCCGCGGCATCCATCGGATACCGCGGCCTTTCGTATGTCCCGACCCGACCACTGACCCAGGAACCACTCCCATGACTGCCCTCCAGACCAGCTATCCACCGCATCAGCAGAGCCGGCTCATCGCGGTCGCGCACACCGCGCCGTGCCTCACCGAGGAGCCGGAGATCTGGTTCGCCGACACCCCCGACGGTGTCGAGTTCGCCAAGGCCCTGTGCACCATGTGCCCCATCCGTGAGAGCTGCCTCGCCGGCGCGCTCGAGCGGCGCGAGCCGTGGGGCGTGTGGGGCGGCGAGCTCTTCGACGCCGGCCGAGTCATCCCGCGCAAGCGGCCGCGTGGCCGGCCCCGCAAGCACCCCGTCTCCGCGTGAGCAGCCCGGAAGGAGGAACGACACCATGAAGCCATTCCAGCGCGTCATGCGGTACCGCCGCACGCACGGGCAAGCCCCGCGTCAGCTCTCGCGCCGAGAGCGGGCCGAGATGCGACAGCAGGTCCCGGTCCACCTGCGCGTGCGATGACCTGCACCACGGTCGACCCCGTCACGACACCCGTCGAGGCGGGGTCGATCTGCGTCTCGCAGGAGCCAAGGCTCGTGCGAAGGGGGAGCGGCAGGAGCCTTGGCTCGTGCGAAGGGGGGGCGGCAGGAGCCTTGGCTCGTGCGAAGGGGGGGGTCAGGTGGGGTCGGCGAAGCCAGGGAGGTGCCGCTCCATCTGGGCCCGCGCCGGCACCTCGGCACTGATCTGGCAGAGCACCGCGGTGCTGCCGAGGAAGACGCGGTGGATGAGCAGGTACTCCGGGGGCAGGTTGAGTCGGGTGCTCGTGGCGAACTCCGGGGTCCGGATGTCGCGCAGCGCGGCCGAGACACCCTGGAGCCACTCCCGGCTGAAGTGATGACGCTCGTGGACCAGCGGCTCGATGAAGGGCCGCAGGTAGGCCAGCATCTCGTCGGCGTCGACGCGCACGCCCGGCCGGACGAAGCCCTCGGCCCGGAGGCCGTCGATCACAGCCCCTGCATCACCGGCGAGTGCGTCGCGCACGAGCGGACCGATGACCGGCGGCAGCCCCTCTGGGAGCCGCGCGACCGCACCGAAGTCGACGACCCCGAGCCGCCCGTCGGGCGTGAGCCGGAAGTTGCCGGGGTGCGGGTCGGCATGGAGCATCCCCGCGCGGGCGGGCGAGCCGAGCGTGAAGCCGAGGTAGAGCTCGCCGACGGCGTCGCGCACGTCCTGGTCGGCCTCGCGGATGATCTGGCTCATCGGCACGCCGTCGAGCCACTCCGTGACGAGCACGTGCCCGCTGTGCGCGACGACCGCCGGCACCGCCACGTCAGGGTCGCCGACGTACGCGTCGGCGAAGGCCCGCTGATGGCTTGCCTCGAGCGCGTAGTCGAGCTCCTCGTCGGCCCGCTCGAGCAGCTCATCGGTGACCGCCTTGACGTCGAGGCCGGGGGCGAAGGACCCCACGAGCCGGGCGAGCCGGGCGATCTGCTGGAGGTCGGAGCGCAGCGCGACGTCGGCGCCGGGGTACTGGATCTTCACCGCCACCGTGCGGCCGTCGTGCCAGGTGCCGCGGTGGACCTGGCCGATCGAGGCGGCAGCCACCGGACGGGGGGTGAGGTCGGTGATCTTCGTGCTGCGCCAGCGCGGCCCGAGCTCACGGGCGAGGATCTCCTCGACGTCGGAGAGCGGCATCGGCGGGGCGGCGTCCTGGAGCTTGACGAGCATCTCGCGGTACGGCTCGACGAGGTCGTCGGGCATGGCTGCCTCGAGCACGCTGAGGGTCTGGCCGACCTTCATCGCCCCGCCCTTGAGCGAGCCGAGCACGGAGAAGAGCTGCTCGGCGGCCCGACGCTGCATGTCCTCGTTGACGCTGGCCGCCGACTCTCCGCGGACGCGGCGGCCCAGCCCGGCGGCCGTGCGCCCGGCGGCGCCGAGCGGCAGGCTCGCGAGACGGGCGGTACGGCGGGCGGTGCCCCGGGGGATCTGGCTCACACGGCCCATTGTGGCGGGTCGACCTGATCGTCGCCCGAGAGAGGGACTCCCGCACCTGCGGCGACCCCGGGTCCGCACCGTGGGCAGGTCGGTTGCCGGGACCAGTGGCGGCGCTCGAAGGTCGGTCCGGGTGCGAAGGCGTCGATCGACCACCCGGTGGGCGCCGGCCCGTCGGTCAGCGCCTCGAGCGCCAGGCTGGCCGCGATCCCCACGAGGATGCTCCGTGTCGTCGCAGCGGTCTCGACCGGCACGAGCGGGCCGACGCGCGGTCCGCTGATCTGGGCGCGGATCCACGACCACCCTGGGTCGAGCGCGAGCCGGGTCAGCTCGAGGCACTGGAGGCACGGACCCTCACCCGGCACGACGAGCGGCCCGACGCTCGCGTGGTCGGGCCCGCACCACACGGGCAGGTGGGGGACGCCGGCCAGCCGCCAGGCCTCGCCCGCCCCGGCAGGGACGGGCACGGTGCTCGTGATGATCGCGAGGTCGACGCGCCCCTCGGTCTCCTCGTCGGCGATGTCGTGGACGCGCCGCTGCACGTCGGCGAGCCCGGCCTCGCGGAGGACCTCGGTGAGGTGCGCGGGCACCGTGCCCGCACCGATGACGGCGACCCTCCGGGCGATGGCGGGCGCTCGCTCGGCCTCGGTGACCAGCCCCTGCGCGACGAAGGCGTCGATGATCTCGCCCGCCCGGTCGCGCGCGATGCCGTGCCCGGCCGCGTCGGCGATGACCGCTGCCCGCACCCGTGACCCGTCGAGCGTGGCGAGCCAGCGGCACTCGTGCGCGCTGACCCCGGTCGCGACGAGGGCCGTCCGCGGGTCGAGCCCGAGCTGGATCGAGCCGTCCGGGCGGGCGAGCGGATGGATCGGGCGGGTCAGTCGGGGGCGCAGATCCATCGTCGGTCCTCGTCGTCGCATCGGTGGTCCGGCCACACTGTCACCAGGCGGTCCGGTGGCGTCCTGGGTTGTCCACAGGGGCGAAGGGGGGAGCCGTCGTTGTCGCTCCGGCCGCCTAGGTTGTCGGCATGGAAGGTTTCTCCGACGTCGAGATCCGGCGCAGCCGGCGCCGCCGCAAGACGGTGTCGGCACATCGCGAGGGTGACCGGCTCGTGCTCCTCATGCCCGCCGGCCTGAGCGCCCGTCTCGAGGAGCGCTACGTCAAGGAGCTCGGGGAGAAGGTGCTGGCGCGCGAGCAGCGCCGACGGCCGAGCGACAGCGACCTCCTCGAGCGGGCCGCGCGGCTCTCCGACCGCTACCTCGAGGGCCGGGCGGTCCCGTCGAACGTGCGCTGGGTGACGAACCAGAGCAGTCGTTGGGGGTCCTGCACGACGAGCGGGCGGACGATCCGGCTGAGTCACCGGTTGCGTGGCATGCCCGACTACGTCATCGACTACGTCCTGCTCCACGAGCTCGTCCACCTGCTCGTCCCCGGCCACGGGCCGGACTTCCACGCGCTGCTCGACCGTTACCCCCGCGTCGAGCGCGCGAGCGGTTACCTCGAGGGCTGGTCGGGGCGTGACGGCTCGGGTGGGGTCGGGGACGACGAGGCCGTCGACGGCGACGGCGACGAGACCGGAGGAGGTGTCAGCCCAGTCGGCTGAGCGCCGCCGCGACGAGCGGCCCGATCTCGTCCGCAGAGTCGGCCGGCAGGGCGTCGACCGGCCACCAGGCGAGGTCGAGCGACTCCTCGGAGATCTCGTGGGCGGCTCCGGCAGCGGCGACGGCGACGTACCGGACGTCGAGATGCCAGGTGCACCGGCCGAAGGAGCCGACGAGCTCGTGCCGGTCGAGGTGCACGGGGTCGGGGTGCAGCGTCAGCGCCTCGACGGGGATCCCCGACTCCTCGACCGCCTCCCGCAGCGCCGCGGCCACCACGTCGGGGTCGCCGGGCTCGAGGTGCCCGCCGAGCTGGAACCAGCGGCCCGCCTTGGCGTGCAAGGTCAGCAGCACCTGCGTGCGGGTGTGGTCGAGCACGAGGCAGCCCACGGTGAAGTGCTCCGGCGGTCCCACCTTGAGCACGGCGTCCGGGTGCTCGCCGAGGTGCGCGAGGTACTCGTCACGCAGCCCCGCCTGCTCCGAGGATCCGGGCTCCCACGCGCGCAGCACCCGGCCGAGGTCGGCGCTGAGCCGCCCGACCGGGTCACTCACCCGTGCCGGCCTCGTCCTCGAGCAGCGCCGCGAGCTCGGCGTCGAAGTCGATGCCCGAGGACGCACCCTCGGTCCCCTCCGACCCCGCCTCGGACCCCTTCGCCCCCGTGCTGCGCTCGACGTAGCCGATGACGTCGTCGAGGTCCGCCGAGGTCGGCGCGACGTCCGGGTGCGCCCAGGCCGCGTCCCGCGCGGCCGGGCCGCCGGCCGACTCCAGGGCGGCGAAGAGGTTTGCCGCGTCACGCAGCCGACGAGGCCGCAGCTCGAGCCCGACGAGCCCGGCGAAGGTCCGCTCGGCCGGTCCGCCCGTCGCCCGGCGCCGCCGGATCGTCTCGGCGAGCGCGTCCGTGCTCGGGAGGTGCCGGCCGGCAGCCTTGGCGGTGACGACGTCGACCCAGCCCTCGATGAGCGCGAGCCAGGTCTCGAGCCGGGTGAGGGCCGCCTTCTGCGCGGGGGAGGGCTGGGGCTGGAAGAGGCCGCCCGAGAGGGCCTCCTGCATCGCCCCGACGTCGCTCGGGTCGAGGTCGGCGACGGCCCGGTCGACGGCGGAGGTGTCGATGGCGATCCCGCGGGCGTACTCCTCGACGGCGGCGAGGATCTGCGGGCCGACCCAGGGCACGTCGACGAAGAGCCGCATCCGCGCGGTCTCCCGGACGGCGAGGTGCAGCCACACCTCGTCGATGTCGACGTCGAGCCCCTCGGCGAGCTCGGCGATGTTCGCGGGCAGGAGGGCAACCCGGTCGGTGAGCAGCGGGATGCCGACCTCGGTGCCGGTGACCGTGTCGGACGCGAGCGCGCCGACGGCCTGGCCGGTCTGAGCGGTGACGATGGCGCTGCCCATGCGGTCGATCATCGGGGCGAGCTGGCCCGCGAGCGCGAGCGGGTTGGTGCCCTCTGGCACCCCGAGCGCGGTGAGATTGGGAGCGTCTGGGCCGCTGAGCTGGGCGGTCATCGAGTCGCGGATCGCGCCGGAGATCCCGTCGGAGACGGGCTCGACGAGCCGGGCCCACAGCGGCATCGTCGCCTCGACCCAGGCCGTGCGCGACATGGCGACGCCGGTGAGCGCGGGAGCCTCGAGATCGGTCACCTCGTCGAGCCACATCCCGGCGATCCGGACGGCCTGCTCGGCGAGGCCGGCCTCGCGCCCGCCGATCTCGGGGTCACCGGCCTCCTCGGCGACGCGGGTCGCCGCCGCCGTCGCGGCGGTGAGGTCCACCCCCTTCGCCGTGGCCGTGGGGTTGAACATCGCGCGCATCTGGTCGGCCATCGCGCGGACCTGGGCCGGGTCGGCGTCGCCGAGGCCCATGGCCGACAGCTGCCGGCCGATCTCGGGGGGCAGCGGGGCGCCGCCGGTGAGGTCGCGGAAGATCGCGGCGATCTCCTCGGGCAGCTCGTCGCCGTTGCCGCTGGTGGGGTCGACGGGGTCTGTCACGTGCGCTCCTTAGGATGGGACGTCTCGTAGAGCCAACCACGGGGACCCCTCAGAGGTTCCCGCGCCGTCCCCCCCACGATCCGGAGCATCATCATGGACCCTCGCCGCGCCGACTCACTCGCGTGGCAGATCATCCGTGTCTCGGGCGTCCTGCTCGTGATCGCCCTGCTCATGTCGGTGATCAAGGTGCCGTACGCGATCGAGGCGCCGGGTCCGGTGAGCGACACCCTCGGCAGCCGGGGCGAAGGGGAGTCCGCGGCTCAGGTGGTGACCGTCACCGGGGCCAAGAGCTACCCGACGGACGGGAACCTCTACTTCACGACGGTGTCGGTCAACGGCAGCCCGGACGAGCACATCAACGTCTGGGAGTGGATCGGCGGGCACCTCGACGACGACGCGATCGTCGTGCCGGAGGAGCGGGTCTTCGGCACCGGGAACTCGCAGCAGGAGATCCGCGAGATCAACGCCGCGGAGATGCAGGGCTCGCAGAAGAGCGCGATCGCCGTCGCCCTGCGCTCCACCGGCCACGAGGTGGGGCAGGACAACGTCGTCGCCTCGATCGTCGAGGACTACCCGGCGGATGGCAAGCTCGAGCTCAAGGACAAGATCCTCGCGGTCGACGGGAAGCGCCAGGAGCGGGTCAGCGACCTCGTCGCGGCGATCTCGGACCGGGGCGTCGGTGACACCGTCGAGCTGACGGTCGACCGGGGCGGGGTGGAGCGCCAGGTCCGCCTTCGTGCCGAGGACATCGGCAACGGCCGCGCGGGCATCGGCATCGGCATCGAGCCGATCTACGACTACCCGGTCGAGGTGCGCATCGACGCAGGCAACGTCGGGGGCCCGAGCGCCGGCGCGATGTTTGCCCTCGCGATCCACGACGTGCTCACCCCCGGCGAGCTGACCGGCGGGAAGTCGCTCGCCGGCACCGGGACGATCAACGACGGCGGCGCCATCGGCCCGATCGGAGGCATCCGGCAGAAGATGGTCGGGGCCCGGGAGGCCCAGGCCGAGTACTTCCTCGCCCCGGCGGACAACTGCGCCGAGGTCGTCGGGCACGTCCCGGAGGGGCTGACGGTGCTCGAGGTGGCCGACTTCGAGTCGGCGGTCGCCGCGGTCGAGGCGGCGGCGACGGGGGACGTGGCCGGCCTGCCGTCCTGCGGGACCCGCTGACCCCTGCCCACCGTGCCCGGGGGGTCGTGAACCTTGCCCGGGCGGTTGTGGTCGCTCAGGCCTCGAGGGTCGAGCGGAGCGCGTGGACGAGGCCGGGGGCGATGTCCTCACCCATCGCGACGCGGTCGTCGCTGTCGTGGGCGCGCTGACGGAGCAGGCAGATGGCGCGGCCGTCGCGGTGCACGGCGACGAGGAGCCGCACGTCCTGGCGGTCGGGGTGCTGGGCGAGCTGCTCGGCGGCCTCGGTGGGGTCCTCGGGCAGGTCGCGCTCGGCGCCCGGCGGGACGACGACGCGCTCGAGGGCGACCGCCGCGCCGTGCACGGTGTCGGGCCAGGCGAGGCGGCCGAGGAGGCTCTCGATGCTGCTCGTCCGGGCGTAGCCCTCCTGCTCGATCGCGGTGATCGCGCCGGGCACGAGATCGGTCACCGACATCGTCTCGCGCAGGCCGGGCTCGGCGGCGAGCAGCTCGGCGGTCTCGACGAGGGCGAAGACGCGGGGCGCCTGGTCCCAGCCGCGGTCGGCGACATGCTTCTCGGTCTCCAGCGCGCACCGGGCCAGGGGCTCTGTCACGGGCTGGGATGCGGGCTGGTCGGGCGTCGAGTTCGGCACGAAGGACATGGTGCCGCACGCGCGTCCAGGCTCGGTAGGTAGGTTGGGCCCCGCCGCGGCCGCCGGGGCCGCGACGAGGACGAGGTAGTCGATGAGCTCAGACCTGCCACCGGACGAGGGGCGTACGGACGCAACGCGTCCAGAGCCCGACGCGTCCCGCACCCGCACCCGCGGCCTGCGCATCCTCGGCGTCCTCGCCGGGATCATCATCGCGGTCCTCGTCGCGACGAGCATCTGGACCGAGGCGCTGTGGTTCGACGCTCTCGGCTACGGCTCGCAGTGGTGGGTGCGGATCCGCACCGAGCTCTTCCTCTTCGTCGCCGGTGCGCTGCTCCTCGCGGTGCCGCTCGCCGCGAGCATGGTCATCCCCTTCCGCACCCGCCCGGCCCTGTGGCCGAGCAGCCCGGGGGAGCGGGCCCTGGCCCAGTACCGCCAGGTGATCGACCCGGCCCGCAAGCACCTGGCCATCGGGCTGCCGACGCTCTTCGGGATCATGGGCGGGCTCGCCGCGGCCGCGCAGTGGGAGCCCTTCCTCCTGTGGCGCAACGGCCAGGCGACAGGCACGACGGACCCGCACTTCGGCAACGACGTCGGCTACTACCTCTTCGACCTGCCCTGGTACTCCTTCGTCGTCGGCTACCTCACCGTCGTCGCCGTGGCGTGCCTCATCGCCGCCGCCTTCGCGCACTACGTCTACGGCGGGCTGCAGCCCCCGGGACGGGCGCCGTCGACCCGCGCCGCGTTCCTCCACCTCGGCATCATCGGGGCGGTCCTCGTGCTGCTGCGCGGCGTCTCCTACATCCTCGACGCGCACGCGCTGACGACCAACGAGACCGAGGTCCTCACGGGCATCGGCTACACCGCGGCGCACGCGATCATCCCGGTGAAGTACATCCTCGCCGTCGCCGCCGTGATCTGCGCCGGCCTCTTCCTCGCGTCCGTGCGCACCCGCAGCTGGCGGCTGCCGGTCATCGGGGTCGCCACCCTGCTCGGGCTCTCGTTCATCGTCGGCAACATCTACCCGGCGCTCGTCGAGACCTACAAGGTCACGCCGTCGCGGTCCTCGCTCGAGCAGCCCTACCTGCAGGAGAACATCGACTTCACCCGCGAGGCCTACGGCGTCGCCGCGGTCGAGCCGCAGCCCTACGACGCGGTCTCCGAGATCTCCGCCGGCCAGCTGCGCGAGGACGCCCGGACGATCCCCGGCATCCGGCTGCTCGACCCCAACGTCACCGGCCCGACCTTCAAGCAGCTCCAGGCGCAGCAGCCGTACTACTCCTTCCCGGACGACCTCGACGTCGACCGCTACGACATCGACGGGCGCTCGACCGACACGGTCGTCGGTGCCCGCGAGCTCGACCTCTCCCGGGTGCCCGCCGACCGGCGGGACTGGGTCAACGACCACACCGTCTACACCCACGGCTACGGTCTCGTGGCGGCCAAGGGGTCGGAGGTCTCGTCGGGAGGGACGCCGGCGTGGTTCGACCTGCAGCAGGTCGCCGAGCACGAGCCGCGCATCTACTTCGGCGAGCGGATGCGTCACTTCTCCATCGTCGGCGCGGCCGACGGGGCGGCGCCCCGTGAGGTGGACCAGCCGACCGGCGGCACCGAGAGCCGGTACACCTACGAGGGTGAGGGTGGCGTCTCGATCGGCTCACCCCTTCGCCAGCTCGCCTACGCGATCACCCACCGGGACGTGAAGTTCGTCCTCTCCGACGCCGTCGGGCCGCAGTCCCGGTTGCTCGAGCACCGGACCCCGCGGGAGCGGGTCGCCCGCGTCGCCCCATGGCTGACCCTCGACCACGACCCGTACCCGACCGTCGTCGACGGACGGATCCTCTGGGTCGTCGACGGGTACACGACCTCGCGGACCTACCCGTACAGCAGCCGGTTCAGCGTCTCCGGCGTCCAGGAGGGCACCGTCTCCTCGATCGAGACGCAGCGCCGTGCCGCGATCAACGCCGACCGGGTCAACTACATGCGCAACTCGGTCAAGGCGACGGTCGACGCGTACGACGGCACGGTGACTCTCTACAAGTGGGACGAGGAGGATCCGGTCGTCGCGGCGTGGGACCAGGCCTTCCCCGATCTCATCACCCCGCGCTCGGAGATCAGCGGCGAGCTGATGAAGCACCTGCGCTACCCGGAGGACCTCTTCCGGATGCAGCGCGCGGTCCTCGCCGACTACCACGTGACCTCGGCCCGTGACTTCCGCGCCGGGCAGGACCGCTGGCGGGTGCCGAACGACCCGACCGTCCTCGCCGACAAGAAGGTCGCGCAGCCGCCGTACTACCTCACGATGGCGATGCCGGGGCAGACCGCGCCGACGTGGTCGCTCACCTCGACGTACATCCCCAACGGCGACCGCGAGGTCATGGCGGGCTACCTCGCCGTCGACGCCGACGCGGGGGAGAAGGCCGGCGAGCCCGCCGAGGGCTACGGCCAGCTGCGGATGCTCGCGGTCCCGCGGTCGACGACGGTCCCCGGCCCCGGGCAGGTGCAGAACGACATCGCGAGCAGCTCGGTCAAGGGTGCCGACACCGACCAGACCCTCACCGACTACCTCAACAACAACAACCGCGGCTCGAGCCGCGTGCTGCTCGGCAACCAGATGACGCTGCCCGTCGGCGACGGCTTCCTCCACGTCGAGCCGGTCTATCTCGCGGGCACGACGGACAACTCCTACCCCTCGATGCGGGTCGTCATCGTCTCCTTCGGCGGCCGGTACGCGTGGGCGCGCACGCTCGAGGGGGCGCTCGACGAGCTCTTCGGCGGGGACGCCGGCGTCGGGTCGGGCACCGGTGGCACACGTCCGCCGACGCAGGAGCCGACCGGGCCGCTCACCGGCCAGGAGCGGGCGCTGCGCGAGGCGATCTCGGACATGGAGGCCGCGTACGACAAAGGCCAGGAGGCGCTCAAGGAGGGCGACCTCGAGGCCTACGGCCAGGCGCAGAAGGAGCTCCGCGAGGCGCTCACCGAGGCTGCTCGCAACCAGCCGGGTGGTGGGTCGGTGACCCTCGAGGAGCCGGCAGCGGACGGCGAGGAGCCGGCCGACGGCGAAGGCGGATGACCCCTTCGTCCCGCCGGCTGAGGTGCGAGCGCCAGCGAGCCGAAGCCCGATTTGGTCGCCACCGGTCGTTCACGTAAAGTTGGCAGAGCAACGACGCGGGGTGGAGCAGTTCGGTAGCTCGCCGGGCTCATAACCCGGAGGTCGCAGGTTCAAATCCTGCCCCCGCTACCAAGTAGGGCCCCTGACTAGCGGAATCGCTGAGTCAGGGGCCCTACGTCATGCCTTACCGGCTCCGAGCCCTGACAAAACCCCTGACAGTGCATGGAGAATGGAAGCGATTCGCGCGCTCGCCTCAGCCTCGACTCGAGTCGAGTCGATGCATGAACCGCATCAGCATCGTGTTCCCAAAGCTGCGACCGCGGAACTTCGCGGCGAACCCCAGCGCACGCTTCCAGCCTCCCCGGTCACCAGCGCGCCGACGGAGTCGCTGAGCTTCTTCTGAAGCGCTTCGAGCTTCTCCTCGCGGGCCGCGAGGTCTCAGGCTTGTACTCGCATTCCCGTTCCTCCTGACAGTCGTTGTCGAAGGACAGGTGTGCGAAGTCAGTCGAAGGGCACGTTCCAGAACGTGCCCTTCGCACTCGCTTATACTTGACCGCGAGGATGTCGATCGGCTTGATGTCGGGGTCGGCGGCCAAAAGATCGGGGCCAACCTCCTGGAGTGCCGCCGGGATCTGGCCGTTCACGTGCGCCTGGCGACCCTCCTCGCTCTCGAAGGTGTCGAAGATGCCGTAGGTCGTGTCGTCGAGCCGGAACGCCTACCAGGTGACGGTGCCCTCCTCTTGGGCGGCCAGCTCGCGGCCCTGCTTCAGGACTCGATGCAGCCACATTGACTGCGCTCCTCATGGAGCCCATGTGTGCTGCTTGTGTGCCTCCTGTGGATCTCGACACCGCCGTTCCGAACCCCGGCGACGGCGGTCCGGCGGCGCCCCGCCCGGACGCCCTGAGACGCAGCCCGCGACGACGCGACGCCGTACCCCTTCGCCGTCTTCGGGCACAATGGTGAGGGTGACCTCATCAGCTGCCGCCCCCGCCCGTCATCGCGTCGTCGTCATCGGCTCCGGCTTCGGGGGGCTCTTCGCGGCGAAGGCCCTGCGCCGGGCGGACGTCGACGTCACCCTCATCTCGCGGACGACGCACCACCTCTTCCAGCCGCTGCTCTACCAGGTGGCCACCGGGATCCTCTCCGAGGGCGACATCGCGCCGACGACGCGCGACATCCTCGCCGACCAGGACAACGTGCAGGTCCTCTTCGGCGAGGTCGAGCACATCGACGTGGACCAGCGCGTCGTCCACCACCGTGCGGTCGGCCGCACGACAAGCACGGAGTACGACTCGCTGATCCTCGCGGCCGGCGCCGGGCAGTCGTACTTCGGCAACGACCAGTACGCGCGGCACGCGCCGGGGATGAAGAACATCGACGACGCGCTGGAGCTGCGCGGGCGGATCTTCGGGGCGTTCGAGCTGGCCGAGCTTGCCGAGGACCCGGCGGAGCGGGAGCGGCTGCTGACCTTCGTCGTCGTCGGCGCGGGCCCGACGGGCGTGGAGATGGCCGGCCAGATCGCCGAGCTGTCGCAGCGCACGCTCAAGAACGAGTTCCGGACGATCAACCCCTCTGACGCGCGGGTCGTCCTCGTCGACGCTGCGCCGAAGGTCCTCGCGACCTTCGGCGACCGGCTCTCCGGCAAGTCCAAGGCGAGCCTGGAGAAGCGCGGGATCGAGGTCCAGCTCGGGGCCAAGGTCGTGGGCCTCGACGAGACGGGCATCGACATCGAGGACGCCGACGGGTCCACCCGCCGCATCGACGCGACGACGAAGGTGTGGGCCGCGGGCGTCAGCGGGTCGCCGCTCGGCCGGATGGTCGCCGAGCAGACCGGCGCGGAGGTCGACCGGGCCGGTCGCGTCCACGTCGAGGACGACCTCACCCTCCCCGGCCACCCGGAGATCTTCGTCGTCGGCGACATGATCAACCTCAGGGGCTACCCGGGCGTCGCCCAGCTGGCGATCCAGGGTGGCCGCTACGCGGCCGACCAGATCGAGCGCCGGCTCGACGGCAAGCCGGCAGCACCCCCCTTCGTCTATCGCGACAAGGGGTCGATGGCGACGATCTCCAAGTACTCGGCCGTCGCGTCGATCGGCAAGGTCAACTTCTCCGGGTTCATCGCCTGGCTCGCGTGGCTCGTCGTGCACCTCATGGCGATGGTGGGCTTCAAGGCGCGGGTGTCGACGCTGCTCAAGTGGATGATCACCTTCATCGGCGACAGCCGCGGCGAGCGGGTCACGACGGTGCAGCAGATCTTCGCGCGCAACGCGATCGACGACCTCGGGCACGAGATCGCGTACCCGGCCCTGCCGACCGGTCCGTCGGACGAAGGGGTGGTCCGGGGCGAAGGGGAGCCGGCCGCCTGATCGTGGGGTCGGGCGGCTCCGCCGGGGCGGCGACATAGGGTGGCCCAATGCCGTTGGACTTCCCCATCGAGACGAGGACCCTGGCGAACGGCCTGCGCGTCGTCGTCCAGCCTGACCACACCAGCCCGACCGTCACCGTCAACCTCTGGGTCGGCGTCGGCAGCCGCCACGAGGCGCCCGGCAAGACCGGCTTCGCGCACCTCTTCGAGCACCTGATGTTCCAGGGGAGCGCGCAGGTCGCCGAGGGCGAGCACTTCCAGGCGCTCATGGGCGTCGGCGGGCGGCTCAACGCGACCACCTGGTTCGACCGGACGAACTACTTCGAGACCGTCCCGACCGGCGCGCTCGAGCTCGCCCTGTGGCTCGAGTCCGACCGGCACGCCGCGCTCCTCGACGCGGTGACCCAGGAGAACCTCGACAACCAGCGCGACGTCGTCAAGGAGGAGAAGCGCCAGCGCTACGACAACCAGCCGTACGGCCAGGCGCTCGCCACCGTCTACGCGACGGTCTTCCCCGACGGGCACCCGTACCATCACCCGACGATCGGGTCGATGGAGGATCTCGACGCTGCCTCGCTCGAGGACGTCCACGCCTTCTTCCGCGAGCACTACGCGCCCGACAACACGGTCCTCACGCTGTGCGGCGACGTCGCCCCCGAGCGCGGCTTCGCGCTCGCCGAGCAGTACCTCGGCTGGATCGAGAGCCACGCGGCCCCGCGCCGCGCCAACCTCGAGCAGCTCGCGCCGCTCGACGCTCCCGAGCGGGTGGACATCACCGAGGCCGAGGTGCCGAACGACCGGCTGCACATGGCATTCCGACTCCCCGGTGAGTCGGCGCAGGGTCGCCGCGAGTTCCTCGCCTGCTCCATCGCGCTCGACTGTCTCGCCGGGCTGAGCTTCTCCCCGCTCGAGCAGCAGCTCGTCCGGACCGAGGGCAGCGCCAACCACGTCGAGGCCACCGCGATGGGCTTCGTCGACGGCGTGAGCCTCGGGCTCATCGTCGCCGACATCGCCGACGGCGCCTCGATGGATGCCGTCGAGGAGACGGTCTGCGCCGCCCTGCGCACGCTCGCCGCCGACGGGCCGAGCGAGGCCGAGATGGCCGCCGTGCTCGCCCAGACCGAGCGAGCCTGGCTCTCCGCGCTCGCCGCCAAGGACGAGCGCGCCGACGTCATCAGCCACTACACCCTGCTCCACGACGACCCCGGCTACATCAACACCTTCCTCGACGACGTCGCCTCGATCACCGCCGAGAGGTGCGGGCCGCCGCCGAGCGCTGGCTGCGCCCCGAGTCCCGCGCCGTCGTCGCCTACCGCGCCCCCGCGCGCACGGAGGCCGCCGCATGACCACCCAGGCACAACCCCTTCGCCCCGAGGTCCTGCCCGCCGAGGCCTGGACCTTCCCGACCCCCACCGAGCGCACCCTGCCCAACGGCCTGCGCGCCCTCGTCCTCGACGTCCCCGGCCAGTACGTCATCTCCGTGCGGCTCACCCTGCCGCTGCCGCTGCGTGCCGAGCCGCTCGACAAGGAGGGCGTCGCCTGGATCATGGCGCGGCTCCTCGACGAGGGCACCGAGCAGCACGACCAGCGCGAGCTCTCCGAGATGCTCGAGCGGCGCGGCATCGCGATCGGCGCCGGCATGAGCGAGGGCGCCTTCGGCGTCGACCTCGACGTGCCGCAGCGCTGGCTCGGTGAGGCGCTCGAGCTGATGACCGAGATCGTCAGCACGCCCGCCTTCGCCGACGCCGAGGTGGCCCGGGCCGTCCGGACGCGGCTCCAGGACATCGAGCAGGAGCGCGCGTCCGCCCCGCACCGTGCGCTGCGCGAGTACGCCGCGACGTACTACGACCCGCAGACCCGGGCCAGCCGACCCGGCGCCGGGTCGGCGCAGACCGTCGCCACGATCACCCGTGAGGACGTCGTCCGCTTCCACCGCGAGCACGTCCACCCGCACGGCGGGACCGTCGTCGTCGCCGGCGACCTCACGGACGTCGACCTCGACGCGCTCCTCGACCGCACCCTCGGCAGCTGGGTCACCGACGGCCTGGCGCGCGAGTGGACCCGCGAGTCCGCACCCCGCGCCGCCGACGCCGCCCGGGTCGTCCTCGTCGACCGACCGGGCTCGGTCCAGTCCGAGCTCGTCGTCGCGACCTCCGGCCCCGACCGGCGCGCGGCGGAGTGGCCCGCCTTCCCCGTCCTCGGCTACCTCGTCGGCGGCGCACCCAACGCCCGCATCGACGCGGTGCTCCGCGAGGAGAAGGGCTACACCTACGGCATCCGCAGCGGCTTCCGCCCGCGCCAGGTCGGCGGGACCTTCCTCGTCACCGGCTCCGTGCGCGCTGACGCGACCGTCGACTCCCTGCGCCTCCTCGACGAGATCCTCCGGGGTGTCGGCGACGGCGTGAGCGAGGACGAGACGCGGGCCGGGGTCGACTTCGTGACGCTCACCGCGCCGGGGCGCTACGACACCGCCGACGCCCTCGCCGACGAGCTGACGCACCTCGCCGCCGACGGTCTCCCGCTGACCTTCACCTCCGACACCGTCGCCGCGATGCGCCGGCTCACCCCGGCCGATCTCGACGCCGCCTGGCGCGAGCACGTCGGTCGGGAGTGGACGATCGTCGTTGTCGGGGACGCTGCCAGCTACCGCGACGAGGTCGAGGCGCTCGGGCTCGGGCCGGTCACCGTCGTCCCCGCCTGAGCCCTCGTTTCCAGCCGGCGAGCAGAGTCCGCTGTCCTGAGGTCATCGCCACCGGATATAGGTGCCGATGACCTCCAGACAGCGGCATGTGCACATGACTTGCGGCTGGCGGCGCGCTGTCCACAGCGTCTTACCCACCCCGGCCCGGGCGGGCCGACACCGACAGGGTCGTCGGCATGGTCATCTACTCCCACAGCCAGCTCCGCGAGGAGCACAGCCGTCGTGACATCGAGAGCTTGGTGTCGGCCGGGCGGATCGTGCGAGCAGGTCGGTGGCTGGTCACGCCCGACGAGTCCGACGCAGTGGTCCTGCCCCTTCGGGCAGGATGCCGACCCACGTGCGCGACGGCTGCGCGTCATCACGGTCTGTGGACCCCCAGGAGCTCACGCATCCACGCCTACCGACCTCGGACACCGCGGCTGTCCGGTGGCTTGCTGGCCCATGGCTGGGAAGACCGGTGGGTCGAGGAAGACCCCGTCGCATCACCAGGGCTGCTGCTCCGGCACGCCCTGCGGTGCCTGTCCCCGGTCGAGGTCGCGATCCTGGCCGACTCGGCCGTGCACCTGGAGAAGGTGCATGAGGCGGATGTCGCCGCGCTCCGACGGGGGGCGCCGCGCCGCGTGGCGCGGGTGCTCGCCCGGGTCGATGGTCGTGCAGAGTCGGGGACCGAGAGCCGGGTACGGCTGCTCTTTGCCCTCAAGGGGGTTGAGGTCGAGCCGCAGGTCGTCATCGACGGGGTGGGCCGCGTCGACCTGAGGGTGGGCCGGAGCTGGATCATCGAGTGCGACAGCCGCAAGCACCACACCGACAAGCAGGCATACACACGCGACCGCCGGCGGGACAAGGGCGCGCGGCTCCTCGGCTACCTGACGACCCGGCTGACGCACGAGGATGTCGAGGAGGCCTGGCCGACGACCCGGTCGGAGCTCCTGGCGATCCTGCGCACGGGTGAGCACCTCCGCGAGCCGGCGGATCGAGCTCGGCAGCGGCGTCGTCGGCGATGAGCCTGTGCCCAAGTCGCTGTCAGGCAGTCACGGGCACCGGATATAGGTGCCTCCGACCCCAGGACAGCGATCTGTGCACAGAGGTCACCCCAGCCGTGTCGGTGTGGCGGCTCGGGCCCCCGTCGTGGGCTCAGCCGGCATCTCGCGCGAGGCGCTCGAGATAGGCGTCGTGGAGCAGTCCGTTCGACGCGAGCGCGTTGCCGCCCCACGGGCCGGTCTCGCCCTCGAGCGAGGTGAAACGCCCCCCGGCCTCGGTGACGATCGCGACGAGCGCCGCCATGTCGTAGACGGCGAGCTCGGGCTCGGCCGCGGCGTCGACCGCACCCTCGGCGACGAGCATGTAGGACCAGAAGTCGCCGTATGCCCTCGTCCGCCACACCTCCGAGGTGAGCCGGAGGAAGGACATGCCGCGCCCCTCCTGCCGCCACCCGTCGATCGAGGAGTAGGAGAAGGACGAGTCCTCGACCCGGCCGACCTTCGAGACGTTGATCTGCTCGGCCTTGGACAGCGAGCGCCCGGTCCAGGCGCCGCCCCCCTTCGCCGCCCACCACCGGCGGCCAAGTGCCGGCGCGGCGACGAGACCCATGACGCACTCGCCGTCCTCGACGAGCCCGATGAGGGTGGCCCAGACGGGGACGCCGCGGACGTAGTTCTTCGTGCCGTCGATCGGGTCGATGATCCACTGGCGCTGGCTGTGCCCCGTCGGCTCGAACTCCTCACCGATGACGGCGTCACGGCTGCGCGCGCGGGCGAGCTGGGAGCGGATCGCGGACTCGCAGTCGCGGTCGGCCTCGGTCACCGGGGTGAGGTCGGGCTTGGACTCGACGACGAGGTCGCTCGAGCGGAAGCGGTCCATCGTGATCCGCTCGACCTGGTCGGCGAGGACGTGGGCCAGCCGCAGGTCGTCGGCGTAGTCGCTGGGATCCATGGCGGTCAACGTATCCGACGCGGACCGCGTCGGCCGGTCAGTCCCCGGTCTCGGGGGTGCGGGCCCGCAGCAGCCGGCGGAAGGAGTCGAGCCGCTGCTCGCCACCGATCCCGGCACGCCCGTCGGCCACCCATGCGTCGAGGGCGCACTCCGGCTCGTCGTGGGTGCACCCGCGCGGGCAGCCCTCCTCGGCACCCTCGGCCAGCTCGGGGAAGTGCTCGATGATCTGGTCGGGCTCGACGTGCGCCAGCCCGAAGGACCGGATGCCCGGTGTGTCGATGATCCAGCCGGGCCGTTCGTCGGTAGGAGCCTTGGCTCGTGCGAAGGGGGAGTCGGGGGCGGGGGGTAGCCGCAGCCCGACGGCGGAGGTCGAGGTGTGCCGCCCGCGGCCGGTGACGTCGTTGACGTGGCCGGTGGCGCGGTCGGTGCCGGGGACGAGTGCGTTGACGAGCGTGGACTTGCCGACGCCGGAGTGCCCGACGAGCACCGACACCCGCCCCGCGAGCCGCTCACGCAGCTGGGCCAGCCCGTCGCTGCCCGGCTCGAGCACGGCGGTGACGACGTGCGGCACGTCGAGCGGGGCGTACTGCGCGAGGAAGTCCTCCGCGCTCGCGAGGTCGGACTTCGTGAGCACGAGCAGCGGGTCCATGCCGGCGTCGTAGGCGGCGACGAGGCAGCGGTCGATGAGACGCGGTCGCGGCTCGGGGTTGGCGAGCGCGGCGACGACGACGAGCTGGTCGGCGTTGGCGACGATGACGCGCTCGACGGGGTCGGTGTCGTCGGCGGTGCGCCGCAGCACGGTGTCGCGGTCCTCGATCCGCACGATCCGGGCGAGCGTGTCGGGCGTGCCGGAGGTGTCGCCGACCATCGCGACGCGGTCGCCGACGACGATCGAGGAGCGGCCGAGCTCGCGGGCGCGCATCGCGACGACGACCCGCTCGGGTCCGGCGTCGTCGGCGGGAACGAGGGTGGTGCGGCGGCCGCGGTCGACCCCGGTCACCATGCCGATGACGGCGTCGGCATGCGCGGGGCGGTCCTTGGTGCGCGGCCGGGAGCCCCGCCGGTTGGGGCGGACGCGGACGTCGCTCTCGTCGAAGTCCTTGCCGCGCCGGGCCATCAGTGCTGCCCGAGCATGTCCGACCACAGCGTGGTGAAGGTCGGCAGCGTCTTGGCGACGGTGCCCGCGTCGGTGACGAGGGTGCCGGGCGCGCGCAGCGCGAGGACGGCGCCGGCCATGACCATCCGGTGGTCGGCGTAGGTCCGCATCGCGTGGGGGCGAAGGGGGGAGCCGGCCCGGGGTCGGATCGCCAGGCCGTCGTCGAGCTCGTCGACCTCGACTCCGAAGCCGTCGAGCTCGGTGCGCAGCGCGGTGATCCGGTCGGTCTCGTGCCCGCGGATGTGGGCGACCCCTCGGATCCACGAGGGCCCGTCGGCGAGCGCGGCGAGGGCGGCGACGACGGGGGTGAGCTCCGCCTCGTCATGGAGGTCGATGTCGATGGGGGAGACCCGCCCGTCGCCGGTGACGGTCAGCCCGGTGGGGTCGAGCGTCACGGTGCCACCCATGAGCTCGAGGATCTCCCGCATCCGGTCGCCGGCCTGCGTCGTGTGGCCGGGCCACGCCGGGACGTGGACCGAGCCCCCGCAGACGAGCGCGGCGGCGAGGAAGGGCCCGGCGTTGGAGAGGTCGGGCTCGACGGTGACGTCCAGCGGCAGCAGCTCGCCCGGCTCGACCCGCCAGGTGTGCGGCTCGGAGTCGTCGACGACCGCGCCGGCGTCCCGCAGCGCCTCGACGGTCATGTCGATGTGGGGCAGCGAGGGGACGGGCTTGCCGTCGTGAACGACGGTCACGCCCTCCTCGAAGCGTGCCCCCGCGAGGAGCAGCGCCGAGACGTACTGCGAGCTGGCTGAGGCGTCCATGACGACGCGGCCGCCGCGCACACCCCCTTCGCCCTCGATGACGAAGGGGAGGCTGCCCCGGCCCTCGTCCTCGACCCGGACCCCCAGGGCCCGGAGGGCGTCGAGGATCGCGGCCATCGGCCGCACTCGGGCCTGCTCGTCGCCGTCGAAGGCGACCGGGCCGCGGCAGAGGGCCGCGACCGGGGGCACGAAGCGCATGACGGTCCCGGCGAGCCCGCAGTCGACCTGGCCGCCGCCCCGCAGGGTCGCGGGGGTGACGATCCAGTCGGGGGAGGCCGCCCCCTTCGCCGCGGTGGCGTCCTCGACGCCTGTGCCGAGCGAGCGCAGGGCCTGCGCCATGAGCTCGGTGTCCCGGGAGCGAAGGGGGGAGCGCAGTCGGGAGTGGCCGCTGGCCAGCGCCGCGAGGACGAGGTAGCGGTTGGTCAGCGACTTGCTGCCGGGGAGCGTGACGGACGCGTCGAGGGGACCGGGGCTCGCCGGTGCCGACCAGTCAGGGTGAGGCATGGGTCCTTCAGATGGGGAGGGCGTTCTTCGCGTTGGCTGCGGCCAGCTTGGCCTCGAGCTTGGCGGTGTGGGCGGTGCGGCCGACCGAGTCCGCGGCCATGCCGGCGCGATAGGACAGGCCCGGCTTGCCGGCGGTGTCGACCGAGGCGAGGAGCAGGCCGCCCATGAGGCTGAGGTTCTTGAAGAACTGGACCTGCTGGGCCTGCTTCTCGCCCGGGTCGCTGAGGTTCCAGAAGTCGTGCGTCAGCGTCGTCGGGACGAGGGAGGCGAGCAGACCGAGGCTGGAGAGGCGGGGGAGCTTGCCGGTCGCGAGCATGGCGCCGCCGGCGACCATCGCGGCGCCGTTGGCGCGGATGACGGTCTCCATGTCATCGGTCGGGACACCGACCTTCTCGAGGTAGGGCTTGGCGCGGTCGGCGAGCGGCTTGTGACCCTCGGGGTGGCGGATCGCGGCGATGCCACCGCTGATGAAGATGGCCGAGAGCAGGGGGCGGGCGAGACGTCGGACGATCATGATCTTCTCTCTCCTCAGTCGTGGACTGTCGGGCGGAGGGGTCACCCTCCACGCCCGTCCTACCGTAGTTCGTCCGCGCGGGCCCGTGGCCGGGGAGTCCACATCCCTATGCAGCTGGCGCACGGCCGGCGCGTCAGATAGGCCCGCCCCCTCGCGCCGGCCGCCGCCACCGCTCGCGGTCGTAGGGTGGCGGGCATGTGCGGGCGCTACGCGGCCTCGGCCGACATGCAGGAGATCATCGAGGAGCTCGACGTCGACCTCGACCGGACGGGCGAGCCGTCGCGCTCGATCCTCAAGAAGCCGCAGGACCCGCCGGCCGGCAGCCCGGACTGGAACATGGCGCCGACGAAGCAGGCACCGGTCGTGCTCACCCGCCGGCCGAAGGGGGAGGACGTCGCCTCTGCGGACGAAGGTGCCGCTGGCACAGCCCCCGCCGACCCGGCCCGGCAGCTGCGCCTGCTCACCTGGGGCCTCGTCCCGAGCTGGGCGAAGGACCCCGGTGTCGGCATCCGGATGATCAACGCCCGCGCGGAGACGGTCCTCGACAAGCCGGCCTTCGCCAAGGCTGCGGCGACCCGACGGTGCCTCGTACCGGCCGACGGCTGGTACGAGTGGCAGCGCTCGCCGGTCGCCCAGGACAGCAAGGGCAAGCCGCGCAAGCAGCCCTTCTTCATCCACCGGGGCGACGAGGCGCCGCTCGCCTTCGCCGGGCTGTACGAGTTCTGGCGGGACCCGGCTGTCGCCGACGGTGACGACCCCGCGGCCTGGCTGACGACCTTCGCCATCGTGACGACGGCGGCGGACCCCGGCATGGACCGGATCCACGACCGCCAGCCGCTGATCCTCGACGAGGATCGGTGGACGGACTGGCTCGACCCGGACCTCACTGACCCGGGGCACGTGCAGGAGATGCTCGAGTTCGCGCGGCCGGGCCGGTTCGCGGCGTACCCGGTCTCGACCGCGGTCAACGGGTCGGCGAGCAACGGTCCGGGCCTCGTCGAGCCGGTCCCGGTCGAGGATCTGGTCGGCGTCGTCGACCCGGAGACGGGTGAGGTGATCGGCGGTTGAGCCTGCGGCGCAAGGAGATCGAGACCCCGGAGGGTCCGGCCTGGGTGCACCTGTCGCCGCGGGGGTCGGCCGGGTCGCTCGTGCTGACGCACGGCGCCGGCGGCGGGATCGACGCCCCGGACCTCGTCGCGATCACCGACACCATGACGGCGAAGGGGTGGACCGTCGCCCTCGTCGAGATGCCGTGGCGGGTGGCGGGCAAGAAGGTCGCCTCGCCGCCCCCACGCCTCGACGCGGCCTGGGTGCCGATCCTGGCGTCACTGACCAAGGGTCGCTGGGCGCTGCCGCGCCCCCTCGTCGTCGGGGGCCGCAGCGCGGGCGCCCGGGTCGCCTGCCGGACGTGCGGCGAGGTCGGCGCCGATGCTGTGCTGGCGCTGTCCTTCCCGCTCGTGCCGCCGGGCAAGGACGCGTCGAAGAGCCGGGTCCACGAGCTGCTCGTCCCCGTCGAGGCCGGCCTGCCGGTGGCCGTCGTCCAGGGGGTCGGGGACCCCTTCGGGACGGGTGACGACGTGCGAGCAGCGTTGGGCGACAAGGCATCTGGCGTCGCCGTCGCTGACGTTGCCGGGACGCACCGGCTCACCGCTCCGGCCCGTGACGTCGCCCCCGCCGTCGAGAGCTTCAGCGAGGCCCTGACAGTGCGATGAGGATGGCGAGTACCTCATCCGGGTCCTGCAGCCGCTCCCCGAAGAGCTCGCGGATCTGCCCCATCCGGTAGCGCACGGTCTGCGGATGGACGTGCAGCGCCTCGGCGACGAGCTCGCGCCGCCCCTGGAGCAGCAGCCACGCGCGCAGGGTCTCGGAGAGCCGCTCGGCGGTCGCCTCCGGCAGCTCCGCGAAGGGGGCGAGCGTCGCCTCCCGCAGGTCGGCCATGGCCGACCGGTCGGCGGCCAGCACGATCTGGGGCAGGTGCCGGTCGGTGTCGAGCACGTCCTCGGTGCGGGGCAGCGCCCACCCGCGCAGCGCGCGGGCATACGAGCGTCGCGCCCGCTGCCACGGGCGGGCCGGGCCGACGACCGCCTCGCGCCCGGCGAGCACCTCGAGCAGGGTGGCCCGTGCCGCTCCGCCGACGTCGGGCACGAGCAGCAGCGCGATCCCGTCCGGCGGAGTGATCGCACCGGCCGGCAGGTCCTCGACGAGGGTGAGCGTGCGCGGGTCGAGCATCGCGGCGGTGTTGAGCAGCCGGTCGTCCCGGACGAGGACGGCGGTGAGGGTCCGAGGTGGGGTCCAGCGCGCGGTCTCGGCGGCGTCGACGAGCTCGGGCTCGCTCGCCCCGGCGAGCAGGGCGCGGACGAGCCGGTCGAGATGGACCATCCGGGCCCGCTCGCTGCTCTGGGTCTCGGCGTTGTGCCCGGCGACGCTCGCCGCGGACAGCTCGTCGATGTACGTGAAGACGACCTCGGCGAAGCGGCCGAGCGTGCCCGAGTCGACCCCGCGCGCCACGGCGAGCCGGGAGATCTCGCGCCACGACACCCGGGCGCCGACGCGGTAGGCGGAGAGCAGCGCGTCGACGGGGCGGCCCGCGCGGGCCTCCACCCGGCCGAGGTCGCGCGCGGCCTGGACCCCGACACCGATCGCCGTCTCCTCGCCGTCCTGCGGCGGAGCGTCGCGGGCCGCCGCGTCGAGGAAGGAGTCGAGAGAGGTGTGCACGGCCTGCTCGATGACCCGCCCCATCCGCCCCTGGAAGGGCTGGCTGTACGCCGGCACCTCGTTGATGATCGCGGCGACGACGGTCTCGGAGACCTCGGGCAGGTAGGTGCGCAGCGCCGCGGCCGTCTCGCCGTCGAGCGCCAGCTCGGCCGCCTGGGCCGCCGCCCGGCCCGGCCCGAGGTCGGGCTCCCGTGTGCTCCCCGTCATGCGCACCCCTTCGCCTGTCCCGCCAGCTGTGCCCGGGCAAAGTTCACAACTGCCCGGGCAACGTTGGAGGGTTTGTCCTCGGTGAACAATATTGCAGGGTCAACGCTACGCCTGGTTGACAGCGGCGGGGGGATCTTCACCCGAGATGATGGATCTATGACCACCTTCGCGAACCCTCCGGGCACTCCCCTGGCCCGGCTGCGCGCCGGGGCCACCCGGCTCGCCGAGGGGCTGGCCACCCCCTTCGTCCCGGCGGACTACCTCGACATGGTGGCGCCGCTCCGCGCGGGTGCCGACCTGCGGGCCCGGATCGTCGCCATCTCCCCCGAGACCGCCGACGCGGCGACGATCACGCTGCGTCCCGGCCGAGGCTGGGCGGGTCACGTCCCCGGCCAGTACATCCGCATCGGCATCGACATCGACGGGGTGCGCCGCTGGCGGTCCTACTCGCTGACATCGCCGGCGAGCCGCACCGACGGGCTCATCACGATCACCGTCAAGGCGATGGAGGACGGGCTCGTCAGCCGCCACCTCGTGCACCACGCCCGCCCCGGCACGATCGTCATGCTCGACCAGGCGACGGGTGACTTCACCCTCCCGGCGACGCCCCCGGCCAAGATCCTCTTCCTCTCGGGCGGCTCCGGCATCACCCCGATCATGGGGATGCTCCGCAGTCACGACCTCTCCGGCAGCGACGTCGTCCTGCTGCACAGCGCGCCGACCGAGGCCGACGTGATCTTCGCGGCCGAGCTCGCGCAGGAGCGCCCCGGAGTGCGGGTCCTCGTGCGGCACACCGACGCCGAGGGGATGCTCAGCCCGGCGATGCTCGACGAGGTCGTCCCCGACTGGCGTGAGCGGCAGACCTGGGCGTGCGGGCCGACCCCGATGCTCGACGTCTTCGAGGAGCACTACGCGGGGCTCGGGCTCACCGAGTCGATGCATGTCGAGCGGTTCCGTCCGGCTCTCGTGGCCGCGGGCGAAGGGGGATCGGTCACGATCCTCGACCGGGCCCGCCCGGACGCCTCCAAGACCTTCGACGTCGACGGGTCGACGACGATCCTCGACGCGGCCGAGGACAGCGGCGTCCTCATGCGCAGCGGGTGCCGGATGGGCATCTGCATGACCTGCGTGCTCCCCATGACCGACGGCGCCGTCCGCGACCTGCGCAACGGCACCGTCACCGAGACCACGACCGACGAGCCCCCGGTGATGATCCAGCCGTGCATCACGGCCGCCGCCGGTGCCTGCACCATCGAGCAGAAGGACAACTCATGACTGCGACCCTCGAGCGCCCCACGACTCTCCACCACGACGCCGACGCCCGGATCACCGGCGGTCGCGCGGACGAGATCCACACCGTCGTCAACGCGACGCCGAGCCCGATCGACCACCTCACCCCGGAGCAGATCGAGGAGCTCGGCCGCGAGCTCGACGCGATCCGCCAGGAGACGATGGACTCGTGCGGCGAGCGCGAGGCGGCGTACATCCGGCGGATGATCCGCTTCAAGAGCACGCTGGAGATGGGCTCGCGCGGCGTGCTGCTCTTCTCGGGCAACCCGATCGCGTGGGTGCTCGGCACCGCGGGCCTGTCGGTCTCGAAGATCCTCGACAACATGGAGATCGGGCACAACATCATCCACGGCCAGTGGGACTGGATGCGTGACCCGAAGATCCACTCGAGCGTGTGGGAGTGGGACACGGTCTCGCCGGCGGAGCACTGGAAGCACAGCCACAACGAGCTGCACCACACGTACACGAACGTCATCGGCAAGGACAACGACCTCGGCTACGGGATCATGCGGGTCGACGACGCGCAGAAGTGGTACCCCGCCTACCTCCTGCAGCCGGCGCTGAACTTCGTCAACGCGACGTTCTTCGAGTACGGCATCGCGGCGTACGACCTCGAGCTCGGCAAGAACTGGAAGAAGCGCAAGACCGACCCCGCCTTCCGTGCCGAGATGAAGAAGGTCACGAACAAGATCAAGAAGCAGGGACTGCGCGACTACGTGCTGTGGCCGCTGCTGTCGGGCCCGAACTTCCTGCCCTCGCTCGCGGCGAACGCCACGGCCAACGTCGTGCGCAACTACTGGACGCACTCGGTCATCATGTGCGGTCACTTCCCGGCGGGCGTCGAGACCTTCCAGAAGGCCTCGATCGAGGGGGAGACCCGCGGCGAGTGGTACCTGCGTCAGATGCTCGGCTCGGCGAACATCACCGGCGGCAAGCTGACGCACATCATGACGGGCTACCTCAGCCACCAGATCGAGCACCACCTCTTCCCGGACATGCCGAGCATCAAGCTCGCGGAGGTCCAGCCGAAGGTGCGCGCGCTCTTCGAGAAGTACGGCCTCGCGTACGTCGAGGGCCCGCTGCCCAAGCAGGTCCTCTCGGCGTGGTCGGAGATCTGGCGCCTGTCCCGGCCCAACGCGACGAGCTCGGCCCAGACCTTCAAGATCCTCGCGACCCAGGGCATCAAGGGCCTCAAGAAGCGCGCCCGCGCCACCCGGCACATCTACGCCTGATCTCCGGGAGGAAGAGGCGCCCTTCGCCACCCCTGCCCTCCGCCACCCCTGCCCTCCGCCACCCCTGCCCTCCGCCACCCCTTCGCCTACCCATGCCCAGGGGCCCCTATCTGCAACGGATAGGGGCCACTGGGCATGAGCAGGGCGAAGGGGGCGAGCGGGCTGAGGGCGAAGGTGCGGGCGAGGGTGGGGCCGCGGATCGAGTGTCAGAGCAGCACGGACCGCAGCCGTGAGATGAGCTCCGTCGTCCGTGCCGGCCGGGACAGGTGGATCTCGGTCATCTCGATGTAGGTCCAGCCGTTGCGCTCCAGGCGGGCACGGCGATCGCGCTCGTACTGCCAGGCGGTCCGGTCGGTCCGGTGCTGGTCGCCGTCGTACTCGCCCACGACCTTGACGCCGCCCCAGCGCCACGTGAAGTCCGGCTTCGCCAGCCACGTCCCCCAGTCGTCGAAGATGTCGACGTTGAGCTCTGGCTCGGGCAGGCCGTGGTCGTGGAAGAGCAGCCGGGCCTCGGACTCCTTCGGCGACATCGATCCTGGCCGGAGCAGGGGGACGAGCAGCCGGAGCCCGGGGACGCCGTGGACGCCCTTGAGCAGGTCGATCTGGGCCTCGATGTCCTCGCGGGTGACCTGGTGGTCCCGGAGCAGCGCGTCGCCGGCGGCCACCGCGCGGGCCCGTGACAGTCCCCGCGCGACGTCGCACCAGGTGCTGGTGGGCGTGGTCAGACGCAGGCCGTCGGTGACCTGCGTCGGGCGACGTTCGAGGCCGGCATGTCCCTGCACACCACGGCGCGTGATCGGCGGGGCAGCGCTCGCTCGGCAGACGTGGACCGGCGAGATGGGGTTGACCCCCAGCGGCAAGGGCAGTCCGTGCACGTGGGCAGCGGTCGCGTGCGAGAAGGCGCAGTCGCGGGGAAGGACTGCCGTCAGTGCGACGAGCATCGAGCGTTCGCTGAGCTCGACGCCTGGGTCCACACGGATGCCACGGCTGGGGGTGCTGAGGCGGCGGAGCCGGCCGCTCACCCCTTCGCTCCTGGCTGCCGACAGTGCGAACGCGTCGTGAGGCAGCCTTGGCGGCAGCGGCTAAGGTCGTCTTCCCATGCCATCATCACGCCTGGTCTCTGGGCACCTGGCGCTGCGAGCTTCCCGGGTGTGGAGCGCCGACGGTCGCTCGGCCCACCTGTGGATGATCGCCTACCTATGCCTGGTGGCCTCTATTCGACGGAGATTGCAGCCGTTGGGCATGAGTAGGCGAGGGGCGGGGCGAAGGGGAGCGAGGGGGCGAAGGGGGAGTGCCGGCCGGAGGGGGAATGGCCGGGGGAGAGGGGGCGTTGGACGAGTCGTCCCGCCACGACCCCGTCGCGTCGGCCCCGCCGCCGCGACATCACCTGCCAGGAGGTCACCGAGTGCTCGTGCTGCACGCCGTTGACCGCGCCTCCGCCCCGCTAGGCTGGAGCGCGATGACGAAGCCGATGACCCCACCCCTGACCGAGGAGGAGCAGGCGCAGGCCGATGCCAGCGCCGACGTCTCCACCGAGTCGCCCGAGGAGCGCCGCGCCCGCTTCGAGCGTGAGGCGATGCCGCTCCTCGACCAGCTCTACTCCGCGGCCCTGCGCACGACGCGCAACCCCACCGACGCCGAGGACCTCGTCCAGGAGACGTACGCGAAGGCCTTCGCCGCCTTCCACCAGTACAAGCCGGGCACCAACCTCCGCGCCTGGATGTACCGCATCCTCACGAACACCTACATCAACACGTACCGCAAGAAGCAGCGGGAGCCGAAGCAGGCGGACAACCCCGAGGTCGAGGACTACCAGCTGCACCGCGCCGAGCAGCACACCTCCAAGGGCCTGCGCAGCGCCGAGGTCGAGGCGCTCGACCGCATGCCCGACTCCGAGGTCAAGCGGGCCCTGCAGGGCCTGCCCGAGGACTTCCGCATGGCGGTCTACCTCGCCGACGTCGAGGGCTTCGCCTACAAGGAGATCGCCGAGATGATGGGTACCCCCATCGGCACCGTGATGTCCCGCCTGCACCGCGGCCGCCGCCTGCTGCGCGAGACCCTCGCCGAGTACGCCCGTGAGCGCGGCCTCGTCAAGGACGCTCCGGCCAGCGCCGACTCCGAGGGAGGCACGTCGTGAACGATCACGCCCACGACCACGCCGACTGCTCCGAGACGATGTACCGGATCATGGAGTACCTCGACGGCGAGATGACGGAGACCGACATGGTCAAGATCGCCGCGCACCTCGAGGGCTGCCAGCCGTGCCTCGCCGAGCACGACATGGAGATGATGATGAAGGCCCTCGTCAAGCGCTCGTGCGCCTGCGAGGAGGCCCCGGCCACGCTGCGGACCACGATCCTGCAGTCCTTCACGAGCTACTCCACGGGGGACGGCACCGTCGTCGAGGAGTACACCCGCATCCAGTACGACGACTGAGGAGCCGCCACGCATGAGGGTCCTCGTCACCGGCGGCGCCGGCTACATCGGATCGCACACGGCGCTGGCGCTCGTGGCGGCCGGTCACGACGTCGTCGTCGTCGACAACCTCAGCAACGCCAAGCCGTCGGTCATCGGCCGGCTCGAGGAGCTCTCGGGCGCGCACATCCCCTTCCACGCCTTCGACGTGCGGGACACGGACGAGCTCGACCGGCTCTTCGCCGACGAGCCGGTCGACGCGGTGATCCACTTCGCCGGGCTCAAGGCGGTCGGTGAGTCGGTCGAGCAGCCGCTGGCCTACTACGACAACAACATCGGCTCGACCTTGAGCCTCGTGCGGGCGATGGAGCGGGCCGGCGTGAAGCGTCTCGTCTTCAGCAGCTCGGCGACCGTCTACGGCGAGGGCGCCCCGGTCCCGATGACCGAGGACCTCCCGACGTCGGCGACCAACCCCTACGGCTGGTCGAAGGTCATGCAGGAGCAGATCCTCACCGACGTCGCGGCGGCGACCGAGGGCTTCCAGGTCGCGCTGCTGCGCTACTTCAACCCCGTGGGGGCGCACGCGTCCGGCCGGATCGGTGAGGACCCGCAGGGCATCCCCAACAACCTCATGCCCTTCGTCGCCCAGGTGGCGGTCGGTCGCCGTGAGCGGCTGAGCGTCTTCGGCGGCGACTACGAGACCGCGGACGGCACGGGGGAGCGCGACTACATCCACGTCGTCGACCTCGCCGAGGGCCACGTCGCCGCGCTCGAGCACCTCGCGGCGCACCCCGAGGTCGGCGCCCGCGCCTGGAACCTCGGCACCGGCCGGGGCACCTCGGTCCTCGAGATGGTCAAGGCCTTCGAGGCGGCGAGCGGTCGCGAGATCCCCTACGCCATCGTCGACCGCCGTCCGGGCGACCTGCCGGTCGTCTACGCCGACACGACCCGCGCGGCTGACGAGCTGGGCTGGCGCACGAGCCGGACCGTCGAGGACATGTGCGCCGACACCTGGCGCTGGCAGTCCGCGAACCCCCAGGGCTACCCCGGATAGGACATGACGAAGGGGTACCCGCTGGCGGGTACCCCTTCGTCGTCTCCCGTAGCGGGAGCGGTCGTCAGGCGTTGGGCCTGCGGCCGTGGTTGGCGGCCTTGCCCTTGCGGGAACGGCGCTTGCGCCCACGCTTGCTCATGCGGTCCTCCTCGTGGTCGTCGGTCGGGCCTGAGCCCGTGCAGCGACCCATCTTCCCATACCCTGCGGGCGCCCCGTGTGGCACGATAGGCACCGGTCAGGGTTCGCCGACGAGCGGTGCAGCCTCGATGGCCCCCGGCATCGCCGGGAGATCTGAAAGGTGAGGTGTGCAGGTGAAGCGCAAGCTCATTGCTGTCATGGTCGCCACCGCGGCTCTCATCGGTGGCGCCGCCGCCGCGGCCCAGGCTGCTGACTCCGGGGACGCCTCGGCGAAGGTGTCCGTCGTCCGCGGCTTCGACTGGCTCTGACCTCTCCCGGCGCGGACCCCCGGTCCGCGACCGCGCAGTCGTCACGCACGGCGTCGGGCTTCCTCGTCCTCCTCGGGGCGGGGGCGCTCGGCGCCTTCGTCCTTGCCCTGGGGCGGTGGGGGCTGCCCACACCGCTGACGTCGCTCGGCGCGCTGCTGGCCCTCTCGCTCATGGCCCAGCTGGCTCCGGCCACCTCGATCCGGCATGTGTCGATCCTGCTGCACTCCGTCGTCTTCCTCGCGGCGGTCCCGCTCGTCTCCCCCGCGGGTGCGATGCTCGCGCACGCGGTGCCGAGCCTGTGGCGCTACCGCCACCTCCCCTCGCGTGCGGTCTTCAACGCCGCGGCCCCGGTGCTCGCCGTCCTCGTCGGCTCGCTGCTCGCGGAGCTGCTCACCGGTGGGCGCCCGGTCTTCGGCAGCAGCCCCGGGGACCTCGCGCTCGACCTCACGATCCTCACCGTCGTGGCGGGCGTGCTCAACGCCGGTCTGCTCTCGACGGTCCTGCTCCTCACGGAGGGCACCCCGGTCACGACCACCCTGCGGGGGCTGGCCCCGCAGATCACGCCGGCCTACCTCGGCTACGGCCTGGGCGCCTACCTGCTCGTGCTCCTGTGGGACACGGTCGGCCTCGGGCTCGTCGCGGTCGTGCTGCTCCTGCCGAGCCTGCTCGTCGCCCAGTGGGGGCTGCTCCAGCACGCCCGCGAGCACGAGCTCTCGGAGGTCATGCTGCGCGGCCTCGTCGAGGCGCTCGACATCCGCTCGCCGGGCGCCCGGGCCGACAGCGAGCTGAGCGCCCGGGTCGCCACCGCCGTCGCGGAGCACCTCCACCTGCCGGTCCGCGAGGTCGAGGCGGTGGCTGCCGCGGCGCGGCTGCACGACATCGGCATGCTCGCCCTCGACGGCTCCCGGCTCGACGAGGTGATCGACGGGACGGAGGTCCACCGCGACCACGACGCCCTGACCAGGCACCCGCGGGTGGGCGCCGACCTCCTCGGCGAGGTGAGCCCCCTGCGTGCCTCGTTGCCCGCGGTCCGCGCCCACCACGAGCTGTGGGACGGCAGCGGCTACCCGGCGGGGACCGCCGGCACGCAGATCCCGCTCGGGGCGCGGATCGTCACGCTCGCCGACGCGTGGGTCACCCTCGTCCAGCCGCGGCACGGGGTCGCGTTGGGCACCGAGGAGGCCGTCCGGCGGTGCGAGGAGCTTGCCGGCTCGGCCCTCGACCCGCGCTGCGTCACCGCCCTGCGCGGGGTCCACGCCCGTTACCCGGACCTGCTCGAGGCCGTCGCGGACCCCTCCGCCCTCGCGCGGCGGGAGCCGGTCGAGGGCTGGGTGCCGAACGACCAGGCCGACCCGGCGATGACCCACTGGGTGGCTCGTCAGGCGGAGCTCGACTGATGGCCGCCCCACGGCTCGCGCTGCGCCCCGCCGTCGTCATCGGCGTCGCCGCGCTCGTCCTGCTCTGGGCGCTCCTCTCGTCGGCGACCCTCGACCGCGGGCAGGGGTGGTTCGTCCTCGTCTGCCTCGTGAGCATCGTCGTCGGCGAGGTCGTGCTGGCGCTGCGGGTCTCGCGGAGCACGGCCCCGATCTCGACCGGTGCGGCGACCGCGCTGGTCATGACCCCGACCTCCGCCCCGGACGGCTTCGCGTCGGCGGGGGAGGTCATCGGGGTCGTCGGCCTGGCCTTCGCCGGGAGCCTGGTCGTCGGCGCGCTCCTCGCGCGGTGGCGCGGCGGTCGGGTCTCCGTCGTCGGCGTGTGCGCGCGCTTCCTCGGGGCGGCGGCGACAGCGCTCGCCTGCCGGGGGATCGGGACGGGGGAGCACGAGCATCTCCTCGAGTGGATCTGGCGGGACGGGCTCTCCCGGCCGGTGGCGGCCGCGCTGCTCGTCCTCGCGGCGATGCTCGGCTGGGTCGTCGAGCGGGCGGCGCACGTCGTGGGTGCCGGGGCGATGCTCGGGGAGGAGGGCGTGGTCGCCGGGCGGGGCCCGGTCCTCGACTCCGCGGCGAGCGGCGCGATCGTTGCGTCGGCGCCGATCGTCGCGCTGAGCTATCCCGCCCTCGGGATGCTCGCGCTCCCGCTCTACCTGCTGCCGATCGCGCTCGTGCTCTTCTCCGTCAGGCGCTACCTCGCGGCGCAGCGCGCGCAGCGAGAGACGCTGCTCGCGATCTCGGCGCTGCCGGTCGTCGCGGGCCAGGGCCGGCCGGGTCATGCCCGCCGGGTCGCGGACCTGTCGGTGGCAGTGGCACGCTGCCTCGGGCTGCGGTCCTCGCAGCTGCGCTCGGTCGAGCGGGTGGCGCTGCTGCACGACGTCGGCCAGGTCGGTCTGCTCGTCCCGCTCGAGCACGGCCGGACGATCGACGCGTCGCCGCAGACGGTCGAGGTCATGGCCGCGGCGTCGCGGCGGGTGGCGCGGGCGGCGATGGGCGCCCCGGACCTCGCCGAGGTCATCGCGTCGGTGCACACGCCCTACCGGCGGCGCCACGAGCGGGGTGAGGACCTGCCGGTCGAGGCGCGGATCGTCAAGGTGGTCAACGCCTTCGACGACCTCACCGAGGGCGCGCAGGGCCGCCGGGTCACCGAGCTCGCGCTCGAGCGGCTGCACCTCGGTCTGGGCTATGAGTACGACCCGGCGGTCGTGGCGGCGCTCGAGGAGGTCCTGAGCCACTGAGTCACGCAGGCCGGGCCGGGTCGAGGTATCAGCGACCGCTCAGCGGGTCGGATCTACCTCGACCGCGGAGGGGGCTGATCCGACTCGAGGTATCAGCGACCGCTCAGCCGGTCGGGTTTACCTCGACCGCGGCGAAGGGGGGGGGAGGAGGGGGGGGCGCGGCGAAGGGGGGACGGCGAAGGGGGGACGCCGAAGGGGGTGGGTCCGGGAGATCCCGGCCCACCCCCTTCGCCCGGGGCACGCGGCGTCAGGCCTGCTTGGTCTCCTTGAAGATCTTGTCGATCTCGTCGATCTTCGCGAGGAGCTCGTCGGCCTTGGCCTCGTCGAACTCGCCCTTGGTGCCGCTGGCGCCGGCGAGCTTGGTGGCCTCGTTGAAGAGGGTGTGCAGGTTCGGGTACTTCTCGAAGTGCGGCGGCTTGAAGTAGTCGGTCCACAGCACCCAGAGGTGGTGCTTCACGAGCTCGGAGCGCTGCTCCTTGATGAGCACCGCACGGGCGCGGAAGTCGGGGTCGTCGTTGTCGGCGACCTTCTTGATGATGGCCTTGACCGACTCGGCCTCGATGCGGGCCTGGGCGGGGTCGTAGACGCCGCACGGCAGGTCGCAGTGGGCGCTGACGGTCTCGATGGTGAAGAGGTCACGGATGCGCATGTCTCGCCTTCCTGATGGGGGACTGGGTCCATTGGCCAACCTAACGGGTCGGGGTCCGGTCAGTGCACCCGCCTCGGGCCCCATCTGCCCTTCCTGCGACTGATGCGCAAGAGGACCCGGCCGCGGACCGCGTCGTCGGCCAGCGACCCGACGGTCGGGTCGAAGGAGGTCACGCCCGCGCCGGGGTTGTCGCTGTCGATCCACCACCGGGCAGGGTCGTCCGGGTCGCGTCCGGTGACGCGCTTCACGGCGCGGGGGCGGGGGCGCCCGTGGCCGTCCGCGGGCAGGTCGCAGACGACGACGTCGCCGGCGCGCACGGCCCGTCCGAGCCGGGTGACGAGCAGCAGGTCGCCGGCGTGCAGCGTCGGCTCCATCGAGCGGCCGCTTACGCGGACGAGGGCGAAGGGGGGTCCCCCCGGCGTCGTCGGCGTCACCGGGCGATGAGGCCGGCCGCGGTGGTCCGGGCGCCGGAGACGTACCCGGTGCGCCGTGCCTGGACGCGGGCGTGGACCCGCTTGCCGGCGTCGCGGGAGGTGAGCCGGTAGCGCTTGCCGGTCGCGCCGGTGATCACCGTGCCGTTGCGGTACCAGGTGTAGCGATAGCTCGTGGCCGTGGGCGTCCAGGCGCCGTGGGTGATCGCGAGGGTGTGGCCCACGCGTCGGGTGCCGGTGAGCGTGGGTCGCGTCGCGAGGTACATGGGGATGCCGGTGCTCGCGCTCTTGGCGTGCTTGGTGGTGAAGCCGCTGCGCGAGGCGGTGACCCGGACGTGGAGATACCGCCCGGCGTCGGACCTCGTGGGGGTGTAGGTGGCGCGGGTGGCCCCGGAGATCGCGGTGCTGCCGCGGTACCACCGGTAGCTGTAAGAGGTCGGCGTGGGGTTCCACGTGCCGGGGCGGGCGGTGAGGAGCTGCCCGACGCCGCGGGTGCCCGTGATCGAGGGGTTGGTGAGGGTGACGAAGGCGTCGCCGCGCACGCTCGTGATGTCGACGACGGCCTCGGTGCTCGTCGTCGAGACGGTGCGTACGACGAGGTGCCCGTCGTAGGTGCGCACCGACCGTCCGGGGGTGAGGGCCTGGGTGTGGTCGAAGGTCCCGGAGGGGGTGGGGTCGAGCAGGACGGTGTTGCCGTCGGGGCCGCGGCGCAGGACGCGCACGCCGGTGGACTGCTCCTGGGTGTTGTACCGGTCCCGTCCGGCCCGGGTGCGGTACTCGACCCAGTAGCGCACGCGGGTGCGGTCGTTGAGGACGGAGACGGCGCGCATCCCGGTGCGTCCGGCGAGGGGCCGCAGGGTGACCCGGGTGGTGCGCCCGACCGGCACGGACGTCGCGGCGCCGCGCTCGAGCAGGCCGAGGGAGAGGGCCTGGGGGCTGGAGAGCATCGGGCTCGGCAGGTTGGTCATGGGGGTGGTCGAGTCGTCGAAGAGGTCGGCGCTCATGATGTCCTGCCCGTCGCCGTACTCCCACTCGGTGCAGCCGGTGGGCCACCACCCGCGGCTGATCGGGGCGTCCTGGGCCTTGGTGCGGCAGGTCAGCAGGTTGCTGTGGCCGAGCGACATGTTGTGCCCGATCTCGTGGGCGAGGACGTCGGGGGAGGTGCCCTGGACGTAGGCGTACCCCGCGCTGCCGAGCCCGACCCCGATGGTCGCCTGCCCGTAGGCGCAACCGAGGCTCTCGGGGAGGAGGTCGGGGAGCACGAGGAGGAGGGTGCTGTTGGCGGTCTCGGTCCAGCCGGTGCGCTGGACGGCCTCGTCCCACAGGGCGAAGGGGTCGTCGCAGGTGTGCGCGGAGCGGTAGCGGGGGGCGATGGTCGCGACCCGCAGGCCGATGGTCTCGCGGGAGTTGTCGCGCCAGAAGCGGTCGGCGGCGGTGACCTGGGCGGTGATGGCCTCCTCGCTCGCGGGGGAGGCGGTGGCTCCCTTGGGGGTGACGTTGACGATGGTGAGGGCCCGTGCGGTGGGGTCGACCTCGGGGGGCTCGGTCGTGGCGACGACGTCGGTGACCTCGAGGGGGGCGGTGCCGGGGGAGGTGGCCTCGGCGGTCGTCGCGGCGGCGAGCTCGGCGGGGGAGTCGGCGGCGTCGGTGTCGACGGCGTCGGGGACGGCGACGTCGAGGGTGACGGTGCTGCCGGGGGCGATGTGGGCGACGGCGTCGGTCTCGACGGGCACGAGGCGACCCTTGACGCGCAGGGCGGCGTGGGCCGGGCCGTGGGTCGCCACGCGGGGACGCTTGTCCGGTCGGGGCTCGACGACGGTGGTCAGCAGGGTGCCGGTGAGGCGGACCTCGGGCGCGGCCGAAGGGGTGCCTGCCTGGGCTGCCGTGGGGCCGGTGACCCCGACGACGGCGGCGACGATGCCGGCGACGGTGGCGCCCAGAGCGGTGCGGACTGTCATGCTGCCCCCTGGGGAGGATCGCGTGACGTGGCCGCCGCCCGGAGCGGCCCTGCGCTGCTCCGGGAGCAGGCTACGCCGCGGCCGGTGGACCGGCCACCGGATCTCGCCGATCTTGTGCAAAGATCGACGCCGTGACTCAGCCCGGTACCCCTTCGTCGTACGACCTCACCGCGCCGCAGTTCGTGGCTCACGAGGGCGGCAAGGTCGAGGTACGGGCGACCAAACCCCTTCGTGACGCCCACGACCTCTCCCTGCTCTACACGCCGGGCGTGGCGGACGTGTGCCTGGCGATCGCGGAGGACCCGAGCCTGTCGCGGCGCTACACGGCGCGCAACAATACGGTCGCGGTCGTCTCGGACGGCACGGCGGTGCTGGGCCTCGGTGACATCGGCCCGCTCGGCGCGATGCCGGTCATGGAGGGCAAGGCGGTCCTCTTCAAGCACTTCGCGGGGGTCGACGCGGTGCCGATCACGCTGGAGTCGGGCTCGGTCGACGAGCTCGTCGACGCGATCGCGCGGCTGGCCCCGAGCTTCGGCGGGATCAACCTCGAGGACATCTCGGCGCCGCGGTGCTTCGACATCGAGCGCAAGCTCCGGGAGCGGCTCGACATCCCGGTCTTCCACGACGACCAGCACGGCACGGCGATCGTCGCGCTCGCGGGCCTCATCAACGCGTGCCGCGTCGTGGGTCGTGAGCTGAGCGACCTCAAGGTCGTCGTCGGCGGCGCCGGTGCGGCCGGTGTCGCGGTGACCGAGCTCTTCATGCTCGCGGGCGTGCAGGACGTCATCGTGGCGGACTCGCGCGGCATCATCGAGCCGGGCCGGGCCGACCTCGTGGCGCACAAGGAGCGGCTTGCCGCGACGACGAACCCGCGTGGCCTGAGCGGCTCGCTCGGCGATGCGCTCGTCGGTGCCGACGTCTATGTCGGTGTCTCGGGCGGCACGGTCCCCGAGGAGCAGGTCGCCTCGATGGCGGAGGGGCCGATCATCTTCGCCCTGGCGAACCCCAACCCCGAGGTGCACCCGGACGTCGCGCACAAGTACGCGTCGGTCGTGGCGACGGGGCGCAGCGACTTCCCGAACCAGATCAACAACGTCCTCGCCTTCCCCGGCATCTTCCGCGGGGCGCTCGACGCGGGTGGCGTGCAGATCACCGAGGAGATGAAGCTCGCGGCGGCTCGCGCGATCGCCGATCTCGTCGAGGAGCCGAAGCCCGACCTCATCATCCCCCCGGTCTTCCAGGAGGGTGTGGCCGAGGCGGTCGCGGCGGCGGTCGCCGCTCACGCCGGCTGAGGACCCCAGTCGTGCTGGTCGAGGTGCGAGGAGCTCTGCGACGAGCCTCGAGGCCCCTCAAGCCTCTTGGTGGTCGAGGTGCGAAGGCCCTCCAGGGCCTGAGCCTCGAGACCAGCGTCAGATCGAGTACTCGAGCCCGTGGGTCCCCTCGATCATCCCGGCGCCGACGGTGCCGCCGGTGGCCGGGTCGATGAGGATGAAGGATCCGGTGACCCGCTGCTCGCGGTAGGGGTCGACGACGACGGGCTGTGACAGGCGCAGCGAGACCGTGCCGATCTCGTTGAGCCCGAGCTCCTCCGCGCTACCGTCACGATCGAGCGTATTGATGTCGACCTTGGCGTTGACCCCGTCGACGATCGCGCGCACGGTGCGGGTGGTGTGCTTGAGCAGCAGCTTCTGCCGGGAGTGCAACGCACCCGTGGCCATCCAGCACACGGTCGCAGTGAGCTCGCGGGTGACCGCGGGCGGGTGCTCGACGTCGGCGACGAGGTCGCCGCGGGAGACGTCGATGTCGCCGGCCAGGCGCAGCACGACGGACTGCGAGGTCGTCGCGCGCTCGTGCTCCTGCCCGAGGGTGTCGATGCCGGCGATCGTGCTGCGCATGCCGCTGGGCAGGACGACGACCTCCTGCCCGACCTCGAAGGTGCCACCCTCGACCCGGCCGGCGTAGCCGCGGTAGTCGCGGTGCTCGCCGGTCTGCGGGCGGATGACGTACTGGACGGGGAAGCGCGCGCCGGCGGATCCCCCTTCGCGCCCACGGACGCTGGCGACGGTCTCGAGGTGGGCGAGCAGGCTGCCGCCCTCGAACCACGGGGTCTCCTCGCTGGGCTCGACGACGTTGTCGCCGATCAGGGCGCTGATGGGGAAGGCGGAGATCTCCGGCACGCCGAGCCGGTCGGTGAAGTCGCGGAAGTCCTTCTCGATCGTCTCGAAGACGCCCTGGTCGTAGCCGACGAGGTCCATCTTGTTGACGACGAGCGCGACGTGCGGCACCTGGAGAAGCGAGAGGAGCACGGTGTGCCGGCGGGACTGCTCGGTCAGGCCGTGGCGGGCGTCGACGAGGACGAGCCCGAGGTCGGCGGTCGAGGCGCCGGTGACCATGTTGCGCGTGTACTGCGCGTGGCCGGGGGTGTCGGCGAGGATGAACTTGCGCTTGGGCGTCGCGAAGTAGCGGTAGGCGACGTCGATGGTGATGCCCTGCTCTCGCTCGCTGCGCAGGCCGTCGGTGAGCAGCGCGAGGTCGGTGTGGTCGTGGCCCTTGGCCTTGCTCGTCGCCTCGACGGCCTCGAGCTGGTCCTCGAAGATCGCCTTGGAGTCGAGCAGCAGCCGCCCGATGAGCGTCGACTTACCGTCGTCGACGGAACCTGCGGTGGCCACGCGCAGTAGCCCGAGATCGGTACCCATCAGAAGTACCCCTCCTTCTTGCGGTCCTCCATGGCGGCCTCGCTGAAGCGGTCGTCGCCACGGGTGGCGCCTCGCTCGGTGAGTCGCGCAACAGAGATCTCGTCAATGATCTGCTTGACCGTGCTGGCGTCGGAGTCCACGCACCCGGTGAGGGTGAGGTCGCCGACGGTGCGGAAGCGCACCTGCCGCTCGGTCACCTCCTCACCGGGACGAAGGGGGTTGTGCTCGCTCTCGGACAGAAGCATCCCGTCACGCTCGAAGACCCGGCGGCGGTGGGAGTAGTAGATCTCGGGGATGTCGAGCTCCTCGCGGGCGATGTACTGCCAGATGTCGAGCTCGGTCCAGTTGCTCAGCGGGAAGACGCGCATGTGCTCGCCCTCGTGGATGCGCCCGTTGTAGAGCGACCACAGCTCGGGGCGCTGGTTCTTCGGGTCCCACTGGCCGAAGTCGTCGCGGTGGGAGTAGATGCGCTCTTTGGCGCGGGCCTTCTCCTCGTCGCGGCGGCCGCCGCCGAAGGCCGCGGTGTAGCCCCGCTCCTCGATGGCGTGAAGCAGGGTGCCGATCTGCAGCCGGTTGCGCGAGGTCTTGCCGTCGTCGACGACGATGCCGTCGGCGATCGCCTGCTCGACGGAGGCGACGTGCAGCTCGATGCCGAGCCGCTCGACCCAGCGGTCGCGGGTCGCGAGCACCTCGGGGAAGTCGAAGCCGGTGTCGACCTGGAGGAGTCCGAAGGGGATCCGTGCCGGCGCGAAGGCCCGCTCTGCCAGCCGGAGCATGACAATGGAGTCCTTGCCGCCGCTGAACATCAGGACGGGGCGCTCGAGCTCTGCGGCGACCTCGCGGATGATGTGGATCGACTCGCTCTCGAGGACGTCGAGGTGCGTCAGGGCGGCCGGGGGGGCTGCGGGCACGGTGGAACCTCTCGTCGGTGGACCGCTGAAGCATAACTAGTTGTTATGTATGTCCAAACCAGGTCCCAGGTGTCGGACATGAAAGCCCGCGGTGCGGTCCGTCCGTCTCACTCTCGTTATGCTTCGGGGGGTCCCGGCAAGCGAGGGCCGCACACCCTCCTAGGAGATCAAGCACGTGGCTTCTGCGCTTCCGTCCCAGGTCCACCTTGGCGTCATCGGCCTCGGCTACGTGGGACTGCCCCTGGCGGTCTCCTTCGCCAAGCACTTCCCGGTAACTGGCTTCGACATCAACCAGCGGCGGGTCGACGAGCTCAGCCAAGGCATCGATCGGACCCTCGAGGTGGAGTCAGACGAGCTCAAGGCGGCCACGCATCTGACCGTCAGCACGGACCCGGCCTCGCTCGAGGCGGTCAACGTCTTCGTCGTCACGACACCGACTCCGATCGACGAGCACCGCCAGCCCGACCTGACCCCGCTTCTGTCCGCGACGCGCACCGTCGCCGCCGCGCTGCGCCCCGGTGACGTTGTCATCTATGAGTCGACCGTCTACCCCGGTGCGACCGAGGAGGACTGCGTCCCGCTGCTCGAGGAGCTCAGCGGGCTGACCTTCAACGAGGACTTCTACGTCGGCTACAGCCCCGAGCGCATCAACCCGGGCGACAAGGAGCACCGCTTCGAGACCATCACCAAGGTGACCTCGGGCTCCACCCCCGAGGCCGGTCGCTTCGTCGACGACCTCTACAAGAGCGTCGTCACCGCCGGCACCCACCTCGCCAGCTCGATCAAGGTCGCCGAGGCGGCCAAGGTCATTGAGAACACCCAGCGTGACGTCAACATCGCCCTCATCAACGAGCTGGCCCTAATCTTCAACCGCCTGGGCATCGACACCCTCGACGTCCTCGAGGCTGCTGGCACGAAGTGGAACTTCCTGCCCTTCCGCCCGGGCCTGGTCGGCGGCCACTGCATCGGCGTCGACCCCTACTACTTGACGCACAAGGCGCAGTCGATCGGTTACAACCCCGAGGTCATCCTCGCCGGTCGCCGTCTGAACGACTCGATGGGACAGTACGTCGCGGACCAGCTGATCTCCTCCATGATCCGCAACAAGGTCGACGTGCGGGACGCGAAGGTCCTGGTACTGGGGCTCACCTTCAAGGAGAACACCCCGGACCTGCGCAACACCCGGGTCATCGACATCGTCGAGCACTTGCAGGACTTCGGCCTCGAGATCGACGTCCACGACCCGTGGGCGGACGCCGACGAGGCAAAGCACGAGTACGGGATCGACCTCGTGGCAGAGCCGGCGAAGGGGGCGTACCAGGGCATCGTGCTCGCGGTCGCCCACAACATCTTCCGTGACCTGGGTGCGGACCAACTGTGCGCCTACGGTGACCCCGGGGCGCACGCCATCTACGACCTCAAGGGTCTGCTCCCCAGCGACGCGACGGACGGTCGTCTCTAGTATCGCGTCCGTCGTGGTACCGCCTGAGGAAGAGGGAGCCTTGCCATGAAGTTCGATGCCAAGAAGCCGGCATCAGCCCTAGGGGCTGCCGCGGGTCCCGTCTACAAGTTCGCCTCGAGTCCTCGACGTGCTCGTAGAGCGGTGAAGGGACTCGCGACCGTGAGGCGGTTTGGCGGTCGCGGAGATCATTTCAACTTTGACCCTGACGGTACCTACTCGTATGCGTCGATCTTTGTTGGAAGCTACGTCAACCTGGGGTCTGCTCCGACCCTGCTGGCAACTCGATCGACGATTCGAATCGGCAATCATGTGATGTTCGGTCCTGGAGTGACGATTCGGGGCGGGAACCATCGATACGACATCGTTGGCCGCTTCATCGACTCAATCGGGGACGACGAGAAGCGTCCCGAGGATGACCCGGGCGTCGTCATCGAAGACGACGTGTGGGTCGGCGGGAACGCGACCATCCTCGGTGGGGTGACAGTAGGCCGCGGCTCGATCATTGCAGCTTCAGCAGTCGTCACCAAAGACGTTCCGCGGTACAGCATCGTCGGGGGAAATCCTGCACGCGTTATCCGTGCACGCTTCACCGCTGGGCAGATCGAGGAGCATGAGCGCAGGCTAGGCCTGCAGCCGACGCGCGTTATCGGCCGCCGGGAAACTAGCTCCTGACGAGGCTGGAACGGGCCTTGCTCGTCCCCAGCTTGTCGCTGCGAACCTGACCGCGGTGAGTTCTCCTGCGCGCCATCACGTACAGGAGGGTGATGATCAGCACGCCAGATGCGTTGGGGAAGGTCTGAAGGAGGTGGTTGTTGGCAGGGAAGAAGAACAAGCCAACTGCAAGTTGGCCGAGTAGCAGGACAGCGAATGGGTTCAGGGTTGCGCGGCTTTCTCGCCATAGACGGGTGGCCAAGCCGCCGATGAACAGGAGCAGCAAAGGGACACCCCAGAATGTGATGTCTGAAGCCAGCCAGGGCGCAGCCGTCTGCCAAACCTGACTGGCGCTCCAGCCGGTGGCCATCTCGGTCCGAGCGGGGTAGCTCTCAGGTGGGAGTCCACCTGAGAATAGGCGTGTGAATCCATAGAATGTTGTCTGCCCGCCGGTCCATACGAAGGGCTGGTCGAGTGCGTGGCTGAGGCCCACATAGCCGTGAGTGAGGTAGAACATGAGGCCATCCGCGCCCCCCACCACTCGGTCTCGGAAGCCCGTGGCGGTTCCGTCCCGAGAGCCCAGGAAGTAACTGAGTGTGACGAGTCCAAACAGGGCAACGACCGCGCCCGCCCACCGAGTTCCCCGTCTGCGGTTACCTGATCGGCCCTTGACGAGCAACACGGTGAGGGTGGCAAGTAGGACCGTGCCGACGTTAACCATTGCTCCGATCAGAGTGGCTTGCACGGCGTAATAGACCATTGTCGCTAAGGACACCGACCGTAGCGTGGCCGAAAGAGAACGCCAGTACAGGGCCGTCCAAGCGAAGACGACGTACTTGGTGAAGTTCAGCATGCTGATCAGAGGCCCAAACGCGCCGCCGAGGATGCCTGCGTTGGCCTCGCCTCGAATCGCCATCAGTTTCACGCGCTCGTAGGCTGCGCCGGGTTCGAAGATGAACCGCTGAATCTCGCTGAGTGAGGTGTAGTACACAGAGATGTTGACCGTGCTGATGACCCCAAGCACGATACAAGCACCCCATAGCCACTTCTGGTTCACCTTCTCGAAGGTGTGTGGGGCTTGCTTGATCTGCGCGCCGAAAGTGTTGCCGAGAAGGAGCGCGAGGACGCATGTGAGGACGTAGCAGACCACGAAGAAATCGCGATCGGTGGGAAAGCGAACCCAGTAGAGCAGGACCGATACGACCAGAAAGGCGGCACTGGCGAGGACGGGGTAGTTTGGCCCGATCTCCTTGGCCTCTGAAGAACGGCTATCGGGCGGCATGGTTCCACCTCTGGGTCTGGACGACCATGGAGGCAGCGTACGACGCGCTGCCCAGGAACTTAGTGAGGACCAACCCCCAGGCTCCGAGCCAGGGGATAGTCGCCACTCCCACGATCATGTTGACGAGGCCTACGGCGTAGGCCGCACGCTTGATGCTGAGGCCATCCCCCTGCGCCTGTAAGTACTGGTTAAGATAGTCACCAGTGCCGTGCAGGAGGAACCCAACTGCCAGGACCGGGAACATCGTCCGGGCGGTGTCGAAGTCGCGGGGGAAGATGAATGGGAAGAGCAGCCAGCCCGCGCCCGTACCTGCGAGACCCAGCAGGGCACTTCGGCTAAACATGCTCACGACGAGGCGGCGTGGCAGTTGGCTCTGAGAGCCGAACTTGCGGAACTGAACCATCCCGATGACTGTCGGTAGGGTAGCTACGGGTGCCGCCATGCTCAGGGCCAGGGCGAAGGTCCCAAAGGAGACTTCGCCGACGTGAGCACCGCCGAGCACGACGATAAGCTCAGCCACCCCGACCGAGATCAGCGCGCCCTTGTAAATCGGGAGGCCGGTGCTCTTCTGAGTCTCCATGAGCCGCGCCCGTTGGACTGCTAGCCCCTGGTACCCCCAGACGGAGAGGCGGGTTGAGGTCCACACGTGCGTCGACAGATAGGCCGTGCTCATGATGATCAGCACCGCAGTCAATGAGACTGCATCGTGGGCAACCGCGAGGAGGCCAGTGGCGGCAAAGATGAAGGCTGGCGGCAGGACGGTCTGGACAGCAATCTCTCGTGTCCGCCCTGCGCCTCGCAGCATGTACATGAAGTGCCGTTGCAACGCGATCGTCCACACCAGTGCGCTCGCGAGGAGCAGGAGGGGGGAGACCTCCAGGATGTCCGTGGTGAGGAGCGAAATGAGCGCCAGCAGCACGGCAGCAACCAGCAGGGCTGCCAGCACCAGCTGCAGGCTCGCGGTGACGAGCTTCGGTTGGGCTGCCGGCTGGAGCTGGCTAAGTGACCGGGCGGCCGAGTATGGGATGCCGACGTTGGCGACCACCGCCACGAGTCCAAGAACAGCGACGACGTAGCGATACGCACCGAAGTCCGAGGGCGCCATTTCCCGCGTGAGCACCACGCTGGTGAGGAGGGCGAGGACAGCAGCGCCGTAGGTAGCGCCGGCTAACCCGATAGTCCCTCGCGACCGCTCAAGACCTAGCTTGACAGCTCTCATCTGCGGGGCCTGGATCGCCGGGATCCGCGCATCATATCGTCGTAGATTCTAGACAACTCTCCGTAGAGGTGGTCCTGTGAGAAGGCGCTTCCGACCCGAGCGCGACCGTTCTCGCCGAGGCGTTCAGCAAGCCGGGGGTTCTCCTTGAGCTTCGTCAGTCGATCCACCATGGACGGCGCGCTCCCCGGTTCGACGAGGAACCCAGTCTCACCGTCGACTACGACCTCGGGGTTTCCTCCGACATCGGTCACCACCGTCGGCAAGCCCACAGACATGGCCTCGAGCAGCGCATTCGACAAGTTCTCGTGCAGGGTCGCGAAGAGGAAGGCGTCCGAGACCTGGAGAATCTGCTTAACGTCATCGCGTTGCCCGAGTGCCACCAGTCGCCCGGCCTCGATGAGGTGCTTGTACTCGGAGAGCACCGTTTCCAGCCAGGGCCCGTCGCCCACCAGGCAGACCGTGCACCCCTCCGGGAGTTGAGTTGCGACCTCCAGGACTGTTGCTATCCCTTTGTCGGTCACCAGGCGGCCGGTCACCGTGGCGAGGAAGGTGCTGGGCAGCCCGAGTCGTTGCCGCTCTCGTTGCCGCGCGACGCCAGTCAGACGCGACTCCGGCCACGCGGGTGCGGCGTTGTGCAGCGCGCCGAGATACTTGCGCCGGAACTGGCGCACCAGACGGCGCCGACCGGCCGAATGGGTCACGGTAAGGAAGCCGGAGCTCAGCATCAGGGTAATCGGCTCGACGATCCCCCCGAATATGCCTCGCACGACGGGGTGCAGGCCGAGGGCATCGGTCGAGAAGCCACGGACCGTCACCAAGACCGGGGCTCGACACGCAAGACGAGCGGCCACGACGGCGTGGAAGCCCGAGGACTGGAGCCCGGAGAGGTGGATCAGGTCGGGCTGGGCCGCCCGGATCTGCGCGCGGAGGTCGCGGATGAGGGCTAGGTTGACCTTCCCCCCGGCATGAAACGTCTGCGTCACGACGCTGAAGTCGTAGCTGTCGGCGAGTGTCGACTCCAGGATGCGTGCCACGGCGGAGTTCGGCCCGCTGATCTGGTTCGGCATGATGACGTGAAGCATCACCTTGGGTCGGTTGCTCATACGGGCAGCCCCAGCCCAGCGGACAAGGCCGAGAACTCCGCCTGGTAGCGCCTGTGGTCGAAGAACTTTCGGTCGACTTCCCGCCAACGATCAGTGTGGAGGTCGACGAGAGTGCGGTCGAGGCCGTCAAGTGGTACGACGGTCCCCATCTGCCCGTCGGCCAGGATCTCGGTGAGATCGGGATGAGGAGTCACCACCGCGGGTGTCCCTAAGGTGATGCTCTCGACGAACTTCGTGGGGAACCCCGCGTCCGTCACCCGCGAACGATCTCGGGCGATCACCGAGAAGTCAGCCTGGGCGACCCATCCCAGGGCCTCCTCATGGCTCACTCTGCCGTGGAAGGTCACCAGTTCGCGGCTGGGAAGGGGGACGCTCGGGTAGATTTGCTGGAACTGCCCTGAGGTGACACCGACAACGTCGAGGTGGATAGGAACGGACTGCGACGCGGTGACGACGGCTGCGACCGTGGCGTCAAGGCGCTCCTTCTCGGCGCTCGGTGACCCGGCGTACACCAGTCGGAGTTCCGATGTCAGGGGTTCCTCGGGCGAGCGGTGCCACTTGGGGGTATCGGCATCGACCAGAGGGGGGATCCTGACGACACAGGGAACCTTCCTGCCATGGTAAGTGTTCTCGAGGAAGCGGGAGATGACGACGAGAGCGTCCAGCCGTCTGTGCACCACCTTCATGCGCAGCGTTGTATCCGTCCACTTCATGGCCTGGGCGGCCCGTGAGGCGAGGTGCGATGTCCCATACCACTCGGTGACGTCCGCCCCGCACGCGATGCCCCGGCGACGGCAGTAGGCCGAGAGCCGGGTCAGCGCGACGGCAGGGTAGTTGTAGGCGATGACGGCCCGGGGGCTGTCAAGGGCGTCGCAGAGGTCAGCGATCTGGCGGATGGAGAGTTGCGGACTGTCCAATACAGGCCGCTGGTTCATGGGAAGGCGGTAACAAGTGAATCCCTCGACCGCGGGCAGCCGCTCGATCGGGCCACCACGCCCGTCGACCGTCCCTGTCTCGGCCAGCACAACGTCGTGGCCCAGTTGTCGGAGGCCTTTCGCGTTGGCCAGCACCCGTTGAGCAGCAGCGTTCAGGTCGGGCAGCCGGAAAGGCCCGAGGTAGACGATCTGACTCGGACGGGAACTCATGATCTGTCGGGGCTGCTGGTCCGGATGCCTGCCCAGTGGTGGTGCCGGCGGGCGGTCGACAGGATGAACTTGACCGTCCGCTCGCTGGTGTTGTCGATCAGGTAGTCGTCAGGGGTCAGGTGGCTGACACCGTCACGCTGGTACCCACTTGCCATGGTCAGCCCAACCGCAGCGACGACATCGGGAGCATGCAGCCCCGTCATCATGATGCCCCCCGAGTCGAGCGCCTCAGGACGTTCGATCGAGTCCCGCAGCGTGATGGCCGGGAAACCTAGGATGGAACTCTCCTCGGCAATCGTGCCGGAGTCGGAGAGGCAGCACGCTGCGGCCAGCTGCAGTTTGTTGTAGTCGTGGAAGCCGAGCGGTTCGCTGAAAATGATCCCCTCGGGTTCCTGCCAACCGGGCAGCGCCTCAAGGTGCTTCCGGGTACGGGGGTGCGTAGAGACGAAGACAGGCTTGTCATAAGTCTCGTGTACCGCGGTGAGGCAGCTGAGCAGCATACGTAGGCGCTCGGGAGAATCGACATTCTCTTCCCGATGTGCGCTGACGAGGAAGTACTCGCCGTCGGTCAGCCCCTTGTCATGGAGTACCGTCGAGGCCTCGATCTGCAGGCGATAGGCATCGAGGACCTCGCGCATCGGCGAGCCGGTCTTGAGGATTCTGCGGGGGTGCAGCCCTTCAGCGAGCAGGTTGCGGCGCGCATGCTCGGTGTAGACGAGGTTGAAGTCACTGACGTGGTCCACCAGCCGGCGGTTAGTCTCCTCAGGAACATTCAGATCGAAGCACCTGTTGCCCGCCTCCATATGATAAACTGGCACCTTTTTTCGGCGAGCCATGACAGCGGCGATGCAGGAGTTGGTGTCACCCAGTACGAGCAACGCATCTGGTCGCTCGCTGTCGAGGACCTCCTCGACGGCGATCAGAGTCCCGCCGAGTACGTTGCCGAGGCTCGACGTATCTACCCCAAGCATGTGATCGGGCTTGCGGATGCCTAGGTCGTCGAAGAAGACCTGGTTCAACTCGTAGTCGTAGTTCTGACCGGTATGTACGAGCACGTGCTTGATGCCCTCGGTGCTGTCCAAACGTGCTAGCACACGCGACAACCGGATGAGCTCTGGGCGGGTGCCTACGACCGTCATGACCTTCACTGTTCAGACCTCCTGCGCGGGGCGTCGGCGGACGGGCTCCGGGAAGGTGTCCGGGGAGTCCGGGCGGAAGAGCTCGTGGCTCCAGAACTGGGTAAAGAGAGTGTCGTCACCGGTGTTGATGATGTTGTGCACCCAGCCCACCGGCATGTCGACAGCTACCGGCTCGTCGCCGGTCACCTCGAAGGTGAGGACCTCGTCGGTGAACATCTTGCGCAGCTCCATGTTCGCCTGGCCCCGGATGACCGCGAAGCGCTCGATCTTGTGGAGGTGGTAGTGCTCGCCGCGCGTGACCCCGGGGACGGTCGTGGAGAAGGACGTCTGGCCTTCTCCACCGCGGCAGCGAACTGTCTCCACGAAGGAACCACGTGGGTCGCGGTGTGGGACAAGGCTGATGGGGCAGTAGTTTGGGAACAGCGCAGCGCGGTACGTATTGAAGAGGTCGATGCGGAACTTTGTGGATAGGTCAGGGATCTCACCAACGGGCACGTAACTACCGTGAAACTCCTGCAACAGGTCCCATACTTCCTGCACCCCGTGGTTCTCCGGCTCGGTAGAGACCATGATCTCGGTGGTCGTCAAGCCCTCGAGGAGCGCCTGGGCGGCATCTTGCGCATGCAGGAGGCCCACCTGGGCGTCGTTGATAGTCGGCGTTTCACCGTGGATGGTCGCGTGGGCGAAGGTGGCGACGAAGGAGTTGTACTGCGGCCGGCCGTGCTCGCCGAAGATGTTCGGCAGGAGCACGTCGACGAGGTGACCTTCGACGCCTTCGACTGCCAAGCGGAGCAGCTCGGCCGCTCGCGCCTTGCCCCGACCGTACGCCGTCTCGTTGCCAGCCTGGATGGAGTTCGCATACACGACGCGAAGGGGCCGATTCGCCCCGTCGATCGCGCGCGCCAGGTCGTCGGCAAGCTGGACGTTTCTGCCCTCTACTTCATCGGGGGACTCGGCCCGGTTCACTCCGGCGATGTGGATGACGGCGTCTACGTCAGTGAGGAGCGACGGAAGGTGGGACCATTCCTCGCGACTGACCGCCACAACTTCATGCTCGGTGAGCGCATGAAGTCGCAGACGGGTGTGCCAGCCGAGGAAGCCGTGGGCTCCCGTGAGGGCGACCTTCATCGACGTGCCTCCAGAGGCGCCTGCATCTCCGGCAGAGCACCCACCAGGGCCTTGGTCTGCTCCACGTCGAGGCGCTCGGCATTGTTCGAGTCGTACTCGGTGGCCGTCGCGGCCTCGTCCTCTCCATCCTCGACGTACTTGCTGTAGTCGAGAGCCCTCGCGTCCAGGGGGACGCGGAAGTAGTCCCCCTGGTCTGTGGCCTTGACCATCTCCTCCTGGGACAGGAGCGTCTCCCACATCTTCTCGCCATGACGCATACCGATCTTGCGCAGGTCAGGCTCGACTCCCATGAGCTCGGCCAGCGCGATCGCCAGCGTCTCCACCGTGCAGGCCGGTGCCTTCTTAATGAAGAGGTCTCCCGGCTGCGCGTGGCTGAACGCGTAGTTGACAAGGTCGACGCTCTCGTCGAGGGACATCAGGAACCGAGTCATGTTGGGCTCGGTGATCGTCAGCGGCTTGCCTTGCTGAATCAATCGGACGAAGAGCGGGATCACCGAGCCACGGGAGTACATCACGTTGCCGTAGCGGGTCACCGAGACGGTGGTCTGCGAGTCGGGGTGGTTTCGCGCGAAGGCCTGCGCGGTCTTCTCCATGAGCGCCTTGGTCATGCCCATGGCATTCACCGGGTAGACCGCCTTGTCGGTGCTCAGGCAAACCACGGAGCGCACGCCGTGTGCGTGCGCGGACTCGATGACGTGCTGGCTGCCGACAACGTTGGTCTTCACAGCCTGGTCCGGGAAGAACTCGCAGCTGGGCACCTGCTTGAGGGCCGCAGCGTGGAAGACGTAGTCGACACCGTGCATCGCCGCATCGACGCTGTGACGGTCTCTGACGTCGCCGATGAAGAAGCGGGCGCGGCCGTCTCCGAGAGACTGTCGCATCTCGTCCTGCTTGGCCTCGTCACGGCTCAGAATGTTGACAGTGGAGGCTCCCGAGCTCAGCAGGTGGCGCACCATGGTGCTGCCGAAGGACCCGGTCCCGCCTGTGATGAGGAAGCTGGCTCCACT